>CAXXEX010000014.1:0-300916 GCA_963666915.2 Acidobacteriota bacterium
CGGCACCATTTTCAAGGAGAACATTTACTATATCCATGTTTCCCATGGCACATGCCCACATCAACGCGGTTCGTCCCTGTCCATCAACGGCTTCAAGATTCGCGCCGGCATTGGCCAGGGATCCGGCGATCTCCACCAGTTCATTTTCAGCGGCATGCATCAGCGGGGTGAGACCGTCAAAATCAGGGATATTCAGATCCGCTCCCTTATCAACGGCGGCCTGGACTATCTCCTGGTTCCCATTCATCGCGGCCAGGGCCAGGGCCGTACGCCCCGACCTGTCCTGGGCATTTATATTCGCGCCTGCTTCAAGCAGTGCTGCGACGGCTGCCGAATGACCTCCATCCGCGGCAAGCAAAAGTGGGGTTTTCCCGTCTTCCGTCTTAAACTCAATATCCGCATCCTTCCCCAGCATGGATGCTATTTTTTCAGCGTCTCCATCCTGGGCGGCTGTAACCAGTGCAGCGGTAGGATCACCCACGCATCCCGTTAAAGCCAACGCTCCCAGCAAGAGTACCGGGATCAGTGTCCTGACGAATAACCTCATATTTTCCTCCGACGCCCGTATGCAACAGGGCTTTTTTTATGATTCAAAAAACTGAAAAGGACTCGGACCTTTCCTCATTTACTTTTCAATAAAAAAGATATTCTATCATTCCGTATCTATTTGTTTGCAAAAAGATGTCCATTTTAAGAAGATAGCGTAAGATTGAAAAAAAGGTTCCGGAACCGATTCCGGATGGTTGTTTTATCGCGGCAAACAGTTTAAACGATGTTTTTCATCTGGCTGAAAAATATCAGGAGGACGCTATGATCACTAAAGAAGAATCCCTGGACTATCATTCAAGAGGAAAAAAAGGAAAAATTGAAGTAATCGCCACTAAACCGTGTGCTACCCAGAAGGACCTTTCCCTGGCTTACACCCCCGGAGTGGCGGAACCCTGCCTTGCCATTAAAGATAATCCTGAGGACGTATACAAATATACAGCGAAAGGGAACCTGGTGGCAGTTGTCTCGAATGGAACCGCGGTCCTGGGTCTTGGCAATATCGGCCCTGAAGCCGGCAAACCGGTGATGGAAGGCAAAGGCGTCCTTTTCAAAAGATTCGCTGATATTGATGTGTTTGATCTCGAGATAAGTAGCGAAGATCCTGAAGAGATAATTCGAACTGTTGAGCTGCTCGAACCTACATTTGGAGGAATCAACCTAGAGGATATCAAGGCCCCTGAATGTTTCATGATTGAAAACAGGCTCAAAAAATCCCTCAATATCCCGGTTTTCCACGACGATCAGCATGGTACCGCAATCATTGCCGGCGCGGGCCTGATCAATGCCCTGGAACTGGTCGGGAAGGATTTTGCCGATGTCCGCCTGGTGGTAAATGGTGCCGGAGCCAGCGGAATATCCTGTTCGAAGTTCTATGCCCAGCTGGGAGTAAAAAAGGAAAACATAATACTGTGCGACAGCAAGGGAGTCATTTATAAAGGCAGGGCTGAAAACATGAATCCGGACAAGGAACAATTCGCGTCGGATACTCCCGCCAGAACCCTGGCTGAAGCAATGGAGGGTGCGGATATTTTCCTGGGGCTTTCCATAGGAGGCTGCGTCTCAAAGGATATGGTCCGCTCAATGGCTGATCACCCGATAATCTTCGCGATGGCCAATCCAAATCCGGAGATAACCTATGAGGATGTCCAGGAAGTAAGGCCTGACGCTATCATGGCCACCGGCCGCTCAGATTATCCCAACCAAATCAATAATGTCCTCGGCTTTCCTTTCATATTCAGGGGAGCCCTGGATGTCAGGGCCACTACAATCAACGAAGAAATGAAAATGGCCGCGGCCCGATCCCTGGCAGCTTTGGCCAGGGAGGATGTGCCCGCGTCAGTCCTGGCAGCTTACGATCTGGAAGCTCTGGAGTTTGGCCCGGACTACATAATTCCGAAACCATTTGATCCCCGGGTTTTTGTATGGGAATCAGCTGCCGTTGCTGAAGCCGCAATGAAATCAGGAGTGGCCCAGATCCAGATTGACATTGCAGAATACAGGGCCCGCCTTCAGAAAAAACTGGATACTGGATTATAGAAGGGATACGGCAGGGGAGTAGCGGGACTCACCCCCACGCCCCTTTCCCCCGGCTTCAATTCCCGAAACAGGATTGGCAGCCGGACTCACTTGAACTTAGGTTTGCCGGATGTTTGAGTTACTTCCTGATTCGTTTACACTTCTCCTTAAGAAAAGAGAATTCCACCTCAAGGCATCTGTGGCCCTTCTTATCTTCCTCCTGGCTTTCCTGGCAAAATTACGGATTCTTGCGCCATCGCTGGGACAGCATCTTTATCCCATCGGATACAAGCCTTTTTTCATTCCCATTTTGCTCTATTCCACCCCGTTCCTATTCCTGTTCTACTTCATAGTTTCCAGGGGTGAAAAACTTAAATTCGGAATCTTTGACCTGCTCTTCGGTTTAATCACCCTTATGCACCTGGGTTCATTCTTCTGGATCAACCGAGGATTCCAACCGGTCAATCCCATACTTACCGACTTATCCATCTATTTTCTATACCTGCTGGTTAAAAGCCTCCACTCACACCTTCTTCGTAATCATTCAGTTTACCTCCTGTTGCTTCCTCTAATTCCTCTGGCCTCAGAAGCCGGACATGGTTTCGGCCAGATGATCAAAGGCATCTCTCACATTTACGGCTCTTTTTATGGTAATTACAATTTTCTGGGAATGCTGCTGGCAATGGGCATTCCTGTTTGTATCTCCCAGGCATTAGTCCGGGGCAGAGGCTACATGTACAGGCTGCTTTTTCTATCGGCTGCAGCTATTCTTTCCATGCTGATTTTCCAGACCAGCTCCAGAACCGCTGCCTGCGGAGTAGCCCTAGCGCTGGCCATGACATTGTCCATCTACTACTGGCCTCTGTTGAAAGACGGGTGGAACCAGTCAACGACCCGATTGAAAATGGCCTTTTGTATTACCACTGTAATTTCCGGTGTCGCATTGTCTTACTGGATCTACTCTCTTCGACCCCTTTCAATCATGGGCCGGGGACTCCTGGTCAAAATCGGACTCTTTATGTTGGCAGAAAAACCTTTCTCAGGGATCGGATTCGGCGAAATCCCAACAAGACAGGCAGAATACCAGGGCCAGTATTTTGCCGCGGGCTATGGCAGCCAACTCGACCGGATGTTGGCAGGAAATACAGGCGCGGTCACAAGTGAATACCTGGGAAGGGCTGTTGAAAACGGGCTTTTCGGCCTTCTGCTCTATCTCCCGTTTTGGTTCCTAATCTTCCACATGGCATTCACACTCATAAAGGGAGCAGAGGGAGAATCGGTGCCGCACTTGAGACAAAACGGAACCCGTGCGATAGTAAAGAGGTTTTTCTCCAGGATAGCACGAGGTGAAAAAAACAATATGGCTAAACTCTGCGTCGGATGCACCCTTATATTGTTTTTGTTGATGTCAATACCCTACTCACCATACAGGGTCGTTCCGATATGGGCATATTTCATCTACACGCTTGGAATTGCTGTTTCCCTGTATGAATCAGGCAAGACGGATCTCCGGGAGAATGACTGAAGTAAATGAATTTGAAAGCAACTCCAATATTAAAATGCTTGATCCTGATCTTCACCCTGGCCTCTTGCCTGCTGGCCTCCGGTTTTCTGAAAAGCAACTGGGATAGTTACCAGGCACGGAAAAAACTCAATAATATAAAAATTCTCGTTTCCAAAGGACAGAATGCCAGAAAAGAAATATCCGCCCTGGGGAAGTCTCTTCCCAAGCTGGAAAAAGATCCCTGGTCTCTGAACAAATTTGGCGACATCCTGTCAGGCCAAGGGAAAATACAGGACGCCATACGCGTTTACGAAATGGCTCAGAAAGCCGCATGCTCGCCATCCACCCTGGCAACGCTTGCTGCTCTTTACCTCGAAACCGGGCAGTTTGACAAGTCCATTTCCTCAGCCAGACAGGCCCTGGATATTCTGCCCTGGAAACTGACGCCCCGGTTTACCCTGGCTTCGGCACAACTGAAAAAGGGAAATAAAAAAGAAGCTTTTACATACTGCCTGGATACAATCCTCACCCCTGAAAAACGCCGAACCCGGAATGGAATGAAGCTAAAGCAGCAGGCCAGGGAACTTCTTCCTCTCTGCATCCCTGAAGAGAGCCGGCTTACCAATAGCCTGGAATCAATCATATCCGGGATTGAAAACCCGGAAACACAGCAGAAATTAAAATTATCCTTGCTTATATCCGGCGGGAACAGGACTGAACTGGAAAAGGCTCTCTTAACACTGCACGGAGAAAAACTGGATGCTCTCATCTTTCTCCTGGTCAATATGCCGGAATCGGACCTGCGAAAGCTGGACTCATCCTATTTGCTTGAGAACATTGACCTCGCATATGAGGTTCTTAATATCTGGCCCTTTATGCCGGACATCCCTGAAGATATCTTCATGAACTATCTTCTCCCCTATGCCCAGTTGGAGGAAAAAAGGGATAACTGGAGAAAAGAATTCCTGATCCTTTGCACCCCGATGGTAAATGAATGCAAATCAGCGGGTGAAGTGGTCCTGTCGCTTCAGTCCTGGCTGCCTCTCCAACTTTTATTCACCTTCGATCACGAGGGCAGATCCCGCTCGAATTGGAGTGTCGGAGAAATAATTGAAAACCGCACCGCCAACTGCATAGGACTCTCAATATTGCTGGCCGATGCCTGCCGTGCCGTTGGAATTCCTGCCAGGATAGCAACCATTCCCAAGTGGAAGGATGTTCCCGGGGGTCACACCTGGGTTGAAATCTGGGACCAGGGGGAGTGGAGGCATATCAGCGCCTTTGATCCCTCACCAGTGAACCGCACCTGGATGGAAGAGAGGACGGCAGATACTGATACGACCAAATTCAACCACAGGATATACGGAGCCAGCTTCAAAAGAACAGCCATCCAGGTAAAAAGATACGGGCCGAATGTCTGGTGGCAGGATAGTACCTCCAATTATGTTAAGGAATCAGGCGGGATCAAACCTTGAAAAGAATTGCCGGAAAACGGATTCCAGCCCTTCTCACCAGTCTTGCCGTCGGCAGGAGGCAGGACTATCGTATATATTCGCTTCCTTTTCCCTATGTTATTTTTGTCATTCCTTGTTCCCCTTCACGAACCGTTCAGCCCAGTCGAGCATTTCATAAACCACGTGGAGGTTTGATTCCCTGGCCGCGTAACCGTGAGATTCCGCGGGCAGGACAACAAGCCGCGCTGTCCCTCCCAGCCCTTTGAGGGCATGGAACATCCGCTGTGACTGAATGGGAAATGTTCCCGAGTTATTGTCAGCTTCTCCGTGAATCATTAATATCGGCTCATCAATCTGATCGGCGTGCATGAACGGAGACATGGCAAAGTAGACTTCCGGAGCCTCCCAGAATGTCCGCCTTTCGTTCTGGAATCCGAAGGGAGTCAGGGTGCGGTTATAGGCACCGCTGCGGGCTATGCCTGCCGCGAAAAAATCTGAATGGGCCAGCAGGTTGGCCGTCATAAACGCTCCGTAACTATGTCCGCCGATACCAATCCGCTTCCTGTCGGCGACACCCATGCTGACAACCTTGTCAACCGCAGCCTTGGCATTCATCACCAGCTGTTCCACAAACGTGTCGTTACCCTTTTCCCCGACAACAGGCATGGCCGGACCATCAAGAACAGCGTATCCCTGCAGGAGGAAAAAAAGATGGGAAGCTCCCCTTATAACCGGGAACCTGTGAGCTGAACCCCTGACCTGGGCGGCAATCCTTGGATTATTAAATTCCCTCGGATAGGCCCACATGATCAGGGGAAGAGGTCCATCGCCCTTATAATCAGGCGGGAGGTACAGCGTGCCGGAAAGCTCGATCCCGTCATTGCGCTGGTACCTGATTATCTCTTTGCTTATCCCCTTTAATTCCGGGGCCGGATCATCAAAGCCCACAATACTCTGCCTGTCCCCGGTTGCTGTATTCCTCAAATAATAAGCCGGGGGATCTGCAATGGTTTCATACCTGGTAATGACCTCCCTTCCTTCCGGGTCAAGGACCGCGACCACGTTTTCATAAGCGTCTCCGGTATTCTGATAAAGCCTCCTTGTTTCGGCTGAATCGATATCCAACTCATCCAGAAAGGGGTGGTCCCCCTGGGGCGAACTTCCGGCCCCTTTCAGCAGAACCTTCCCCCCATAGTCTCCAACCAGGTACCGTCCTTTGCCGTCAGCGCGCATGACCAGGTTCCCGGGATCTCCATAAGCGTCTCCGCTATCGCGGTCCCAGAGCAATTTATTTGAAACCAGCTGATTCTTCCTGGCAGTAAAGACCCAGGTTCTGGTCCACTGCCTTATCCTGTCGTAGGTAAAGAGAAACTCCCGGTCACCCGACCCCCAAAGGATCCTCCGGAAGCGCATGGCAGTTCTGAGAAGCTGCCGGGGTTTTCCACGGAAGGGGGCGTCCCATATCATTACCTGGTCACGGTATGATACTTCAGCTTTCGGATCACCTCCATCCAGGGCTTCGGCCCAGACCAGTGTTGCAGGGCTGTCATCCCTCCAACCAACACTGCGCGGGCCTGTGGGCACACCTCCAATTGGAATATCCTCGGCCCTTTTCAGGCTGGCAACTGTTTTCAGTTTCTTGCCCTTAAGGTCCCAGATCTCGATCTCCCGGGAAAAATAGGTCCATGGCACCAGGTATGAATAGGGTTTGATAATCCTTGTAACAAGGAGATATTTTCCATTCGGTGAAACGGAAACATCAGCGAATATTGAAGGTTTCCCGATCGAAACCTGCCGCCCGTCCAGACCGATCCTCACCAGTTGCGAGGTAAAGTAATAGTCAAACAGCTTAATATCATAAGGCCCTTTAAGCAGGTCCTGATAGGTGCGGACCTTGGCTTCAATATTGCCGCTTTCCTGGATCAGCGGGCCATCAGGGATCCTTTTCTCGACAGGAACTTTCCCGATCTTACCGGGCCGTGTTCGGCAAATGATCCCGCTGGAGTCCGGCATCCATTCAAAGGTTCCGGTTACCAGATTAATTTTCGAATCTGTCAGCAGCCGGGCTTCACCTGTATCCGTCTCAGCTACCCACAGGGAAATCCCGTTCTGCTGCATGTCAGGGAAAACAATCCACCTGCTGTCCGGAGAGAATACGGGCGTGCCGGGATTAACCAGGGGAGGCACCTGTACATCCTTTCTGTCTCCGCCACGCATGGGTACAAATGTCATCCTGATAACCGAACCCCTGCGGTCAGCCACAGGACCCAGGTTATCAGGAACAAACCGCCTCCCGGCCAGGGCCAGATAGGGCCGGCTCAGTTCCTCTATGCCCGGCATCCCTTCTCTCTGGATCAAAAGCAAATTCCGGAGATCGGGTGAAACCATTACTTCAGGCAGGGGATTCCTCACGAGTATTTTCGCCACTTCCGGAGGCGGATTCAGATATTCGCCCACTGAATTCACCCCTGCAAACAGTATAACCAGGAAAACTATAATTAAGCTCCTGCAACTCGAAAACTTCATGACCATACCTCGCAAATATTGTCTGGGGACAGAAACTGATTCGTGGAAAAAACTATTCTCAAAACTGTAACCTTAGTCCTATTATTACAGTCCTGTATGCCATTAATGATTATGGGATTTCGGCTTAATGAACGGGAAAGGAGAGCTAATAATTTCCTCTTTACTCTTATGATCTGTTCATCGACAATTGAACTATGGAACGACGCGAATGCCTCAAACGAATCATTTATATTCCGGCTGCTGCCAGCGGCGGATTTATCATAAATCCGCCGGCCGCCGGAAATCACCTCCAAACTCCACTTGTAACTCCCTCCCCACAAGATGACTTCTCATTCCTGATTCCCCCGGTTGTCCAGTGGACTGCCAGGGATTCATTTGAGGTTCTGGCCATAACCAGCCGCCGAGCCGCCTGTGCCCTGCGTTACAGGGAAAAAGGATCCAGCGGCAGCTTCAAGATTGTAACCAATCAACAACACGGACTGGCCGAGGCCAACGAAACCTTCCACAGGATCACGGTATCGGGTCTTTCTCCCCAAAAGGAGTATGAATACCGTCTCCAGGCCCGTGAAATCAAAATATTCGATCCATACAAGGTAAACTTCGGGGAAACGATCGAATCCGGGCTCTACACTGTAACCCTGCTTGGCTCAGACGATTCTGAGCTCAGGTTCACGGTCCTGAATGATCTCCACAAAAACATTCCTCTTATTCACAGGCTGATGGGGAAAATTGAAAACAGCTCGTTTGATCCGCAGTTTGTCATGCTCAACGGAGACATCCTCTCCCATATTGAAGGGGAGCAAGACATAGCAGCAATACTGAACCTGCCAGGTAGATACGCCAGTGAGCATCCTCTAATCTGGATCAGGGGAAACCATGAATGCCGGGGTAATTTTGCCCGCTATATGGACCGCTATCTGCCCATGCCGAACGGGGAATTCTTCTACACCTTCCGCAGGGGCCCGGTTCAGTTCCTGGTCCTTGATAACGGTGAGGATAAAAATGACTCTGATCCCGAATACAGCGGACTGGTTGATTTTGAAACCTTCCGGCTGCAGGAAGAGCAATGGTTTACTGGAGTTATCGATTCACAAGAATGGAAATCAGCGCCTTTCCGAATCCTTGTATCCCACATTCCGGTGGGGCATATTCCGGGAGACGAGGGCAGGAATAAAAAATTCTTCCCGGCCTACAAAAAACGCTGGGGAAACATTATGAATCGGGCCGGACTGGACCTGGAGATAGCGGCCCATTACCATAAGTATTACCTGGAGGATCCTTCAGAGCACCGATCCTTTCCGGTAGTCATTGGAGGAGGCCCCAGGGAGGATTCTGCAGTAATAATTTCAGTCCGCGCCACTGCAGAGAGCCTGAACCTGGAAGTTACCAATCTCAAGGACGAAAAAATCGGACAGAAAAGCTGGTCGC
The DNA here is from genome assembly GCA_963666915.2 of Acidobacteriota bacterium. Classification (GTDB taxonomy): domain Bacteria; phylum Acidobacteriota; class UBA6911; order RPQK01; family JAPXNP01. Next base: position 8,977 of record CAXXEX010000014.1, read on the forward strand.
GTAAATAGTAATAATTCAGGACTGAGTACAACAGGCAAGAGAATCAGGGAAGCAGTTAAAGAAGATTTTGCACAAATATTGCCTGTATTCCATAAAATTGTTTTCCAGGGGAAAACTTGCGCGTATTACCTGGACACCCTCAAAAAGGATATATTGACGCGCTTGTACTTTGTTATAAATGGCTGTGAAAACAACCTGGCGCCGCACGGACCAGGTTTTTCAGGAGATCAGAAAAGATGAATAAAAAAGGATTGATTCTCGCACTTGCTGCATTACTTTTTGTCTCCCCGGTTCTGGCTGGGGACAACTGGACATCCATATTTGACGGCAAGACGCTTACGGGATGGAAGGCTTCAGAGAATCCGGACTCCTTTCGAGTGGTAGACGGAGTGATTGTCTGCGGCGGTCCCCGGGCCCACCTGTTCTACGAAGGAACAAACGGTAATACGGGTTTCCGCAATTTCGAATTCAAGGCAAAGGTTAAAACAGAGCCCTACGCCAATTCAGGCATCTTTATCCATACCAGGTTCCAGGATTCAGGCTGGCCCGCAACGGGTTATGAATGCCAGGTGTTTAATGCCCCCCGCCCCGGCCAAACCGGATATGTTGAAAAGAAGATGACCGGAAGCCTCTACGCGGTACGAAACGTCTGGAAATCACCTGCCAGGGACAATGAGTGGTTTGACTACCATATAAAGGTCCAGGGGAAAACAATAACAATTCGAATAAATGACACCCTGGTTGTGGATTACACCGAACCTGTGAACCCGGCCAGGGAGAAGGGTGAGGAAGGCAGGATTGTTTCTGAAGGAACATTCGCCCTCCAAAGCCACGATCCCGAAAGCACTGTAAGGTTCAAGGATCTAATGGTACGGAGGCTCCCGGATGACCTGCCGACTCCTGGAAAGCCGGCCGGCGATCCTGAATTGGGACGGATATTTACAGGGATGGGGCGAAATAATTTCCCCCTGGTTGACTATCACGTGCACCTTAAAGGAGACCTGGACACAGACTCTGTACTGGCCAAAGCCAGGGAATACGGTTTTACCTACGGCATCGCCTTTAACAGTGGTTTACTGAATATGCTCCCTGACGAAAACTCCGTAAGGGAATTTCTCAGAAAATATAAAAAGATTCCCGGCACCTATCTGGCGATGCAGGCTGAAGGCCGGGAATGGATGGACCTTTTCACCCGCGAATCAATAGAGCAGTTTGACTACGTTATAACTGACTCCATGACCGTCACTGATTTCAACGGCAGGAGAATGCGCCTCTGGATGGAGAATGAAACCGAGGTCGGAGATCCGGAAGAATTCATGGAAATGCTGGTCTCCAGGATAGAGAAAATCATGTCCACAGAAATGCTGGACATCTACGTCAACCCTACTTTTCTTCCGGCTCAGCTGCAGTCCCGCTATGATGAACTGTGGACCGACGCAAGGAAGGAACGGGTTATAGCCGCCCTGGCAGAAAACGGAATTGCCATGGAAATCAATGCCGTCCGGAAAATCCCCAGCCTCGATTTTGTTCGCAGGGCCAAAGCCAAGGGTGTGAAATTGACTTTCGGAACCAACAATACCGGATCCGCTGACCTGTTCAATCCATCCTACTGGCTGGAAGCTATTGATAAATGCGGACTTACTCCCGAGGATATGTGGGACCCGGAAACAGATAAAAAATAATCTTTGAGCGACCCGTGGCCCTACTAACTTGAAACTTGAATAATCCCAGGTGGGAACCTTTATTGCGGTTGAACAGAGTGGTAAGTGTGGGCAGCGTAAACAGAATGAACTGTCTGATCGCCGTCACTGGAATCTATTCCCTTAACAGTCCCGGAGGGACGAAATTCAGTAGCCCCAGGTGAGCGATAGCGAACCTGGGGTACAGGGTAATCCCAGACACCCCAAGCCCTGGGAAGGGCGGCAGAAAAGTCTGGAAAATTATCCCCTGAAATATCGCTTGGAGTCGATCCTTTTTCAAGATACTCCGATATAGGAGTAAGGATTTTTCTCCCATGATGCTTCAATCCAGTTATCTCTGGATTTTGTGTTGAAAATTTGCGTAACAGATTGGATTACCGTCACGCTCTCATCAAGCAACGTAAGCAATGAGGACATAACGATATTTCCGGTTATTATGTCGCCATTCCAGGGCTGGAAACGGTTAGGTAGGATTTCCTTCCAACCCAACTAATCTACATTCTGATCATAGTCACCCAGGGGACGAACCCAGATATTCCGGTAGCGGATCGGGTTTCCGTGATCCTGTAATGCCAGGGGACCCTCGGGGGGATGCTCGGTATAGACTCCCACCCTTTTATGAAATGTCTGGCCGTGGTAGGCCTGGCGATGGTGCAGGACAACCCCGTTATGGATCACAGTGACATAGGCAGGTACGCTCATTTTCCCGTCTTTAAACTCGGGAGCCTCAAAAATAATGTCGTAACTCTGCCACTCTCCCGGTTTCCTGGAAGCGTTAACCAGCGGAGGATACTGCCCGTACATCGCGCCGGCCTGGCCGTCCGCGTATGTAACATTTTCCCAGGAATCCAGCACCTGGACCTCATATGTTCCCATAAGAAACACACCGCTGTTGCCGCGTCCCTGGCCGTCTCCCTTGACTTCCGAGGGAGTCGCCCATTCCAGGTGGACCTGGCAGTCTCCAAATTCATCCTTGCTTACCAGCTGACCTGACCTGGGTACTGTCTCAAAATATCCATCACCAAGTGTCCAGGTGGGGGGGACGCTCTGGCCGTCCTTAACATGGTGCCAGTGAGAAAGGTCGGTTCCGTCAAACAGGACAACCGCGTCAGAAGGCGGGCTGCCTTTGATGCCCGGGGTAATTACCGCCGGGCGGGGACGTTCCGCGTCGTGGACTCTCCACTTGCCATAGGGGATATAGGGAGTGTCAGTGTAACCGTCTACCTGGGCGGCCTTTAACTGAAATACGACACCGGCCCCGATAAAAACCAAAATCGCCGCTGAAACGGCGATTAATCTTAGGATTCTCTTTGTTGATCTCATAAAATTCCCATCCTTTATAATCTATTATGCATGCATATTTTTCGAGTAAAAATCATTCCCGACCAGCGGAACATTCTAATCCGGATCCTGAACAATTTTTATTAAATGGTCGTTCCTGCCCGGCATACTGTCAAGCAGAATCTATCAATCCTTTACCCTGGACGAAGTCTCGTTCGGAATCCGGTTTAAAACCCAGTCTATTGTTCCAGGGCTATTCCGGCAGCCTTAATCTTCCTGTCATCCAGCCCCTGCAGGTTAAACAGAATCACTCCTTTTGACCCAGGGCTGCCAAGGGCGTCCCGAACGGCTTCACCAAACTCATCCGCAGACAGCTCGCCAGGCTCATCAACGGTTTGTATAATCGGCAGAACATCCTGTCCGGATGTCTTCTGAACCCAGGCGGCCACCTCACTAATCCAGGCGACGTTTCTTCCGCACATCAGGTGATAAACCATCGGGGAAAAAACATCTATATATTCCCCAAGGGCCTGGTAATCCTGGCCCATGTTACCAATTATCGCGTTGTCGAAATCATTGGTCCAGGGAACACCGAACAGCCCCAACTGAATTTCCGGGAATTCCTTATTCACTATCTCGCGGGCCTCGGCAACCCATCCGGTAACCTGCCGGCAGCGCCAGGCGGCCCACTCCTCCCGGTACCTTGTTCCTATAACCTGGGCGTTCTCCCTGGGACCCAACTCAATATCCAGCTCTATCCCCGTATCCCGGGAGAATTTTTGAAGTGTGGGCGCATCAAAACTTGTTGAAAGAAGCTGAGGCTCAGGGTTTTCCCAGCGTCCGGGCCAACGTATAAAATCAAGCCAAATCCCATCCAGGGGATAATTCTCAAGGATTTCCGCAAATGACTGGAGCCGCTCCTGGCGGACCTGTTCACAGGAAGGATTAACCGCGGCATACCAGTCGATTTTCTCAAGGAGCTTCCCCTCTGAGGTAACAGGTCGTGAACCAGGGAATTCCGTCCAGAAATGCTCCCCCGCAAAAACCCCGAATTCGGCATACAGCCGGATCCCTCCATTCCGGAGGACAGCTGCCAGCTCTTTGTCCTTGTGAGCTCCGAAGACCGCGTTGATCTTCCAGCGCCGCAAAATGTCCAGGATTTCCTCTCCTGATTTATCCTTGAAGCGCGGATCGTCCCGGCTGAATCCATATAACGCGATGACAGGCACGCCGCTATCAACCGTCTCCCCTTTTATCCCTTCAGGTTCCCCGTCCATGGTTTCCTGCCTTGAACAGGCTCCAAGCTCCAGGACGGAAAAAAACATCAGGAAAACCAGGATTCCTGCACTCCCTGAAAGTCCAAACACATTTTTCATTGCATCTCCCGGCCGAAATATTTCATTCCACAACTTCAGCCTTTTCCGGTTCAGCAAGCTCAAAAAAAAACAGCCGGCGGTTATTTAACCAGATTCACTGAGGGATTTCCGGCCCAGTCTATTGCCGCCGGTTTACCACCGTTCAGGATGGACATCCTCACCGCTTCAGTAGTCAGTTCATTAATTGAACTGTTAGCCGGAGTAGCCACAATGCCTTTCTCGTCTATCTCACGGATAATTCCGCGCCTCTTCTCAAGATCTTCCCCGGCGTCCCGGACCCTTACAGCAGCCTGCACATTCGCCTCAATTGATTCGAATCCGTACCCTACAGGTTTCAAGCCCGGACCCTGGTAAGGAACCAACCTGAAATAATCGGGGTTGATAAACCGGAAAGCCGCTCCCGAATTCTTGTCAGAATAACCATAGCTGCATCCCCGAAACTGGTCATTGTGATCAATGATGGTTCCGCAGTCAGACCCTTCTCCGTAGAGCACCATGCCCTGGTCGTTGGTTCCGGCACCCTCATCAGGATAACCCAGTCCGGTCAAAACGCCCAGGACAGCGCCATTCTCCCAGGCAACCCTTCCGTGAGCCCAGAGGAATCCGACATTGCCGTTCGGAAATGTCCCTTCAACCCCTCTTACTGATACTTCAACCGGTTTGAGACCGGTTATAAACCAGACCAGGTCTACGTAATGGCATCCGATATAGGTAAAAGGATCGGTATTCTCCCGGGTGAACCAGTTCTGGAAATTGGAATGCCTGTAATACCAGGGCTCAACAAGCTTGGATTCTCCGCAGCGGAACTCTCCCAGCCTTCCGGCCCTGTACTGGCGGCGGGCTTCAAGGGATCTTCTGTCAAATCTCTTGTGGTATTCAACCCCTACAAACAATCCTTTTTCCAGGGCTGTTTTTTCAATTTCAACCGATTCCCGGTACGACAGGACCAGGGGTTTCACGGTTAAAACATGCTGATCCTTTTCAAGGGCAAAACGGATAACTTCGTTGTGGAGCTGATCCGGCACGGCCACAACCACAAGGTTCCCCGGTTCCATTGAAGCCACAACCTCCCGGTATATCTCCGGGAACATCCGTTCAGCCGGAGTGTCCAGGGAGGGATATGGAATAAACGACTGCCCGGGGAAAGCCTCGCTGAATGACTGCTCCCCGGTAAGGGCCTTAAGGGGAAAGGAGTTCAACGCGCAGATACTGATGCTGCCGACTTCCCCCCTCCTCTGCATATGGTACAGGGAAGGCAGTATCTGATCATGGGTGATCATTCCTCCCCCGATTACTGTGACATCGACAGGTTTATTGTTCATAAGCTCAAGCCCCTGATCGCGGAATCCCAATTCTGTTCGGCATTCCAGATATTCTCGTGTTTGATTTTAATTTCGATTCATTGCCAAATACTTTTACGGACAGCCCCGCGTTTCTCTAACCCAGGATTTCAGCCATCACTTCCGCAAGAACACCTATACTTTCCCGAAGCGGTTCCTCGGTAATCACCAGCGGAGGTGAAATCTTCACCGAAGCTCCGCCGTATCCCACAGGCGCAAACATCAACAAGCCTTTCTCGATACTAAGCCTGACTATCCTTGCCGCCAGCTCGGGATCCGGATCTGTGCCTGAAGGCTTAACCATATGCATGGCGGCTACCAGACCTTTCCCATGGACGGCACCAACCCGGCTCTTATACTTCTCCCCTATGAGCCACAATTCCGGCTGGAGTATTTCACCCATGCGAAAGGAGTTATTAACCAGGCATTCATCCCTGATCACCTCCAGGTTGGCAATGGCAGCGGCCGCGCATACAGGATTACCGGTGTGTGTAGAGGTCATTGATCCAGGAGGATACATATTGAGGATTCTCTCAGGACCAATCACCGCGGAAAGAGGCATTCCGCTTGAAATTCCTTTTCCGCAGCAGATCAGGTCAGGCACCAGATCATAATGCTCGAAGCCCCAGAATTTTCCAGTCCTTCCGAATCCGGCCTGCACCTCGTCCATAATCAGCAACGCATTCCGCGATTTGCACCAGTCCCGCAGTTTCCGCATGTATTCAGGAGGGGCGAAGCTGGCGTTTCCGCCCTGGTAGGTTTCGGTCATTACCCCGGCAACATTTTCGGGATTGATCCCCTTTTCTTCCAGGACCCTGGTGAATACTTCAAAATCCTGGTCAGAACCCCCTCGAAAACCATCCGGAAAGGGCACCTGCACCATGGCTTTATCCAGGTTGACAACCCATTCTTTCAGGGAAGGTATACCTCCGGCCATCTGGGCACCAAGGGTCCTTCCATGAAACGCGTTATCGAAGGTAACAATAACAATCTTGTCGGTTCCTCCGGCCTTGATGCCATGGGTGCGGGCCAGTTTTATGGCACATTCAGTCGCCTCAGATCCGGTTGTAAGGAGAAAAACCTTGTCCATCCCTTCGGGAGCCGCTTCGGCGAGCTTTTTTGTCAACTCAGCCCGCTCAGCTGTCGGGAAACAATAGTTGTGAACCAAACCATGTTCAATTTTTTCAACCATTGCCCGGGCAATCCGGGGATGATTGTGCCCGGAGTTGGTAACCAGAACTCCGCTGGACCAGTCAAGCCACTTGTTGCCCCATCTGTCATGGACCTGGATTCCGGAAGCATAATCCCATACAACAAGCGGTTGTCCTCCCATTGATCTTGGTTCAAATTTCCGCAGTTGTTTGAGAATTGGAATTGATTCCGGAACTGGTATCGGCGTTTTTATCCGGCGATATTTAGTATCAACTTCCGGGACTTTATGGGGAATTAACTGCTGTTCTGCGCTTTCAGCCATATTGGGACTCCTTGAACGATTGTCGCAAATATTCCAGATTATGAAGGCACCAGGAATACCTGCCCTCCCGGTGGGTCAGGAGGTCGGAGTTGAATAATCTGCCCATTCTGCGCTGTAGTGCCACCACGGATACCAGCACGGGCATTTTTTCAGTAAAACAAGAATTTTAAAGTACACGGGTGTTCATTTCAAGGGAGTACATCTCTGAATTTTAATTAATTAACGGCCTTTCAAGTGCCTTTTTTGAATAAAAAGGAAGTTATTGCCGGATATCCCTGAAATAATCTTTGCTAATTAGCCTATATTGAATTATTATTTATCTTCTTGGATAATTACAAATCATAAACCAATCTCTTAAAATCATTACTCGTTAAGTAATCCTGAAAATTACAAATCGACCTTTTAATTTTAAGAAATTAAAAAAACATAAACATAAAATAGAAATAAAATAAAATCTTGATTACTTTTAACCCCTCTCAAGGAGAAACTGAATTGAAGAATCTAAAATTAATTGCTGTTTTTGCTGCCTTGATAGCCCTGAGCGCATCTTTTGGTTTCGGCCAGATGTGGGATGACGGCTACAACAGCTACAGTCCTTTCGACGAAAGCAAAACTAAAGATGTTCCGGCCGGTTTTGTAAACGAACCGGGTTCTCAGCTGATCTACCTGCTGGATACCGGGATCAATGCTGAAGAGCTTTATGGTGATGATGCCAATTTCACCAGCAATTCCGTACTGCAGTATGGAAATACCGGTCCTGAACACCAGAACTTCATCAGCCTGACCAACACCAATCCGAGCCACGCCGTAACGGTTCATTTCCGTTACTTCAACTCCGACTGTGTTGATTTCTTTGACTTCCTGGTAGTACTGACCTGTAACGACACCATGATGGTTGATCCGTTCAACTTTGTAGTACCCGGTACTGACAACGTGAACGTAAAAGACAGGTTCTTCGGTTACCCGAACAAGGCAGACGGCAATGGACAGAGCTTTGACGCCATCCCGGCTTCAACCTTTTCCGACGGCCGCTTCCTGCTTTTCATCACTGCTTCAGGTGATTTCAAAGCGAATTATGATCCTGGTTGGGATGATTATCCAGGTGGATATGATTACGATCGTGACCTTGGATATCTTGACCTGATCCCGTATGAATTCATCAACTACCGCGAAGAAAAACTGAACGTTCATTGCGCAGCTTGGGAAGATGGCAGTGAAGATGATGCTGACGAAGCACTTTATGGACAATATGAAGTTTATGGTGGAACCGCCGGCTTCAGCGATGACAACCTGCATATTCTTAATGCTTCCGCAGTGTCCTTTAACTACCTGATCGGATTCCAGACCGTAGCCAAGGTTACAGACCTGGGAGCCCAGGCAGCTTACATGACCCAGGCCGGAACCAGGCCCGCGGTTGTTGAATGGAACCATGATGAGTATTCCATAACCCGAGGACCTTCAGGTGGAGGTTCAATTGATGCACCTCCATTCGTTATTCTCTCTGGTGGGGAACGTATCATGAGTAACGCAGCCCAGCTGGGCAGTGTTTATGAAGATGTTGATGATGATGTTTTCTTCCTTCGCCAGGAAGCCCATGCCGGCGACCAGTGGGATCGCGGCGAAGATATTCTTGGAAACAACTGGATCATCTCAGAAGGCGGAGCCTTGGGATGGGAACTCTTTCCCTCCTCAGCCATGCCAGCTGAAAACCAGATCGTGAACTTCTTCTCCTTCATGGATAACTACAACGGTAAATCCAACCTGGCCCAGGGTGCCCAGCCCAGCCAGTGGGATGATGTTTCCTACAACATCCAGCCGGTAGTCACCATTTACACGGTTACCCCGTACAACAACTCAGAAGACACATGGATCCCGGGTGATCCTGAAGATCAGCCGATCGTATCCCCGGTAACTCCTGAGTCTCCGTTGACCTCAGCCATTGCCGTAAAGTGCATCAATACCTACCAGATTGATCCTGAAAGCAACCTGAATGACGCGGTTCTGGGACAGAAGTTCGGAGAGTTCACCTTGCAGGACCTGTACGACATCAATTCCGTACTGGGTACAGACAACCTGACCCTGGAAGGATTCATGGGAGTACTGGCCGGATCAGCCAATGAGCTGGCCAACGAAGTTGGCCCCGGTTGGGCAAGGTTCTCACGCTGGTTCACCACCCGCAAATGGTCAACCACTGATCTCTATCCCGAGTATGTTTATTCATACTGGCAGGGATGGGATGATGCTGCCGGCGAACCTTACGGTGACGCCTTAATTGGACCCAGCATTTTCACAGCCGGACAGGCCAACTACGTATTCGAGAACTTTGGTGCCGGAAAATGGCTCTCAACAGTTGCCGGATACTCTACTGCCATTCCGGAATCCCGTTAGTTCCAATAACCTGCTTGAGCTCTTGCTGAAAAGCATGGGCTCTTAAAGGCAATTAAAAAAGGGGACGGCTCCAATGCCGTCCCCTTTTTTCTTTATACTGGATAAATCCTGATTGTCAGCCCCTGAATCCGGCACAAGTCCGCCTGTCACAAATCAGGATTTCCAACCACTTTCCAAATCGAAATACCCGCCGAAGCTACTTTCACCACAGTGGTTATCGGGATCGGGAAAAATATTCAGGAGGAATGCTTTCATTAAAAGGGATAATGCTTTATGATTCGTGATGATCGTTCAGAAAAAAATTAAATTTCAAAATAGTTATTAGAAATCTCCAGGAGGAATTCACTTGAACAAACTCAAATTACTTTCTGTTTTTATTACCTTGATAGCCTTAAGCGCGTCTTTTGGCTTCGGCCAGATGTGGGATGACGGCTATAACAGCTACAGCCCATTCGACACTATGCAGACTAAAGATGTTCCGGCCGGTTTTGTAAATGAACCGGGTTCCCAGCTGATCTACCTGCTCGACACAGGTATCAATGCTGAAGAGCTTTATGGTGATGATGCCAGCTACACCAGCAATTCCGTACTGCAGTATGGCAATGACGCACCTTTGCATACTAACTTCATCAGCCTGACCAACACCAATCCCAGCCACGCGGTAACGGTTCATTTCCGTTATTTCAACTCCGACTGTGTTGATTTCTTTGATTTTTTGGTTGTGCTGACCTGTAACGACACCATGATGGTTGATCCGTTTGATTTTGTGGTACCTGGTACTGACAACGTTAACGTAAAAGACCGTTTCTTCGGTTACCCGAACAAGGCTGACGGTAACGGACAGAGCTTTGACGCCATCCCGGCTTCAACCTTTGCTGACGGCCGCTTCCTTCTTTTTGTCACCGCTTCCGCAGATGTGAAGTCCGGATATAATGGTGGTTTTCAGGGGGACATCCATTACCCCCACTATGCAGCCCTGGACCTGATTCCGTATGAGTTCATCAACTATCGTGAAGAAAAGCTGAATGTTCACTGCGCGGCCTGGGAAGACGGCGGCGGGGGTGACGCCGGTGAAGAAGTGTTGGGCAGGTATTGGTCTTATGGAGGGACTCCTGGCTTCAGCGATGACAACCTGCATATTCTGAATGCTTCAGCTGTTTCCTTCAACTTCCTGGTCGGATTCCAGACTGTAGCCAAGGTTACGGACCTGGGCGCCCAGGCAGCTTACATGACCCAGGCCGGAACCCGGCCCGCGGTATACAACGGAAGTGAAGAAGGCTCTATGTATGAGACCTCAATTACCGGTGGTCCTTCCGGCGTTGGTTATATTGCTGCTCCCGTCCACGCCCTCCTGACAGGCGGTGAATACATCTGGAGTAATGCTGCTGAAAGCGGGGACCTGATTACTTCATCATACAATGGTGCCGTTTTCATGCTCCGCCAGGAAGCCCATACCGGTGACCAGTGGGACCGCGGTGAGGATGTTCTCGGAAGCAACTGGATCATTTCAGAAGGCGGAGCCCTGGGATGGGAACTCTTCCCCTCCGCGGCCATGCCTGCTGAAAAGCAGATCGTGAACTTCTTCTCCTTCATGGATAACTACAACGGTGAATCCAACCTGGCCCAGGGTGCTACCCCCAGCCAGTGGGATGATGTTTCCTACAACATCCAGCCTGTAGTTACAATCTACACGGTTAAACCGTTCAATAATTCTGAAGATACCTGGATCCCGAGTGATCCCGAAGATCAGCCGATCGTGTCTCCTGTAACACCCGAAACCACCCTGACTTCAGCCATTGCCGTAAAGTGCATCAATACTTACCAGATTGATCCTGAAAGCAACCTGAATGACGCGGTACTGGGCCGGAAGTTCGGCGAGTTCACCCTGCAGGACCTGTATGACATGAACTCCGTACTGGGCACAGACAACCTGACCCTGGAAGGGTTTATGGGAATACTAGCCGGATCAGCCAATGAGCTGGCCAATGAAGTAGGCCCCGGATGGGTAAGGTTCTCCCGCTGGTTCACTACCCGCAAGTGGACAACTACTGATCTCTATCCTGAATATGTATATTCATACTGGCAGGGTTGGGATGAGACAGCCGGAATGCCCCAGGTCGATGGTGTTTATGGCCCCAGCATATTCACTGCCGGCCAGGCCAACTATGTATTCGAGAATTTTGGTGCCGGCAAGTGGCTTTCAACCGCGGCTGGAACCTCCACCGCGATTCCGGGAATCATTCCCGGGTAACTCCAAAACCTTGACTAAGCCTTTGCGAAAAAAGCAAAGCCTTTGACAGGGCAATTCAAGAAAAAGGGGGCGGCTTGAATGCCGTCCCCTTTTTCTTTTATCAGGATGAACATTAAATTTTATGAGTCATCCCCTCTCAGCGCCCTGCCTTTCAATCCCTGAACCCGACACAATGCTGTCTATCCGGATTCCGCATTAAAACCACTTTTCTGTTGAAATAATTGCCGAATAGACCTCCAACCGAATTATTTTTGGCTATAAATCTAAAATATTTGCCTAAAAAGCCTTTAATTAGGACAAATAATATTTTATTCTTTTTTACAATTGTTCAGCGGAAAACCTGAAATTCAAAACAGTTATTAATATCTCATGGGAGGAATTCACGTGAAAAAACTCAGACTATTTACAATTCTTGTAGTGCTCGCAGCCTTGAGCGCATCTTTCGGCCTGGCCCAGCCTGCCGGCTGGGGAGATGACGGCTATAACAGCTTCAGTCCTTTTGATGAGGATAAGACTAAAGACACTCCTGCCGGTTTTGTCAACGAACCCGGTTCCCAGCTGATCTACCTGCTCGACACAGGTATCAATGCTGAAGAACTGTATGGCGATGATGTCAACTACACCAGCAACTCAGTACTGCAGTATGGCAATACCGGTCCTGAACACCAGAACTTCATCAGCCTGACCAACACCAATCCGAGCCACGCGGTAACGGTTCATTTCCGTTACTTCAACTCCGACTGTGTTGATTTCTTTGACTTCCTGGTAGTACTGACCTGTAACGACACCATGATGGTGGATCCGTTCAACTTTGTAGTGCCCGGTACTGACAACGTGAACGTAAAAGACAGGTTCTTCGGTTACCCGAACAAGGCAGACGGCAACGGACAGAGTTTTGACGCCATTCCGGCTTCAACCTTTGCCGATGGCCGCTTCCTGCTTTTCATCACCGCTTCAGGTGATTTTAAAGAAGGTTATGATCCGGACTGGAACAAAGACGACTATGACTACGATTTCGATTACCTCGACATAATCCCGTACGAGTTCATCAACTATCGTGAAGAAAAACTCAACGTACACTGTGACGCCTGGGCAGACGGCGGTGAGGTCGCTGCCGGGGAACTGCTGTTTGGTCAGTATGCAGCATACGGTGACACCGAAGGCTTCAGCGATGACAACCTGCATATCCTGAACGCTTCGGCGATGTCCTTCAACTACCTGATCGGATTCCAGACCGTAGCCAAGGTTACCGATCTCGGAGCCCAGGCTGCCTACATGACCCAGGCCGGAACCAGGCCGGCGGTTGTAACCTGGCCAGATTGGGGAATGGACAAGGAATGGTCAATAACCGGCGGCCCCTCGGGTGTCGGATACATTGCAGCACCACCCTTCGTAATTCTTTCCGGAGGGGAAATACTGCGCAGTGACGCCGCACAGTCAGGTAGTTATTATTCAAACGTTGATGATGACGTTTTCGTATTACGCCAGGAAGCCCATTCCGGCGACCAGCTTGACCGCGGTGAAGACACTCTCGGCACCAACTGGATCATTTCAGAAGGCGGAAGCCTGGGATGGGAACTCTTCCCCTCCAGTGCCATGCCTGCGGAAAAGCAGATCGTGAACTTCTTCTCCTTCATGGACAACTACAACGGTCTGTCCAACCTGGCCCAGAGCGCCCAGCCCAGTGTCTGGGATGATGTTTCCTACAACATCCAGCCGGTAGTCACCATCTACACGGTTACCCCGTACAACAACTCGGAAGATACCTGGATCCCCAGTGATCCTGAAGATCAGCCGATCGTATCCCCGGTAACCCCGGAGACCACTTTGACTTCAGCCATTGCCGTAAAGTGCATCAATACTTACCAGATTGATCCTGAAAGCAACCTGAATGACGCGGTACTAGGCCAGAAATTCGGTGAGTTCACCCTGCAGGACCTCTATGACATGAACTCCGTACTGGGTACAGACAACCTGACCCTGGAAGGATTCATGGGAGTACTGGCCGGATCAGCCAATGAGCTGGCCAATGAAGTAGGCCCCGGTTGGGCGAGGTTCTCACGCTGGTTCACCACCCGCAAATGGACCACCACTGATCTCTATCCCGAATACGTATATTCATACTGGCAGGGATGGAATGATTCTGCAAGTGAACCCTACTGGGCTTGCATGGAAGGCCCCAGCATCTTCACAGCCGGCCAGGCCAACTATGTATTCGAGAACTTTGGTGCCGGAAAATGGCTCTCCACAGTTGCCGGCAATTCTGTCAGGATCGGGGACGTCAACCGGTTTTACCCTGAATTCAACTAAATCCTGAATGACAGATTCAAACTGAATTTGTCAGAAGGTATCCTGAAAGGGAGGAAGAGAATAAGTATTTTCTCTTCCTCCCTTTCTTTTTTTCTCTGATCGTAATTACGACTTTAATTTGAAAAAGCGCGTTGCCAACCTTGTTTAATCATTACAGATAATAAAGAAAACAGCGTTAACCTTTCACACCTGGTTGTCCCGCTTTTAAAAAACCTTAAATCCGTTAAGCCTTGCTGATCATGAAAGCGATTGTTCAATCAATTTGAACCTTTAACTTGCCTTGACGGTCTTAATTTCAGTATTATTTTTCAGCTATGAACCTAATATTGCCATTACTGCTGGCTTTACTGCCGGCTCAATTCATAACAGACCTGAACATGCCTTCTCTTGATTTCGAAGCCAAGGCCTTCAAGCAGGCTTTTAATGAATCCGCCGGCGATGTCCGGATAATATCCCTGATGTCCCCTACCTGAGGCCACTGTCTTCAGGCGGGTTCTGAAGTACAGAGAGTAATAGCCAAATATCCTGGCGCCAAGGTTAAAATTTTTGTTTTGTGGGGTCCATACCTGGAACTGGACAACCGGGAGCAGGCCATGCGGGCTTCCGCCTACATGCCGGGCCGGCGCGTCGTCAACTTCTGGGACGTATGGAGATTCGGCACCCGAACTTACGCGGAACAGCTCAAACTGTCCCACTATGACGCCTGGGACCTGTTCGCTGTGTATGAACCGGGTGCGGTATGGAAAGACACGCCTCCGACCATGGTCACATGGTTCCAGAACAGAGGCCTGGATACCGGCGAGACCTATACCATGGAAGCAATGGAGGAAACTCTTCTTCCCTGGCTGAAATAAAGGCTGGGAATAATTGCCCGGGAATTTTTATTGCCGTTGGGGGTCCTCCCGCCGGGAGAATGAACGGCAGGATCACACGAATCCATCCCATATCTTCACCCGGAATGAAAATCATAAACCGCTTATCTAACCTTGGTTGGAGAGGCAGCGAAAATAAAATTCCGGTTACAAAAACCAGAACCCGTTCATGCAATCTTTGCTGGCCTGCTCGACATTCAGCCAAACAAGGCCAGCAAAGAATAAAGCGGTTAATCCAGCGGGATAAGCCACCGCTGTATTCAGCAGTTAAAAAACACCGGTCAACTTCTAAAATATGGAAGTTTTCTGGTACCCCTGGGGAATCGCCACATCGGGGAAAGCTCCCTTTTCCACCTTTTCAACTTCATCCATGGATTTAACCGTCATTCCCATCATTGAAAAAACGGTTTCGGTCCTCATTCCAACACCTTCGATCTCCTTGAACGCGTCAAACATCGCACTGAGATCCATCATTGGATTCTGGGGGGCGTTAAGTTTCATGGTATCGAAGTAAGCCGCCGGCAGCGGCAGGTCAGGCGCCGCCCAGATGGTAATTACCATTGGAGACATGGTCATCTTGTATTTCTGAGTTGAATAACCGGCGATATTCTCTCCCGGACCCATTTTTTCGAGCTTGGCATCTTTAGCCATATTGCCCATCATCTTCTTCATCATTGCCTGGGCTTCCCGATCTTCCTCCGAGGCTGAACCAGCCGCGGCCAGAGCTTTGTTCATATCTGCAAAAGTATATTCAGAATATTCTTTCTCTTTGTGGTTGATTGAAAGCACTGATCCTTCCTTGAAACGGATCATGAATTCCGTTCCGGAAGAACTTTTTTCATAGATGGCATCCGAGGACAGATAGGTGGTGCTGGTTGACTCTTCACCCTTCTGGCCCATGACGCCGTCAGATTTCTGCCTTTTGTGCAGGATAGTGGCATCTGCGGCTATACTTGTCGCGAACATCAGAAAAACCACCAAAGCAACTACCAGAAAATTGAAATTACAAGTGAACCGTTTCATAGCATAAACTCCCGATTAAATTATTAAATGTTACTCCACGAAACATGCCTTCCACATCAACAGGACAGGCTGAAGACATTATATATCACACCCGGATTCTTTTGTTTTTAAGCAAACTGCTTTCTCAATATCCGACGTAAAATGTATCGGAATGCTATCATTTATTCCCATAATAATTAAAGCAAAGGCGGAAGCTCATATGAAACGCGGCGATATTACTGAACTGGAAATATCCTCTCCGGCATTCGAAGGATCAGCTGTGGGAAGAATAGACAACCTGGTTGTATTCGTGCCCTACGCGGTCCCTGGAGACCGGGTTAAAGTCAGGATAACCAGGAAGAAGAGGAAATTCGCGGAGGCGGTGATTGAAGAAATCCTCTCTCCTTCAGAAGACCGGACTGAGCCGAAATGCCGCCATTTCGGGGCCTGCGGAGGCTGCACGCTCCAGAATGCCCGATATGAAAAGCAGCTTGAATACAAACAGCTGCAAGTCCAGGCTCTCATGGAAAGAATCGGAGGCTTCAGGGATATTACCGTTAAGCCGGTCATGCCGTCGCAGCTGAATTTTGAATACCGAAACAAAATGGAATTCACTTTCGGGGCCAGCCGGTGGATCACCTCTGAAGAGATCGCCTCAGGGGAAAAAATTTCGAGGGATTTCGCCCTGGGACTTCACATTCCTAAAAGATTTGACCGTATCCTGGACCTGACAGAATGTCACCTGCAGGCTCCTTCCAGCACACAGATCCTCGATATCTGCCGAAAGACCGCGAAAGAAGAAGGATGGAAGCCCTACAACGTTATTGATCACAGCGGATACCTCAGAAACCTGATTATTCGAAGGGGAATCAATACCGGTGACCTGATGGTTAACCTGGTAACTACTTCCAATGATCCGGAAAGAACCAATTTCCTGGGCCAGCGGCTACTGAATGAAGTCCCTGAGATCTCTACGATTCTCAACACAATTAACTCCGGACCCAATCCGACGACTATTGATGAACAGATTGTCCTGCATGGCAGCGGGATGCTCTCAGACCGGATAGGTCACGCCCTTTATTCAATATCCCCGTATTCCTTTTTCCAGCCAAACACCAGGCAGGCTGAGGTTCTTTTTTCAACTATCAGGGACGCGGCAAAGGTGAAAGAATCAGATACCGTTTATGACCTTTATTGCGGGCTTGGCGCCATCAGCATCTTCGTTGCGGGCCAGGGCGGTAAAATAATCGGCGTTGAAAGTCACGACCGATCGGTTGAACTAGCCCGCGAAAACGCTGCGGCAAACGGTGCCGCTAACTGCGGCTTTTTCAGCATGGATGTACTTGATTCACTGGAGGATGTTTTCTTAAACGAAAACGGAAAACCGGATATCATTATACTTGATCCGCCCCGGGCCGGGCTTCATCCCAAGGTTGTTTCGAAGCTTATGGATGCCGCAGCCCCTCGCAGAATTGTTTACACCAGCTGCAACCCTGCAACCCAGGCCCGGGACCTGAAACTATTGTCAGAAAAATACGACCTGATTGAGGTGCAGCCTGTGGACATGTTTCCGCAAACCTGGCACATAGAATCGGTTGCAACCCTGCATAAAAGGAATGTATAGTCGTAGATTAATGGCGGCGTTGCCGGCACAATTAATGAAGGGGCCTGCCAGACTATTGAGGCGGAATTATTTCATAACATACAAACCTGGTGTTTATGTGGATTCACCAGACCGGCTTCAGGTCGGAGGCGATTAAAATATGAGTCTTTTTTCATTCCTGCAGAGTACACCGGAAAAACAGATCGCGAAGCTTCGAAAAAAAGTTAAAGAACCGCACGGGGACGCTTCAGTGCGTGAAGCCGCCGCGGACAAGCTTTTCCGCATGGGAAGCAAGCCTGCCCTCAGGGCTCTTCTGGACCGCTATACAATAAATGTCTCTCCATCCACCCAGGATGAAAGAGAAAAAGACATGGTTAAATCCTGGTTGGTTCAGCTGGGGAAACCGGCCGTTCCTCCGGTCATTGATTTCCTGAAGAATGAACGGGCTGTTTACTGGCCGGCCCGGATCCTCAGAGACATCCTTGACGAACCGGAATATTGCCTGGAATTGAATAATATCCTTGAATTCCTTTGGGAAAACCCTCCCGCAACCGCCTTTCCCAAAACCCAGCTGATACGCTCCGCGGAGGGCTTGAGTTCCGATGGACTCACCAGTACCATTAAAAAGTACCTGGAAGATGAGGATGACGATGTCAGGCTCGCTGCCATTGATTTCCTGGCTGCCTGTTCGGAGGACAGCACCCGTGAAGATTTGCTTAAATGCTATCTGGCGGCCGAGGACCGCGCCAGGATACGGCTCCAGATCCTAGACAATTTTGTTGAAAAAGGATGGACTGTAAAAGGTTTTCGTCCCCAGATCGAGGATTCCCTGCCAGAGGATTTCGGCCTGACCAGGGAAGGCAGAATAAAAAAAATACGCCGGTAGTTTCGGATTGGGACAGGCAAAGGCGATTCTGCATTTACAAAAACATGCTCTTTTTAAAAGGATCTTAAAAACATGATCAGCGGAGTAGAATTCAAAGAACTAGTGACCCATGTTGATGAACGGGGATTTTTCAGGGAAATCATAAGGGTCACCGATCCTCTCTTCAAAGAAGGCTTCGGGCAATGGAGTCATTCACTTATGTACCAGGACATAGTAAAGGCCTGGCACGTGCATCAGATACAGATAGACTGGTGGTATGTCGCTTCAGGAGTATTGAAAGTCGGATTGTATGACACCAGGAAATCCTCCCCTACCTTTGGCGAGACCATGACAATCCTCATGGGGGAAAACCAGGACGCCCAGGTGCTGCGTATTCCGACCGGGGTAGCCCATGGCTGCAAGTGCATCTCGGGCCCGGCGAATCTTTTTTACATCACTTCCCAAACCTATAATCCAGAGGATGAAGGAAGAATTGCCTACGACGCCCCTGAAATAGACTTTGACTGGTTATCAGGTCCGGAAATCACCTGATTACAGGAAGCCGTCACCATTTATGAGCGGTTAAGCCGCTTGACCGCTCAGGCATCCTGGAGGACCGCGCTATTCAACACCTGTACTCTATCTGCCTCTCTCTCCATCCCACAGTAGACGGTGAAGCTGCAGCTGCAGCCGCGCAGGAACACAATCCCTGATTATCCAGGCCGCAAGATCTCCGGGTTCAAGAGAACCCGATACCGGGGAAAAAAGCACTTCATGTCTGCTGCCAAGGCTGTATTCCCTGACCACATCGGCTGCCCAGTTAAAATCATCTTCAGATGCAATGACAAACTTAATTTCGTCATCCGGTTTGAGTAGAAAAAGGTTTCCCCATAAATTTCTGTCAGACATTCCGCTTCCCGGACATTTAATGTCATATATGATTTTGACCCTGCTGTCGACCTGCCCGATATCCATATGCCCCCCGGTTTCAAGCATGACCGCCCGGCCTGAATCAAGAAGCATTTCCATCAGCCTGTATGAATTCTCCTGGATGAGGGGTTCGCCCCCGGTCAGCTCCGCCAGGCGTACAGGATACTTCTCCACTTCCATCATAATTTCCTCAAGTGTCATACTTTGACCGCCGGCCAGGGCGTAAGGGGTGTCACACCAGCTACAGTGAAGATTGCAGCCCGCCAGCCTTATAAAAAGACACGGTTTCCCGGCAAGGGTTGATTCACCCTGCAGGCTGTAAAAAATCTCGCTTATCATCAGGCTGTCACTGCTGCTCATAATCAGGTAATATATCATCCCTTTTACCAACCAGGAAATTTATGGGCAGGATGACGATGGAAGCCTCCCGGATACCATGCTGTTAAGACTTCAATCCCTGGTCGACCAGAGGAAATTTAAAGAATTCTCCGGGATCAGCTCACTTCTCAGGCCCTGCTTTGATAATTTATTAAAAACAACGCCTCTAATTAGAGGCGGTCCGGCGACCTTTCAACCGGGGCCCGGATGATAAAAGGCAGATCCCCTGATCTCCGGTTTGTTGATTCAGCCGTACCGCTGGGCTAAAATCAAGTGACACAATACTGCCAATTCTTTAAAATTACCGGTTAGGAGCTGACTGGCATTATGAAATTAAATAGATCATATATCCTTCGCCTTTTCATATTTTCACTCGTGACTATTTCACTCATCACCCCTTGGGCACTTGCCGATGTTTCCAAGGAGGTAGTTACCGAGTACGAAAATAATTATGTGAACCGGGCCATGTTTTTAAAGGTTCCCGTGAGGGGCGAACGTCAAACAATATTCATCCGGGGAAATAATGTGATTCCCGACAGTTCTTCCGCCGGGCTGCCCCTGTCTTTTCTTGTCGGTGAACAGGTCAGGGTAACCAGCCTGAGATTCCGCAACAACTCGATCGAATTCAGGATTTCCTCAATTGACGGAACCAAAAGGGGCACACTGGTATTCCAGTTTCCCCAACAGCTGGAATTCGGCTTTCCGGAAAAGAACGCGTTTGATAAAGCCTTAAATGATTCTCTGACCACCGGGCTCTCCTACCGGGAAATCGAATCAGCCAAAAAAGAATACATTCAAAAAGAATTTACCCGGGTCGCTCAACAGATCGCCCAGACGACAAGTTCTGACAACTCTTTTGTAATGGGGGCTATTGCCACCGAGATACCCGACGTAGCCGCAGCCTTCCAGGCACGGGACAGGGCGGAAAAATCCCTTGCTGACCTGCGCTCAGATTATGATGAAGCCGATTCGGAACGAAAAAAGCTCAGTGAACAGGTTCGTGAACTGCGAAACAGCCTCAACCGGGCCCAGGAAGAATCCCGCAGTATTAAAAATGACAGGGACGCCCTGGCACGGAAAGGTTCTTCCCAGCTGGAGGAGCTTCAAAGGCTGAGAGCGGAGAATTCTCAAACCAAGGAACATCTTAACAGCCTGGCTAAAGAAATGGATATCCAGCTCGGTTCCAATTCCAATCTAACCGGTCAAGTCAGTTCCTTGAGCAAGAATCTCCAGGACCTTAAAGAAGACTGGGCCGCCCTGCAGAAAAAGATAACCACTACCGAAACTGAACTGAATAAGATCAGGGAGGAGCGGAATAAGCTGACCTCTGACCTTACCATTTCCCAGCGGAAGGCCTCCCAGCTTCAGTCCCGGCTGAATTCACTTACTTCTAACCGGAACAGCCTGGAAGCAACATATGTCAGGACAAAAAATCAGCTTGACAACCTGGAGCTGGCCGGGAAAACCGCGTCAGCTCTTTCTCTTGAAAGGGTGCCCGGGGAATCAGGGGAGGCTGAGGGTACCATCGCTTACGCTGTTAACCTTCTTTCAAAAAGAATCGGGCTGCTTTCGGTCCAACCCCCTTCCAGCATTTTGGATCCCGGGACTGCAGAATTCACAGTTGTGTCACCTGATACTGTCCAGTTCACAGAAGACGAACGAATCATGTTCGCCTCCCTGGGTAAGGAAATCCAGGTAAAAGCTGAATGGACTTCAATGGGCGGAAGCCTGGAGAGCCAGCTGACTTCCGGGGAGGAAATGCAGTCCGTGGCCCCCCGGGAAAAGGCGGAATGGGCCTGGACCTTTTCGGGATCTCCCGATTCAGCTGAACCAGCTCAGTTGAAGCTGAGTTTCATAGATGAAAATGAGAACCATGTACCGGTTACAGCGCTGGAATTCGAAATCGAACCAGAAAGCATTATTCCCTTGAAACTTACTGGTTCCCCATGGATTCCCGGACTGATCGGATTTATACTTGGCTCCCTGCTGGTTTTGATACTCCTTCGCTTAACCGGTAAAAAAAGCAATGGAGCCCCGAAAAAGGAAAAATCGAAAAGGGATCCGTCAGCATATTCGACACAAAAGGATTTGTAGGCCGATCACCTGATCCGCCTCACCTGTTTCCCTATTATTACCTTGCACTGAACCTGGAGAGACAATTATGGAAGAACGCGTTGCCAGTATCCTTAAGAAACTTGAAGAGCATTTTCCTGCCGCAACCTGCGCACTGGTTCATGAAGATCCTTTCCAGCTGCTGGTTTCAACCATACTGTCAGCCCAATGCACAGACGAAAGGGTTAACAAGGTTACCCCTGAATTATTCCGGCGTTTCCCCAGCCCGGCAGAAATGGCTGCGGCTGACCAGGAAACATTAGAGGAGCTGATACACAGCACCGGCTTCTACAGGAATAAAGCTAAAAGCATAATGCGGGCTTCAAGGCAGATAACCAATGAATTCAATGGTACAGTTCCCGATAATATGGAAGATTTGCTTACCCTTGCCGGAGTAGCCCGGAAAACGGCCAACGTAGTTCTCGGCACCTGGTTCAAAAAACCGGAGGGGGTGGTTGTGGATACCCATGTCAAAAGGATCTCCAATCTCCTGGGATTTACGAAAAAGAAGGACCCTAACCAAATTGAGAAGGATTTGATGGCCCTCCTGCCCCGAGAGGAATGGATAAATTATTCTCACCGCATAATTCTGCACGGAAGAAAAACCTGCAAGGCCAGAAAACCTTTGTGTCCTGAATGTTTTCTTTCCGGCCTGTGCCCTTCAGCAAAACTGGATTAATCCCGGATATAAGGCGGGATTAATCCCTGCTTGACCTGGAGGAGGGCACGCTAATAAAAATGCCCCAGCGGCCCGTTTCCGTGGCCCAGGGGGTAGGAATTCCTTATGGCTCCTGTTACATACTTTTTTGCCTGGCTGACAGCCTCCTGAAGATGGTTTCCCCTGGCCAGGAAGGCTGCAATCGCCGCCCCAAGCGTGCATCCGCTTCCGTGAGTATTTGTCGTCGCTATCCTGGATGATTGATATTCAAAAAACTTTTCGCCATCAAAAAAGAGATCAATTGAGGACGAACTGCCCTCCAGGTGGCCTCCCTTAATCAAAACACTTCCCGTGCCTGTTTTCATTATCTCCCGGGCGGCTGTGTACATATCCTCCATGGTACTCACCCTGAGGCCGGTTATGGCAGAAGCTTCGCTAAGGTTGGGAGTTACTACAGCAGCCAGGGGAAACAGTTCACTTATCAGGCTGTCCGCGGCACTTTCCGATATTAACGAGTCTCCCCCGGTTGAAATCATGACCGGATCAACGACCAGTTTTTCAACATCGTGTTTTCCAAGCTGCTCCACTACGGCATTTATTGTATCCCGGTCCGGAAGCATTCCAGTCTTGACGGCGTCAGCCCCAATGTCTGTCAGGACCACGTCTATCTGGGAGGACACTATCCCGGCCGGGACAGTGAAGCATTGATGAACACGCCTGGTATCCTGGGCGGTAATGCTGGTTACGGCTGTCATCCCATGCACTCCAAGGGCGGAGAAAGTTCTGAGATCAGCCTGGATTCCGGCACATCCCCCGCTGTCTGAACCCGCCACTGACAGGGCTGTTATTACATTTTCCCCGGATATCCCAATATCTTCGTTTATTCTCATGGTATTAGTATGATAATCTAAAAGCCGGAATCAAATGATTAGAAATTCAATCCATGCCGGATTGTTTTATATTAAAGGAGAAAATCAACATGGCAGCTAATGGATTCAGCGAAAAATTTGTTTATTTTCTGGCTGGCGGATGTATTGGAGCTGCGGTGGCACTCCTGTTTGCCCCCAGAACAGGTGAGGAAACCAGGGAAATCCTGGGAGGAAAGGCCAAACACAGTGCCGAAGTTCTGGAACAGAAAGTGACTGCCGGCAAGGAAAAGATCCAGGAAAAGAAGCAGGAAGTGACAAGCGTTCTTAACGAAACAATTGAGAAGGGCAAAGAAACTGTTGCCAAACAGAAAGATCAGATAAACCAGGCAATATCATCCGGGAAAAAAGCCTATCAGACCCAGAAATCAAAGCTCCAGGATGCCTAGATTATTTTGTCTATCTCTAACTCCGGGGGTACATTAAAACAGTGAACGCAGAAACACTTTTAATAATTTTTGTTGGAGTGACCGCCCTTGCGGTTCTGGTACAGGGTTTCTTTGCCTGGCGTCTACTGCATTCCAGCAGAACCCTGATTGGACAGATCACCCGGTCTTCCCAGGAGCTCGAATATGAAGCCAAGGAGATAACCGGCCAGCTTCAGGATGTCGCCAACAGCCTGACCAGCCTTAAAACCATCTCTGAGACAATCCAGGCCAGAACCGAAGAAATTGACGAGATGTTCCAGGAAAGAACCGCGGATGTAGATGAGCTGATTTCTAAACTCGTCAGCCTTGGAGGTCTGCAGGCCGAGAAAATCGATGAGGTAGTCTCAGATACAGTGACAAAATTTGAGCAGACTACCGAACTGATTCAGCAGGATATCCTGAAACCTGTCGTAGAAATTTCTGCCCTGGTCAAAGGATTCAGACAGGGACTGGAATACCTCTTCGGCAAAACCAAAAAAGAAGAAGATACGGAACCAAGAGGAGACGATCTTTTCATCTGAACGATATTGTCCCGGCAAAAATTTTATAACCTGCCGGGACAATACCCTGATCCAACTATATTCCCCACCTGAACAGGACACTTCCCCAGGTAAACCCTGCCCCAAAACTGCTGGCCATAATCAGGTCTCCCGGTTTCAGTTTCCCGGCCCGGTGATATTCACACAAGCAGGTTGGAATTGTCGCGGCGGTTGTATTGGCGTATTTTTCAATATTGAGGCCAAGCTGCTCTTCGGTTAATTTCAGGCGGTCACTTATTGAATTGATTATTCTCAGGTTAGCCTGATGGGGAATGACAAGCCTCATGTCTTCAATAGGAATCTGGTTTTTCTCAAGCAATTTTTCTGAGACCTCGGTCATGTACTTCACGGCAAATTTAAAAACTGTGCGGCCATCCTGACGGACAAAGTGCATCTTTTTGTCCACTGTCTCGTGTGAAGGAGGATTCAGGCTTCCGCCAGCGGGCATGTACAGATATTCTTCTCCGCTGCCATCGCTATGGAGATCAAAATCGATTATCCCGGCCTCTCCGTCCTTGCTCGGCTCCAGCAGCACGGCACCCGCCCCGTCTCCAAACAATACACAAGTCGCGCGATCCGAGAAGTCCACGATACTTGTCATAGTGTCACAGCCTATCACCAGCACCTTTTGGTAACGGCCGGATTCAATAAACTGGGACCCGGTTGCCAAACCGAAAACAAATCCTGAGCAGGCTGCCGAGAGGTCGAACCCCCAGGCTTTTGAGGCGCCAATCTTTCTCTGCACCAGGCAGGCGGTTGATGGAAAGAACATGTCTGGAGTTACAGTACAAACTATTATTGCATCAACTTCTTCAGGGGAAACGCCGGCACTGTCAAGGCAGTCCATGGCCGCTTTGGCCGACATGTCGCTGGTTACCTCGCCTTCAGCGCTGAATCTTCTTTCGGCAATTCCTGTCCTGTCCCTGATCCACTGATCAGAGGTGTCCATGGTTTCTGCAAATTCTTCATTCGTGACCCTTTTTTCAGGGAAATACATTCCTGTCGAAGAAATATACGCTCTCTTCTTGTCCAAGACCTTCTCCTTACTGTTCTATAATTTCAACATCACCCGGTACTTTAATCTCAAACTGCTGTTTAGCAATATGCACGTTTTTATCCATGTTTGTCAAAACATACTCATTCTGCTGCCCGACCGGGTCCCGCACAATAATCCGCTTCAGCATGAAATCCTTTTCATTAACCTCAATAATCAACTCATCTATCTCCGGATCAGGCTGCAAGGGAACGAGTTTAACAAATAAGCCCTCTTCCTGGTTTATTAAAGCAGCTGAAAACCTCTGCCGGATATCTCCCTTCCCTAAAAAAAACAGGAGTGGAGAGTTGGTGTCCTCAATATTAAATTCCGATACAAGCAGCTGATTTTCTTCCTCCAGGTAAAAATAGGTTTTTTCCCCGTCTGCAATAAAAATCTTTTTCTCCGGCGCAAGGTATTCCCACCTCATTAATCCCGGCCGCTGCATCAAGACTCTTCCGTATTCAGTTGAAGAAATCCCCCGGCTGGAAAATGCCTGCACAAAATCGGCTGAAAAACTCCGGACATTACCGTAACTGGACTCTACCCTGGCCAGTATCATATCAGCCTCGTTATTACCATATGGCTGCATGGATAAAAGGGCACAGAAAAACAAGCCCCCGATATTCGCTGTAGAGCTTCTCTTGATCAGGAACGTAGAAAAAACCAGGAGGAATACACCGGATGTTATGGCAGCGTCAGCAACATTGAAGGTAGGCCAGGCATATAGATCTTTCCAGTGCAGAGTTATGAAATCAGTAACCTCCCCCTTGAGGATACGATCATAAAAATTCCCCATAATACCCCCCATAAGCAAACCATAGGAGGTAAATGCCAGCTTCTCCTTTGCCGGTGTCCGAAAAATATACAGGGTCAGAACAGCCAGGGCCACAACCGCTATCAGTGCCAGCAGTACGGTCTTCCAGGTTCCATCGACTGAGTGAAGCATTCCAAAAGCTATCCCCCGATTGCCTACAAGCTGCAGTTTGAAAAATCCTTCAATAACCGGATAGCCCTGGTATCCACGGAAGAGTTCAGAATGGGATTCAATCCACCACTTGCTCACCCGGTCCAGGAAAAATACTAAAGAGGCCAGGAAAAATGCGGTTTTCTTCATGCGTTTGATCTGTAAATTTATTCTGTGAGGAAACAGGAAAACTTCTAATGAAGGTTGAACATAACTTCAATCGTAGCCAGCACGTCAACCGGTTTACCCTTATATGTGCCGGGGCGGAACTTCCACTTCGTGGCAATCTCCTCAATAGCCTTTTCATCAAGGCCGTATCCCAGGCCGCGCAATACCTCAAGATCGGTCACCCGTCCGTCTTTTCTAATAACCGCCCTCAGCAGGACCACTCCCTGTACTTTGGCTTTCACCCCTTCATCGGTGTAACTGGGGGTTGTCTGAACCAGTGGCACAGGGCTGGTTACGCCACTCCCCAGGGAATAAATCCCGTCACCGGATCCGGCGGCATTTCCGCTGCCGCTGGAGGCTCCCGAACCGGTTCCTGATCCTCCCTGGCCGCGCCCTCCAGGCGCTGAGATTTCCCCAATATTCAATTCAGTGCTGATTTCATCCATGACCGAAGGAGTGTCAATTCTTTCAGGCCGTTCCATAGGTTCCGGTTCAAATGGGGTAGGATCCGGAATCGGCACCAGAACGGGATTGGGCTTAGGTGTAGTCTCCCTGGGCTGCACGGCCTGGGCCTGTTGAGGGCTGCCCCCAGCCGGGCGGAGAGAAGGCAGGGCTAACTGCTTCAGAACCAGTACATCCCGGGATGGAATCATTATCTGGTCAGATAGAAAGGGAAAGGCGATCCAGAAAATCAGGAAATGAAAAAAAAGGGCGGCAACAGCAGCAACCTTAAAAGGCTTGCTGCCCTCATACCTTTCACCCAAAATATTCAGGGGGTCCCCTTCTGCCAGCGGAACCCGCTCGGCATCAGAAATTTTGAGTGCCAGAAGGTTCTCAAGGAATTCCCTGATCCTGACTATTAATGAAGTATTTTCTTCAGAAACCATCTTTCCGCTTCTCTGTGTGTTTTTTCAATTATTTGAAAAACCTGAAATTAAAAAAATATATAGAAATAAATTATAACAGGAACAAACGCTATGGTTAATGACGCATGTTCTATTTAAAAGTTTCATCATCATATTTTTGAGGATATCAGGAGCACATTCCTTCAGTGGCGCGGCTAAGAATCGCCCGCCCCTGATGCAACAGGCTCTCATCAATTAATTTCCGGGAGATGATTGACATCCAGAACAACATTTGGTTATTATGGCAAACGTTCTAACGTAATCGAATTCCCTGACCAGTAAAAAGGATTATTTATGACAGGTAAAGAAAAAGATTTTTATCAGGCAAAAGCCAATGTTCTAAAAGCTTTATCCCACCCCACCAGACTGTGGATGGCTGAGAAACTGGCCGATGGGGAACGATGCGTCTGTGAATTCGTTGAGGAAGTGGATGCTGACTTCTCGACAGTTTCCAAACACCTTTCAGTGTTGAAAAATGCCGGAATCGTCAATATGGAAAAAAGAGGGAAACAGGTTTTCTACAGCCTGAAAGTTCCCTGTGTGCTGCAGTTCATGAATTGTGTCGAGGAGGTGCTGCACGAAAATTATAAGGAAGCCGCCAGGCTGCAGAAAAGATGAAAGCCCAATATCAATGAGTTATTCCTCTTCCTGACCTGGTCACATCAATGCACATTCACCTGAACCGGCGGTTCCCGACCCGGCCCCGGTGATTTAAAGGATATTAAACTGTAATGAACTGGAAAAATGAATGGAAAAAACTGGCTTTGATAGCAGGAGTATTCCTGGCCTGCTTCTATCTGCCGGTAGGAACCTCCAGGTTCGACAATGCCCTTATGGAAGCCTTCCATCTGGTTAAGTGGTACGCCAGGGAACATGTTCTGCTCTGCCTTATCCCCGCGTTTTTTATAGCTGGGGCAATCGCGATTTTCATAAACCGGTCCTCGGTTGTCAAATACCTGGGCCCCGGAGCCAATAAAATCATCGCCTATAGCGTGGCCTCCATTTCCGGGACAATCCTGGCCGTGTGCTCATGCACGGTACTCCCCTTGTTCGCCGGAATATACCGCATGGGAGCGGGATTGGGGCCGGCGACCGCGTTCCTCTATTCAGGCCCGGCAATAAATGTCCTGGCCATTGTGCTTACAGCCCGGATTCTCGGGCTTGAACTGGGTATAGCCAGGGCGGTCGGCGCTGTTATTTTCAGTATTGTCATCGGTTTTGCCATGCATTTCATCTTTCGCCGAGAGTCAGACAATGAGGTTGAAACCAGGCTGGACCTTCCCGCAAGCGATATAGTCCGCCCACTCTGGCAGAATGCTCTCTACTTCGGATCAATGGTCGGCATATTAGTCTTCGCCAACTGGGGAAAACCTGAAGAGACATCCGGGATCTGGGCCCTGATTTATGATCTGAAATGGCCTGTCACGGCGGGATTCTCCCTGGCCCTGGGGATAATGCTTGTTCTCTGGTTTGGGGTCAAGTGGTGGAAAGCAGCTGCTACGGCGCTCCCTGTTATCCTGCTGGCCCTTGTTTTTCCGGATCAGCCGCTTGTCGCTTTTTCAGTTGGCGTCCTGGGAATATCCGCTTTCACCAGCACAGACAAAGGGGAAGCCGGAAAATGGTTTGCTTCCTCGTGGGGATTCGCCAAACAGATACTGCCCCTTCTTCTCCTGGGGGTTCTGGTTGCCGGGGTGCTGCTGGGAAGGGTCGGACAGGAAGGGCTTATTCCTTCCGAATGGGTAGCCCGGGCAGTAGGAGGAAACTCACTTTCAGCCAATTTTTTCGCCTCATTTGCCGGGGCTTTCATGTACTTTGCCACCTTAACTGAGGTCCCAATCCTTCAAGGACTGATCGGAAACGGTATGGGCAAGGGCCCTGCCCTGGCCCTGCTGCTCTCAGGTCCTGCCCTCAGCCTGCCCAATATGCTGGTCATTCGCAGTGTGCTGGGAACCAGGAAAACGGTTGTTTTTGTTGGATTGGCAATAATCATGGCTACTTTAAGCGGGATGTTCTATGGAACCTTCTTCGGATAAATAACCATAAAAACTGGAAAACAGAAGAGAAAAAATGAAAATTCAAATACTTGGCACTGGATGTCAAAAATGCGGAAAACTGGCTGATGCTGTTGAAAAAGCTGTCGAGGCATCGGGAACGGGATGCGAAATTGAGAAGGTAACAGACATTAACAGGATAATTTCGTTTGGTGTAATGATGACTCCGGCCCTGGTCATAAACGGTGCAGTCCAAACCGTCGGCAAGGTCCCCTCGGTAGAAGAGATCAAAGAGCTGATTAAAAACACAAATAAAGGATGAATTTCATGAAAATCAAAAAACTTATAACAATTACCCTGCTTGTTTTTGTTTCCGTCTGCATTGGGTACCTGGTACTAAGCAACACCCTGTCGCGGAAAGCCCCTGAATCCCTTTCCGGAAGCAATCTCCCCGCAAATGAAGCTCCTGATAAAATTTCGCCCTCGACTGAGTCTCCAGTGACTCCAGTCTCCAAAGACAGGGTTGTAGCTCAATATTTCCATGGAACTACCAGATGTGATACCTGCAGGGCTATCGAAGCTTTAACCAGGGAGGCTTTGGAAACGGGATTCAACGAGGAACTAAAGACCGGCAGGCTTGAGATTCAATCCATCAACCTGGATGAATCGGCCAACGGGCATTTCGTTGAAGACTATCAGCTTACCACCAGGACCGTAGTGATTTCGCGTTTTGAGGATGGGAAACAGGAAAAATGGAAAAGGCTGGATCAGGTCTGGAATCTGGTACGAGACAAAAAAGCCTTCCTCAATTATGTTCAGACTGAAACCAGAACACTCCTGGAGCAAAACAGTTAATGACCGAATTCACATTTGCCCTGGGAACAGCCTTCTGGTTGGGGATACTGACCTCGATAAGCCCCTGTCCGCTGGCAACCAACATCGCAGCTGTTTCATTTGTAAGCAGGCGGGTGGACAGGCCGGCTAAAGTGTTTTTCTCAGGAATGCTTTATACCTTCGGGAGAGCCGCTGCCTACGCTGTTATCGGCACTCTGCTTGTTTCAAGCATCCTCTCCGCTCCCACTCTTTCCCATACCCTGCAGAAATATATGAATCTGACTCTTGGCCCCATCCTGATCATAGTAGGCATGGTTCTCCTGGAGATGCTGTCATTCGGCGGGGGAGGCGGCGGAATCAGTCACAAACTGCAAAAGCGTTTTGAAGGGATGGGTTCCTGGGGAGCTGGTCCGCTTGGCATACTTTTTGCCTTGTCATTCTGTCCCACATCGGCAGCCCTTTTCTTCGGGTCTCTCCTGCCCATGGCAATCCAGCAGAACTCTGGATTTCTACTTCCTTTATCCTTCGGCATTGCAACCGGGCTGCCCGTGCTGATTTTCGCGCTGCTCGTTGCCATGGGAACAAACAAGTTGGCCACCGCGTATAACCGCATAGCTTCGTTTGAAACCTGGGCCCGGAGAATAACAGGAATTCTTTTCATCCTGACTGGCATTTATTTTTCCCTTACCCAGATATTCAAAATCGGATTATAAAAGAATCCTGAACATTAAAGGAACAAAAACATGCTGAACAGAGCCAAACTTAAAGTGCTTTTTCTTTGCACGGGAAACTCCTGCCGGAGCCAGATGGCAGAAGGATGGGCGCGTCTGCTGAAACCAGATCGAATTACAGCTTTTTTCCGCCGGCATTGAAACCCATGGGCTCAATCCCAACGCGGTTAAGGCTATGGCCGAAGCAGGTGTGGACATTTCCAGACAGAGATCCAAGCATATAGATGAATTCAAGGATACCCATCTGGATTATGTGGTTACGGTCTGCGGACATGCTCACGAAACATGTCCCATCCTTCCTGGTGAAACCCGGGTGATCCATGCCGGATTTGATGATCCTCCCGCCCTGGCAAAAGAGCTGGCCGCGCGGGGTGCCGGAGAAGAAGAACAAATGGACTGTTACCGAAGGGTGAGGGACGAAATCAGGGCTTTTATTGAAACTCTTCCTGAAAGCCTTGCAGAATAAAAAATCCTTTGTGCCCTTCTTCTCAGGACAGGCTGCCATGGAATCATATCCATCCTGAATGATGAAAGCAGCCTCCTGTTCTTCACCCTTGCCGGATCACCATACCGGCGTACCCTGGTGTCACCGGGCAATTCAGATTCTCCGCCAGGAACGCCGCGGCAGCATCTCCGGTGCAGTGACATGGCACCAGTGCCCCAATGTTGAACTCGTTCAGGGCCGCCGCGGTCTTTTCCAGCCTGTCCATCCCGGCATTAATCAGATGGAGGCCTCCCACTACCAGCTTGATCCTGTGTTCTCCAGTTATTTCAATAATATATCTAATCGTATTTACAATCCCGGAGTGGCAGCATCCGGCACAGATGACCAGCCCTTCCTCAGTTGCGATCCAGATAGACATATCGTCCCGGATCGGATCCTCTTTTTGAGCTTTAGTGTCCAGGTAGAACTTCCCGCCGGTGTCCTCAAAAGAATTAATTCTGGGCACGGGTCCGGTTAGACCAATCCCCCCAGTCAAGTGACTCGGAGAACTTATCCAGTGAACATTACCATCAGGTCGAGAAATAATGGAGCTCATTGCGCTTCCGGGCATCTGCACTGACCTGGCGTACCCGTCCCTGAAGCTGTAGCGGGGAAGAAAGGCTGAAGGATTGAGGTACACCTCCGCATTGGGAGCCTGTCCCAGAACCCAGTCCACTGAACCGGTATGGTCATAATGACCATGGCTTAAAATGAGATCTTCAGTTTTCCCCAGGTCAATGCCAAGCAAATCGGCGTTATTCCGAAAGGCCGCCCCCTGTCCGGTATCAAAAAGTATTTTTCTGTTCCCTGCCTCTATCCACAGGGAGAATCCATGCTCCGATTCCAAGGGTCCTTCAGCCTTGTTATCAGATACGATCAAAATTTTATAAGAAGGGACTATCACTGTACTTTATCCTGTTTCATAAATTTTCCCTCGGCTTCCGCCATAATCACATTACCCTGGAGCAATTCCGCTCTCGTCAAATAAAGTGGAGATCTCGCCCTGTCCAGCCTGGCCCTCACAAGCAGGTCCTTTTCACAGGAAACTGAATGCAGGAACCGGACCCGCAATTCCGCAGTCAAAGCCCTGATTCCATACCTGAAAAGGCAATGGGTCATCGCGGAATCAAGGAGGGAAGACACAATGCCTCCGTGCAAAATTCCTTCATAACCCTGCAGGTACTTAAGGGGAGTAAATTCAGCCACAACCCCTTCATTATCGGGCTCAAATTTCAGGCACAGTGACCTGGGATTCCTGCTCCCGCAAATCAAGCACCATTCATGCTCTTTTTCCAGATTTGACTTTTCGCTTTTCTCAACCGTCACAACGCCCCCTGGTCTTTGGTTTCAATATCAAGATTCAGAAGGACTTCAGAAATCATCTTCATTTTTTCAAGAGCGGGGCCCTGTCCCAGATGCTTCACAAAAGCCCTGCCCAGATCAGAAGCTTCAGCAATTCCCGGGTCCATTGGGATTTCGCCCAGGAACGGAACATCCATTCCATCCGCAACCATTCTTCCTCCCCCGGATCTAAGGATACGAGTTACCTGCCCGCATCCGGGGCACACAAAACCACTCATGTTTTCAATCACACCGATAACGGGGATCTTCAATTCCCGACAGAACGAAATGGATTTCCGCACATCAACCGCAGCCACTTTTTGAGGGGTGGTAACTACGACTGCTCCGGTCAGGTCATCAATCAACTGGCAAACCGAGAGGGGTTCATCCCCTGTACCGGGAGGGGAATCAATAATCAAATAATCCAGATCTCCCCAGGCAACATCTTTCAAAAACTGTTTTATAACCCCGGTTTTCCTGGGGCCCCTCCAAATCACGGCGTCATCCTGGCTTTCCAGCAGAAAACCCAGGGACATCACTTTCAAACCATCCTGCTCGACGGGAAGCATCCCTTCGCTGGAGCCAATAATCGATTCCTTTTCCAGTCCGAGCATAGTGGGGATACTGGGCCCATGGATATCCACATCAAGCAGCCCGACTTTCTTCCCGGCCGACAGAAGAGAGACCGCGATATTAACCGCGACTGTACTCTTGCCTACTCCGCCTTTTCCGGAAAGCACAACAATCTTGTTCCTGATACAGCCCAGGCGGGAAGTCAACTGCAGCCTTTCCAGGTACTGTTCCTCGCTTTCACCTTCCCTTCTTTTGCTCATCTCCCCATTCCCGTTTTTCCCGGCAGGTCGATCCAGGCTGGAAAAATAATCCCAGCACGCGGCCTGAACAGTGTTTGCGGCAAGCTCTGCGCAATGCTCCACTTCGGGAGGAAGGCCTCCAAGGGCTTCGAGAATCTCATCTTTTTCCAGGATTAACGCTTCTTCAATCGTCCTTCCCGCGGCCAGAACTGTTGCCATACTCCCGCAAGCCAATGAAGAACCGCACCCATCGGTGATGAAAGAAATACCTGCCAGTTTTCCATCATCTATCCTGAGCCAGAACTCCATGCTGTCCCCACATTGCCCCCTTGATCAGGGAATGCCCGTTCGCATTCTCCAGCATCCCGTAATTCCGGGGATGTTCAGCATGATCCCTGGCAACGCTCAAATCCAGCTCGTCCCGTTTTTCGTCCATCTAGCCCATTTCCTCCTGCTTATTTATCCTCTCCCAGATTTCCTGTATATCTTCAGCGGCGGGCCCATCTATCTCCACAACCGCCTTTTCCAGAATCTGGGCCCTGGTTACCGAAGAGTCATACCTTATTCTGCCGGCAAGGCTGGCCCCTGATTCAATGGCATTCTTTTCTATTCTTTCAGTCATTTCAGAATTAAGGTCCCATTTATTGACGCAGATTGCGGCGGGTATTTTAAAATGCCTGGTCAGGGACAGTACTCTTTCAAGGTCATGCTCCCCGGAAACCGTTGGCTCCGTGACAATTAGCACCAGGGATGCTCCGGTTACCGAGGCAATGACAGGACAGCCTATCCCCGGAGGCCCATCAACAATAACCAGGGGAATTTTCTTCTCCTCGGCTATCTTTCTGGCTTCCTTTCTGACTGTAAAAACCAGGTGTCCTGAATTCTCAGCGGCGACTCCCAGCCTGGCGTGAACCATGGGTCCGCACCTGGTATCCGATATCATCCATTCACCGCACAGGGACTCGGGAAAATCAATTGCCTGCTCGGGGCAAAACCTTACGCAGACCCCACATCCTTCACACGAAACCGGATCAACTCTGTATTCCTTCCTTCCTGAAGGAGAAATCGATTCGCAGATCGCGTCAAACCGGCACTGATAAAAACAATCTCCACAGCCATTGCAGTCATTCTGCCTTATTATTGCCTCATGTCCGCTTCGAAAATCAAACCTTTCCCGGACAGCGGGAGACAGCACAAGATGCAGGTCGGCAGCGTCAACATCGCAGTCAGCGATCACAGAATTCTCCGCCAAGGCGGCAAAGGAGGCAGTCAGGCTCGTTTTCCCGGTACCCCCCTTTTCCGCTGATTACAACCAGTTCCTTCATTTATCTTCATCCTTTTCTGAAACAGTTCTTTCTTCAGCGCCATCAGCCAGGCGGTAAAAATGCATGCCGCCGGTTTCTTCAGGAACAATCCGGTTCCGTGTATCGAGCGCTTTAAGGTGCTTAATTGCTTCCGTGATGTGAATCCCTAATCCACTTGCAACATCATCAGCCGTGCAGGGCCTGCGGCTGATTAAATCGAGAATCTCCATGTCCCTGGCGTCCCTCAATTCCTGATCCGGATAATCCCTGAGGGAAGCCGAGTTGATAATCTCAACCTCTCCACTAAAAAATCCGCTCATTTCCACCATCTTTTCAGGGGCCAGGGCCAGGGCAATCTGTTCAACAGGAGGACGGCAAACGGTATTAAGCTGAATAATATCGGGGTTTATTCTTTTGGCTTGAGCGGCTATCTCCTTAACCTTGGAAACCTTATCAGTCAAGCCCCCGACTAAAAGGACCTCCAGCCAGACCCTTCCCGGAAAATCCCTGGTGAATTCAATAAGCCCTTCAACCATCTTCTGATAGGAAATCCCTTTGCAGGGACGGTTTACAAATTCAAATTCGTGTGGGCCTCCGGCATCCAGGGAAGGGAGTACAATATCCGCTTCCATAAGGTCTTTCCTGACCTCATCCATCCATAAGATCGATCCATTGGTAAGGACTGTAACAGGGATTTCAGTCATGTTCTTGATACCCCTGATTAATGGCCCTATCCCGGAATTCAATGTAGGCTCACCTGAACCGGCAAGGCTTATGTAGGAAGGCTTCTGTTTTTCCGCCAGTTTTCTTTCCAACTCCGCCAGAACCCGGTCAACAGGGACATACTCTTTTCTCTCAAGAGTTTTTTGAGTAGTGCGGCTCAGTTGGCAGTATATGCAGTCATAGGTGCAAATTTTAGGGGGAATAATATCCACACCGAGAGAAGAACCAAGTCTCCGTGACGGCACCGGCCCATAAAGATGTTGATAATCCTTGCTAATCATGGCTCACCTCTCCCTATTTGCCTCTCATGGCAGGGAGAACCAGTCCGGCATCAAAAGGTCCAATCCTCCCGGAAACAATTCCTTCTGTTTTATTTAAAAGATCCAGGAAAAGATCCCGGTATTCGGGCAGGGCATCCACAATAAGCTGTCCCCTTGAATAGGCTTCCGCGATTCTGCGGTCATCCGGAATCTCAAGAAGGACCGGGACATCAGCCTGGCTGCAGTATTCATGGACACGATCATCACCGGATCCATACCTGTTAACCACTACTCCCAGGGGCAGCCCAAGCTCTCGAACCATATCAACAGACAGCTTCAAGTCATGCAGACCGAAAGGAGTGGGTTCAGTAACAAGAAGTACAAAATCAGTATCGCGTATTGCCGCGATTACCGGACAGGATGTTCCCGGAGGGGCATCAAGTATAGCCGTTTGGGACTCGGATAAATGTTTTTTCACGGCCCTGATCAGGGGGGGAGCCATGGCAACTCCAACATCCAGTTTTCCCATTACCAGCTTTATATGTTCATCCTGCCTTATTTCGACAACGCCTATTCGTTTATCAACTTCCCGGATCGCCTTACGCGGACAGACCAGTGTGCAGCCTCCGCAGCCGTGACACATCTCGGGGAATACGATCGGGACTGAGCCATATGAAACCAGCGCGTTGTATTCACAGAATTTACCGCACTTCCCGCATCCGTCGCACAGCTCTTTATCAATTTCCGGGACAGGAATATTGACTACCTCTTCACCATTCAAAACACCTTGCAGAAAAAGATGGGCATTTGGTTCCTCAACATCGCAATCCAGCAGGCGCACGTCTGAATTCATCACCTTGGCCAGATTTACCGAAACGGTTGTTTTACCGGTCCCGCCTTTTCCTGAGGCTACCGACAAGATCATCAACTATCTCCTTCCAGAAAATCAAAAAATTCAATATGGTTTTGTTTCAATAACCCAGGATCCCTGATCACAGGCTATCTCTGCTGAACCGGGAAGCCACATGGGTTCCAACCGGCAATCCGAGATGTTCGGCAATCACCGGGCATTTTGCCTTTAATAGAAAATATATATTCTCCCCGCGGCTGCTGAGGCTTTCAAAATTACCCTGACCCTTGGCTATTATCATGTCAGCGGTCTCAAACAGTTCCCTGAATTCCGGACTGCAATCCTCAAAAATTGTGGCAGGAGCGTCAGATCCATTATCAACAATCCTGACCATCCGATTCAAACCCGCTGTTTCAGCATCCTTACGGACGGCATCATTGAGTACGGGCCGTCCCCTTACAGCCAGGACTACTTTGGCAGGAGGGAGCTGTTCGATAAGCAGCCGGTCAAACACTATCTCCCCGGCATTATCCGCAAGATAAAGTATCTCCCGGGATTCTTCCACAGCCTTTCTAAATTCCTCCCCGTCCCCGGTAAAAGCTTCCGACAAGGCCTTGTCAATTTCCCGGATAATGTCTTCTTCATCTACGTTTCCGCTAACCCCCATATCTATCACATTTCCGGCAATTGCCAGCCGCACAGCCAATATAAGGGGATCTTCAGCCGCTCCAATTTTTTTCTGCATTTCCGGTAAAAGCCTTAAGGCAAGAAGGTTATGGGTCTGTTTAATCTCCCGGTAAGGATCATCCTCCCCGGTCATTTCGCGGAGCCTGCGGTGAATACGCTGTGCCATATCAGGAGGCGAATCACTAAATTCCATTTTCGAGGTCCAGTCCAGGACTTCTCGCACAATGGCCTCATGAACGCCCCGATCCTCAGAGATCATACGCACCGCGTCCAGGGTTTGACGGATGAAACAGGGCACACAGTCAAGAGATGTTCTCATAATCTATAGTCGTCTTCCCAGTCTTTTCGCGGTCTCATCATCAACTTCATCCTGCCATCCACATCTAGTAGTTTCAATACAGTCAAACCTTGATATATATGGTTTAATGTCAAGTACAGGGGTGCCGTCCAGAATATCCGTGTTGTCAATATAGAGTACATTGGCTTCACGTCGGACCAACTCGACTATACTCAATCCCAACGGATTTGGCCTGCGAGGAGTCCGAGTCGCAAAAACTCCCCTTTTCTCATCCTGGAGAAAAGGGCGCACCAGCATATCCGCGGGTCCGGAGCAGTGAAAATGGTATATCAGGAATAAATGGGAAAAACCCTCAATATCCTTCAGTCCCTCTTCGAATTCAGGAAGAACATGCACCGTTCCCCTGCAACCCCCGGCGTAAACTGATTGAATAGGAATCTTCCCTGGATCCTTATGCTCACTGTGTATGGTGCCAATTGCCCTTAAACTGACTGGGGTAATCATACCCAGTGGCCTTCAACATCGGCAGAAGCTGCTTCGGTAAGCTTACCCTGCCTTAATAATTCCAGGGCTTCCGCAACTGTTGAGCATTCAACATTATAAATCTTGATATTGGCCGCAGTCAGGACCCGGTAGGCCTTTGGCCCGCAGTGGCCGGTTATCAGGCATTCCGCCCCGGACCTGGCTACTGTTTCCGCCGACTGTATTCCGGCACCCCTGGGCCGCGTGAAGATTCTGGTCATTATCCAGCATCTCAAACGTGCCGCTCTCAAGGTCGTAAATAAGAAAACGCGGGAGCCCTTCCGAAACGGCTATCCAGCGGACCATTCAAATCAGTTCCCGATGTTGTTAAAGCTATCTTCACTTACTCTCCCTGTTCTTGTTCTCAGTTAAAAATCTGACAGCCATCTTTCCCGGGATTTGGCCCGGGAAAGATGGAGTAATACTGTTATTGTTATGGATGCTACTCCGGCTTATCTTCCTGTTCCAGTTCCCCAAGCCGCTGCTTTACAAGGTCCAGTTCAGCCTTCAAGGCGTCTGCCTGGTTCTGCAGAACCTGCCTGGTTGTTTCCGGATCAGGAGCATTAAAGGGTACTCCGGTATTGGCTCCGAATCTCGCTATTCCCGGCAGGCCTGTGGCATAAAATCCGAGCCTGCGTCCTCTGCCGGCCCCGAAAGATCCGCCCCTTCCTCCGGCAAAACCGCCGCGGCGTCCAAAGCCGGCTCCCGCACCAAATCCGCCGGCATCATTCATGTATCCCGGCATTCCATAACCGGCGCAGTAACCCGCGCCTCTTCCTGTCATTCGGCCCATTCCATTCGGACCGGTTCCATTTCCTCCTGGCATAATCGTATCCTCCTTTATATTTACAGCCTGTTGAGCGGATATCCTCAAGCCTGAATTTACTCACTCATCTTCCCTGCTGAGAACATCCCGCTGATTCCAGGCCTGGTTTCTATTCCCTGGCCATCATTGACCCGCATTGTGAACACTTCCTGTCCACACAAGGAATTCCGCGTTCATGAGCTTCCCTGTTTCCGCATTTGGGACAGACACACATTCCGCCCGTTCCAGCGGTTACTGTTCCGCCCATTCTCCCCTGGCCTTTTCCCTGGCCCTGGCCACGGCCTCTGCCCATTCCCGAACCGCGGCCGGAACCTCCGCCCCGTCCGCCGCCGGATAATTGCTGTTCAAACATCTTATTTTCCTCCATATTCCCTGCCCGAAGATTTCTGCTTCTTCCGCGACCGCGTCCAAAACATCCAGGCATAATGAATGATTCTCTGTCCAGTTTTCCGGATATCCAGGCCTGAATAACTTCATCAAGCTCCCCGGCAACAAAAGGTATTAACTTGATTCCGTAAGCTGCTATGGTTTCATTAAGGCTCCTTGATATTGCTCCGCAAACCAGGATTTCAACTCCAAGTTCAGCCAGCTGCAGGGCCTTTTGTACCGGCAGGCAGGCAGTAAGCTGCTGGGTTTCGCGCGAAGACCTGTCCTGCCCATCACTAGTGTCAACCAGGCAGATCCTGTCAGCAACATCAAAAACCGGGGCTATTCGACTGCCTGAATATGAAAACGCTGCTTTCATCCTCAAATATCCTGCTTTCCTTTCCTGCCTATATCCTATGCACTTGCCATGCCACTGGTAACCGGAACGGAAAATATCCTGCAAGCTATGGAAATACAGGCATTTAGTGCCGCAAAAGGCCGGGAAGGAAAATGATTTTCGTTGCAATGAAGCTACTACCGCTTCGAAGAAAGGGTGCGAATTGGCTACTATGGCTTACTTGATCGGCCATTTTTCTCAGGCAGGGGAAGGCCTAATTTTTTCATTTTTCGAAAAAGGGTTGTTTTATGGATACCCAGTTCCCTGGCAGCCGCGGTACGATTGTACTGGTTCCGTTCCAGCGCGGTTGTTATGGACTGGGCGTCGAGCAGGTCATGGGCTGATTTCATATCCGAATTCGCAACCAGTCGGCTGCTATGGGAAGTCAACTCTTCAGGCAGGTGTCTCATGTCTATAAGGCCATCTCCACAGGTAACAAATGCCCGTTCGACAATATTTTCCAGTTCCCTCACATTCCCCGGCCAGCCATGGGCCATCAGCAGGGACAGCGCCTCAGCTGTCATACCCTGGACAAACCGGTCTTGAAGACGGTTAAACCTCTGTATGAACTGATCAACCAGAAGGGGAATATCTTCTTTCCTGCTGCGCAGAGGAGGAAGCTCCACCCTAACCACGTTCACCCTGTAGTAAAGGTCCTCTCGAAACTCTCCCTGCCTCATCAATGCTGACAGGTCCCTGTTTGTAGCCACTATTACCCTGGCATTTGTTTTTTCTGATTTAACCGAACCCAGTGGTTCATATACGCGTTCCTGCAGGACCCTTAAAAGCCTGATCTGCAGGGCGGGACTCACATCCCCGATCTCATCCAGGAAAATAGTTCCGTTCCCGGCCAGGGCAAAACGGCCAGGCTTATCTTTTGTCGCCCCGGTAAACGCTCCGGCTTTATAGCCGAACAGCTCCGATTCCAGCAGAGTATCAGGCAAGGCCCCGCAATTAACTGCGACAAAGGGGCCTTCTCTCTGGGGGCTCAGGGTATGTATCGTACGGGCCATCAACTCCTTGCCTGTACCGGTTTCACCCAGGACCAGCACTATGCTGGGACTGGCCGCGATAGCCGGCAGCACCTCAAACACCTTCTGCATAATAGGGCTTCGGCTGACCAGGTCACCTACCCTGCCCCTTCCTTCAAGTTCCCGGCGAAGCTCCTCGACTTCACTCAAATCCCTGAACGTCTCCGCTCCCCCGATGACCTTTCCGTTGGAATCCTTCAGTACCGCTGTAGAGATGCTGATAGGGATCCTCTCTCCATACCCATCGATTATATAACCGGCCTTACCGATCACAGGCTTACCGGTTTTCAGTGTCTGCCTGAGGGCGCAATCCGCCCCGCACATGCTGGAACGGAATACATCTGAACACAGCTGCCCTATGGCCTCATCCCTGGAAACACCGGTTATTTCTTCGGCTGCCCGATTGAATGAAGTTATGATCCAGTCAGGATTGACAGTAAAAACCCCATCAGAAATACTCTCAAGGATGGTTTCGGTCTGGTTGGATGTATGGTCTGTTTCAGTTTCTGGATTTTTCATAATCCATATTTCCCGGGCAAAAACCGGATCACTGCCTTTTAATTGATTTATCCTATCCGTCTATAATACATCTTCCGGGGCAGAATGTAGAAGTTTGCCGGAATCCAGATCGAAATCCCAAATCCTTCTCTCATCTGGAAAAGGGTTAATCACTGCCAATACTACCCGGACTGGTTATCTCCAGGGCCACCTGATTCAATGGATCCTGAAATACATTATGCCCTTAAGCGCCATACAGGAAAGAACTGTTTTTCTTTCGTTAACCGGGAACATCCCGGAGGAACCGGCCCTGCAGCTCTTGATACCGGGACTGATAATTTTCACCATCGCGGCTGTAATGCCTGTCAACAGTCGAGGGGGTGGCAAAGCTGATTCAAAAGCAAGGCCCGCAACAGACAGGGAGGCCTGAAATTCGCAGCCTTCTCCAAAGCACCTGGACCGGCAGTGATTAAAATCAAAGGTCCAGCAGGGTGCGCACTGACCGAAGAAACAAACCGGGCCCGAAAGGTTTGGAAATAAAAGCGACCCGGTCCAGCCCGGATTTACCGACATCCATAGCCTCTGAACTGTATCCGGTAATCAGCAGCACCCTGCCGTCCGGTTCAAGTCGGCAATATAAATCAAGGACTTCCTTGATACTTCTTTTGGGCATTACTACATCTATAACCGCCAAATCAATTTTACCTGCCTGTTCGCTGATAAGCTTTATGGCCTTTTCTCCATCAGTTGCCGTTATTACATGATACCCGGAATTCTCCAGAAGCATTCTTGCCATCTTTCTTACTTCAGGATCATTTTCGGCAAGAAGGATGGTCTCCTTTCCTGAGTCCAGCCCCTTCGCCCGAGGAGCCTCTGGCTCTTCATCTTCCGTTTCAACCATAGGCAGGTATACACTGAACACGGAGCCCTTCCCTTTTTCACTTGAAACCTTAATATTCCCTCCATGCCGCTTAACAATTCCATATGCTGTTGCCAGGCCTAAACCGGTACCGCGCCCAATCTCCTTGGTTGTGAAAAAGGGTTCGAATATCTGATTCTGGACCATCTCATCCATCCCGCATCCGGTATCCCTGATCTGCATCATTCCGTAATAACCCTCTTCTTCACAGCCATGTGCCTGGCAATAAGCCCGATCGAAAAAGATACGGTCAGTTTCAATAATCAGTTTCCCCCCGTCCGGCATGGCATCCCTGGCATTAACGCAGAGGTTCATGAGGACCTGTTCAATATTCCCGGGGTCGGCATGAACCAATATGGGTCCTTCGTAAATCCTGGAATGCAGCTGAATATGTTCCCCTATGGTGCGCGCAATCAATTTCAGGACACCCCTAACTATCTCATTCAAATCAACATTCCTGGGCTGTATCACCTCTCTTCGGCTGAATGTCAGCAGCTGGCGGGTCAGCTGGGCGGCTTTTTCAGTACAATTAGCAAGCTCTTGAATGAAATCATTCTGCTCGCTGTCTTCACCGGCACTCTCTTCCAGCATTTCACAATAGCCCATCATCGCCTGCAGAATATTATTGAAATCATGGGCTATTCCTCCGGCAAGCTGTCCCACAGCTTCCATCTTCTGAGACTGGCGCAGCTGCTGCTCAAGCTCATGTTCATAGGTAACATCCCTTTTTGCGGCTATGTAGTAAATGATCTCTCCATCTGTATCCAGGACTGGAGAAATAGAGGCCTCTTCCGTAAATAAGGTTCCATCCTTTTTCCGGTTAATGAAGCATCCGGCCCAGGTCTCTCCCCTTCTGATTGTCTCCCACATTTCCCTGAAAAACTCTTTCGAATGCTGCCCGCTTTCCAGGAAACTGACGTTTTGCCCAAGGGCCTCCTCCTTTGTATAGCCGGAAGTCTTTTCAAAAGCCGGATTGACGTAAACAATAATACCCTTGGTATCGGTTATCATTACAGCTTCGACAGTCTGCTCAACCGCCAGCCGCAGCCTTTCAGTTTCGGACTCAATCCTTTTCCTGTCAGTTATGTCACGGGTAACTCCCTGAAGGGCTGATGCCGCACCTTCCTTGTCCAGTACCACCTTGCAGGTGTTTTCCACAGGGACTTTCATCTTGTCCCGGGTAAGCAGCACCGCTTCAAAAAGAGCTTCTTTTCTTTCGGGAAGGGCGGCTATCATGCCGTCGATTTCCCTCCTGACTTTGCTGTAGTTATCTTCGTCACATATTTCCCAAAGACCCCTGCCTGTCATTTCATCGGAGGTATAACCTAAAAGGTTGTAAACTGCTGAATTCAGATATTGAAATCTCCCGTCAAGGCCCATAACCCAGATGGTATCAATCGTGTTATCAGCAAGCAGGCGGTATTTCTCTTCGCTGGCCCGCATGGCCGCATTGATCCCGCTCCGCTTATGGCTCCAAATCAGGAGTGATCCTATG
Source organism: Acidobacteriota bacterium (assembly GCA_963666915.2). Classification (GTDB taxonomy): domain Bacteria; phylum Acidobacteriota; class UBA6911; order RPQK01; family JAPXNP01. The sequence continues at coordinate 52,852 of CAXXEX010000014.1, forward strand.
GCCACAGTGATAAGGGGATATACAGACAGCGTGGGCAGAGCTATCCTGGACATAATATTAGTCCTGATCTCGCTGGGCAGGGTAAAAGCGCATAAAAACATCAAGACATGCACTACCATCCCGAATGAAAGCAGTTCCAACAGGCTTATATTTTCAAGGCTGCCTCGGTTACGCTTCCGCCAGCCAACCCCAACCGTAATTGACGCAATAATTACACAGACACCCATTATCGCGCCCGATCCACCCTGGTAAATCCTGTATGCGGCTGTCATGAATCCGGCAATTACTGCGGGAATGAATCCAAAAAAAAGCCCGGCTATTGAAAGGAGAATGGAACGCGTGTCAAACACTACACCTTCCACCGCCTTCCACGGATTCAACATTACCGCAATGCCGACTAATCCCAATACAAAACCGATTATGACCCGGTTATGATTTCTTGGTTTCGTTCTGCCGCCGGAAAATATGTCAAGGACCAACACAAGCAAAACCAGAAGGGCCCCGTTATAAATAACTGGTATAAACATCTGCGTGCCCATGAGCTATTCACCTTCCTCTATTAAATTCGCGGCAGCACAAATTCTCTTTGTTTCTGAAGCAATCCAATAATCAACTATCCGCGTTCAGACAAAATCCGCACCGATTCACCCCATATCAAAAACGGAATCCCTGGTATTTATCAACTTCCATTGTCCGGGAGGTCTTTACTGTAATGTTTATTCATGCACTCCGGGCAAAGTCCATGGCTGAATCTGGCATCAGAATGAAGTTCTATATATGATTCCAGCCTCTCCCAGGCCTGGTCATCAGTTCGTATCTTATGGCAATGCATACAAATGGGAAGGATTCCCTGCAAGGTTGTGACATGCTCAATCGCGTCCCTGAGCTGGTCGATCTTGCTATTGAGTTTATCCTGTAAAGCAATCATCCTTTCAGCCACCCTCAACCTGGCCTTCAACTCATTATTATCAAAGGGCTTGGTCATGTAATCAGAGGCCCCTGATTCCAGTCCGGTTGATATATCCTTCTTTGAATCCCTCCCGGTGAGGAGAATAATATAAACAGGGATTTTCCTGTCTATTGCCTTGAGCCTGGAGCAAATCTCAACGCCATCAATACCGGGCATCATCCAGTCCAGGACAGCTATAGAAGGTGAGGTTTCCTCTTTGATTACAGACCAGGCTTCATCCCCGTTTGATACGGCAGTAACCTGGTATCCCCACTTCTCAAGCATTGATTGCAGGATTATCCGGGATGTCGCATTGTCTTCAGCAATCAATATTTCCAAGTCTTCTCCTTCCCAGGGAAACGCACCCGGGAAAATTCCAGTAAACAGCTGTTGTCTTCTGGGTGATGGATCCCCGTTATTCCTAAAAGGTCATACTTTTGAAGGTCTGGTCACGTAATTCAACAAGCTCTTCTGACAAAACTGTCGCGGCCCCTGCTGACCCTTCCTTCAAGTCCTTTTCCATTGTTTCGGATAACTTCTGCAGAGCTTTGGCCCCCACATTTCCGGCTGAACCCTTTAAGGAGTGCAATAACCTGGCAGCAGTTTCACAATCATTTGCATCAAGGGCGTTTACGAGCCTGTCGATAATCTGGCTGCTTTCTTCCTTGAACATATTTATGACCATTGAGATCATTTCCTCATCATTCTCCAGCCGATCCCTAAGAACCTCCTTGTCATAATAAACCGGATTCGGAGATCTGTCCTTTTTAATATCATCCTGTTCTGGAATCCTGTGTCGGGAATTTGGTGCTTTCCAGTTACTGAGGCCCTTTTCGATTGCGACAATTAATTCGGCAGGTCGTACCGGCTTGCTTACATAGTCATCCATTCCCGCATCCAGGCATTTTTCCTTATCGCCAGTCATGACATGCGCGGTCATGGCGATGATACACACTCCTGGATCAATAACACCCGAACCAGATTGCCTGATAATCCGGGTTGCCTCCAGTCCATCCATTTCGGGCATCTGGACATCCATCAGGACAATATCATAAGGAACACTCCTTAAGGCCATCAAGGCTTCCCTCCCATTTGCGACTGCATTCACCCTCATGCCCAGCTTTTTTAATATCCCGGTCACAACCATCTGGTTGGTGATATTGTCTTCAGCAAGCAAAATCCTGGCGGATTTGAGCCTGTCATCCGCCAGGGAATAACGGGTAACAATTTTGCGGGGGGAGTCATTCCTCCCCGGTTCCTGACTCTTGTTTCCCACCGCCGACAGACAGTCAAACAGCTGTGATTGTTTCAAAGGCTTGGTAAGATAGGCATCAAATCCTATTTTCTTCATTCGCGCCGAATCGCCCCTCTGCCCCACCGAAGTCATCATTACAAGGATCGTTTTTCCAATAAGCTGGTCTTCCTTGATCTTTCTGCCCAGTTCGGCACCATCCATCCCCGGCATCTGGTGGTCAATAATTGCCATATCGAAGGGTTCTCCGGCCCGGGCGGAGCCTTTCAGAAGCTCCAGTGCGGAAAATCCGTCAACAGCTTCATCCAATCTGATTTTCAGAATTGCAAGCTGCTTTTTAAGAACAAACCGGTTCATTTCATTATCGTCCACAATCAATATTTTTCGATCTTTGCAGCCTATTGGAAGCAGGGGGCTGACCGAAGACGATGAAGCTTGCTTCTGAAGAGGGATTTCAAACCAGAACCTGGACCCATGGCCAACCTTGCTCTCAACCCCTATCTCACCATTCATCATTTGGGTGAGTTGTTTACATATAGCAAGCCCCAGCCCGGTCCCGCCAAATTTCCGCGAAGTAGTTGAATCCGCTTGAGTAAACGACTCAAAAAGATAATTCAATCGGTCTCCAGGTATTCCAATTCCGGAATCCACAACCTCAAACCGAATCCTGACCGAATCATCTTGCTCCAAAACAGGGCTGATATTGACCTGGACTTCACCTTTTTCGGTAAACTTCAGGGCATTGCCGATAAGGTTGATTAAAACCTGCCTGATCCTCCCAGGATCCCCCTGCAAGAGACAGGGCATTTCCGGATCAATATCAGATACATACTCTATACCCTTTTCGTGGGCTCTCACGGCCAGCATGTCATTCATTTCATCGATGGTTATCCTTAAATCAAAATCAAGGATCTCCAGATCAAGCATGCCGGCTTCTATTTTTGAAAAATCAAGAATATCGTTGATGATGGTCATTAGGGATTCCCCGCTGGCTGAAATCCGCTCCGCGTACTCCCGCTGCTCCTCGTTCAGGTCCGTCTCCAGGAGAAGTCCGGTCATTCCAATCACGCCATTCATGGGCGTACGAATCTCATGACTCATATTGGCAAGAAATTCACTCTTTGCTGTATTGGCAGTCTCGGCCCTGACAACAAGCGTTTTTTCCTTCCTGAGGCTTTCGGCCAGTCTTTTATTAAGAGCAGCCAGTTTACTGCTCATTTCACTGCGCTTCTGGCTCCTGATCAGCAAAACTCCCAAGGCAACAGTTACCAGGGGATAAAGCGTCAGAACCGGAAGTATCATCAGGGAAATGACTTCCATGCTGGTTTCCGCCGGCAGGCTGAAAGCAAAAAATACTACTGTGGCATGCACTATCAATCCAAAAGTAAGAAGTTCCAGGACGCTCATGCCTGTAACTTTACCCCCTCTCAGCTTTCTCCAGATAACGCCAATTGAAGCTGATGAAATTATCCCTCCCAGCCCCATTAACATGCCCATTCCGCCCTGAGAAATTCGGAAAGCTGCCAGAACCAGGCTTGAGATCAGGGCCGGAACCAACCCAAAAAAAAGCCCTCCCACCGAAAGCAGCACAGACCGAGTATCAAGGTAGACCCCTTCCGCGGCCTGCCAGGGATTAAGCATGACCGAAACTCCGATGAGGCCCAGGATCAAACCTGCAACAAGCTTATTTTTGAGAAGCCTCCCATATTTTTGATCAAGGAAGAACTCCATCACCAACACCAGGGTAACCAGCAGCGCCGCATTGTAGATGATCGGTACAAAAATATTAATTCCCATGAATTATCCTTATATCTTACTGCCCGTTCCAGGTGATTAACCCGGCATCAAAACATTCCTCAATGATTGATGGAAAAACGGCATCAGTTCGAACAAACTGGTCTAGAGCCCCAGCTAAAATCCTTATTGAACAAACTGATACATCCTAAAATCTCTTTTCTACCGCGGCCACTGTCAGACTGAACACTTCCTTCAGTTCCGCAAGAAGGGCTTCCAAATCCCCTGTCTTGCCAGCCTTGCCAGCCATTTCCACTGATTCTGAAATCCGCTGCAGGGATGGAGCCCCGATATTACCTGACGAACCCTTCAGGGAGTGGCCAAGCTTGCCAGCTTCCTCCACATCTCCAGAGGTTAACGCCTTTTCTATGTCCTCAATTATCCTGGCGCTCTCATCTTTAAACATATTCAGCACCATGTTAATCATCTCTTCGTCACCATCGAGTCTCTCCCTCAGCACATCCGGATCAAATACATCAAGGCTCGATACAACATCTTCGCTTCCGATTTCATCATCATTTTGTCCGGCCGGATCGATTGCTTTATTCCCTTTCCGTATACCCCTCTCAATGGCTTCAAACATCTCACTGGGACGAACCGGCTTGCTTACATAATCATCCATCCCGGCTTCCAGGCACCGCTCCCTGTCCCCGGTCATGGCATGAGCGGTCATGGCTATAATGCAAACATTCGAATTAATAACCCCGCTTCTCTTATCCCGGATCTGGTGCGTTGCCTCAAGACCGTCCATTTCCGGCATCTGTACATCCATCAGCACAATGTCATAGGGAGCATTCCTCAAAGCCTCAACCGCCTCCAGGCCGTTTGCCACTGCGTTAACCCGCATTCCCCTTTTTTTCAGCATCCCGGTTACCACGAGCTGGTTTGTAATATTATCCTCAGCCAGCAAAATCCGGGCTGATCTCATTCGCTCATCAGCCAGCGTATAGCGGGTTATAATGGACTCTTTTTCCCAATCCGACTCAGACTTGGCCTCACCAACTACTTTAAAAAGGCAGTCAAACAATTGCGCCTGCTTCAAAGGTTTGGTCAGATAGGCATCGTAGCCGATGTCCTTCATCCTTGAAGAATCCCCCCTCTGGCCTACCGAGGTCATCATGATCATTATTGTCCGGTTGATCAACAGGTCCTTCTTTATTTCCCTTCCCAGTTCAGCCCCATCCATTCCCGGCATCTGGTGATCGATTACTGCAATGTCATAAGGCCGTCCCTGCCGGGCTTCGTTTCTAAGCTTATTGAGCGCTGAAAATCCGTCTATCGCCTCATCGGGAGTATTTTCAAGCAATGCCAGCTGCCGCTTCAGGACAAAACGATTCATTTCATTATCGTCCACGATCAGTACTTTCTTTTCGAAAACACCCGGCGCACTGGTAGTAACAGGTAAAGGCTGGGACTGCTTTTCAAGCGGGATTTCAAACCAGAATGTAGAGCCCTGGTTTTCAACACTCTCCACTCCTATTTCTCCATTCATCATGTTGACCAGCTGTCGGCTGATGGTAAGGCCCAAGCCGGTCCCGCCGAATCTACGGGAGGTTGATGAATCAGCCTGGGTGAACGAGTCAAAAAGATCTTCCAGGCGGTCTTCCGGTATACCTATTCCAGTATCCCGCACCTCAAATCGTACCCGCATACTGGAAACCTCTCCAGGTTCCGCCCCTATATCAATCCTGATCTCTCCCTGTTCGGTAAACTTGATGGAATTTCCAATAAGGTTTATTAATATCTGCCTTATTCTGCCCGGGTCTCCCCTGAACAGGCAATGCATCTCAGGATCAATATTTGAAACATATTCCAGGCCCTTTTCCTGTGCCCTTACCGCCAGGATATCATTCATTTCATCGATGGTGGTCCTAAGGTCAAAATCCATTATTTCCAGATCCATTTTTCCTGCTTCGATCTTGGAAAAATCGAGAATATCATTGATTATCGACATCAGGGCTTCGCCACTGGAAGATATTCTTTCGGCATATTCTCGCTGCTCCTCGTCCAGATCAGTTTCCAGCAGAAGTCCGGTCATTCCGATGACGCCATTCATGGGCGTACGGATTTCGTGACTCATATTGGCGAGGAATTCACTCTTGGCAGTATTAGCCAGCTCCGCTCTGGCAGAAAGCTCCTTTTCTTTTTTGAGGCTCATCGCAAGCCTCTGGTTGATCTTTTCAGCCTTCTTCCGCGCATCCTCAAGTTCGGTAACATCGATAAAAGACTCAATGCCTTCAACAATATTATTCTGATCGTCAGTAACAATTTCAGCGTTTTTTATCAGCGTCAGGGTCCGCCCGTCCTTGTTCTTGATGGTGCATTTACGCCTGAAGATAGGTTCATTGTTCAAAGAATCAAAAAGCCCGCACATATCAAGGCATGGATCACCGCAAAGAATGTCGCAGTTTTCCCCGACCACCTCTTCACTGCTGTATCCTGTGATTGCGCAAAACTCCCGGTTAACAGAGGTTATTGTCCTCTCTGGGCTCACGGTAAAAACTGCAGTGGCGGCGGTTTTTAATATCCTGCTCAATTTATCGCGAGCCGCCTTCAGCTCCTGCTCCGCCAATTTCCTGTCTGTAATGTCATCAACTGTCCAGACAGCCCCCTTGGCAAGGTCAGGGGGCTCTATGGCCTGGCCGTTAAACATGCACCAGACAGTATGTCCATCCTTGTGCCGGAGGGGATACTCGATCTGCACCATTTCTGTCTCGGCCAGTCTCCAGTAATATTTCTCCCCGAATTCCCTGAAATTCTCAGGAGACAAATGAATTTTTTCCGGACTATCCCCGACCAGTTCCTCGGGAGAATAACCGAGCATATCGGCCATCCGTAAATTCACCGAATTGATAAGCCTGTTCTCAAGGACCATGATCCCGACCAGGCTTACGTTGAATATGGTCTGCTGCTCCTCAAGTGTCCGGTGCAGTTTTTCCTCCGAGGCCTTCCTGTCGCTTATATCCCTGACAATGCCTAAAGCGTGCCACCCCCCAACCAATTCCACGCCTGACAGGCTTAGTTCAACCGGGAATTCATTTCCATTTTTGTGCAGTGCCGGCAATTCCAGGGTTTTACCGACCGCGGCACCCTCGCCGGATTTCAAAAACTTTTTATACGCCGATTTAAACTCTGGATGAAACCTTTCAGGGGCAATCAAATCGTGCAGGTCTTTGCCTATTGCTTCTTTTTTAGCCCATCCGAAAATCTTCTCCGAACCCCTGTTCCAACTAGTGATTCTGCCTCTAGGTTTCATCAGGATGATTCCGTCCTGGGCCGCACCCATCAAGGCCTGGATCAGCTCTTCCCTTTCCTGTATCTCCCTCTCCGCTTTTTCCTGGGAACTGATGTCAACAAAACAGTCAAGAATGCAATCCCGGTCGTCCAGGCGCAAAGGCAGAACCGTTTTCAAAACCGCGAGTTCACTTCCATCCGCCCTTCTCACATAGCCTCTACGATTACTGTATCCACCTTTCTCCCGGACAGCCGGACACCCCTCGGTTCCCTTTTCACCCAGATAGTCCTTGCATAATTTCCCTACAAGTTCTCCTCCAGGCAAACCGATCATCTCAGTCGCGGCCCGGTTTACTGAAAGAATCCGCAAGTCTTCAGCGTCAATGATGACCGTGCCGGTATGGATACTCTGGAGCACCTGATTAATGCGTTCGTTAGCCTTCCTTAAATTCCTCTCGGCGATAATAATCCGAGATTTCGATCTCAGTCGACTTAACAAGTCACGCCTTGTATATGGCCGGGTGATAAAAACATCCGCCCCGGACTCAAGTCCCGCTGCCTCCTGGGCTCTATCCGCGCCCTGTTCAAAAACCAAAAAAATCAGGACACTTCCACTGGCGGGATCTTTCCTTATTTTCCTGCATATATCAAGGCTTCCGATATCAGGGATATCCGCATCCAGCAGAATCACATCGGGACGCTCCGAGGTCACCACGGCAAGACATTCTTTCCCGGATGATGCTTTCTCAACTCGATAACCGTCCTCGCTTAACAGCCTGGAGGTTTCAACAAGGATTTCCTGCTTGTCACTGACAATCAAAACTGTTATTTCGTTCTCTGCCATAAGTACTCCCTGCATCTTCAAATACCGGCTTCCGGCATCTGGCATACTTCGCCCAACTCTTTATCCCGCAAAAAAACCGGATAGGTAATGATAGTCTAATCCCCTGTCTCACTAATCCAGCTTACACCCCTGTTCCTGTATCCTCTCTCACAAGATTTCAGGTCTGAGTCCTACGGTCACCCAGGACTGGAAAAACCGGCCAGGAATACAATTAATTGCTTTTCTCTTGCCAGTGCAAATATTACACTGGAGTCAGCCGATATAAAGGCAGGGGAAACTGCGGGACTGAGGGGATGTGCCGCTACTTGTGTTAAATTCACTTACAGGATCTGTCGAACGACAAAAAAAGAGAGTACCCTGACAACCGCGCGGGAGAATAAACCATGAAGATTCAAATAAAATTTGCAACACCTCTCCTTCTCTATTCGCTCTTGATTTCTTTGGCCTCAGGACAGGGGCTCCATCCATATGAAAACAATCCATGGTACTGGAGTTTCGACGGAGAGCCGGTACTGCTGCTGGGCGGAAGCGATGATGACAATCTGTTCCAGTGGCCGCGTGAAGAACTGATTGCCCAGCTTGATAAACTGCAGTCCGCCGGAGGCAATGTAATCCGCAATACGATGAGCGACCGAAAGGACAAGGGATTTGAAGCGTATCCCTTTAAAAAACTGGCTTCCGGTAAATACGACCTGAACCAATGGAATGAGGATTACTGGACCCGGTTTGAACTAATGCTGAAAGAAACCTCTAACAGGGGAATCTTTGTACAGATAGAAATCTGGGATCGATTTGATTACACCGATAACCGGGACAGTGATCCCAAGAGATGGCAGAATCACCCATATAATCCGCAAAACAATATCAATTACACCTATGAGGAATCGGATTTCGAGGTGACATATCCGGAGCATCCCGGTCAAAACAAACAGCCGTTTTTCTTTACCACTCCAAACCAGAGAGACAACAGGGAAGTACTCCAATTCCAGAAAAAATTCGTTGACAAACTTCTGGAACACTCTCTCAAATACAATCATGTCCTCTACTGTATGGACAACGAAACCAACGGGGAAGAGGAGTGGGGAAAATTCTGGGCGGAATACATAAAGCGCCGTGCTTCCGAAAAAGGTGTATATGTTAATGTGACTGAAATGTGGGATGACTGGGACCTCTCCGGGGAAGAACACAAAAGGACCTTCGACCATCCGGAGCTTTACGATTTCGTAGATGTTTCCCAGAATAACCACAACAAGGGACAGCAGCACTGGGATAATTTCCTATACGTCCAAAACTACCTCTCCAGCAAACCTCGCCCCATGAATACAACCAAGACCTACGGGGCTTCAGGCAACAAATTCGGCCACACCGACCAGGATGGGATTGAAAGATTCTGGCGCCACCTGCTGGCAGGAGCTGCCTCGGCCCGTTTCCACCGGCCCGATTCCGGACTGGGGCTGGGGGATAAAGCCGTGGCATGCCTGAAGGCAGCACGAAAACTTGAGACCATAGTAAAAATGTGGGAAGTTGAGCCCGCCAATCAACTGCTTTCCGAACGGGATCCCAACGAGGCTTATCTGGCGGCTGATCCGGATAAAAATCTCTACGCTGTTTATTTCCCCGCCGGAGGCAAGGTCCTGGTTGAGATCCCCGAATCAGAGCAGACCCTTTCGCTTAACTGGATAAATATAGACTCAGGAGAATGGGGAGACTCAAAAAAGGTAAGCGGCGGAAAACCCCTGGTCCTGGAATCTCCCGGCAGTGGAAACTGGGCCGCGGCGATAACAGGTCAATAAAAAACAAGCCGGCCATTCAAAAACCGCCTGCAACCCTGACGCGCCGGCCTTTTTATTGAGAAAGGAACTCTATAATGAAACTTGGTGTTCTTTCCGGGAGCCTGACAGTATGGCAATTACCGCCCGGAGAACGTCCCCTTCCCCGTCCAAAAGGAAGGGAGGAATTCTGGTCTGTAACCTGTACCAGCGGAGAAATCTCGGTTGTTTCCAGTACTGATAACGTGCCGCCGGGCGTAAAGGCACAGCCGGGATGGAAAGCGCTTGCTGTTGCGGGCCCTCTTAATTTTTCAATGATCGGGGTGCTGGCCTCCCTGGCTTCCCCCCTGGCAGAAGCAGGTATACCCGTGTTTGTCATTTCGACATTTGATACTGATTACCTGCTTGTCAGTTCTGAACATCTTAAAAAAACAATTATGGTTCTCAAAAAGGCTGGGCACGAGATTGATTCCTGAACAAAATAACCGCTGCCGGTATTCCCACGGAATCAACTCAGCAAAGAAATTTTCCAGCCTGTATCAAAACCGGCATCAATTGCGTATAAAGTGTGAGCAATTCAAATATTTTGAAAATTTTTGAAATTCATATCCAGGAATATACCTGCATATCTCCAAAGGAAAAAATCATGAAAAAGTACGCATTCCCAATTATTTTCGCTGTTTTAATGTTTGTTGGATTCAGTGGCACCCTGGTAGCCCACTGTGAAATCCCCTGCGGGATCTACGACGACGAAGCGCGGGTGGAAATGATCCTCGAGCATGCCACGACGATCGAAAAATCTATGCGGGAAATCAAAACCCTGCAAAAAGAGGACTCCACCAATGCCAACCAGTTAATCAGGTGGGTTATGAACAAGGAGCATCACGCCGATGAGGTACAGGAAATTGTCTCCCAGTATTTCATGACCCAGCGCATCAAACCGGGCGTGGAGAATTACGAGAAAAAAATCTCAACTCTTCACCAGCTGTTGATTACAGCCATGAAATGCAAACAGACAACAGATGAGGCCAATGTCGCTGAACTGAGAAAGCTGGCCAAAGAATTCCACACCCTGTATTTTGCAAATCACAGCCACTGAAATTCCGGCATGGCTGTAATGCATTCCAGGCCTAATTTACTATTTCCGGGCAATGGTTTTCTGGACTTTGATGATGCCATGCCGAGATGAGGACTTTCCCCTGCTCTCCGGTCCGCTTCGGGATTGTCCGGATCTTCCGGGTTATACATCCAGAACTGGATAACAGGGTCATTTCAAATGACCTGATGATATGCCCTCCGGGGTAGTATCTCGAGATGTTATGAATGAAAAACAATTGACAGTCTCAATAACCGGGATGCACTGTTTCAATTGTGCGGAATCCCTGGAAAAGGCCCTCAGAAGGCTTGACGGGGTCATTCTGGCATCGGTTAATTTCGCTGGAGAGAGCGCCCTGGTCCATTATCTCCCCGGGATAATCAATGAGGACCAGCTGCTGGCAACTGTCCGCAAAGCCGGATTCAAAGGGATTATCCTGGAAGGGATTACCGGGGGAAGTGATGCTGAAGATAAGGCCAGGCAGGCAGAAATTTCTGATCAATACCGCAAATTCTTTGTCGGGCTGTTTTGCGCGCTTCCTCTTTTTATTCTCAGCATGTCCAGGGACTTCGGCCTTGTAGGGCAGTGGAGCCATAGTCCCTGGGTCAACTGGCTGTTCCTGGCCCTGGCAACTCCGGTACAATTCTACACCGGCCGGGATTTTTATTCAGGAGGATTTAAAAGCCTCATGAATAGAAGCGCCAATATGGATGTGCTTGTTGCCCTGGGTTCTTCAGTTGCCTATTTCTATTCCCTCTCGGTTCTTTTGTTTTCATCCCCAGGACAGCATGTTTACTTTGAAACCTCCGCCGTTATCATTACCCTGATCAAACTGGGAAAACTCCTGGAAGCCAGGACCAGGAAAAAAACCGGGAATGCCATAAGAAAACTGATCGGACTGCAGCCGAAAACCGCTTTTATCCTCGAACAGGGTAAGGAAAAAGAACTTCCACTGGCAGCTGTGAAAGAAGGGATGGTTGTCCTGGTCCGCCCCGGAGAAACAATTCCGGTTGACGGTGTTGTTTTGGATGGGGAATCCGCGGTTGATGAATCCATGCTCACCGGCGAACCTCTTCCGGCAGATAAAACAGCAGGAGATTTACTTACAGGCGGAACCATCAACGGGGAAGGCCTGATCCAATTTCGGGCCACAAGAGTCGGGAAGGATACGGCACTCGCCCAGATAATAAAACTGGTACGGGATGCCCAGGGCAGCAAGGCTCCCATACAAAACCTGGCTGACCGGATTGCCTCTGTTTTTGTGCCTGCCGTGATTCTTGCCGCACTTGTGACTTTTGGTGTCTGGCTTCTGGTTACCGGGGAGTTGGTTCCCGCGATGATCCGCCTGGTAGCAGTACTTGTAATAGCCTGCCCCTGTGCCCTTGGACTTGCCACCCCCACCGCAATAATGGCCGGAACAGGAAAAGGGGCGGAACAGGGAATCCTTTTCAAAAAGGCGGAAGCACTGGAAACCGCCTCACAGCTGGGCACGATAGTTCTCGACAAAACCGGAACCATAACTGAAGGCAGTCCTGTGGTTTCAGAAATCATTTCACTTGAGCCGAATGCTTACCCGGAAGAGAAACTCCTTTTCCTGGCAGCATCTGCTGAAACAGGATCCGAGCATCCGCTGGGCAAGGCCCTTGTCAATGAAGCCCGCATGCGGAACCTGGATCCTGTCCTGCCTTCGGAATTCAGGGCTCACGGAGGATTCGGAGTTGAAGCCCGGGTTGCCGGGTTAAGTATACGTGTCGGGAAACCAGGATGGTCAACCCCTGGATTTGCCGCCCCGGAGCCTGCCCGGGTTAATCAGCTGCAGGATCAGGGAAAAACGGTTATGGCCGTCTGGATTGATGGCCGCCCCGCCGGGCTGGCGGTTGTTTCAGATCCTCTCAAACCTGATTCAGCCAAAGCGGTTGAATCACTGCATAAACTCAAGCTTAAAGTTGTCATGCTTACCGGTGACAACCATCGCGCCGCCGAGACCATTGCCGCCCAGGTTGGCATTGATGAGATATATGCGGAGGTCAAACCCGGAGACAAATCTGCCAAGGTAGAAGAAATCCAGTCCCGGTTGGAAAAGGTCGGCATGGTTGGTGACGGGATTAATGACGCCCCCGCGCTGGCTCGGGCGGACGTCGGAATGGCTATCGGAACGGGTACTGATGTTGCTATTGAGGCTGCTGACGTGGTCCTCTCAAGCGGAAGCCTGGAAGGTATCCCCAAGGCTATTAGCATAAGCCGAAAGACAATGCACACAATCCGGCAAAATCTCTTCCTGGCATTCATCTACAACATTATCCTGATACCGGTAGCAGCCGGAATCCTGGCCCCGCTGGATTTCATGCCCATGATGCTGAGGCAGCTCCACCCTATCCTGGCCGCCCTGGCCATGGCCCTGAGCAGCATATCCGTTGTTTCAAACAGCCTCCGGCTTTACAAAGCAAAGATTCAGTGAATCCCTCATTCTGGTGTCACAAGCCTAATCAGCGGTTACAGTCAGGGTGGAAATATCAACCTGGTTTTTATCATTAATATTTTTATAGTACCAGTTGCCATCCTCCATGGAATACCAGATTGACCAGTTCCTGGAAGCGGGCAATTCCATTTCCTGTCCGTTTGTCAGGGTGACGTTTATGGTATATCCATCTGCCGGGCTGACACCAAGGCGCTTTCCCCTGGGTGTGTATTCGAGGCCCTCCACGGCCTCACCCCACTCCTCGGGATCCAGCCCAATATCGGTAAAAGCCTTTGATCCCCAGCTCCGGGGATACCTGCCGCTGTCCTCATAGTAACCATTGATCAGGGCAATCATGGCCTTTGTTATTTCGTCGAAAGTCGAGCCCAGGCTTGTGAGGGGTTCTGATACCACATCATCCTCAGGCCAGAAATGAATGGAGCATCCAACCACGGGAGTGCCGTTATTATCCGAAGATGGTACCAGGACCCATTGGCCTCCATGAGGACAGTTGGGCACTTCTTCAACATACCCATCTCCCACCAGCTGGGCCAGGCTGTTGAAGGCGGTATCCTGGTGATCACTCATGTAGGCGATTATCATACGGTTGGTCTGGCCCCTTTCAACCAGGCAGGCTGTTGCCTGGGCGGTCTCAATGTAGATCAGGTACTGGGGGATGGCAAAAGACGCGAATACTCCAAAGATAGCCAGGACAACTAGCAATTCTACAACGGAAAACCCTCCGGACTTCCCCATGTCATATCTCACTGGACCTCCTTGCTCTTCAGTTTCCTGACACTTCAACATTGTCAAATCCTGCCTGCGCGGATCCCCATGTACGAAGACCTATCGCTCCACTTGTGTAAGAAGAATCACTGCCCGATACAGCCGGGGCTGTCCCGCCATTAACATCACTTACATAAACCGAGTAATCAGTTCCGGATACTTCGATGGTTATGTGTTTGGTTTCGCCGTTCCAGACATATCCTTCCGGCGCGTCCACCCGGGCAAAAGGTGACATTTCCCTTCCGTCTACAATTTCCCTGATAAGAAAGGCTCCATCCCTCCCATATCCAGCGTCATACTGAAAAATATAAGAATCAAGGTTGCCATAGTCCTGGGCCCGAAAATAGACTCCGTATCCATAGGCATTGCCCTCTCCATTCATCAAGCTGGCATCCAGTTCCACCGTATAATCAGTCCAGCTTTCGTCACCAAAAAACGTCCGGTTCCTGTAGGCCGAACCATTTTCCTTTCCCCCTATGTAAACTCCGTCCACAACCTCCCAGTCCCGGCCGGTTTCAGTCCACCCGCTGGCAGCTCCACTTGAAAAATCGTCGGATGCAAGCAGGCTGGCTGAAGCATCTCCATCTTCCCCGGCTCCGGGCCAGAAATGAATGGAGCATCCCACCACTGGAGTACCGTTATTCTCTGAAGAAGGAACCAGGACCCACTGGCCTCCATGGGGACAGTTGGGAATTTCTTCAGAATAACCATCACCCGCCAGCTGGGCCAGGCTGGTAAGAGGGGCAGCCTGGTGATCACTGTTATAGGCAATAATCATCCGGTTGGTTTGTCCGCGCTCCACCAGGCAGGCTGTGGCCTGGGCGGTTTCAACATAAAGCAGGTACTGAGGTATGGCAAAAGAAGCAATAACTCCAATGATTGCCAGCACAACCATAAGCTCCACAACGGAAAATCCTCCACTGCTTTTTCTCAACATCACTCGACAACCTCCGGACAAGGGAACATCCTGCTGACCCGGAGCTGAATAAGCCCATGGGCCTTGGGATTAGGACATACAACGGTCGGATTATTGGCATCTTGATAAACTGTATAGGGCTCTCCGCTTTCCGGGCATACCAGGGAGTCATCCGGAAGCTTGCCTTCTTCAAGCATCCTGGAGATTTTCCAAAGGTTTTCGATACATTCATCAGTCAGGGCGTCAGTTTCGTAGGTTCCTTTTCTGATGGGCTGGTCACCTTCAATGGATGTTATGACCCTGGGCAGCTGGAAGGCAATCACCACGACACAGGCACACAGGAGCATTACCTTGATAACCAACCCTGTCCTGCTTTTTTCAGTTTCAGGCAGATCCGGGTGCTCCTCTTCTTTTGCCGCCTGGATCTCATCCATGGCCTCTTCATCCCTGGCAATCTGACACTGGCTGCAATAGGGCCCCTCATCACCTCGAAGTGCCGCCCCGCAACTTTGGCAGGTTCGCTTAATACCGGAATTGTCACTCATTATCTCTTTCTCCCTTGGATGGTTCTCCCAACACGCAATATCAAAATCTCTTTTCTGAATGGTTTATGTATATAGTCCATTGCCCCCAGCTTTAAACCCCGTTCCTCGTCTTCCGGTTCTGACCGCGAGGTTAAAAGGATCACCGGTGATTCAAGGCCTTTCTGGCGGACCATTTCAAGAAGCTTAAACCCATTCAAGTTCGGCATATCAACATCAGAAAGGATAAGGTCAAACTGCCTGCTCCCCAACTGCAAAAGGGCTTCAACTCCGTCTGCGGCCGGGAATACCCGGTATCCTTCATTTTCGAGAAAACGAGTTATGAGCCTTCGGGTGTTGATATCATCCTCTACAACAAGAATACTCGGTGATCCCTCTTTTTCCCCGGCCGTCTCCAGGTCCGGCTGCACGGGAGGCTCCTCGACCGGTGAAACCGGGATGCTGACTTCCTGTATATCAGCGAAATCCTCATCAACGGCATCCTTATTCCCGGAAGCATGCTCAGCATGGGATGAAATCTCGCTTCCGGTCAGCTCTTCAGTCAAAACCGTCCTGTAAATATCCTCCGGGCTGACAATAAATTCCCGGGCTTTCTGGATGGCATGGGTGCTTATCAGGCAATCTCCTCTTTCCCTCAAAAACTCCCTGATATCAATTACCTGGGCTCCAGAACTCACCAGTTCCGAAACCTCAGGATCAAACTCTAAGACTTCATAAACTCCAACTCTCCCCAGATAGCCGGTATTCGCGCATTTTTCGCAGCCTACCGGCCGTGCGACCCTGTTGGGAATGTCCCGGGTAAAAGGCTTGAAGATCTCCTCCTCTTCCGGAGAAATTGGCACTATCTCCCTGCAGTGAGGGCAAAGCTTTTTGACAAGCTTCTGGGCCACGACAGCAAGAAGGGCGCTGGACATAATACCCCTGTCAACGCCCAGCCGATCAAGGCGAAAGATCGCTGAAGTCGCGTTTGAGGTATGCAGGGTGGATATTGTCAAATGCCCGGTGCTGGCAAAATCTATTGCAATCCTGGCCGAGAAAGTATCCCTGATCTCTCCCATGAACAGCACATCAGGATCCTGCCTTACAGCGGTTTTAAGGAGCGCGTCAAATGTCACTCCGGCCTTTTCATTAACCTGCTGCTGGTTAACAAACGGCATCCGATACTCCACCGGGTCTTCCACAGACATCAGGCTCCTTTTGTCATGGTCCACATTATGCAGGAGACTGTATATGGTGGTCGTTTTTCCCGAGCCGGTGGCCCCGACAATAAGTATTATCCCATTTGATTTATTAGCCACCCTGACCATAGTGCGCGCCTGGCCGGGAAGCATTCCCAGTTCCTGCAGCTTCTTGGGTTCCGCGTATGGTTCCAGCAGCCTTATTACCATGCTTTCACCATAAGGAGTCGATGTCGTGGAAAGCCTTAAATTAAATGTTCTCCCGGCAAGATCAGCTACAAATCCTCCATCCTGGGGTTTTCTCTTTTCAGCTATATCCATTCCAGCGGTTATCTTGAGTCTGGATATCACCATAATCCCCGATTTAGGCTTCAGGCTGAAAGCATTCCTCAGGTCACCGTCTATACGGAATCTTATTTTAGTATCGTTCTCCTTGGGTTCAATATGGATATCGCTGGCTCTCTCCTGAACCGCGGAATTCAGAATACGGCTGGTAATTCTGACAACCGGGTTCTCCTGGGCCGCCTTCTGCTGTTGAGGCAGGCTCTCGGAACCAGGCTTTTTTTCATGTGGAAGCCTGAATTTTTTATGGGGGTCATCTTTGACAGTGACTTCATCGGAGCCAAGCAGGGCCTGCACATTTCTGGGATGGGTTACCATAATACGGGAACTCTGATCCGCCCCGAAAAGGTTCAGCAGTGTATCAATCAACTCAAGATCAAAAGGATTGCTCAGGATAAAGCCATCTTCATCTTCAGCGGATTTCACGGCTACAACGCTGTTTGAACTGCAAAAAGCGGCCGGGAGCACTCCCAGGCGGATATCCTCGGGATTGATATGGGCGACATAGGGAAGACCTGTATACCTTGCAATATACTGGGCGGTTGATTCCTGGGCGATACCCAGGCCTTCAGCGGCCTCATATATTCCAGACGTTACGGCATTTGAAATTTTGAACCGCAGGTCACTGGCCAGCTTGGCTTCATTGCAAAGAAACTCTTTGAATCTTATAAAATCCGAAGGCTGTACTTTTTCCTGCCAGGCAACCTCTCCCTTTTGCAGCTGTTTCCAGTTGCTATTGGTCTGGAGGTGTTTTTCTATCATCTCCAGCAGAAGATTCTTCCGGATCGGCTTAACGAGATAATCGGCACCTCCAACTGCAAAGGCCCTGGCCTTGTCCCTCTCCCCGCCAAGGGCTGTAAGAAAAACTACGGGAATATAGGCGGTCTCACTATTGGCCTGGAGGACCTGGCAAACCTCATACCCATCCATTTCGGGCATCATGATATCGAGAAGAATCAATGCCGGTTTATCTTCGGCAGCAGCCCTGAGTCCATCCTGTCCGTTTTCAGCCGTCACTACCTTGTAGCTGCGTGCCAGAAGCCTTTCAACAAGCAGCAGATTGTCCCTGTTATCGTCTATGTAGAGTATCAGAGGCAGTTCATGGGTCATATACAACCTCGACACGTTCCAGGTAATCGGAAAGCCTTCCTGTCTGAACCTTTATTGAATCGCCATCCAAATCCCTGGCAGCCTGTTCAATTGCTCCCCCAATTTCAGTTATTTCATCAAAACCGTAACCGCCGCCGGAACCCTCCATTGAATGGCCGATCCTCTGAACGCTTTCAAAATCACCCTCGTCCACAAGAAGATTGATTCTCACCACATCTCTTTTTTGATTCCCGAGATAATCAGGAATAAGATCCTCTATCTCCATATCCGCGTGTATGATAATTTTTTCGCTTTTATCCATGGATCCAGCCATTTCATTTTCCAAACCTGCGCAACTCAAAGCATAAAAACCCTCTCCATACTGCCTGGAAGCTTATAAAAAACTCTTCCATTCTACTTGCCAACCCTGTATTTTTGAATTGCTTCCATCAAGGTCTTCTTCTTTATCGGCTTTGTCAGATGTCCGTCACACCCCGCATCCAGACTTTTCCGGGATTCAGAGCTGCCGGAATGAGCCGTCAGTGCGATTATGGGAGCAGGATCCAGGCCCTGTTCCTTTTCCCATTCCCGTATTTCTCCGGTTGCCGTGTACCCGTCCATAACCGGCATCTGCACATCCATCAAAACAAGATCGTAATTGCCCTCCTTAAACATACTGACAGCTATTTCTCCATTCTCGGCAAAATCAAGACTATCAGAAGATCTCTTAAAATAGGCATTTATCAGTCTCCGGTTATCTTCTCCATCCTCAACAAGAAGAATCCGCAGAGTGTGTTCTTCCCCGGTTGGTCTGCCTGCGAACTCCGTCAAAATGTTAATAAGAAGGGCCAACTGCTTTTCCAGTTCAGGAAGGCTGGCCTCTGACTGGGATAGCCGGCCTTCTCCCGAGGCAAGGCCCATCTGTAAAGCGGCCTGCCTGAGATTTCCGCCTTCAACGCCGGCTGCCAGGTCGGCCAATGCTTTGGCATGCCGGACGGTGGCGTCCGGATCCCCTTCGAACCAGGCCTTTTTCAATTCCTCCATCGTTCCTGGAGCTTCCTCAAGGAACCGGGAAATGACCTCCCGTCCCAGTTTTTCATCACCCATCAACCTGGAAATAAATTCAGCCTTTTTGAAAATTTCAGGATCATCAATTATAAATTTTGCCGGGACAACCGGATCCTGTTCACCTGGCGACCACCTGGCTATAATTTCAGCCAGGTCACCTGGCCTGAAAGGCTTTAAAAGGCAATCATTCATGCCCGCTTTCAACCATCTCTCCCGGTTATCATCCCCGGCGTGAGCGGTCATGGCAATAACCGGAATATCATGATCCTTAACGTTGGAATCCGGATTCCTTATAACGCCGGTCGCATCCAGGCCATCCATTTCAGGCATCTGGACATCCATCAAGACCAGATCGTAGGATTTAAGCTCAAGTGCCTTGATGGCTTCCTTCCCATTCAACACGGTATCCGCGCTAAGACCCAGTTTTTTCAGCATGCCCAGGGCCACATACTGGTTTGTCATGTTATCTTCGGCCAGGAGGATCCTTAAATTACCCTGCCGCATCTCCCTCAGGGAATGGCCGGTAACCAGGTCTTCCGGGGATGTCGATTCCTTATCCTTCAAAACAACTGATAGGCAATCAAACAATTCAGAGAGGATCTGGTAGAGCTCAGATTGACGTACCGGTTTAATGAGGTAAGCAGAAAAACCGATATCCTGAAATCGCCTGGCGTCACCCTTTTGTCCCAGGGCAGTCATCAGTATCAGCCGTATATCCTGGAAATCCGGATCATTTTTGATATTCTTCCCCAGTTGTTCACCGTCCATCCCGGGCATGAACCTGTCAATTATGGCCGCCCTGAAGGGATCTCCATTTCTTGCGGCCTCTCCAAGAAGATCCAGCGCGCTCTCCCCGTCAGCGGCTGATTCAGCCCGGGCCTGCCACGAGGAAAACTGTTCCATAAGTATCTTGCGGCTTGTTTGATTATCGTCAACAACAAGAATGCGGACTCCCTGGATTTCATCCAGATGATTCAGGTCTTCCCTGGGCAGCGGGTTACGGGATTTACCAAAAGGCAGGACGACAGAAAACTCAGAACCTTTCCCCAGTTCACTTTTCACTCCCACCTGACCACCCATAGCCTCGGTTAACTGCCGGGTTATGGCAAGCCCCAACCCGGTGCCTCCGTATTTCCTGGAACTTGAACTGTCCACCTGGGTGAACTGATCAAACAAATGCGGGATACTTTCCCTGGGAATCCCGATTCCTGTATCCCTTACAGACACCTTGAGGACCACTTTTTCCCTGTCCTCGGATTCAGTTGAGACCCGGACTGAAATTTCACCCGCATCAGTGAACTTGACCGCGTTTCCAGTCAGGTTAATGAGTATCTGGCGCAGCCTGCCCGGATCACCGTGCAGCATCAAAGGAGTTCCAGGAGCTGCTGAACATAAAAATTCAAGACCCTTTTCGTGGGCCTTGAATGACATCATCTCCGCTACATTTTCCAGAAGGGGCTGCAGGCCGAAATCAATAAACTCCAGTTCCATCTTCCCGGCTTCAATCTTCGAATAATCAAGAATGTCATTTAGCAGTGCCAGCAGCGATTCCCCGCTGCGGCATATCATTTCGGCATACTGCTGCTGCTCTCCATCCAGACCGGAATCAAGCAGCAGCCCTGACATCCCTATGACGGCATTAAGAGGGGTACGGATTTCGTGGCTCATATTAGCCAGGAACTCACTCTTGGCAATACTGGCCATTTCAGCCCTTGAGGCCATGTCGTTGGCCCGTTCAGTCTCTTCACGAAGATGCTCATTAACCAGGAGGAGTTTTTCCTCGACTCGCTTTATATCGGTTATATCCGTAGCATTGAGAAGAACCGCATGGTCCTCGGTGGGATCAGGCAAGGGAATCAGGCGATTGAAAAAACAGTGGTCTCCATCCGGAAGCCTCACTATACTTTCAAAGTCCTGCCTCTCCCCCCCTGCGGCCTTGTCGAACAACTCCGCTGTTTCCTCCCGCTTTTCAGGCAAAGAAAAAATCAGGAAATCCCGGCCCAGCAGGTCATCCCTGGTATATCCGGGATAACTCCTGTTCACCCGGTTCAGCCGACGGTTTCGCCCCAGGATAAACACAAAGTCAGGAGATGTTTCGTACAGGGTGTTCTCAAAGGCCACAGAACGGCTCAGGGCCTCCTCCTTCTCCTGCTCACGCCTGATTAGCTCCTCCATATCCCCTGTGGCTTCCTTGATTGCCTGGTGGAGGATGGCAAGGTGGCCTTCAGGATCAACAAGCGCCGCCTCTTCGGGAGATTCGTCCCAGGCAGGGCTGCCGGCCAGCCTCGCCAGCTTCTCTATATCCCCAAGGCAGACTTCAACCATTTCATCCGGTCCCGTATGAGCGGATTCAAAACCTTCCCCGCTGGAATTAATGGCCTCAAAAGCTTCCCGCACAGTTGAAAAGAACACAAGATTCTGCCCCAGGGCTTTCTGGACAAATAGAAGCGTGGCGCGAACGGAAAGATTGGCCCCGCAAATATAGGTAGTTTCCGGATCGGTGTTATGTAAAAGATTAAGTTCTTTTATGTGCCGCAGGTATTCCCTGCGGGCCCCGAAGGAACCCATAGTCACGCCGGAATAGTCTGCGATCCTTATGTACTTGCGGTTATCAAAACCGGCTTCTTCGAACAGTCTATCCAGGATCGGGAACAGGTAGGTCGCGTCTTTTGAAGTAAAAGTCCCGCTGAAAGAAGAAAACAGAAGCTTCCCTTGAATTATGCCGTTCCTGCAGGAACCCTCGGTTTCGGCATTTTCATACTGCCATTCAGGCTTGAACACCAAATCATCAAACGAAACCTTCTTCATACGCCCTTTCAATTAAAGAAACCACCGAAAAAAAAGTTCTGGCCAGTATTCCGATTGTACTATTGCCCGGAGACTTTCTCAATAAAATCCCCATGAGTGAAAGGCCTCGCGACGCTTCAAAAGTCATACAATCCAAGTCTTGATTTCCCAAAAAAGCGAGAGCCTATATAACTTACCCGGCTATGACTCTCACCAAATCCGCTCGATGCGCCCTGAACCCGCATTCTAGGCACACCATCCAATGACACTGTTAAAATATCAGGAAGAATCACATCCCACCCCACCGACAGAAGAAACACCAGGGCCGGAAAAGAATACTGGCCGAAATTCCCCGGCTCATGGTCATCCCAGTCGGACTACCTTGGCCTCACCGACGTTACTGTATCTGTCCGGCACGCAAGTAAGAATAATGATCTGGCACTCTTTTCCGGCCCTGGCGAGAACCGCCCCCATTAACTTCAGCCTCTCCGGATCCGTATATCCCAGGGCATCATCCAGGATAAGCGGCGCGCCTCCGTTTTTCGAAACAGTCATAGCGCATGCCAGCCTGGATATTAATGAAATCTGTTCTTTAGTTCCCCCGCTCAGGGACTCGAAAGGTACGCTGGATCCTTCCATTGCCCGACTGGAAACCGAAAGGTCTTCAGTCAAATCCACTTGAAAGGAATTACTGAACACCAGCCTTCCCAATCGTTCAATCTTCTCCTTGAGTGGAGCGACATACGCTCGGCGCGAATTATCTCGCTCCTCTCTCATGGTCAGATAGAGCAGGCCGGCAGCATTCGCCCTCCTGAACATCGCCTCGTTTTCAGCCCGAAGATGGATGAGACGGCTTTGAGCCGCATCCAGCTTCTCTTGCAGACCTTCTTCGCCTTGTACTCTGAGGCGAGTCCGTACTTCTATAATTTCCTGCTGGGCGGCCTTGTACTTTTTCCCCACCGTCCCCAGGGAAGCATTCGCTGTTTCCGCGAGTGCCCTTACCCGATCAGGTTCCATCCCGGAGAGAGCAGCATCAACAGAAACAACCTTCCCCTCTTCCAAAGTGACCAGCTCGTCACATTCAATTACGGAAGCTTTCACTTCCCCGTCGGAGGTTATCGACCTGGATCGCTCAAGCTCATCTTCTGCCCGGGTGAACTCCTGGTTTTTAAGCTGCAGCTCAACAATCACTTTCTGGTGTTGGGAGCTCAGTCCTTCCTCTACTTTACGGGCTTCTTCCATGGACTTACGGGCTTCTTCCAGGGCTTTCCCGGACTTTTTCTGGTCTTCTTCCGCTTTCCTCAGCTCCTTTTTCGCCTCTTCCAGGTCTCCCGGAAGACCTGGCCCTGTAATTCGGGCTTCCGGATAGGCCGGGACTCTTTTTTCCAGACCTTTAACTTTCCTCTCCAATTCCTCATATGCCAGGTCGCGAAGATCTTCTTTCTCCAGTTCCTTCAGCCTTTCAATAGACTGTTTAGCGTCCCTTCGCGCGTCATAAAACTGCTTTGCCTCATCAGCACTATTCACCCCCGCATTCCTGCATTCGACTTCAAGAGTCTGTTTTGCCTCCTCAACTTTTCTAGCAAGATCGGATGAACTTGAGCCGGCTTTTACCTCCACTTGCAGGGCGTCCGGAATGGTTATGCAAACACGATCGGAAACAGTTATGCTTCGCTCTTCCTGCTTTGAAATCCTGACCAGTTCCTCATCGATGCTAATGTCAGAATCAGCCAGGCCTCTCAGGAGAATATTGGGAGCACCTGCCTCCAATCCTGCCTGGGCCATGATCAGGGAGCGTTCAGCCTGCTGGATCTTTTTTAAAGCAGCTTCATCCACCCTGTTTGAGGACAACACCTCATCATCACGTATTGCCTTTTCCCGGTTTCGATCAATTCGGGCTTTCCTTTCCTTCAGCTGCTCCAGGTGCAGCTTGTCGGTGAAGTAATCAAAATCCTCGCGGCGGAGACTCAGGAGTTCATCAGCATCTTTACGCCTGGCTTCAGCCTTGGAAGCCTTCGATGCTGCCTTCAGCAGATTTTCCTCGGCATTCTTTAACGGCGCGGCTGAAGAAGTACTCGATTCTTCAAGTTTTACGAGAGACTTCTTTAATTGAGAAACCGCTTCAATGAGGTTCCGGCGGATTTCCCAGTCGCGGCGGGCGGCCTCTTGAGATTTCTTCGCGGATTCCAGCTTGAGGCGAGCGGTATCCAGATCAGTTTCCAGCTTGCTGATCTCATCAAGTGCTTCTGTGTGCCTGGAAAAATCCTCCTGGAGTTCCGCCGCCTGTTTTTCCAGTCCTCCCAGTTCCCTATTCAGCTCAGCAACCCGGTCAGCGTCGTTTTCCAGGCTTCTAATTTTTATCTCCAGTTCTTCAACTTCACTCCTGGTGCTCTCCTCAGCTGTCCGGGCCTTCTGTAATTCCTTTTTTTCACCGCCGCCCGGTGTGAAATAGCGGCCGTACTCTTCCCGGACTCTGTCAAAAAGGCTCTCCTCCCTGGGATCGGTCCGGTGCCCCCCCGCGGCAATATCGAGGGCTGCTGACAACGATGTCTGCTTTGACAAATCAGCCTGATGCACCATTTCTCCCTGCTGGATGCATAGCGCTTTCCACAAGTCCACGTCTATTGTCTCCCGCAGGATTTCTTCGGCCCGTTCATGGGCTTCCCTTCCGGTGTAGTTCTCCAGCCTGGGACTTGTAACCTGAAGAGTAGTCTCCGGTTTCCGGTGAAACCTCTTGAAATAGGTGAAGATAAAGGGGCCGCTTTCCGCCTCCAGTTCAATGGAAGGCCCTACGTCCCGATTCACTGGCTTGATGGCCTTGACATCGCTGTGCCTGCTGGAATCAAGATAATCAAAAAGAATTCTTATAGCTTCGCTCAGGCTTGTCTTCCCGGCTTCATTTGGTCCTTCGACAACGGTAAGCCCGTCAGGGCTGAAGTCCACTTCAGATTCATCAATCCCCCGATAGTCATTCAAACGAAGGCGGCGAAATCTCAAAGATCACCCCCCGCAAGCCTGACAAGCAGGGTTAACGCGTCACGGGCAGCAATGGAATCAGGGCCTGGTTCCCCGGCAATGAAACGCAACCTTTCAACAGTGCTGTTGGCAAATCCTGAAAAACCAAAATCGATAAAATCCGCGTCGTCCGGAATAACGACGAGATCTCCAGTGCGGGTTTCAACCGCTCCCAGAATATCCCGCGCGTGGATAAGCAACTTTTCCAGCGCGCCATTCAATGACAAAGTCAGGGTGCCTATAAACCGCAATTTCAAAACGATTCTTTCTTTATCCTGTAAATTCTCAAGCCAGTTGCGAAGGTTATCGATATCTTCAGAGGTATTCAGGTTGACCTGTTTGCGTTCAATAAAACTCCATCGGCCGACTTTCACTTCTTTGGTGGTTATGCCTTCATCATTAATCGTGGTGATCAGGGCAAATCCGGGCTGGTTTTCATTATAGTCAGTCGGTTCAGGAGTTCCTGAATACCATACACGGCCGCTCCCGCCGACTTCAGTGATTGAGTGTCGATCTCCGAGAGCCAGGTAATGGATCTTGTTCTGCGAGATTGCGTTTTCGACAACGCCAAGAGAGATCATTGCCGGATCATCGGGGTTCGGAGAAAGACAATCCACGATCCCATGAGCAACACAAACGCGAACTTTATCCCTGGCGGGTTCCAGGTTACCTGCAGCTCCGGACACCAGGTCCTCCAGGGGGCGTTTTGAAGTCCAGGGAACCCCAATGATCTCAAGGCCTTCATCAACCCGAACAGGGTTACTGTCCTCAATTACATGGACATGGACTGGTTTTCTCTCAAGGAAAGTCGGGCTGCGGTAAACCGATGCCGCGTTGAGAGGGTCATGGTTGCCGGGCAGCAGGTATACGGGCACCGGAACATCCTTTAAAGCCTCCAGGGCTCTCAGGACGGTTTTCCGGTCAACCTGGTTTGCCTCAAACACATCACCGCAGACCACCATGAAGAGGCAACCTTCTTCTTCAGCAATAAGTCCGAGCCTGCGAATAGCATCAAAACGAGACTGGGCGAACCTCTCCTGTACTCCCTCGGAAAAGAAGTGCCGTGTCATCCCCAGCTGCCAGTCTGAGGTGTGAATGAATTTCATTATTCTGCTTTAATCCTGGTTATGGGAAATTTAGGTTCCCCATATTTTAACCACGAAACACTCAAAACATAAAGATATTCTTAGGAGGTTTCAAAGTTACCCGATCCTTCCTTCATGGCAGCACCACTATCATCGCCGCCCATGCCGAAGAAAGTAACACGGACCAACACGGACTGTCACTGACCGGCACGGACCGTGAAGCTGTACCGCCGACGGCCTGACTCCCGCGGTTGGCGGACCCTAAGCCCCGGGCACCCTTCGATTTCCCGGCAGAAACAGGCGCTGTGGCAGTCTCGGCACTTCACTTCCGGTTTGGGGTCAGAACCTTGGTAGCGTTGTCCCGGGACGTTCTGAATCATTAACACCCCCTCCTCCTGGTGGTACGCACCCGGTAGAGTCGTTCGGTAAAGCCGCCTTCATTTTCAAAATCTTTTGCCAGCCTATCTACCTGGCGGTCAAGGAGCCAGCAGGCCAGGTTCAATAGTGAAAGCGCCGCATTGGCCGCCAGGCATGCTGATGACAGGCAAGTGGACGACATGGACGAACAGGGACTGTCACTGACCGGCACGGACCGTGAAGCTGTAACGCCGGCGGCCTGACTCCCGCGGTTGGCGGACCCTAAGCCCCGGGCCTTGGCGCTCCTCGAAATGCAGGTGGCCTTCTCCCCACTCTCAGTCACACCCTCCCTGCCGCCTTCCACGTCCCTGTTGGTCAGTGCTCGTCCGTGTCCGTCCGTGTGTCCGTTCCCTCGCTCCTCAGCCACCCAGGCCTGCAGGTCTTCCAGCGTCCGGCAGCGGTGCCCTTTAAACCGCAGCAGCGCCGGATGCCTCGGTGAAAGCACGGCCAACCCCCGCTGCCTGAGATAATCTTCATAATCAAGCTTCAGTTCTTCCAGGCTGGCCCGGGCAACCTGAGTAAGTTTCAACTCTGTTTTCTTTGAAGTAGCCGAGGCCTCAGATCCCTCAGCAATATTCTGAACACCGCTGCGTGCTGCCTGTACCATCTGGTCTCTGGTTCGGCTGAATCGGTCTATGTATCTCTCCACAAACCGCACTGTCATGTCATAAATCAGCTGCGAAACCTGGAAGCTCTTCAAGTTGCGGTAGCCTCCATGCTTGGGAATAAGCTCAGACATGGGCTGCTCCTTTCCCTTTTGTGGACGACATGGACGAACAGGGACTGTCACTGACCGGCACGGACCGTGAAGCTGTACAGCCGGCGGCCTGACTCCCGCGGTTGGCGGACCCTAAGCCCCGGGCCTTGGCGCTCCTCGAAATGCAGGTGGCCTTCTCCCCACTCTCAGTCACACCCTCCCTGCCGCCTTCCACGTCCCTGTTGGTCAGTGCTCGTCCGTGTCCGTCCGTGTTGATCCCTGTTGGTCCGTGTCCCTACTTAAACAAACGTCTCCCCTAGGCAAAAAACGAAAAAAAGCAGAATTTTTTTGGGATGGTGGAGGCGGGGGGAATCGAACCCCCGTCCGAAAGTCTTCAACAGCAGAATCTACATGCTTACCCGGTTTCACGTGTTCATCCAGCCGGAAACTGAAACCGGTAAACCGCCGGCCGGAAGCCCTTCATGAAACGTTTCTCGCCGGTTCCCCTAAAGGGAAGAGAACCTTTGAAGACTCCGCTAATGTTACGCCCTGTCTCACTCCGCGGAAAAAGTGAGGAGGACGACTGCGTTATTTACGCAGCTAAGGCTAACTCATTGTTGGCACTTAAAAGTTTTCACCATGTATTTACGAGGAACGGTGACCCCTCGACATGCATCTACTGCCTCAATTACTCCCGTCGAACCCATTACGCCCCCTGACAGCAGGGTGATTACGCTGGTAAATCCTGTAAAGGAAACAGTGTAAATGAATCTATATTATACACCAGTCTTTGCCCCTGCAGGATTTTATAAAAACAGTTCGGTTATAATCAGAAACAGGTTTATACCCCGGGAGGCTTTCATAGCCAGGTCAACACCGCGGCAGACCAGGAGCCTGTTCAGGGGTATAAGCATAAAATTAATTTTTCCAGACACCGAACCAGAATGGGAAAGCAGGGATTCTATGGGCATAGCAACCGATATAATCATCCTCGTAGTCTTCTCGTTCTTTGCCGGAATGCTGGTCCAGAGGCTGGGACAGCCCCTTATCCTGGGCTACATACTGGCCGGGATTGCCCTGGGGCCGCACACCGGATTCCTGACTCTTACCAGGATTCATGACATTGAGCTGCTGGCCGAAATCGGGGTAGCCCTGCTCCTCTTTGCCCTGGGCCTTGAGTTCTCCCTGAAAGATTTAAAACCGGTAAAAAAAATCGCGCTTATCGGTACCCCGATACAGATGATCCTCACCATTTTAATGGGTTATGGAATTGGACAAATGATGGGGTGGGACTGGAAATCCTCTATCTGGTTCGGGTCCCTGATTTCGCTGTCCAGCACGATGGTAATCCTTAAAACCCTCATGGCGCGAGGCCTTATAGGCACCCTGTCCAGCAAAGTAATGATCGGGATGCTGATAGTCCAGGACCTGGCCGTCGTCCCATTGATGATCATCCTGCCCCAGATAAACAATCCCTCAAGCGGGATTCCGACCCTGGGCTGGGCCGTGGTTAAGGCTGCCGCCTTTATCGTGGCCATGATATTCCTGGGTACCAGGCTTCTCCCCAGGTTAATGGCCTTGATTGCCAAACTCGGTTCAAGGGAACTATTCCTTGTAGCCATAACCGCAATAGGCCTGGGAGTAGGATATGTCACCTACTTGTTCGGTCTCTCTTTCGCCTTCGGGGCGTTCGTTGCAGGCCTGGTCTTGAATGAGTCCGACTTCGGCCACCAGGCCCTCAGTGACATCATTCCCCTGCGAGACATGTTCGGACTGCTCTTTTTCGCGTCCATCGGAATGCTTCTGGATCCGGTATTTGTTTTTCAAAACCTGGGCAGGGTATTATTGCTCGTAGCCCTGATCTGCATAGGGAAAGGATTCATCTTCTGGCTAATGGCCCGCCTTTTCGGCTACAGGAACATTGTTCCGCTTGCCGTCGGTCTGGGACTCTTCCAGGTCGGAGAATTCTCCTTTGTCCTGGCCAGAGTAGGCATCTCCTCCGGGTCCATTAGCAACGAATTCTACGGACTTGTTCTTACCGCCACGGTCATAACGATAGTCCTTACTCCCCTTATATTCTTTCAGGCTTCCCGCCTCTATTCCCTGAAGAAGAAGATCTTCTCCTCTGAGGAGCCCCTCGAAACCCTCAACATACCAGAGAAGGGTCTGAAAAATCACGTGGTCATTGCCGGAAATGGGAGGGTCGGGTTCCAGATCGCCAAAATCCTCCAGAGACTTGAACTTCCATTCGTGATAATCGAACTGGACCAGCAACGGTTAGAGACAGCCAAGGCCGAAAAATACTCAGCTGTATACGGTGACGCATCCCACAGCAAGGTTCTTGAAGCGGCCAACATCAGTCGGGCTTTGATGCTGGTGATTACAATTCCAGGCATCGTTGAAGCCAGGAACACCTTGGTAAACGCCAAAAACTTGAATAATCAGCTACAGATCATTGCCAGAACTTCCGACTCCGAATTCCTGCCGGTCTTCAAGGAGCTGGACGTGACGGAGGTAGTCCTCCCAGAGCTTGAGGCGAGCCTTGAAATGACCCGGCTGGTCCTGATTCACCTCGACATTTCACCGGTAAAAATCCAGGAAACCACAAGTGCCCTGAGACAGGAGATGCTAGCTCCGATTTTGGCCTCCATGATTCAAAACAAATCCCTGGCCCATCTGCGGTCCGCAGAACAGCTTTTCACGCTCCAGTGGGCGGAAATCGTTCCGGGCAGCTTCCTCATCGGAAGAACCATCGGCAGCGCCAGGGTTGGAACCGTAACCAGGGCCACAATTGTTGGAGCCCTCCGGGATGGCAAAATAATAATGGGACTTCGTTCCAACTTTGAATTTCAGGCCGGGGACCTCATCGCGATTGTAGGCGCCAGATCCTCCCTTAGAAATTTCCGGAACCTGGCGAAGATTAAAATTAACTGACAGCTCATAACCGGTGAGTTCAATGACACCGGCAGAATAACACCTGACCCAAAACCGGCAGCTTACTCCTGCCGTATTAACCTTGTCTTAAAGTCATTTTCTGAAATAGCTGCCCGCTTTATTTCATACCTCATCATTAATCTAGTGATGACGAACAAAAAAATCCGGATCAAAACAAAACCATTCATCACAGGTAATAGATTTCTGTGGCGAAAAAGGAATGGAAAAAAATGCTCACAATAGGACTAACAGGAGGAATTGCCTGCGGGAAAAGCACCGCGTCGGCCCACCTGGTCAGCCTTGGGGCTCACCGGATTGATGCCGATGAACTGGCCCGGCTTGTCGTTGCTCCTGGATGGCCCGCCCTGGCAGGAATTAAAAAATCATTCGGCCCCTCGGTTATAAATCCTGATGGAACCCTGGACAGAAAAGCGCTGGGGAAGATCGTCTTCAATGATGTTTACCGGCTGAGGGAACTGAACAATATAATCCACCCCTGCATATACAAGGAACAGACCAGGCAAATTGAAGCAATCAAGAATAATGCCAAAGGAAGTAACGGCCTGACGATAGTTATTGATGCCGCCCTGATGATAGAGACAGGCAGACACACTGATTATGATCTGGTAATGGTTGTTTATTGTCCGGAAAGGGTGCAGATGCGGAGGTTGACTGAACGGGACGGCGTGTCAGAAGCCCAGGCGCGGAAGCGGGTACAGGCCCAGATGCCCCTTATGAAAAAAGCAAGTCACGCTGATTTTGTTATTGACACCTGCGGGACCAAGGATGAAACACGCAGGCATATAAACTACCTCTGGAAAAATGTGCAGCGGAACCGGGACCAGTGGATTAAAAATAATCCCGCCTAGGAATAAACAAGCATTGCCGCCAGAAGCGGAACCATGATCTCGTGATGACCGGTCAGGGCTATGCCTTTTCCTCCACTGCTTACAGGCCTTTTTATCACATTCTGTCCGGGCCGGTAATGCTGTATGAAATCCAGGTTGGCGGTAGTAAAATCACTCAGCTCCCGGCCTGCTCCCCTAATCAGGGAAACGGCTTTGAGGAAAACTTCCGGCAGGATAACGGCAGAACCCAGGTTCAGGTAAACACCACCTCCGTGCAGGAGAGAAACCTGGTGGGTGAATACTTTGAAATCGGTCATGGAACCCTTGCCCAGCACTTCTCCCCGGGCTTCGGGATGCATGTGTATAACATCAGTTCCCAATGCCACATGGGAGGTTACCGGGATATCACGACGATAAGCCTGAAGCACCAGGGAGGCGTTACCAAACTTCAGATCTTCTTTATCCATAAACCGGCCCAATGATTCACCGAGTCCCAGGCCATTGAAAACACCCTCCCTGAAGGCCTGGTTCATCATCCGGCCGGTTTCCTCGGTAAGGCCGAAGGTCCCCTGTTTTATCGCGGCTGCTACATCCTCTGATGTCTTACCGGCCAGGGCTATCTCAAAATCATGAATCATCCCGGAGCCGTTTGTTGCCAGGGCAGTGACAAAACCCTGGTCCATCAATTCAATAAGGACAGGAGCCAAGCCCACTTTCACCACATGCCCCCCGAATCCCCATATAACCGGTTTGCCGCCGGATCTTGCCATGCGGACAGCCGCAACCAGGAGCCTCAGATCATCGGCAGCCAGGAACCCAGGCAGGGAATCCAGGAACTCCGAGAGTGACTCGTCTTCAGGAAATCGGGCAAAATCCTCAATATCAACCAAGGAGGGCCGATCGAACAGCGAACACCTGGGTGACTCTTCAGCTTCAAATTTATTATATTTTGACATAACCGGGCTCCTGACGATTCATATTCCTCAATGGCATTGTAAACGGTAATCCAGCCTATATCCACCCCTTGCCGGGACTGCGGATCAGGCTCTGGATTCTGGATTATTCTGTTACTTATTCTTCAGGGCACGGCCGGTATAGGACTTGGCAACCCGCATCACATCATCCGGGGCCCCTTCAGCCACGATGTATCCCCCTTCATCCCCGCCTTCAGGGCCAAGATCAATGATCCAGTCAGAACTACGGAGAATATCCAGGTTGTGTTCAATTATCACAACGGTATTTCCCAGGTCAGCCAGCCTGTGAAGAATATTGAGAAGGTTCCGGACATCTTCAAAATGAAGTCCGGTTGTGGGCTCATCCAGGATATAGAAGGTGCTTCCCGTAGACCTGCGGCTCAATTCCCTGGCCAGTTTAACCCTCTGCGCCTCTCCGCCTGAGAGGGTTGTCGATGACTGGCCCAATGATATATAACCCAGCCCGACATCAAGTAAAGCTTTCAGCTTGGCCTTGATGGGCGGGATGCTTTCCAGGAGCTCAAACGCCTCTTCAACAGTAAGCGCCAGCACATCGGCGATGGAATGCCCCTTATATTTAACCGCCAGGGTTTCCCTGTTGTAGCGGGATCCCGCGCAGGCTTCACAGTGCACATACACATCGGGAAGAAAATTCATTTCGATCCTGCGCTGGCCCTCTCCCCCGCAGGTTTCACAGCGGCCGCCCTTCACATTGAAGCTGAACCTTCCCGGCTTGAATCCCCGCAGCTTTGCTTCCGGCAGGATTGAAAAAAGCTCCCGGACAGGCGTAAACACACCACAGTAAGTTGCCGGATTGGATCTCGGGGTCCGCCCTATTGGAGACTGATCAATCTCAATTACCTTGTCAATGAAATCAAGCCCCGTCATTTCCCTGAACTTTCCGGGTTCAGCCAGGGACTTATACATATGCCGGCTGAGGGCCCGGTAGACAACCTCGTCCACCAGGGATGATTTCCCGGCGCCTGAAACCCCGGTAACACTTATCAGTTTACCGAGAGGAAACTTCACGTCAATATTCTTGAGGTTATGGTGCTCGGCTCCCAGCACCTCAAGAAACTTTCCGTTGCCCCTCTTGTTACGGGTTATCACCGTGGATTTCTTCCTTCCGGAAAGATAAGCTCCGGTCAGGGAGGCTTCACATTTTTCGAGGTCTTCAACCTTTCCGCTGGCAATCAAGTCTCCGCCCATGGACCCTGCGCCCGGACCCAGATCAATCAGATAATCAGCCGCTCTTATCGTTTCCTCATCGTGTTCTACTACTACTACGGTATTTCCGAGATTTCTCAATTCAGCCAATGAACTGATAAGCCGCCGGGTATCGCGGGGATGCAGTCCGATCGACGGTTCGTCCAGGACATAAAGCACTCCCTGGAGGCGGGTGCCGACCTGGGTAGCCAGCCTCACCCTCTGGGCTTCTCCAGCTGAAAGAGTTTCGGCACGCCTGTCCAGGGAAAGGTAATCCAGCCCAACGGTTACAAGAAACCGGCTTCTTTCAAGCACTTCTTTCAAAACCGGATCCGCCACCAGTTTTTCCCGGGCAGACAGGCTGAGTCTGCTGAATCTCTCAAGGGATTCCTTTAAAGGCATTCTACAGTAGTCAGAAATCGAAAGGCCTCCAATTTTCACGGCCCTGCTCTCCGGCCGGAGGCGGCTCCCATGGCACGCTGAGCAGTCGGCCTCGATCATAAATTCCCTGAGCTGCTGTTTCCTGCCCCGGCTGTTTGTCGAATCCATCTTCCCCAGGAACCAGGCAGTCAGTCCATCGAACCTGGAATCATAGCTGACACCCTCATAATTGAACCTGATCTTGCCGCTTATGCCGTTTACCAGGGCCAGGTTAAGCTCTTCAGGCGCCTGATCAAACGGGGTTTCAGGAGCAACCCGCAAGTGGGTCAGCAGCGCCGAGACAGATGTTTGAAAAAGGCTATTCAAATTCCTGTCTTCCAGGGTAAGTTCAAGTTTTGCGCAGGGGGCTGAGGGATTCGCAATCAGCCTCTCAAGGTTGACCTGGAGACTGTGTCCAATACCCCGGCACTTTGGGCAGGAACCGAACCGGGAATTAAAGGAAAAACTCCTTGGTTCCAGGATCGGGATATTGATTCCGCAGTCAGGACAGGCAAGTATTTCAGAAAAAAGCAGATCTTCTCCTCCATCCAGGGCTGCTATTACCAGTCCGTCTCCTATCTGCAGGGCATGTTTTACTGAAATGGCAATCCGCTGGCGGTGCTTTTCCGAGACAGCCAGGCGATCCACGACAATTTCGATATTATGGCTCTGCTGCCTGTCCAATCCGGGAGGTTCCTCCAGAAGATGCACGCTGCCGTCGGTACGTGCCCTCATGAACCCTTCTTTTATGTACTGTTCATAAAGTTTTCGATATTCTCCTTTGCGCCCCCTGACTACCGGGGCCAGAATACTGAGCCTGGTTGCCTCGGGAATATCGAGAATCCTCTCAACAATGGCTTCTGAAGACTGCCTGGTCACCTCCCGGCCGCACTCCGGGCAATGAGGATGCCCTACACTTGAATACAGCAGGCGAAGATAATCATAAATTTCCGTAATCGTTCCCACGGTGGACCTGGCGCCCCCGGATGTAGTCTTCTGTTCTATGGCAATAGCCGGAGACAATCCTTCCACCAGGTCAACATCCGGTTTCTCCATCTGTTCCAGAAACTGGCGGGCATAGGTGGAAAGTGACTCAATATATCTTCTCTGCCCTTCAGCAAAAAGGGTGTCAAAGGCCAGGCTGGATTTGCCGGAACCGCTGAGGCCGGTGACAACTGTCAAGGAATTCCTGGGAATAGAGAGACTGAGATTCCTGAGGTTATGCTGACGCGCTCCCTGTATTGAAATGGCTTTCATTGAAATATCCGTATTGAAAGTAACAACCTGCTTTGTATTCCGCCTGGACCAGAGCCATGGCCCTGGTTACATCTTCAATCGGATGTCATGCTGCCGAAGCGGGATTCCTGAGCTTAATTTCAAGCAGAAGCCCAGGTGACCA
Organism: Acidobacteriota bacterium; assembly: GCA_963666915.2. Classification (GTDB taxonomy): domain Bacteria; phylum Acidobacteriota; class UBA6911; order RPQK01; family JAPXNP01. Next base: position 87,951 of record CAXXEX010000014.1, read on the forward strand.
GGAACAATTATATCTTCAAATGGAAATTAACAGAACGGCTGCCCCGTTTTAGCGGAAAAGAACTTTCTGCTTAATAACCTTGCCGTCTCTCACAAAGCTGAGCACAACCGGTTCATGGTAGGCATCCATGATCTTCACAAGGTCGGAAGAGGATTTCAGGATGGTTGCGTCAATCCTGATAAGGACATCTCCGGCTTTTAATCCTATTTGTTCAGCCAGGCTGTCAGATTCGACAGCTTCTACAAGAAGACCTTTACCGGTCGGTGACTGGAAATACCTGGCAAGTTGGGATGTCAGTGTGCCCACCTGGATTCCCATACTGCGGCGCTGATAGGTTGGAACCGGTCGAAACCTGACGTTTTGGGACAGCTGTCCGGGCTTATCAAACAACTGGGGAATATCCAGCGCCCATTCATAAGCCGGTTTCTTGTAAACCGGGGATCTTCCGAGGATAACGGCATACTCTTTACTGGATTTATCCCGTTCCACGGTCAGCTTCAGATCATTTTCAGGTCCAATCCATTTCACGGCCTGGATAAAATCCTCGACCTGGACCAGCGGTTCCCGGTTCAAGGCAACAATGGTGTCTCCGGCCTTGATACCGGCACCGAAGGCGGGGCTCTCAGGTACCACGCGGCTGACACGCACCCCGGAATCAGCGGCATCAATGTAAACGCCAATCCAGCCTGATTCAAGGACTCCGCCCTCCTTGTTCCGAAGCATCTGCAGTGATTCCCTGACGGTCTTGACCGGAAAAACCTTGAACTCCATGGTACTCCGGCTCAGGCCCTTCGAGGAGGCTGAAACTCCCAGGCCTAATAATCGGTCTTCACCGTCGAGAATGAAAGAAGACCTCAGTTCATAATTATTCCTGGAGCCTCCCGGCAACTTGTATTCTTTAGCTGAATTCACAGCCTTGATTGTCACGACAGGACCAAACTTGTTGGAAACCGCCTCAATAAGCTTGAAGCGATTTCGGATCCATTCAGAACCATTCCATGAAACCACGCTAAACGTGTTCCCGGAAATGTCCTGCCCGAACACAGCCTGGATTTCTCCGGGGATTACCGCGCGAAGAAAAGCAAGTGACATCCTTTGATCCACACCGAGAAGCTCGGCACTGAAATCTCCCCCCTTCCCGTCGATGACGGAAAACGAACCCTGGGGTGAACTTAGTTTTAGAGGATCCGGGATGTAAACAGCGATATGCCCCTGGGAATCCATAAGGACTCCGCTGTACTCACTAACTTCTACAATCCGGGCATCTTTCACCAGGAATTCCTGGTGAATAAGTCCTTCAAAATTCTGTTTCCACTTGACCCTCACATAGGGCAGTCCCGTGGATGGATCGAGATTCTCCCCCAGCAGGCGGGAATCGATCACACCCGGGCACATCAGGAACAGGAAAGTTAAACAAAAGATTCCCGTTCGAGCCCGCGCGGTAAGGCAGTTAGTAACTGACAGTCTGGTAATGAGTCTCATCATCAGGAATCTCGGTTCGATGAATTTCTATGACCGGAGGAAGTCTAAGGATAAGTTCCTCATCATGGGCCGAATCTATAACTACTTCAACATAAGAATTTTCTTCGACGGCCAGCGGAGCAGGTCCGGGAGCCGGGACGGTTCGCGGAGTCTCAGCGGCCCTGTCATTGTTCAACAGTGCCCTGGTAATCTCACCCCCATTACCCATTTGGTCCCAGGTTACAAAGGCTCCCAGCATAGACGCCACAAGGAAAAAACTGACAACAACTGAACGGAACGAAAACCAGCCTCCAGAAGATTTTTCCTGATACTCAGCAAGAACCCTGCCCAGCAGATCTTCCGGAGCCCGGTACTGGCAGCGCAGTTCCCTGGAAAGGTCGTCGATCTCCTTTATACTCCGGTAAAATTCCCTGCATTCAGGACAATCTTCCAGGTGTTTCCGGATTCTTTCATCCCGGATTCTGGAATGCTTTTCGGCCAGTTTATACTGGATCTCACTGCATTTCATAAAACACCCTGCAACTTTTCTCTCAATAACAGTTTTGCCCTGTGGACGCGGGATTTCACGGTACCCTGGGGAAGGTTGAGAATGTGGGAAACCTCCTCGTAGGAGAGATCCTGGACCTCTTTCAATAGAAAAGGCACCCTGTAGGTTTCAGCAAGTGAGGATACCGCGACCTCAAGATGGTCAGCCTTCTCATTCATTTCAAGAGCTTTACCGGGACAGTAGGTCTTGTCAGGAAGGACCAGTTCAGGTTCAAAATCATCATCCTCAGTTTTGAAATAGTCCAATACGTTCCTGAAAAAAAACCGCCCTTTTTTGCTCCGGCTTCTTAATTCATCAATCGCTATATTGGTAGCAATCCGATAAAGCCAGGTTGAAAATTTGTATTTGCCCTCGTATTTCCCGGCATTCTTAATTACCCTTATGAAGGTTTCCTGGGTAAGGTCAACCGACTGTTCGTAGTCGTGGATAATTCCATTGATATAGTTGACAAGCCTGTCCTGGTAACGCACCACCAGCAAGTCAAAAGCCACGCTTTCACCTTCCAGGTAGGCCTCCAGAAGAACGTTATCTTCCAGGCTGTTTTTACTGGCTGAAACTAATGTTGAATTAACCATGTTCATTTAAGTTAGACGGAAACAGTATACATCCGGTTTCAATTTTTTTCCAAAATTTCAAATCCTGAAAATCACTACTTGGCGTCAAACCAGCTGTCACCCACGGCAAGGGATACCTTAAGCGGTACTTTTAAATCCGCCACATTTTCCATCTCTTCCCTCACCAGGGCGGAAATCTCCTGTAATTCCGCTTCCCATACTTCAAAAACCAGCTCATCATGAACTTGCATTATCAGTCGGCTTTTCTTGCCTTTTTCCCGTATTTTACGATCTATGGAAATCATTGCCATCTTGATAAGATCCGCCGCGGTGCCCTGTATTGGCGCGTTTACCGCGGTCCTTCCGGCAAATTCCCTGAGATTGTGATTTTTGCTGTTGATATCAGGGATGGGTCTAATCCGGCCAAAAATGGTACTGACAAATCCTGACTCCCTGGTTTTCTCCAGGGTGCCATCAATCCATTCACGAACTCCCCTGTAAAGCCCAAAATATTCATTTATGAACTGCTGGGCCTCTTCCCGGGTAATACCCAGGCTTTTGGCAAGACTGAAAGCACTCTGGCCGTATATCACTCCAAAATTGATTGCCTTTGCCCTTCTTCTCAGCTCCCGGGCATCAATCCCCGAGTCGGTTCCGAAAACTTCCTCCGCCGTCCGGTCATGGATATCCTGCCCACTATTGAAGGCCTCAACCAGCACCGGGTCAGCAGACAGATGGGCCATTATCCTTAATTCTATCTGGGAGTAATCGGCCGCCATGATTTTATATCCCGAAGCAGGGATAAAGGCTTTCCTTATACGCCGCCCCAGTTCCGTACGGATCGGGATATTCTGCAGGTTGGGATTACTGGAGGAAAGGCGGCCGGTTGAAGTGACCATCTGGTTATAAGATGTATGAATTCTTCCGGTGACCGGTGATATGAGTTTAGGCAGGGAGTCCAGGTAGGTATTCTTCAGCTTGGACATCTCCCGGTATTCAAGGATAAGCCCGGCTATTTCATGTTCGCCGGAAAGAGACTCCAGCACTTCTACGCCGGTTGAACGATGTCCGGCCTTGCCTGATTTCCTGGGCGCCGGAAGCTCAAGCTTCTCGAACAGAACCTCGGAAAGCTGTTTCGGGGAATTCAGGTTGAATTCCTCTCCGGCCAGGAAATATATTCTCCTGGCAATCCGATCGGCTTCCAGGCCGATTTCCGCAGACATTTCAGCCAGGAGCCCTTTATCGACGCCAACCCCCAGGCGTTCCATTTCAGCCAGGACTGAAATCAGCGGAAGCTCGACGTCAAGCATAAGGTCAGTCATCCCCTTCTCTTCAATCAGGGGAGAAAGCTTTTCCTTGAGGCGCTGCACTGCTACTGCTTCCTCGCAAAGCGTATCCTCACCAACATCAGGTATCAGGGAGTACTGTTGGCTCTGGCTGTCAATCCGGAAATTCAAATAATTCCAGCTGACCTGTCCCAGGGTAAAGTCCCGCCCTTCGGCATTCACCAGATAGGCCATCAGCATGGTGTCGGAAAACTTGATCCCCTGAAATGAAAACCCGGCTTTTTCCCCGGCAATTAAAAAAGGCTTGAAGTCATGGACAGCAATTTCGGAAAGCGCGGAGAGGAGTGGACCCAAACCTTTCCCCTGATCCCTGAGAATATCACGCCCAAGGAACCATCCTTCCCCCGTAGCCAGTCCTATTGAAAGACCCTGGAGGTCACCATCATCATCAATCCAGGAAGATATACCGGCACTTTTATGCTCGAGTCTCTTGGTCAGCCTGTCCAGGTCCCCCTTGCTTTTAATCTTGTAAACTGTAATCCGGTCACTGGTATCAGGAGGAGGAAGGAAGTCCTTGACCATACTCGAGAATCCCCAGGCGGAAAAAAGGTCCCGGATTTTTTCGTTGTCCGGAGAGGACAACTCCAGATCATCCAAACTGAACTCTACAGGCAGGTCCTTATAAAGTCTTATCAATTCCCTGCTTTTCAGGATTAACTCCCGGTTATTCTCCAGGCTCTCCCTGTAACTCTTGCGTTTAATTTCTCCAGTGTGTTCAAATAAATTATCGAGAGACCCGAATTCAGTTATCAGGGTTTTTGCCCCCTTTTCCCCGATTCCCGGCGCTCCCGGAATATTATCGGCTGAATCACCGATCAGGGAAAGAACATCAACCATCTGCTCAGGATCAACACCCCATTTTTCTTTTACTTTAGAGGGATCTACCAGGGTCATGTCACGGGTGTCCAACAGGGAAACGCGCGGCGAAATAAGCTGATATAAATCCTTATCCACAGAAACTATGACCACATCCAGATCATTTTCCAGGGCCCTGGCGGTCATGGTGGATATGATATCGTCGGCCTCATAGCGCGGATATGAAAAAATCGGAATGCGAAAAGCTGAGCAAAGATTTTCGATGAGCGGAAGCTGCTCTACCAGGTCTTCGGGCATTCGGGGGCGGGTGGCCTTATATTCCTTGAATTCTTCGTGCCTGATAGTCGCTCCCCCGAGATCAAAAGCAACCGCGATGTAATCAGGCTTTTCCTCATTTAGAATTTTCCTGAGCATCAGGGCGAATCCGTAAACGGCATTCGTCGCCACACCCTGATCATTGGTCAGGCTGCGTATCGCGTAATAGGCCCTGTATATCTGTGACATTCCGTCAATTAAAAATAATCTCGCCAAAAAATTCTCCTGTCGATTCTTTAATAGTCTTTACTAACTTGTCTACTCAAGACGGAATTTCTGATCCGCGATTTTGAGGAGGTATCTCCCATAGCGGGTATTCCTCATCCCGGAGGCTCGCGCCCGCACATCATCGGCACTGATCAGGCCTTTTTCCAGGGCTATCTCTTCAAGACAGGCAACCTGGAGACCCTGCCTCATTTCCAGTGTCTGGATAAAATTGGCCGCCTGTAAAAGGGATTCAGGGGTGCCGGTATCCAGCCAGGCGATGCCCCGGCCCATCTTCTCAACCATCAATGATCCTGACTCCAGGTACACCCGGTTCACGTCAGTTATTTCCAGCTCACCGCGCCGCGATGGCTCCAGTGACCCAGCGATGCCAACCACCTTGTTATCGTAGAAATACAACCCGGTCACAGCATAATCAGATCGTGGAGCAGCAGGTTTCTCCTCCAGGCTTACAGCCTTGCCTTCACTGTCAAATTCAACAACCCCATATCTTTCCGGGTCACTTACCGCATAGGCAAATACCGTTGCGCCGCGCCTTTTCGCGGCTGCCCTGTTCAGCATTTCCTGGAGCCCCTGCCCATAAAGCAGATTATCCCCCAGGATCAGGGCAACTGAACTATCCCCTATGAACTCCCTGCCAATTATAAAAGCCTGGGCAATCCCCTCGGGATTGGGCTGGATCGCGTATGAAAAACTTAAGCCCAACTCAGATCCGTCACCCAGGAGATGCTTGAAGCTGTCGATATCCTCCGGAGTGGATATGATCAGGATCTCATCAATACCCGCTTTCATCAGGATGGAGACGGGATAATAAATCATGGGTTTGTCATAAATCGGCATCAACTGCTTGCTGACCGCCCGGGTAAGGGGATAGAGACGCGTTCCAGATCCCCCCGCTAATACGATTCCTTTCATCAAGGCCTCCTCATTCCACTGATGTCCATACTACCTGCAGCATATATTCAGCTGCGGAAAATATCTGATTCGATATCTGGATATCCTGCCTAATCCTCGTCACCTTTCAGTCCAAGCCTTTCCATCCGGTACTTACCTGAACTTATATCCCGGCACCAGTCCAGGTTGTCAAGATACCAGGCAACGGTTTTTCTCAGCCCCTGGCTGAATTTGTGCACTGGGCACCACCCCAGATCATTCTTAACCCGGGAGGCATCAATAGCGTAACGATGATCATGCCCGGGTCGGTCTTTAACAAAAGACTTTAAATCCAGGTACCGGCTGATACCCTTTCCAGTCATAGCCGGATTCCCAGAAGCAGGTTTCAGCTCTTCCAAAACTTCGCATAAAGCATTCACAATTTCAATATTGCTCTTTTCACAGTTTCCCCCAAGGTTGTATTTCTCCCCTGGAACTCCCGCTTTAATTACTTCAAGAATTCCCGAACAATGATCCTCAACATATAGCCAATCCCGTATGTTGGAGCCGTCACCATAAATGGGAAGGGCTTCGCCCTCCAGGGCCTTCAGGATCATGAGCGGAATCAATTTCTCAGGGAACTGGAATGGCCCGTAGTTGTTTGAACAATTCGTGATTAAAACAGGAAGGCCGTAAGTCGCGAAGTAGGCGCCGGCAAAATGGTCAGCAGAAGCCTTGGAAGCGGAATAGGGAGAGTTGGGGGAGTATGGGGTGGTCTCAGTGAAGTACCCCGAGGCCCCGAGACTGCCGTAAACCTCATCTGTTGAAACCTGCAGAAACCTGAAATCGCTGGGAGCTGCCCCTGAAGAAAAATATTCCCTTGCGGCTTCAAGGAGAGTAAATGTCCCGGTTACATTTGTCTGCAGGAAAGAAACAGGAGAGTCAATTGACCTGTCAACGTGAGATTCCGCCGCGAAATTTATAACAGCCGAGGGTGCCCACTCCTTGATCAACTTCCTCACCAGGTTTCCGTCAGTAATGTCGCCCTTCACAAACTCAAAGGCCGGATTACCGCTGATCTCTGCAAGATTAGCCAGGTTCCCCGCGTAGGTAAGCTTGTCCAGGGCGATTATCCTGGCATCGGTTTTTTCAAGCGCAAGCTTCGCAAAATTCGAGCCGATGAATCCAGCTGCACCCGTAACAATATAGGTTCCAGACATTGATGAATCTCCTTCACGTTCTGCCGCATTGCCTTCGGACTGTCTTGCCTTCTAATTACAGCCTGTTCTCCGGCCTGCTTCTACCATTGATACTCCCATTTTAACCCTATAAGGTTAACAGATGCCCGCCCTGTTTAGAAATGGTTTTCAATCATATAAATCCTTTTCCAGCACAGAGGTTTCGGTAACGGTCCAGGACAGTCATACCGCTAAAATTTCAAGGATACTGATATCAGGCCTCAATCTTATTTTCATAATCATCCCGGATGATTTAATAAAACATCCCTAATCACATGACAAAAAAAACTTAACATGACAAAATACTGGCTTGATGAACGGAAAGGAAATACTGCACAGAATCAACTCAATCTGGAGAGATCCTTTAATCATCCTGTTCACGGGAGTTATGTGTTCCATCAGCATCCTGTTCTCCGTAATTGACGGATCAGGCAAAGGGCAGCAATGGTGTGGCAGGAAATGGAGCAGGTTCATTTTTCAGGTATCCAGGGTTGAGCTGAATGTCCGCGGCCTGGATCATCTGGAGACCGGAGTAGGATATATCTTCGCTGCCAACCACAGCAGTATTTTTGACATCTGGGCCGTCCTGGCAGAAATACCTTCCCAGATGCGGTTCGTTGCAAAAATTTCACTTTTTCGTGTTCCCTTTCTCGGCTGGCACATGCGGCGTAACGGTTATATCCCGGTAGATAACAGCACTCCCCGCAAGGTTCTGAAGTCATATAGAAACGCAGCTGAAAAAATCAAGGGAGGCATTTCAATTGTTATTTTCCCTGAAGGTGGTCGGGCTGAAGACGGCGTTATCAGAAAATTCAAGCGGGGAGCTTTTGTACTGCCCCGCAGCGCAAAGGCCCCCATTGTACCGGTTACAATAATCGGTTCCCACCTTCGACTCCGCAGCGGGAGCCTCCTGATACATCCAGGACCAATGGAAATGATCGTGCATAAGCCCATCCCCTGGGAAACCTATTGCCAGTGGAGCCTGGATGAACTCGCTGAGAAAACGAGGAACATTATTCTTTCTTCCTACAGAATGGAGCCATAATGACCGGAACACAAACCAGGATTGATCAAATCCAGGAGGTCCTGAAAAATTCAAATGTCCCAGCCTGGCTGTTTTACGACTTCAGGGGGAGTGATCCCATGAGCTATAGAATACTGGGTCTGGATCCAGCCATGCACGCCTCAAGACGCTGGTTCTACCTGGTCCCTGCTTCGGGAAATCCTATAAAACTGGTTCACAGGATCGAATCGGGAAAACTGGACGCCCTTCCTGGTGATAAAAAAGTTTACATGACCTGGAAGCAGCTGCAGTCCGGCCTTCAAGAAATAACTTCCGGCTCTCCGTCCCTGGCCATGCAGTATTCCGAAAACAACATGATCCCCTATATTTCACTTGCGGATGCCGGTACGGTAGAACTGCTCCGTTCTTTTGGCAAACAGATCACTTCCTCCGCTGACCTGGTGCAGGTATTCGAAGCAGTCCTCTCCCCTGACCAGCAGAAGGGCCACAAAACTTCCGCCCTTGCCCTGACTGAGATTGTAAATCAGGCGTTTAGCTGGGCTGGCCGGAAAATTACAGAATTCGGGCACAGTGACGAGGTCGCCGTACAGCAATTTATAATGGACCGCTTCGAAGAAAACAGCCTGGTAACTGACCACCCTCCCATTGTCGCAGTAAACAGCCACAGCGGGGATCCTCACTATATCCCGCAGGCCGGCAGTGCCAGCCTTATCAAACCAGGCGATTTCATTTTAATTGACCTTTGGGCAAAACAAGCCGATTCCCCTGACGCGGTATTTGCTGATATTACCTGGACCGCTTACGCCGGAGATTCTCCGCCTGAAAAAATCCAGGCGGTTTTTGATATCGTAACCGGAGGCCGTAACCGGGGAGTCTCCTTCCTGGAGGAAAGATTCAGCCGGGATGATCCGGTATATGGGTGGGAGGTTGATCGGGCCGTTAGAGAATACATCGCGGCCAGGGGATACGGTGATGATTTCTTCTGCCACCGCACCGGGCACAGCCTCGGACTGGAACCCCACGGCAACGGAGTCCATTTTGATGACCTGGAGACTCACGACACCCGAAGAATCCTTCCCGGGGTAGCGTGCACTATTGAACCGGGAGTGTATCTGGATGAATTCGGCGTGCGCAGTGAAATAGATATCCTTTTCACTGCATCCGGACCTGTGGTTACTACACCTCCCCAGCATGAGCTGGTTAAGATTAAATGTTGACAATACATAAACAGGTTCATGCAAGCCGTCAAAGACATTAAACGGATCTCCCAACATATCCCCCGCGCATGAGCCTGCGAAAACACGCGTGCGGAAAACTAAATACATGACAAAAGCTATTTCAGAAAAAGAAAAACTCGAAAATATCCATCGGAAAATTGCCGAAGAGATCAATGTCGGAATCCACCAGGTAAGAACCGCCGCCGTTCTCCTCGAAGAATACACGGTCCCATTTATAGCCAGATACCGCAAAGAAGCAACTGGGGGTTTATCCGACAAGGATTTAAGAATGCTTGAGGAGCGGCTGGATTATCTACTGAAGCTTGAGGATCGAAAGGATTTTATCCTGGAAACAATTCGGGAACAGGGCAAACTCACCGCTGAACTTGAGGGCCTTATCAGGACCGCCGGAACCATGGTCAGGCTTGAAGACCTGTATCTGCCCTATAAACCCAAACGCCGAACCCTGGCGTCCATTGCCAGGGAAAATGGTCTTGAGCCCCTGGCTCTCCTGCTCTGGTCCAGGCCCGAAACTGTTCCGGAAGCCGCCGCGGGTGATTACCTGGGACAGCATGTCCAGTCAATTGAAGAAGCCCTGGAAGGGGCCGGGCACATACTGGCTGAAAAATTTTCCGAAGACGCTGAACTCACCGGTTCTCTTCGGAAGCTGGTATGGAATAACGCTCTCATGACTTCTTCGGTGACATCCGGCAAGGAAACTGATGGCGCCAAATTTTCTGACTACTTTAATTACGAAGAGTCGCTGAAGCGGATTCCTTCACATAGATTCCTGGCCCTCCTCAGGGGCAAAAGGGAAGGAATACTCAAACTCCGGATTGTTCTCTCCTTTGAGGAAACAGATTCTCTTTACAGCGGGGCCATGGACCTTCCTGAAGAAATGATTGCCAGGCATTTCGCTGTGAAACCCATGGGAAATCCTTCTGACCCATGGCTGCTGGCCACAGTTCACCAGTCATGGAAAAATAAAATTCTACCCAGGATTGAAAAAGATCTTGAAAACCAGGTTAAGGAAAAAGCCGAGGAGGAGGCGATAAACGTATTCGGGGAAAACCTGAGGGACCTGCTGCTGGCGGCTCCCGCCGGAACCAGGGCTGTCCTGGGCCTTGATCCCGGATACCGTAACGGAGTCAAGGTTGCGGCTGTAGACAAAACCGGAAAACTGCTTGATACGGCCGTGGTCTATCCCCATCCTCCCAGAAGGCAATGGGAGGAAGCTCTTTCAGCACTCGCTGATATGGCTGAAATGTACGACATCGAACTCATAAGTATCGGGAACGGCACCGCAGCCCGGGAAACAGACAAAATGGCGGCCGAACTGATACGCCGAAAGCCAGAGCTTAACCTGACAAAAGTAATGGTTTCAGAATCAGGAGCTTCAATTTATTCCGCTTCAGAATTCGCCTCGGAAGAACTTCCTGAAATTGATGTTTCACTGAGGGGAGCGGTCTCAATTGCCCGCCGGCTTCAGGACCCACTGGCAGAACTTATCAAAATTGAACCTAAATCAATTGGGGTTGGACAATACCAGCATGACGTCAACCAGCCTAAACTTGACCATAAACTGGGTAATATCGTTGAGGACTGCGTGAACTCCGTTGGCGTGGATGTGAACACTGCTTCAGTACCCCTCCTGACCAGAATTGCCGGGCTGGGGCCGTCAACCGCTTCAAATATAGTCACCCATAGAAACATCCACGGGCCCTTCATTAACCGGGATCAACTGCTGCGGGTACACGGAATGGGTCCGGGAACTTACCTGCAGTCCGCCGGTTTTTTGCGCATTCCCGGCGGGAGCAATCCTCTTGATGCCTCTGCTGTGCACCCGGAAGCATATCCTGTTGTTGAAAAAATAGTACGGTCCACCGGGATGGATATTCAAAATATTATCGGCGACTCCTCTGTTCTTGAAAGACTCAATCCCCTGGATTTCACTGATGATATTTTCGGAGAACCCACGGTCAGGGACATATTCGCTGAACTGTACAAACCGGGCAGGGATCCCCGGCCTGAATTTGTGACAGTTGGTTTCAGGGAAGGCGTTGAAACCATTGAAGATCTTTCTCCCGGCATGATCCTGGAGGGAGTGGTCAGCAACGTCACCAATTTCGGGGCCTTCGTTGATATAGGGGTTCACCAGGACGGCCTGGTTCACATTTCTGAACTGGATCACAGTTTCGTGCAGGATCCCAGGAGTGTCATCAAAGCAGGAGACATCATCAAGGTTAAGGTCTTAAGTGCGGATCCGCTCAGGAAAAGAATTTCTCTTTCAAGAAAAGAAACCCTTCCCTTTCCAGGGCATACTAATTCCAAAAAAGACAAGTATTTTCGGTCTTCTGGAAACTCAACACCAACTTAACTTTTCCGGAATTATGCATGACACATCAAGGAAACGGTTCAAACTGGAAATCCCTACACCAAAAACACTCTCCTTCAAATCATAAAGGGGAACTGTCGGCATCCCCCTGGAAAATTCAGGCCTTCCTCAGTTTTTGCATCATATTTTTGTTGGCTGCCCCGCCCTGCCTGGGATTCGGATACCAGGGGGAAAACTCTCAAATCATCAGGGAAATAACCATTGAAGGTGTTCCTGCAAAAGACACCAGGCTGATCCGGGAAGAACTCCTTTCCAAACCAGGTGAACCCATATCCCTTTCCACGGTTGAAGCGGATCGTAGGCACCTGAACCGTGTCGGACTTTTCAGATCGGTCAGCATTGATGTCCGCCAGGAAACTGATGGCATTGAACTCTACATATTTGTTGTGCCTAGATCCAGCACCCTTCCGTTTCTGAGCATGGGCGGTTCTGAAGGCAACAGTTTCTCCGCCGGAGGGGGAGTTAAGGTTCTTGATTTCCCTCAACCCGGGCTCATCTTCTCGGGGAAAGCCCGGGCCGGGGGCGAAACCCGTTTGGAATTGCAGTTTAATAATCCCGGCCTGAGATCTGAATTCCTTAATTTTCAGTTTTCACTGCGGGGCGCCGACAGGTATAACGATAATGACCTTTTCGATGAAGTATCTTTCGATACAGAATTACGGTTATCCCGGCGCCTGTCGGAAAATTTTCGAGCCGGAGGCCTTCTAGGATGGTTTTTCCTGGATAGCAGCAAACCGGAAATCACCCTGGCTGGAGGCAGGGGTGATCACATTCCCAGGCTGGGAGTTTTCCTGGACTATGACAGCCGCGACCGCCTTACAATTACCCACAAGGGTTGGAACAATGAAATCCTCCTCAGCCGCAATGGCATGTCCGGAATTGGAGATAGCGGATTCTGGGACCTGACCATGGATTTAAGGAGATATCAGCCTGTCGCTGAGCGGCACACCCTCTTCTTCTCCCTCCTGTCCCGCCTGCGCACCGGATCAATCAACGAAGACATTCCCCTGCACCAGGACTTTCATATTGGGGGAACCAATACTGTCCGGGGATGGAACCGCAACTCCGCTAATGGTAAAAACGAACTGCTCAGCACTGTTGAATATCGCTACAGGTTAGTGGAACCGCGGAAAATCCTTAAAGGAAAATTTGGTGACAAGCTTTATGTGGGTTTCGAATTTGCTCTATTCGCGGACGCGGGAAAAGCCTGGGGTAATCCTGATATTTATGGAAAATCAGATGTGCTTGCCGGTTATGGATTAGGTTTGCGTTTGCTGCTGCCTTTTGTGAATGTTATCAGGTTTGATTTCGCCTTCGGCGAATCAGGAGAAGGCATATTTTCCCATTTCGGAGTAGTTCCCAAGGTCGATAAGCAACTACTTCGAATCAGATGATTCCAGGGCACATCAAGCCCCGCCTGCCAAAACTGATTCATTCGGCAATCCTTGCGGATTCTCAACGAATTCTGTTTCGGATTTGCCAAAAAACGCCGAAATCGATATGATCCCATTTTCATAATCATCCCGCGTCACATGAAAGAATAAGCAGCGGGGAGGCACAAACAACTGCTCACCAGGACCTTCCGCCAAGGATAAAGTAATTATGCTTTTGACTGTGCGACAGGTCGGAGAAATAAACGCCCATGGCAGTCATCCCGAAAATAGATTCGGGTCACAAACAGGAATACTGAAAATGCTATCACCAGATTTTAAAAAAATGAACGGCCTGATTCCGGTAATCGCCCAGGACGCGAAATCCGGAGAAGTTCTTATGCTGGCTTACATGAATGAGGAGTCTTTCAAGCTTACCATCGAGACCGGAGAGGCTGTTTATTTCAGCCGCAGCCGCGGAAAACTTTGGCACAAGGGAGAAAGCTCAGGCTGTGTGCAGAAAATTAAATCAATCAGGATAGACTGCGATGACGACACCCTGGTACTGCTGGTAGAACAGGTCGGAGGAGCCGCCTGTCACACGGGTCGCAGGAGCTGTTTTTACAGGGAGCTCAAGGGAGATGAGATTGTTGAGTGTTCCCCAAGGATCTTTGATCCCGCCGAGGTGTACGGAAAATGAAGAATAATAACCTGAGGCTCGGCATACCCAAAGGATCCCTGCAGAATTCAACTATCAAATTATTTGAAAAATCAGGATGGAAAATAAGGCTCAGCAGCCGTAACTATTTTCCTGATATAGATGATGAAGAAATCACCTGTTCTCTTTCCAGGGCCCAGGAAATGGCGATGTGGGTTGAGAATGGGACCTTTGATGTGGGCCTGACCGGTCATGACTGGGTGATGGAGAATTCTTCAGATGTCGTAGTTGTCAGCGATCTGGTCTACTCAAAAGAATCCAATACTCCCGCGCGTTGGGTTTTATGTGTTGCCGGAGATTCCCCTTTCAAAAAGCCTGAAGACCTGGAAGGGAAAAAAATTGCCACTGAACTTGTGAATTTCACAAGGAATTTTTTCGCCGGACGCGGGATCGACGTTGAAGTCGTTTTCTCCTGGGGCGCTACAGAAGCAAAGGTGGTTGAAGGCTTATGTGACGCTATAGTGGAGATAACCGAAACAGGAAGCACCATTAAAGCCAACGGGTTACGGATAATAGCTGAACTGATGGAAACCAACACCCAGTTGATTGCCAATAAAGAGGCCTGGGAAGATCCCTGGAAACGAAAAAAAATCCAGCAGATGGACCTGCTGCTCCAGGGCGCTTTGCGGGCGGAAAGAACCGTTGGGGTCAAAATGAATGTTCCAAAGAAAGCACTCAAAAGCGCCATGCGGCTGCTCCCATCCATCACCTCTCCCACAGTTGCTGAACTCTCTGATAAAAATTGGGTTTCAGTTGAAATAGTTCTGGAAGAAATGCTGGTAAGGGATTTAATCCCGAATCTTAAAAGCATTGGAGCGGAAGGAATTATTGAATATCCCTTAAACAAGGTTATTTAAAAGCATTGGTTGACCCGCGCGGCTTTATCAGGCCGGGGAAACCCGGTCGGATATCGGCTAAATAATTATGTTCCCGCAACCGCTACCGGCTGACCGAGTACCTGGCTGGATTCGTTGGCCGGACCGTCTTCGCTGAACCTTATCACCCCGGATTCGTCCGCGTAGTAATATTTTCTTCCTGTTTCCCCGACGACAAGAGGGGCCGCCGTGACAACAAATTTGTTGCCCGAGCCGGTGCTGGTGTAGCTGTAGCCTTGTTTCATGCCGGAACCCAGAACAGTATCAATAAGCGTGGCATTGGCAAGTTCCTGCAAGCTGGAGGCGTATCCTGAACGACCTGAGGTAACGGAATATGCTGTATGCGCGGTTACAATTGTTCTTATTGAGGATGCGGCCGCGGATTCATTGCCTGAAATTTCAGCCTCATGGAGCCTGGGTATGGCAATGGCCGCTATTACCCCCAGAATTGACAGAACAACCAGTAATTCTATCCAGGAAAATCCCTTCTGTCTGTTCATATTCAACTCCCGGGACATTGTCAACTGACAAACAAATTTCCAACTGCAGACCAGCTTTACCTGATCTCTATGCCTTAACCAACCGGTAGGGAAAAATCCCGACACCAGGTTATTCATGGCCGGTTCACATCAATCTTCCAATGCCATCTCCCGGATATTTACTACCAGCACTCAATCCGTACTAATCTGATGTTCACCTCAGGAAAACTCCTTTGATTCTTGCAGGGTTAAAACCTAAAACCCCTGTAAAAAATGCAGAAAACGGCATTTTCCTATTCTGTAACTACCATTTCTATCAAACGAGTCCGAATAAAAACGCCGATTATTTGATTAAAAACAAAAAAAGTGCGGGACAAAATGTTTGTCCCGCACTCAAAACCCATAACTTTAAGGGCATCCGCGTAAGCGTGCTTTTCAATGTTTTATTATTCGACCGGTAAATTCTTCTATCTGATTATCCGCCGGATTCTCCTCCTAGAGGAGCACTTGAAGAGGTGGCGGTTCCGCTGATATCAAACCGGATCACGCCAGTCTGGTCGGCAAAAAAGCCCCGGTTCCCGGTAACATCGAAGGTCATTGGAGTTGCTGTTACCGTAAAAGTAGCGCCCGCTCCGGTTGATGTGAAATTATAACCATCCTTGCTCCCGGAACCGAGAGCCTGGTCAATCAATCCGGCTGACGACAGGATACCAAGATTGGCGGCATACGACCCACTTCCAAGGGTTGCGGTAAAAGTACTCTGCGCGGTAATGATGGCCCTAACCGATGAAATTGCTGACGACTCATTAGCCGCAGATCTTGCCTTCAGGAGATTTGGGACCGTAACCGCGGCAATAATAGTGAGGACTACTACCACGATCAACAATTCAATAAGTGAAAATCCCCTTTCTCTATTCATAACGACTCCAGGGGCGAAATATAATCCGTTCCCAGGAACAAACGGGATTTGAATTTTCGCACAAAAAGTGCGGGGCAAAATTCCTCTGTCCCGCACTTTTTGAAAATGCTCTAAGAGGCAGCCATGCAAATGGCTGCCTCCGGAATACTGTGGTTCAGCTGCTGATTATGTTTAATCAGTCTAGCTGCTGGGGGTTCCGCCCAAAGGAGTACTTGAAGCTGTAGCAGATCCACTGGTGTCAAACCTGATCACACCAGTCTGGTCAGCGAAGAAGCCCCTTGTTCCAGTAGTTCCCTGGGTTACCGGTGTTGCCGTCACTGTAAAAGTGGTGCCTGCGCCAACAGAAGCAAAATTGTAACCATCCTTGGTACCTGAACCCAGAGCCTGGTCAATTAATCCAGCCGTCTGAAGAGCGCCCAGATTAGCGGCATAAGCACCGCTACCTACAGTAGCGGAAAAAGTAATTTGTGCTGTGACTACGGTCCTGACCGATGATATCGCGGACGCTTCGTTGGCCGCAGCTCTCGACTGCATAAGATTTGGAACCGCGATCGCCGCAATAATACCGATTACAGCAACAACGATTAACAATTCAATCAATGAAAAACCCTTTTGTCCTCTCATGGTGTCTCCTTATGGAATAATTTAAAAATTTTTGTCCAGCTAGTTTGCTTAATAATACTTTTAGCGGGAAACAGCTCCCAGCCGGTTTCAGCAGTCATTCCAATCCTGCTGAACAGCCAATATATTACCGTAAAGCAAATTAAAAAGTATCAGCGATCACAAATATGAGATTTATATCTCATATGTCTGAAAATTTTGTTCTTTTCCGAGCGCCTTCCCCCAATTTTATCTGGAAAGATGACCAATAAGTGTAAAAATCGGTAAATACATGGAAACGACAATTCCTCCTACAATCGCGCCAAGAAAAACGATCATTATCGGCTCTATCATCGTCAACAGATTAGCTATGGCGTCATCCGCCTCCTGCTCGTAATAATCTGCAAGCTTTTCGAGCATATGATCCAGCTCCCCGGTCTCCTCACCTACTCCAACAATCTGGGTAACCATGGAGGGAAAAACCTCCAGTTTTCTCATTGGCTCAACCAGGCTCTTTCCTTCTGAAACTTCACTGCGCACCTGGACCAGGGCGTTATGAATACTGGCATTTCCAGCTGTTTCCGCGGTAATGGACAATCCTTCCATTAAAGGAATACCTCCATTCAAAAGGGTTGAAAGCGTCAGGGAGAATCGGGCAATAGCCAGTTTCTTGATTGTCATCCCAAGCAGCGGCAACTTCAAAATTGCCGTATCAACAGACAACTTTCCGTTTTCAGTTTTATAAAACTGGCGAAAGCCGACAATCCCAACAACCACAAGTACAATGAAGGGCAGGCTGAACTGAACCGCGATATTGCTGGAGGCAATAATAATCCTGGTCGGAAGCGGCAGGGGCGCATTGAGGCCCTCAAAAAGTGAGACAAACACCGGCACTACCCAGACCAGCATTATGAATATAATGCCGATCGCCACCACGCTTACCACTGAAGGATAAACTGAGGCGGTAATCAGGGACTTCCTGAGTTTCATATTCTTCTCGACAAAAGTCGTAAGCCTCCTGAGTATAATGTCCAGAACTCCACCGGCCTCTCCCGCGGCAACCATGCTGACAAAAAGGTCATCGAAAGCCTTCGGATGTTTTCTCATGGCATCAGCCAGGGTTGCCCCCGATTCCACATCCTCCCTTACCTTGGTAAGTATTTCCTTGAAAACAGCGTTTTCTGTCTGGCTGGCCAATATCCCCAGGCACTGCACAAGCGGAAGTCCGGAATCCAGCATTACGGAAAACTGCTTGGAGAAAAGAGCAAGATCTCTCTGGCTTACTCCACCTGCAAATACCGGGATTTCATAGGACAGCAGGGCGTTTTTCTGTTTAATTTCCAGGGGGAAGATCTGTTCGGACCTGAGTATTGCGGCAACAGCTTCGCTGCTTGGTGCTTCCCTCTCACCTGAAACAGTCGCTCCCCCGGAACGGCTTCTACCGGTAAATTTGTATACAGGCATTTTAAAACCTCTCTTCTTCAGTTCGCGGGCCTTTGATCAAAAAAACTGCGTTCATACCCGCCGGAGTTTCTATCACCCCAAATTCCTGTTCCTGTAGGGGATGCGCTTTAAAGCGTCCCTTAATTCATCCGGGCTGGATGATGTTCCTATTGCCAGGTCCATTGTTATTTTCTCGTCCGCAACCAGTGCGGCAAGGCTCTGATTCATGGTGTGCATGCCTGATTTTTCCTGCCCTATCTGCATGGCGGAATAAATCTGGTGTACCTTATTCTCCCTTATCAGATTCCTTATTCCAGCTGTAGGGATCAGGATTTCAGTAGCACAAACCCTTCCTTCGCCATTCGCCCTGGGGAGCAGGGACTGACAGACAATCCCCTCAAGCACCATGGAAAGCTGGGCTCGAATCTGCTGTTGCTGGTGAGGGGGAAACGCATCTACAGTCCTGTTGATTGTCGAATAAGCTGAATTGGTATGCAGGGTGCCGAAAGTTAAATGCCCGGTTTCAGCTATCCTTAAAGCCGCTTCAATTGTCTCCAGGTCCCTCATTTCACCGATAAGAACAACGTCAGGATCCTCCCTGAGAGCCATCCGTAAAGCGGTAGTAAAAGAGGTGGTGTCACTGTGAACTTCACGCTGATTGACAAGGCATTTCTTGTGGGAATGCAGAAACTCTATCGGATCTTCAACTGTAATAATGTGCCCGGGACGGGTTGAATTTATCTCGTCAATCATAGCTGCCAGCGTGGTTGACTTACCACTTCCGGTAGGACCGGTGACTAAAATCAGCCCCCTTGGTTTTTTTGTCAGCTTTTCAAGAATCGGAGGCATCTTCAAGTCCTGGAGTGACAGGATCTTGAATGGGATCATCCTGAAAACCCCGGCCGTGTTCTCCCTCTGGGTATAAACATTAGCCCTGAATCTGGCAACCGAAGGAACACCAAAACTAAAATCGACCTCTCGGTTTTCCTCGTACAAAAACTTCTGCTGGTCAGTCATGACACTGTAGATCAATGACCTTACCTGATCAGGAGACAGGATGTCCTGGGATAGAGGGAGAAGATCTCCGTGAAGCCTGATCCTGGGAGGAGACTCAGCGGTCATGTGCAGATCGCTTCCTCCCATATCAACGACCTTTTTTAATAACTGCGGCATGTTGACTGAATTTTCATCCATATCGAACCCTTCAGGAACATTGAAAACAAATTATGAAAAACATATTGCAGTTTCAATAATAAACCGGCTAATGCGTATCCCCTCTCACAAAAACCTTTCGAATAGCCACTGATTCAAATTTAATCTATCACGCAGGTCTGGGAATTTTCCGATCCGAACACTTCATTTATCGCAGCAGCAGCATAATGGATGCTCCGAATCCATTCAGTGACCTAATCCAAAAAGAGGAGACGCAGACCCTGCAAATAATAGTTCCGGGATACCAGTCTTGGCGGCTGGGGCTTTGGAGAAACAGAATTCGGTATCTACATCTATCTAAATTTCATACAACCATGATTTAAGAATCAGAAATTTAAATAATTGTAGTCTCCCTCAGCACTTCTTCTACGGTGGTCTTGCCTTCCTTGAGCTTTTTCAAACCGGCTTCCCTGAGAGTTATCATGCCTTCTTTCTTGGCCGTGTTTCTTAGATCGGAGGCTGTAGCCCCGGCCAGGATCAGTTCCTGGATAGCCGGAGAATTATCCATGACTTCGTATAATCCGGTTCGTCCTTTAAATCCGGTATCGGAACAAAGCTTACACCCTCTCCCCCTGAAAAGGGTTATGGAATCTCTTTCGTCCTCAGGGATACCAAGTGATCCGAGAATTTCGTCCGACGCTGTATACTCTTCTTTGCAATTCTCGCAAATAACCCGCACCAGCCTCTGGGCACAGATTATGTTAAGAGCGCTGGCCACAAGAAATGGCTCCATCCCCATATTTGTCATCCTGATGATGGAGGAAGGGGCATCATTGGTGTGGAGAGTGCTTAAAAGAAGATGTCCGGTCAGGGCTGCTTTCACAGCAATTTCAGCTGTTTCAAGGTCTCGTATTTCTCCAACCAGAATAATGTTGGGGTCCTGCCTCAGGAAGGAGCGAAGAGCCCCAGCGAAAGTTCTCCCCACCTGCTCATTTATCTGGACCTGGTTTATTCCGTGGAAATTAAACTCAACCGGATCCTCAGCAGTCATTATATTCACTTCATCGGTATTCAGCTTGGCCAGTGATGTGTACAGGGTGCTCGTTTTTCCGCTTCCGGTTGGACCAGTAACCAGCACCATACCGTAAGGCATTGTTACAGCACGCTGAAATTTGTCAAGTGCGCTCTTTTCAAATCCCAGCAACCTCAAATCCGAAGGAAGTTTGTCAGGATCCAGAAGTCTCAAAACAACCTTTTCCCCAAATAGAGTGGGAAGTGTGGAGACCCTGAAATCGATCTTCTTCTTGCGGCCTCCCATAGTAATCTGGATTTTTATCCTCCCATCCTGGGGAATCCGACGTTCACCAATATCCAGATTAGCCATGATCTTAACTCTTGAAACCACGGCATCTTTCACTCTCAGGGGCGGGCTCATGATCGGATACAGAATTCCGTCAATACGAAATCTTATCCTGAAATCTTTCTGGTAGGACTCTAAATGAATATCACTGGCATTCCGCCTTATCGAATCAGCCAGGATAAGGTTGACCAGCCTGATAATCGGGGCCTCTGAAGCCTGTTCAATATTGACTTCCTGGTCAGCGCCAATACCCTCCTCCATGTCCAGTTCGAATTCCTGGCCCTCGGCTATCAGCTCATCATAAACCTTTTCAATCTCAAGAGACTGGTCAGAACCAAGATACTCTTCGATCGCGTGAACAATGCTGCTTTCCTTGGCTATAACCGGATCAATCCTGCATCCGGTCATGAACTTGAGCTCATCCAGGGCCATGACATCAGATGGATCAGTGACCGCGACTTTTAAAACCCCTCCTTTTTTCTGGAGAGGTAAAACCCGGTTTTTTATGGCTCGGTCTTTGGGAATAAGACTAAGGCAGCTGGTATCAATCTCTGTTTCTGCCAGGTCAATTACAGGGATGTTATATTGCCTGCTCAGGACATTTACAACCGTATCCTCGGTAACATAACCGAGGGAAACCAGCGCATCAACAAAATGGGAGGAGTGGACCTTCTGGTAATGCAGAGCTTCCCGGAGCTGGTCAACTGATAAATGACCGTACCTTATTAATACCTCGCCAATTCGAACTGACATAAATTAAGAATCCAACCCCTGTTTTTGTGTGATCCCTGAAAAATTCTGGGCCTTAATCGTCCTTCTGGGAATTCAGACAACAACTAAACTATCTTCCCCCTCTAAATGTAAGCTCCCGGAAGGCTTTGGCGATCCTGAAATCGTATCTATGCGCCCAACCTTCTAACTTTATCAGCTATGACTGAAAACAGTACTGAATACCACCCGGTTTATTCGCGAATCAAACCCTTTTCCCTTTTTTCAAGCCGCCTGCTCCGGCCCGGCACCATAAGCATGAAAAAAACAAAAGTTGTTTTATAGTCAACAGGTTAACCGCAAATGAAATTATAACACGCAATAATCGATCTGGAATTCTACACCTCTGTTCCTTCCATAACAAACGTCCCAAATCACAAAATGTCGATTTTTTTTTAAAGATTGGCCTCAATAATCTTAAAAAGATGCCGGAAACCATTAACTTTTGTTATGCTTACTTGCTATGGCGAACATTGATCCAATAGAGCTTGAGATATTCACAAACATTTTCACCTCCATAACCGAAGAAATGGGATCTGTCAGTAAAAGGGCGGCCCGGGCTTCAAACCTGCAGGAAAGATGCGATTATTCATGTGCTGTCCTTAACAGCAGCTGCCGAATCATCGCTATGGACGCCCATTTACCGGTCCATCTTGGAGCGATGCCCTTATCTGTATCCCATGCTGTAAGTTCCCTTAACCTGCAGCCCGGAGACGTGGCGATACTTAATGATCCTTTCTGCGGAGGCACCCATCCCCAGGGGATGACCATGCTCTCTGCCCTGTTTACCGGGGGTAAAAAAGATCCCGACTACTATATTGCTGTCAGGAATCACTATAAAGATACAGGAGGCCTCCCCCCTGTTTCTGTGCCTATGAGCACAGAAACATTCCAGGAAGGAATCATCGTTCCCCCCATAAAACTGTATGCCGGAGGCAGTCTGAACCGGACCCTTCTGCAGATGATCCTTTATAACTCAACAATACCTAGAAAAGCCGAGGCTGATCTGGCTGTCCAGTTGGAAGCCCTGAGACTTGGCGAAAAAAGACTTTCAGCACTGGTGACCGAAAGTGGCGCGGAAATGGTCGGAGACTATTCTTCAGCCTTGTTGGATCGGGCTGAAAAAATCCTTAAAAAAGTAATATCCTCTATTCCTGACGGGACCTATTCAGCTGAAGATGCGCTGGATGATGACGGCATCGACACTTCAGCTAAAAGTAAGCCGCTTACCCTAAAGCTAACCCTGACAGTAAAAGGAACTGATCTAACCGCGGATTTTTCAGCAAGTGCTCCCCAGACTGCAGGCCCCATGAATACAGTTATCGCGGTTACATCCGCGTCGTTGCATTACGTCCTGAACTGCCTCAGGCCGAAAGGTGAAACCCTGAACTGCAGCCTGCCCGATTCTGTCAGGATCATTGCTCCTGAAGGAACGGTGCTTAACGCATCCTTCCCTTCAGCCACCACGGCCGGATTTACCGAAACTTCCCTTAGAATAACTGATTTAATCCTTAAAGCCCTGGCCCCTGCCCTGCCAGATGTAATTCCCGCTGCATCCGGCGGGACTTCCAACACCGTAACCGTTACAGGACATAATCCGGCCACTGGAGCTTCTTTTTCTTACCATGAACTGATAGGTTCAGGTTCAGGCGGAAGCCCCACCCGGAAGGGTTCCGGAGCCCAGGGGATCCATATGAACAACTCCCCGAATACTTCAATCGAAATCCTTGAAAATGCCTATCCCTTAAGGATTGGAGAATACAGGCTGAGAAAGAAATCAGGGGGCAGCGGAAAGAATCCGGGAGGAGAAGGCATAATTAAATCCTATGAAGCTGTCGATCCTGATACCCGGATCAGTATCATTTCTGAAAGAAGAAAACATTCGCCTTTCGGTCTCAAGGGAGGCCGGGTAGGTAAAAAAGGCACAGAAAGCCTGCTGCCCGCTAAAGGCGCCAAGAGGAAGTTGCGAGGCAAGGATTCAGTTGTATTAAACAGCGGAGACCGGGTTGTTATCGAAACCCCCGGCGGCGGAGGCTGGGGAAAAACCCGCTAAAATGATTTCTGATATCCGGAGACTGGAATCTGCTTCTGACTTAAATCAGTGCGTGGAAATCCAGGTCCGGGTATGGGGACTTGCCGAGGCGGAAACCGTTTCCGCCCGGACCCTCGCCACCTGCATCAAACACAAGGCCTTGCTGTTGGGATCATTTCAAAACAATCTCCTGGCAGGATTCTGCTTCAGTATCCCTGCCTGCTGGTCCGGAGCACCCTCTCACCATTCCCATATGCTGGCTGTTTTGCCTGAATTCAGAGATCAAGGCATAGGATTTGACCTGAAACAAGCTCAGTTCAACAGTCTCCGGCAAGATTTCAAATGGATTACCTGGACCTTTGATCCCCTGGAATCCCGCAACGCCAATCTGAACCTGAAACTGGGAGTTTCAATTGATACCTATGTCAGAAATCTTTACGGCGGCGGCGAAAACTGTTCTCTCCATAAAGGGATCGGAACCGACCGGTTCATCGCGGAATGGTCCACTGCAGGGACCGGACAGATAAATATGAAAACACCTCTTCCCTCGGAAATTCCCAAAAACATTGTAATTGAAACCGAGTGGGACGAGAATGGCTTCTTCAAACCTGTTAATAATATTTATGATCGGAGAGAAGCACAGCTTTTCCTTGAGATACCTGAGGATATCCAGAAAATTAAAAATTACTCCCTCCAGACAGCCAGGGAATGGAGAACCAGTACCAGAAAAACACTGGAGCATTATTTCAGCAGGAAATATGCCATCAGGAGATTTCATAGCTTCATGAATCCTGAAACAAATACCAGGAGATCTTTCTATAATCTTGTCCGATAGTTATTTCACTGACGTAACTTGCTGCTTGTGACCCGCAACTACCCTGGGTGCCATCGGAAGTGAGATCGGAGATGTTCGATGTGCGAAGTGGAAGGGGACGCCCATGGCACTGCGGGAGCATTGGCTCGACGTTGTAGCTAGAGCATCCTGCTCCAGTAACTCCGCAGCAGATTCACGCCTCGCCGGAATAACCAACCTCGCATGGAGTAAATAAGGCATTTTCAGGCAGGGCGCGACTCTTCATTGCTGTAGCTGGAGCCCTAGGCTCCAGCTACAAGCTGCAGACTGGAAGTCCGCAGTACGTTCTAGGACCAAGCCCGGGACGGGCTTGGCACACTCACTCCGAGATAACCGTCGACAGCCACTTGCCGGCGCCGAAGTTCTCGGAGTCGAATGCCGAATGTCCCAGTGTCCAGTGTCGATTTCCGGGTGTCGGGTGTCGAATGAAAACTCGGAACTCGCCATTCGGCACTCCGATGAGTTAAAAAAAATATCCCCCAACTCCCTTGCGGAATCCGGAGTTTCAGAACCCGGCAGGTTCATAACGCAAAGACGCCATAACGCAGGGACGCAGAGAAATAATAAATCCTTGCGTCATTGCGGCATTGTGCCATTGCGTTACTTTTAGGATGTAATCCGGGTCAGCTGGAGCAGGACGCCCGTGGTACTGCGGGAGCATTGGCTCGACGTTGTAGCTGGAGCATCTTGCTCCAGTAACTCCGCGGCAAATTCACTCCTCACCGAATAAACCAACCTCGCATAGAGTAAATAAGGCATTTTCAGGCAGGGCTCGACTCTTCATTGCTGTAGCTGGAGCCCTAGGCTCCAGCTACAAGCTGCAGACTGGAAGTACGCAGTACGGTCTAAGACCAAGCCCGGGACGGGCATGGCACACTCACTCCGAGATAACCGTCGACAGCCACTTGCCGGCGCCGAAGTTCTCGGAGTCGAATGTCCCAGTGTCCAGTGTCGATTTTCGGGTGCCGGGTGTCGAATGAAAACTCGGAACTCGCCATTCGTCACCCGAAACCGGGCAATCGAAAACTCATCATTCGGCATTCCGATGAGTTAAAAAAAATATCCCCAACTCCCTTGCGGGATCCGGAGTTTCAGAACCCGGCAGGTTCATAACGCAGAGACGCTATGACGCAAGGACGCAGAGAAATAAAAAATATTTGCGTCGTTGCGGCATAGCGCCGTTGCGTTGATGTTGGGATGTAATCCGGGTCAGCTGGAGCGGGACGCCCTTGGTACTGCGGGAGCATTAGCTCGACGTTGTAGCTGGAGCATCTTGCTCCAGTAACTTCGCAGCAAATTCACTCCTCACCGAATAAACCAACCTCGCATGGAGTAAATAAGGCATTTTCAGGCAGGGCTCGACTCTTCATTGCTGTAGCTGGAGCCCTAGGCTCCAGCTACAAGCTGCAGACTGGAAGTCCGCAGTACGTTCTAAGACCAAGCCCGGGACGGGCATGGCACACTCACTCCGAAGTAACCGTCGACAGCCACTTGCCGGCACCGAAGTTCTCGGAGTCGGGTGTCGAATGAAAACTCGGAACTCGCCATTCGTCACCCGAAACCGGGCAATCGAAAACTCATCATTCGGCACTCCGATGAGTTAAAAAAAATATCCCCCAACTCCCTTGCGAAATCCGGAGTTTCAGAACCCGGCAGGTTCATAACGCAGAGACGCTATGACGCAAGGACGCAGAGAAATAAAAAATCTTTGCGTCATTGCGGCATAGCGCCGTAGCGTTACTGTTGGGATGTAATCCGGGTCAGCTGGAGCAGGACGCCCGTGGTACTGCGGGAGCATTGGCTCGACGTTGTAGCTGGAGCATCTTGCTCCAGTAACTCCGCGGGAAATTCACACCTCGCCGGAATAACCAACCTCGCATGGAGTAAATAAGGCATTTTCAGGTAGGGCTCGACTCTTCATTGCTGTAGCTGGAGCCCTAGGCTCCAGCTACAAGCTGCAGACTGGAAGTCCGCAGTACGTTCTAGGACCAAGCCCGGGACGGGCTTGGCACACTCACTCCGAGATAACCGTCGACAGCCACTTGCCGGCGCCGAAGTTCTCGAACACGTAGTTGGCCTGGCCTTCAGTGAAGATAGTCGGACCCGTCAGCTCATAGGGAGCCGAGCCGGAATCATCCCATCCCTGCCAGTACGAATACACGTACTCAGGATACAGATCAACAGTCGTCCACTTCCTGGTGGTGAACCAACGCGAAAGCTTCATCCATCCCGGACCCACTTCGTTATCAAGCTCGTTCTGTGAGCCGGCCAGCACGTTAAGAAAACCTTCCAGCGTCAGGCTGTCCGTGCCAATAACCGCGTTCATGTCATAAAGATCCTGCAGCGTGAATTCCCCGAACTTGTAGCCAAGCACCGCGTCATTCAGGTTGCTCTCAGGATCGATTTCATAGGTGTTGATACACTTGACCGCAATGGCTGTCACCAGCGGGCTTTCAGGCGTAACCGGGGAAACGATCGGCTGGTCATCAGGATCACTCGGGATCCATGGGTCTTCAGAGTTGTTGAAAGGCTCAACCGTGTAGATCGTCACCACCGGCTGGATATTGTAGGAAACATCATCCCACTCACTGGGCGTCGCTCCCTGCGCCAGGTTCGACTCACCGTTGTAGTTATCCATGAAGGAGATGAAATTAACCACCTGCTTTTCAGCCGGCATGGCTGAGGAGGGGAAGATCTCCCAGGCCAAGGCTCCGCCCTCGGAAATGATCCAGTTAAAGCCAAGCGAATCCTCGCCCCGGTCCCACTGGTCCCCGGCATGAGCCTCATGGCGCAGTATGTACTGGTCACCGGCCACACTGGTTACCAGTTCGCCGTTGGCCCCGGCTTCCGTCCAGATCCTCTCGCCGCCGGTAAGCAGCGCGTGAATCGGAGCCGGCATGTCAGCCGCTCCGCCTGCTCCGTCGGCAAACACGGCAGGACGCGCCCAGGCCGTGGTCATGTAGGAAGCCTGCGCTCCAAGCTCCGTTACCTTGGCCACCGTCTGGAACCCGGTGAGGTAGTTGAAGGACACCGCCGAGGCGTTGAGGATATGCAGGTTGTCATCACTGAACCCGTTGGTGCCGCCATACACGTCATAGCTGCCGTACAGGCTCTCATCGGCGGCGTCACCGCTTCCGTCTTCCCAGGCCCGGCAATGAGTGTTCAGTTTCTCCTCGCGGTAGTTGATGAACTCATACGGAATAAGGTCCAGGCTGTCATAGTCAGGATCAAGCTGGGTCTTGTTCCATTCCGGAGCGAAACCGCTCTTCACATCGGCTGAAGCCGTGACAAACAGCAGGAACCGTCCGTCGGCGAAGGTCGAAGCCGGAATGGCGTCAAAGCTCTGGCCGGTGCCTTCGGCCTTGTTCGGGTAGCCGAAGAACCGGTCCTTGACATTCACGCTGTCTGTTCCGGGAACCGTGAAGTTGAACGGGTCAATCATCATGGTGTCGTTACAGGTCAGTACTACCAGGAAGTCAAAGAAAGTCCACGCAGTCTGAGTTGAAGTAACGGAAGTGAACCGTTACCGCCTGCTCCGGATTAGTATTGGTGATGCTTATGAAATTCTGGTTAACCGGGGTTTCATGCCCGTACTGGCGCACAGAGCTGCTGGTGTAGTTCGCGTCAGTGCCGTAGAGTTCCTCGGCATTGATCCCCGTATCCAGCAGGTAGACCAGCTGGGAACCTGGTTCATTCACCAGGGCGCCCATCGCCTCGCGGGCATCACCCGGAGTAACGAAGGTTTCCTCGTTTCCGTAGATGATTCCCAGGTCATTTTCCGCCCAGGCACGCACGTAGTAGCGGGTTGCGGCCCGCAGAGGGCTGATCAGGCTGCTGAATGAGCCCACTCCGCTGCCTTCCACGCTGCTTTCTCCCATGATCGAAGGAACGCCGCCTTCGGCAGGGACTGAAGGTGAAACGGTCGGGTTCGGGGAAGTGTCCCAGCACATCCCACGCCGGGTCACCGGTAAGTCCTCCGTCAAAGGTCACCTCGCCGCTCACCACTGCCGAACCGGAATTCACTTCGCCGACCACCGGGTCGGTCTCCACATCCACAAAGGTCGTTTCAGTCTGGAAACCAACCTCGTCACCGTAGGTTGTTCCGCTGTCTCCGCCGTCGGCCACTGCCCGGAAGTAGTAGGGCTCATTTGCTGACAAGGAGGTTAGCGGAGCATTAAAAGCTCCCGTGGAACTCATGCTCTGGGTTGTTGTCGAACTCGGATAAGGTCCGCCGGAAGTCGTTCCCCATTCGAAATAGACATCTACCGATGCCGCGGTCCCCAGGTCACTCAGGTTTCCGTTCAGCACGGCCGAGTTGTATGTCACTGATGTAGCCGCCGATGTTGATACAGTCGGGGGATCATCGGTCGGGAAGCTCTGCTCCGATCCGTAACTGGTTCCGCTGTCCCCGCCATCAGCCACGGCGCGGAAGTAGTAGGTTGTGTCCTCGCTAAGCGATGACAGGGAGGCATTGAACGTTCCCGTGGAACTCATGCTCTCAGAAGTGGTGCTGTTCGGGTACGGTCCGCCGGAGGTGGTCCCCCATTCAAAGGAAACATCTACCGATGCCGCGGTCCCCAGGTCACTCAGGTTTCCGTTCAGCACGGCCGAGTTGTATGTAACCGATGTTGCCGCCGATGTTGATACAGTCGGGGGATCATCGGTCGGGAAGCTCTGCTCCGATCCGTAACTGGTTCCGCTGTCCCCGCCATCAGCCACGGCACGGAAGTAGTAGGTTGTGTCCTCACTCAACGACGACAGGGAGGCATTGAACGTGTCCGTCGAACTCATGCTCTCAGAAGTGGTGCTGTTCGGGTACGGTCCGCCGGAGGTGGTCCCCCATTCAAAGGAAACATCTACTGACGAAGCGGTTCCCAGGTCACTCAGGTTTCCGTTCAGCACGGCTGAGTTGTATGTAACCGATGTTGCCGCCGATGTTGACACCGTCGGCGGATCATCGGTCGGGAAGCTCTGCTCCGATCCGTAACTGGTTCCGCTGTCCCCGCCATCAGCCACGGCACGGAAGTAGTAGGTTGTGTCCTCGCTCAACGACGACAATGACGCGTTGAACGTGCCCGTCGAACTCATGCTCTCAGAAGCGGTGCTGTTCGGGTACGGTCCGCCGGAGGTGGTCCCCCATTCAAAGGAAACATCTACTGACGAAGCGGTTCCCAGGTCACTCAGGTTTCCGTTCAGCACGGCTGAGTCAACTGTGATTGAACCTGCCGCCGATGTTGATACCGTCGGGGGAGTGTTGGTGGGTGTTGAAAAACTCAGTTCTGATCCATAACCGATCGCATCCCCGACGGCCTTGGCCTTGAAATAATAGGTCACTCCCTGGGAAAGACCGGAGATTGGTGCATTGAAAGTCGTGGGAATTGATGAAAAAGTCTGGGGAGTGGTTTCATAGGAATAGACACCTGACACAGTTCCCCATTGAAATGATACAGCCGCGGATTCCGCGGTTCCCAGGTCAGTCAGGCTGGCGTTCAAGACAGCTGATGAACCGGTAACACTGCTCGCCGCGCTGGTTGTGACCACCGGCGGGAAATGAGAGGTGGCTTTCAGCAGGGTCAGCAGGGCCCAACAGGTGCTTCGGTGGTTGATTTCACCGTGGCCGCCTCCCAGCCAATGCCCGTCCGCGTACTGGTTGTCCACAATTACATCGGAAAAATCGTTGTATGGATTTATCGCCGGGCTGCCAAAGGTTTCAATCTCGAGTTCCGTGAACCCCTTCATCGCCGCCATGGTGGCAATATAAGAAGGAAGGACTGAGGGAGGATTTCCCCGCCATCCCCAATCGCTGGAAGATCCTGATCCGTTGGTTGGATCATTCCAGTGATTTACCATGAATGTCAGGGCATCCTGGACCCTCTGGTCGGCTACGGTCTTGCCTACCAGACCCTGGGCGAAAAGGAGGTGACCGGTTTTGTATACGTTGTACCAGCCAAGATAGGAGTTCATGTAGGCCGCCCCCCCAAAATCGGGGGATGTAGCATTGTGGTTCTGTATGAATTCGTTCCAGGTATCGAGGCGAGTCAAAACATCAGGTGGGATTGTGCATTCCATGCTGTGAGCCGCGTATCCCAGCCCCATGGTAACCCAACCGGTGGCCGACTGGTCTCCGGTTGTCGCGTTTTTGTAGTAGTACCAGGCGCCGGTTCCGTCCCCTGAGGTTATCTGGGCGGAGGCCAGCCAGTCCACAACCATCTGGGCTACCTGTTTATAGGTAAAACCATTCAGGACTCCACCGGAAACTACAGCATCAGGTGCCCCACAACGGGCTATGGCCATCAGGGCCGGCCCGCTTTCATAGCAGTTGACTGCTTGCCTCTCATTCCAGTAAACCCAGCCATTGACAGAATCATATGTCGCGGCTGAGATAATATAATCCAGGGCGGCCTGAATGTTAGCCGAGTATGCATAGGTTGGGTCGAGGGGAGATTTCCCGATTTTCTCGGCGTAATGCTCCAGGACGGCGGCGGCAAAAGCCGAATTTGCCGCCATATAAGTGTCTCCAGGCCAGGCACCAGCCGGAGCACCTCCCGTGCCCTGTAAGGGAACAAGCCAGTCAATACCATTTTCAATCGCGGTATTAATCTCCGCTTCGGTCGCAGCCTGCAGCGGTACAAACCCTGCAAAAATGAAAAAAATTAAACCAAAAACAAGCACAGATTTCCGGAAAGTACCGTGGAAAATCACATTCGCCTCCTGAATAAACCAACCCGCTGTCAACAGTAGTGACAGCAATATATATTGAAAATCAAAGGGTTCTCGGACAGAGATATTTTGCCCCTGAAACCGGGCCCCAACTTCCGATTACATAAACCTGTATTTTCTATCACAAAACTTCAACCCAAACAATTACATATTTAACAAATTTTCTTTTTATTTGCAGAATGTTTAATTATGCGGAGCCGCTCTCTTCAACCCGCCTCCGGAACACCTTTAAAATCAAAATTTAACGGTCTCGCCTAATCCGCGATCATAAATTCTGTTTTATAAATATTCATTGAGCGTTCCCTGGAATTAATCCGGAAAATCCTGGTGGTATACAGCATGAACCTGACTTGGGACCTCAAAATTTTCTACTCTCCTGAGGACACAACCTGCCATAGGCTCCATCGGAAGTGAGATCGGAGATGTTCGATGTGCGAAGTGGAAGGCCTTCGGCAGGTTCATAACGCAAAGACGCCATATCGCAGGGACGCAGAGAAATAAAAAATATTTGCGTCGTTGCGGCATGGCGCCGTTGCGTTACTGTTTGGATGTAATCAGGGTCAGCTGGAGCAGGACGCCCGTGGTACTGCGGGAGCATTGGCTCGACGTTGTAGCTGGAGCATCTTGCTCCAGTAACTCCGCGGCAAATTCACTCCTAACCGAATAAACCAACCTCGCATAGAGTAAATAAGGCATTTTCAGGCAGGGCTCGACTTTTCATTGCTGTAGCTGGAGCCCTAGGCTCCAGCTACAAGCTGCAGACTGGAAGTCCGCAGTACGTTCTAGGACCAAGCCCGGGACGGGCTTGGTACACTCACTCCGAGATAACCGTCGACAGCCACTTGCCGGCGCCGAAGTTCTCGAACACGTAATTGGCCTGGCCTTCAGTGAAGATCGTCGGGCCCGTCAGCTCATAGGGAGCCGAGCCGGAATAATCCCATCCCTGCCAGTACGAATACACATACTCAGGATACAGATCAACAGTCGTCCACTTCCGCGTCGTGAACCAACGCGAAAGCTTCATCCATCCCGGACCCACTTCGTTAGCCAGCTCGTTCTGTGAACCGGCCAGCACATTAAGAAAACCTTCCAGCGTCAGGCTGTCCGTGCCAATAACCGCGTTCATGTCATAAAGATCCTGCAGCGTGAATTCCCCGAACTTGTAGCCAAGCACCGCGTCATTCAGGTTGCTCTCAGGATCGATTTCATAGGTGTTGATACACTTGACCGCAATGGCTGTCACCAGCGGGCTTTCAGGCGTAACCGGGGAAACGATCGGCTGGTCATCAGGATCACTCGGGATCCATGGGTCTTCAGAGTTGTTGAAAGGCTCCACCGTGTAGATCGTCACCACCGGCTGGATGTTGTAGGAAACATCATCCCACTCACTGGGCGTCGCTCCCTGCGCCAGGTTGGATTCCCCGTTGTAGTTATCCATGAAGGAGATGAAATTAACCACCTGCTTTTCAGCCGGCATGGCTGAGGAGGGGAAGATCTCCCATCCAAGCGCTCCGCCCTCGGAAATGATCCAGTTAAAGCCAAGCGAATCCTCGCCCCGGTCCCACTGGTCCCCGGCATGGGCCTCATGGCGCAGTATGTACTGGTCACCGGCCACACTGGTTACCAGTTCGCCGTTGGCCCCGGCTTCCGTCCAGATCCTCTCGCCGCCGGTAAGCAGCGCGTGAATCGGAGCCGGCATGTCAGCCGCTCCGCCTGCTCCGTCGGCAAACACGGCAGGACGCGCCCAGGCCGTGGTCATGTAGGAAGCCTGCGCTCCAAGCTCCGTTACCTTGGCCACCGTCTGGAACCCGGTGAGGTAGTTGAAGGACACCGCCGAGGCGTTGAGGATATGCAGGTTGTCATCACTGAACCCGTTGGTGCCGCCATACACGTCATAGCTGCCGTACAGGCTCTCATCGGCGGCGTCACCGCTTCCGTCTTCCCAGGCCCGGCAATGAGTGTTCAGTTTCTCCTCGCGGTAGTTGATGAACTCATACGGAATAAGGTCCAGGCTGTCATAGTCAGGATCAAGCTGGGTCTTGTTCCATTCCGGAGCGAAACCGCTCTTCACATCGGCTGAAGCCGTGACAAACAGCAGGAACCGTCCGTCGGCGAAGGTCGAAGCCGGAATGGCGTCAAAGCTCTGGCCGGTGCCTTCGGCCTTGTTCGGGTAGCCGAAGAACCGGTCCTTGACATTCACGCTGTCAGTGCCCGGCACCGTGAAGTTGAACGGGTCAATCATCATGGTGTCGTTACAGGTCAGAACCACCAGGAAATCAAAGAAATCCACGCAGTCTGAGTTGAAGTAACGGAAGTGAACCGTTACCGCCTGCGCCGGATTGGTGTTGGTGATGCTTATGAAATTCTGGTTAACCGGGGTTTCATGCCCGTACTGGCGCACCGAGCTGCTGGTGTAGTTCGCGTCAGTGCCGTAGAGTTCCTCGGCATTGATCCCCGTATCCAGCAGGTAGACCAGCTGGGAACCTGGTTCATTCACCAGGGCGCCCATCGCCTCGCGGGCATCACCCGGAGTAACGAAGGTTTCCTCGTTTCCGTAGATGATCCCCAGGTCATTTTCCGCCCAGGCACGCACGTAGTAGCGGGTTGCGGCCCGCAGAGGGCTGATCAGGCTGCTGAATGAGCCCACTCCGCTGCCTTCCACGCTGCTTTCTCCCATGATCGAAGGAACGCCTCCTTCGGCAGGGACTGAAGGTGAAACGGTCGGGTTCGGGGAAGTGTCCCAGCACATCCCTCGCCGGGTTACAGGAAGTCCTCCGTCAAAGGTCACCTCGCCGCTCACCACTGCCGAACCGGAATTCACTTCGCCGACCACCGGGTCGGTCTCCACATCCACAAAGGTCGTTTCAGTCTGGAAACCAACCTCGTCACCGTAGGTTGTTCCGCTGTCTCCGCCGTCGGCCACTGCCCGGAAGTAGTAAGGCTCATTTGCTGACAAGGAGGTTAGCGGAGCATTAAAAGCTCCCGTGGAACTCATGCTCTGGGTTGTTGTCGAACTCGGATAAGGTCCGCCGGAAGTCGTTCCCCATTCGAAATAGACATCTACCGATGCCGCGGTCCCCAGGTCACTCAGGTTTCCGTTCAGCACGGCCGAGTTGTATGTCACTGATGTAGCCGCCGATGTTGATACAGTCGGGGGATCATCGGTCGGGAAGCTCTGCTCCGATCCGTAACTGGTTCCGCTGTCCCCGCCATCAGCCACGGCGCGGAAGTAGTAGGTTGTGTCCTCGCTAAGCGATGACAGGGAGGCATTGAACGTTCCCGTGGAACTCATGCTCTCAGAAGTGGTGCTGTTCGGGTACGGTCCGCCGGAGGTGGTCCCCCATTCAAAGGAAACATCTACCGATGCCGCGGTCCCCAGGTCACTCAGGTTTCCGTTCAGCACGGCCGAGTTGTATGTAACCGATGTTGCCGCCGATGTTGATACAGTCGGGGGATCATCGGTCGGGAAGCTCTGCTCCGATCCGTAACTGGTTCCGCTGTCCCCGCCATCAGCCACGGCACGGAAGTAGTAGGTTGTGTCCTCACTCAACGACGACAGGGAGGCATTGAACGTGTCCGTCGAACTCATGCTCTCAGAAGTGGTGCTGTTCGGGTACGGTCCGCCGGAGGTGGTCCCCCATTCAAAGGAAACATCTACTGACGAAGCGGTTCCCAGGTCACTCAGGTTTCCGTTCAGCACGGCTGAGTTGTATGTAACCGATGTTGCCGCCGATGTTGACACCGTCGGCGGATCATCGGTCGGGAAGCTCTGCTCCGATCCGTAACTGGTTCCGCTGTCCCCGCCATCAGCCACGGCACGGAAGTAGTAGGTTGTGTCCTCGCTCAACGACGACAATGACGCGTTGAACGTGCCCGTCGAACTCATGCTCTCAGAAGCGGTGCTGTTCGGGTACGGTCCGCCGGAGGTGGTCCCCCATTCAAAGGAAACATCTACTGACGAAGCGGTTCCCAGGTCACTCAGGTTTCCGTTCAGCACCGCTGAATTGTAGGTGACTGAGGTTGCCGCCGTACTCGATACCGTCGGCGGATCATCGGTCGGGAAGCTCTGCTCCGATCCGTAACTGGTTCCGCTGTCCCCGCCATCAGCCACGGCACGGAAGTAGTAGGTTGTGTCCTCGCTAAGCGATGACAGTGAGGCATTGAACGTTCCCGTGGAACTCATACTCTCAGAAGTGGTGCTGTTCGGGTACGGTCCGCCGGAGGTGGTCCCCCATTCAAAGGAAACATCTACCGATGCCGCGGTCCCCAGGTCACTCAGGTTTCCGTTCAGCACGGCTGAGTTGTATGTAACCGATGTTGCCGCCGATGTTGATACAGTCGGGGGATCATCGGTCGGGAAGCTCTGCTCCGATCCGTAACTGGTTCCGCTGTCCCCGCCATCAGCCACGGCACGGAAGTAGTAGGTTGTGTCCTCGCTCAACGACGACAATGACGCGTTGAACGTGCCCGTCGAACTCATGCTCTCAGAAGCGGTGCTGTTCGGGTACGGTCCGCCGGAGGTGGTCCCCCATTCAAAGGAAACATCTACTGACGAAGCGGTTCCCAGGTCACTCAGGTTTCCGTTCAGCACGGCTGAGTTGTATGTAACCGATGTTGCCGCCGTACTCGATACCGTCGGCGGATCATCGGTCGGGAAGCTCTGCTCCGATCCGTAACTGGTTCCGCTGTCCCCGCCATCAGCCACGGCACGGAAGTAGTAGGTTGTGTCCTCGCTAAGCGATGACAGTGAGGCATTGAACGTTCCCGTGGAACTCATACTCTCAGAAGTGGTGCTGTTCGGGTACGGTCCGCCGGAGGTGGTCCCCCATTCAAAGGAAACATCTACCGATGCCGCGGTCCCCAGGTCACTCAGGTTTCCGTTCAGCACGGCTGAGTTGTATGTAACCGATGTTGCCGCCGTACTCGATACCGTCGGCGGATCATCGGTGGTGAAACTCTGCTGTAGGCCATAGTAGGTTCCTCTTACTCCTCCGTTTACAACCGCTCGGAAATAATAAGGTGTATCTGCTGCCAAGCCTGACAAAGAGGCATTGAAAGCCCCTGTGGAACTTACTGATTGCGCTGATGTGCTGTTCGGGTATGGTCCGCCGAAACTTGTACCCCACTGAAAATAGACACTTACTGAAGAACCTCCGCCCAGATCATCGAGATTTCCATTCAACTGGGTTGAGTTCCAGGTGACCGAACTGGCCGCTGTAGTCGAAACCGCGGGAGGATCGGCCGTTATTGTGACTGTTATCAGTTGATAATCAACACCCCCATTTCCGTCATTGGCAGACACCTGTACAAGATATGTATTATTCCCACCGGAATCGAGCGGATTGGCGTAATCAGGGGGAGCTGTAAAATTGAGCACTCCGCTGGAACTGTTAATACTGAATCTGCCTTGATCAGAACCTCCGGCAGTAGCAAAAAAGGGTGTTTCTCCGTCGGGATCGGACGCGGTTACCGTTGTAACATAAGAAGTTCCCTCCACCAACGAAACTGCGGCACTCTCTCCGCCGCCGTTGCTGGTGATGGAAGGGGCATTATTCATGCCCGAGGTATTAAAAACCGTAGGTTCCGGATCCCCCGGATTCGAAGGGTAAGAGGGGGCCTCTGTACGGATGCTGAAAAATATATCATCAATGGCGAAATCGTTTCCGGCCGCCTCGCTTTGATTGTTTACCAATCTGATATAGTAATTTCCGGAATTGCTGAATACCCCGTCGGCGTATACGAAGGTCCAGACTTCCCTTGCCAGGCCAGATGCGGTAGTCCCCAGGTCAGCCCAGACACTCCCATCACCCAGTTGAAACTTCAAGCTTGGTTCAGCTCCTCCAATTGAAGGGGGAAGCACATTCATCAGGTAAGCTTCAAACCTGTATATATCACCGGCTGTCACAGAAATGGGACTTGCCACCCTCCAGACCGTACCGCTGGTATCAGGAGCCCCGTTGGCAATAAAATAGAGTCCTGACCCGGTGCCATATGTATGATCATATGAAGTCGTAAAAGCAGAGTGAACAATATTGGCCTGAGGCTGAATAGAGTATCTCCCCTCCGGTCCAAGGTCTGAGGAATAAAAATAGTCACTGACAAAACCAGTATTTCCGGCCTGAAAATCACCATTCCCAACCAGGTTTTCAGAGAAAATCGTATTCTGATTAAATACAAAAACAACAAACAACAAAACAAACTCAAGGCCGCTCGAACGAATAAGAGATCTGATGCTGGACATGCCTGATTCACTCCTGTTCCTTAACATTTCCCACTGGTAGCCGAAGATCTGTCTTCGAAACCCGCTTCCGTTTTCACAACTCCAAACACACTACCGCAATCATTTATTTTAAACAATAGATATGCCAGATATTTAAGCAATTCCCACTCAATTCATCGTGGATTTTTATCGGGACGCCACTGCAAGGTTGCCAATCGAAGAATATCGGGAAAAGATATGGAAAAATATTGTTGCAGATGGCACTGCTAAGATATTGACCGAAGAGCGGATATAATTTTTCGATACGCCAAAAATAAATTTCAGGATTAAATTTCCGGTCGCACCAGTATGAAAATAGAAGAAGTAAACCTTTACAAAATTGAGCTGCCGCTGATTCACTACTTTGAAACGAGTTTTGAAAAACTCTACGGGAAAGCCTCGATACTAGTTGAGGTTAAATCAGGGGGGCTGAGCGGCTGGGGTGAGTGCGTCGCTGATGATGATCCCTTCTACAGCCCTGAGGACAACTTTACTGCCTGGCATATCCTGGAGGAGTATCTCATTCCTGAAATCCTGGCAGTTACTGATATCCATCTGGAAGGATACGATGGTCCGGGTAGAAGGATTCGTGGCCACCGGATGGCCAAGGCCGCCATTATCTCATCCCTTTGGGACCTGGACGCCAGGGCAAAAGGTCTTCCGCTGCACCAGTGCATGGGAGGCACCCGAAAAAAAATTGCCTGCGGCGTGTCAATTGGCATCCAGGACAGCCCGGGCGAGCTCCTGGAAAAGATTTCCGAAGAGATTGAAGCTGGATACAGAAGGATAAAAATCAAAATAAAACCGGGGTGGGACCTGGATATCCTCGAAAAAGTCAGGGGGAAATTCACCGATGTTCCCCTGATGGTCGATGCCAATTCAGCATACACCCTTTCAGATCTGGATCTGTTCCTGGAGATGGACCAGTTCAACCTCCTGATGATCGAGCAGCCCCTGTATTCAGATGATATCTTTGAGCACCGAAAACTGCAGGAACAACTGGAGACCCCCATTTGCCTGGACGAATCGATAAGGCATCTCAGGGACGCCAGAGCCGCAGTGGAAATGAAGGCTTGCCGGATCATCAACATCAAGCAGGGCAGAGTCGGAGGGCCGGGTGAGGCAATCAAAATTCATGACTTCTGCATGGAGCAAGGCATCCCGGTCTGGTGCGGAGGCATGCTGGAAACCGGGATCGGAAGAGCCCACAACGTGGCCATCTCAACCCTGGAGAATTTCCGGTTGCCCGGTGACGTCTCGGCCTCCCGGCGTTATTTCAGGGAAGATATTGTGGATCCCCCCATTGAAACAGATGGGAAAGGTTACATCCTTCCTTCTCCTGCTCCCGGAATTGGTCATGCTCCGGTTATGGAGTTGATTGACAGGGTGACAGTCAACAGGAAAAGGTTTCCTTTATAACCAGTTACACCTGGATTAAAACCCGAAAAAAGAGACGGGAGCTGTTTTTAAGGTTATAATTTTCAAGACATGACAAAAGATGAAATCCTAAAAATCTGTAAAGAAGAAAAAGTTCGTTTTATTCGCCTCCAGTTTACTGACATCCTGGGCATAAACAAAGCCGTTGAAATCCCGGAAAGCCAGTTCTCCAAAGCGCTTGACGGAAGTGTCATATTTGACGGATCAGCAATCAAAGGCTTTTTCAGGATAGAAGAATCAGACATGCGGCTGCTTCCCGATCCTAATACCTTCAGGATTTTTCCGGCTGAACAGATGGAGCGGGGGCTGGTAGGAAGAATTATCTGCGATGTCAGGCATCCGGACGGATCTTCTTTCGAAGGCTGCCCGCGAAGCTGCTTCAAAAAAGTGCTGGAAGAATCCAGGCGGATGGGTTATTCGTTCCAGGCGGGCCTGGAAGTTGAATTCTTCATCTTCAACCAGGACAGCAACGGGGCTGCCACAGTGGACACCCGGGACTCTGCCGGATATTTTGACCTGGCCCCGGTAGACAAGGGTGAAGAAGCCCGCCGGGACATGGTCAACCTGC
Source organism: Acidobacteriota bacterium (assembly GCA_963666915.2). GTDB lineage: Bacteria > Acidobacteriota > UBA6911 > RPQK01 > JAPXNP01. Next base: position 127,536 of record CAXXEX010000014.1, read on the forward strand.
TGGAAGCCATGGGTTTGAGCATATCAGCCGCCCATCATGAGGTGCGCCGGGGCAACATGAAATTGATCTCCAGATGACAAGCGGATTAACCGCCGCTGACAACCTTTCGACTTTTAAGTGGGTAGTCAGGAAGCTGGCCAGGGAAAAAGGCCTCCATGCCACGTTTATGCCCAAACCGGTATTCGGCATCAACGGTTCCGGCCTCCATATGCACCAGACTTTCCTGGCAAAGGAAAAAAATATCTTTTCCGATCCCTCTGCCGCTGACGGGCTGAGCCTGACTGCCAGGCAATACATTGCCGGGCTGCTGCATCACGCTTCCGGGCTTAGCGCCATCACCAATCCCCTTGTAAACTCCTATAAAAGACTGGTTCCCGGGCATGAGGCCCCTACGGCTGTGGCCTGGTCAGAAACTGAATCAGGGGCCCTGGTAAGAATCCCCCTGTCACGCGGGAATGAGACCTGCTGCGAAATCAGGATGCCTGATCCCAGCTGCAATCCCTACCTGGCCCTGGCAGTCATCCTCAACGCCGGGCTGGACGGAATCAGGAACAACATGCTTCCGCCGCCTCCGGTAACAAAAAATGTATACACAATGAGCATCAGGGAAAAAAGACATCACCGGATATCAGACCTGCCCACCAACCTGATCGAAGCCATCCAGCAGGCCCAGAAGAGCAAGCTGATCCAGAATACCCTGGGAAAGCAAATCTCGAAAATTTACTTCCAGGCAAAACAGCAGGAGTGGGACAGGTATACGCGGCAAGTCCATCCCTGGGAGAGGGAGACCTACCTCAATATCTACTAACCCCTCGTCGTTTTCGTATTCGCGATCGCCGTTGGAAAGTAAAATCTCCTCCGCGTCATGACCCATACCTATCCGCATGTTCATGTTCCAAATCAGATGACCTGTAACGAGTACAATAGCTATATTGAAAGATATCCGGATTCAGCCTGAGCTGTCCCCAAAGCAAGCTCCAGGGGTTGATTTTTCTCCTTGCCATGCCTGTTTGTTCACTTTAGAATACGTTGAAACCTTAAAGCTTACATTGGGCACCATAATTCAAATCTTTGGTTACCGGAGGTATATGCGGTATTACATATCTCAAAAATGCAAATTTGTCCTGCTTGCCTCCATCTTACTTTGCTTCATCCAGGAAACCATCCTTCCCCAGTCCTATCCCTTTGAAATCTATACCTCAGAAGATGGGATGGCAGGAACTGATGTCCGGGAAATCTTCCAGGACAGCGGGGGATATATATGGGTTGGTACCGACCAGGGGCTAAGCAGGTTCGACGGCCTTATATTCACATCCTTCCGTCCCGGCATCGATTTCCCGGGGAAAGATATCCACGCCATTACTGAGGATACAGATGGTCGAATATGGGTCGGGACGGACCGAGGTCTGGGCAGGTTTGACGGCCGAAACTGGGAACAGTTCACCACTGAAGACGGGATCATAGACAATGACATAAGGGCGGTATTGTTCGACAGAAACAAAATAATCTGGCTGGGTACCATGGGAGGAGTCAGCAGGTACGACGGATCTGAATGGACAAACTTCACTGAAGAAGAAGGGATCAAGGACAACTATATCCTCAGCATACTCGAGGACAGTAAAAACCACATATGGTTCGGTACCGATGCCGGGGTCAGCAGGTACGACGGAGTGAACTGGAAGGAATTCACATACCAGGACGGCCTGGCCCAAAGCAGTGTCATTTCATGACTGAAGACAAATCAGGCAACCTGTGGTTCGGTTCCTATGAAAAAGGGGTGTCCAGATATAACGGGAAGGCCTGGAGAATCTTTTCTCTGGGCGCTTCCAGGGAAGCCAATAATGTTCACTCAATTACTGAAGACTCCCGGGGTAATTTATGGTTTCCGAATGGTGAAGGTGCCGCAAAATTTGATGGAGAAAACTGGACATCGGTAGGCACAGAGAACGGCCTGCCAGTGGATCGGGTTGCCGCGGTGCTTGAAGATCGGGAGGGCAACCTGTGGTTCGGGACAAGAGAAGGATTATGCAGGCTGCCCGCCACCTCGATTGTAAACTTCACCGAATCAGATGGTCTGAATATCGATAACGTTACCGCGGTTTGCCAGGACAGCAAAGGGCATTACTGGTTTGGAATGTATGAAGGGGGACTGCAGAGGTTTGACGGGAAGATATGGAAATCATACTTCTATGAATGGCAGGGGCATCCCTCCAAACCCATAGTTAATTCGATTATCGAGGATCGCCAGGGGAACATCTGGGCGGCTTTTGCCGGACAGGGTATCGGCAGGTTTGACGGAAGCAATTGGGAAATAATAGATTCCGGGGATGGACTGGCAGGAGACATTGTCATATCCCTGATTGAGGACAGCCGGGGCAATATCTGGGCTGGCACCTGGGAAAATGGAGCCTGCAGTTTTGACGGCAGGAAATGGGAAACTTTCACTACAGATGACGGCCTGCCCTCCAACAATGTGAATGCCCTGCTTGAAGACCGAAATGGCGTTGTATGGTTCGGGACCTACGGGGGAGGCCTGGCCGGACTGGACGAAAATGGCTGGAAGGTCCTGGACACCAGTAACGGCCTGGCTGATGATTTCATCAATACCTTGTTCGAGGACGAACAGGGCAACATCTGGATTGGCACTGAGCAATACGGGGTGAGCAGGTATGACGGTTCGGACATAAAGGTATACACCACGGATGACGGCCTGCCCTCCAACACCTGCTTCGCCATCCTCCAGGGCAAAGGCGGCATCTATTTCGGCACCAATAACGGAATTGCCTGTTTCAATGGAGAAACGTTCAAGGTCCTGACCACTGAGGACGGACTGATATCAAACGATATCAACCGGGGATCCTGCCTGAAGGACAACCGGGGAGACCTGTGGTTCGGAACCAAAAACGGTGTCTCCAGATACAGCCCTTACCAGGACCGAAACCGTAAGACTGCCCCGCCCGTTTACCTGGACAGGACCCACCTGCTGGGGAGCGCCCATATCCTCAGTCCCGGGGCTGAAATGGAACATTACGAAAACTATATTGGTTTCGAATACTCAGGGATATCCTTCAGTTCTCCCCGTAGCCTGCGGTACAGTTTCATGCTGGAAGGCCTGGATGAAACCTGGAGGATATCAAAATCCAGGAGCATTGAATATCCCAATCTTCCGGCAGGATCGTACACATTTAAGGTCAAGGCATTTAACAGGGACGGCATGTGGAGCCCGGAACCTGCGGCATTCAGTTTTATTATCAATCCTCCCTTCTGGGCGACTTGGTGGTTCATGCTGATTTCCACCATCATAGTACTGGGAGCAACCTACGGGATCTTCCGGGAATGGCATCGCCGGAAAAGTGAAAAGGAACTGAAGGAAATAAACGCCAGACTCAAGGAAAACAACCTGAATCTGGAACAGGAAATCATTGAAAGGAAAAAAAGTGAGGAGCAGCGCAGGAAATCGGAGGAAAAAAGAGCCGTCCTTGAGGCTAACCTTCTGCAAGCCCAGAAAATGGAATCAATCGGCAGACTCAGTGGCGGAATCGCCCATGATTTCAACAACATGCTCTCCCCGATCATAGGTTATTCCGAGATGATCAGGGACAGCCTGGATCCCAGGGATACGAATTACGAGATGGCCGACGAAATACTGAAAGCCGGACAGAGGGCCGGAGACCTGACCCGGCAACTCCTGGCCTTCAGCAGAAAGCAGCTGCTTGAGATGAGAATTCTTGATCTGAACCAGGTCCTGAAAGAGACTGAAGAGATGCTGCGGCGCCTTCTCAAGGAGGACATTGAGCTGACCTATATGCTGGAGCCCTCTCTTGGAAATATCAAGGCTGACCGCACCCAGATTCAGCAAATCCTTTTAAACCTGGTAATCAATGCCAATGATGCTATTGCCAGATATGGAAAGATAACCATAGAAACCGCTAATGTCGAACTTGATGATAAATACGCTGCTACACATATTGACGCCCAGCCCGGTCCACATGTCATGCTGGCAGTAAGCGATAACGGGGTCGGCATGGACCAGGCTACGGTTGACCAGATATTCGAACCTTTCTTTACCACCAAGAAAAAGGGGAAGGGTACGGGACTGGGACTTGCAACTGTACATGGTATAGCCAAGCAGCATGGCGGCAACATATACGTCTACTCTGAACCGGGAGAAGGCACCACTTTCAAGGTATACCTCCCCAGGGTCTGGGATACTGAAAAGGGCGAGGATATAGAGGTCCGGGGAAAGGATCTGGTGCATAAAGGCGAAAAAGTGCTGGTAGTTGAAGACGAAGATCTTGTCCGGAAACTGGCGGTCGCCATCCTGGAAAAACACGGTTACCAGGTGATTTCCGCCGAGAATCCAAAAAAAGCCATGGCACTGGCGGAAAAAATTGCCGCTTCAATAGACCTTCTTGTTACAGATGTAGTTATGCCCGGGGCTACAGGCAGGGACCTGTTCAGGGATCTCCAGGCATTAAATCCTGACCTGAAGGTCCTTTACATGTCGGGATATACCGAGAATGTTATAGCCCATCACGGAATAATCGATGAGGGAATTCTTTTCCTGCAGAAGCCTTTCACTGAAATCACCTTACTTGAGAAGGTGAGGCAGGCCATGGAGGACCATTGAAGTAACGGGATGGGATATTCAATCTTCCTTTTTCCCGGCCCTGGGGTGGGAATTCCGGTAAGTTTTAAGCAGTTCATCCAGGGCCAGATGGGTGTATTTCTGGGTAGTCGACAGGTCAGCGTGCCCCAGCATTTCCTGTATTGACCTGAGGTCAGCGCCCCTCTGCAGAAGGTGGGTAGCGAAGGAATGCCGAAATGTGTGAGGGTGGACATTCATAGCGTCCGATGCGGATATTACGTAAGTCCGGACCATTCTCTGCACGGAGCGGGGAGAAATTCTACCTCCCCTCATGTTGAGAAAAAAGGCTTCCGGGTCCGTGGAAGATTTTGCCCCTCTCAACAGCAGGGCCCTGACCGGCTTGTACTCCCTCATTATTCGCGCGGCCCTCTCACTGAAAGGTATGAGCCTCTCCTTCCGGCCCTTGCCCCTGACCATGATCAACCTCTGGGAAAACTGAAAGTCTCCAAGATTGAGGCCCGTCAGTTCGCTAACCCGCATTCCCGTCGCGTAGAGGACCTCCAGCATGGCGGCATCCCTCAATCCCTTGCGGGAGGAACGGTCCGGCATATCCAGAAGCACCGTCACCTCCTCTTCGGTTAAGACCCGGGGATTACGCTGTTCCGTCCTGGGAGCCCTTACAATCCTGGCCGGATTCTTATCCACCACCCCTTCCCGGTGTAAAAACCGATAAAAAGAACGCAGGGACGCCAGCTTGCGGGACGAGGAGGAACGACGGTTGCCAATTCGATTCAGATGTCCCAGGAACTGTCGTATCAGGAGATGGGTAACCTCAGCCGCCGGGACGCTGTTTCCCGAGGCCTGGAGAAAAGAAAAAAATTCCGTCAAATCACGTTTATAGGCGCTCAGGGTATTGGGGGAATAATTCTTCTCAAACCGGATATATTCCAGGAAGGACTTTATTTCAGGGATGGCTACCCCTGGTTTATCCTCCGCCGGGGGCCCTTCTTTTTCCTTTTTCATGGCTTGATGTTGTAAGCCTTAAGTTTCCTATGCAGGTGCGACCTCTCCATCCCTATGGCAGCAGCGGTACGGGTTACATTCCCGTTGTTATCAAGAAGGTTCCTGAGAATATAGTCCCTCTCAAAATTCTCCCTGGCTTTCTGCCATTCCGTGCGGCCTTCCTTCTCCCTGTCGGGATCGGTTGATTTCAGGATCTCTGCCGGAAGGTCTATCAGCTCCAGCTTGTCCCGCCGGACCATTATCACCCACATCTCAACCGTATTTTTCAGTTCACGAATATTCCCGGGCCAGTGATATTCCTTGAGGCGTTCCATGACCTCATCAGTTATTTCCGGGCCCTTCTTGTCGTATTTTTTACAAAACTGTTCATGGAAATGCTCAGCCAGCATCTGGATATCCTCACTGTGATGCCTCAGAGGCGGAATCTCAAAAGGAATAACATTCAGCCTGTAGAACAGATCTTCCCTGAACAAACCCTCCTCAACTTTCTTTTGCAGGTCCTTATTGGTGGCGGCAATCACCCGCACATCAACCTCAACCGGACTGGTACTCCCGACCGGGTAAAACCTCTGCTCTTCCAGAACCCGGAGGACCTTGGCCTGGGTTTTCATGCACATGTCGCCAACTTCATCCAGGAAGAGGGTTCCTTTATCAGCCAGCTGGAACTTACCTTTTCTGTTTTCACTGGCCCCGGTGAAGGCTCCTTTCACACTTCCGAACAGCTCGGCCTCAATCAGGTCTTCGGGGATAGCCGCGCAATTAACCTCAATAAAAGGCCTGGAACTCCGAAGACTCTGGAGATGCAGCTGCCTGGCAACTACTTCCTTCCCGCTTCCGTTCTCTCCAAAGATCAAAACCCTTCCTTCGGTGGGAGCAGCGTAGCTGATCTGTTGTCTCAGGGCCTGGATGGTAACCGAATTGCCCACCATCGCGCTTTCTCTCTGGACGATTGCTTTAAGTCCTCTATTCTCCTCCTCCAGTTTCTTCTGTTTCAGGGCATTCTCAAGCACCAAAAGAACCTTGTCTGAAGACAGCGGCTTTTCGATAAAATCAAAAGCTCCAAGCTTGGTGGCCCTGACCGCGGTCTCGATAGATCCATGTCCGGAAATAACTATTACATAGGGTTTTGGATGAAAATTTTTCAGCCTTTCAAGAACATCAATCCCGTCTATTCCGGGAAGCCATACATCAAGAAAAATCAGGTCAAAAGTTTTCTGGGTTATCAGGTCCAGGCATTCCTCCCCGCTCTCGGCGCAGTCCACCCGGTACCCCTCGTCATCCAGAATGCCCTTGAGGGATATCCGCAGGTTTTTTTCGTCATCAACAATCAGCAGGTTTTCTTTCATAATGCCGTTCCACATAACCGGTGAAATCAACCGGAGTTGTTTACCGGAATCTCCATAATTATCCTGGTGCCTTTCGGCTGATTCGGTTCAGCTCGAATAAAACCATTATGCTCTGAAATGATTTGTCTTACAATTGCCAGGCCAAGCCCGGTACCTTTCTTCTTTGTCGAAAAATAGGGAAGAAAAAGCAGGTCATAATCTTCAATTGATATCCCCGGTCCGGAATCCTGGAACTCTATCCGGACAGTGCCCCTGGAATCATTGAGCTTCGTCACGATACATATCTCTCCGCTTCCAGACGTATCAGCGGCCAGCACATCAAGTGAATTATCCAAAAGATTAATGAATACTCTCTGAAACTGGCTGGAATCAAGGTATACCTTGGTTATGGAGTCATCATAGTTTTTAATAATCCTGACAGAGCTGATTCTATCTTCATAAAAAGCAACAGTTTTATCTATCAGCCTGTGCAGGTTTTCATATTTAGGCTTACTTAAAGGCATCCTGGCAAACCTGGAAAACTCATCCAGCAGATCCTTCAGGTTTCTTGATTCCTCAACAATAATACGACTGGACTGAGTGATAAGTTCTCCAAATTCCTCATTCTCCCGGGTTTTGGGGATGGAGGAGGCAATCTGCGTAAACCTTTTTTTGATTCTTTCAGCCGAAAGCTGTATCGGTGTCAGCGGATTTTTGATTTCATGGGCCAGCCGGCGTGCCACTTCCTGCCAGGCCGAGAACTTTTCGGACCTGATTAACTCAGTCAGGTCATCCAGTACTATCAGGTACTCAATCCGATTATCCCTTGAAACAGGATTCGCTGAAACCGTGGCAGCCACGTACAGGGTATATCCATCGCGGGTAAAGGAAACCTGGCGGCGGGAAATCCCGTAAAGCTCAGCCCTCCTCTTCATTTCCCTGAATTCCTGGTAAAGCCTGCCGCCCAGCGCCTCCCCGATATTCATGCCCTTCATTTCCTTGTCGGAGAACTTGAACATCTTCAATACAGAAGCATTGGCGGAACAGACTGTATCCTCCTGGTCTACGGTAATTACCCCGGTCGCGATATTTTCAAGAACCGTCTCCATGTAGTGATGATTCTCATCCAGGGTTCGGTTTGTCTCCCGCAGTTCCTGGTTCACTGATTCCAGGTTGAGCCTGCTGTACTTCAGCTCTGAAGCCATGCGGTTGAAGGTGTCAACCAGTACCTTGAGTTCATCTACGGCCTGAACATTAACCCGGTAGTCCAGGTTACCCCCTCCAAGTGCTCTTGACCCCTCCGCCAGTGCTTCCAGCGGGACGGTCAGCCGCCTGGCTATATATCTTCCCAGCCAGATAAGGCTGAACACAACCGCTAAAGTCGTCAAGGCCAGGATGGAGAAATAATTCACCCTGAGGGAAGCAAGCGTGCCTTTCAGGTCTTTGTACACTTCATTGGCTTCGTAAACCTTTCCGGTGTGGTACAGAACACTCTGAGGGACAACGAAATCAAGAAACAAGGCAGCATATATTTCTCCTGAAGCATCCCTGACCGGAATGCCCGCGATTCCGACATCCACTATCCCGGGACGCCTGTTAACTTCCCTTTGCAGAAAATAATAGCGGTTTCCCTGTAATACGGTAGGGATGTGAACAGTTATTGAATTATCAACCTCGCTGCTGCCGAATGAGATTATTTTCTCTCCATCAGAATTGAACACCACCCCGTTGCTGAATCCGAATTTCTCAAGCAGATCCCTTATGCGGGCTTCATCTTCTTCCCCCGAAACCGCCAGCACCGAAGCCAGCCCCTCACCCGAAGCAGTTATCTGCTTCTCCAGGTTGATATAAAACTGGTCAGCAACAACCTGGGAGGATTCCAGGAGCTGTTCGGAAGGCGCGCTTACCCATTTGGTCAGATTCTGATTGATCAGGCCATAGGCAATAAACAGCATAATCATTGAGGGGAAAAGGGAAAAGATGCCAAAGGTCATAACCAGCTTGGACTTGAGTCCGCTTCCCGGTTTATGCGACTGGTATTCAAAAAACGTCTTGATTATATTCCTCGCCAGGATGAATGCGAGTATCAGGATCGTGATGAAAATCAGGCTCCAGAACAAAGCCCATAGATTGAAATAGCCCACGAAATTCTCATTTCCTACTGAAGAGGGATTTAGAAAAATCACGCTTATCAGGAAAATGAGGATAAAAAATAAGGATGCCCCGGCCAGGAAGTAGAGCTTCCGCGGAATATTCCTAACGGTTCATCCTGATCCTCTCCGGAGTATAATGAAAAAGAATTCATCGAAACACGACCAGAAACAGTATAATTCTATTCTTTTGATAGAATAGGCATTGTTCACGGATAATTCCTGCTGAATGTTTTAGTTGTTTAAAGAAATTATTCTATCACTATTCCGAGGATTTTTTAGATTATGATCAGGATTGGAATTGATTGCGGAGTCACTTTTACAGACATAGTTATTGTCGAAGATCAAAAGGTCTCAGTACACAAGATACCCTCATCTCCGTCAGACCCCGCCCAGAGCGTCCTGAACGGACTGCAGAAGTTTATTAAACAGGGACAGGAATACCTGCTGAGATACGGCCCCGCCCTGCCCTCCGCCCTGGACCCCGGAAAAGACGTCAAATGTATCCTGATTACAAATGAGGGTTTCGAAGACCTGCTGGAAATCGGGAAAGAAACCCGCTCCGACACATATAACCTGGACCCCGATCCAGTTATCCCCCTTATAGACGCATCGAACCGGATTGGGATTAAAGAACGCCGCGCGGCCGACGGCAAACCCCTGTTATCCCTGGACCAGAAAGAACTGGACAGGATTAAGGCATTGGTTAAAAAGGCCAAACCGGATTCCATTGCCGTCGCTCTGCTGCACAGTTATGCCAATCCCGAAAGCGAACTGCAAATCAGGGACTGCCTGCAGGATCTCGAAATCCCCCTGTTCATGTCCCACCAGGTTCTTCCCGAATTTCGCGAGTTGGAACGCTTTTACGCAACGGTCCTGAATGCCCGCATACATCCGGAAATGAATAGTTGGTTTTCAGCCATCCAGAAAAATGACAAAGCACCGGTAACCACCCTGGAAATAATGCAGTCCAATGGAGGTGTCACTACCGCCGATATCGCCAGCGAGGAACCGGTACGAACCCTTTCCGCCGGAACCGCGGCCGGTGTTGTCGGAGCATTTAATGCCGGGCGGCAGGCTGGGCACAAAAGGATCGCCGCCTTTGAGGTCGGCGGCACTTCAGCAGGAATCAGTTTATGCGAAGGTGATATCCCTGTCTCCAGGGATATGGCAGTCGCTCAATATCCCGTGGCACTCCAGGCGGTAGAAATCAAAAAGACCGGCCCCGGTACCGGTGCCTGCGTCCGGGTGGATGATGAAGGCCTGCTAAGAGTGGGGCCCCAGTCCGCGGGAAACGATCCCGGCCCTATCTGCTACGGCAAGGGCGAACAGGTTACTCTTTGTGATGCCCATGTTTTACTCAACCGGATTGATCCCGATAACTTTCTGGGCGGGGAGATGATCATCCAGACTGACAAAATCCACGATGCTTTCACCAGGCTCGCTGACGAAATGAAAGAAAAGGGTGGAACAAAACCTTCCAACGAGGAACTGGCGGAAGGCATTATCCGGATAGAAAACGCCAGGATGGCAAAAGAAATCAGGAATTTCGCCCAGGACAAAGGCTGCGGCACGGCAGATATGACAATGGTTGCCTACGGGGGCGCCGGACCGCTGCACGCTTGTGAAATTGCCCGGGCCCTGGACATTAAAAGAATTGTCATTCCGCCTGACCCCGGCGTCCTTTCAGCCATGGGAATGCTCGAGGCAGATCTCATTGAAGACCTCTCCAGGACTGTTCTCCTCAGTTCTGAAATCCCCAGGGTTTCCAGCGCGATCGTCAAAAATTTTCGCGAGATGAAGGATATTGTCAGGGAAAAACTGAAAGATGAAACTCCTGAACCACGCAAAATTGAATTCGAGGAGTTTGTAGACATTCGATATCCCGGGCAGTCAAGTGAAATAAGGATTCCCTATTCCCGGAATTTCATCCAGGCATTCCACAAAGAACATAACTTTCTCTACGGCCACTCCGATTCCTCCATCCCTGTGGAAATTGTAACCGTCAGGGTGCGCGGAAGAATCCTGAATCCCGTGGCTGAAATGCCAAAACAGAAAATGAAATCCAAAACCCCTCCAGGCAAGGCGTTGATCCAGGAACGTTCACTCTATTTTGCCGGCGAACAGCTTCCTACACCTTACTTCCTGAGAAACCTGCTTTGTCCTGGAAACAAAATTACCGGGCCGGCCATTGTATTGGAATACAGTTCGACCACCCTGATCCCGCAGGAATTCGAAGGATTGATTGATCCCTGGAATAACCTGGTCATTGAAAAGGCGGCGAAGAAGTAACAGCCGGCGGGTCATTATTTTTGAAGGTCGGGAAAAGTTTTTCAGGACTCTTTGCTATCCACCAGTGAATAGACAAGAATTCCTACCGCGACTGAGAGGTTCAGGGAAGTAACCCTGCCTCTCATGGGGAGACGGTACAGGAAGTCGCAGTTCTCCCTGACCAGGGGTCTTAATCCGCGGTGTTCCCCACCGCCGATAAGCAGAAGCGGTGAGCTTTTCAGGTCTTCCGGGATGACTTCTTCACCCCTCATGTCCAGGCCGATAACCCAGAAACCCTTTTCCTTCAGGAGTTCCATGGTTCGGACCACGTTGGTGATCCGGCAGACAGGTATGTGGGCGGCCGCACCGGCCGAAGCCTTCATGACCGTCGCTGTCACACCGCAGGTATTCCGGGAAGGGATGATTACCGCGTCCGCCCCTGAAGCTTCTGCGGTACGAATTACCGCCCCCAGGTTATGGGGATCCTCCACTCCGTCGAGCAGTATTATCCTGGAAGGATTATTTCCCAGCACGGTATCAAGATCCGCGTATTCGTAGGCTGCCAGCTCGGCAATCACTCCCTGGTGGGATTCTCCGCCGGACTTACGGTCAAGTGCGGCTGCTATCTCAAAGGTAAAAGGTATCCGGTTGGACCTGGCCAGGGAGATAATCTCAGAAATTCTTTTTCCTGATTTTTCTTTTTCAATTACAATTCTGAGAACCCTCTCCGGAGTTCCTTTCAAGGCCTCAATTACCGGATTGATTCCATATATATTCATAATCTGATTTCTATGCCAGCCTGGATGCAACAGCAGAAACCCTCTCTCTTACAGAAACGGCTTCTACAGGAAATCCCGGTTCGGCAGCCTTCTCAACAATCTCAATAATCTTTTCAAGTTCAGGCCCGGAAGCTTTGGCGGTAAGGGCCACCCGGATAGGCCGGAAGAGGCTTTTCCCCTTGATGCCCTGCTCCTTCATAATCTTGACCACTGCCCCTTTGTAGACTTCGAAATCAACCGAGGGTGCCGGATCAGACAACAGGTTCCTTTCAAACGATTTTATTACAAGCGGCGGCATCAGGTTCGGAGAGGATCTCAAGCACCTCAGGATCAGCCATCCCTTTATCCGGATCAAAGCTGAGCAGATCCCGCACCAGTCCCGGGAAATCAGCCAGGGTATCAGCATATTTCTCAAGAAGATCCGCTGCCTGGCCTACCCACTCCATGATTTCAGGGCCTTCCCTGTCCGGCAATACTCCTCCGGAAACCAGGAAAGAATAGACTTTTTCAGCCAGGAGGCCGTCACCCAGGTTCTTTAGATGGGAACGGTTTATAAAATTCAATTTAGCAATATCAAAGGTGGCCGGGCTTTTATTAACATGCCCCAGGTCAAAACTCCTGATGATTTCCTCAATTGCAAGCACTTCTCCCGACTCTTCCGGCGGAGTCCAACCCAGCAGGGAAAGGTAGTTGACCAGGCCTTCAGGAAGATAACCTTTCTCCCGGAATTCTCCTATCGATGTGGCGCCGTGCCGCTTGCTCAACTTTGAACCATCCGGGCCCAGGATAGTAGAAAGGTGGGCAAAATCAGGGAGAGGAAAGCCCAGGTACTCGTACAGCAGAACCTGGCGGAAAGTATTGGTTAAATGCCCTTCTCCCCTGATTACATGGGTGATCCGCATCAGGGCGTCATCCACGACGCAGGCAAAATTATACTGGGAGGAACTGTCTGACCTGAGAAGGATAAAATCACCTATTTCAGCCAGCGAAACCGTAACCTGTCCGAAAACCAGGTCCCTGAAACTGATCTCCCCTTCCCTGACTTTCAATCTCAGGGTAGGTTTTTCTCCAGCGGCTATCCTGGATTCGACCTCCCCGGAACTTAGATCGCGGCAATGCCCGGCATATTTATACGGCAGTCCTTTTTCCTGCTGTTCCTGCCGGTCGGCATCCAGGCGCTCCTGGGAGCAGAAACAGTAGTAGGCATGACCTTCTTCCATCAGTTTTCGCGCATGATCCCGATAAAGTCCGAACCTGTCTGTCTGCCGATAGGGCCCAAAATCTCCGCCCTTTTCCAGGCCCTCATCCCATTCCAGGCCCAGCCAACGCAGGTCATCTATTAGCGCCTGTTCATACTCGGCTCTGGACCTGTCGGCATCAGTGTCCTCAATCCGAAGGATGAAAGATCCTCCGGTTTTCCTGGCGAACAGCCAGTTGAACAAGGCAGTGCGGACATTGCCTACATGAAGCTTTCCGGTGGGGCTGGGGGGCAAATCTGACTCTGGTTTTCATGTTGCAGAGTATACACTTTTTTACCCCTTCCACTCGAAAAAAGGCAATGATAGTTACAAGTCCAACATGTCACGGGTTGCAAGGCACTGCTCTTTTCGCTTTGTCCCTGAAGATGAAATATTGGATAAAGATGGCAATCCCATAAGCTGATTAGTGTTTACTCTTAACGTCGCCGAATGGGGAATAATCTTCTTTTATTAATCCTTTTTCCATCGCCTGCCATCTGAATAAGAAAGTGAATGTCATTCCCGTTCAGTAATTAATGATAAGATTTTTTTATTGACGTTTATCCTGACCAAGACATAAAATAGTCTATTACTCAGGCTGACGACAGCCGGTTTAAATTATATGAAGAGTAAAATCTGCTTACTATTTGTGGGATTGTTTTTTATTTCAGCAGGGGCAGCCTTTGCTGAACCGGCTCCAGCCGGTTCAGGGAACCTGACCGGATTGATCCTTGATGAAGGCGGTTCACCCCTGCCCGGAATAATTATATCCATAGCGAATACAGCCAAAAACAATTTACTTCCGATCCTGGCCCGCACCAACAGCGAGGGCATGGTATTTTTCAGGGACCTGACTACCGGCCTGTACAAACTGGATATAAAAAGCGCGGATTTCAGGACACCCACCCGCAATCTGATAAGTATCTTCCCGGACAAAACAATTACAGTTACCCTGGTTTTGCAGAAACTGGCCGGATTTGAGGAGGGGATAAAGCCAAACCTTGGAATAAAAGCGCTTCTCCGCAGTTCCTCCCTGAAAAGGCTGATCTTCAGAAACCAGCCGGGATTCCCATCCGACTACCAGGATGACAGGGTTTTCGACCGGATGGTCTTCCAGTTCTCAAACAGTTCCGGACCCGGGGGAGATGCCTTTTCCCTTCCCGGTGATTCCTGGAGCGGGATGACCTCGAGTTTCGCGGCAGTTAATGATATGGGCACGGCCGGCGATTACATATTCTCAGGGACAGCTTAATTCAGGCAGGGATTCAATGTGGCGCCTGAAAAACACCCTGGAAAAACCGGTTGGGGGAAAACCATCTTTTCAGGATTTCCTTCGGCTATGGCCGCATGAGCTTTGATCAACCCTCCCTGAACCTGCTCAATAATCCTGATACATTCCCCTTCAACACGGATTACGCGTCGGCGCCGGGATCCCTGAAACTCCTTAATCTCTCCCTGGAAGAACAGTATCAGATCGCTTCATTTCTATCTTTAACCCTCGGAACTGAAGTCAATCGTTACAGTGGAGAGCAGATCGGGACCATGGTAACCCCGGAGGTGAAACTTTCCCTGACTCCCTGGGAGAAAACCCTGCTTGAAGTTTCTTCTCTCGGCAAGAGGCCTTCGATGAGCAACACGATCCAGTCTCTGGACGGACGAAGGATCAGCATGGCCAGCCCCTTGCGGATAGCCAGATACAACGACCAGACTTTCCTGGGTTCACATCGATATAACACGGCAAGGATTGTACAGTCACTTGGTGATCTGAACGACCTGGAACTGGCATATTTCAATAACAGCCTCAGCCAGGGCTGTATTCCGGTATTAGCCGTCGCCGCCTCCGATGGAACAACTGTTCCCCTTGACCTGGGAGACGGAATCCTTTCCAACCAGGGGCTTCGCCTCAGTTTCAACCGTGAAATAACAGGCAACCTCAAGGGCGGCATTTCATTGATCCGTGGTTACGGTCCGGCTCTTTCCGACAATATGTCTATTGCATCGATTGAACAGCTCTCTTTCAGGGAAATATCTGAAAACTCCAGGTATCAGGCAGTCGCAGCCAGGCTTGAGGCTTATATCCCCAGGACCAACACCCATATCACAGCCCTCATAAAATTCATTCCCGGGAGCAAACCTCTTTACACTGTTGATCCCCTGAACGATGTCCTGGAAACAGGCAATGAAGGCCTGAATCTCTTTATCAGGCAGATAATTTCCCTCCCCGGAAACACCATGCCCTTTGAAGCGCTCAGCTTTCTCTCTCCCAGGCAGATTGAAATCCTTCTGGATGTCAGGAACCTCATGGATAACAACACCGGGTTGATCAATTCTGATGCCGGAGTCATAACCCTGCTCCAAAATCCCAGGTCAATCAGGGGTGGAATTTCCTTCAATTTCTAATTTCCCTGGTATTCAAAATAATGAACATTAATTCATGTTTTTGGATCTCAACCAAGGTAAATGACGTCTAAACTCATCTTAATCTCTGAAAAAAAATAGGGTTAGTGATCGTTTATACGCTTTTGCCTGCCCAAAACTGTCAAAATGGAACTATATTTGCAGGGCAAGTAAACAGAAATAAATTATATATATATAAAGATAATTAAAAACAATGAAACGCATGGGACGAGCCCGCACAATATTTATCCTGATTGTTGCACCTGTACTGGTGTATCTAAGCCTGGTCAATATTGCGGACCGTTCCAGCTGGCGGACTCCATCTGACGGCCTGGCCTGGACCCAGGGCGAATCAGGAAAACCTAAGCTCCCCCGGGAAGTTTTCCCGATTTCCCGCAAATCTCGAAAAATCACACCCTGGCAGGGGTAGACAGCATTCCGGTCGACGATCTCGATGACCATATAGAGATCCTGGAAGCCCTGTCTGAAGGCAATACAGCGGATTCATTTGTTGTAGATTACACCTTCCGAAGCATTGAAACCGGAGAGGAAATCACTGTTCCGGTGGAAATTGATAACCGGTCCCAGTTTGGCAGGAATGACATTCCCGGGGTTCTGCTGGCTTTTGCCTTCATGGGAATAGGCTTGTTTGTTTTTCTTCGCAACTGGACGGAAAGCGGATCTTTTCATTTTGCCATTCTAAGTTTTGTTGCCTTTGCCCTGTTAATATTCAGGTATTCCGGAAGGGCTGACAACTTTGACATCGCCGTTTACATCCTTTCAGCGGGAGCTTTCATTGCCCTTCCTCCTCTATTTCTGCATTTCTGCAGCTATTTTCCCGGGAAAGTTTTTGAGGGCATCAAAAACTGGAAGCTGATGGGAGCGATTTATACCCTTCCATCGATCCTGTTCCTGTTCCATATCACCTGGTTTATGGGTCGGCTGCAGGCCTGGGATTCAGCAGGACTCCGGAGATCAGCCACGGTCTCGACCGTCTGGAACTGTTGATATTCGTGGTTTACTTCACGATTTCAGTTGCCGTGCTGGCCAAAGGCTCCAGGATTTTCACGGAACCCACTGAAAGAAAACAGCTGAAGTGGCTCCTGGGCGGCACCATTTTCGGCATAACTCCTTTCGCCGCTCTTTACGCCATTCCCTTTATCCTGAACATGTCTATGGACACACTGAATGAAACCTCCGTACTGTCACTCGGAATCATTCCAGTGACCTTCGGATACGCCATAAGCAAATACAGGCTCAGGGACGTGGATTTTATTTTCCGCAAAGGAATCGCCTACGTTCTGGCCAGTTCTACGCTGCTGGCTTTCTTTATCGGCATCGCCCTGCTGATTGCCAGGACTGTGCAGGATTTCACTTCGGAATCCAGTTTCCTGCTGCTGGCCGTTACGGCCCTGGCAGTAGCCTTTCTCTTCGCTCCCCTGAAGGAGCGAATTGATGAGCAGATTGAAAGAGTAATCTACAAAGACCGCTACGGTTACCGCAGGTCTTTCCTGAGCTTCGGCCACACCCTGGGCCTTGAGATTGACCTGCACCGTTTGATTGTCCAGATCATTGACCGCCTGAACAAGGCCCTGGACATAACACCGGTTGTCATTTACCTGAAAGATAAGGATTCCGACAGCAACTATGAACTGGAAGGTTCGCTCGGCAACGAATCTACTGATTTTCCTTCTTTGATCAAACTGACACCTTCATTGCTGGTGTCCGATGAAATCGACGAAAGCAATCCTGGAGAAGATGGCCGTCAGGAACTGTTAAGACGTTTGAATTCTCATTCCATATATCACATCGAACCCCTGATTGTCAGGGCAGGGATATTGGATTCCTGGGCCTTGGGAAAAGAAGCAATGGCGATGAATTGTCTTCGCAGGACCTTGATATGGCCATTTCACTGGCCGCCTACGCCGCGGTAGCGATTGATAATGCCTCGCTGTACACATCACTGAAAACCAAGGCGGGCGAACTGGCCCATCTTCGGATTTACAACGAAAATGTAATTGAAAGCATCAACCACGGGGTCGCCGTTATTGATCCGGAAGGAATTGTCACCGTCTGGAACACGGCGATGGCCGCAACAACTGATATCTCGAAGGAAGAGGCAACCGGAAAACCCATCTCAGCGCTGCTTCCCGGACATCTTACTGAATCCATACGCAAGCTGCTGGACGGCGAGGACTGGCTGGTAAGTGACCCGCACAGAATTTTCAAATTCCATTACAAATCAAACAATGAAGGTGAATCCAGGCTGCTGAACATTTCTCTCGCGCCCTTCTTCTCCGAGGAGGACGTCAACACAGGAACGCTTTTGATATTCGAAGATGTGTCAAAGAGAGCCCAGCTTGAAAGCCAGCTCCACCAGGCTGAAAAACTCAGTTCAATCGGTCTTTTTGCCGCCGGGCTGGCCCATGAAGTAAATACCCCCCTGGCCGGGATATCTTCATATGCCCAGATGCTGCTCGAAGATATCCCCGAAGACGATCATCGAAGGGAATCCCTGGTCAAGATCGAAAAACAAAGCTTCAGGGCTTCAGAAATAATAAATAACCTGCTCAACTTTGCCAGATTCTCAGAAAGTGATTTTAAAGAGGTCAACATTAATTCGTTGATGTCCGAAACGGTTTCCCTTTTAGAACACCAGTTAAGAAAAAACGGAATCACCCTTAAAATGGAACTGGACAAAGAACTTCCTGAAACCCTGGGCAATGGAGGTAAACTCCAGCAGGTTTTCATGAACCTATTCCTCAATGCCAAGGATGCGATGCCGAAAGGAGGCAGGCTCAACCTCCGGAGTTATGAAAAGAATTCCGAGATTGTAATTGAAATCAACGATACGGGTGTCGGCATTTCCAAGGAGGACATAAAGAAAATTTATGATCCTTTCTTTACTACTAAATCTGTAGGCAAAGGAACAGGTCTCGGCCTCTCGGTCTCATTCGGGATCATCCAGGAACACTCGGGCAGGATTTCAGTTGAAAGCCAGCCTGACAAGGGGACTTCATTTTCTCTCTACCTCCCCGTCAAGAGGATCAACTGACAGCGTACCGGTTCACATCGCGCGGAGAACGGCCCGCGCCTTAAGAAACAGCCGACAGAAAATTTCTTATAATAGACCGTCTGAAAAACTGAAAACTTTTTTGTGCGATTATCGCCTGATCTGGATCTGATCCCTGCACTGCAATTATCCGGCTCGGGTAAGCCGGATGGTTATTTTTCGTATTAAGTAAAAAATTATGGCTCAAGCATCAATACTGCTGATCGACGATGAAGAAGTTATCCGGGATGTGATTTCCAGGCTTCTTGAAAAAAATGGATACCAGGTATATTCAGCCGAAGAGAGCGATTCGGGCCTGAAAATCCTGAATGAACATGCTATTGACCTGGTTCTTCTGGACCTGATGCTTCCGGGAAGAAGCGGTCTTGAATGCCTGAAGGACATTTTTGAAATCGCTCCGGATGTTTCCGTTGTGATGATTTCAGCTTACGCTTCAATCGAGAACGCCGTACAGGCCACTAAAATGGGTGCGTTTGATTTCGTTACAAAGCCATTCAAAAACGATGAATTGCTTAATGTCATTAAGAACGGCCTTGAAATCAGGGCTCTTTCCCTGGAAAACCAGACTCTGAGAAAATCTTTCCGCGACCGCTACAGCTTCCAGAGCATCATCGGTAAAAGCGAACCCATGCAGAAGGTTTTCGACCTTATCAGCAATGTAGGACCAAGTAAGTCCACCTGCCTGATAACCGGGGAAAGCGGTACCGGAAAAGAACTGGTTGCCAAGGCAATCCACAATTGCAGCCCCAGGATCGATGGCCCCTACGTTGCCCTGAACAGCGGAGGAATCCCATCAGAGCTGATTGAAAGTGAATTATTCGGTCATGTCAAAGGTGCTTTCACCGGAGCGGTTTCAAACAAGAAGGGCCTTTTTGAAATAGGGGACAACGGGACGATCTTCCTTGACGAAATCAGTACTATTCCCCTGGAAACCCAGGCCAAGCTGCTGAGAGTCATCCAGGAAAGGGAAGTCCGGCGAGTCGGTGGACTGTCCAACATCCAGGTGGATGCCAGGATCGTAGCCGCGACCAACACGGACTTGAAGCAGGAAGTCAAGAGTGGAACCTTTCGCGAGGATCTGTTTTACAGGCTGAACGTTATTTCAGTTGACCTGCCTCCCCTCCGGGAAAGAAAAGAAGACATTCCGCTCCTGGCTGATCACTTCATTACAATTTTCTGCAAGCAAAACGATAAGAACAAATACCCGTTGACCCAGGATGCCCTGAAAATTCTTATTGAATGGAACTGGCCCGGAAATGTGCGGGAACTTGAGAACGCGATTGAACGGGCAGTGGTACTGGCCCCGGATGGAGGCCCTATTACTCCGGAATTGCTGCCCTCGGAACTGCTAAGCTCCCGGAAAACGTCCTTTACCGTCTCTCCTGACGGCTCATCCCTCAAGGACCTGGTTCTTGAATTCGAAAAAAATCTGATCCTTACCGCCCTGAAAAAATCAGACTGGAACCAGAAAAAAGCGGCCGGGCTGCTCAGGGTCAATCCGACAACCTTGAATGAGAAGCTGAAAAGGCTGGATATTGTTATACCCCAGGTCTAGCCCGCATTTCTCACCAGCTGACCACTGCGGTGGTGTATACATCCGTCCTGACTGCGCAACCCGATTAGAAATCCGGGATAGGCGGGTTCAATCAGGGGATTGTTCAGCAGGATTGGAATGAGGCCCTTACTGACTGGACCTGCAGCAGGCTTGAATTGATCAGGGAACCGGTATCTGGGCTGTCTTGATTGAAAATGATTGCGCTATCTGCCCTGTATGCCAAAGCTTATCAGGCACCTCAAGCCCGGCTTCTGGTATTATTCGCTTTAATCCTGTTAATGAAATACGGTATCATTGGATTTTTAAAATATTTTGATCATTAACTCGAAGCTTAACATCTACAAAAAGGTGGATATGTCAGGATTACTTTATAATCCTGTAGAGTAAAACTAAGGATTCCGGCGATTCGGGGTCCAGGGAATATATTATTTGGAGGGCACTATTTTGGTATTAGCATTAGGCGGTCCGGTTCTAAGATATTTCAGCCAGGGCGGCCCACTGATGTGGGCTCTGCTGATCTGTTCAATTGTTGGACTGATTTTTATTATCGAACGAGGAATTGCTTATTACAGGATCAAGGGTGATACTGCCTCCATAGTCGCTGAAGTCCGGGATCTGCTGATGGACAACAAGCTGAGACAGGCCGTTGATTTCTGCGAAGATTTTGACCATCCCGTGGCGGTTACAACAAAATCCGGTCTTCTGCGGTTCGGGAAATCCCACGAAGAGATAGAAAAGGCCATGGAAAGCGTTGCCCCTTCACGAAATCTCAAAACTGGAAAAGGGATTGTGGGTTATTGCGACCATTGCCAATATCGCTCCCCTGTTCGGGTTACAGGAACCGTAACCGGTATGATTTCATCCTTCGAGGCCCTGGCCGAAGTCGGCCTCGGCAATCCGGAAGCAGTTGCGGGCGGTATCTCAGAGGCATTGATTACCACAGCTACAGGATTGATGATCGCTTTGCCTACCCAGACGGCGTACAATTACTTCACCAACCGGGTTTCCCAGTTTGCCATGGATATGGAAATCAGTTCATCAGTTCTTCTTGAAACATTCAGTGAAGTAGAAGAAGGGGAGCAGGAGAAATCGCCTGATGCAACTGCGTAGCAAAACCAAAGTACAGAAGACTGTTATCCCGACTGCTTCAATGTCGGATATCGCCTTCTTGCTTATCATATTCTCATGCTGACAACTTCCTTTTCGCCTGAGCGCACCAGTGTTCAGCTGCCTGAATCTATTGTGCGTTCAGAGGTAACCGACCAGGCATCGATTATTGCCATCAAGGAAGATGGAACTATCATGTTCACCAGTGGAGAAGAACAGGCCTATGAAATGACCGGTCCAAATGAACTGGGACAGGTTGCTGAAGAGATCATCGGCCTGGTTAAAAATAAGGAATTTGTCATCAAGGCCGACCGCAACGTCCCTTACCAGATGGTGGACAGCGTACTGGATGCACTCAGGAGCAACGGAGTCACAAACATAGGCCTTTTGACCAGGCCTGAACCCAAGTCTTGCGACGGCCAGTCCAGTAAGAGTATAGACATGAAAATAAGACGCCTGCAGCGAAACAAACGAAATACCGACATCATCCATGTCGGATATCGCCTTTCTTCTGATTGTCTTCTTTATGCTGACAGCGGTCTTCACCTCTACCCAGGGATTAAGATTCAAGTATCCGGAAGATGATCCAACCAATACCAATATCCAGCCTGAAGAGGCTGTGCATATCAGGATCAATGGGGAAGGCCAGTTTTGTAGTGGATAAAGTCGCGATGACCCTTGAAGAACTGGGCGGCTATATCAAATCCAAGACGGAGCAGAATCCGGACAAGCCGGTTATCATCCAGACCATGCCGCAGGTTCCCTATTTTGCAATGATTGATGTCTTTGACCTGCTGAAACAGCTGAATGTGCAGAATGTTTCAATCCCCACAAAAACCGAGATAGAACGCTGGAAACAATTCGGAGTCTTTTAAATGCTCAGGAATAGCACCCCTGCCCTGTTCATCATCTTCCTTCTTATCACTGTCATCTTGATCTCGCCCGCTCTCTATGCCCAGGGTGATTTCCAGAAGGCGGTTTCACTCTACAAGCAGAAGCGGTTTCAGGACGCTGCCGCGGAATTTGAAAAAACTTATTGAAGCCGATCCCCTGTATGAAGCCGGATACCGGGTTCTCGGCGACTGCTACCTTAAGCTGAAAAAATTTGCTGATGCTTCTGATGCCTTTGAAAAAGCGGTTGAGCTGGACTCCAACAACTTCACTTCCGTTCAGGGTCTCGCCATTGCTCGATACAACCTTAAGGATTATGAAAAAACAGTTTCAGCCCTCACCAGGTCCGAGTCTCTCGCCAAATCTCCCCGCAAAAATATCAGCTGCATCATATCAGGGGATCCGCTTACTACAACATGGGCCAGTTCAGTGAAGCTGTCGCTGAACTATCCCTGGCGATTGATATCCAGAGGGGTAATTTTGCTGATATCCTACAGCTCGGCATATCGAATTTCAGGCTTGATAACCTGGATGAGGCTCGGAAGCACCTGGAGCAGGCTGTAAGTATCAGGCCTGATTCAGCGGAAGCCCGGGATTTCCTGGAAGGATAAACAACAGGCTCGGGGCTGACGCCCTGAGGGAAAAGGATTACGGCAGGGCCGCCCGGCTGTTTTCCGCTTCTGTTAATTATAATCCCCAGGACGCTGAAGCCTGGTTCAATCTTGGACTGGCCTACCTGTTCACCGATAACTTTATGAAAGCTGAAGAATCTCTCCAGAAAAGCTTGAACCTGCAACCCGGTGACTGGCAGCCCTATGACAGGCTTGGCTTCATATATGAGACCACCGGACGTTACGAAAAAGCCCTGGAGAGTTACGAAAAAGCCCTGGCTGTAAACCAGGAGGCCAGGATCAAAGAAAGCGTTGACCGGATCAAGGAAAGAATCAAAAGGAAAAACGCTGAGTAATTACTTTTCAATCAAAAACAAGCAGTTTTCCGCCGCCTTTCAACACTAAGAAATTTCCAATCCGGGGGAATTCATGCCAGGCCCTTCCAGACCCGGTGAAACTTGACAGGAAACGCTTTCAACATGTACATTTAACCGCCATGACAATACTCGAAAAAATCCGCTCAAGGGCTAAAGAAAATATCCAGAAAATTGTGTTTCCTGAAGGGGATGACCCCAGGATCATCCAGGCCGCGTTTCACATCAAGGAAGAAGGCCTGGCTGAACCTATCCTGCTTGGAAATCCAGTCGAAATCAAAGCCTCTGCTGAAAAGGCAGGGCTTGGAACCCCGACATTTGATATCATCAATCCCCCGGACTCACCACTCCTCGATGAATTTTCCGAAATGTTCTATGAACGGCGCCGCCATAAAGGTATTTCCCCTGAAGCCGCCAGGGAATATGTAACCGATAGAGCTGCCTTTGGCGCGATGATGCTGACAGCTGACCTCTGCGACGGGTATGTTGCGGGCGCGGTCAGGACCACTGGCGATACGGTCAAGGCCGGAATATGGTGCGTGGGCCTCCAGCCCGGAATATCAGTGGTATCCAGTTTCTTCCTGATGGTTTTCCCTGATAAAACATGGGGTGAGGATGGATCTATGCTTTACGCGGATTGCGGAGTTGTCCCGGATCCTAATCCTGAACAGCTGGCCGATATTGCAATTTCAACTGCCGAGAACACCCGGATACACCTTGAAACGGAGCCCAAAGTAGCTCTTCTCTCCTTCTCAACCAAGGGAAGCGCTGATCACCCCCTCGTCCAGAAAGTACAAAAAGCTTTTCATGTACTGAAGGATCGTAATGTCGATTTCGAATTTGACGGTGAACTCCAGGGCGATTCAGCAATCGTGCCGGGTGTCGCGGAAAAAAAAGCCACCGGGCAGCCCGATTGCCGGAATGGCCAATACCCTAATATTCCCAAATCTGGGATGCCGGAAACATTTCTTATAAATTGTCACAAAGACTCGCAGGAGCCCAGGCGTTAGGACCAATACTCCAGGGACTGGCAAAAGCCCCTGAACGACCTGAGCCGGGGATGTTCTGTCGAAGATATCATTAACGTAGCCGCCATTACCTCGCTTCAGGCGGCGAAAGGAAAAGAAAAAAATGGATAGAATCGAAGCAATCATTGCAAGGAGAAGTAATAGACTCCGCGGGAATCCCACTGTTGAAGCCGAAGTAGTAACTGAATCAGGTTTTCTTGGAAGGGCCGCAGTTCCATCCGGCGCCTCTACTGGAGAACATGAAGCCCTGGAAATGAGAGACGGGGACAAAGACCGCTATCTCGGCAAAGGTGTTCTCAACGCGGTTGAGAATATCAACACCAAAATCGGTCCCGAACTGATCGGCGCCCTTATAACTGAACAGGTTTCCATCGATGAAGACCTGCTCGAACTGGACGGAACGCCCAATAAGCAGAACCTGGGAGCCAATGCCATGCTGGCCGTATCCCTGGCCTGTGCCAGGGCGGGAGCCAATTGCGCCGGACTGCCTCTTTACCAGTACCTTGGCGGAGTCAACGGCTGCACCCTGCCGATTCCGATGATGAACATCCTTAACGGCGGCTCCCATGCCGACAACAACGTGGACTTCCAGGAATTCATGATCATGCCGGTCAGCGGCGAAGATTTTGCCGAAACCCTCCGCATGGGCGTGGAAGTTTTCCATAACCCTCAAAAAGGTTCTTTCAGCAAAAGGCCTCAACACCTCAGTTGGAGACGAAGGTGGTGTTCGCTCCTAACCTGAAGTCCAATGTGGAAGCCGTTGAAGTAATTCTTGAAGCCATTGAAAAAGCCGGATACAAGCCTGATGAAGATATTAAACTGGCCCTGGACGTAGCCTCCAGCGAATTCTTCGAAGACGGATTATATGTATTCAAGAAAATCCGGCGGCGAGAAAAAGACAGCTGAGGGAAATGGTTGAAATCTATTCCGAATGGATCAGCAAATACCCGATCTACTCAATTGAAGACGGACTGGCCGAAGACGACTGGGACGGATGGAAGATCCTTACTGAAAAACTGGGTAAAAAGGTGCAGCTGGTTGGAGACGACCTGTTTGTCACCAATCCTATCCGCCTCCAGAGAGGCATTGAACAGGGTATCGCCAATTCCATCCTGATTAAACTCAACCAGATCGGCACCCTGACTGAAACCATGAGGACTATTGAGATGGCAAAGGTGAATTCATATACTAACGTTATCTCCCATCGTTCCGGAGAAACCGAGATGCATTCATTGCTGATCTTGCCGTAGCAACAAACGCCGGCCAGATCAAAACCGGTTCCGCCAGCAGAACTGACCGGATTGCCAAATACAATCAACTCCTTAGAATTGAAGGAGGAACTTTACAGCCAGGCTGCTCTGGCTGAACTGAAAAGCTTTTGCTAACTCAAAATCTTTCTAGTAAAAATCAGAAAGGCCGGGTCCACAGGGATTCCGGCCTTTCCCTGTCTATAGTAATACCAACCTGGAACGGCCTGCATCTGCTCAGGCAATTTCTTCCATCAGTAATAAAGGCAGCTGAAACCTATCAGCAAGAAACCGGTGCCGACTGGGAAATAATTCTTGCCGATGACGGAGGCACCGACAATACCGGACGCTATTTCCGGGAGCATCCCGTGGAAAACCTGCGAATGGTCACCCTCCCCG
This sequence comes from Acidobacteriota bacterium, assembly GCA_963666915.2. Classification (GTDB taxonomy): domain Bacteria; phylum Acidobacteriota; class UBA6911; order RPQK01; family JAPXNP01. Next base: position 153,592 of record CAXXEX010000014.1, read on the forward strand.
AAAACCGGGGTTTCGCGGGAGCCTGCAACGCTGGTTTCAAGGAAGCCCGCTACCAGTTAGTAGGCCTTGTCAACAACGATGTGGAACTCCACCCCGATTATTTCCTGCACCAGGCGGCTCACTTCGAAGATCCCGAAATCTTTGCTGTTACAGCAAAAGTATATGATCCCGGTACTACCATTTTTAATACTGGTGGCCGCTTTGCCAGTTTCCGGAGGGGTTTCTGGTCAGTCTATTTTAATTATGACGCCAATCCCTACGCCACGAATAATTCCCGGGAACCTGAATTCCGGCTGCTTTCCTTTTATGCCATCGGGGATTCTCCACTTACAGGAGATCATATCTGCAGGAACTTGGAGGATTTCTTGAGATTCTTTCCCCTTTCCACTGGGAAGATGTTGACCTGTCATACCGGGGGTGGAAAAGAGGATGGAAAATAACTTATGAGCCGTCAAGCCTGGCCTGGCACCAGGCCAGTTCCACCATCAACGCCCACTTTAAAAGTAAACATGTTGACGCAGTTTCCTTTAAAAACCGAATTCTTTTTCACTGGATCAATATCCATTCACCCTACATGCTGCCTGTCACTTGCTGAGCCTCACTACTATGTGTATCCTGAAAGCGGCAACCCTTGATAACCATTTCCTGGGCGCGGTCAAGGAGGCCCTGCGCCAGATTCCCGAGGTCAGGAAACTCAGAAAACTGGAGAAAGCCAGCAGCCGTATATCTGATAAAAATATTATTTCAATCCTGAATGAATTCTATAAATCAGCCCCTATCAGGGTATACCTCAGTCGTGAGGAAGTTTTAAGAGACCACCAGGACGCAAAATGAAAAAGATTTCAGCGGCAATGATAGCCTGCAATGAAGAGGAAAAAATCGGCAGGCCCTGGAGAGCCTGCTCCCGGTCATCGATGAAATTGTGGTTGTCGATTCCGGCAGCAACGATAAAACCCCGGAGATTTGCGCAAAATACGGGGCCAGGTTTGTCAGAAACGAATGGCCGGGTTACCGTGCCCAGAAACAGCTGGCCACCGATCTGGCTGAATTTGAATGGGTCCTGAGCCTGGACGCTGACGAAGAGATATCCCCGGAACTGAGAGACGAAATCCTGGAATGGAAGCAGAATCCCCGGGACGAAATTGACGGCTATTATCTTCCCCGAATGACCCGCCTGATGGGCAGATGGATAAAACACACCACCTGGTATCCAGACTGGCAGCTCCGCCTGTTCAGAAAATCCAGGGGCTCGTGGCAAGGACGCAATATCCACGAAAGCTTCTCCACTGAAGGTGCCACGGCGAAAATGAGAGGCCACATACTGCACTATACCTATTCTGATGTCTCTGAATACCTGGTCCAGCTGGAGCGGTTTTCCACCCTGGCGGCTGAGGATTACCTGGAAAGGGACAAGAGGACGGGATTCCTGAGGATTGTATTTTCCCCACCGGCCATTTTCCTGAAGAACTATATTCTCAAGGCTGGATTCCTGGACGGGAAAGCGGGCTTTACAGTTTCATACCTTTCGGCAGTGTCCACTTTTTTTAAGCTTCTGAAAACCGAAGAACTGAGGAACAGGAACCGGTAAAATATTATAATAGCTGTATCAGTTGAGGAGTATGATGAGAGCCTGTCATTTACATCCTCCGCTTTACTCCTGGTCTCCAAGTCGACAGGGATAGCCATTGCCTGTAATTTAAGAAAATATACGCGGTTTACTAATTATGAAAATTCTCTACATTGATACAGAAAATTTCTGGAGAGGCGGACAGGAGCAGCTTTTCAGCCTGATATGCGGAATGATGGATGCCGGACATGAAATAATACTGGCTTCACCGGCTTCAGCCCCCCTCAGTGAGCGGGTTTCGAGTCTGGGTATAGAAACCGTCCACTTCGATCAAAGGCTTGAATTCTCCCTGGCAGCATTCCGGCAGCTCTACTCCCTTATAAAAAACCAGAGGGTGGATATAGTTCATTTCAACACCCCTATCCCGGTTTTCGCCGGAGGCATCCCCTCCTATCTCCTGTCTCTTTCAGGCGGGAAAAAAACCTGTAACCATCTGCTCAAGGAGGGTCAATTTCCCTCTCAAATCCCGCCTCAGCCGCTGGAAATATAACTATATGGTGGACCGTATCCTGACGGTTTCCGAAAGTATAAGCAAGACCCTGGTAAGCAATGGTGTCAAACCCGATCTCGTAGAGACTGTCTATGAAGGCATTGATACCAAATGGATAGATAAACAGAAACCCTCTGCCCTTCCGTTCGCTGAAGATTGCCTGGTTGTCGGGACAGTTGCCCACCTCAGCCAGGAAAAAGGGCATGAAGATATCCTGAAGGCCATTTCACTGATAAGGCACCGCTGTCCCGAAACCCGATATGTGTTTGTAGGGGAAGGACTTATGAGAGGAAAGCTTGAAGCTGTCGCCAGGAATCTGAAGGTTTCAGATATTGTCCACTTTACCGGTTTCCGAAAAGACAGTGAAGCCCTGATGAAAAACTTCGATATCTTCTGCCTTCCTTCTCTGTCTGAAGGCCTCAGCTCAGCCATTATGTCAGCCATGGCCTGCAGCTTGCCCGTGATTTCCACCAATGTCGGAGGGATCCCTGAACTGGTGATTCATGGGGAAACCGGGCTGCTAAGCGAACCCTCCTCACCGGAGCAGCTCGCTGCTTCACTGTACAGGCTGCTGACCTCACCCGAAGAAAGAGTGCGTTTCGGGAAAAAGGGCAGGGAGATTGTCGAAACCCGGTTTACAATTAAACATAAACTGGAGAGAACTGAGTACTACTACAATTTATTAATGTCTCCTAAAGGTTAATCATTACCATCCCAGACCGGAGCAAACATTGGCTAAAGAGAAAGACGGCCGGCACCTGTTGGCAAAAAATAAAAAAGCTTTTCACGACTACGAGATCCTCGAACGCTTTGAAGCAGGAATCGTTCTGCAGGGGACAGAAGTGAAATCAGCCAGGGATCACATGGTGAACCTCAAGGAAAGCTACGCCAGAGTCGATCAGCTGGAAGTCTGGCTGGTCGATTGTCATATCAGCCCCTATTCGTGTGGAAATATCCAGAATCACGAGCCTGTTCGCCCCAGGAAATTGCTGCTGCATAAAAAAGAAATAGAAAAAATTTCGGATGAAGTTACCAGGGGAGGCCTTACTGTTGTCCCTCTCTCCATGTACCTTAAAGCAGGAAAAATCAAGGTTGAAATCGCCCTGGCCAAAGGCCGTAAACTTTATGACAAAAGGGAGAAATCCCGAAGAAAAACGATTGATCGCGATATTGAAATCGCAATGAAAACTAAATAGCCTTTGCCCCGGAAAAATGATTATGAATATTGAAATTGCCGGACCGGAATGGAAATCCATCAAGACAGATCTTTTGCTTTTACCCACTTATGAGAAAAATATCCCATCCGGAGATTCAGGACCAATCCCTGAAAATACCCTGAACGAGCTCCTTTCAGAACTGGAAGATACCGGGGAATGGAAGGCTGCACAAGGGAACTCGAAACTGCTTATCGCCCCCCATGGGATCCCTGCCCGAAGGGTAGGGCTGATTGGTATGGGCAGCATCGACAAACCTTTTGATCCTGGAAAGTTCAGGACAGCAGTGATGAACATAATCAGGGCCGTTCACTCCGCCCCTATTCCTGGGATTACCGCGGTTATTGATGTGCCGGGCATGCAGGCAGATATCTGCAGAATGCTGTTTGAAGGAATATTCCTCGGCCTGTTTAATCCCGGCATTCACAAAACTTCCGGATCCAGAAGTCCTGAACCAGAATCAATCAGGCTGGTTACCTCCTTGGACAGGAAGAAAGCGGAAACCATCCTCACGGAAGCCCGAATACTCTGTGAAGCAGTGAACCTGGCCAGAAGGCTCTCAAACGAACCGGGCAACCTTCTCTATCCTGAATTATTTGTTGAGGAAACCGAAAAGGCCGTTTCCGGTACAGGCCTGGGCATTGAAATCCTGGCAGAAAAAGAGCTCCGTGAAAAAGGATTCGGATGCCTGCTGGCAGTCGCCCAGGGGAGTCGTAACAAACCTCGGCTCTGCGTACTCGAACACAATCCTTTTCCCGATAAGCAGGCCAGGCCCCTGGTATTGGTCGGAAAAGGCGTGACCTTCGACAGCGGAGGCATTTCAATCAAGCCCTCAGAATCTATGGAGGACATGCGCGCGGACAAGTCAGGAGCCTGCAGTGTACTGGGTGCCATGCTGGCCATCGCCAGGCTCAACATCCCTTCCAGGGTTGTGGGCATAATGCCCCTGGTGGAAAACCTCCCCGGCGGAAACGCGCAAAGGCCTGGAGATGTCGTAAAAGCCTATAACGGCACAACAGTCGAAATTATCAACACCGACGCCGAGGGAAGGCTGATCCTCGCCGATGCCATGGCCTGGGCAGTGGAGACGTTTAATCCCAGCTGCCTGGTTGACATCGCTACGCTTACCGGAGCCTGTGTAGTGGCCCTGGGCCATATAAGGGCCGGGCTGTTTTCAAATAATGACTTCCTCAGCGAGGAACTTTTCCAGGCCGCCGCCAGGGGCGGAGAGAAACTATGGCGGATGCCCCTGGATGATGACTATAAGGAATCGCTGGAAAGTAAAATAGCCGATATTAAAAACTGCGGCGAAAGATGGGGATCAGCTGTAACAGCCGCAAAATTCCTGGAGTCATTCATCGGAGAGACTCCCTGGTGCCACATTGACATGGCCGGAACGGATTTTTTCCGGTCAGGAATAAATAAAGGCACACCGCCCGGGTTCGGGGTAACTTCCCTTGTGGAATTCGTTAAAGCCATGTCAGGGCGGGATCCCAAAATATTGTCAGCGTAAAATTACTGGTTTTCCACATGACAAGGGATGTTTAAACTGGAATTTAAAATCTAGTTTTCTACCGGCATTTCACCGATTATCTCAACTTGAAGTCGCATCTCAATAAGAATATATTTACAAAATAAACAACTACCTATAAACCCCTTTTTCCCTGAAAGATGTCACTATGTCAGATATTCAACCCTTTAAAGGAATCCGGCCCAAAGCTGAACTGGTCCAGAAAGTCGCTTCCCCTCCCTATGACGTACTCAACTCCGCTGAAGCCAGGTCCATGGTTGAGCACAATCCTTACAGCTATCTCAGAGTAGTTAAGGCTGAAGTAAATTTCGATGAAGACAGGGATCCTCACAGCGAAGAGGTCTACCTGAAGGGCGCTGAGGTCCTCAGGAATTTTATCGATGACGGTGTCCTGGTGCAGGACGATTCTCCCTGCTTCTATATCTATGAAATTACCATGGGCAGCCATACCCAGAGGGGGCTCATGTTCGGAGCCAGCATCGATGAATATGAATCCGGACTTATCAAAAAACATGAATATACCCGGCCAGACAAGGAAAATGACCGTGCCCATCACGTTGAAGTACTTAATGCCAATACCGGCCCGGTAATGCTTTCCTATCATGCCGTTCCCGATATTGACCAGTACTTCGAAACCATTTGCTCGAAAAATAAGCCTGAATATGATTTCACTGCTGATGACGGGATAAGACATGTCATGTGGGTAGTGTCTGATCCTGGTGAAGTTGACTCGATCAAACAGCATTTCGGGATGATTGACGCCCTTTACATTGCTGACGGACATCACCGCAGCGCGGCCGCTTTCCGGGTAAGAAATTCAAAAATGAAAGCAAATCCCTCCCATACAGGCAAAGAGCTTTACAATCATTTTCTGGCTGTCGCTTTTCCTGATAACCAGCAGCAGATACTTGGTTATTTCCGGGCAGTAAAGGATCTGGCCGGACTTTCACCTGAAAAGTTTTTAGAAAAAATAGCCCTTGGTTTTGACGTGTCTGAAACAGGTGATCCTTCCCCCCGGGGAAGACATCATTTCACCATGTACCTGGATCAACAATGGTATAGCCTTACCCCCAAGGAAGGTTCATTTCCTGCTGAAGATCCCGTTCTCAGCCTTGATGCCGCCATACTCCAGAAGAACCTGCTGGAGCCTGTATTGAATATAAAGGACATAAGAACTGATGAACGAATTGATTTTATTGGGGGAATCCGCGGCACCAAAGAGCTGGAAAGAAGATGCTCCCAGGACATGCGGGTTGCTTTTACCCTTTTCCCTACCGGCATGGACGAGCTGATGAAGGTGGCGGACAGCGGAATGGTAATGCCGCCTAAATCAACCTGGTTTGAACCAAAACTTCGATCCGGAATCGTAACCCGAAGCCTGTAATATTCAGTTTTAAAAAAATATCAATAATCAGCATAGAAGGTCAGGAAGGAAATTTAACAAGCAATAATCTTTTTTCACTGGGAGGAAATCATGTCACACACGATCTTGGTTGCCACTGAAAAGCCGTTTGCTTCTCTGGCAGTAGAAAAAATTTCCCTTATCTGTAAAGAGGCCGGTTATAAGATGAGACTCCTTGAGAAATATGTCGATAAGGCTGATCTCCAGGGTGCCTTGCAAGATGTTGAGGGCTTGATAGTCCGAAGTGACAAAATCACCGCCGAAATCCTGGATTCAGCCAGCAAGCTGAAGGTTATTGTCAGGGCCGGAGCTGGTTATGACAATATAGACGGCCAGGCCGCGGCCCGGAAAAACATAGTGGTTATGAATACCCCTGGTCAAAATTCAAATGGGGTCGCTGAGCTGGCTTTCGGATTAATGATCACCCTGGCCAGGAAACAATACCAGGGGAAAGCGGGAACTGAGCTGAAAGGTAAAAAAATCGGCATCCACGGTTATGGCAACATCGGTAAATGTGTCGAACGAATTGCTGCCGGCTTTGACATGGAGGTCACGGCCTACGGCCGTTCCCTCACCCCCGGACAGATACTCGCAGACGGGGCGGAGGCCGTCCAGGAGGCTGAAGATCTGTACCTGAACTGTGACTACATTTCGCTTCATCTTCCGCTGAATGAAACCACTCGCAACCTGGTTGATTATGATCTGATGTCTAAAGCCCAAAAGGGAGCAGCCATAATCAATACCGCCCGAAAAGAAATTGTAGATGAAAACGGACTGCTCAGGATCATGGAAGAAAGGCCCGATTTCCTCTATGCTTCCGATATTGCCCCGGACTGCAAAGACGAAATGTTGGAAAAGTACCCGGAGAGATGTTTTTTCACGCTTAAAAAAATGGGGGCCCAAACCTTTGAAGCCAACCTTAACGCCGGGATAGCCGCGATCAGGCAGATAATCAATTTCCTGGAAAAAAATGATACTACCTTCCAGGTGAATTAAGCTGGCTTAACCACTGCCCGGGATAAATAAAGGATATTGATTTCCAGACCTGCGTCTATTCTGGTTTCAACTTCTTCAGCTCTTCAATCTCCCGGGACAGCTGCTTGACTGTTTTTACCAGTTCAGGAAACTTCTGCATCAACAGGTAATTCTTTTTCCAGAGGCCGGAATCCATTTCAGGAGTGCCCGAAAGTACTGATTTATCCTTCACTGATCGGGCGACACCGGTCTGGGCCGTAAATATCGAACCGTCTCCGATGGTTATGTGCCCGGCAATGCCAACCTGCCCGGCCAAAACATTATTGTTTCCCATTTTCACGCTTCCGGCCAAACCGGTCTGGGCGGCCAGTACGTTATGCTCTCCCACGGTTGTGCCATGACCGATCTGCACAAGGTTATCAAGCTTGGTTCCTTTCCCCACCCGGCTTTCTCCCAGAGTCGAACGGTCAACACAGCTGTTGGCCCCTATTTCAACATCATCCTCAAGAACCACAATACCGGACTGCACAATCTTGTAATAGCTTTTGTCCGCCCTGGGGGCGAAACCGAATCCATCCGCCCCGATTATGGCGCCATTCTGCAGAATCACCCTGTCTCCAATGCGGCAATATTCCCTGACCACAGAGTTGGAATGGGCAATAAAATCATCACCTATAACTGCCTCGGGATAGATGGTAACGCTGGGATAGAGGGTAGCCCGGTCCCCAATCACCGCACCTTCACCAATTGAAACGTGGGCGCCGATAGAACACCCTTCCCCTACCCGGGCAGACTCAGCTATCCAGGCTGTCGGGTGGATTCCGGGTATCGGTGCGGGAGACTCATAAAAAAGCTCTATTGCCTGGGCAAACGAAAGATAAGGGTTATCTGAAATCAGGGCAGGAACCGAAACTTCCGGGGCATCCGGAGACATTATAATGGCCCCGGCTTTGCTGCCCTTAAGCTTGGTTACATACCTGGGATTGGACAAAAAGCTGAGTTCCCCCGGTCCGGCTTCTTCAAGTCCGGCCAGGCCATGTATCTCTATTTCCCCCTGCCCTCTCAATTCGAGGGAAAGTTTCTCCGCAATTTCTTTTAATAGCATGGCAAGTTTCCTTTTTATTAGTAAAATGATAACTTAAACCGGTCTTTTATTCAGAGAGATTTTCCTCCTCCCTGGTTTAAATTTATTGAATAAAATATGTCAAAAGGTAAAACAGCCGCCAGAGCCGCCGGAAAAGTAAGTATTGCCGTAATGGCCAGCAGGATCCTGGGATTGATAAGGGACCAGTTTTTCGCCGGGCTGTTCGGCGCTGGAATGTACAACGACGCCTGGCTGGTGGCCCTGCGTATACCTAACATGCTGAGAGACCTGTTCGCTGAAGGAGCGCTCAGCGCCGCTTTTGTCCCCACCTTTACAAAATTCCTGAAGGGAGAAGGACGCAAGGAGGCTTTCTACCTGGCCAACCTGGTAACCGGGAGCCTTATGGTTCTGCTGGGAATTCTCACAATATGTCTCTTCTTCTTTTCCGACTCATTTGTAAGCCTGCTCGCGGCCGGTTTCTCAGACGTTGAAGGCAAAGTAGAGGTAACAGCCACCCTGTTGAAAATCGTTTCCCCTTTTCTTATGCTGCTGGCCCTGGCTTCGGTTGCCGCCGGGATGCTCAACACCCTGGACCATTTCTTCATTCCCGCCCTGGCTCCCGCTATCTATAACGTTTCTCTGATTCTTGCCGCTATTTTTCTTGTCCCGAGATTCGAAGACAATGGAATCATCCCTATTTATGCCATGGGCTTCGGAGCCCTGGGAGGGGGATTCCTTCAATATTTGATTCTCCTTTACGTGCTGAGGAAAGAAGGTTACAGGCCTCGTATACGGCTTAGCCTCAACCATCCTGGAATTCGAAAAATAGCCAGGCTCATCGGCCCGGCCATCATAGGGGTCAGCGCCGTGCAGCTGAGCGTCCTGATCAACACCCAGATCGCGTCCTTCCTGGATGAAAACGGCCCGGTATCCTGGCTGAGCTACGCCTTTAGAATCTTCTACCTGCCGATAGGACTGTTCGGGGTCGCTGTAGGGGTTGTCAACCTCAAGGATGTCTCGGTTCATGCCGCTGCCGGACAGTTGAATGAACTCAAGGAAACCGTGGCTAATTCCTTTAAACTTGTGGCTTTTCTTGCCATTCCATCAACCATAGGCCTTTTAGTCCTTGCCAGGCCGATTGTAGATGTATTATTTGAAAGAGGCGGCTTTACCGCTTCAGACACACTGTTCACCTCCTACGCCGTAATGGGCTATGCCGTGGGACTCGCCGCCTATAGCGCCAACAAGGTTTTGGTACCCACCTATTACGCCCTGGGTGACACTCGAACGCCTGTAAAAATTTCCCTGCTGGCTGTCGCAGCAAATATCCTGATGTGCGTTTTCCTTGTCCTGGTCCTTCCTGAACATATCATGTTTGTCGGGCTGGCCCTGGGGACTTCCTTTTCCGCCCTTCTTAACAGTTCCCTGCTGGCAATCGGCCTGGTTAAAAGGCTTGGAAATTTTTCAGAATACCGGGTCCTCAATACCCTCAACCGGATCATCCTGATATCCCTGGTTATGGGAGCTGTAGTCTTCCTGCTCCAGTACCAGATTGAGCTTTGGAAAGGAGACATGGGGCTGGCGGATGAAATCTGGACCCTCGGGGTAGTGGTCGGCAGCGGAATTGCTGTTTTCTTCCTTGGGGCCTGGCTGCTGCGGGTCAGGGAACTCTCCTACCTTCTGCCCAGAAAGTGATACCGCGCCCCGGGTTCCACCTGTCTTCTTACCGACCGCACCTGCCCCCCGCGACAGGTTACCCGTGACTATCCCCCTGACACCTGGCACTGATATTATCAACACTGATGAATCAGATAATTTATGACAGGAATCATCCTCTCCGGGATAAATAATTATGTCTTCCAAAGATCAGGAACAGCAGGATCATGCCCTGGACGCGTTCATTGATTTCCTGAGCGTGGAAAGGGGTTTGTCCCGCAATACAATAGAGGCTTACTTTTTGGATACCAGGGAGTTTCTTCGTTTTCTTGCCGACCGCCGCCTGGATTTTAAAAAAGTAGATAAAAACATCATCAGCGAGTTCCTGCAATTCCTTTACACAGACAAATCACCCAGATCGGTAAGCCGTAAGATTGTTACTCTCCGTACCTTTTACCGGTTTCTTCTGCAGGATGGATATGTAGATCACGATCCTACCGAAACCCTTGAGGCCCCAAAAACCTGGAAAACCCTGCCCAAATACCTGACCCAGGACGAAGTTGAAACGCTCCTGAAGCAGCCGGACCTGGATAAAACCCTGGGCCTGAGGGACCGGACCATGCTTGAAATCCTGTATGCCACAGGTTTAAGGGTTACCGAGCTGGTCAGCCTGCAGTCCGGAGAAATAAACCTGGAGGTTGGAATTATCAGGACAGTCGGGAAAGGAAACAAGGAAAGATTTGTGCCCCTGGGGGAAACCGCGCAGCAATTTATCAAGCAATACCGATCCGAAGCCCTTCCGAAACTGAAAGCAAGGAATCCCTCCAGTCCCTACCTGTTCATCTCGCAAAAAGGAACCCCGCTCAGCAGGCAGCATTTCTGGCTTCTTATAAAAAAATACGGCAAACAGGCGGGGATTAGAACTCCCCTGAGCCCGCACGTGCTGCGGCACAGCTTCGCCACCCACCTTCTTGAAAACGGGGCGGACTTGCGCTCAGTACAGATTATGCTGGGACATTCCAGTATTTCTACCACCCAGATCTACACCCATGTCACCAGGGAACGGCTTAAAAAGATCTACGACGAGTTTCATCCCCTGAGCTGATTAAGACCAAACCTGTTTTCCTTGATCCAGGGGAAAAGCCCCCCCCTGGAAATAGGCTACATACTTCCGGTCAAACCATGGAAACGATTAAAGGCCTGCCTGGCCAGCCACTTGAAAACAGTCCGGTTATTGTAACAGTAGCCCAGAATCGAATTCAGGGTGGAGTAGCATGTCGCATTGCAGCTTTTCTTCATTTCATCCAGCTGGCAGAGATCAAACTTATCGTTTTCCACCTGGCCCCAGTCGTGGGCTGCTCCATACATGGGAAAACAGGGGGCCAGGGTACCGTCTTCCCGTATGATGAGGGTATTCTTCCCGGCCCGACACGGCCAGGGTTCAACCTTGCCCCTCATCATATTCTTCATATTGGCCAGCTGTCCCGGGGAATTGGGCATCTTGTACCCCTGCTTCTGCTTATCGATCAGCCAGTCAATCAGGGCATCAATCGATTCCCAGTCATCCGGTGTTATGTAGGTGCTGTTTCCGGTTTTATGCTTGAAATGCTCCTGCTCCATCATCGGGGACTCATTAATATGGTAGTCAGTAGCCAGGTTGTAACTTCGGCCTATCTCGGTCAACTCCCGGACATCATCCAGGTTTATACGGGTGATGTTTATATTCAGGAACATTGTAAAGCCGTAGTGACGCTGCATTTTCACCATGCATTCCAGGTTGTCCTTTACAGCGGTGAACGCCTTGGGAAGTTCAGGCCTTACTTCAACACTGTCGATGGCCAGGTTTATCACTGAAAGCCCGGCATCTCCCAGGCGGACAACCGTGTCCGGGTCCAGAAATCGGCCATTGGTGGCAAGATAAACAAAGAATCCCTTCTGGCCCGCGTAGTCGACAACCTTGTGTACGAAATCCCGGCGCAAGAGGGGCTCTCCACCCATCAGGGCCAGCACCCTGCAGCCGATAGACTCCAGCCAGTCTATGGAACGACGGGCCGTATCCTCGGTCATTCCTTTGGTCTTATTGTTGTAGGACCAGCAATAATGACAGTCGAGATTGCAGCCATACTCGGTAAAAAGGTAGGCAATGATGGGACGCAGTTCCCTGCTGTGCCACCTTGATTTAAAATACGGGATTCCCCAGGATTTCCAGCCCCGGACGCGGTTAAGGCGATTGTACTCCTTCTCGCTCATCACCTGTTCGATATATTCCGGATGGCGTGGAAACACCGGCTTGGGCAGGTTCATCGGAGGGTCTTTGGGCTGCAGTGGAACACCCCTCGATTGGGCGCTGGAAAGCTTCTGGTGCAGGGACTCTTCCAGCCTGAAGCCAGGCTCGGGTTCTTCAGGAGAGGGCAATTCAGTTTCACTCATTATCCTATCCTTTGAAACGGATATTACAATCCATGTTCATACAATAATTCAAAGACCGGCATTCAGTCAATAAGCTGACCTTTTTTTCCGGGGCCCCGGCTCAACACCTGCCGAATATTTTGAATGAACTGTTGAATAATTACTGTGAGTGAAATCTGTAAAATTAAGTTCAGTTTTCTTGCGGGGAAGCGGCAGCACCTTCCAAAAATATACTCAAAAGGGCTTTCTCATCCGCGCGATTTCTTTCGAGATTTCTGTTTTCACTAAGCGAGCCAAAATACATATGGAGCATTCCCTCATGCACCAGAGCCAGGTTCCGATCGCCTTTGTCTTCAAACTCTCCCTTGCTTATTCCCTCAGAAAAAAACAGGCACATACGGTTCACATAAGTTATGTACCTTTTCTTCAAATCCACCAGGCATTCCAGATCCCCATGGTGATTCTTCACCACATCTTCAACCAGAGTTATCAAACCCGGATTCTCCCAGTGAAGCTCCATACGGGCATCGAAAAGAGCCTCTAACCTCTCCCTGCATGTAGATGGCCGGTTTAAAATTTCCTCGGACTGCTGTTCGAGTTTTTCAAGCATCTGCAGCAGTATCTCCATGAACAGGTTCTCCTTGCTGCCGAAAAACTTGTACAAAGTCGCCAGGGAAAACTCCGCTTCCGCGGCAATCGATTCCATTGTCGCGGAATTGTACCCGCTTTCAATAAACACCCGTTTGGCAGCCTCCAGTATCTCTTCACGATGCCTGAGGCGCTCCCTCTCTCTCCTTGATAAAGTCTTTTCGTTTTTCACAACCGCAATAATAAATGCTTTAAATATAGAATGTCAATTCTATTTTTGAAATATCTATTTGACTTCCTGAAATAATAAGTCTAAAATAGCCTGCCTATGGGAGTTGTTTGTAGGCCATAACTCACTCGCTATGGTTACTAATATATTAATAATTAACAATAAATATCAAATCAAAAGCTTAGTTGAACCCCTGGCCGCAATGGAAATGAGCCCGGTTTAAATCTATGAAAAATTTTCCGCGGTAAATTAATAACTTGGTTTTTATTTTTTAGGCGGACTCCTGAATCGGAGATTTTTATTCATGTTTCTCTCAGATACATCTATTAAACGACCTGTAATGACCATACTGCTGACCCTGGCAGTTCTTTTCTTTGGGATAACCGGCTACCTGAACATGGGGGTAGACCTTTATCCTGAGGTAGATCTTCCTGTAGTCAGCGTAATTTCCGTCCTGCCCGGCGCCGATCCCGAAATCATAGACTCCGACGTAACCGACGTTATTGAGGAAGAAATTAACGCCATCGAAGGGGTCAAGGAGATAACCTCCACTTCCTACGAAAGCCAGTCAATCATCGTTGTCCAGTTTGTGCTGAGCAAGGATGTTGATGTCGGCGCCCAGGAAATCCGGGACAAGATCAACCAGGCCAAGGCCAACCTGCCGGATGACCTGGAGGAACCGATCGTGCAAAAGGTCGACACTTCCAGTTCACCGGTTATGTGGGTTTCTGTTTCAACTTCAGGCAATTACCAAAAAGCTTCCAAATATGCTGACGAGGTTCTAAAACCCCGGCTTCAGACTATACCTGGCGTTGGTTCAATTGTTCTGGGAGGATTCAGGGAAAGGGAAATCCGCATCTGGCTGAACCCTGAAGCCCTGGAAGCCCGGGGGCTTGCTCCTTCTGATGTAGCCGCTGCCATTGGGACCAAGCATATTGAAATGCCTGCCGGGAGAATAGAGCAGAGTAAAAAAGAATGGGTAGTTAAAATTGAAGGAGAATACGAAACCGTTAAAGACATGGAAGAATTGGTTGTCGCTACCATGGGCGGGACAGTTGTCCGTCTCAAGGATGTTGCCCGCGTAGTTGACGGTTCTGAAGATTTTCGCTCGATCGCCCACTTTAACGGTATGCCCACGATAGGGCTCGGTATCAGGAAACAGTCGGGAACCAATACCGTTGAAGTGATTGAATCAGTCAAGGAAACCCTTGTCGAGATCCAGCCAAACGTTCCAGAGGGAATCCTGCTTGACACCGCTTATGATACGTCGAAATTTATCAAAAATTCCCTGAATGATGTGCTGGTTGACCTCCTGCTGGGAGCCCTGCTGACGTCCCTTGTCATGATAGTGTTCCTGCGCAGTGTAAGGATGACAATAATCAGCATCATAGCCATCCCAACATCAATTATCGCCACTTTCGCGGCCATGAACACCATGGATTTCACGATCAATAACATGACAATGATGGCCATGTCACTTGCCATAGGACTGGTAATTGATGACGCCATTGTTGTGCTGGAAAATATCTTTCGCCATATTGAAAAAGGCGACAGGCCGTTCATAGCCGCAACCAACGGCTCTTCCGAGGTAAGTTTTGCTGTTATTGCAGCCACCCTGGCCATTCTTTCGGTGTTCATACCGGTTGCTTTTATGCAGGGGGTTATTGGCAGATTCTTCCTGCAGTTCGGGCTTTCCGTTGCTTTCGCGGTCAGCGCGTCAGCCTTGATCGCGCTGACCCTGGTACCCATGATGTGCTCCAGGCTTCTCGGAGAACGCGTTAAACTCCTGGGAGGGCCTTTTTTAGTCTTCGAGAAGGGCTTTTCCGGAATGGAGCATTTCTATAAAAAATTCCTGGACCTTGCCCTTAGACACCGCTGGAAGACGATCAGCCTGGCTATTGGATTCTTTATTTTCGGTTTGCTCCTTATGAATTTTGTCCCCAAGGCGTTCATGACTGAGCCTGACAGAAGCGAATTCCTGGTGCGCTTTGAGCTGCCTACCGGGACTTCAGTGGAAGAGGTTGAGCGTCACCTGCAGACCTACGAAAAAAAGGTGCTGGCCCACGAAGAGGTCAACTCTTTGTTTGCCGCAACCGGTTTCACCGGGGGTGTCAACAGCGGAATTCTTTTTGTCCTTCTCAAACCAACCAATGAAAGGGATCTTTCCCAGGATGAAATGATGTCTGTAATGCGCAGCGAACTGCAGGGTCTCGTTCAAGACTCCATAGTCCTTGTAGATTATGTCGATGACCTTGGCGGCGGTGGCAGCAGAAATGCCGAAGTGCAGTTTGTGTTGATGGGCCCTTCAGTCGAAGAGCTGGCCCAGGTGACCTCGAATATTGTTTCCGACCTCAATGAGCAGGGAGGATTTGTGGATCTTGATACTGACTTGAGGCTGGACAAGCCTGAATTCCAGATTGAAGTAAACCGGGACCTGGCAGATGACCTGAATGTCAGTGTATACAGCATCCTGGAAAACTTCAGCATACTGTTTGGGGGTACTGATGTCGGAACCTTCAAGGAAGGCGGGCACCGCTACGACATAAGGCTCAGGGCCGCCCCTGAATTCAGGAGAGATCCCAACGACCTGCTTAATGCTTCGGTGAGATCCAATACAGGACAGCTTGTTAAATCAGCTAACCTGGTGAATGTGATTGAAGGAACCGGACCGAACCTGATTGCCAGGACTGACCGGAGCCGTTCTGTAAATATTTATGCCAACCTGGAGGGAATCTCCATGGGTGAAGCAATGGAGCGAATTACCCTGGCTGCTGAAAAATTTGTACCCGACGACCCGTCCTGGTCAACAAAATGGGGAGGCAGAACGGATGTAATGGAAGAGTCCTTCGGTTACATGTTTATGGCTCTTGTAATTGCCATGATGATGATTTATGTAATCCTGGGCTCCCAGTTTGAATCCTTTATCCATCCATTCACCGTATTGATGGCAGTTCCGCTGGCCATTGCCGGGAGTTTCGGCCTGCTCCTGATGACCGGCATGAACCTGGATATCATGGCTTTTATAGGTATCATTATGCTCACTGGAATTGTTGCCAAAAACGCCATCCTGCTGGTTGAATTCACTAACCAGCAAAGGGAAAAGGGCATGGACCGGGAAGCCGCCCTGAGAATGGCCGGCCCAATACGGCTTCGTCCCATCCTTATGACCGCTTTCACAACAATCGCCTCGGTAATCCCGGTAATACTTGCCCTGAGTGAGGGAGGGGAAATGAGGGCACCCATGGGAGCCACCGTAATCGGCGGCATGGTAACCGCTACATTCCTGACCCTCCTTGTGATCCCCTGTGTCTACTCAGTCATGGATGACCTGACAATCATGATACGCAACCTGCTGGGTAAATCCGCGACAGCCCAGCTGGACGAATAATTCAAATATTAAAAAGTTTACCTCCCGGCCTCAAAGCGGGGAAAATAAAAAAGATCAAGGATATGAAAACATGTGTAAACGTATAGCTTTAACGTTTCTCGCTCTCAGCATAATGTTTATGGCCGCCTGTGGTGGAGAAAAGGAACTGGAAGTCAGCGCTTCCAAGGAAATGGCCCTGGGAGCCCGCCAGGTTAAAGTAGCCCCTGTAAGCAGGACCGACTTCTCCCTGGAGATTAAATCCAGTGGAACCCTGGAGCCAAGAAACAAGGCCAGTATCCGGTCTCTGTCCTCAGGCCCGGTCGACCGGGTATTGGCTGAGATCGGCGACCAGGTCAAAAAGGGCCAGGGGCTCCTGAGGATCCGCCAGGTCGACGCGCGGCTGGCCTGGGAAGCTGCTGATGCCGGCCTGGCCAGTGCCAAGGCCAACCTGGACAACCTCATGGCCTGGCAGAGAGATGAACAGGTAACTATTGCTGAAGCCGCCGAAGCCAGCGCCAAGGCTGAACATGAGCGCCTGAAAAAAGATCTGGAAAGAGCCGAATCGATTTTCGCCAAAGGAGCAATCTCAGACTCGCAGCTGCAGGCAGCCCGTTCGGCAGCATCCGCAGCCGAAGCCGCCTACAAATCAGCCCGTGAATCACTGGCAATCGCCAGGACCGGACCCACCAGGGAAGAAATAGCCCTGGCCCGAAGCCAGGTAAAACAGGCTGAAGCCGTGGCTGCCAGTGCTGAACAGGTCCTGAAAGATACCATGGTCAGTGCCCCCTTTTCGGGGGTGATTACCGAAAGCTTCCTCAAGGCCGGAGACTATGTGGGCCGAGGTGATCCGGTGATGGAAATCGTTGACGATTCCTGCCTTGAAGCTGAATCCCGGATGCCGGAACGCTACCTTGGCACCATAAAAAAGGGCCTTGCAGTCACAGTCAAAGCATCCAGCCTGCCCCTGGTTCGCCAGGGCGAGGTTGTCGCGGTAAGCCCCGCGGTCGATCCGGCCACCCGTACGTTCAAGGTTAAAATCGGTGTCGATAACCAGGATGGATACTTCAGTTCAGGAATCTTCTGCTCCTATATTTTTAAGGCTGAAACCCTGGAAAACGCATATGGAGTCCCGCCAGAAGCCCTTCACAATAAAGAAGGAAGAACCTTCGTATGGGTGAATATAAACAATACCGCCCGGCAGGTTTTTGTAACCAAGGGAGAAGGCAAGGATGGATTCGTACACATCACTGAAGGCCTGAATGGAAGCGAACAGGTTGTAGTGCAGGGAGGCGGAGCCCTCTCGGAAGGCGACAGCCTTGAAATAGTGGGATAACCAACAGCTGCAAATCTCAGGGAAGGTAATAATCATCCTTCCTTCCCGTTACCCCCTCAGTTTCACGACAGCTCAGAAAGAGATTTCACAACCATGAATAAATTAAAAATCTGCGTTTTATACTTTCTACTATTCGCCCTGGCCGCGGGAAATATGCTGGCACAGGTGCCCTACCTGGGCCGCTTCTACAGCGATCAGGACATCAAGAAGGTTGAAATTGAAGATATCCGCATCACCGGAAACCAGGGTGACGGCAGGCTCTACCTGACCGAACAGGATGCCATTGAAATGGCCCTGGCCAACAACCTGGACATAAATGTAGCCCGTCACGGAAAACTCCTCAGCTACTGGGACATGGCCCTGCAGAAAGCAGCCTACGATCCCCAGGCCGCCATGAGTTATAACTGGCACCAGACTACTACCCCAACTTCAAGCATACTCCAGGGTGGAGAATTCCTGAAAGATACCACAAGTTCCTATAGCTTAAGCTATACCCAGCCCTTTTCCACAGGCACAAGCCTGAATGTTAACTTTACGGGCTCCCGCTACAAAACAAGCAATTTTTTCGCCGGCTACAACCCCGCGATCAATACGCAGGCACAGATTCTGGTAAGCCAGGATCTTCTCAAAGGCTTCGGGAAAAATGCCGCTGAATATGAAATTTCTATCAGCCGCAACAACCATAAATTATCAGATGAAACCTTCAGGCAGCAGGCCACTGAAATAATAGTAGGTGTACAGAGTACATTCTGGTCCCTGTCCGCCGCGGCCGAATCACTGCAGGTGGCTGAAAAGGCCATGGAACTGGCTGAGATGGTACATGATCAGAACCAGATACGCCTCGATGCCGGATCCATTTCAGAACTGGAAATGGCCCAGACCGAAGCTGAACTGGCTTCCCGGCGCGAGGAATTGATCCGGGCCCGGTACACCCATAGAGACATCCAGGATCAACTGGTAAAGCTTATTACCAATATGGAAGATCCCCACAGCCTTAACCTGGAAGTGGTCACCACGGGGACCGATCAGCTTCCCGAATACACTGAGCAGCCCTACGAAACCCTCCTGGCAATAGCCTATGATAGTCGTCCGGAAATAAAACTGGTTCAGCTAAACCTCGATAATCTTGACGTTCGCTACCGCCAGTCAAGAGATAACCTGAAGCCTTCCCTCTCCCTGGTTGGAGGATATGAACGCTATGGCCTGGGGGGTCCCCGGATTATCAGGGATTATACCGACGGATTTATTGATCCTCCGATTGTTCAGACAATCCCGGGTGGGTTGAATGAATCAATGGACCAGCTTTTCAGTGGTGATTACAAGGGTTTTGTTGCCGGATTTGATTTCAGGATCCCCATAAAGAACAGCGCGGCCAAGGCACGGAACGCCCAGGCAAAAATTGCTCTCAACCAGGCCCATATGCAGGAATCCTCCACCAAGCAGCTGATAAGCCTGGAAGTCCGCAGCGCTCTTAACCAGATCGATATGAACCGGGCCAGGATTGAAGCTGCAGAAGCAGCTGTCTCCGCCGGTGAAAAACGCATGGAGGCTGAAAATGCCCGCTTTGAATCCGGTATGGGCACTACCAGGGAGCTGATTGAAGCCCAGCGTGACCTGCTGGCTGCCACGGCAACAAAAGTCAACGCGAGAGCTTCACTGGCTACAAGCATTGCCATGCTTGACAAGGCG
Organism: Acidobacteriota bacterium; assembly: GCA_963666915.2. Taxonomy (GTDB): domain Bacteria; phylum Acidobacteriota; class UBA6911; order RPQK01; family JAPXNP01. The sequence goes on from CAXXEX010000014.1 coordinate 173,186, forward strand.
GTGGGTAAAACCTTTGACCGCCACAACATAATTCTCGATAACGCCATATCCGCGAACATTCATTAGTAAATGCAATCCGGTCCCTGCTCGGGACCGGACACCCCCCATCCCGCAAGGGGGCTTGCGGACCTGCCGACTTCCATGTTTTCCTTATTCCCTTACCGCCCAGGTTGATACAGTGAACAGCTGGAAAGCCTTTGATGACTTTAACTCAGGCCGGTTTACTGAGACAATTGGTTTATCGTGGTGAGAGAAATCAAAAACTGGATCTATTATTACCTGATGTTGCCCCTTCTGGCCCTGCTTTCCCCGGGCCTCAGCAGACTCCTCATAAACAATGTAATTCTAAGGTTTAATCTCAAATTCGATCTTCAGGCCAAAAGACATATCGTCTCCGCCAATTTCCGCCGCGTATTCCCTGATGATCCCCAACTCGACCGCATGGTGGACCAGAACATTATCCACGATGCCTTCCTGGACGGGGCCACATTTAAATTCCGTTACTCCAGTCCCTCCCGGCGGAAAAAGCTAATTAAAGCTGAAGGCCTGGAGAACCTGAAAGAAGCCTTGGAGCTAGGCAAGGGAGCTATCCTGCTGACCGGGCACACGGGATCATTTATCTCGTCAGTATGGGGTATAGGCATCCATGGTATTCCCGTGAGCCTCCTGACGAATGACTCGCCTTCTGACGTTTCCTTCCCGAAGGCCTACCGCCGGTTCGCCCGCCTGACCATAGACACAATAGAAACACTCTGCAAACGTCCGATCGTCGCTTTCCCGCTCGGCAGAAACCGCAATCAGGCTTCCTCAGCCGCCAGGAGGGTAAAAGCTCTTCTGGCCGAGAACGAACCGGTGATCGCGGCCCTGGATGTGCCTCCTTCCCTTACATCCTCAACCGAAAAGGTGAATTTCCTGGGGGAAAAATGCGTCTTCCCATCCGGCATAATCAGAATCGCTGAAAGGTCAGGGGCCCCTATAGTGGCCTATCACGCCGCCTGGGACCAACTCTATTCTCACGCCTGCACACTCAGGTTTTCCAAGCCGTTCCAACTGACTTCCGACACTGCTGAAAATATGCAGAAATGTGCTTCGATTGTTGAAGAAATGGTGAGGAAGTATCCTGATCAATGGGCTCACTGGGAGGCTTTTGACCAGTTTATCGAAAATGACCCTGATTGATGTGCTCACGGCATTAATATAGAATCCTCTGACTGTAACCAGTTGATGTGCTTTAACTAATCTGCCGCAAATATTTCAAAAAATCATATGCTTTCATTTTTTAAAAGAAAAACAGAAAACTCCCCGCCTGAAAAATCCCTTTACTTCAACCTGGAACCGACCTTCCGCTGTAACCTTAAATGCACCACCTGTCCCCGTAATTCCGTAGAGGGCGGCAATTATGACATGTCCCCCCAGGTGTTTTCACGAATCTGCGGTGAGATGAAATATGCCCGGGCCGTGGATTTCACCGGATGGGGAGAACCGCTGCTGCATCCGTCAATTCATTCAATGATCAGGGAAGCCAGCGGGAAAGGCCTCCCGGTTACAATGACTTCCAACGCAACCTTGCTCTCAAAAAAGATGGCCGGGGATCTGATCAGCTCCGGTCTGGATAAACTGGCCGTCTCAATCGACGGCATGAGACCGGAAACATATGAGGCAATTCGAAAAGGCGCGCTCTATGAAAGGGTTTGCCAGAATGTTAAAAACGCGGTTTCCCTGTCAGCAATCCATTCAGGCTCCATGGAAATCAGCCTGGCTTTTACCATCCAGAAGGAAAACCTCTCCGACCTAGGCCTGATCATCCCCTGGATGAAGGAACACGGCGTGCGGGTTCTGCACCTCAAACACCTCAATGTTATTTCCGGCGAATTTGAATGGGAAAGAAGCCTTATCAGGATTGCCAATGGCCCTTATTCAGAACAGGATCTCCTGAAGAAAGCGGAAGCGGATATCATGGATATCCAAAGCGCTGCCGCCCGGGAGGGCATACAGGTTAATTTCTATTCCCAGCTGCCTATGGACGGAAACCTGGATACCCAAAACTGCCTGGCGGACCCCCTTAACGCCGTATACTTCTCATTTGACGGAAAGATATCCCCATGCTGCCACCTGGGACACAAGGTCAGCCGGTATTTCCAGGAAAGCTTCACTCCTCCGGCTGAATATATCGCGGGAAACATTACGCGCGACACCTTGAAGAAGACCTGGAATTCACCGGGATACCAGGAATTCCTTAATCAGTTCAGGCTGGGTCGCGGTCCGGATCAATGCAGAACCTGCTACCTTCTTTACGGGAAATAATCAGTACATCCTCTAATGACGCCGGCAGTAAAAGCGATTCGGAGAAAAATCCTTACTTCTGGTCCCCGTAATAATCCGGATCAACGTGAATAAAAGCCCGGTTGACATCATCCAGCTGCTCCACGGCCTCCTGGACATCAGTGGCTATGTCATGGGCGCTGGAAAGCATCAGGTTGCCGTCAACCGCTATGTGAATCTCTATATGCACAGTGTTCCCCACGTAATGAGCCAGGATCAAATTGATTCCTTTTACTCCCTCGAGGGTTAGTACTTCCGCGGATATATCCCTGATCAACTCCTCAGGCGGAGCTTTCCCAACAAGGAAGTCGATATTCTCTTTTCCCAGGTTAATGGCGGAATATAAAATAAATCCCGAAATAATAATGGCCGCCGCGCCTTCCAGCCAGAACACTTCCATAGATGTTCCAGCCACCCCAATAAGGGCAATGCTTGAGATCAGCACATCATTCCGGGAATCCACGGCAGTAGCTTTCAGCCCGGGACTCCGAAACTTTTTTGATGTGGAAAAAAAATAGGATGTCATGAAAAGCTTCACCGCAATCGTCGCCAGCAGGATGCCCATAACCCAGGGAATATGCCTTATTTCCCGGTAGTTCATAACAGCCATCACTCCGGAACGGAGTACTTCGAATCCAAGGATGCCTGTGAAAATAGCCACAACTATCCCGGACAGAGGCTCCACCCTCCCGTGCCCGAATGGATGGTTTTCGTCGGCCTGCTTATTGCCAATCCGGACGGCAATGTGAATCCCGACAGAGGCCAGAATATCTGAAAAGGAATTAAGCGTGTCTGAGATAAGGGCAATACTTCCGGACATTAAAGAGACCGTAAGTTTTCCAAGAAATAGGAGGGTATTCAAAACAATACCCAGCCTTGAAGCGGCTTCGGGGTTTGTCCGCTTTATACTTTCAGTTTCGTCAGTCACAACAGAAAGGTACCAGCTGTCATCATAAAGGTAAAGTTAAATGACCACTTTGCCGCTCCCGGTTCCCGATTCCTCCAAAAGGACCCCCAATAATTTCGGGGATCCATTCCCGGAGAAAAGCAAGATTCCGGGACTGGATTCTCAATCTCAGCTACAATAATAAAACCAGACAATGAAAGTGCTTCTCGTTTCCCCTTTTCACGGCGGCAGTCACCAGGCCTGGGCTGAAGGGCTCATCAGGCACAGCAGTGCTGACTTCGAGATCCTTTCACTTCCTGGCCGTTTCTGGAAATGGCGCATGCATGGGGGCGGGGTGACCCTTGCCCGAAGGTTCAATAAATCCGGATTCAATCCTGATCTTATCCTGGCTACCGATATGCTGGACCTTTCAATATTCCTGGCCCACACCCGGAAAAGGACAGCCGGAACACCTGCTATTCTGTACTGCCACGAAAACCAACTCAGTTATCCCATGCCTTCCAGCCCCGCCGGAAACAGGACCCCGGAACTGGTGGAACAAACTGACCAGCATTATCCTTTCATTAACATCTCTTCCATGCTGGCAGCTGACCGGATTCTATTCAATTCCTCGTTTCATCAAAATGAATTACTGGAATCCCTGCCCGGCTACCTGGGACAGTTCCCCGAATTCCGCCTTGATGAGGCCGTTCTTGAGATAAAGCGGAAAAGCTCCGTGATCTACCCGGGCATCAGCACCGGGGAAGCCTCCTCCGGGCCAAATCCCGCTTTGGACAAATATCCTCTCATCCTCTGGAACCAGAGGATGGAGCATGATAAAAATCCCGGGGAATTCTTCTCGGCACTTGTTGAGTTGAAAAACAGGGGTCTCCACTTCCGCCTGGCAGTATGCGGAGAGCAGTTCTCCCGCCATCCGGATGGAGTCGATGCGTATCTGGAAACTCTGAAAAAAGAGCTTATCCACCTGGGATTTGCTGAAAGAAAAACCTACCAGGATCTTCTCCTGGAAGCCGACATTGTTCTCTCCACAGCCCTCCATGAATTCTTCGGAATCTCGATTCTTGAGGCTGTCCTGAACCAGACCTTCCCGATTCTCCCCGCTCGCCTGAGTTACCCGGAGCTGCTGCCCCCCGAATTCCATGATTCCTGCCTGTATAAAAACCGCGCGGAAATGCTTTCCCTGCTGGCGAATGCTTTAGAAAAACGGGATGATTCCGCAAAAAAGGCTGAAACCATCCGCGAGACCATTGGGGACAGGTTCAGCTGGCCTCACCTTGCCCGGCAATATGACGCCTTTTTCCAGGATACCCTGGCCAAACCCAGGCATCCAGGGGCGCCATCTGCAGGGACCAGTTGATTTAGAACATCAGCCCGCATTTCTCAATGGGTTAGAACAACTTCAGCTGCCGGTCCGCTTTCTTCCCGGCCTTCGTCTTCACCTCAGCTTCCAGCTCCTCAATCAGCCGGGCTTCAATTGAATCAAGAAACGGGCTCCTGACCTGTGAGTGTTTTCTCCCGAAAACAAACCTTGATCCGCAATGAGTCAGGAAAAGATATTGTTTAGCGCGGGTCATCGCGACATAAAAGAGTCTCCTTTCCTCTTCAATATCGACATCATCCTTCCTGAAAAAGGTACAGGGCAAAAGGCCATCCTCGCATCCGGGGATAAAGACACACTCAAACTCCAGTCCCTTGGAGGCATGCATCGTCATCAAGGCAACACTCTCGGAACCCTTCCGATACAAATCAGAATCCGATCCCAGGTCAATAAACCGGTAGAATCCATCAAAGTCATCATTGTAATCACCGGCAAAATCTATGAGCTGCGATACCGCGGGATCGTCCTCATAATCAGGAAGGATCCTTTTTACCAACCATTTAAGGAAATTCGCCACATCACCCTCTGCCCGGGCTGATTCCGACAATGAAGCCAGCGCCGCTTCACTGATTCCTTTTAATCTCAACCTGATGTAACTGTTACCAGGATTCTTGAGGAACCTGAGCAAATCCAGAATTCTGCGCGCTTCAGGCTTCTCCAGGAAACTGCCCTCCCCGACCCGCTGGTAAGGAACGGCATGGTTATTCAAGGCTTCTTCAAAGAGATCCATCTGCCTTCCTGTACGACAGAGAACAGCAAAATCAGAAAGGCTGCTGATCGACTCGGCTTCCTCCCCTCCTGATATGCGGCTGTACATTGAAAAGGACCGAAGCCCCCCTACCATCTCTTCAATAGTTCGGGCCACGAACTCCGCCTCACTTCTGTCGGTGGACTGGGCTGAAATCTTGAGCCTGTCTCCCCTTATCAATCCTACAAGACGATCTTCTTCCTGATTATCCGGCCGCAGCACTCCCGAGGATGCCTGCAGGATAGTGTCAGTACACCTGTAACTCTTTTTCAGGGGATAAACTCCGGCGGAAGGATAATCTTCCAGGAACCTCCCCATGAATCGGGCATCGGATCCCCTGAAGCCATAAATTGCCTGGTCAGGATCTCCAATCACGCATATTGAACTTTCCGGATCAGGGCATAGAACACGCAGCAGTCGGTACTGGGCTAAATTAATATCCTGGAATTCGTCCACAAGAACCCGGCCGAAACGATCCCTCCAGTATGAACACACTTCATCATCCGCCTCAAGCAACCGCAAAGCTTCGGTTATCAGGTCATCAAGGTCAAAAAGGTTATTCTCCTTAAGCCATGAGTCGTAGCTCCCGGTCATCGCCCGGATTTCAACATCATCGGCGTCACTGTTACCCGCGGATCCCTGCTTGACTCTTGAGATTCTCTCCCGGATTTTTTTGGCCTGTTTCCCGGAACAGTCAAAAATTTCGGCCAGGATTGATTCCTGGTCTTCCTGGTCGATCAAAGAGGCGCCCTCCCGGCGACCGCATTCAGGCAGGTTGCGGGTCACGATCATGTATCCCAGGGCGTGGAAGGTGACAACTGAAGGATTACCTTCATAATCTTTCAGTGCCCGGCTGATCCTTCGGGACATTTCTCCAGCCGCCTTGTTTGTGAAAGTCACTGCCAGGATACTCTCCGGAGCTGCTTCATCCCGCTTCACCAGTTGGAGAATCCTGCCTGTTAGAACATGGGTTTTCCCGGTGCCCGGTCCAGCAATAACCATGGAGGGGCCCGGCCCATGATTTACAGCCTTCTCCTGTTCAATGTTAAAGGCAAAATCCTCTGCGGGCTTCTTCCCAGGGGCGATTTCCCTCTCGGGAATTGATTCCATACCGGGAATCGAGGCAAGGCCTGAGGAAGGCTGAAACAGGCTGCCCTGGGATTCAAAACGCGGTTCCGGTTCTGCTACGGCCTGGTTTTCCGTGCCCATTACGGAGGCAAGTTCACGATAATCACCCAGGCTGAAGCGGAGCAGCTTCGGTTCCGGCTGGATATAGTTCCGCTTGTCCCCATCAGAAAAAAGAGACAGCGAACCGCCCGACCGGGCAATCTCTCCATCAGCGAACATCCTGATAACCCCGAATTCTCCGTCATAGCCTTCCCGTATATGGACCTCACCGGCCCTCATCCTTCGTATTGCCTCAGCCAGCTGGGGAACTCCGGCGTCCTCGATCTCCTTGATTTCCTTGTCCAGGAGAATCCCAAATTCAGCACCAATGCTGGTTATAATCCTTCGATAGACGGAAGCTACTTTTCTGGAATTAGGGCCAACTCCCATAATTTCAGAAAGGATTTCCTTAAGAGGAGTAATTGAATAAAACGGCGCCCTGGCAGACCTTTCCAGAATGTCACTTCGATCAGAAAGCTGGGCAATCCGGCTCATTACTCCCTGGGTTACCGGTTTTCCGCACACCGTACAGATTCCACCGTTTCTCAGGTTATCCAGCGGATCCCAGCATATTCCGCATTTGCGGTGTCCGTCATAGTGGTACTTTCCCTCCTGGGGGAAAAACTCAATAGTGCCCAGGAAATCCTTTTCCGCTCCCGAAGCAACAGCCCCGGTGATCGAAGGATAGGAAAGCTCTGCGTCGAGTATGTTGGCTTCCCTGCCCAGTTTCTCAGGTGAATGGGCGTCAGAATTGGAAACAAGCGTGTACTTATCAAGAAAACCACACATCCAGTTCATGGCGGGATCACTGGAAAGTCCGGTCTCAACAGCATGTATATGGGGAGACAGGTCCTGGTAACACTCTTCAATAGTGTCAAAGCCGCTCCTGGCACCCAGGGCTGAAAACCAGGGGGTCCATATGTGGGCCGGAATAAAAAACGTACGGTCTGAAATATCCAGGATCAGTTCAAGCAGGTCCCGGCTGTCCAGTCCCAGGATAGGCCTTCCGTCTGAAGTGATGTTGAATTTTCTCCTGGCCAGTCCAGCCTGGATCCTCCGCACTGTTTTAAAATCAGGAGCCAGGATCACATTGTGGACTTTTCTTACCTTTTTCCATTTTTTGTAAATACTGCTGATCTCCGCGGAAAGAATAAACCTGACAGGGTCGCCAAATCCCGGAGGAAGCCCCCATTCCCGGCTGAGGCTGTATTCATCACGGAGCCTGTAAAGGCCCTCTTCGGCCGGCTCCAGTTTCTCCTCCAGCTCATCCACCCAGGAAGGATGGGTAAAATCCCCGGTTCCTACAATGTTGATTCCCTTGATACGGGCCCAGAGATCGAGGTGTTCAGGTACCAGCTGTTTGCTTGTAGCGATGGAAAAATGGGAGTGGATATGGAGATCAGCTATCAGTTTCATACACGTTCCATTGTACTGCGCCATAGATAAATAAGTAAGGCTTCAGAACAACCGGGACGCGGCATCCGGGCCGCAAAAGATGCCCTGAAATTCCTCAGAGGATAGTGGAATAAGGCTTGTGACTCTGCTACCCAAGAGCCATACAGGAAACTTGACAAAATGGGCCCAGATCAATAATGAACACAATCAAGCTTACAGATACATTTGCATCCCTCAGGAGCCCGAAAACAATGTATAATCAGGATATGGAACACAGGTTGATCCGGCAGACAGCAGCCAAATCCTCTTTATCCCCCATCCACTCCAATTCCATCTGATACAGGAAAGATCAATCGTCATAATTCCGATTCAGGAGACTGAAGATGAGATCGGGAATTCTTGTCGGATATTTCTCAAATATCAGTGACGCCAAACGAATAGTATGGATGCTTGAAAAACACGGCTTTTTCAGGGCAGCCTTATTACACCGGCGTTCTCATGATCATTTATATACCATGGATCCCTTCCTGCGCTTTCAGTTGATCGGCTGCATCCTGGCAGCAACCGCGTTCACTGTGATAACCCTGCTGGCCCTGTTCTTTCTTCCGGATTCATCAGCCGGAGATCTGCCCGTTTCCCGGCCGATAATAATTGCGGCGGCTGTCCTTACCGGTTTGCTGGCCGGCTTATTGCTCGTCAGAAGATCCCGCTATGGGGTCGATAAATCCTTATTTCCTGTTTACGCGAAAACCCTCCTGGCCAATGAAACACTCCTCCTGCTGCAGGCTAAAGTCACTGATCTGCACCTGCCCCTCTCCCTGATTTTGTCAAATGCCGAGACAACACCGGTTATTTTCATAAAGCACTGTCCCTATGAAAGAAGGGCGAAAGCCCGGCCCAAACAGTACTCCCGGGATGCTGATCAGCCCTCCGAACTGCATCTGCGACGACAGGGAGCCGTTAAACCGGACAAAAAAACCTCTGTTTCTTACGATATTCTGGAAAAAATCCGGAAAGACCGGAAATGGGTTCAGGATATCTGCGCTGATTTAACTGCCGCCAGTCGCGTCGGCCAGGGAACCACCGATGTGGCTGAATGGATAATTGATAATGAGTACATGATTGACAGGTGCATCCACGATATCCTGCGGAACCTGCCTCGCACCTTCTTTCGGTCCCTGCCGGTAATAGAAAATTATCCTTTCCGGGGATATTTCCCCTATGTTTACAGCCTGGCCCGGGATATTGTTTCAGCCTCTGACCTTCATCTTTCCCAGGATCAGATCCTGGCAATGGTTGAGGAAGACCAAAAAAACCGGCACCTGAGCATTGCTGAACTCTGGGCTCTCCCCCAGATGTTGAGAATTGTCCTGATTGAGAAAATAAAGGGCCTGGCCGTACAGGCCCAAACTGACCTGTGTGAAAGCCAGGAGGCCTCCTTCTGGGCCAACCGCCTGATTGCAGCCAACAGGCATGATGTCAACCTCCTGTTTTCAGTACTTGCTGAACTTGCCGAAGCCAAGCCCCAACCCAGTCTATATTTCGGATCGCAACTGCTTGACCCCTCTATGATGAGACCGAGGTGCTGGTTCCTGTACAATCCTGGCTTGAACGAACCTTCGGCAATCCTCTAAATGAACTGGTAATGCAGGAACAAAATCGCCAGTCCAGAAATCTCCTGGCCATCGGCAATGCTTTCACCAGCCTGCGCCAGCTGCTGCAGCTTAACTGGAACGAGCTGTTTGAAAATCTCAGCCGGGTGAACCGGATTCTAGGGGAGGATCCCTCCGGCATTTACCCTGAAATGGATTTCCCAACCCGCGACAGTTATCGTCGAGTGGTAGAAGAATTGTCCCAGCTGACCGGATTCGACGAGGAGGAAGTAGCCCGGGCCGCAGTGAAAACCGCCCGGGAAGGAAAGGGATCCTCGGGCAACCACTCCCTGAATACCCAGGTCGGTTATTATCTGGTTGGTAAAGGGAGAAAAAGTTTTATAGAGATTCTCGGATGTAAGGATCGGATCAGGTGCAGACTCAATTCATGGATCAGGGCCCACCACTGTCCAGTATACCTTTCCGGAGTATCACTGGTGACACTACTGGTTACAGGCGCTTTCGTCTGGACCGCCCTGGAATCAACTCCACCTCTCCTGGGGACAATCATCCTTCTGCTTGCTCTTCTTCCTTCCAGCCAGCTGGCCATTAACCTGGTTAACCTTCTAGTTATCCACATTCTGCAGCCTCAAGCCCTCCCGAAAATGGATTTTCGGGAATCAGGGGTAAGGGATGAATTCAAAACACTGGTAGTCATTCCTACCATTCTGGTAAACAAAGGATCAATCAAAAAGGATCTTGAAAAAATTGAAATGCGCTACCTGGCCAACCAGGATAAAAATATCCTGTTCAGCCTGTTTACTGATTTCACAGACTCATCCAGAAAAAAGGATGAGTCGGATTCAGATCTTATTGACCTTATGACCCAGGGGATCAGGGGGTTGAATAAACGCTATGGCAAATCCTTCCTTCTATTTCACCGCGAGCGTTCCTGGTCAGAAAGTGAGCAGCTTTTTATTGGCTGGGAAAGAAAAAGAGGGAAACTTGAACAGCTCAACGAACTGCTGGACAACGCGGCTTCAGGCAGCGCGGACAAGATGCTGCGGGCGGGAAGCAGAAAAATGCTCTCCGGCATACGATTTGTTATCACTCTTGACAGCGACACCCAACTGCCCCACGGAACGGCGCGCCGGCTCATTGAGACCTTGGCTCATCCTCTAAATCAACCCCGTTTTGATGACAATGGCAATATCATCCCCGGGACCTATACGATCATACAACCGAGAATAACGACTTCACTGCCCAGCAGAAATTTCTCTGTGTTCAGCCGATATTTTTCAGACTCCTTCGGGATGGATCCCTACTGCAAAGTGGTTTCGGATGTATATCAGGATCTGGCAGGTGAAGGGTCTTATCACGGAAAGGGAATATATGATGTACAGGCTTTTTCACGACTTCTGGCCGGACGTTTCCCTGAAAATCTGATATTGAGTCATGACCTCCTGGAAGGAGTCCATGCCGGGGTTGGACTGGCAAGCGACATTGAGTTATATGACGAATTCCCAAGGGACTACCTCAGCTATGCCAGGCGGCTGCGCCGCTGGATAAGGGGAGATTGGCAAATCGCGGCCTGGCTGTTTCCCTGGGTCCCGGGACCGGACGGGAAATGGGGTAAAAATCCGCTTTCCCTGTTCAGCCGATGGAAAGTAATGGACAATCTGCGCCGCAGCCTGGTCCCGGTCTCTATCATGTCACTACTCGTGTTTTCGTGGATGGCCGACCGTAATGTTTCCGGCGTCACCCTTCTCCTGGTCGGGCTACACTTTTTATGGCCGGCTCTATGCAGGTTAACGGACCTGTTTTCCAGCCGCAACGGCTTAAAGAATTTCTCTCCGCTCAGCTTTCGCCGGGATGTAGTCCACGCCGTGGCTGAAGCTGCCATGCTTCCCCATATTGCATTCATTACTCTCAGCGCAATCTTCCGGGTTATTTACAGACTCTTTATTTCCCATCGCCACCTGCTGGAATGGGGATCCGCTCAAGTAGCCAGACATGAAGCAAAGATCCAGAGGAAAATCCTGTTTTTGTACCTCCTTTCCGTTTCCCTGCTGGCGGTTATGCTCTGCTGGATGGTTGACAGCTCAGTCCCTGAGAATCTGATAATTGCGGCCCCTTTTACCCTGCTCTGGTTTCTTTCACCCTTCATTGGATGGTTGCTTACATCCCTCAAATCACCTGAAAAAAAACCCGAAAAAATTTCCGCGCGGGATCGGGATTATCTTCGCCATATCGCCAGAAGGACCTGGAGGTTTTTTGATGACTTTGTCACTCCAGGCACAAACTGGCTGCCTCCTGACAATTACCAGGTCTCCCATCAGGACCAGATAGCCATGAGGACAAGCCCAACCAACATAGGCTTCTGGATGTTGAGTGTATTGGGAGCAAAAGACCTTGGATATATAAGTGCCGAGGAGGTACTCGACAGGCTTTCAAATACCATGGCCTCTCTCTCCAGGCTCGAAAAACACGAGGGTCACCTCCTCAACTGGTATGACATATCAGATCTGAAACCCCTCGAACCCCGCTATGTGTCTTCCGTTGACAGCGGCAACCTTATTGCGTCCATATGGGTTCTGGCCACAGGTCTGAGGGATATGCTCAAAAACCCGGTTTTTGACAAATCAGTCTTTCAGGGATTTGTTGACAGCGGAGGGATCCTGCAGGATCTGATTCAACAGGAGGGCCTCTCAGGAAAGCCTGTCCTGGATCTTGAACAGCGCATGGGAATCTGGAGGGATCCCCCCGCCAGTCCGCTTCTCCAGATCAGGCAGGTTCTGGAAGATTCCGCCGTGATGCCGGGTATCCTTTCCGCCATCAGCAAGGGTTCCAGCGATATTAGCGATATCGGATACTGGTGCGATTCACTCCAGGGGCAGATCACCGGAGCGGAGAAGACCGTCAGGACTTTTTATGGATGGTACATACCCCTCCTGAATTCGACAGGCGATACTGAACCGCGACCGGAAAATCACACCCTGGATTGCCTGATAAAGAATACCCGTCAGCTTCCCGCCCTGGAATCATACACAGCAAAAAACCCTCTCCCCCGGCCCTGTCCTCCGCGGGAAACAGATGCTGCCGACATCCCCGCTGAAATGCTCCGGGAAATGAATCAGGCATATCAATCCTCCCGCAAAGCCGGGGCGGTTCTATCCTCCCGCATCACCCATCTCGCGGACAGTCTCGAGGAATTCGGCCGCTCAATAAACATGAATTTCCTCTATAGCCCGGAAAGAAAACTCTTTGCTGTAGGCTTTAATGTTTCATCCGGGCGACTTGATAATTCATTCTATGATCTGCTGGCGAGCGAGGCGCGCCTCAGCAGTTTCATTTCCATTGCCAGGGGCGAAATCCCTATGGAACACTGGTTTTCCCTGGGGAGGCCCCATACCCAGGTGGGGCGGTACAGGGTCCTTATGAGCTGGAGCGGGACGATGTTCGAATATTTAATGCCCCTCCTGCTCCAGCATCCCTTTGAAAATACTCTTTTGAACCGGGCGGCTACAAGGGCTGTCGACATCCAGATACGATACGGAAACAAAAGAAATCTCCCCTGGGGAATGTCGGAATCGGCCTACGGAAACCTGGATTTAAATAAAAATTACCAGTACAAGGCTTTTGGAATCCCGGAGTTGAGCCTCAAAAGAATGATGCAGGACCAGATTGTCGTGGCCCCTTATGCCACTATGCTGGCCCTGGGATTACGGCCCAAAAAATCTCTAAAAAACCTTAAACGTCTCGAATACCTCGGCCTTTACAATGAATACGGTTTCTATGAGTCCGTGGATTTCAGCCGCAAGGCCAAAAAAGGAGGCGAAAAAGGAATCATCATCCAGACTTATATGGCCCATCACCAGGGCATGGTTCTGCTCTCCCTGGTAAATTTCCTGCGGGACAACATTTTCCGCCAGAGGTTTCATTCCCATTTAAGCGTCAAAGCCTACGAGTCGATGCTCCATGAAAAAATACCTTCTCTTCCTCAGCTCCAGCTGGCTTCATCACGCGAAGAGACAGAAAGGGTAACCGATACCGGCGGACAGGAAGACATAACCAAACGCTTCACAACCCCGCATACGGCAACACCCAAAACCCGCCTTCTCAGCAACGGCAGTTACAACATGATGCTGACCAACTCCGGGGGCGGCTACAGCCAGTGGAGAGGTCTGGAACTTACCAGATGGAGGTCCGACAGGACCACAGATTACTGGGGCAGTTACTTATATATTTATGAAAAAGAAGCTGACCGCCTCTGGTCTGCCGCCCATCTTCCGGTTAACAGGGAAGCTAAGGAATACGAAGTCAGCTTTTCCCTGGACAAGGTCTCTTATGCCCGAAGCGATTTCGATATCCAGAGCGAAATGGATGTGGTGGTGTCCCCGGAAGATGATGTGGAGATCCGCAGGCTTTCCTTGACCAACCGTTCCGACCAAAAGCGCACCCTTCTACTAACCAGCTATTCCGAGCTTTCCATGACACATCATAACTCGGATCTCCAACATCCGGCTTTTAACAAACTCTTTATCCAGACCGAGGCCATTCCCGAATCGAAGGCGCTTCTGGCCTACCGCAGGTCCAGGACGGCGGAACCGCCGGACTGCTTTCTGGCTCACTGCCTGGCAGGCGTGCCTCTGGAATCACCGTTTAATTTTGAAACCAGCAGGAACAGTTTCATCGGCAGGGGGAACACCCTTTCCAGGCCCGCCGGCGCGGTTTCCGGGATGAATAATAATCAGGGTTTCGTGCTTGATCCAGTGTTCAGCCTGGGGCAGGAGATAAACCTCAATCCAGAACAGCGGCGAGAGTATGCTTTCATTCTCGCTGCAGCACCTACTCGCGATAAAGTGCTGTCATTGGTTGAAAAATATTCGAGTTTCTACCACATAGAACGTGCCCTGGAATTCGCCTGGAGAAAAGCCCAGGTTGAATTACGCCTGCTTCATATCCAACCTGAGGAAGCTCGCTGGTTTCAACAGCTGGCTAATCACCTGATCTATCCAAACCAGCTGCTTCGAGCCCCCAATGAGCTTATAGCCGAAAACCATAAAGGGCAGGCCGGTCTCTGGCCCTATGGAGTCTCCGGTGACTTGCCCATTATCCTGGTAACCATTGCTGAATCCAAGGATATAAATCTCATACGTCAACTGCTCAAAGCCCAAACCTACTGGAGAATGCATGGATTCATGGCCGATCTCCTTATCCTCAATGAGGAAGAGTCTGGATATCAACAGGTCCTGCGTGAAAAACTCGTGAGCCTGATCCAGGTTTATTCCCAGCCAGTTAAAGGGGAAATGCAGGGGAGTGTCCTGCTTCGCAATGCGGACCAGATCCCTGAAGATGACCTGAGGCTCCTGAAAGCCGCGGCAGGGGTAGTGCTGGTGGCGGCCCGGGGAGAGTTAGCCCAACAGCTTGGCGTTTCCCGTGAATCAGTAGATTCCTCCGAAGCCCTGGAAACCAAAAGTGTCCCCCTCGATCCTCCGCAAAAACTGCAGGAGATTCCCCTGCTTTACTATAACGGCTTTGGAGGCTTCACCCTTGACGGCCGGGAATATGTGATTACCCTTAAAGGCAAAAAACACACTCCCTTGCCTTGGATCAATGTAATGGCAAATCCGGAGTTCGGCTCAATTGTCAGCGAATCCGGAGGAGGTTTCACCTGGTTCGGAAACAGCCAGCGGAACCGCCTGAGCCAATGGACAAATGATCCTGTGCTTGATTCCCCATCTGAAATTGTTTACCTGCGCGACGAAGAGACCGGGGACTTCTGGACAATCCCACCCTGGCCGGACCAGGAAGAAGGGGAATGCAGGATACGACACGGCGCCGGTTATACCCTTTTTGAAAAGCATTCCTTCGGCATCAAACAGGAACTGAAACAGTTTGTCCCCGTCGATAGTGATGGAGGGGCCCCAGTAAAATTTTTTGAGGTTAACCTGCAGAATGACACGGACCGATGGCGCCGACTATCCATTACCTTCTACATCGAATTAGTTCTCGGAGAAAACCGGGAAAATACCCAGATGCACACCGTCTCTCACTGGGACCGCTCCTCCTCAAGCCTGATCTGCTACAACCGCTACCATCCTGAGTATGGAGAAAGGGTGACATTTGTTACGATAGATCCGAAACCTGATTCTTATACCGGTAACCGGAGCGGATTCATAGGACGCAACCAATCGGTTTACAGTCCCGCAGCCCTTAAATACTCTTCTCTTGACAATACCGCCGGGACACGACTTGACCCATGCGCCGGACTGCAGACAAAAATAAGACTTGCCGCCGGGGAATCAGTAACAGCTGTCTGTATGCTGGGCCAGTCGGAAAACAAGGACGAAGCCTGCAGCCTGGTTGAAAAATACAGGAAGGATGGAGCTGTACAAGAGGCCTTCAACAAAACCCTGGACTGGTGGGATCATCTGCTGGGAGGTATCACAATAAAAACCCCGGATACCGCTGCTGATCTGCTTGTCAACCGATGGCTCCTTTACCAGAGCCTCAGCTGCAGGATCTGGGGCAGATCCGCATTTTACCAGTCAGGGGGAGCCTTCGGATTCCGGGACCAGCTACAGGACGTCACCGCGTTCCTGACCTGCCGGCCTGAGCTGGCAAGAAAGCATATCCTCCTGGCCGCCAGCCGACAGTTCCTCGAAGGGGACGTGCAGCACTGGTGGCATCCCCCCTCCGGGGCGGGCATTCGCTCCCGGATTTCTGATGACCTGCTTTGGCTCCCTTATGTTGTCGCCCAATACGTCAAGGTGACGGGAGATAGCAATATCCTCCATGAAGAGATACCCTTTTTGAATTCTCCTGTACTCGAAGATGGACAGCAAGAGGTTTTCTCTTTGCCTGAACAGGTGCTGGAACAGGCTTCCCTTTTCGAACACTGCCGGCGGGCTGTTGCCAAGGGGCTGACCGCCGGACCTGGCGGCCTTCCTCTGTTTGGATCGGGAGACTGGAATGACGGCATGAACATGGTCGGATCAGAAGGCAAAGGGGAAAGTGTCTGGCTGGGCTGGTTCCTCATTGATGTCCTGCAGGGCATGATCGAACTCTCAAAAGCTTTCGGGGAGGAAAAATCAGCCAGGCACTATGCCAGGCAAAAGGCAAAACTCCGACGGCGCATTGAAGAAAAAGCCTGGGATGGAAAGTGGTACCTGCGCGGAAGGTTTGACGACGGAACTCCCCTGGGTTCCGCGCAGAGCCTGGAGAACCAGATTGATTCCCTCCCCCAGTCATGGGCCTGGCTGAGCGGAGCGGCTGACCCGGAAAGGGCTGACATGGCCCTGGAGGCGGCATGGAACCGCCTGGTACTGCCGAAGGAAAAAATAATCGCGCTGTTTGAGCCGCCGTTCGACAAGTCTCCAGTAATCCCTGGATATATCAAGGGATATCCCCCGGGAGTCCGCGAAAATGGAGGCCAGTATACCCACGGCGCTATCTGGCTGGCCATGGCAATGGCCAGAAAAGGGGATGGAGAACGGGCAGTGAAAATGCTTAAGATTATGAGCCCGGTTGAACACTCATCTGATCCCGAAAAGGCTATATTTTACGGGCTTGAACCCTATGCTGTAGCCGCCGATGTCTACCGCCTGAAAGGGAATGAGGGTAAAGGAGGATGGTCCTGGTACACCGGGTCTGCGGCCTGGATGTACCGAGCCTGGACCGAAGAAATCCTGGGCATCAGGCGTCGAGGTGATTTCCTGTTGATAGACCCGGTCCTGCCTTCCTCATGGAGACGCTTTGATATCACCTTCAGGTTTGCCGCCGCCGTTTATAAGATCTCGGTTGATAATCCAGAAGGAGTTGCAAAAGGGGTGGAGTCAGTAAAACTCAACGGCAAGGGGCAGGATATAAACGGCTTCCCCCTGGCCCGGAATGGAGAACACATCGTGGAGGTCCTTATGGGTTCCTCGTCCTGCAAACCTGAAGCACCCGAAGCCGGCGGTACTAACCTGCATACGGAATGATTCCCCGCCTCCTTGATTCAAGGGCGGAATCAATGGCTTGCCCCGAGTTTTTCATACTCAAACCAGTAAGTCTGCGACAGGCATTCGCCTTCGTTAAAATCCCAATGGACCCGGACTATGTTACCAGCTTCATCATGGTCAAAATAAATATCAGCACTGAGCTTCTCCCCTGTGAATTTGCCACTTTCCAGGTGCCCACTTTGGTTTGATTCAAAGATGAGATCGCCTGTCAGCCAGGAGTCAAAATTTTCATATCTGCCTTTAACCAACCTGCCCTTCTCATCATATTCATAAATCTCCAGGCCCTCTAATCCATCCGAGCGCCTAAACAGCCTGCGGGTCAGCCTGCGGTTTCCGTCAAAAAAATAGGTGAAGGTTCCTTCTTTGCCATCGGAATATTTCCTGTGAGAGGACTTGAGCAATCCTTCATTATCGTATTCGTAAGTAGTCACAGTCTCAAAGCCGGCAGAACTTTTAAAGATTTTCTTCTCCAGTTTTCCCTGCTCATCATAGTAAAAAAATGAGGGGCCGCCAGCCTGGGCGGAGTAGTCATATTTTTCCCGTATAAGGCGATATGATCCAGTGTTTCTGATAAACACATTGGAAGAAGGGTGTGATATTTTCAAAAAATCCCTGCCGGGACGATACTCAAATGAAAAAGTCTGAGTCCAGGATCCGCCTAAATCCCAGTGTTCAGAAATCAGCCTGTCCCGCTCATCATATTTATAAACAATTGTGCCCGCGAACTTGCCGTCCCTGCTTATCGTCCCCTCCACTTTGCGCCCGCTGAAGTCATATTCATATGTGATCCTGCCGGCAAACCAGCCATTCATGTTCCGGCAGTCGGCCTCCTGCAGCCGGCCATTATGATCATAGCTGTAATAAACTGCACCTTCGCGTCCATCGGAACGGGCATATTTATCTATAAGGAGATTCCCCTTCTGATCGTAGGTGAAAATATTTCTGGAAGTGAGTCCATCTGAAAATTCCCGGTATTTCAGGGTCATATTCCCATCACGGTCGTAGGTGTGAAAACTATACCCACTGCGACTACCGTCCAAAAGGATCCAGAATGACCTATGAAGAATACCGTTCTCATCGTAGTAGAAAGTAGTAACACCTTTTTCACCGGAAGAATTTTCGTAATGCAGTTTATAGAGTTGCCATTCCGATTGGCCGCTCCTCCCCGCTGTCACCGTATGGTCGCCGATTAACTGGCTTGAAAAAGTTGAATAAAGCAGCACGACGAATACGTGATAAATGAAGTGTCTCCGCATAAATAACTCCCCAGTATCCCGGTTTATTCTTAACAGTCCGGAACAAGTAGACATATTAAGGACAAAAGCTTCCCCTCCATCACGGCCTGATATGCTGTAGATCCTCCAAAGAGTACTTTAATCTAACTATAGAATAAACCTGTCTCATAAAATCCAAGTACCCTTGCTTCCCCTACAAAACCTGTCAGGCTTTCCCGCAGTTACAGGATAATTAACCTTCAGCTGGTGAAGACTATCCTGATCCCGGGATGAGCTATACTCTTCCCCTGCTATCAAGGCTCCCTTTTACTGCTGTTCAGGGAAGGTCCCCGGTATGACTTTACTGCTTCCAGCGAATCCCAAGGCCTTGCCAAGCCATTGTTGAATGGGACGTTTACAGGCTCTCTGGAAAAAATAATTAGAACCATTCTTATTAGTACAGGCGTATAATTAATTAAAGTAACGGTACAAGTTCGCAAATTCACAAAAGATAAAAGCCCCAGGAGATTTTTAAAATGAAAATGTTACGCATGGGTGGACTGTTCCTGATTCTAAGTTTATTCCTTCTGCCTCAAGCCCAGGCACAAACCGAAAAAAGCTTCAATGTCATTCAGTTTCCTGAAGGACGGACAGTAAAAATAGGGTTTGTTTCCTCAGGGCAAATTCCGGGAGCACAGATCCAGTCCGAAATTAAATTCCAGGATGGACAGTTCAGGATTGAGGTGAAATTCGATGATATGAAGTCGGCAGTCCTGTTCGGCGGGGATGTAACCTGCTATGTTCTGTGGGCAATTAATCGTGACGGCGCCCCGGAAAATCTGGGAGAGCTTTGGGTCCGCCCGGATTCCGATAAAGACACGGTACGATTTTCCACGGGACTGCGCAATTTTGCCCTGGCAGTTACCGGGGAAAAATACTACCAGGTCACCAAGCCCTCAGATATGGTCCTTTTCTGGAACGACAACCGACCCAGCCCGGCAGTCAAGACCGACCCCCTGGTCTATGCGCAGTTTTCACCCGCGCCCTCCAGTGGAGTATCCACCCTGGAAAACGTCCGCTATGACGGGAAGAAACCCCTGGACCTTCTGCAGGCTGAGAAGGTTTTCAAGATGGCCCAGGATCTCGGAGCGGAAAAGCTTGCGGCTGACTTGTATGCCCAGGCTTCTCTTACGCTGCGCCAGGCAACCCAGATTTACCAGAGATCCCAGGGAAAAGGCGCTCAAAGGTTTGCCCGTGACTCTGTGGCCGCCAGCAACGAGGCTATCCGCTTGACCAACCGGAAACTGGAATTGATGGCACTGGAGAAAGAATTCGCCGAGCGGCAGGCCCAGATGAAGGACCTGGAAGAACGAGCCGGCAAGGCAGAGGAACAAGTCAGGATAGCCTCCGAACAGGTGAAGGAGGCTGAAGCCACGATCCTCAAAGTGCAGCAGCAGCGTGCTGAAGCCGAACAGAATGTGGCAGCCTCCCAGGCAAAGTTAAAGGAACTGGATATCGAGCGAGCCAGGTTGACCACCGAAAAAAATGAGTTGGAAATCTCACTGAAAAACCTGAATACTGAACGGGTTCAGCTTGAACAGGAGAAAGCTTCACTCCTTGAAGAAAAACAGGTTCTTGAACAGGAAAAAACCTTGCTCCTCGATGAAAAACAGACCCTCGAGCAGGATAAAGAGAACCTGCAGGACAGGCTCCAGCAGGCGCTCTCCCAGGTTGCCGATACCCATTCTTCAGCCCGGGGCATGATCCTCAACCTGCCGGACATTCTTTTCAGCATTGGCGAAGCTGACCTTAAGCCGGAAACCGAGGTGGTCCTGGCTAAGCTTTCCGGTATTCTCCTGATAATGCAGGACCTGAACCTGCGAATTGAAGGGCATACTGATTCAACCGGCGCCCCTTCATTCAACCTGAGACTTTCGGAAAGACGCGCCGATTCCGTATTCGATTTCATGGCATTGCAAGGGATCAAAAGTGAACGGATGAAAACCGCGGGATACGGTATGGAGCGACCCCTGGCTGACAATTCCTCAGCGGAAGGCAGAAGACAAAACCGCCGCGTCGAAATCATCATCGCCGAGGGGGAAATCGCAGAACAATAGAAAATTTTGGGGACTTATATTATGGTTTGGAGGGGACACTCATCATACGCCCTCCAATAAATTACCCTTCTTTCAGAGAATCGAAAACAGCCAAATAAGGGGAGTGTTGATATGCAGAAAAGTATTACAAAAATAGTTGGGATTTTGTTCCTGGTCGTCCTGGCAGGGTTATTGGTAACCCATTTTATTATTCTTCGGAATGTAGGTGCCGAATTTACGCAAAAAGAAACCGCTTTGAATACCCAGGTTTCAGATCTGAAGCAGCAGGTGGAGGACCTGACCGCCAAAAACGGGATCCTCAATGTGAAACTCGGGATAGCCGGAATCAAGGACGAGGTACTGCGTAATAACTTCGGAACCGCCAGGGAATCAGTGGACGCGTTTCATGGGATGCTCGTGGAAGGCGGCTGCAAAAAGATGGACCAACTGAAGCCGGTGTTCGAAAACCTTAATGCCAGCCTGCTGAAAAAAAATAATGAGGCGGCGGTGGCCAGCCTCGAACAGATTCACGACATAATTTTCGGAGACGCCCCGGCAATCCAATGAATTAAAGCGTGAAGGAATACAGCGACCGAGATATTTTTCTGGGCGAACTGCTGGAAACAGCTCGCCTATTCAGGATTAGTGAAACCAATTACCTTGGATATCCCACCAGAAAACAGGAGGTTTAAAATGAAAAATTGTTATAAAGTCTCTTTTTTCATTTTGATGTTTTTGATCTTCTCCCTCACCTTTACCAGCGTTTTCCCCCAAACAGACGGGAAAGCCTTGACCATAGAAGAAAAGGCCTATCATGCCCTGGTAACCCTGCCTTACTACACGGTATTCGACATTTTCAGAATCGAGGTTGAAGGCAGTACTGTTATCCTGTCAGGGGAGGTCACCCGGCCTCTATTGAAAACTGACGCCGAAAAAACAGTGAAACGAATTTCCGGCGTTCAGGATGTGAAAAATGAAATTGAAGTGCTGCCGATTTCTCCCAATGACGACAGAATTAGAATGGGTGTTTATCAGGCCATTTACTATCATCCTGAATTTAATCGCTATGCCCTCCGGGCGTTTCCTCCCATTCATATCATTGTGAAAAATGGGGACGTTAAACTGGAAGGTAAGGTAGCCAATGAGGGGGATAAAAATCTCGTAGGCATAAGAGCAAAAGGAGTGGCCGGGGTTTTTTCAGTGACCAATAATCTGGTTTTTTAATAATCCTGCCTATCACATCGATCTGCACTGCGCAGATCAATGGTAATTTCTGGCCTGGAAGAGTCCCTTGACATCGCAACCTGGCGGTTTTCCCGAAATTCTCCCAGGTCAGAAACTATCGAACATCAGTATTGATCAGCGGGAATCTAAAACATCCGCAACCCTCTTTTTAATCAACTGTTCCAGCTACCCTCGTTGGAGGCGATCAGCTTACTTCCGAATCTCATCCCGCGAGCTTATCCAGTATGTGTTCCATTACCTGCTCGTGTTCATGCTCCGGACTGAAAAGTATAATTTCGGACTTCTGATCGGCCTTGACCGTATGCCCCGGAGGCCAGTAAAACAGGTCCCCGGCTAATACGTTGTCAACTGAACTGTCTGAATAAGTCACGGTAAGGGCCCCTTCAATCAGGTAGCCCCAGTGAGGTGAATGGCACAGGTCTCCTTCCAGTCCCTGCAGAAGGGGAGCAATATCAGCACCTTCGGCAAGGGAGAAATATTCGCCTCCTATTTTTCCATACCCGGCGGCATCGCCAAAATCCTTTTGCTGGCGGGCGATTGCTCCTGGTGTATTAATCTTGATCGGCACATCTTCTTTTGCAATTCGCATTGAGTGTTCCTCCTTAAAAATTAGCAACTGCTAATACATATGCCGCAGCCAGGAAATGGATACATCAATTCAGTAAACCAACAAGGAGGCCGCATCTCTTTATTAATGAGCCATTTGAGCAATTCATTGATATCCTGACACTTTCATGTTATATCTTATCCCAGAAGCTCTTTCGATCTTTTCGAATTGAGCATGATTATAAAGAGGCATTGATCAGAAACTGTAGATTTTGTTCTGAACCAGTTTCAGCAGAATTAAATTGAGAGATTCGTCAGCAATGTCTTTATTCTTGAGAATCAAAAAATACCAGGCACAGGCCCTGAACCTAAAGCGCCTGAATGGTCTGCCTCTGTCTGTCCAAGTGCCATACCTGGCCAATGCCCTGTTCGGAGAACTATTGAGAATACGGACATTTGGGACCCTGGGATTGCGTTTAGTTGAAATCGGCCTGACTGACAGGTGCCAGTGCGGCTGCCCTCACTGCTATGCTGAAGAAAACGCGGAACACCTGAAGAAAAATGAATTATCAACTGACCAGGTTAAATCCCTTATACGCGAGGCAAAGGACCTGGGCGCGACCGAAATCATCTTCACCGGGGGAGAGCCGCTGCTGCGTTCAGACCTCCTTGAACTTGTGGATTTCACTCATAGATCCCGGATGGTTGTCCGTCTCATTACCAATGGAATTCTGCTGAGTGAAGAACTCGTTATGGACCTTAAAAAGGCCGGCCTCAACTGGTGCTCCATTTCCATTGACAGCCCGGATCCGGAAACCCACGACATTTTCAGACGGTATCCAGGCAGTTTCAACAATGCCATGGAGGGCTTCCGCCTGCTGAAACAGCACAGGATCCCCTGCAGCATCATAACCGTTGCCAGAAAGGAACTTATTCATTCCGGAGACCTGGAAAAAATTGTGGTTCTGGGCAAAGAAATCGGGGCAACCCTTGTAAGGATAAACTTCCCGGTTCCAATAGGTCGATTCAGGGACCAATTTGAACAGGTTCTGGATTACAGCGAAAGAGAAATGGTCAGGGAATTGCTGAAATCCGGATTTGTGTCAATGGAATCCCCGAGCGAGGGAACAAGGTGTACCGCCGCTGTCACCAAGATAAATATACGTCCAAACGGAGATGTGACACCCTGTGTGTTCATTCCCCTTACGATCGGTAATATCCGCGAGAGAAGCCTCGCTGATATCTGGAAGGTCATGAAAAACTATATCAGGATATTTGAGATGAAAGGTCAATGCCCGATGTGTGATCCTGATCTACGCCAAAAGCTATATGAAGCAGCCGAAAGTAAGACCGCCGCGTTCAGACAGCCCGTCAACAAATCATCCAGACAGCCAGCCCGGATCCTGCCTTAATGACCTCGGGCCTGTAACCTTTTAACGGTGAAATCCGCCAGTTCATATAATGCCAATCCGGCAAAAACAATCAGGATGACCTCAGTCGGAAACCGGTAACGAAACCGGGTAAACCAGGTCAGGTAATAGGGGACCGGCATAGAAGCAATTGCCAGAAACAAAAGGAATGCTCCCCTGCCCTTTGCCACACCCAGACATATCCCGGCTAGGCCGGACAAAAGTATAAAAAGATAAGCAGCCCCCGTCAGCAACTCCTTTAATCCTGAAAACCCTCCAACTCCAGCAGATCCTCTAACTCCATCAGAAATACCTGATGGCCGGGGTAATTGAGTCCAGTAAAATTTGAAACGCTCGTAAATGCTGGCGGTAAACTGGAAAGGCTGCGCCAGGATCGCGTCCAGGCTTTTCGCCCAGTAAACCTTATCCGTCTCCCCTTCATCCATTTCAGAACGGTACCGCTGCTCCTCCAGGTGCGCGGTACTGGAATCAAAATTACCCATAAATAATTCCCGGCTGAAATTAGACTTGATCAGAAAAACCTGGTCAAAAACCAGGTAATTGCGGATTTGCCACGGCGCGATCGTGATGCAGACCGTTAACACTACCAGGAAGACAACAGGAAGCCGCTGTTTCAGTTCAGAAGCTCTCCCGGCTGATAACCAGGCCAGGGCAAAGGGGAAAAACGCGAATATAACCGGATCAGTCAATGCCGCGGTTCCAAAAATGAATCCCGCCAGAATGCTGGTTTTGATGTCGAGTTTTTCATCCAGCCGTATGCACAGCACCACAAATAAAATAAGCAGCAGTACAAACAGGCTGGATGAGCAAACCTTTTCAATGGTCAGGTGCAGCGCTGGCGGGTAAAAGGCAAAGATCAGGGCCGCCAGTAATCCCGTCCATGGATTAAAAATCAGTTTCCCTGACACGAACAGAAGCCAGCACAATAAAAGCGAAATAAGGATCTGGAAAAGAATCAGGGCTAACCTGGATTCCTGGCTGAATACTCCAAACAGCTTGAAGAATGCCGCCATGATAAACGGATAAACCGGAGCCTGCCAGGATGTAGGGGTTGTAGACTTTTTTGGATTGTAAGAGCCGTCGGCAGGCCAGGAAAACCCCTGTCCCGTGGCCAGCGCCTCCCCTATTTCCCCATCCCGGAATCCAAAGCGGGATGATTCTTCAACCTCCCAGCTCTGCAGAATGATCATCGCGCCGAGACGGGCAACCAGGGCCAGGAGCAAAATCCAAAACAACAGCTTCCGGGCCAATCGCCGGCTTGAAAGATCATCCTTGCCCATTCTCGATGACATAAGGATTCCCTTCGCTGAATCCCTGGGGAACTAAACCAATTGATTTTTTCCACTCCCCCCGGTTTAATTCCAAATCAACAAAAATCCTTCCCGTGAAAAAATCTGCTGCTCTTTATGGACACCGGCCTCCGCACGGAATCCATTCTCCCGGGATTATCTAAAGATTACACCAACCCTCCGGCGATACCGGGAATAAGCCTGTTTCATTGGTAAAAGTCAACATATGAACATTTACCGGAGTAAATCTTCACAGGAAGATTTCAGGCTTTCCCGGATACTCGGCAACAAATCAGCGCAAACTCCCGGGGAGACTTTGCTATAGAATTGGGGAATCATGAAATTTGACCAGTATCATATCTCCGCGGATATTAAGAGAAACCTGGCCGGGCTGGGCTTCAAACGGCCGACTGACATACAGTTCAAAGCCATCCCCTCCATAATGAAAGGGGAAGATGTTTTGGCAATCGCCCAGACAGGAACCGGGAAAACCGCGGCCTTTGCCATTCCCATTATTGACCGGATCCACAGCCGGAAAACAAGTAAACGCACCAGGGGCATCAAATGCCTGGTTATGGTTCCTACCAGGGAATTGGCGATGCAGATAGGCGAGGTTTTCAATTCCATTGCCAGGCATACAAAAGCCAAGGCCTTCGCTCTTTACGGGGGTGTCGAACAGGACCCGCAGATCAAACAGCTCCAGGATGGACTGGACATCCTGATCACTACTCCCGGACGCATGTTTGATCTCATAAACCAGGGCTATATCAATCTGGACAAGATAGATACTCTCGTGCTTGATGAGGCTGACCACATGCTGGACCTGGGATTCATAGAGGACATCAAGTATGTAAAAAGAATGCTTACCCGCCCCCACCAGACGCTCTTTTTCTCGGCGACAATAGACAAAAAAATTAAAAAACTGGCCTTCTCCCAGGTTAAAAACTCAGCTGTTCGAATCCAGATCTCCCCGGATGATCCGGTATCCAAAAATGTTTCCCATTTTGTTATGTATGTCGAGATGGACGACAAGCGGTTTTTCCTGGAGCGCTTCATCAATGACAATCCGGACAGCAAAATCATAGTGTTTGTGAGAACCCGCGTTCGGGCTGAAAGGGTATTCAAGGCCATGCTGCGGGTCGGAATTGATACCCTGACCCTGCATGGAGAGAAGGACCAGCACCAGAGGGCCGAGGTAATGGGGAAATTCAGGGAAAGCAAATCCGCAATTCTAATAGCCACTGACGTCAGTGCGCGGGGTATTGATATTCCGGATGTCGAGTACGTAATAAATTATGATTTACCTGAGGAAGCTGAAAACTACGTTCACCGGGTGGGCCGTACCGGAAGAGGGGTGAATAAAGGCATTGCCATCTCATTTTGCAGTAAAGAAGAAAAAGAAAGACTCGAGGAAATTCACGCGCTTTTGAATAAGGAAATCTCCGTCATCAAAATCAGCAAAGGGGATTACGCGGAAACCGCGGCACCGCCGTCAAGGGAGAAGGATATCCAGGCTCTCCTGGACCAGCAGAACGAATGGGAAAATAAAAAGAAAAAACGGAAAGCGCAAAAGCAAAGCAGAAAACAAAAAAACAAATAATTACCAGGAAAGCCCACTCTCAATAACATTTGATCGGAAACCAAGGTTTATTGAAGGTGAAAAACTTCTCCGTCCGGACTGTTTTTATAAATTCACGGTGATCTCATCGATAAGGCCCTTGTACAGGAAACCGGTATGTGCGATTCTATGAGCGAAGCCAGACAAATCCCTAACGATCAAATCGATTTTTAAAAAACCTGGCATCAGGATGGATACAAATCATGATACCTGACAACCAGACTAGGATTATGGCGCTGTTTTGTGATTTCGAGAATATCGCCTTGGGAGTGCGTGACGCCAAGTACGACAAGCTTAATATTGGGAAAGTGCTTGAACGATTGCTTACCAAGGGCAATATTGTTGTTAAAAAGGCCTACTGTGACTGGGCCAGGTACAAGGATTTCAAGAGCGCGATGCACGAAGCATCCTTCGAGATGATCGAGATACCTCATGTTCGAATGTCCGGCAAAAACTCTGCTGATATCCGGATGGTGGTTGACGCCCTGGACTTGTGTTACACCAAGGAACACGTTGACACCTTTGTTGTCATCAGCGGCGATTCCGATTTTTCTCCCCTTGTCAGCAAGCTGAGGGAAAACAACAAAACAGTTATTGGAGTAGGGGTCAAAAACTCCACTTCAGACCTCTTGATTGCCAACTGCGACGAATTTATCTATTACGATGACCTGGTAATAGAACGAAAACCGCCCCGGCCCAAACCGAAAACCGCGCCAGCCCGGAAAACTCCGCGTACCCAGAAAGATAAAGATTCTGATGACAAGAAACAGGAGGCCCTGGACCTGGTCGTGGAGACCTACGAGGCTTTGCTTGAGGAACGAGGTGACGAGGAGAAAATCTGGGGTTCAATGGTCAAGCAGACCCTCAAGCGACGCCGCCCCGGATTCAGCGAAGCCTACTACGGTTTTCGTTCCTTCGGGGAATTACTCGAAGAAGCTGGTTCCCGGGATATCCTCGAATTGGAGCGAGATCAAAAATCAGGAGGATTCGTCATCAAGGGTGTTATAGTCAAATAAAGACGGGTACGTTTTCTATCGCTATGAAGAAATTCACGTTCGGCTGCTTTTTTCTTTTCCTGCTTTGCCTTGTGATAAGCAACGGGCAGGCCGGCAACAAGATAACCATTGCCAGCGTCGGGGGAGGAACGCCCAACCTTGGAACCGGCCAGGATCCCCAGAAAATGGTGGGGCAGATGATTGAATTCTGGCAGTCCCGGCTGGAGGAAGTCCTCCCGGACCGTCCAGACCTGATTGTGCTGCCGGAGGCATGTGACCGTCCGTCCGGATTAACTCCCGAGGAGCAATTCAACTATTTCAGGGTGAGAAAAAATCAAATATGGGATTTTTTTGCCTCCGTGGCAAAATCCAGTAATTGCTACATCGCTTTCGGCACCAAGAGAAAAACTGGAGACGGAAGCTGGAGAAATTCCTGTGTTGTACTGGACCGGAAGGGCGAAACAGCCGGGATTTACGACAAAAATTTCCCGACCATAGGTGAGATGGAAAGGGGTATTACAGCCGGTACGGAGGTCCCCGTTATCCAGTGTGATTTCGGCCGGGTTGCCTGCGTTATCTGTTTTGACCTTAATTTTGAAGAGCTGCGCCTTAAGGTCAAAAAGGCCCACCCTGATATCATCATCTTCCCTTCCATGTATCATGGCGGACTGGTACAAAGTAACTGGGCATATTCCTGCCGCTCCTTCTTTGTCAGTTCCTGCGGTTCTGATGATTTGCCGTCAGAAATCCGCAGCCCCCTGGGTGAAGTTCTAAAATCAAGCACCAACTATTTCAACTACGTTGCCACCGAGGTTAACCTGGACTGCCGCCTGGTCCATCTCGATTACAACTGGGACCGATTAAGATCCTTAAAGAAAAAATATGGAGACGCGGTCACTATTACCGACCCCGGAAAACTGGGCGCTGTCCTGGTCACAAGTGAGCATAAAAGCATAAACGCGGACCAGATGATAAGGGAATTCGATATTGAATTGCTTGATGATTACCTGGAAAGATCCCGCCGGTTCAGAATTAATCAGGCAGGCCTGGAATAAACCGGGAACCCAATACGCCTGATGTCTCCCTACAACTATTTGATCTGGAGCCTGTCCCTCAGCGGTTGCGGCAATCCGTCCTTGTGGATCATAATAAAAATAGCCTTGCCGCGAATAAAATTTTCGGATAGATATTTCAATCCTTCCGGCGGGCCTTCGTCTGAAGTCCAGGAATCCTTCACCATGTAATACTTCTTGCCGTTCTGGTCCCTGGCTATGCCTGTGCAGTGCACCATATGGACATCTGTAGTGCTCCAGTCCTCAAGCATATTGTCGCGGCTGTCCTGGTCGAAAACCTGTTCCTCCAGTTCCGCCTTCAATTCCGCAACGCCTTGTCCCTCCTTATACAGATCAGCGGTCGTATGCAGATCCAGCACCAGGGAATAGCCATTCTCAAGAGCCTGGTCAATAATCCCCATATATTCCTCTAGAGGAAGGTTGCAGTAGTCATCATAATGCAGCCAGTTGTCGTGGAGCTGAAGCTCTCCTCTGCCATACATTGGCAGGTATGAATAGGAAGTAATTTCAACGTAATCTTCAAACCGAATACGGGCAACGTCTTCAACAAAACGGAGAGGGGTAAACTGCCGGCCCTCATATGTTACAGACTCAGGCGGTTTCCCCAGGTGATTATCCAGGATATCCTTTAAATCATCCCGCCAGGGGCTGTTCAGGTTTCCGTCCTTCCAACTGCCCGACAGAGACCCGTCCTCCCCCACCTCCAGGACCGCTTTCATGAATCCCTCCAGGATAATTCGCAGTTCCCGGTTTGAATGGGCGCTCTTCCCGGGCAGAAGTCCGGGATATGAATCCAATGGTACGGCGCCATATTTTTTCATGACATGGATCACGTCATGCGGAAGGCCTCCGGGGCCGAACACCGTTCCGCCCTGCCGGTAGAAATAACTGTCAGCCTTCTCCATAAAAGCATGATAGGCGGTAAACACCGGGGATAATTCAAATTCCCCAATGCCGAGACGCTTAAGCTCAGATTCAAATAACGAGGTGGTACTGAATGCCCAGCACATCCATGTCTTCCCCTGGGACTTGTGGGGAGTGCTCCACACCTGCTTTTGAACAGTGAACTGCTTTCCGGCGGTTTCCCCGCCGGACGCGGCGGCAAATGCAGTGGTCAAAAAAAGCAGTATAAATAGAATTCTGGCTATTCTGGTCATCATGGACAGACCTCCTGGTTCCTGTCTTCCGAATTTAAGGTTTAACCATCACAACAGTTATCTCGTGAGGCTGCATTATCATCGTGGAACTGTCCCGGGCACGTATCTCCCCGGATTCTGTGTCTAATATTAACCGCTCCCCCTTCACGGAAAAATTAACATCAGCCTCGATCGGTTCTTCCCCTTCATTAAAAAGGATATAAAAATGGGCTCCCTGCTTACAGACATGCCTGTACCTCAAGTTTTTATCCGAAGGAGATATTGATATATCTTTCCGGATAACAGTGGCAAGTTTTTTCAATAATCCGCCCTCCCCCATATGACTCTGCCATCGTATCAATCGTCCCGCTTTTGCCAATTTCTCCATAACGGGGCCGGCTTTTCCCGGCGGCTCAAATTCCGCGATCAACACCTGGTAAGTCATGCCGGCGATATGGATTCCTTTTTCATCAACCCTGGCATCTTCGACTAAATGGCGATCTTCCAGGTAATTAAAATCAACCTGGTTCTGAAAACACACCTTGGCTGATTCCCAGGGGAGATAATCATTCAGGCCAAGTATTGCCACATCGCAGATGTGCTGGCTATCCGTATTCAGCCAGCACAAACGGCTGGTACTGTCGGCAAACTGCTTAAACCGGGGCCACCAAACATTATTCGGCCCCACATCGGGCGGCCGTTCATCAATCCGGGGACCGCGGATGGAGTAGTAAAAAGCATGGGGATAAAGCAGGTTGCAGCCGCGCACAAGCAGCCAGTTGGCCAGCCATTTCATTTCCCGGAAAGTGAAATCATGGCCATAAGCCCCGCAGTATTCATTGGAGTTCCTCCGCCTTCCTAAATGAATCATGGCGGAAGAGGCGCATTTAGCCTGGGTCGACTGCGGTCCCTCCAGGGCACTCGGTTTCCCAGGCTCTATGTATCTCCATACAATATCCTGTCCCGGTATCTGGAAATGCCTCAAATGCCCTATATCATCGGGGGCGGACGGGTGTCCGGTTAAATTGGTATTGTGCTCCCGGCACCACCTGGATATCGGTTCATAATAGGTTTCTTCCAGCCGTGCTTCCAGCGCCCGTTCATAATCATCCCGGAATCTTTCAGAATCCGGCTCATCACTGTAAAACAGCTTGGGAAGATGGGGACTGACGTCATATCCCAGCCGCTTACTTACATACCCTAAAACATCGGCGTTGCCCGGCCGGGCTTCCGGCTCACTGTTTCTCCCCAGGAAAGACGGCTCATCAGTAAAAACGGCCTTGATAACAGATCCAAAATAATCACCGAACTCATCATAATACCTCTGGTATACAAGACGTATAAAAGCCCGTACTGCTTCAGGGTTCAGGATATCTGCCAGAGGAGGATTTTCTTCGGCGACCTCTTTTCTGTCCGCCCGACGGCCCGGATTCTCCTCAATATAATGCAGTCCGCGTATAAGTGAATATCCATCCCGGATAAATCGGTCAAGAACCGCGATCTGGTGGCCGTCACTTTCCCTGCTGTATATTCCGATCAGCTTTTGATCCGCGTCCAGCACCGGCTGCCCGGATTGATCAATGCTAAATCCAGCCTTGACTTCCCCAGGTTTCACTTCATTCAAATCAATTGCAAAGAGTCCCCTGGGCCGAAATCCAGAATTCTCAGCCACTACCTGGCCGCTGGCTGATCCGCTCGGATACATGCCTTCATCGTAAAGAACAACCCACATATCCAGCTTTTGCGCCTGCTCGATGGCGTATCGCATGCAGTGGATCAGCCGATCACTCATCCAGCCTGTATCTTTTGGCAATCCCGCCCGGGGATGAATCACGAATCCATATATTCCATGATCACAAAAATCCTTCAGCTGCCTCAGGATTTCCTGCTCAGACAATTGATCATTCCAGAACCAGAACGGGGCCTGGGAAAATTCCCGGGGAGGAACTCTCCAGGAGGATTCAATAGTAGCGATCTTCTCAGGGACACCCTGGCCAACACCAGTCCGGGCTAAATACAAGAGAGAACCAGTTGCCGGGACAGCCTCAATAAAACGTCTACGGGTTATCTTTTTCATCCTGACCCCTCCCCGGGCCGGTAAAATCCTCGATAAGAAAAACTGAATTGCCTTCTATCACACAGGCTGCCCAAATCAAATATCAACTGCAATTGCTCCCGTGTTTTCTAACGGACTGAATTTAAATATTCGCACATCCCGAAATGAAAAAACATGAATATTTCCAATTGAAACGATATATTCATGAGTAATTCCGCCCCGAAATCCTTGCTGCCGCGCCAGTTGGCACACCAGTACTGGCGGCATTAAAAATTACCGGTGCATGGTTATTAATCTGAAAAATCCAGGGCTTTTTTGGGATAAACCCGGTATGATTCGGCAACCGCGCATGTCAGTTTTTCCAAAGCGGTTATCTGCCTGAAATATGTTCTGCGGCTCTTCAATTCTCATGAATTTGATCCATTCCAAGTGTATAGTTATAGTAGAGTAAGCATTCCGGGCCGGTCTTGCCTCGGCAAGTCTCCCGGGAGGCAGAAAATAACAAGGAACCACAAAAAAAACTATCGGCACTAGCTTTATGAGCCTACTATTAACCTACCTTGTACTCGCCCTGGTGGTCTCTTTCCTTTGCTCGATCCTCGAATCGGTGGTATTGAGTATTCCCCTGACCTACATAACAATCAAGATCGAGGAGGGTTCTCCCTACAGCAAAGATCTGGCGCGATTGCGGGATGATATTGATCAGCCGATATCCGCCATTCTGACCCTCAACACCTTCGCCCACACCCTGGGTGCCGCCGGGGTTGGAGCACAAGCCCAGATACTCTGGGGACAGGCCTACCTTTCGGTGATTTCAGCAGCCCTCACCCTCCTGATCCTCATTTTTTCTGAAATAATCCCGAAAACCCTGGGAGCCAGCTACTGGAAAGAATTGACACCGTCTTCCCTGAGAATCATCAGGGTTCTTATCTTCATCCTGTACCCCCTGGTAAAATTCAGCCAGCTGATAACCCAGTCCATCAAGAAAAAGAAAGTCGGCAGTATCTTTACCCGCTCCGACATCAGAAAGCTGGCGGAAGTGATCCAGAGGGAGGGCTACCTGGAAGAGCAGGAGTCCATGATCATCAGGAACCTGATGGTTTTCAAGAAGATCATTGTAAGGGAGATCATGACCCCGAGAACCGTCCTGGTGGTTCGGGATGAAAACACAAGTGCCGATGAATTCTACCGGGAGATTGATGAAATTCCCTTCTCTCGAATCCCCCTCTACAAATCCACCATCGACACCATCACCGGATTTGTCCTCAAGGACGACGTATTAAAAGCGCTGGCAGAAGAAAAAGGGGGGATAAAACTTTCCGACATTGCCCGGAAGATTCATGTTGTTTCCGGAGAAATGAACGCGCTTTCAGCCCTGGAGGAACTGATCCGCAAAAAAGCTCATATCAGCATCGTCGTCGACAGTTACGGAGGAACTGAAGGGGTGCTGACCATCGAGGACCTGGTGGAGGAACTGCTCGGGATGGAAATAGTGGATGAAACCGACACCGTTCGAGACCTCCAGAGTATGGCCCGCCGCCAGTGGACAGAGAAGCTGGAAAGGTACCGGTTGAAACTGCGGAAATCACAGGGCCAGGAGAACCCGGAGAAAAAAGAGCCTGAAAAAAAGGGTATGCAGTAAGGCGGGATTTATAAAACAGGTGAAATTCTGCTTTTAAAATCCCGCCCTATTCAAAGGCAGTGAGAACCTATGCGCCCAGGTCCCATCTCCGAAAATAAAGTCCCTGGCGGACAATCGGCAGGGTCTTGTACTCGATATCAGCCATCTGGGTTTCATTCAATCCGGTAAAATCAGAGGCGATCTTTGCGTTCTGCTCTATCTGCTCCACATTGTCGACCCCAATGATGTTGGTGCTTACCGGCAGGCTGAAGTTGTACTCCAGGGTCTCTTTGATGGTAATTGTTCCCGGCAGGGAAGTGGCATTGCTTTTCGACTGCTCCTCAAGAGGAGGAGGTGTCCAGCAGGAAAGCATTCGGCCGCGCGTTGCCAGTTTCATTCCGATGATACCGACGCCCTTCTCCTGGGCGACAGGAAGCAGGTATTTCTTGAAGCTCAGGTAATGGGGATCAGCGGCATTCACGGCCATCAGGATAGTGTCAAAGTCAAACCGGTTAAGGAATTCCGCCAGGATCAGTGGTTCGTAATGCCCGGTAATTCCCAGGCAGCGCACCAATCCTTCCTCTTTCGCCTTAATCAGGGCCTTGATGGCACCGTCTTCAGCAAATATCCTCTCCAGGTCATCCTTGGTCTTGAGATTATGGAGCTGCCAGGTGTCCAGGTGGTCTGTCTGCAGCTGTTTCAGGCTGGTCTCAAGAAGCTTCATCGAACCGTCATAGGTCCTGTCATGCGTTTTCGAAGCCAGCCATGTTTCACTTCGCCGGTCTTTCATGACCTTACCGATGTGAACTTCACTTATTCCCCGTCCATACGCGGCTGCCGTGTCAATGTAATTGACTCCCAGATCAAGAGCCCTGTTCACAATCGCCGCGGATTCCTTTTCGGTTCCCTGCCTCTCAATCGTGGCCTGTCCGCCCAAACTCAGGATTCCTACCTGGTATCCTGTTTTTCCAAGGTTTCGGGTAGGCATTGATTTGTGGGTGCGGGGATTGTAGGGAAGGTCCTTTACTGTTTTGGATTTAGCCGCCTGCGCGACGGCTGTCCCGCCGGCTGCCGCCGCGGTTGCCGCGGCAACGCTGCTTCCTAAAAATTCCCGCCTTCCAAGACCGTATGTTTTTTTGTCACCCATAGAAATCCTCCTTAGATTTTTAATCCCGGGATTGGAATAAACTAATATCCCAATCCAGTGCTTGATCGCCTGCCTGTAACAGAAGGCAGGATTACTATTATGCTGTGTATCCCTATAAAAATAAAGGCCTAAAGCGAATACCAACAAAGCAAGCCTGCAGGCTAAACTGATCCCTGGGCTGACTTCCCAGGGCATCACGGCACGTAATCAGGCTGAATAGATACTGGTTACTTATCATATGATTCATCCAGCCCTTACGATTCGCCTGGACCCGGCTTAAATCTGTTCATCATACAAAACGCGTCTTGTTGAGGAGGCAATAAATCTCCCTTGCAGGCGAAGGCTTCGGGTATTCGGAGACGCAGGGGGGGGAGAATTACCTTTGATCACCCGCCTGGGAATATTCCAGTCAAGGCTATCCATGCAGCCAAAATATGCCGTATCATTCCGCGATACCGTTTTCACGGTTTCGAATCAGGCTGATATAGCGAGACAAAAACGGCAGCCCTGCCAGGGCGGGAACGATGTAACGCAGGGTGCAGAAAACTCCCAGGGCCGCCGAAACAGTTACTCCCAGGTATCCTTTAAGAAAAAATATCAGGGCGGCATCCCTGGTTCCGATTCCGGCGAATGTTACGGGAATCAAACCGGTAAATATGGCCAATGGAGTGAGACCCAGGTGAGCCGCCAACGGGATGGACCCTCCAAGGGCCAGGGCAAAAAACCAGATCTGGAGCAGGTGCACAAACCAGACTGCTATTGATAAAACAGCTGTCTTCATCATCAGGACCCTTCTATTTACCAGGTAATCCTGCATCTCCAGCCAGGAGTCCTTCAAGAGAATAATTTTGCGGCCTATTACACCAGGGGCAAATGCCAGAACTATCCTGAAGCAAAACAGGGAGAATGAACGGGAAAACAACATCATTGATCCCGCCAATAATCCGGTCCATACCATCACCGAAAGCGGGACAAACCCAATATTCCCCCGAGCGTAAAAAAACAATCCGAAGGCGCACCACAGGAGAAGGCTTAGAATGTCACAGGCTTTCTCGTAGATCACCAGGGATAATGCTGTCGGCAGGGAAATAGTGCCTTTTTCCGCTATGAAATAGCCCTTGACAATTTCCCCAAGCTTGGAGGGGAGCACAATATTAAGGGAGCCGGCCGCCAGTATCAGCCTGACTGCCTCCCGGACAGTCACCCCGGACCCTTCCGGGGCAAGGAGTCTCAGCCTGATTGCGGGAAACAGAATGGTCGGCAGGAACATAAGGCATCCGCATGTCAGCCAGAACAGGTTGCAGCCTCGTATCAAGACGGGAAATTCAGCTAAATCAATATTCCAGTATATGAAGCCCAGGATAACCAGGCTGACGGCAATCGAAATAACCCTCTTCATGGCAGTACTCTTTCGTGGACCAGCCTCTCACCCGGCCGAAGGCCGGCCAGCTTATGGCTAAGATCAATGAAAGGACATAACTGCCCCTTATGAAAAGTCCGGCTCATAACCACGTATATTGAAGTCTGGTCGCAGCCCAGACCCACGCTTCTGACTGCTGACCAGTCCGGCGCTTCCAGGCTGTCCCTGACAAGCCAGCCGGTCCCCTGCCGTACAAATCTCCTGGTAAATTTGATGCCGGATCGCTTTTTCCCCGTTATAAGCAGGCGCTGCAGCAGTTTCCTCACCAGGTTCGGGGAAAACCTTCCGACACTCATCATTACCAGCCTCAGCACCAGGAGATTCAGGGTGTTCATCTGCGTGTGCCCCGCCCAGCCCAGCCGGCCGCTGACCTCAACCGAGTCCTCTTCAATGGAAATGTCATACCTGTCCACCAGGTGGGCGGAGGCTGTTTTCTCCCGGCCCCCGGATTTGGTAATCACTGAAAAATTGGAATCCGCGCATACCAGCCGACCCTCGCTGAAAAGCTTGAATGCCCCGCCCTTGTTCAACGCCGCGTACAACTCTGTATCCCTGTTCCTGTCAATCAGGATTCCTGCCTGCTCCAGCCATACTCCAGGTTTTCGAGCGGGGGGGACTGCCGGCCTTGATTTCACCCACTTGCGGAAAGTCAGGAAATCACTCCAGGCATGGTGGCCGATAATGTGATCATCACTGAAACAGGGGGTCAACCCCCGCGCAACAGCTTCGGCATAGCGATCATTGGCCCATAAAGCTTCCGGTTTCCAGGCCCCTGCTATTTCAAAACCACAGGCAAAATAATTATTTGTATTACGGCTTCCGTATTCCCCGCCGAATGTCCCGTCCGGATGAACAAATTCCAGGGCCAGTTCCACCGCCTTTTCAAGAGCCTGCCGCAGATCCAGGTATCCGGGACTGGATTCAAGCAGCCAGGCCAGGCAGGTAATGGTCAGGGTGTGATAACCCGGATCGCATCCCTCATACTCCTGGAACCATCCCTCCCGGTTCTGCCAGGAAAGAACGGTTTCAATCCTGTTGTTCTTTTCCTTCTCCCAGCGGTCAGTTCCCAGCAGGTCGCCGGCCTTCTGCAGGCACAAGGCTATCAGGGCCTGGTGATTGGCAAGCCGTCCGCTCTCCATATGCCCGGCCAGCCAGTCAGCCCGGCAGGCGAAAAACTCCTCCAGGCGGTCATCCTCCAAATCCAGCAGGCGGTAGCTTTCCAGGAAAGCCAGCAGGCTGAAAGCGGCCGCTCCTCCCGCTTTTTCATAGAGATAGTAATCATCACAACTCCCGTCTTTGTGGCTCGAGAGGGCCGCGTACCTCATCCCGGCAATAACCCATTCCCGGACAGGTTCACTCCGGTAATAAGAATTCCCCGGATGCCCAGTATCCCAGGCCAGGGCAAGAGGCCATAGAAATTCCTGGCTCATGCCGCTGGGGAAATCAATGATTTTATAGTGCCAGAAATTCCGGTCAAAACACCCGTATGTGGGGCTGTGGGGATTGCGGTCCAGCAGGGTGAGAATTTTCGGTATTTCCCCAAGAGCCCGGTTTAAATACACATATTCTGCTTTTATATGATTCCGGAGATCACTATTCATCAGCAAATTCCCGACTGGAGGGTTTATCAGGTTTTCTAATGTAAATATTCTTATAGGGACTCTTTGTATACATTGCTGCTACCTGGGCGAACCTGGGATTTTTAGGGCCGATAGCAGTATGGGAAATGAATTTGGGCTTCTTCTCCAGGATAAGATCATAGATATTGTAGTCTCCATACCTGTTCCCCGTAACCAGGTTGTAGGAATCAAGAAGCTTACCTGGTGTCAATGAATACCAGAAATAGTGCAGATCAGGCCTGAAGACATTGAACATGATATTGCCGTCATACACAGCATCACCAGGTTCAGTGTTCTCCAGTACATACTTGATAGAATCCAGGCGGGGCTCAATGGAACTTTTATGTACCTTTACTATCGACTTGGCAGGCACTCCCAGCAGGATTAATACCAGTATAATCTTCACTATTGGAGCAACAGCCAGCCGTTTAAAAAGGCTGTGCAACATAACCGCGCTGGTG
Source organism: Acidobacteriota bacterium (assembly GCA_963666915.2). Classification (GTDB taxonomy): domain Bacteria; phylum Acidobacteriota; class UBA6911; order RPQK01; family JAPXNP01. Next base: position 211,667 of record CAXXEX010000014.1, read on the forward strand.
ATGCCCAGCAACGGAAGCAACTGGAGAAAACTCTGTTTGTGCGGGCGGTCATACAATAGAATGGAAGCAGCCATCATCAGGCTTATCCAGGCGAATCCCTTCACCCGCCTGTCCTGATCCCTCATCAGCAATAAATATGGAAGTGAACAGGCGGCGGCAATAAAAAAAAGATAATCACTATGGAGATGGACCCTGATGGTTTTCAAAGGAGAATAACTCCTCAGCCTGTTCATATTAACCAGCCAGTTAGTTATTACGTAATCCTCCAACATTCCATTGATCAGCAGGTAGACAAGAAAAATACCCAACGGCACCAGGAATCCGGAAGCAAACCAAACCGCAAACCTGAAATCCATCCTTTCCCTTACAAACCGGTAAAGGAAAACAAGCCCGACCGCGCCTATCAGGAATACAGCTTTCTGGAGGAACAGGAAAGAAACTGCTAAACATAGCCCGCAGGCAAAAACAGCTTTGCGGGTCGGCTTTTTCAAAAAATCCAGCAGGAACAGGATGGACAGAAGCCCAAAAAACACCTGGGGAACATCGGGTCGAACCTCAAATCCGGTCTTCACGTAAAATCCGGAGGTAAGCAGAAGAAGGACGGCAAAAACACCTGTCTGCCAGGAAGAAGTGAGGTTCCGGGTGATTAAAAAAACCACTGCCAGGCTCCCGGCCATGATCAGCATCGTAACTGCCCGGATAATCAGGATTGAAGCGGCTGTCTCCCCGAATAAAAGTATGACAGGAGCATAGAGATACCAGGCCAGGGGATTATGGTTCTGGAAAAAATCAAGGTACGGAAGATAACCCCCTGCAACGTACCAGGAGGCGTGGATATGCTCCAGTTCATCATGATTCAGCCCCTTGGAAAGGCACAGCGGGGCAACAAGCAAAGTAAGCGCGGCCAGGCACGCCAGGAGAACCGCAGGATACGCATTCTTCATGAATTTATTCAATTGCTTCCCCCGCAAACTCCCGGTATCTCCGCAGCCTTCCCCAAAACCGATCCCTTAGAGGCGAATCAGACAACTGCCCTCCAATTTCAGAACTCCCTGAAGCCGGAAAGGTCGACCGCGCGCCCTGTTCCCTGTAAAAATCTCGAATTTTTTATTATTAATCAGGGGATTTAGCAAGTAAAGAAAAAGTCAGGGAAAAGACACAAAACACCCTAATGAATTGCGAAACGGGGAAAGCACGGTCATTTGCCTTGTCCCGAAGAATCTTTAAAACCGCCGACACCTGGCTCTATTTCATGAAATACCAAGGGGCCGCGGTTTAGTTCAGCGGGTGGAAGCGATCACTTCACGGAGCTTATCCAGGGTGGTTATCGGTTCCCGGCAGGCGAAACCCTCGCACCAGAATACCTTTGGCTGATCAGGAACCTCCCCCATTGTCCCGGTGAATTCAGAAACTTCATCAAGGTCGCGGGAGGTTCCGCCGGCTCCCCGAAACATGAGCACCTTGTTGGGCAGGTAGGCCTGCTGGATAGCCTGGCACATACGGATTGCCACAGGATCTTCAGGGTCCCCGGAAACAATAATCTCGCTGGAAGGGCCCAGGTAAAAATCGCATCCGGAAAGAAAATGGGTGGACCCCGCGGGATTCAACTCAGCCTGGGGGTAATAAGCCTTAATCGCTTCCTCCGCCGCCTTCCCCAGGTCTGCCCTGCCGGTCATCCCGGCCAGTCTAAGAAGGTTCATGACAGCTGCGGAATTGCCGGAAGGAATCGCTCCATCATGTCCGTCCCTGGCCCGGCTAATCAATTCCTCACTATCTTTTCCGGTAAAAAAGAATCCCCCTCTCCCGGGGTCGGCAAACAGGTCGATCATTGATTCACTAAGGGAAATGGCTTCCTTGAGGTACCTGGTGTCGAAGGCTGCCTCATAGAGTTCTATCAGCCCCCATACCAGGAACGCGTAATCCTCCAGGAAAGCGGGAATTCCGAGCTCCCCACCGCGACAGCTGCGGTATAGACGCCCGTCTTTTCCCCTCATCCGTCCCAGGATGAATTCCGCGCACCCGGCAGCAGCCTCCAGGAGGCCGGGGTCCCTGAACACCTGATATCCGCGGGCCAGGGCGGCAATCATCAATCCGTTCCATCCTGAAATAATCTTGTCATCCCGGAGAGGCCGCGGTCTTTTTCCCCTCAATTCCAACAGCTTCTGACGGCTCTCCGAGAAGCTTTTATTCAAAGCTTCGGGATCAACCCCTTCCCTGGAGGCAAAAGATTCCAGGGATTCTGCCAGGTGGGGGATGCTCCGTCCGTCTTCAAAATTACCCGTTTCCGTGATATTGAAATACTCACAGAAAAGCGGCCCCCTTTCTCCCTCCCCAGGCAGGCCTTGACCCTCCCCCGGTTCCCAGGTATAAAACCGCCCCTCACCACCCTCACTGTCAGCATCCTCTGCTGAATAAAAAGCTCCTTCAGGGCTGGTCATGTCCCGGATGACATACTCCGCGATCTCCGCGGCAACCTGCCGGTAAAAATCCTTTCCCGTCACCTGCCCCGCCTCAGCGCATGCCAGGGAAATCATGGCCTGGTCGTAAAGCATTTTCTCAAAATGGGGGACAAGCCATTGTTCATCAACCGAATACCTGTGAAAACCGAATCCGAACTGATCAAAAATTCCTCCGCTCCTCATGGCACGCAGGGTTTTCTCAACCATCCCCAGAGCCGATCGATCACCGTCGCGGGCGTGCCGGCGAAGCAGAAACATGAGATTGTGAGGAGACGGGAATTTCGGGGCCGGACCGAATCCCCCCCATTTCGAATCGTAATTCCTTTCAAGAAACAGAAATCCCGACCTGAGGATTTCCTTTCCAGGATTCTTCCTGTTTTCTTCGGGTGGTTCCTGGATGGAGGCGGTAATCTGTTCACTGGATTCCTCAAGAAGAGGCCTCTGGCCGGCCCAGGCTTCAACCACCGTATTGCAGACATCCTTGAAGCCCGGCATTCCCATTCGTCGCTCCGTGGGGAAATAAGTGCCGGCGAAAAAAGGCTTTTTCTCCGGGGTCATGAAAATCGAAAGCGGCCATCCTCCCCTGCCGGTCAGGACCTGGCAGACATTCATGTATACCTGGTCAATATCAGGGCGCTCTTCACGATCCACCTTGATCGAGACGAATTCCCGATTGAGCAGATCCGCCACTTCTTGATCTTCAAATGATTCGTGGGCCATTACGTGGCACCAGTGACATGTAGAGTACCCAATGGAGAGAAAAACCGGCTTGTTTTCCTGCTTCGCTTTCCGGAAGGCTTCTTCTCCCCAGGGGAACCAGTCGACAGGGTTTTCAGCATGCTGGAGAAGATAGGGGCTGTTGCTTTTCTCAAGACGGTTGGATGATTTCATGTTTTCTCCCTGGTTACTCTTAGTTGGAAAACAGTATGAAACCGAACCCCGCAATGTTTCAACAGGTCCCGGCAGAAACCCTCCGGGATTGAAAAACACAGAAGGCTTCGAGCAATACACTGCCATAAAGCTTGACCCGATTCCAGCCTGGAGGATTCACTCAGGGCAGCCGGCTTGATTCCCGGCTGCCCTGCCCCGCCAATATCCCTGTCCTCCGGCTCCTTTCAGCCCTTGAGATCGATGCTGAAGTTCAATATTCATCCAGATCTCCAAAGTAATACTTATCCTGTATAATCCATGTAATTCGGAAAAGTATGACCTGTTTTTCGCTTTACACGGCTTGCGGAGAAATCATGAAATATCGAATAACCAGTTTTCTGCTTATCCTTGCCTTCATCATAATCCCTGTACACAGTTCAGGGAACCCCAATCCTCCGCAGCGTCCAAGTGTCGGATTGGTTTTAAGCGGAGGGGGCGCCCGCGGATTTGCCCACATAGGGGTCCTGAAGGTTTTAGAGGAAAACCGTGTCCCGGTGGATTACATAGGCGGAGCCAGCATGGGCGCGCTGATCGGAGCGATGTATTCCATGGGGAACTCGCCTCAGGAAATTGAAGATTTTGTCTCATCCCTGGACTGGGATGAACTTTTTCAGTCATCCGTGGACTATGAAAACCTGCCTTTCCGCCGCAAGGAGGACAGCCAGAATCTGCCGGGTTCAATATCCCTCATCGGAACGATTAAAAGCCTGAGGCTTCCCAACTCAATTACATCCAGCCAGAAGATCAACCTGCTTTTTGACCGTGCGACTCTCCCATATGCCTTGATCAAAGACTTCGATGACATGCCCATCCCTTTCCGGGCAGTGGGAACCGACATGGTAACCGGGGATTCCGTGGTACTTAAAAGCGGATCTCTCTCCAGGTCGCTGCGCGCGACCATGTCAATACCCGGGGTTTTTGCCCCGGTTGAAGTTGACGGAAGGATTCTTTCAGACGGCGGACTGGTCAATAATATTCCAACTGATATTGTCAAGGATATGGGCGCGGACATCCTGATTGTAGTCAACATTGAAACCCAGCCCGGCGGACCGGAAACCCTGGACAGTTTGACAGGCGTGCTGGCCCAGACAATAGCTATCGCTACTGCTGATAATTCACGCAGGAGCCTGCGCGAGGCCGACCTGATTGTTGCCCCGGACCTTGAAGGCTACTCCACCGCCGATTTCCAGAAAAGGCATGACATAATTGAACTGGGTTACCAGGAAGCCCTTAATAAAGTTACGCTTCTGCAGGGCCTTTCCCTGGAAATATCCGAGTGGGAAAAGCACCTGGCAGACAGGCAGCGGCGGGAACAACCCAAAGAAACAGCCGTAACCGAATATATTGTTGTGGCCGGCGCCGATTCACGGGATTCCCAGGCTATTATTGATAAGCTGGGTGATAAGTACAGCATGCGGCCATTCGATGAGGCAATGCAGGACCAGTTGGACACAGACTTGCTGGACCTCCAGGGTACCGGACGTTTTGAATCGCTGGATTATTCCCTGGCCCGGCTCAATGAACGAACCGGGCTGCTTATCAACAGCCGGCCATTCGATCCCGGGGAAGGTATACCCGCGACTCTTGATATCGGAATTGATGTGAACAGTATCAGGGCTAACCAGGTAAACTTTAATTTTATTTCCCGCCTGACGCTGTTTGACATAGGACGATATGGAGCAGAATGGCGCAACGACCTGCAGTTAGGATCAAATCCGCTGCTGGCTACTGAATATTTCCGGCCTCTCGGCGATACCCGTTTTTTCATTTCTCCCCGGGCAGCCATAGAGAAACGAAACTTCAACTATTACGAAAACGGTGCCAATCTGGCCCAGTACAAAGGTCAATCCACCCTGGCCAGTCTCGAACTCGGCTACAGCATCAATTCCCGGAGTGAACTGCGGGGAGGTTATACAATCGGTTACCAGAAATTTTCCCGCCAGATTGGAGATCCTTTCTTATCCGACGGCCAGGGCGGATTCCGTAAGGCGGGTTTGAGCTGGCGTTATTACGGTATCAACGAAGCCCAGATCCCCACCCGGGGCTTGGGAATTGAGGCTTCTCTTGACTACCACTTTCAAAGCCCTGATATTGAAGTGGACGGAGGAAAATTCACCCAGGCGAAAACTGAATTCAGCTCTTTCCACCCTGTGAGCAAAAAAAATACCATCTTCGGATTCGGCGGTGCCGGGGCGACATTCGGCAATCCGGCAACAGCGGTGCAAAAATTCCCCCTCGGCGGAAGAATGAACCTGGGAGGTTATTATCATGAGGAATTCCGCGCGGATAATTTCCTGTTGGGAGGCATCGGAATGCTTCATGAATTCGGTTTCTTCTCCTCATCCCTTGGAGGATCATCCTACCTGGGGGCCTGGTATGAGGGCGGCAGCGCTTTTGATGATATCGACCTGGCAATTTACCGGCAGAGTCTCTCAACAGGGGTCATTGTGGAAACTCCTTTTGGCCCGGTTTTTGTAGGCGGCAGCATTAATGAAGATGGGAACAGTAAATTCTATTTCTCCTTCGGCAGGTTTTATTAATCGCTGCAGACATAATCCTGAAAACCCTGGGACTGACCGCCAGTTCGTCTAAGTTCGTACTAATCGCAAAGGATGGAACCGTTAAACTCCGTTCCTCCAATGTAGTGAACAAAAAAACTGTGCCCCCTTATCAACTATATGCCGATGCGCAGGAGGGAAATAAGGGACGGGCAAAAACCCCCTGTTCCAGATCAGCCACACCAAAAAATGAACTAAATTGAACCCTTTGGTGTTTGTTCGCATATTGTCTAGATATTGACCAACATTAAAATGAACAAAATTTAGACAGAATTCAGGAGAATCCAAAATGAAAAAGTTAACAGCATTTATTTCTATCAGCTTGTTGTCATTTATACTGATTAGCCCCGGTCTTGCGGCCGGTGACAAACCTTCCAAGGATATAGTGGATACCGCGGTAGGCGCAGGTTCTTTCAATACCCTCGTAGCGGCAGTGAAAGCAGCCGGACTGGTAGACACACTTAAAAGCCCCGGTCCCTTTACCGTATTCGCCCCGACAGACGAGGCTTTTGCCAAGCTTCCCCAGGGAACTGTGGAAGCACTTCTCAAGGACAAGGAAAAGCTCTCCGCAATCCTGACCTACCATGTGGTAGCTGGAAAGATGATGGCTTCAGACGTAGTGGCCTCCAAGTCCTTGAAAACCGTACAGGGTCAGCTACTGAAGATCAGTACTGACGGCGGCGCCAAAGTGAACGGGGCAGCGATTGTGAAAACTGATATTTATACTTCCAACGGTGTAATCCATGTAATTGATACTGTTCTACTGCCTGAATAAATAATCCTCAATCCTCCTTAAGGGCCGGGAATACATCCCCGGCCCCTTTTTTTATCCCCTCAGTACCCTTTCTCCAAAACCATCATCCCCAGGATTTTACAAAGCTCGCGGGCATGCCCAGCCTGACACTTTTTCTTCAGCAGCTTTCTTAACTGCGGCCTCTCGTATGCTGGTCAAGCCCAGGTCAATCATCCTCAAATCGAGCCGTCAAGCATTGTATACTGGTCTTAAACATGTTTATTATCTATCCGGTCTACCCTGCACCGGCATGAACCAGAAACTGACAGATTAAGGACAGGCTAAATGAAAATTGCCCTCATACAGCAGAAAGCATCCAGGGACATCGAACTCAATATTGAAAAGGGGATTACCTCCGCCAGGGAAGCCGCCCGGAATGGGGCCAACATCATTTGCTTCGCGGAATTGGCCTTTACCCCCTTTTACCCGCAGTATCCGGCCAATGAACATTTCCTTGATCTTGCTGAACCGGTCCCGGGTTCACTGACCGGCAGGTTCTCGGAACTGGCCCGGGATCTCGGCGCGATAATAATCCTGAACCTGTTTGAGCGGGACGGAAACAAGGCCTACGACTCTTCCCCTGTTATCAGCAGCGATGGATCAATCCTGGGCAGGACCAGGATGATACATATCACCGATTACCAATGGTTTCATGAACAGGGGTACTACACTCCCGGGGATACGGGAGCCCCGGTCTATGAAACCCCATTCGGGAAAATAGGGATAGCCATATGCTACGACCGTCACTATCCTGAATACATGAGGGCCCTGGCCTTGCAGGGAGCTGAAATAGTCTTCATCCCCCAGGCCGGAGCTGCCGGGGAGTGGCCCGAAGGACTGTATGAAGCTGAAATGAGGGTCTCCGCTTTTCAAAACGGCTACTTCACCGCCCTGTGTAATCGGGTTGGGGCTGAAGATAACCTTACCTTCGCCGGAGAGTCTTTTGTCTGTGACCCCTTTGGAAAAGTCCTGGCCCGGGCCGGAGAAGGAACCGAAGAAATCCTCTATTGCGATGTCGCACTGGATGCAGTGAAAGAATCACACGCCGCAAAATTATTTTTGCGGGACAGGCGTCCGGAACTCTACCGGGAATGGCTGGGGAAAAAATAAACCCGGCTCGCGCGCTGCCCGCGTCAAGCAGGACACAATGCCCCCTGTTCGTCGCTCTCCGGGGAAAAGCATTTCCGGATGTCGCTTCTATCCAATAATAATCAGCGCCAGCAATGGGACCGCGTTAAACACAATGAAAAATATCTTGAATATCCCCAGGAATGAATAGATGACCACGTTGAAGGTTTCCCGGGGTATCGGAAACCATCTGTTTTGAGAACGGTAAACCAGATCAGGCGCGACCATGCAGGCAAGGGTCCAGATTGTAAACAGCACACCATTGATTATTGTGCACCACATAAAAAAATCCGTCAGGGATTTGATGTCCATACTGTTTCTCCTTAAGGCTACTGTAACTCATCCTCCTGCTGAATAATCATTGAATGGTCCGAGTTAGTTATTGGCAGGCTCCCGGACCTGTGATATTTTTTAGTTATCAGGGATATAAAGCGACTGCTGTCCCGCATCTTTAAAACGGCCGGAACGACAGGGCCGGGGGAGAAACACCATGAGCATTTCAAGACGCAGATTCATATACGGAACCGGGCTGGGCGCGGCGGCCCTCGGCACCAGGAGCCTGGGAAATGGGCTTTTTCAACAGGATCCCGGGGAAAAGGACAAAACAATCCAGGGATTCGATGAAACCCAAAGCACTACAGACACATCCAGGGAATGGGTCAGTACTTCAGACCGCAGAATACGGATCGGAATAGCCGGTTATGGATACAGCCGTTTCGGCTCGGCATTCTCCTTCCAGGATCACCCCAATGTTGAGGTTGCCGCGGTTACGGATTTAATCCCGGAGCGACGCGGTGAACTGGCCAGGGCCTGCCGCTGTCCAAAGACCTATCCTTCCCTTGAGAAAATGCTGCTGGATGACAGCATAGAAGCAGTGTTTCTGGCCACCGACGCTCCCAGTCACGCCCGCCACGCCGTGGAATCCCTGAAACATGGAAAGCACGTGGCATCAGCCGTCCCCGCGGTTTTCGGCAGCCTTGAAGATGCCGACTGGTTATTCGAAACAGTAAAGAAGAGCAGCCTGAACTACATGATGTTTGAGACCTCGGTTTTTCGCAATGACCTCTACGCCATGCGAATCCTCTATGAAGCCGGCAAGCTCGGGGAGATTGTCTACAGTGAAGGTGAATATTATCATTACAAGGATTCCCCCATCCCCTCCTATAAAGGATGGCGGGTCGGGCTCCCTCCCATGTGGTACCCCACCCACTCAACCGCCTACTACACCGGGGTGACCGGGGGCAGCTACATGGAGGTTTCCTGCATGGGATCCCCGGGACGAATGGATTTTATTACCGCCGAAGGAAATCCCTACAGGAATCCCTTCGGCACCGAAGTCGGCCTCTTCCGGCTCTCCAGCCAGGGCATGGCCAGGATGGCAGTCAGCTGGGACACTCCCGGAGATCACGGAGAGAGAGGCCGGGTGAGAGCCCTCAGGGGCTGTTTTGATACTGAATACGGCGGACTGGAGGAAGACCTGCCGGATACCAGCAAACCTCCCCTTCCGCCCGGTGTTGAACCGGGCGGCCACGGGGGGTCCCACGGATACCTGGCCCATGAATTCGTCATGTCCATCATTGAAGAGCGCCGACCGCTGGTTGACATAACCCGAGCCCTGGGAATGACTGTTCCCGGAATTGTGGCCCACCAGTCAGCCCTGAAAGGCGGTGAACTGATGAAGATACCCCAGTACAAATGGGAATGAACGCGGATTTCCTTAAACCCAGGGGCTGACCCTGTGATCTTTCCCGGGCCGGGCGGAAAAGCCTCAAACAGCCGGAAATCCTGAAAAAGACAGGTCTCAATTGTCTGGACATTTACTGAAAACTCAAGGATAATCTGCTCCAAGGCGAGTCGGATTTCAGTAGGTATAAATAAATTGCCGTCAATAGATTCCGGCAGAAATGAATCCAGCAGGGATTAATTTCCAGCGCCCGAGGATATGACAGGAAGCTCAAGATTATGAACCGGCTGCTGTAAACCTGAAAAATCAACGATGAGGCGCCAATGGACAGGAACGGGACGGGAGAGATCACTCGCAAACTTATCATCAGCTTTTGCCTGTTGATATCCATCTTCTCTATATACGGTGTATATTCGCTCTACGAAATTTATACCATCTCTAACCTGGCCCGCACGATCTACGACCATCCGCTGGTTGTATCAAACGCGGCCCTGCAAGCGAATGTTTCAATCACAAAGATGCACCGCAACATGAAGGACGTTGTTCTATTCGACTCGGAATCGCTGATACAAAAATCCATTGCCGCGGTGGATCAGCAGGAGAAGCTTGTTTACCAGCATCTTGATATTGTGCGGGAAAGAATCCTGGGAGAAGAAGGTGAAAAACTTGAAGAAGAAGCCAGGAAACTGTTTGATAATTGGCGGCCGATCCGTTCAGAAGTCATCACCCTGGTCCGGGAGGGCAATAGAGATGAAGCAGCTGAAATAACCATTGGGAAAGGCGCTGATCATGTCGTCAAATTAGAAGAAAAAATGATGGCCCTGACAAACTATGCCAGGAACAAGGCTTCATCATTCATGGAAGCATCACATACAACATTCTCGAGGCTTTCAGTCCTGTCAATAATCTTCCTTCTCCTGGCAGTTGGCATTTCCTCCCTGATCGCGTTTTTCACCCTGAAAAGAACAAAATCAACCGAGAGAGAACTCCGTGAGTCCAGGCAGCTTCTCATGAATGCCGTCGATTACGCCCCTATAGGAATGACAATGGTTGCGCCGGGGGGTAAATTTTACAAGGTGAATGAGGCTTTCTGCAGGATGACAGGTTATTCAGAGCAGGAACTGCTTTCAATGGATTTTCAGCAGCTGACCCACCCGGATGATCATTCTTTAGGATCCAGGGTTGTGGAACAGCTGATCAACAGGGAAATTGACAAGACCGCCTTTGAAAAAAAATATATCGGGAAAAACGGAAACACCATAGATGTCTACTTGACAACCACCCTGCTCAGGGATGACCAAGGTATACCGCAATATTTTTTCACCCAGGCTTTGGATATCACCGAGCGCAACCGAGCCGAGCAACGGGCTGAACATTTAAACCGTGTACTGAAAGCCATACGCGATGTGAACCAGTTGATCGTGCGGGAACGGGATCCCCTGATCCTGATCGGTGAAGGTTGTCGTTTAATGGTTGATAATCGAGGTTACTCCTCAGCCCTGCTCCTGCTTACAGACGAAACGAATAAATTGACTGCCTGGGATGGAGCCGGCTTCTCATCTTCTTCTGACACTTTGAAAGAGCAGCTCAGCCGACATGAACTTCCGTCCTGCTGCGCTTTGGCCGGTAGCTCTGGCGAACCCGTTGTGATTGCTGACCGGACTGGTATTTGTGACAGGTGTCCAATCGGCGAGAAATGTGGAAACACGTCTTCTTTGTGCGCGAGATTAGTACATGGGAACAACAGCTTCGGTTTCCTGGTTGTCGCCCAGGATACCAATGCCGAGGTTGATGATGAGGAACTCAGTCTCTTTAATGAAATGGCCGGTGACCTGGCCTACGCCTTGAACTTCATTCAGCTGGGCACAGACCATGCCTTGTCTGAAAGTAAGCGGGAAAGCCTTGAGGACCAGTTGACCCAGGCTCAAAAGATGGAATCGATAGGACGGCTGGCCGGGGGAGTCGCCCATGATTACAACAATATGCTGAGTATCATCATAGGGTACGCGGAATCGGCTATTGAACAGCTGGACCCCGGGGATCCCATTTACGACGACATAAGGGAGATCCTGGATGCGGGCAATCGTTCATCGGAAATAACCCGTCAGCTGCTGGCCTTTGCCCGCCAGCAAACCGTAGCCCCCAAAGTGCTCGACCTGAACGAAAACAGCGAGAATATGCTGAAAATGCTTCGGAGGCTTATCGGAGAAGATATCGACCTGGCCTGGCTGCCCGGGGCGGAGCTGTGGCCGGTCAAAATCGATCCCTCCCAGATCGACCAGATCCTGGCAAATCTCTGCGTCAATGCCAAGGATGCCATAGCAGGGGTTGGCAAGGTTACAATTGAGACCGGAAATAGAAAATTCGATGAAGAATACTGTGTCGACCACCCCGGTTTTATACCAGGCGACTTTGTGTCCCTGGCCGTAAGCGACACCGGGCGCGGAATTCCCGCTGAAATAGTAGACAGCATTTTTGAGCCGTTTTTCACGACCAAAAAACTCCACCAGGGAACCGGGCTGGGACTTGCCACAGTCTACGGCATAGTCAAACAGAACAATGGCTTTATAAATGTTTACAGTGAACCCGAGGAAGGATCAACCATCAAGATCTACCTGCCCCGGTATACCGGTCAGATCAAAACGAAGGATCGTAAAAAAACCGAGGAAGTCCCACAAAGCCGGGGTGAAACAATATTGCTGGTTGAAGACGATGAATCAATCTTGAGACTGGGCAGAAAAATGCTTGAAAGCCTGGGCTATAAAATTTTCACCGCGGGAACTCCCGGGGAGGCAATAGAACTGGCCAAAAAACACGCGGATGAAATCAACCTCCTTCTTACAGATGTAGTCATGCCTGAAATGAATGGACGGGAATTGTCAGAGCACCTCCAAACGCAAAACCCTGGCCTTAAGGTACTGTTCATGTCAGGATACACGGCAAATGTAATCGCCCACCGCGGAGTGCTTGATGAAGGAGTGCATTTCATCGCCAAGCCGTTATCTAAAAAGGAACTCGCCGTCAAAGTCAGGGAGACGCTGGGCAACTTCTCCGAAGGATAATAATTCTGACATGGATGGCAAACAACTCCTGGCCCATATTAATTCTCTTTTGAATCTGTTTCAAAAAAGGTCAGGATCTGAAACGGACGGCACAGTAAATATCAATCAGCCCCACTGTCCGTATAGGATCCCCCCGCGTTTGTTCGCCGTGGCCGCAGCATTGGGATACATAGCTTTTTTAAATCTATTCTTCGAGTACGCCGCTGTTTTCGAATTCAACCCGGACGAAGGGAACAACCTGATTAAAACCCTGCTGCTGGACAGGGGGAATTTGCTTGGCAGACAAATCTGGACTGATCAACCGCCTGGATTTACCTACCTTCTCTGGGGTGTGTTCAAGATTTTCGGCTGGTCCGTGGCTGTTGCCAGACAGACCGTTCTGTTTTTCGCCGGAATCGTGGTTTTTGTCGTCTATGATGTGCTGCGGTCATCCTTTAAAAACCACTATGGGCATCCGGCAGCGGCGGCCGGTTGTATCCTGCTGGTTTTATCCGCGCTTTTCATACGTTTAAGCGTTTCAGTCATGATTGGACTGCCTGCCATCGCGCTGATGATGCTGGCTGTATGGAGCCTGAACGAATACCTGCAATCACGGCGACGCTGGTGGCTGGTGATTTGCGGTGCCCTTATGGGGCTTTCAATGGGCATCAAACTGTTTACCGGGTTTCTGGTGCCCTGCTATATGATCGTACTAATATTCCACCATGTGAAGGGCGAACGTTCAGGGTGGTGGAAGCGCCCGGTCATACCCGTTATCCTGCTTCTTTCCGGATTACTGGGAGCCCTGCTGATCTGTCTCAGTCCCATGCTCCTGCAAGGCTCCTTTTTGGATCTGTTCGAACCGCACCTTGTAACGCGCCTCGCCAGGAAGGGTGACGCGAACGGATTGCGGCCGCTGCTGAGGTTCATCCGCCAGGATGGAATCCTGTTCGCGCTCGCTTTGCCGGGTACAATCCTGGCACTGAAAAAATTGAAAACATCCATGTGTCTCTGGATCCTGTGGCTCTTCCCCGCGATAGCCGTTCTATATGATCACGCTCCCGTCTGGACCCATCACCGGCTGCTTATAACCGCGCCTGGAGCCATACTGGCGGGATACGCCCTGGGCGAGATGATGTTGGTTCCTATGCGGAAGTGGCCCCGCGTTTTCCAGCCGGCGTTTTTGATCTTTCCGGTCATCGCGATGGCAGGATTTCTTGTTCTCCATCATGCTCACCTGGAAGAACGCCTTCTGATCAGCTCCTCCATGCGGGATAAAAGCCTTCGTGATGAAAAAGCCCTGCAGGTGATTGAAAGCTATCTGCCGGATATTCAATATATGGTCTCCTCCCGCCAGATATTCGCTTTCCGGGCCAACCGCCCGGTACCTCCCAATCTTGCGGTAACCTCCAGGAAACGGCTTCAATCCGGTTTGTTGACCGGGAATGACATCATCAGCGAGATTCGCGAGTATCGTCCCGAGGTTGTCATCCTCAATGATCGATGGAAGCAGCAAAGAGCACACATAATGGACGAAGTAATCAACGCGGATTATGAACTCGTCTTCCAGGATAAAAACCAAAAAAACCTCGAAGTCTGGATCTTGAAAACACTTGTAAAAAAGGATCCAGGAGGGAATATTCAATAATCCATCGTGGCCGCTCAAGTCCCTGGTAAAGAGCCGGGACGCTCTTCCCGTCCAGGAGGGCCCGCTCAGCTTCCAGGCCTGGATATCAACCTGCTGATACGGTACAGGAATATGCCTCCCAGGATGAAATAAACCTCTATGAGCGCCAATAGCCCGAAGTATCCCAGGTTATCGCGGAGGCGGTTCAGGGGATCCAGGAGTGCCGCCCCGGACAGGGAGGCCAGGAACTGGGCCAGGAAAGTGCTCGAAGCAATAATCGCCATAACCCTTCCTGACATCTGCGGATGCGGAATAAGCTTCACGGTTAATGAAAGACCTGAAGATATGGTCCCGGCAAAGCCCGCCCCGTATATGACCATGCAGGGAATGCTTATCCAGGGATGCGCCGGCCCGAGCAGGAAAAACAGGGCCGTTACCAGCGAAAGGGCCATTCCGGAAATAAAAAGAACCGGGATTTCGCCTTTTCTTTTTACCAGTTTACCTGCCGGTAAAGCGGAGATAATGGCCCCCACGATGGACCAGGTGTATAAGAGCGCCGTGGTTTTTTCAGTCTCGGCGGCGCCCAGGTAATCCCGCACCACAAAAACCAGGAACGTGGAGATAATCAGGATTCCTGACAGCAGAAAAAACCTGGCATATATCAGGTATTGCAGGCTGCGGGGAATGCTGAACCTGACGGTTTCCTCTTTTTCACCCGGTTTCAGCTCTTTCCAGGACCCGGACCTGAAAAACACCAGGTAAAACAAAATCATGGCAACTGTTACCACCGCAATGGCAATAGTTCCAATCCCCGAGGACAGGCTCCATCCAATGGAGTCTGTCAGTCCAGGTAAAAATCCGAACGCGAAGGCTCCCAGGCCTGATCCGAGAAAATGCCAGAAGGTTATCCCCGAAGTATAGCTGCCCCGGTCCTTCAGTTCAGGCAGGTCAGTGAGGATGGAAAGGTGTGAAGCCTCGCAGAAAGAACGGGAAATAATCAGGACAAAAAAGGCAACCACCAAAACCGGGTAGTGTTCGCTCGTGGATATCAGTACCAGGGCCGGAAGCGCCAGGGAAAGTCCGTACAGGGGATATTTCACTCCCTGGTAGGTCCTTCTTTTCCGGTCCCTGTAAATCCCGAAGACATAAAGGGCCCCGACGCTTAGGAGGGCGGCTCCTCCCGTGATCAGGCCCAGGTGAAGACCTTTGCTGTTTTCGCCCACAGCCCGAACCACCAGCAGCGGAAGGGTCAGGATCACCAGCGAAGTATAAAAAAACATCGTGGCGAACCTGGGTATCCCGAAAATCACGGGGTGTTCTTTGGGCGGGGAAAAAGGTAGACGCATAACAGGCTTCAACCGACCATAACCAGCAGGTAATAGTAAAACAGGCCCATCGTGATCATCTGGGAATCCAGCCTGTCGATCAGCCCTCCCATGGGGCCGAGCATGCAGCTGAAATCCTTGCGGCCGTGAAGGCGTTTAATCTTCGATCCGAAAAGGTCTCCCGATGTCCCGGCCACGGTAATAAGCAGTCCGGCCAGGGTGATCTGCAGAAAATTCAATTCCGGAACAGCAAACCAGAAGATATAGGCGGCAAGAACGGCACAAATTAATCCTCCCAGGTAACCTGCCAGGGTCTTATTGGGGCTTATCCGCGGAAAGGGGCGATACTTGCCGAGTGTCTTCCCAAAGACAAAAGCCATGATGTCAAAAAGCGCCACTACTGAAAAAACGAAAAAGGCCAACCGGAAGCTGCCCAGCCGATTGAGGTATATCCAGTAAGAAAAGCAGATCCCCAGCATGAAGGAATAGGCCGTAAGGTTCCACCACCTGTCCCTGTCCCAGTTTTTCAAAACGTAAGTTACCGCGGCCAGGCCCAGCAGGGCGGGAATAACCAGCCACGAAGAGTACCCGAACAGCTGGGCTCCGACCAGCCAGGGAACCGAAACAGCCAGGGAAAACAGATGCTTCAGCCAACCGGTCTTCTCATTTATGCGCGCCAGTTCATAGTAGCAGACCAGGAAACTGAAAGAGACCAGGGCGAAAAAGGTCCAGTCTCCCAGGTAGAGGGCTCCCAGGAAAAGGGGGACAATTACAAACCACACAGCCAGGCGCGAAAAAAAACTATATTTTTTAAGCTGCCGCACAAAAAGGGTGGAGGCCGCGGATACCGAAAGGAACACACCCCATAGAAGCGCGGCTGGAATGGCTATGCTGTTTAACTCCATAGTTATTTATCCAACTTTGTGCAGGCCCGAAGTCCGCGGTGGAACCTCTGTCCCAGGCTGAGCAAGGTAACCGCCAGGACTAAAACCATGTAAATATCGGCCAGGACTAATTGCTCCCCGGCAATATCCAGTATCTCTCCGGGGAATATGGCCGCGAGAATCGAAAAAAGGATGAAGCTCAAAAAGAACTCAATCTTCCCCGTGCCCTCGTAAGACCGTTCCCCCAGGGTGGCTTCCAGCTGGGTTCCCAGGTAACTGTGCAGCAGGACCACCAGGGCCAGGGAAAATCCCAGTGTCAGGTGGGCCCCTTTTGAAAACGCGAGCCCGAGTATGATCGCGAGGTCTACCAGCCGGTCGCAGAAATGGTCCAGGAAATCACCCTTTTTTGATGTCCTTCCGTACATGCGCGCCAGGATTCCATCAAGGCTGTCGGCACTGCCGGAGATTATTACAAATAATCCGCCGGCCAAAAAAAACCAGGGGCTGACGCGGGTAGCCGCGTAAGACAATCCGGCCAGCACACCCGCCGCCAGCGAGAGCGAGGTGAAAATGTCCGGGTTCACGTTTCCCATGAAACGGGCCGCGGGAGTGAACAAGGTGATAAAAAACTGTCTCATAAAAATTCTAATCTTTGAGATAAAAAAAGCTCAATTTGAAAAAATTGCAGGATCCCCTCCATAATAATCGGACCCGGCTTCACCTGTCCGTCATTAATCTCCCACATAATCCTGAAAAGAGATTGAACCTGAAAAAAAGAAACATTTCCCATTGTCAGAAGCAGATATCCCGGCAGTGAAAATCTTCCTTTTCAATGAATAGAGATATTACCAGCAGAGGTGCGGCCGTGTCATGCAAAATTTTCGGATTCATGACTAATAAACCGGGTCCGGCGGAGACTGGTTGGGTGAACAATTTACGGAAGCTGCCACCCGTGAATGCTCGCCCGGGACAATTCGTGAATTGTCCCTACACGGAATGGCGGTGTCTGTAAAGAACCCGATCATTCCGGATTTCGCAGTTCGGATTTGGGGTTTCCCCCGACGAAGTCGGGGACTGGAACGCCCGGAGGGCGGTCATTAAGGACCTAAGGTCCGCAGATCTCAACCATGCAGTGCTGGAGATTCGACGGGCATCAGCCAAAAGGTTTTTAAAAATGGCCACAGGCCCGACAATCCCGGGCCAAAGGTCCCGGGATTCCAGCCCAGGGTGGAGTTCCCGTCAAAGACGGGGACGGAGCCCTGGGTAATCCGCAACCACGACAAATACGCGGAGGGCCGAAGGTCCGACACACCGAGAGGCCAAACGCAAAACCTGAATTGAGTACCAAGTGTCCGTCAGCGTCGAAAAATGACCCCTTTCAGCGTCCAATTTTGCCCCCCCTTGATTCGCATCTTTTCAGGATAAGGCCCTGTCCAGCCTTGCAACTGCTTAAAACCTCTGAACGGCAGGGATCAATTTTCAACGCTGATTTCTCTTCTAAAGGGGTCAATCTTGCACGCTGAATGACAGATATGCGACTCAGAAGTTTCGCTTCTTGGGGTAGTGCCCCTGTTTTAAGGAGCCAGGAATCAATGCCCAGGGCGTTCTCAGCCAAGGCATGAGCATATTGAAGGCGGTAGCCTAAGGGGTTATCCCCAGTATTGACAGGAAAGGTCGTTAGTAGATTAGAGGGGCCAGGAAAGGTTAGATGCCCGGAGCGTGTTGCCGCCCCTCCCTTCTCTACAAGTTCATTGCACATCTTGACCGTGTGCGGCCAAGAGGCATTTGTCGTGCAAAGAGTTTTCACTGCATCCTCCCAGGGAGTTGCACAGCGGAGCATCCTTCCCCAGCCTCTTCTTGCAAGGGAAAGAAAGGAATGTTCCTCTTGGTGCTTGCATAAGGACTGAAATTCCTGGAGAGGAAAGTCAAGCGAGAGTATCCTTGTCAAGATATTCATTAGGCTCTTTTCCTGCCCTGATTTAATTGGGGTATCCAGGTAAAATCCCACACCGGCTGCTTCCCTTTTTACGAGCAGAGAAATTGATGGCCTTTTCCCAAGGGAGAAAGAATATATAAAGCCGTTAGAAAAGCAATTGAACGGATGCAGGTTAATCCATCCATGACTCATCATAATCGGGGTAAGCTGCCAGGAAGCTAATCCGGGAATGTTTCCCATGAAATGAAATTTGGAAAGGATTTCATCTGGTATAGGCTTGAAACCAGGAGGATTAATCATTCTGCGGTCTCCTCGTCGGCTCTTTTTACCTCTTCCACAAGTTTCAAGAGGCTTCCTTCAGTAATCTCACATTCCCATAGAACAGTCACATGCCATCCTGAATGAGACAGCTTTTCTTGGTTTTTTTTGTCCCTCTCAATGGTCCTGTTCAATTTGGGCTTCCAGTAGCTGATATTGCTTAGGGGTATCCCTGAATGTTTACACCCTGGGTGCTGATGCCAGAAGCATCCCTGAACGAAAATTACTGTCTTGTATTTTGGAAGGACAATATCAGGTTTCCCTGGCAATCCTTTTTTGTGAAGCCTGAATCGCAATCCAGCTCTGTGAAGGAATGAGCGCACCTTTAATTCCGGCTTTGTGTTGCGCCCCTTTATCCGACTCATTATGCGGCTTCGGACTTCGGTACTAAATTTATCCGACATGAAGTAAATCTACCTTTTGATTGTCACTGAGGCAATATCCATTATGGTTTTTAATCTGCAAAATTCATCTATTGGTTCAATTCCAAATCTTTATAGAAATATCTGATAAATATATATATAAGTCTAGGATCAATAGGTTTCTAGTGATATTGTTGCTGACTATGGCATTTCATTCTAGAGACAAGGGGGAATACGTGAACAGCAGCAGGACTTACGATCTCTTCATCAGCTATCGGCGTAAGATTGGGGATGGACCTGAGCAGAGGACAGAAGAAGTTAGTTCATTAGCAAAGCAGCTCGAAAATGCTGGACTCTCAGTCTTTCTTAATGAAACCGTTATTGAGGTTTTTGACGGATTTACCCCAAAGGTAGAGGAGAATATTGAAAATTCCAGGTCCCTATTGGTTTATTTTTCTTCAGACTATACGAAAAGCCCAGCCTGCATGGCAGAGCTGCGCGCCATGTATATAGCAGCCATCCAAAATGGATGGGATCCCCGTGATCGAATTTTCATCTTTAACCCAGAGAGTAGCTATGATCACTTTCGTGAGCTTCCAGTGGATCATCGCGATGTGAATGCAGCCCTAACCGCAGAATCTGTAGTAGGGCAGTTGCCAAAACATATTAATAATCTCAACGGAACTTTTGGCCACCGCGGGCTTCGTAAACGGCTTTGGCATTACCCGTCCCAACTCACTGGCTCTGAGCGATTTGTGGGGCGCTTCAAGGAGATGTGGGAGATCCATCACTTCCTTACCGCCTCAGAATACGCACATGGATATCAGGATATTGCTCAGGTTATTGGCATGGGAGGGGTAGGGAAATCCCTATTGGCAGAAGAGTATGCCCTTCAATTTGGGGCTGCTTATCCAGGCGGAGTATTCTGGCTCCGGGCATACGGCAGCTACAACTCAAAGGCACCGGATGTTCAATCTTTTTTGGTGCTGTGTAAAGAGCAACTTAGAGTTATAGCGGAGAGTCTGGGCCTGATGTCGCCCGAGGAAACAACTCTGGAAGGCTTTCGGTATACCATCGGTCAAATGCTGGAGAAAAAAGGAGAACGCTGCCTCTGGATAGTTGATGATTTTCCTATCGGCTTGTCTGCGCATCCTGATGCAGTCAAGTCCTGGCTTTCTCCGCACCCACTAGCGCGTACTCTCATAACCACACGAAGCCATGAATATAAAGATTTGGGAGGAGCGATTCCCTTGGACGTTCTAAATGATGATCAGGCCAAGGATCTGCTCAAATACCACAAGACTGATGTTGCCAGTCAGGAAAGGGAAACTAAAGAACTCCTGGCAAGCATTGGTGACCATCCCTTAGCTTTGGATATAGCAGGAGCGGCTATTAGAGAAAATGGCGGTAATATTCACCAATTCCTTGATGAGATTAATAAAGACAATACCGATTTAATAAACGCCTCTATCGAGTTAACAGGAGTTCTTCCAGCGGGCCATCAGCCCAGTATAGTAAAGACCTTCAAGCATAGTATCGATCGTTTGGATGAGCCTGGAAAGGATCTCTTGCGCATTGCTGCCAACCTCTCACCGGAGCCAATTCGTGATGAATTCATAAAATTGGTCTTTCGTATTTCCGATAATCTGGATGATAAGGACAGCTGGAGAAAATGCAAGAGAGCGCTAAGGCAAGCTGCTCAGTTCTCCCTCATAGATCGCCAGACGCAGAGCTTTGTAGTTCATCCACTGATATCTACCATTGTTCGTTCTCTAAAACTGGCTTCTGATGATCGCTGTCAAGCTTTATTGAATTCAACGATAGAGCTATTACAAACTATTATCAAGCCAGAGTCCTATTATGAAGAATCATCGTCTATTGCCCTAGAGATTGTCCATGCCAGATTTTTAACCGCTCCTATTAATGAAAAAAGCAATCCGGGATTAATAGCACTTCTGGTCCTTTTAGCCTTATTTGATCGTCATCGTGGAAATGTCTATCTGGCTGCAGAAAACTGGCACCGGATTGTCAGGATTAGGGAAAAGAGCTTGGGACCCAAGCATCCAGACACTCTGACTAGCATGAACAATCTGGCAGAAACGTTACTGGCTATAGGGGACCTGACGAGGTCTAAGGACCTTCAGGAACAAGTGCTGGAAAAGAGGCAAAGAATCCTTGGCCCTGACCATCCAGACACTCTGACCAGCATGAACAACCTGGCAGAAACGCTGCTGGCCATAGGGGACCTGACGAGGTCTAAGGACCTTCAGGAACAAGTGCTGGAAAAGAGGCAAAGAATCCTTGGCCCTGACCATCCAGACACTCTGACCAGCATGAACAACCTGGCAGAAACGCTGCTGGCCATAGGGGACCTGACGAGGTCTAAGGACCTTCAGGAACAAGTGCTGGAAAAGAGGCAAAGAATCCTTGGCCCTGACCATCCAGACACTCTGACCAGCATGAACAACCTGGCAGTAACGCTCCGTGACATGGGGGAACTGACGGGGGCTAAGGAGCTTCAGGAACAAGTGCTTGAGAAGCGCAAAAGCATCCTTGGCCCTGACCATCCAGACACTCTGACCAGCGTGAACAACCTGGCAGTAACGCTACAGTCCATGGGGGACCTGACGGGCGCCAAGAAGCTTCAGGAACAAGTGCTGGAGAAGCGCAAAAGCATCCTTGGCCCTGACCATCCAGACACTCTGACCAGCATGAACAACCTGGCAGTAACGCTCCAGGCTATGGGGGACCTGACGGGGGCTAAGGAGCTACAAGAACAAGTACTGGGAAAAAGGCTGAGCATCCTTAACCCTGACCATCCAAATATCTTGACAAGCCTAAACAATTTGGCATTCTTCTTACGTGATAAGGGGGACCTGACGGAGGCTATGGAACTTCAGGAACAAGTGCTGGGAAAAAGGCTGAGCATCCTTGGCCCTGACCATCCAGACACCCTGACGAGCATGAATAACCTGGCAGGAACGCTACAGGCCATGGGGGACCTGACGGGCGCCAAGAAGCTTCAGGAACAAGTATTGGAAAAAAGGCTGAGCATCCTTGGGCTTGAGCATCCAGGCACCCTGACTAGCATGGGCAACCTGGCAGGAACGCTACAGGCCATGGGGGACCTGACGGGCGCCAAGAAGCTTCAGGAACAAGTGCTGGAAAAAAGTAAAAGTATCCTTGGACCTGAGCATCCAGACACGCTGACTAGCATGAGCAACCTGGCAGAAACGCTAGAGGCCATGGGAAACTTGACGGGGGCTAAGAAGCTACAAGAAAAAGTACTGGAAAAGAGGCGAAGAATCCTTGGGTTTGAGCACCCAAGCACTCTGACAAGCATGAACAACCTGGCAGAAACGCTCCTGGCCATGGGGGACCTTGCCGGGGCTAAGGAACTACTGGAACAAGTGTGGGTAAAAAGTAAAAGTATCCTAGGCCCTGAGCATCCAGGCACCCTGACTAGCATGAACAACCTGGCAGAAACGCTGCTTGGCATGAGGGACCTTGCCGCCGCTGAGAAACTACTGGAACAAGTGCTGGAAAAAAGTAAAAGTATCCTAGGCCCTGAGCATCCAGGCACCCTGACTAGCATGAACAACCTGGCAGAAACGCTTCGTGCAATGGGGGACCTTGCCGGGGCTAAGGAACTACTGGAACAAGTGCTGGAAAAAAGTAAACGTATCCTAGGCCCTGAGCATCCAGACACCCTGACAAGCATGAATAACCTGTCAGTAACGCTCCGTGCCATGGAGGAACTGGCAGAGGCAAGGGAGCTTCAGGAACAAGTGCTGGAAAAGAGTAAACGTATCCTAGGCCCTAACCATCCAGGCACCCTGACAAGCATGAACAACCTGGCAGAAACGCTCCTGGCCATGGGGGACCTTGCCGCCGCTGAGGAACTTCAGGAACAAGTGCTGGAAAAAAGTAAACGTATCCTAGGCCCTGACCATCCAGGCACCCTGACAAGCATGAACAACCTGGCAGAAACTCTCCTGGCCATGGGGGACCTTGCCGCCGCTGAGGAACTTCAGGAACAAGTGCTGGAAAAGAGTAAACGTATTCTAGGCCCTGACCATCCAGGCACCCTGATGAGCCTGAATAATCTGGCAGAAACGCTCCATGCCCTGGGGAACCTTGAAGGTGCTAAGGAGCTTCAGGAACAAGTGCTGGAAAAGAGTAAACGTATCCTAGGCCCTGACCACCCAGGCACCCTGACAAGCATGAACAACCTGGCAGAAACGCTCCTGGCCATGGGGGACCTTGCCGCCGCTGAGGAACTTCAGGAACAGATTCTAAAGGAGGAGATATAAATGGTATTTATCTCCTATTCACATTATGATACTCCTAGCGAAAGATCCATGGATCTCCGGAAAGAAATAGAAAATGAAGGATTTCATTGTGTTTCAGATCATGATTTTTCTAAGGATGTACCTCCCCCTGGAGGGTGGGAATTATGGATGACAGGAAATTTTGAGAAATCAGACGTTTGCATAGTCATTTGGTCAAAAGGATACTACAAAACAATAACTGACTTTTGGTCAAAAGGATACAACAAAACAATAACTAACCTTAATAACAAATCGAATTCTTATGGTGTTATATACGAAGCATCTTGTATATTTAAACACCTTCGCTATAAGATGATGGAATCAGGCTCCTCTTCCCACAAAGTTATTTCCGTTTATTTCGACCCTAATGATAAGAAATATATCCCTGTACCGTTAGATAGGGATATTTCATTTCTTTTACCAGTTGATTTCTCTAATTTAAAGGACCAGTTACTCCAGAAAGTTAATAAGGATTACTATGGTGATATTGGCAAGATAAACATTCCTATAGGTAGAAAAAGTTATTCAGACAATATAGATATTAAACTAGCTCCAAAAATTTTCAAAGATAAAAAGAAAAAAGACGCACTAACTGATGCATTAAGATTGCTTTTGGAAAGCGGACTTGAAATTACTTTACATAACCAAAATCAAGATGAACACGATAATAAATAATATTGCGGAAAGAATATTATGTCTAAACCACCAGCAAAACTAAAAAAAGTAGAAGTAACCTTTTTTGGCGGCTTTCTGAATGGAAAAGGCTGCTGGGAGGCCGATGAAAGCGAAATCAAGGCAGCCTGGGAACTATATGTCGAATTGTGTACCCGGATCACAGTGGCTAGGTTGGAGCCGTGTGAAGGGCTGTTGCGGGAGGCTTTGAACAGCTACTATAGCCTCTTTAGTATCACTCGCCAGATTCTCCGCGAGTACGGCCCTTCTGTAGCCACCCCAAAAGGCAAGCACAAGGACCTCTGCTTTGGCTTTTTGGCGGTTTCTCTGCTCAATACAGTAATCCGTCCCATGCTGGCTAAGTATCACCCTCTCCTGCTAGACCATGAGAGTAAAAAAGACCCCAGTTGTTCAGCCTTCGAGCATGAACAGAAATGGGCTTACAGCCAGGAGCTTCGCGAGAGGCTGGAAGAGGTTCGAAAAGAGGTCATTGGCTTTGCCAATTGCCTGGCTGAAGTGGCAGGAGTTAAATCACTCATTATTGAATAGACATTTATAAACAATTTCATCTTAAGCCTGAGAGGTATCCGTGGGGAATGACAAAGCTTATGATCTTTTCATCAGCTATCGGCATAGGATTGGGGATGGGCCTGAGAAGAGGACTGCAGAAGTCGGTGCCATGGCGACACAGCTCGAAGAAGCAGGATTCTCAATATTTATTGATCAATCCGAGATAGATGTCTTTGAAGGGTTTACCCCTGAGGTCGAAGCTGGGATTGAGAATTCCAAGGCCCTCTTGGTTTATTTCTCAAATGACTACACCAAAAGTCAGGCCTGCATGGCTGAATTTCGGGCAATGTATATTGCGGCAATCCAAAATGGATGGGATCCCCGTGAACGGATTTTCGTGCTTAATCCCGAAGACAATTGTAATCACTTTGATGAGCTGCCTGTTGACCTCCGGGACGTGAACGCAGCCCTGACCGCAGAATCGGCGGTTGAGAATCTTCAAAAAAGCATCAGTATTCTTGACGACACCTTTGGCCGCCGAGGCCTTCACACGCGCACATCGTATTACCCCTCTCAACTCACTGGTTCTGAACGGTTTGTGGGACGCGTCAAGGAAATGTGGGAGATGCATTATTCCCTTAATGCTTCAGAATTCCCCCAGACTACTGGGAGCGCGGGCTATCCGGATATAGCCCAGGTTATTGGCATGGGCGGGTTAGGGAAATCCTTATTGGCAGAAGAGTACTCCCTTCGATTTGGGGCGGCTTATCCAGGCGGAGTATTCTGGCTCCGGGCGAATGGAAGCTACAACCCCACGGCACCTGACATTGAATCATTTCTGGTTCTATGTAAAGAGCAACTAAGAGTAATCGCAGAGAGCCTGGGACTTCGATTGCCCCAAGAAACAACCTTGGAAGGCTTTCGGTATTCCATCGGTCAAAAAATCGGGGTGGAAGGCAAACGCTGCCTATGGGTAGTGGACGACGTCCCTACAGGGCTGGCGGGTCATGGAAACGCGGTGAAAGCCTGGCTTTCACCAAGCCCTCTAGCACGTACCCTCATTACTACCCGCAGCCACGAATATAGAAACTTTGGAGGAGCGATTCCTTTGGAGGTTTTGAGCAATGATCAGGCCAAGAATCTTCTAAAGAAGCACGGAATTGAGATTACCAGTCAGGAAGAAGATACTGATGACCTGCTTGAAAGGCTTGGAGGGCACTCATTGGCCCTGGATATTGCGGGTACTGCGATCAAGGAAAACGGCGGTCATATCCATCGGTTACTGGAAGAGATTGAAACAGATAATGATGATCTGCTGAATGCTCCAATAGAGTTAACTGGGGAACTGCCAGCAGGCCATCAGCCCAGTATAGTTAAAACCTTCAAGCACAGTATCGATCGTTTGGATGAGCCTGGAAAGGATCTTTTACGCATTGCCGCCAATCTCTCACCGGAGCCAATTCGTGACGAATTTGTTGAATTGATCATTCGAAAGGCTGACGACCTGAATGAGAAGGACAGCATTAGGACATGCAAGAGAGCCTTGCGACAATCTGCTCAATATTCCCTTATTTTTCGCCATGAACATTTATTTAACGTCCATGCTTTGATATCAGCTTCGGTTCGTTATCTTGGGATGACCGATGATGACCGTGGCAAGGCCTTGCTTAATACGACAATTGAGCTATTACACTTTATCATCAATCCAGAGTCAAGCTACGAAGAAGCCTCTTCAATTGCCTTGGAGGTTACCCATGCCAGATTTTTGACCGAAACTGTTGATAAGGCAAGTGGTCTAGAATTATTAGGACTCTTGAACCGCTTAGCTCATTTTTATAACCAGCGTGGAAATTATCCGTTGGCAGTTAGAAAATTTAAACGGATTTTCGAGATTGCGAGGGGGAAATTTGGTCCTAGCCATCCAAACACTCTGACAAGCATGAACAACCTCGCTGCTATGCTCAGAGTCATGGGGAATAACATAGAGGCAAAGGCACTACTGGAGCTAGTGCTGGGAATAAGGCAAAAAATTTTTGGTCTTGAACATCCAGACACCATGAGTAGTATGGAGAGCTTTGCATCAACGTTACATTCGATGGGGGACTACGAAGGGGCAAAGGAACTGCAGGAGCTGGTGCTGGGAATAAGGCAAAAAAATTTTGGTCCTGATCATCCAAACACCCTGCCGAGTATGAACAATCTATCGGTAATGCTTTATTTCACGGGAGAATTGAACGAGGCAAAAAAACTCCAGGAGGACGCATTGGAAAAATCCAAGAGTGTCCTTGGTCCTGAACACCTCCACACCCTGTCAGCCATGAACAATCTGGCGGAGATGCTTCGCGACTTGGGAGAGGTCAAGGCAGCAAAGGCACTACAAACGGATTTACTGGAGAAAAGGTTCAGGGTCCTTGGCCCTAAACATCCAGACACCCTGACTAGCATGAACAACTTGGCAGTGACGCTTCGCGATATGGGAGAGTCGGAGGCGGCAAAGAATATTCTGGAAATAACACTTAGGGAAAATCGGATAAATCTTGGCTCTAAACATCCAAGCACCCTCACGATTATGAACAACTTAGCCTCAACCTTTCGTGACATTGGAGATTTGTTAAAAGCAAGGGAGCTTCAAGAGGACGCATTGGAAAAATTCAAAAGTGTCCTTGGACCTGAGCATCCGGACACGTTGGTGATAATGAACAATCTGGCAGAAACGCTTTGCGATATGGGAGAGTCGGAGGCGGCAACGGTACTACAGAAGGCTATACAGGAGAAGGAAAATGGTACTTGGCCATAGGCTTCCAGATGCCATATCTCTAGCATTTGGTTTGTTTGCTACATGTTTCAACACTGAGAATTCTGAAAGTTCTGGAAGATCCTTCAAAAATGAACTTATATGGATATCAGGGGAGAGGTTTGTTCTTCAAAAAGCAAGGTAGTTGAAGATCCATAAGTTGTTAGAGGATATGCTCTGTAATCAAGGGATTCCAAATAAATAAAAGGCTGTTAACAGCCTCAGGAGGAATAAATGTCAAAATATCCAGCGAAGCTAAAAAAAGTTGAAGTAGGTCTTAATAGTGGCTTTTTAAAAGCAAAAGGCTGCTGGGAAGCTGATGAAAACGAAATCAGGGCTGCCTGGGAGCTGTATGTAGAATTATGCACGCGAATCACGGTGGCTAAGCTTGAACCCGGTGAAGGGCTGCTGCGGGAGGCTTTGAACAGCTACTACAGCCTCTTTGCGATCACTCGCAAGATTCTCCGTGAACACGGCCCCACGGTGGCTACTCCCAAGGGAAAAAATAAAGACCTCTGCTTTGGATTTTTGGCAGTGTCCCTGCTTAATGAAGTCATACGCCCAATGTTGGCTAAATATCATCCCCTCCTTCTGGATCATGAAACCAGAAAATCCCCTGACTGCTCGGTTTTTGAGCATGAGCAGAAATGGGCCTATAGCCAGAAACTGCGTACCAAGCTGGAAGAGGTTCGGAAAGAGGTCATTGACTTTGCTAACTGCCTGGCTGAGGTAGCAGGAGTTAAATCACTGATTATTGAATAGACATTAAAAAAACAATTTGACCATAAGCATGAGAGGTATCCGTGGAGAGTGACAAAACTTACGATCTTTTCATCAGCTATAGGCATAGGATTGGGGATGGGCCTGAGAAGAGGACTGCAGAAGTCGGTGCCATGGCGACACAGCTCGAAGAAGCAGGATTCTCAATATTTATTGATCAATCCGAGATAGATGTCTTTGAAGGGTTTACCCCTGAGGTCGAAGCTGGGATTGAGAATTCCAAGGCCCTCTTGGTTTATTTCTCAAATGACTACACCAAAAGTCAGGCCTGCATGGCTGAATTTCGGGCAATGTATATTGCGGCAATCCAAAATGGATGGGATCCCCGTGAACGGATTTTCGTGCTTAATCCCGAAGACAATTGTAATCACTTTGATGAGCTGCCTGTTGACCTCCGGGACGTGAACGCAGCCCTGACCGCAGAATCGGCGGTTGAGAATCTTCAAAAAAGCATCAGTATTCTTGACGACACCTTTGGCCGCCGAGGCCTTCACACGCGCACATCGTATTACCCCTCTCAACTCACTGGTTCTGAACGGTTTGTGGGACGCGTCAAGGAAATGTGGGAGATGCATTATTCCCTTAATGCTTCAGAATTCCCCCAGACTACTGGGAGCGCGGGCTATCCGGATATAGCCCAGGTTATTGGCATGGGCGGGTTAGGGAAATCCTTATTGGCAGAAGAGTACTCCCTTCGATTTGGGGCGGCTTATCCAGGCGGAGTATTCTGGCTCCGGGCGAATGGAAGCTACAACCCCACGGCACCTGACATTGAATCATTTCTGGTTCTATGTAAAGAGCAACTAAGAGTAATCGCAGAGAGCCTGGGACTTCGATTGCCCCAAGAAACAACCTTGGAAGGCTTTCGGTATTCCATCGGTCAAAAAATCGGGGTGGAAGGCAAACGCTGCCTATGGGTAGTGGACGACGTCCCTACAGGGCTGGCGGGTCATGGAAACGCGGTGAAAGCCTGG
Organism: Acidobacteriota bacterium; assembly: GCA_963666915.2. Lineage (GTDB taxonomy): Bacteria > Acidobacteriota > UBA6911 > RPQK01 > JAPXNP01. The sequence continues at coordinate 240,773 of CAXXEX010000014.1, forward strand.
CTTTCACCAAGCCCTCTAGCACGTACCCTCATTACTACCCGCAGCCACGAATATAGAAACTTTGGAGGAGCGATTCCTTTGGAGGTTTTGAGCAATGATCAGGCCAAGAATCTTCTAAAGAAGCACGGAATTGAGATTACCAGTCAGGAAGAAGATACTGATGACCTGCTTGAAAGGCTTGGAGGGCACTCATTGGCCCTGGATATTGCGGGTACTGCGATCAAGGAAAACGGCGGTCATATCCATCGGTTACTGGAAGAGATTGAAACAGATAATGATGATCTGCTGAATGCTCCAATAGAGTTAACTGGGGAACTGCCAGCAGGCCATCAGCCCAGTATAGTTAAAACCTTCAAGCACAGTATCGATCGTTTGGATGAGCCTGGAAAGGATCTTTTACGCATTGCCGCCAATCTCTCACCGGAGCCAATTCGTGACGAATTTGTCCTAATGATCTTTCGAGATACCTATGGGCTGAATGAAAAGGATAGCAGGAGAAAATGTACGGGAGCGCTAAGGCAGGCTGCTCAATATTCCCTTATCAATCGTCGCAGGAATTCATTAAGCGGGAATTCATTTTATGTTCATCCATTGATCTCTGCCTCTGTTCGATATCTGAATATGACTGCTAATTATCGTAGCAAGTCTTTATTAAGTGCGGCAGTTGCAATATTGTCGTCTATCATCGGCCCACAAATAAATTTCAAGGAATCCTTTTTGATTAATATAGAAATTTCTCACGCTAGGTTTTTGACAGGTTCTGTCAATGAAGAAAGTGATTCCAAATTCTTAATGCTTATGATTCAACTAGCGAAGTTTGATTACTCTCAAGGAGATTTTTTTTCAGCATTAAAAAACTGGCGCCAGATTGTAAAAATTCAGCAGGAGAAAGTGGGGGCTGACCACCCCGATACCTTGATAAATATGAACAATCTGGGGACGACCCTCAGTGTTATGGGAGATTTGGAGGAGGCAAGGATCCTTCAAGAAGAGGTATTAGGGAAGCTTCGCAGGATTTTGGGATCCGAGAATCTAGAGACCCTTAAGAGTATGTGTACATTGGGATCCACACTCCGTTATATGGGTTTTTTAAAAGAGGCAAGAAACCTTTATGAGGAGGCGTCATGGAAGCTTCGCAAGATACTTGGCCCTGAGCATCCAGACTTTCTGACTTGCATAAACAACCTAGCCTTAACGCTTTATTTCATGGGTGAGTCGATAGAGGCGAGAAACCATTTTGAGGAAGTATTAGAGAAGAGGCTTAAGATACTTGGTCCTGACCATCCAGACACTTTGACAAGCATGAACAACTTGGCCGGAACACTTAGTGAGATTGGTGATTTCGAAGGGGCAAGTGTCCTTCATAAGGAAGCGTTGGAGAAGAGGCTCAAGATACTTGGTCCTGACCATCCGGACACTTTGACAAGCATGAATAACTTGGGGCGTGCACTCCGGGCTAAGGGAGAATTAGCTGTAGCGAGGTTACTTCAGGAAGAAGCGCTGTGCAAGAGTCACAAGATACTTGGCCCTGAGCATCCAAATACTGCCTTAGCGGCATGGAACGTTTTTATTACTCTAGATAGGGCTGAGTCTTATACAGAGGCTCAGAGGATTCTTCAAGATGAACTTGTATGGTTATTAAAGGAAGGCCTTGTTCTTAAAGATGAAAGGCTGATTCAGATTCGCGAAATGATAAAGGAAAATTTAGGGGGCAATAAGAGTCCGCATGAATAAAAGATTTAATCGAGTTCTCTAAAATTTAAACGGTTAACTTTGGTGAGATACTGCCTGAAGGAGGCAAAATTGTCCAGCGAGGGAATCAATCCAGGCCATTTAACCCAAGGTAAGTCTACAACCTTTATACTATACGAATTCAAGTTTCAAGCCTAAATTTACCCTGTATTGCGTTTCCGTTTCAACTCTTACCCTCTAAGGGGGTTCCGGCACGAAAAGCCCTCTACGGGCAAAACGCACCCTTTAGACGCCGTTTGTGGTGTTAATGTGGTATCAACTCCTGCCTATTGCCCTGTAAGTACCTGTATACCTTTTTAATCCTGTGGTATTACTGTGGTATTAAATGGACAAATACATTTAAAGTAGAAGAAAGCAGAAGAAAACAAATATAAGGGATAAAATCATGCCAACAAAGCAAAAAGACCGTAAAATATGGCACGCCCGGAGGGATTCGAACCCCCGACCTGCGGATTCGAAGTCCGACGCTCTATCCAGCTGAGCTACGGGCGCGCAGAATCAGTTCACATCCCAGATTTTAACTGATTTCGCCCAACAGTGCAGAGTTCCTGTGAAAAACACCTCCGCCCCGGCAAATAGGCCGGGATAATCTTTCCGAAATCTCTTATAATTATTTTTATCACCTGTTTACAACGACCCGGGTACTTTATATTAACCTTCCGGTTTTGTTATATTCTATCTTGGAAATATTATGGCTGAAAAACAAAACAAGTCCGACCATTCCAATTCCAACACCAGGGAACAGCTTGAACTTCAAAAAGAGTGGTTTGACGCCATCTTCCAGGGAGCGCGGGACGCGATTTTCATTTCCGACGAAAATTCAAGATTCGTGAACCATAACCGGGCCGCTGAGGTGCTGACGGGCTATTCTTCAGATGAACTCTCCCGCATGTCAATTGAAGACCTGCACGCCCCCGAAGACCTGGGCGCTTATGAAAAATATTTCGCGAAAATCATGGGCGGGGAGGAAATTACCAGCTCAGCCGATATCCTCCGGAAAGACGGCTCCAAGGTTGCGGTCGAATTCAGCAACAAGTGCTTGTCTATCAGGGGCAAAAAATACATGCACTCCATTGCCAGGGATATTTCTGTACGAGTGGCCACCCAGAAAAAACTTGTGCAAAGAGAAAAGGAATACCGGGAATTATTCGAAGAATCCCCGGTTGGTATCTTTAAAACGGATTCAGAAGGCAAACCAATGATAGTCAATCCGGAAATGGCCAGAATGCTCGGGGCCAGCTCAGTATCGGAAGCTTTTGCTGAATTCAAGGACCTTTCCGAAAGCCTTTATATCGATCCCAAGCGCAGGAAGCTTTTCATACAGATTTTGAGGGAAAAGGGAACTGTTCAGAATTTCGTCTATCACGCCAGGCGGCTTGACGGCAAAAACATTGTTATCAACATGAACGCCAGAGTTGCCGAAAAGCTTCCCGACGGAACTTTCACCATTGAAGGATTCGCCACAGACATCACCGACCGCCAGGAAGCTGAAAATGCTTTAAGCGATACCTATAAAAAATATTACAGCTTCCTCAACAACACCTCAGAGGGCATCTACCTGCAGATGATGAAAAATCCCATCCCCATTGACCTGCCTGCCGAAGAGCAGGTTGACGCCATGTATGAGAATGCCTTTATCGCTGAATGCAATGATTCCCTGGCCCGTATGTATGGGCTTGACAGGTGCCAGGATCTCCTGGGTAAAAAGCTGGTTGATTTGCACGGCGGGAAAAATCATCCGCTCAACCGGGCGGAAATGAAGAAATTCATAAAGAACGGCTACCGGGAAAACTCCGAGATCAGCCACGAAATCTGCCCGGACGGAAAAGATCGATATTTCCTGAATACTACAACCGGGGTGATTGAAGACGGAAAGCTGCAGTATCTGTGGGGAACCCAGACTGACATTACTGAAAACCGCCGGGTGGAGGAGGAGATCATAAGACTTTCCGAGGCTGTGGCCCAGCTGGAGGAAATCGTCGTCATTACTGACACCGAGGGCAATATCATCTATGCCAATCCGGCCTTCGGAACCGTCACCGGTTTCGCTCCTGATGAAATCCAGGGCCAAAAACCCTCAATTTTGAAAAGCGGCCTGCATGACGACCAGTTCTACGCTGAATTATGGGACACCATCAAAAGAGGTGAGCGCTGGACGGGAAACATCACCAACAGGCGAAGGAGCGGTTCCCTGTATACTTCCAGCTGCTCCATATCGCCGGTCAGAGGCCCCGAAGGAAATATTACAAACTATGTATGGATCTCGCGGGACATCACCGAAGAGCTTTCCCTGAAAAACAGCATCGAACAGGCCAGGAAAATGGAGGCTGTCGGAACCCTCGCCGGGGGTATCGCCCACGATTTCAACAATATACTGACTTCGGTCCTGGGATTTACCGAACTGGCCCTGAATGATGTCACCAGGGGAAGCCTCCAGGAGGAACGGCTGCAAGCTGTTCTCTCCGCCGGCCGAAGAGCCCGCGACCTGGTGAAGCAGATCCTGACCTTTGCCCGGAAATCCGACGAAGAAATCAAACCCCTGCAGGTTGACATAATCATCAAGGAAACCCTGAAACTGCTGCGCTCCACAATCCCGACCACGATTGAACTGAAGCAGAATATCAATAGTGATTCCAAGATCATGGGTGCCCCCACCCAGGTTCACCAGATTATAATGAACTTATGCGCCAACGCCGCCCAGGCCCTGGAGGAAGAGGGCGGGGTCTTGACGGTAGGCCTCCGGGATACCAGGCTGGACGCGGACTTTACAAATAAATATGTTGGACTTAAACCCGGCACCTACCTGGAACTGAAAGTGTCCGATACCGGCAAAGGAATCCCTCCCAACATAATCAACTCCATCTTTGAACCTTATTTCACAACCAAGGATAAAGGTGAGGGAACCGGCATGGGCCTGGCCACGGTTCACGGAATAGTAAAAAAATACAATGGTGAAATCCTGGTAGAGAGCAAACTGAACGAAGGAACTGCTTTTACTGTCTATCTTCCCGTGTGCAGAAAAAAAGCTGAACCAAAGAGAGCCAAAACCGCGAACCCGAGCAGTGGAACCGAAAGCATACTGGTTGTGGATGATGAGACCCAGGTTGCCAAGATTACCGGCCTTTCGCTGAGCCGACTGGGCTACAAAGTAACAACCCGAACAGACAGCCTGGAGGCCCTGGAGCTTTTCGAATCGAATCCGGATGGTTATGACCTGGTTATTACCGACATGACCATGCCGGGCCTGACCGGGGACAAGCTGACAAGAAAACTCCTGGACATCAAGCCTGATCTCCCCGTGATCCTGTGTACCGGCTACGCGAAAAAATTTGCCGGCAAGGAGTCCAGCATCAAGGGGATCAGGGCCTTTGCCTATAAACCGGTATCATCCGCCGACCTGGCCGAAATTGTGCGCCGGGTCCTCGATAACACCGATACCGTAAAATAACAACCGGGAAATATCAGGGGACCATATCCCGGTAAACATCAATCATCGCTTCCACCTTGGCGCCCTGGTCCCTGAGGCTCCCCCAGGCAAATACCATAACCCCGGTAGAGGGGGATTTGAGACCGTTCCGCATGACCTGTTCCACCTGCTCCGCGGGAACTTCCTCTCCCCAGTCAGACAGCTGTACTATCGGCCAGATCCGAATTTTTTCGCCAGGTTCACCCTCCAGTCCCAGGTATTCCCCCAGCCATGAAACCTGCCGGGATATCCATTCAGGATCATCAACATGCCCAAACCTGGCATGGTAGGGCATGGGGCTGAAGACATCCACATAGCGGGCCTGGGCCCTCAAATCAATGGCGAGTTTCCTGATCCTGGCCCCGTCATAATCCTCGTCACTCCAAGGATTATGAAAGGTGCCGAGCAAGGCGCCAGGGCGCTCCTCATCCAGGATCTCCCGGAATTCCCGAACCCAGTCAGTGAAAAGGTCACAGCGCCACTGGACCCATTGCTCCCCGTAAAGCTCCAGGATCTGGGAAGGTACTTCCTCTTCCGGGACTTCAGGCAGGGTCACTCCGGTGTCAGAGGCAAACCTCTCCAGGCATCTCGGGCAAAAACAGGTGTCAGGCATCAAAGGATCTTCTCTCTCCCAGCTGGCATGGCTGTGATGGTAATCGAGCCAGACTCCGTCCAGTTCAAAATTCCCGGCAAGCTCGCGGAAGCGGCCCATGCGGTCAGCACGGTATCCGGGATGGGTGGGGCATATGCCCTGCCAGTCATGGGGAGGAGGACTCACTTTACCGTCCAGGCCGATCGGCGCGGCGTCAGGATGCTCATCCAGGTACCGCCGATAGTGCATGGTATTGAATTCAGCGAATATCCGGGCGCCCTGGGCTTTCACCCGGCTGACCCTCTCCCCGGTGACACTTCCTGAACCGATAAACACGGCGTTGACCCCATAATCAGCCAGGGTTTTCCCGGGCACTTCTTCCCCGGGGATCCCGCCATAGACCCCGCGAATCTCTGTCAACGGACGGGCCTCCGCCGGTGCTTCAGCTGTTTCCCGCGCGGAGCAGCTCCAAAGGAACAAGGAGGACACAAACACTGCCAAAATTTTTCCGTGGATCTTACTACTCATATCCTGAGTGTATCAGACCAGGTAAGGCCAGGTCTGAATAAACTACCGCTGGTCATTCCGCAGCCCCTGAAAGACCCGGCTCATCTCTTCCACCTTGTGGGCCTGTTCTCTGATCCTGCCCCAGGAAAAAATCATTATCCCTGAAGCAGGGGACTGCAGGCCGGCCTCCAGTATGGAGGGAACCTCTTCGGCCGAAATTTCTCCACCCAGATCAGCCAGCTGCACAATCGGCCATACGCGATTCTTTTCCCCCTGATACCCCTTGACTCCCAGGTACTCGCCAAGCCAGCTGACATGGGAGGATATCCATTCCACATCACCATTCCTGCCCAGGTAGGCGTGATAAAGCAGGGGGCTGAATACATCTATATACTGCGACTGGGACCGCAAATCTATGGCCAGCTTGTCCAGCAGTGCCCCGTCAAACTCCTGGTCTGTCCAGGGGCAGTGGTAATAACCCAACAGGGCATCGGGCCTTTCCTCATCCAGGATCTCCCTCAGTTCCCGGATCCAGTCGGTAAACACCTGGTTCCGCCAGGATATCCAGGCTTCTCCATGTTCATCCAGGATAAATCCGGCAATATCTTCGGTTGAACCGCGGGGCAGTTCAATACCGGTATCTGACGAGAACAGTTCCCTGCATCTTTCACAAAAACAGGTATCAGGAAGAACCGGTTCCGCCATTTCCCAGTTGGCATGGGCCTGGTGATAATCAATCCAGACACCGTCCAGTTCAAAATCCTTCAGCAGCTGCCGGAATTCATCCATCCTCTCGGCGCGGTATCCGGGATGGGTGGGGCATATGCCCTGCCATCCGGCTGCCGGGGGACAAACCTGTCCGTCTCTGCCCACCGGGGAGGCATCCGGGTTATCTTCCAGGTATTCCGCCTGGTGCAGGGTGTTGAACTCCGCGAATATCCGGGCGCCCTGGGAATGCACATCGGCTACGGCTTCCCCGGTTATCCCGCGGGAATTCAGGAACACGGCATTCACCCCGAAATCAGAGAGCGGTTTTGCCTCGTCAGCATTACCGGCTCCCGGAATCCCTCCGTAGACACCGCGAATTTCCACCTGTGGGAATGAAGCTTCAGGTTCAGCGGGAGCTTCCCCTGAACCGCAGGAAACAAATCCGATCATGCCCAACGCCATGCCGGCACAGAGCAGCTTCATATTATTATTTACTCTAAACGACTTAAAAACACCCACTGCATTTTTCATTGGCTCCCGCATCCTCAACATCTTGTCCTCTTGTCCATCAATCTGTTTAAAGTATTAATTTATTTTTTTATTAATCTGAAATCCCTGGCCCGCACGGCATCGCTCAGCAGTTTCCCGGCCAGGCCTATCCTGCCGGTCGCGCCTTTCTTACTGCTGTAGATAATTTCATACAGTTCTCCCCTGTTTTCAGGGGGTTTAACCTCCACCGGCTTTTTGGCCAGGGTTATCGCTTTTTTAAAGCAGGTGGTAACGCACAGGCCGCATCCGATGCAGCGGTCGAGATTGACTATCGCTGGTTTCGAACCGGCTTCCATTCGTACGGCATCAACCTGGCAGCGGGCCTGGCAGGTACCGCATCCGTCGCAGAGCTCCTCATCCACTACCGCGTAATAATTCGAAGACCAGAACTCCATGGGCCGGGGCAGGTATTTCTGGATACTCAACATCCCGCAGCAGCATCCGCAGCAGGAGCATATGAAATCAATTTCCTCAGTATTGGAAGGCTGCAGGACCAGTCCATCCTTCTGGTTCTTCTCCAGGATGTCCAGGATCTCATCCCTGCTGATTTCCCTGCCCTTTCCGCTTAAAAGAACCGATTGGGCCATTTCGCCGACTGCGAGGCAGGTCTCTTCACGCTGGGTCACATCGCAGGAGTACCCCTCCAGGGAACGCTTTTCCCTGCAAATGCATTTCATGACAACAAAAGGACCTTCACATTCTCCAACCAGGGCATTGACCTCATCATAAGTACTCACGTTGTGCCGGGCACTAATGCTTCGGGAAACCGGAATAGTGCGCATCTGGGGCAGCTTGGTCCCGAGAAAATCCAGGCCGAACCTGATATCCGAGGTGTACTGCCTGAAATCCCGCATGAATTCCGGGGTCAGCCGGTCCAGCTGCATTTCATACATGCCCACAATCAGCGGAGAATTGCAGAACAGCTTGTCCCGCCCGGCCATTTTCATTTCCACTCCCCCTTTTTTAAAAATGGCCTCAAGCTCTTCCTCAAGCTCTCCAGGGGTGGACACCAGGTGAGCCGCCCTTTTAAACAGGACATCCAGGGGCTCAAACCTGAAACTCAGGCACACGGCGATTTCAGCTTCCCGCGGTGTGAAGATATGCTTGAGTATCCTTATCTCAGCTCCTGAAGGGGTAGATGGAAACCCCACCGCCTGGGCATCCAGGTGCTTCTGAAGCTTTGCATAGACAGCATCATCTTTTTTCATTACTTACCTCTCCGCGGATGATTCAGCGCGGGTGTTATCCTTGAGATCATCTCAAGCCATTAAACAATAATAACCCAGGCAAGCTCAAATCCCATGCGGGCCCAGAAGGTTTGATCTTCGGGAAGAATTTTTTCGAAGATGTTCCCAGGTTTATTTATCAACCTTGTCCGTATAGAATTAATGGCTTAAATAAAAGGAGTCTCTAACATGAATACCAGATCTACAAGAATAATTCTTCCCCTGTTGCTGCTTATCCTGGGGTCCCCGGTTTTTGCCGGCGACCTGTTCATTAAAGGCGGCACCATCCTGACTGTAACTGACGGAGTTATCGAAAACGGTTCCATACTCATCAGGGACGGAAAAATCTCTGCACTGGGAACAGCGATAGAGGCCCCGGACGGCGTGGAAGTAATCAATGCCGAGGGAAAATTCATCATGCCCGGAATCATTGACAGCCACAGCCACCTGGCATTAAACGGAGACGTTAACGAAGCGACAGCTCCTGTCACATCCCAGGTGGACATGGCTGACGCCATTGACGCTCACGACCACCAGATCTACCAGGCCCTGGCAGGAGGGGTTACCGCGGCCAAGTTGATGCATGGTTCAGCCAATGTAATCGGCGGCCTGAATACAACGGTTAAGTTAAAATATATGACATCCCTCGAAGAGATGCGCATCCCGGGAGTGCGCCAGCAGCTGAAAATGGCCCTGGGGGAAAATCCCAAGAGGGTCTACGGATCCAAAGGCAAACAGCCTTCAACCCGGCCCGGGATATTCGCCACCCTTCGCCAGAGCTTCCTGGATGCCAGGGCTTACCGGAAAAAATGGGATGACTACGAAAAGAAAATCTCTGAAGGTGAAGAAGCCGACCCGCCAAAACGAGACCTGAAACTGGAAAACATCGCCAAAACCCTTACCGGCGAATACGGTATTGACTGCCATAACTATGTGCACAACGAAATTGTAGTCTTCCTGGATATTATTGAAGAGTTTGAGGTCCCTTACGCGGTCATCAGCCATTCCTTCGGCGCTTACAAGGTCAGGGACCGGGTTGCTGAAGCAGGGGTGGGTGTACAGACCCACACCGACTGGTGGGGATACAAGGCGGAGGCCTATGACGCCATTCCGTACGCGATAAAAATGATGATGGATGACGGGATCCTGGTGGATATCTGCAGCGACAGCGAAAACGTCATCAGAAGGCTGAACCGCGAGGCAGCCAAGATGCTTAAATACAACGATTTGAGCGAAGAGGATGCCCTGAAGCTGATCACCATAAACCCGGCAAAAATTCTTGAAATTGATGATCGTACCGGCTCCCTGGAAACCGAAAAGGACGCGGACATAGCCATCTTTGACAAGCATCCCCTGGACAGTTTCAGTAAATGTGAAATGACCCTGATTGAAGGCAAGGTCTATTTCGACATAACAACAGCCGACAAAATGGCTCTTAATTAAATAGGGAGCGAATACAATGAAACAAATAAAAATCTCAGTAATCATCCTTTCTGTAATCCTCTGTTCAGCCTCCCTTATCGCCCAGCATACGGCCATAACCGGCGGAAACATTGTTACCGGAACCGGGGAGACAATTAAAAACGGCACTATCCTTATCAAGGGCGAACGTATAGAGAAGATCGGCACGGACCTGGCGATTCCGGAAGGCTGTGAAACAGTCGACGCTTCAGGCAAAACCATATGGCCCGGCAGAATTGACGCCCTCAGCATTGTCGGACTGAGTGAAATAGGCGCCGTGGCCGTCACCAATGACGCCAATGAAAAAACCTCTACCAATACCGCCCACCTCAGGGCTTCGGATGGAATCAATCCGGAATCGGCAGTTGTCGGGGTGACCCGCAACAACGGAATTACCACCACCCAGGTTATGCAGGGAAGAGCCGCCCCGATTAACGGCCTGACTTCCATAATCAACCTGGACGGCCGCCGGGTCGACGATATGCTAATTGCCGACGGAACTTCCATTGTCCTGAACCTGAATGCCATGGAAAGGGGGAAATACCCTTCCACCCGCCCGGGAATCATGGCCTTCATCAGGCAGACCCTGATCGACACGCAGAACAAAATCAGTAAAAAACCAGAAAGCGAAGCGGAGCTGAACCTGAAAGATCAAACCCTGGCCCGGGCGCTCAAGGGAGAACTGTCGGTTATTACTTTCTGCGACCGGAACCAGGATATAAGGAATGCCATAACCCTGGGCAGGGAATTCAACCTGAAAATGATCTTGATTCCCGGCAGGGGCTGGAGCCGGCAGTTGGAAATGATTATAGAAAGCGGTTACCCGGTCCTGGTTACCGGAACATTTGACAACCCAAGTGAAAACCAGGCTTATGACTACAATTACCGCATGGCTGCCAGGCTGCACGAAGCCGGAATTCCCCTGGCTTTCGCCAGCTGCACCGCCCATAATGCCCGCCAGATGCCGGAAGCGGTATCAATGAGCGTTACCTATGGGCTGCCCTACGATGCCGGCATGCAGGCACTGACCCTGTCAGCGGCCCGGATACTGGGGATAGACAAGGATTACGGATCTCTGGAGTCCGGAAAAATCGCCAACATTTCAGTCTGGAGCGGCGATCCCCTGCAGATAAGCAGCAAGCTTGAGGCCCTGTTTATCAAGGGCAAAAATGTTTCCCTGCAGAGCAGGCAGGAACTGCTCAGGGATAAATACAAATCACTTGATGATTGAGATGGGGGGGGGCATACTGGAGCATCAGCTCCAGTATGCGCGACCCGTTGTAGCTGGAGCATCTTGCTCCAGTATGCGCGCGATAGCGCCCCCCGTTGTAGCTGGAGCATCCTGCTCCAGTAAGCGCGCGATAGCGCCCCCCGTTGTAGCTGGAGCATCTTGCTCCAGTAAGCGCGCGATAGCGCCATGTCTTCGCCGGACCTTGTTCTTCGCATGATAACTAGCCTGTTGCCGCGAGGCGCGAATATCATTCGGTGGTGCTGGAGCTGGAAGCTACAGCTACTACGAGCTAAGCCTGTTGCCGCGAGGCACGAATCTAGTTCGGTGGTGCTGGAGCTGGAAGCTACAGCTACTACGAGCTAAGCCTGTTGCCGCGAGGCTAAAATCGATAGCGCCCCCGTTGTAGCTGGAGCATCTTGCTCCAGTAAGCGCGCGATAGCGCCCCCCGTTGTAGCTGGAGCATCTTGCTCCAGTAGCGCGCGATAGCGCCATGTCTTCGCCGGACCTTGTTCTTCGCATGATAACTAGCCTGTTGCCGCGAGGCGCGAATATCATTCGGTGGTGCTGGAGCTGGAAGCTGCAGCTACTACTCGCTAAGCCTGTTGCCGCGAGGCTAAAATCGATAGCGCCCCCGTTGTAGCTGGAGCATCTTGCTCCAGTTAAGCGCGCGATAGCGCGACCCGTTGTAGCTGGAGCATCCTGCTCCAGTAAGCGCGCGATAGCGCCCCCCGTTGTAGCTGGAGCATCTTGCTCCAGTAAGCGCGCGATAGCGCCCTGTCTTCGCCGGACCTTGTTCTTCGCATGATAACTAGCCTGTTGCCGCGAGGTGTGAATCTAATTCGGAGCTGCTGGAGCTGGAAGCTGCAGCTACTACACGCTAAGCCTGTTCCCGCGAGGCACGAATCTAGTTCGGTGGTGCTGGAGCTGGAAGCTACAGCTACTACACGCTAAGCCTGTTCCCGCGAGGCGCGAATCTAGTTCGGAGCTGCTGGAGCTGGAAGCTGCAGCTACTACAATAAAAGCTGGAAACTGGTGCACAAACTAATAGTTTTCGTCTTTCTTTTTTCCCATACGTTCCTTTAAGCAGCACCATAAATTCAATTACTCAGGAAGCTAATGGAAAAAAGGAACTCCAAGCGCCATGAATTCACCAGACTGGGAAACACTTGAAAAATACAAGGGAACATGTCTTCCGCACTGGAGCTGTGAGAATGCGATTTATCATGTCACCTTCAGGCTTGCGGATTCCATTCCGCAAGTTCAACGCAAACAGTGGCTCAGGGAAAGAGAGTTAATACTTGAAAGCTCGGCCTATAAAAAACGGAATTTAACAAAGGAAGAAAAGGAACGGCTGAAGTTCCTGCTTTCCAGGAAAATCCAAAAATATCTGGATGCCGGACACGGGGAATGCCTCCTTCGTGAACCGGCAACAGCCGGGATAGTAAAAGCTGCCCTCGAGTATTTTAACGGCCAGCGCTACTATCTGCATGCCTGGTCTATCATGCCGAATCATGTACATGTCATTGTTGAGCCGATCGCCGGAATCAGGATATCGAAAATAGTTCATTCCTGGAAATCCTTTACAGCAAACAGGATAAACCGTCAACTAGGCAGAAAAGGACAGCTTTGGCAGCATGAACCGTTCGATCACATAATCAGGTCAGAAAAAGAATATCTGTTCCTGGTGGAGTATGTGTGGAGTAATCCGGAAAAAGCGGGCCTGAAAAATTGCCCACGATGGAGAAAAGAGTAACTGTAGCGCCCCCCCGTTGTAGCTGGAGCATCTTGCTCCAGTAGCGCGCGATAGCGCCCCCCGTTGTAGCTGGAGCATCTTGCTCCAGTAGCGCGCGTCAGCGCCCTATCGCCGCCGGACCTTGTTCCCCGCATGATAGAAAACCTGTTCCCGCGAGGCACGAATCTAGTTCGGAGCTGCTGGAGCTGGAAGCTACAGCTACTACACACTGAGCCTGTTGCCGCGAGGCACGAATCTAATTCGGTGGTGCTGGAGCTGGAAGCTACAGCTACTACACACTAAGCCTGTTGCCGCGGGGCGTGAATATAATTCAGAGCTGCTGGAGCTGGAAGCTGCAGCTACTACACGCTAAGCCTGTTCCCGCGAGGCGCGAATCTAGTTCGGAGCTGCTGGAGCTGGAAGCTGCAGCTACTACACGCTAAGCCTGTTGCCGCGAGGCACGAATCTAGTTCGGTGGTGCTGGAGCTGGAAGCTGCAGCTACTACACACTAAACCTGTTGCCGCGAGGCTAAAATCGAAAGCGCCCCCGTTGTAGCTGGAGCATCTTGCTCCAGTAGCGCGCGATAGCGCCCTGCCGCCCCCGCCGGCTTACCGTACCGAGGGCTTCCAGCCCTCGGGAGAGAGCATAAGCTGGAAGCATATGCCACGGTTCCCTATTCCGAAAGCGTCTCCAGGTCCAATCCGGAATTATTGATCACTTCCACGGTATACACCTCCGGGGCTGAAAGCTCGTACCGAAGGATCCCGTCCTGCTTTTCCCAGGCCAGGCGGATCTCTCCATCAGGAGTGGGTACGAATCCTTCACACCGCTCCAGGGTCAGTTCGCCAAACCGTACAGTCAGGTGTTTGGATTTCCGGTCAACTTCGTAAAGGCCCAGCACATCGCGCAGGAAGGTGCGGCATGCATGGGAAGCAAAACCATGATTAGTACTGGCGTCGGCATGATCATTTTCCCAGAGTGTCCCGGTCCGGTCAGCCATATAGAGCAGGTAATCAACCGACTCATCCAGGATCTGGTTATTCCGGCCCACGTCAGAAAGCAGTTCCATGCGGAGCATGTTTCCGGTCAGGGAATTGGCCGCAGCCACTTCCGGATAAAGCCCATTTTCAATTCTTTCCGGGCCAAATTCCTCAAGCAGTTTTTCCCATAATTCAGGATAACTTTCAGGAGAAGCCACCTTGAAATAAAAGGCAAAATACTGGCAGACTTCGCTCCGGTTACCGGTTATCTCCAGGGAGCCGTTTTCCTGCCGCAGGGCGTTGTCCACGAAAAACTCCCCGTCAAAGGACTGCTTCCTGATCTGTTCCCTTATGGCCTCCGCCTTGGCGGAGAGTTCGGGACGGTCATAAAGCCGGGCCGCGGCATCCAGGGCGGCGGCGTACTGCATGTTAGTGGGGTAATTCACATCCTGCACCCAGTCATTGGCCTTTGACCATTCCACGAAAACCCATTGTTCCAGGCCTTCAAGCAGCCCGTCCCGATTCTCAAACGGCTTGAAATAATCCAGTATTCCCATCACCCGGGATTCCAGTCCCGGAATCCTGGCCTCTTTCCCGGTCCTGCCCGCGTACTCCTCCAGCTGAAAAATAAACCACAGGGCCCAGTTCGGAATGAAATTCCCGTTATAATGATCAGCCGGATAGCACATAGGGATCATCCCCGCTGGATGATTTTTGAAGCTTTCGGGCAGCATATAATTTTCGAAAAAGACATCTTCTAAACGAGACTCGCCGGTCAGGTCATACTCCACCCGGGAAGTGAAAAAGCTGTCACAGAGCCAACCGGCCCTCTCCCTGGAGGGACAATCCATAAAAACGTCCAGGGCATTCTGCCTGAAGGTCTCAACACCGGCGGCGAAAATCCGGTTAAGCCTTTCATCACTGGAACTGAAACCGGCAAATCGGTCCAGTCCTGGATGGGCAAACTCCCGCAGGTATATATTCTCAACCTCAGCCGCCCCCTGTAAACAGGCCGCCTTAAGGTATCGTAGCGTATAAGGTTCGATCGCTTCGACCCGGTAGCTTCCGGGGCCGAGCATCCAGGTCAACACCCTTACCTGCCCCTGTTTCAAGGCGTCTATATCACCCTCCCGGGTTAAAACCTCTCCGAACATCAGCCTTATGTCGGATGGATTTTCACACTTGATATCAGCCCCGATAAACCCGGTGACATTTCTCCCGAAATCAACCATTTTCCATTCTGACTGCCGGATCTCCAGAGGAAGGTCCCGGCTCCACACGGGCAGGTCCCCTTTATCGGGCAGGGATTCAAAGTGCTGCAGCTCTATCATGGGGCAGATTTCCAGATCCTTCTCCGGAAAACCCTTCAGTTCAGGACCAATTCCGGTCAGGGCCCGGTCCCTTTGCAAAGAATGTATGGCCTTGATTTTCTCGAACCTGCCCACCGCTGCCAGCGATTCGGGTTCCAGACGGGCATATTCCGGATAACGCGCACCCCTGGGTATCAGGTTCTTTTTTTCACATTCAACAAGCGTGGCCGGCTGCAGATCAGGTTCAGGCGAATCATACCTGTAGGCTTCGGTGAACGGCCTCTGGAAACTGAACCGCTGGACTTTCTGGATCCGGTTTTTAAATATGAAGCTCTCGAATACGGATCCACTGTCGCCGGTCGCGGCAAGAACCCTGCCCCCGGATGAAACCTCAGCCTGTAGAAAAGACGGCTGGTCCAGCAGGTAGTAACTGTTGCAGTTATATCCCGCGACTTCAATTGTAAGTACATTTTTTCCCGCTTTCAAAAGATCGGTAAGCTCAATTTCATCAATCCTGTAATATCCATGCGGGCCCCGGGCGGGGCCGCTGGCCAGGAATTCATCATTAAGCCTGGCCCGGTATATGGTTGAAGCCGCCAGCAACAGCCAGGTGTCCTCTTCTGGCGCATCGAACTCCGCGCGGAAGACCATGGTGACGTTCATTTCTGTTTCAAGGCCTTCGGCCCAAACAGGTGCCGTGGAAGGGGAAAACTCGAGGGGTTTCTCCCCGCCCTTCTTTCCGCATCCGGCAGCGGCAACAAGGATAATTAATACTGATATGAAGACAAATTTGAATTTCATTGATATTCCATTCGATTGAAAACAGAGATTATCCCGGAACACCCCCTGAGGAAAGCCGGGGTGTTCCGGGAAAGCTGAAATGTAAAGATCCTGTCTAGGGAAGAAGCTTTGAATTAAATGGCGAGGCGGGAAGGCCTTCACGGTTCACCAGGTTGGGAATCGCCAGCTCGTGCCATCCAAAACGCACTGCTTCGGGTTCCTCTACTCCGGGACAGGAAACAACTACCTGGTCCCCCTCTATAACCGCCCCGGCCCTTTTGAAGTCACCATCAGCTCCGGCAATTTCAAACCAGTTCAAGGGTTCACCGTCTGAGGAGGCCAGTCCGCTTCCGGTAAAGTCAAAGGAGACCTTTACGCTGGACCCCTCGATTTCAATGCCTTTATACAGAGGCCCGGAATAAACCAGGTCCTTGCGGCCATAGTCTTTGGCCAGTGCCCAGAGGGCCAGCCTTTTACCCACATCCTGCTTGTTGGTTGGGTGGATGTCGTACAGCTCGGTGATATCAGTTGTAACCGCCATGCCGGTGTTGGGCAGCGCCAGGGTCTTCAGTTGGGCCACCCAAACCTCCGGAAGGTAATAGGCTTCCGGATAGCTGTGGCCCACGGTATCGGTATTTTCATAGTTAAAAGGCGCCAGCTGAACTAAATAAAAGGGGAAATCTCCCTGTTTCCACTCAGTGCGCCAGCCCTTTATAAGGGCGTTCATTTTATCGAAATAAGTCAGGCGGTCTCCCCGGTTGCCTTCTCCCTGGTACCATATGGCGCCGCGGATCCCGAAAGGCACAAGCGGGGCCACCATGGCGTTATAGAGTCCGGTAGGTTCCCGGTGGCTGTTGAGGGCATGCTCCGGCTCAAGGGGTCTTTTGGACATATCCCCTTCACTGATCATCTTCTCCCAGGTTTGCTCGGCCGCCAGGTAGACAGCCATTGATTCCCGGTAGTCCCGGTTAGCCTGTTCCACTCTTTGGGAAATCCCGGAAGTCTCTTCGACCTGGGCAAACCCTGAAGGAGGTGTCCAGGGTTCCGACCTGGTGCCTCCCCAGCTGGTCATTATCAGGCCCACGGGAACGCCGATCTCCCGGTGAACATAACGGCCGAAAAAATAGGCTGTAGCCGAAAAACCCCTTATTGTTTCGGGCGTGCACTCTTTCCAGTCGGCATTTACGTCATTGACAGGCACGCCTGAAGTTGCCCTGGGCACCTGAAAAAGTCTCATTTCCGGGTAGTCCGCGTCAGCAATTTCATGAACCCAGTTTTTAACTGGGCGCTGCCCAGACCGGGGCCCTATATTCTTTTCCATATTGGACTGGCCTGAGCAAACCCAGACTTCGCCGATCAGGATATTCTCAAGGGTGATGCTGTTTTCCCCTTTCACGGTCATCGTGCAGGGCCCGCCCGCTTCCTGGGAAGGAAGCTTAACGCTCCAGTTTCCGAGTTCATCGGCCTCGGCTGCTGCCTTGCTGTCGTTCAGCAGAACCTCTACCTTTTCCCCGGGATCAGCCCATCCCCAAAGGTTAAGCTCCATTCCCCTCTGCAGGACCATATTGCTGTCAATTACAGCCGGAAGCCTCACCGCGGCTATTGCCGCGGATGAAATCATCAAAACAACAAAACAAAAAACAAATAAACGTCTCAAATCCCGCATGACATCTCCTGGTTCTCTTTACTGAAAGATCTGGAATTAAACCGAACGATCTATATGACTAATTAAAACAAAGGGAAAGCTTCGGGACAATTAAAAAATACCGGCTCCCCCCGGTCACAATAATTATTGTGCCTGATGTTCACTAATTTCAATACCTGTCCTACAATTAGACACACTAAATAAAATTTGATTCCCATGCTTGTTTGATTCCCATCAGGAGGTCCCATGAAAACAGCTTTAAAAATTGTTATGTTCCCGTTATTGATACTGGCTTTAACCTCGTGCCTTGCCGTGGCCGCTGACGCTTCAGGCTCTGAAGATACTGCTAATATCACGGTCGATCCGCAGCTGTACAAAGCTCTTGAGTACCGTTCCATAGGCCCTTACCGCGGCGGCAGGGTTACGGCTGGAACCGGTGTTCCCGGCCAGCCTCATACCTTCTACATGGGCAGCACCGGGGGCGGCGTTTGGAAAACTGAAGATGCCGGCACCTCCTGGGTGAATATTTCTGACAAGTATTTCAAGGCCGGCTCCATTGGATCCGTGGCTGTTGCCGATTCAGATCCAAACGTTATCTATGTAGGCACAGGTTCTAACGCCCCCAGGGGTAATATATCTCCCGGTGACGGCATGTATAAATCAATGGACGGCGGAAAAACCTGGAAACACGCCGGGCTTGAAAAAGCAGGGCAAATTGGAAGAATCCGGATTCACCCCGTCAATCCTGATCTTGTATACGCCGCTGTCCTGGGAAACCTTTTTACCCCCTCCGAAGAGAGGGGAGTTTACCGCAGCCGTGATGGGGGAAACTCCTGGGAAAGGGTACTTTTCCTGGACCAGGATACCGGTTCAGTGGAACTGGCCATGGATCCGACTAATCCGCGGATCATTTATTCCGCCATGTGGAGTATCCGCCGCACGCCATGGACACTTGAAGGAGTCAGTGACCAGGGCGGCCTGTTTAAGACAACCGACGGAGGAGATTCCTGGGAGAAGGTTAAGGGCGGTTTGCCCGAAGACGTCACCGGGAAAATCGGGGTGACCGTATCCCCGGCTGATCCTGATCGGATCTGGGCCCTGGTCGAAAATGAAAAAGGAGGCGTTTACAGGTCTGATGATGGAGGCGAATCCTGGAACAGGGTCAACAGCAATCGCAAACTCCAGCAGAGAGCCTGGTACTACACCAGAATTTTTGCTGATCCCGTTGATCCTGATACTGTTTACGCCCTGAATACTTCCTTTTATAAATCAATTGACGGGGGCAAAACCTTCCAGGCCATTTCGGTCAAACATGGTGACTGTCATGACTTGTGGGTCAACCCGAACAATACGGATATCATCCTGCAGACCAACGACGGGGGAGCGCATGTTTCACTGAACGGAGGCAAAACCTGGAGTTCAATCAACAACCAGCCTACTTCAGAAATCTACAGGGTAACCGTGGACAACCAGTTTCCCTACCGGGTTTACGGGGCCCAGCAGGACAACACTACCATTTCAGTCCCCAGCAGTAATCCGGGAGGACTGACCGCTTATGAAAACTGGATGGGTGTCGGAGGATGTGAAAGCGGGCACATCGCCATAGATCCGAGAGACAACAACGTTATTTATGCCGGATGTTACGGTGGCTCCATTTCCCGGGTGAACCTGGAAACCGATGAATACAGGCAGGTCCTGGTCTATCCCCAGCTGCAGCTGGGCCAGGCCCCGGAAATCCTGAAATACCGTTTCCAGTGGAATGCTCCCATCCGGATCTCCAGCCACAATCCGGAGAAGCTGTTTCACACTTCCCAGGTTGTTCACATGTCCGAGAACGAAGGCCAGAGTTGGAAGGATATCAGTCCGGACCTTACCCGGAATGACAAGGAGAAGCAGAAACACTCCGGCGGACCGATCACCCTGGACAACACCGGAACCGAGGTTTACGGAACAATTTTCGCCTTCGAGGAATCCCCTCTCCAGGAGGGGGAATACTGGGCTGGATCTGATGACGGGCTGATTCATATCTCCAGAAACAGCGGGGAAACCTGGGAAGACATCACCCCGCCCAGCCTCCCTGAATGGGCCACGGTAAATATGATTGAGCTGTCATCACACGCTCCCGGCCGGGCTTTTGCCGCGGTTCATAACTACCGCATGGGTGATTTCGATCCCTATATATTCAAAACCGAGGACTTCGGAAAAAACTGGACCCTTTTAACTGGCGGGGCCAATGGTATTCCGAAGGGGCATTTCACCCGGGTGGTCAGGGAAGATCCTGACCGGAAGGGACTTCTTTACGCCGGGACTGAATTCGGGCTTTATGTTTCTTTTGATGACGGATCTCACTGGCAGACGCTGCAGCTGAACCTGCCGCATACTCCGGTGACTGACCTGGCTGTACACCGCCGGAACCTGGTGGTAGCAACCCAGGGTCGTTCTTTCTGGATACTGGACGACCTGGATGTGCTCCACGAACTGGAACCAGGTGCCGCGGTTGAGGAGAACCGGTTATTCACCCCGCGAAAAGCTCACCGGGCTTTCTTTCAGCAGGCCAGGGACCGTATAGACAACGTTGAAGGCTCCAGCCCTCCCAATGGAGCTGTTATCAGTTTTTTCCTGGCTGAAGACGGGGATGAGTCGGTGGAGCTGGAAATCCTGGGAACCAGAGGCGAAATCATCCGTAAATTCTCAGGGAAGATCTCCGACAAAAAAGAAGAGGAGACTGGAGAAAAAGAAGATGATTTCGAAATTGAAAAACTGAAAGTGGAAAAAGGCCTCAACCAGTTTGCCTGGAACCTGCGCCACCGGGGAGTCAACGTAGTCAAAAAAGCGCAGGTCTGGGGTTTCACCGGAGGACAGTTGGCTGTTCCCGGGACCTATTCAGTCCATATCAGGCGCGGGGACTGGGAGGACAGCAGGGAATTCCAGGTGCTCGGTGATCCCAGAATCGATACCACCCAGAGGGAATATGAAGCACAGTTTGAACTGGCGACACAGGTCAAAAACAGCCTGGCGGAAATCTATGACACTGTCAGGGAAATCCGTTCGGTCCGCGGCCAGGTGAACCGGATTTGCGGTGACGCTGAAAAAGCCGGTAAAGACTTAAAAGCTGATGAGCTGAAGAAAGAAATAGCTGAAAAACTGACTTCCATAGAAGAAAGGCTTATACAGACCAAAAATGAAAGCGGACAGGATCCGCTGAATTTCCCCCCGATGCTGGATAACCAGTTTGCTTATCTGTATGGATACGTGGCTGGAGGCAACGATGCCCCGACCAAAGGAGGGGAGGACCGCTTCAAGGATCTGCAGGCGGAATGGGAGACGCTTGCTGAAGAATATCGTCTTATCCTGGAAAACCAGGTTAAGAAATTCGACAAGACTGTTTCAGATTCAGGTTTGCCGAGAATCGTATTTTAGCAGCAAGCGGCAATCCTTGAGATCGCCTGATGCAGGATCAGTCCCGAAGGGACGGCATGATTCAGCCCAGGGTGATCCCGGACCGAAGGTTCGGGGAACCCTGGGCATGCAATTCTTACCAACAGGAAAGAACCCTGGAAGGGTGATGAAGTCTTCAGTGCCGATTATTTCCAATGCCGCACAGATCGGCGTTCCACATAACCTTTCGAGTTATCATTCGACATCCGACCCTCGAAAATCGACACTGGGATTTCCACATCGCCCTCATAAGCTGTCCTGCTCTCGCCACCCGCCCTATGGCAAGTCCCGTTCTACCTGCTGCTGCTCCTGCTGTCAGCCTTTCCCTTGTATCGGAAGAAAGTTATTAATGCTTCAATCGTTATCCACAGGGAAAGCAGGATGAAAAGCACATCCATGAAAACGAGCAGCCAGTTCCGGCTGGCGATAAATATTTTCATATTCTCGACAATCGACCAGTTGGAAATGACAACCATAAACAGGCAGGGTATTCCCGAATAAATCCATTTCACCCCGCCCTTGCTCTGCAGGTAAAGGGTAACCATCAGGAGCGCCATAGCCGCCAGGAGCTGGTTGGCGCTGCCGAACAGCGGCCAGAGCTTCATGGCTCCGGTTCCGTCGGCCCCGCTGACAAAGGCAAGCCCTGCCGCGCATGCAACACACAGCATGGTGGCCGACCAGCGGTTTTTCAGGCTTTTGATTGAAAAATCCTCTGCCAGTTCCACTACTATGTATCGCTGCAGGCGGACCGCAGTGTCCAGGGTAGTGCTGGCAAAAGAAGCTATAAAAACCCCCATGACGGTTATTCCAAATATTTCCGGGAAACCCATACTTTCAACCAGGTTGGAAGCACCCTCGATTACGGGTGATAGTTTATCGGCCAGTCCCCTGGCGCCAATCCAGCTGCTGTAAAAATGATTCCAGGCGTCTGAACCAAACAGGGTAATGCCGCTATCCAGGGTATAGCCCAGCCCTATTCCAGCTCCAGCGCAGATTACAACAAGCAGGGCCAGAACCCCTTCCATAAGCATGGCTCCATACCCTATAAACCTGGCGTCTGACTCACTGGCAACCTGCTTGGGGCTGGTTCCTGAAGCTACCAGGGAGTGAAATCCGCTGACTGCCCCGCAGGCAATTACAATGAAAAGGAAAGGAAAAATAGGGGGTGTATCAGCCGGCAAAACGGTATTCACGGCCGGAGCGACCATATCTCCTTTTCCCAGGAAGCTGATTGTAGCGGTTCCGGCAGCCAGGAGGCCCATGGCAATAAAAAGCTGCCAGGCATTTATATAATCCCTGGGCTGAAGCAGGGTTTTCACCGACAGGGTGGAAGCAAAAAAAGCGTAAATCAGGAGAATAATCACCCAGAATCCTGTTGCCGGAATTCCCAGTGCTTTTTCAAATCCAACCGGGAAGAAGCTGCCTAGAATCATGGACAGATACATGCACAGCACGGCCGCGGCGGTGGACGGGATTATGGGATAGCCTTTCCTGTAAATGGCCCGACCCAGCAGAACGGCAATAGGTATCTGCAGCCAGACCGGGACGACGGATGACGGGAACCTGGCAAAAACCGCGGCAATAACTACACCAAAAACGGCAATGATGATCAGGAGAATCAAAAAAATGAGGATGAAGAATATCAGCCTGACCCTCTGGTTGATGTATTTTGCGGCTACCTCGCTGAGACTTTCCCCTTCGTTTCGCATGGAAACTATCAAGGATCCGAAATCATGGACCGCTCCGATGAAGATTGATCCGAAAAACACCCAGAGAAGCGCGGGAAGCCATCCCCATATTAATCCTATGGCAGGCCCCACGATCGGCCCGGTACCGGCAATGGAAGTATAATGATGGCCGAAAATTACTCCTTTTTTTGTCGGAACAAAATCAGTGCCGTCTTCGTGCGTCCTGGAGGGAACATCGGCCGAAGGGTCTATCCTGAAAATCTTTTGGCCCAGGTATCGTCCATAGGTATGGTAGGCAATCAGAAATCCGCCTCCGCAAACCAGCAGTAATAGTAACGCGTTCATTCCAAACCTCTCTAATTCCGATTGAAGGATTCAAGCGAGCTTCCCTCCTTTTTACTCCTGGGAAGCGGAAAAATCAAGGCGGCAGGAATGCAATGAGAGTGAGATTTGGGAAATCCTTAGGCTTGCATGCGATGGGTAATTTGTGATGTCCGAAGTGGACAACAGGATCCGGGATTTGGGATTTGGGATTCCCCCGACGAAGTCGGGGATTGGTGGAGCTGATGGGGTTCGAACCCACGACCCCCTGAATGCCATTCAGGTACTCTCCCAGCTGAGCTACAGCCCCACCCTGGAAAACTAGATTTTACAGAAAAAGGTGCAAATTTTCAACATCAGGACCTTTATCCTGTAATCTGTTCAACCAACTGCTGATTGATAACAATCTCTTCATCACTTCTCATGCGGTCGATCAGATTCTGGACATATGAGTTAAAGAATTCCTTCTTTTTCCCATCGGTCATGCTTTCAATGAGCCCGGTTTTCTGGGCCTGGAAAGCGGCTTCGTCAATTTCAGTCTTCTCAGCAACCTGGAAAACGACAAACCTGTTGGCCACATTGATTGAAGAACTGACAGATCCAACGTCCATTCCGAAGGCTTCAGCGTGAACCTCTTCTGAAAACCGGAGGACGTCATCGATATTGACACCTCTTTTGAAAAGCTCGGTAGTAGTGATCTGAAGACCGGCTTTCCTGGCCTTTGCTTCGAAATCACCGGCATCAGGCACGGCATCCGCAAAGGATTCGGAAAATTCTTCAGCCAGTTTCTCCGCTGTTTCCCGGGCCCGGTTTGAGGTGAAATTTTCAGACACCCGGGTTTTCACTTCACTGAATTCAGGAAGCCTGGAAGGTTCAATGGCGGAAACTGAAGCGACTATGCTCCGTCCGCCGAGTTCCGCGGGTTCCACTACCTGGTTAACATCGGCAGAAAAGATCCCGTCCAGAAGTTCAGGAGACCTGGCCAGTCCGGGGATTCCGGAATCAAAATCAAACCAATCGGTTTCAATAATGTCCAGATCGTTATTTTCCGCTACGGTTTCCAGGGTTTCACCTGCTGATATTTCCTCATGAATCCGATCAGCAACCTTGCCGGCTTCCCTGTAAGCTTTCAGGTTACGGGCTTTAAATTCAGCTTCCGCCCTGGCAGCGGTATCGCCCTGGACCCGGTCCAGTACCTCAACAATATGAAAACCAAAATCAGTGCGGACAATCCTGTCTACCAGGCCGGGAACCCGGTTGAAAATCACGTTTTCAAATTCCGGAACCATGGTTCCCCTGGTTATGAATCCAAGATCACCGCCGCTGGCCGCGTTACCTTCATCATCAGAATTCTTTTTGGCAAGTTCAGCAAAATCCGCGCCTTTTTTCAGCTGTCCCAGGAGATCTTCGGCCTTTTTACTTGCCGCGTTCTCATCATCTCCGAAACGGACGAGGATATGCCTGGCGTGTACTTTTTCTTCCTGGGTGGATTCAGGCATCTGCTCACGGATTTCGTCTTCGGTTACCTCGACATTTATAATGTTCCGCTCAATCGACAGATATTTGATTTTCCTTTTTTCAGGCTCCCTGTAATCCTCGGAATGCTCTTCAAAATAGGCTTTGATATCCTCTTCGGTGACATCGTCAAGGGTAATTTTCTCAGGATCAAAAACCACATACCTGACACTTGCTTCCTGGTTGGTTTCAATAAACTGCTGCCTGGCTTCAACCTCGGTCGCGTTTATTCCGTCGGTCAGGATATTGCGCAGTTTCTCGCTGATAACCTCCCGTCGCACGGCCGCCTCAAATTCAGTAGCGGTGTATCCGGTCTGCTGCACAGCAAGCTTATATTGTTCAACACCAACAAATTTCCCGTTCACCTGGAAGAAAGGAAGATTCTCAATCCTTCTAACCAGCTCTTCAGGAGAAACCTCTATGCCCTGTTTCTGGGCTTCAGCCACAACGGCATACTGGCTGACCAGCTGATTCAAGGCGTTCTGACCAATTCCCAGCTGCTTGACGATCTCCGGGGGCTGGCTGTTCAGGTTGTACATCTGGTTATAGGTGTCATAAACCCTGCGGTAATGCCTGGAAAACTCTTTCGCCGTTATTCCAAGACCGTCGATCTCAGCCACATTTTGTGCCCCAACTCCTGAAATAAATCCGGTCGGTGAACCGACAAACAGGAATACCGTCGTCGCGCCGAGAGCGACGATGACAACGGACATCACATATTTAACCCAACTTTTTTTTCTTCTGAATAATGGAAGCATTAATCTATCAAACCTCCGACCCTCTGATTTTAAAGAAGAAAGTATAGCACAGCTTTACTTTTCCAATTCTTTACCTAAAATTGATCTAGTAATGTTAATATAATTCACTACTAATCTGGTAGCCAGTTACCGAAAACATAATCATTAAGTTATTGAGATAGAGTTCAATGAATTTACTTTCGATCTTCAGTTATTTTTCAAATGATCTTGCCATTGACCTGGGAACCGCCAATACCCTGGTATTCGTAAAAAACAAGGGTATCGTCGTAAATGAGCCCTCGATAGTAGCGATAAACAAAATAACCAACCGCATTGAAGCGGTTGGACTTGAAGCCAAGGAAATGCTGGGGAAGACACCCGGCTCAATCATGGCGATAAAACCCATGAAAGACGGGGTAATTGCTGATTTTGATGCTACAGAAGAAATGCTGAAGCATTTTATACGCAAGGCCCACCAGAGGAATCACCTGATCAGTCCCCGCATTGTTGTCTGCATACCCTCGGAAATAACCCAGGTAGAAAAGAGGGCGGTTCGCGAATCAGCTCTCCGGGCACGTGCCAGTGAAGTTTTCCTGGTTGAAGAAGTAATGGCCTCCGCAATCGGGGTAGGCCTGCCGATAACTGAACCCAGCGGAAGCATGATTGTAGACATTGGCGGCGGGACTACAGACGTAGCTGTAATAAGCCTCTCGGGTATCGTTTACAGCAGATGCGTCAGGACAGCCGGAAACGAAATGGACGCGGCCATAATCCAGAGCATCAAGAGGAAACATAATCTCCTGATCGGGGAAAGAACCGCGGAAAGAGTAAAACACGAGATCGGATGCGCGTTGATTGATGCCCCTGCTTCAATGGAAATCAAGGGCAGGAACCTGATCGAAGGGGTACCCAAAACAGTCAAAATAACCAACGATGATATCCTGGAAGCCCTCGGTGACAGCATCTCTACTATTGTGGAAACCGTCAGGGTCGCATTGGAAAGAACACCCCCTGAGCTGTCCGCCGACCTGGTGGATAAAGGTATCGTATTAACCGGCGGAGGAGCGCTGCTTCATAACCTGGACAAAAGACTTCACAAGGAAACAGGACTTCCTGTTTTGCTGGCCGAAGAGCCCCTGTTTTCAGTTGCTCATGGTGCGGGGAAGATGCTTGATGACATAAACTTGCTCCGCAGAGTCAGTTTGTAATGTTCGGCACATATATAAGAAAACCACCTGTAGTACTGTCATTTCTGCTGCTGTTCAATTTTCTTATTCTCTCGGTCCAGATAAGATCTGAAAAAGGGCAAACCCTCCTGGCCCAGGCCGGCCTGGCATTGATAACCCCTGTTGTATATGTTGAGCACCTGATATTCGATACCACTTCCTCCCTGGTTCGCAAATACATTTTTCTGCTGGCGCAGGACAGAGAAAACAAACGCCTGATAGATGAAAACGTTCGGCTTAAAACTGAGCTGCACCAGCTGAGAGCGGTTAAAAAACTGGCGGAACGAGAGTATCTTTCGGCCATCACCGGACCGATGCTGTTCAGCTGCAAACCCGCTTCCGTTATCCATCGAAACATAAGGTTTTTTACAAGTACCCTGATTGTAAACCAGGGGACAATGGACGGAGTGGCTATAAACCAGCCTGTACTCAGCGGCGATGGACTGGTGGGCAGGGTTATCGCGGCCAATCTTTTCGCGGCGGAAGTTGAACTTCTGACTGATCCCCTGGCGGCGGCGGGAGCCATGCCGGAGAATTCAAGGCTGCAGTGTGTGGTCAGGGGTGCGGATTCCAACCTGCTGAATCTTGATTTTGTTTCCCTTTCCAATCCGGTCAGCATCGGTGAAATGGTTTACACTTCCGGAACAGACGGAATCTATCCGAAAGAGCTTCCGATCGGAAAAATTGTTTCAATAACCGAAGGGAGCGTATACCAGAACATAAAAGTTGAACCGGCTGTTGATTTTTCAAGGCTGGAGGAAGTTCTGATCATAACAGGAGAACAGTGAACAGACAGGCCGTAAATCCAGGGAGTACTAATCTTTTTTCAAGGATATCTATCCTTGCCCTCCTCCTGGTTCTGTCCATGGTTCTCGATTTCCTGCAAAGCAGGTTCCTGCCGCTCTACCTAAATCTTGACTGGACCCTTATTTTTGTTTTTTATATCGGATGGTCCACAAACCCGATTAAGGGCAGCATCGCCGGAACTGTTTTCGGGATTGCCCAGGACTTCCTTCTCGGGGTCATGCTCGGCCTGAACGGGGTCATAAAAACAGTGATTGGATATTTCTCGTCCTACCTCAGCACCATCCTCAATCCCGACCTGGCCGGGTTAATGAGGTTTCTGCTGATAGCTTTGATCTCTTTTTTCAATAACCTCGTTCTATACAGGTCCCAGCAGGTTTTAACTGACGTTTACGGGGCGGTGCCTGTTCTGACAGTCCTGTCCGGCGCGGTACTCACGGGAATCGCCGGAGACCTTCTGTTCAGGCTGCTGGATCGGCTGCAGTCAAACCCAAAACAGTTTTTTAGTTAATCCGAAAATTGCCCGGCGGCTTACATGGAATTCAACCAGGACAACAAAATATTTTTTACCAGGCTGCGAATACTGCAGGTTGTTATCCTGATTGTATTTATCGGTTTCAGCCTGAGGGTCTGGCAGATAACCGTAGCCCGCTATGCTGAATATGCTGAACTTGCTGAACGCAACCAGCTGAGAAGAATCAATGTTCTTGCCCCGAGAGGCCTTCTTCTGGACAGGGAAGGCAGGATTCTGGCCGACAATGTGAATTCCTTCAGCCTTGTCATTTACCGCAACAAATCTGACTGTGTGGAATGCACGCTGGATGACCTGTGCCGTGAACTTGATTTCGACAGGTCCGAATTTTCCGCGATACTTGAGGAAAACAAATCAGTCCCGTCCTTCAGGCCGGTCACCCTTTCTGAACGGCTGACTATGCAGCAGGTCTCCTGGGTGCTGTCCCGTTACCGGGAATATCCCGAGCTGGATATAACCGAGGCCCCGATAAGGCACTATCGCTACTCCACCCTGGCTTCTCATGTCATAGGTTATGTCGGCCGGATCTCTCCGCAGGAATTGAAAACGCCGTCTTATCCCAACCCAAAACCCGGTCATCATGTAGGCAAAGATGGCATTGAAAAAACCTACAATACCCGTCTGATGGGACGGGACGGACTGCGAACGGTCCTGGTTGACAGTGTCGGCAGGATCCAGAAAGAACTGCGGTTCAAGGAGCCTCGCAAGGGATCGGATATAACCTTGTCGATAGACCTGGACCTGCAGAGAATTGCCGAGGAATCACTGGGAGAAAGGTCAGGGGCGATAGTGGCACTTGATCCCGTCAGCGGTGAAATCCTGGCCCTGGCCAGCACTCCCGGATTTGATCCCAACAACTTTTCCGCCGGCATCAGCCGGAAAAAGTGGGAAGATCTTATTCAGGATCCCGGCAAGCCCCTGCTGAACCGGGCCATCAGCAGTGTTTTTTCCCCGGGGTCCATATTCAAGCCGATGCTTGCCGCAGCCGGCCTTGAATCAGGGATTAGAGAAGAGAACACCCCCGCCTTCTGCGGAGGCGCCATAACTTTATACGGAAGGCCTTTCCGCTGCACCTCCAGTCATGGTGAAGTGCGGCTGAAAGAAGCGATACAGCATTCATGCAATATATATTTCTATCTACTGGGCCAGGAGCTGGGAATTGACCGTATAGCGGAATACAGCAGGAAATTCGGTCTCGGCTCCCCCACAGGCATCGACCTTCCTAATGAAGTATCAGGCCTTGTGCCGACCCGGGAGTGGAAACGTCAGGCCCTGGGCGAGCCCTGGTATGCCGGAGAAACTATCTCGGTTGCTATAGGGCAAGGCCGTATCAACGCCACTCCGATCCAGCTTGCCCGGGCAATCGGAATAATCGCTACAGGGAAAATCCCTCCGCTCCATATCTTGAAAACTACCGGACCGATCACAGAAAATAGCCAGGTCGGGGATGCCGAGTTTGCGCCGGAACATCTGGAAGCAGTGAGAAAAGCCATGTGGAGCGTCGTCAACGAATGGGGAACAGGATGGCGCGCCATGGTTCCCGGATTCGATGTATGCGGCAAAACCGGAACCGCTCAGTTAATAGGCAGGGAAGTCAGGGAAAAGCTTACCGACGAGGCCAAGGAGCGATTCACCCACAATGCCTGGTTCACCGGATTTGCGCCTCTTGAAAATCCCGAGATAGTCGTCACCGTTATAGTCCAGAGCGGCGGCGGAGGCAGCACCGGCGCCGCCCCCCTTGCCGGCAGGCTGTTAAAAACCTATTACCAGAAATCAAGAGGCATCGAACCGGAACCTGTAAATCAAGAACCGGGCAATGAAGAATCAGTTCCAGAACCCGCGGCAGCATCCGCCATGGAGAATACAGAGGGGACCCAGGATCAATGAGCTTCAGAAAAGCTGTCAACCAACTTGATTTTCTGCTGATTGTATCAGCCCTGCTCCTGGTGATGACCGGCCTGCTGGCTGCTTACAGCCTCAGCCTTGGCGACGGGGAATCCAGCCTTTACATGAGACAGCTTTCCCGGGTAGGCATTGCCTTCTTTATCTGCATTTTTTTCCTTTATATAGATTATGAAATCCTCACTTATTACTCAGCAGTTTTCTATGCGTTCCTTTTGATTTTGCTGTTGGGAGTCCTTCTTTTCGGTACTGAGATCAATGGAAGCCGCAGCTGGCTGGCCCTTGGCGAATTCCGAATGCAGCCTTCTGAACCGGGTAAAATTGTTTTCATTCTCTTTTTCGCCGGGATGCTGGGACAGCTTAAAAAGGATTATCTCTCCTACGCCAAAATGGCCCAATGCACCGCCCTGGGACTGCTGCCGGTCGGTTTGATACTCCTGCAGGGAGACCTGGGAACCGCTGTCATGTATCTCCCCATACTGGCCGGGATGCTTTGGATGTCAGGTGTGCGGATCAAGGTTATGCTTATTATTCTGCTCTGCCTTCTGCTGGTGGCACCGGCCGGATGGATGATGCTCAAGGACTACCAGAAGCTGAGGATCAAAACTGTTTTAAATCCTGAACTTGATCCTCAGGGCATTGGATACCAGACCCGGCAATCCCTGATTGCCATGGGTTCGGGAGGATTTTTCGGAAAGGGCATTGGACAGGGGCTGCATGCCAGGCTTGGATTTGTGCCGGAAAGCCATACTGACTTCATTTTCACTCTGCTGGTCGAGGAAACCGGGTTCCTGGGGGCACTTTTTGTACTCACCCTTTACCTGATCATGCTCTGGAGGCTGCTTGAAATATCCCGGAATTCCCGGAACCGTTCCGGACTGCTGATTACAACCGGGGTAATATGCTTTTTCTTCTCCCATCTCATAATTAATATCGGGATGGCCACCGGCATTCTCCCGGCTATCGGCATCCCCCTGCCGCTTCTCAGCTACGGCGGCTCCTCATTAATGGCATCAGCGGCGGCACTGGGCCTGGCCATTAATGTCAATATTCGAAGATTTGCCAATACCTGATTTTATCGGAGTGTTGCGGCAGTCCAATTCCCCTTTGTCCCCGGGCCTGGGGCGGATCTTTCAGGGCCTCCACCCTGTCTGAGTTGTCCGGCGGGAGAAAGAAATCACTTGCGGCCCAAGCCCTTCAAAAGCTATAATAGACTCCTGTTTTCAGGTTTTCTGAAGACTGCAATTAAATTTGAATTTTTTTAATGGCAGCAAACAGTTGCCAAAACATATACATAAGAGAAGCTTTTCAGGCTTACAAGATTCGACTTTTAAAATTTTTTTATTTCCGGAAGGCCGGTAACAGGCCCGGAAAAGGTTTACAACAAAGCCACTGGTGTCGGGCAGCCCATATTCAATGTCCAGAACGCCCGGTTTTGCAGACTGTGTTTGAACACAGTTAACCATAATTTTTGATTTTTTCTTCCTGAAAACCTTCTCCAGAAAAAACAGGTTCCCTATCTGTATAGTTAGGAGAAAAAATGGCTAAAGAGTTGATTATCAGCTCAACAAGCTTGGAAACGAAGCTTGCCATCCTGGAAGAAGACCAAGTTACGCAGATTTTCGTTGAAAGGAAACGTAGCAGAGGAATACTCGGCAATATATATAAAGGCAAAGTCGCCCGGGTGCTGCCCGGAATGCAGGCTGCATTTGTTGACATAGGGCTGGAACGAAACGCCTTCCTCTATGTATCAGACTTTACCGAAGATCTTGAAGAGTATGAGGAATTATTCATATCCGGATCTGATCCGGTTGAAGATTCTCTATCGGTCTCAATAGAACAGGATGAACCCCGTTCCAGTCGTCGTGGAAGACGTTCCGCGCAGAGCAAAAACGTCCAGAAAAGCAAGGATCCCGAGGCCAAAAAACCCCGGGATAAAAGCAGGCAGCAGAAACCGCAGCCGGTTCCTGAAAAAAAACCTGAAAAAAAGGCTGCCCCGGTTCTGACCTACACCGCGGAAAACTCCGCGCCCAGGATTCTGCCTGAACGGATTGAAACAGTTTCCAGAACAGGAAATGCCGGACGGGGGGCTGAAGCCCAGCCCATTCCCCTGTCCTGCGATATCCTTCCGTTCTCAATTCCCCAGATTGCCCAGCAGAATACCCCGGCCATTGAGAGCAAGGAAGATCCACGCAAGGATCCCGGCAAACAGGCTGAACTGGCCGAATCCCCGGTTTCATTCGCTGCCCCCAGGTCTTCAGGAAAATCCAGGGACAGGAAAAAATCCACGGGGCGGAATTCACACCAGCTGATCGGAGACCTGCTGAAGGAAGGACAGGAGATCCTGGTGCAGATTGCCAAGGAGCCTATCGGGAAAAAAGGGGCCCGGATCACTTCACATATTGTCCTGCCCGCCAGGTACCTGGTTTTCATGCCTACGGTTGATCACGTTGGAGTTTCAAGAAGAATTTCCTCAAGCAAGGAGCGGCATCGCCTCAGGGATATAATCTCCAGTCTCCGGGGCAGCTTCGAAAAGGGATTTATTGTCCGCACAGCCGGAGACAGCAAACCGAAATCTGATTTTGAACAGGATATGATTTACCTGACCAGACTGTGGGAACAGGTGCGCAACAAGGCTGACCGGAAGTCCGCTCCATCCCTGGTCCATTCAGAGCTTGATCTCGTGCAGAGGATCGTCAGGGATTATTTCTCAAAGGATTTCTCCGCCATCCGAGTCGATGATGAACAGGAATATGAAAGACTCGTCGAATTCATCTCCAATTTCAATCCAGACCTGGTAAAAAAAGTTCGCCTGTATAGCAAGAAGAATCCTATTTTTGACGAATTCGGAGTTACCACTGAAATTGAACAGGCCCTGAAAACCAAGGTCTGGCTGCGAAACGGCGGCTACATAGACATAAACCAGACAGAAGCCCTGGTGGCCGTTGACGTCAACACCGGCAAATATGTCGGCAAGACCAACTCCCTTGAAGACACCATAACCAAAACCAACCTTGACGCGGTTCGAGAGGTTGCCAGGCAGATCAGGCTGCGTGACCTGGGAGGCATCATTGTTCTGGACCTCATAGACATGAATGATCCCAAGAACAGGCAGAAAGTCATGGATGCCCTGCTTGCGGAACTGAGTAAAGACAAGGCGCCGTCCAAGGTTCTTCCCTTCAATGATTTCGGACTGGTGTCCATAACCCGTAAGAGGGTTAAAAAATCACTGGAACGAACCCTCTGCCAACCCTGTTATTACTGTGAGGGGACCGGCCTGACAAAATCAGCGAGAACCATCTGCTATAACATTCACCAGGAAGTCACCCGGTCACTGCCCATGATGGGGGATGGACAGGAACTGGTACTTCGCTGTCATCCGGAGATCGGCAGGGCCCTGCGGGAAAATGAAAAAGATGTTTCCGAAGAGATTAAGGAAATGACCGGGAAAATCCTCACCATCCGCACCGATCCGCTGATGCACATTGAAAAATACGACCTTATCGAAGCCTGAGCGCGAAAATGGTCAAAAAACCGCGGAAAGCCTTTTGTCTTGAAAGGCTTTCCGTTTTTATACTGAATTAAGATCCGCTGATCACTCCCCGAAAGTGCCTGAATTGAATAACCAAGATAATACTGAAATATTTGAAAAGCTTGTTGAACTGGTAAAGAAGCTGCGCAGCCCTGAAGGCTGTCCCTGGGACCGTGAACAAACCGGAGAATCCCTGAAGCCTCACCTGATAGAGGAGGCTCACGAGGTACTGGAAGCCCTGGACAGTGATAATCCCCAGGATCTCTGTGAAGAACTGGGGGACCTCCTTTTCCAGATACTGTTTCATAGTGAGATAGCTTCAGAAAACAACGATTTTGATATCTATGACGTTTGCCGCCGAATCCACAGGAAAATGGTACTCCGCCATCCCCATGTATTCGGGGACGCCAATTTCAGCACCTCTGAAGAGCTTTTGAAAAACTGGGAGATGCTCAAAACCAGAGAAAAAGAAAATTCGGGACAAAAAACTGATCCGTCAGCGTCCCTCCTGGACGGCTTGCCCCCTTCATTGCCGGCCTTGCATGTTGCCAGGCTGATCTCAGCCAAGGCCGCGGGCACCGGCTTTGACTGGCCGGACCTGGATGGAATCAAGGAAAAGCTTTCTGAAGAAATCAGTGAACTCGAGGAAGCATGCCTCCAGGAGGATGCTGAAAAAATCCAGGAAGAAGTAGGGGATGTCCTCTTTACCGTTGTAAATATTGCGAGATTCCTGAAAATTGATCCTGAATCCGCGCTCAGTAAAGCAAACAAAAAATTCACATCCCGCTTCCAGGCCATGGAGAAACATTTTTTGTCCGGCAGCCGTGCCCTCAGCGAGACATCTCCGGAGGAAATGGAAGAAGTCTGGAACGAAGTTAAAAAATCCCGATGACGGCCTGGCCCTCATCAGGGTTCCCCGCCCGGCTGCTTAAAACCTGATCCGCCGGGTTTTCCAACAGGCGCAGGCTTTGGATCTGATGCCTTTATTGCGCGTAACCCTCACTCCAAGGCCATCCTAACCCGGCGAAAAATACGGGTTAAATCCTTGTACGGCAAAGAATACCTCTCACCTGCCCCGGAGCTGACTGCCCGCTCGGCGTAACACTTCACATATAGGCTGGGATCATGGAAGGACCGCCTGAACGGAAGTTTCTCCAATTAATGTTAAAATGAATCCCTGTTTTGTGATATATAAATCTGGTCATGACAAACGAAAATAATCATCAGAGCAAACAAACCGGTGCCCGGGCAAACGAATGCGCTATCGACTTTTCCGCCTTTGTGCTTTCCCTGTCCACAACGGCTATGAGCCACCTGGGGGAGGTTCCTGACCCGTCCACCGGGAAAAACGAACTTAACCTTGATGGCGCAAAACAGATTATTGACATTCTCTGCATGTTAAAAGACAAAACAAGCGGAAATCTTACAGACGGAGAAGCTCACATGATGGAGCATTTTTTGTACGAACTCCGAATGAAATACCTGAGCAAGGCCAAATCTCCAATAAATAATAAATAAGATCCGGGTGAATCCGGGAATCTGCTAGAGTGAATAATGGAAGTGATCAAAACCCTGGAAGTTCAGTCCGGTAAATGGAAAAATTCGATAGTGGCGATTGGTGTATTTGACGGGATGCATCGGGGCCACCAGGCTATTCTTGAAAAAATCGCTCTCCGAGCCCGGGAACTGGAAGGAACCGCGATCCTGCTTTCCTTTCATCCGCATCCCCAGAAGATCATTTCTCCCGGTGACGCTCCACCTTTGCTGCAGACCACTGCCCAGCGGGTAGACCTTCTCGAAAAATTCGGGGTTGATGTATTCATCAGGATTCCTTTTGACCGGGAACTTTCCCTCCTGACGGCCGACCAGTTCGGAGAACAAATCCTGAAAACAGTTGGCACCAGGGAAATTCACGTGGGGGATAATTTCCGGTTCGGGCGAGGCAGGCTGGGCGACTACTCCACCCTGGAAAGCCTCGGAGAGAAATACGGATTCACGCTTTCCAGGACTGAAACCCAATTTTTCAGGGGCAAGCGCATCAGCAGCACAAAGATCAGAAATGCTGTTAAAAACGGACAGGTCGAACTGGCCGGACGCCTTCTCTCCAGGCCTTATGAAATAGAGGGAACTGTTGTACGCGGGGCCGGCAAGGGCTCCACTATCGGTTATCCCACCGCCAACCTTGATCCCGACAATGAACTGATCCCTCCATCAGGAGTTTACGTAACCAGGGTTACTACTGAATCAGGGATGTATCTGGGGGCAACAAACATTGGTTTTCGTCCCACCATCCAGAACAACCCGGATATGGGCTCCAGCATCGAAACTCACCTGATCGGATTTGAAGACAACCTGTACGGGCAGAAGATAAAAATCTCATTCTGCATGCGCCTCAGGGAGGAAAAAAAGTTCGAATCAATCCAGGCCCTGGCTGACCAGATCCAGTACGACCTGGCCAGGACACGATCTTACGCGGTGAAAACCAAATTCATAAACAAAAGGAATCTTGCCTGATATGACTACCTTAGAAGATGTAGCTAAAATTGCTGAACTTTCCAGGCTGGACATCGAGCCGGAAAAACTTGAAAGCGTCGCTGCTAATTTTTCAGAGATTCTTGAATACATCAACCGCCTCAACCAAGTGGACACTTCCGGGGTTGATCCGGTTTACCATGCCACAGCGGTTTTTGAAGACGTCAAGGCCGAAGACCGGCAGGATCCGCCTTCAATGCTGCTTGAAGAAGTAATGGACAGCGCCCCTAAAACCAAAGAAAACCAGTTTCGTGTTCCCAAGGTGATCGAATGAAGAATATATGTGAACTGCCGGTCCGGACCCTTAAATCCGCCATACTCAAACGGGAAATATCAACCAGGGAAGTGGCTCACTCATTCTTGGAAAGGATTGAAGAAAGAGATTCAGAAATCCATGCCTTCCTGACCCTGGACCATGAGCAGGTTCTCGACAATGCCGACAAGATCGACAACCAGATTGAGAAGGGAGCAGTCTCTGACAAATCAATCCTGGCCGGCATACCTGTAGCCATTAAAGACAACATCGTTACCCGGGGAACCAGAACCACCTGCGGATCAAAAATCCTCGGCAACTATATACCTCCCTATGACGCCACGGTTGTGGACTTCCTGCAACGGGAGGGAGCCTTAATTCTCGGGAAATGCAACTGTGACGAATTCGCCATGGGATCAAGTACAGAAAACTCGGCATTCTTCCCCACCCGCAACCCCCTGGATACCGAGAGGGTACCGGGAGGGTCCAGCGGGGGATCAGCTGCTGCCGTTGCATCGGGCTTCACTCCCCTGTCCCTGGGAAGTGATACCGGCGGCTCTATTCGGCAACCCGCCGCTTTCTGCGGAGTTACCGGGCTCAAACCCACATACGGACTAGTATCACGTTACGGCCTTGTCGCCTTCGGTTCTTCCCTGGATCAGATCGGGCCCTTCGGCAGATCAGCTGAAGATGTTGCCATACTCCTTAATGCCATCTCCGGGCATGATCCCCGCGACTCTACTTCCTCACACCGTCCCGAGGAAGATTACACCGCCCGGCTCCAGCGGGATATCAAAGGCACCAGGATCGGAATCTGCCCCAACTGGTTCACCAGCGGTCTTGATCCTGAAATTTCTTCTTCTGTTAAACATGCCATGGAAATCCTTGAAGGACAGGGCTGCTCAGTTATCGAAATTGACCTGCCCTACAGTGATTACGCGATCGAAACCTATTACATCATCGCTCCGGCGGAAGCCAGCTCCAACCTGGCAAGGTTTGACGGGGTCAAGTACGGATTCAGGTCTTCTGACCATACCGATCTGGAATCCATGTACCGGAATACCCGGACCCAGGGGTTCGGAGAAGAAGTAAAGCGGCGGATAATGATCGGCACGTATGTGCTCAGTTCCGGCTATTATGACGCCTATTTTCTCAAGGCTGGAAAGGTCCGGAACCTGATTAAGCAGGACTACCTTAAAGCTTTTGAAAAGGTTGATTTTATTGCCGGGCCCACCACCCCTACCCCGCCCTTCAAGCTGGGAGAGAAAACAACAAATCCGCTTGAGATGTACCTTTCCGATATTTACACCGTCGGGACCAACCTGGCAGGGATACCGGGCCTTTCAACCCCTTGCGGGAAAACCTCAACAGGCCTGCCTATTGGACTTCAGCTGCAGGGGCCTCATTTCAGTGAAGCCGGAATGCTGAACCTGGCTTCAGTGCTGGAAAGTGAACTGGGCAACTAGACCTGTTGCCTTAAACCTGCTATATCCCTACCCGGGGATACGCCTTCTATGGCCGGTTGGCATGAGGGAAGCGGGAAACGGCTTCTACCCTGGGCCTCCATTGTATTTGCTCCTACAATCTGATACCCCCTACTTGAAAAGATCTTGATTATCCCTAATCATTGAAGGCAAAATAAACCTTTCAGGATATATCCAGGAGCAATGATATGAAGGAAATCAGCAATTCGGTCACCCGCCGGAAATTTATCAAATCATCATCCGCGGCTGTCGGAACAGCCGCTTTCATGAGCGCCTCTTCCTATTCAAGAATTCTTGGCGCCAATGACCGCGTCAACATAGGATTTCTCGGATGCGGGGCCAGAAGCCGGGGGCATCGCCGCATGGTGGAAATGTCGGTAAAAGACAAAAACCTGGCGGTCACAGCCGTTTGCGACATCTGGAAAAACAACAGGGAGAAAGCCGCGGCAGACTGCCGGGAAAAATTCGGGGCAGTCGTAAAGCAGTTCAAGTATTCAGAAGACATGCTGGAGATGAAAGACCTGGACGGAATAATGATCGCGACCGGGGATCACCAGCATGCCAAGGTCCTTGCTGAAGTTGTCGCGGCAGGCAAGGACTGCTACTGTGAGAAACCGCTTTCAATTGATGTGGCCGACGCCAAGCTGGCCCGGGATGCCGTGCAAAAAAGCTCCCAGGTGGTACAGATGGGATCCCAATGGCTAAGTGATCCTATCCAGATCAAGGTGCGTGACATTGTCCGCTCCGGCCAGCTGGGGCAAATAACAAAAATATCCCAGTGCTGGAATGACAACAATCACCGCTGGCATGAACCGGATGATCCCGACGTTCGAGACCTCAGGGAAGAGGATACAGACTGGAACAGGTGGCTTTTGGGAAGAAAATCCAGGCCGTTTGATCCCCGGGTTTATTTTGAGTTCAGGATCTTCAAGGATTACTCCGGAGGGATAACATCCCAATGGATGAGCCACGGTATCGGTTTGGTTCACTTTTATACAGACACGGCTATACCAGATACCATGGTTGCCAGCGGAGGGATCTTCGGATGGCCGGATGTCAGGGAGAATCCTGACACCTTCCAGGCCCTGGCGACTTACGAAAAAGAAAAATTCCTCTACTCCTATTCTTCCAGTTATGCCAATGAATTCGGAGACTATTCCCTTATCAGGGGCAAGGATGCCACCCTCTACGCCCACGGAGGAGAGGGCAGCCCCCGCTGGTTCCTGATACGGGAACACCAGGACCTTCCCGGTGGTTTTGACTTTTATGAAGGTTTGGCTGCAGCCGTTAAAAAAGGACAGGCTGAAATAATTACCTGCGACGCCTGGGATAACAAACTGCCTCCCACCGGGATGAGTGATGACAGCAAATGGCATCTTGACAACTGGGTAGACTGCATGAGAGACCGCAGCAGACAGACCAATGGACACATCATGACCGGATACTGGCATTCCGTTGGAGCCGTTATGGCTACCGAGGCCTACCGGCAGGGCAAAAAGATCACCTGGGACAGGGAAAAAGAAGAACTGATTTAAACTAAAACGCTGCTGTATCCCGCGGCAGCCTTCCCCGGCCTGAAACTCCGGGTTCATTTCTCCCGGTTTCAGCGATACTTCCCCCCGGGATTTAAACCGGGGGAAGTGAGGAGTTGAAAGATTTATAGACAGTCTCCATCTATGGAATTATGAATTATTCTCAACTGAGAAATAATTTTTAACAGTTTGGAAATTCTTTCCACACTATAAGGAGACTGTACAATGAATAAATTATTAACCCTTCTTATTACAGCAGCAGTTATGCTGACTTCATCACTGCCTCTTTTTGGAGAGGCTGCTCCCTCTGTTGAAGCTCAGGTTCGCCGTGAACTTGTTATGCTTCCTTATTATCAGGTCTTTGACCGGATTGAATTCACAATTGACAACGACACCGTGATCCTGTCCGGAGAAGTTACCAGGCCGGCATTGAAATCCACTGCCGAAAAGGCCCTGGGCAAAATAAATGAGGTCCGCAAAGTAGTAAACAATATCGAAGTTCTGCCCTACTCACCCTATGACGACCGGGTCAGGAACTCCGTATTCATGGCCATTTATTACAGTTCCTGGCTGAACCGCTACTCCCAAAGGGCTTACGGTCCGATTCACATCATTGTGCGAAACGGAGATGTGCGGCTGACAGGGACAGTTGCTTCTGAATCGGACAGAAATGTAGCGGGTATCCTGGCAAGAGGCGTCTCAGGAGTCTTCGCTGTTACCAATGATCTTGCAGTTAAAAGCTGATCAACCATTAAAAACCGGGGATCCCTTTTTTGATAAGGCTGGGATCCCCCCTTCCCTTTCCCGGATCCTTATCCTCGCTTCTCCCACGCGGCAGGCCTTCCCGTCGTCCTTGTCTGCCCCGCTTTAAAAAAGTCTTGATTTCACCCCGGATTCCGGATTGTGTCCCGGTTTTGTTTCTGCTCTGAGGATCCTGTATTCCGACCTTCCGGACCGGCTCCCAGGCCTCCCGGCAGGGCTCCTTTCCAAAAGGGCAACAATTTTATGCCTAAATCTCAAAACAATGCAACTTATTGGCTTTTTTTGTATTGACATGCCTACAGTTCTGTCCTATTTTTGAT
Source organism: Acidobacteriota bacterium (assembly GCA_963666915.2). Lineage (GTDB taxonomy): Bacteria > Acidobacteriota > UBA6911 > RPQK01 > JAPXNP01. The sequence goes on from CAXXEX010000014.1 coordinate 281,291, forward strand.
CGTGAATATATTCATTCATCTATATGAATAGATTGGATGATTGAGAGGTTGTAAAATTTAACATTAATAACGGGAGTGTTTTATGGCAGATGAAAAAAAAGGTATGGATTCATTAATGGCGGAAGGCAGGACATTTCCTCCTCCAGCAGACATTCAGTCCAACGCGTACGTTTCCAGCGAGGAGCAGTACCAGGAAATGTGGGACAGGTCGATTAGTGATCCTGACGGTTTCTGGCTCGAACAGGCGGAAAGCCTTACCTGGTTCAAGAAGCCAACCAGAAGCCTTGATTATAACTGGGATACAAAGGGACGGAAAATTGAACACACCTGGTTCGAAGACGGGGAATTGAACGTTTCATACAATTGCCTTGACCGGCACCTGGGAACCCCGATTGAAAACAAGGTGGCCATTCTCTGGCAAGGAGAAGCGGACGACAACGTTAAGAAGTACACCTACAAGGAACTTCACAAGGAAGTCTGTAAATTTGCCAACGTCATGAAATCCAAAGGGATTGTCAAGGGCGACAGGGTGGCAATATATATGCCCATGGTCCCTGAACTGGCTATAGCCATGCTGGCCTGTACCAGGATCGGCGCCATCCACTCCATCATCTTCGGAGGATTCAGCTCTGATGCCATCAGCGGCAGGGTCAATGATTCAGACTGCAAGATGCTGATCACCTCGAACGTTTCACTTCGCGCCGGGAAACATATCAAGCTTAAGGATATCTCTGATGTGGCCCTGGAGGATTGCCCCACGATAAAAAGCGTTATCGTGACCAAAGTGAATGAAGAGCCTTGTCACATGGAACCGGGCCGGGATTTCTGGTATCACGACGAAATGGCCGTGGCGAGTGACGCTTGTGATGCTGAACCCATGAAAGCCGAAGATCCTCTTTTCATCCTCTACACCTCAGGTTCAACCGGGAAACCCAAGGGTGTCGTACACACCACGGCCGGATACCTGATGCATACCACGCTGACCCATAAGCATGTATTCAACATTCATGATGATGATATTTACTGGTGTACAGCGGATATCGGCTGGGTTACCGGGCACAGCTACATTGTATACGGACCGCTGGCCAACGGAGCAACTTCGCTGATGTTTGAAGGCGTGCCGACCTATCCTGATGCCGGAAGGTTCTGGCAGATATGCGACAAGTTCAAGGTAACCGTGTTCTACACCGCGCCTACCGCCATCCGCGCCCTGATGCGCCTCGGAACAGAATGGGTCGCTAAATACAAGCTTGACTCGCTCAGGATCCTGGGAAGCGTCGGGGAGCCGATCAACCCGGAAGCCTGGATGTGGTATTACGAACATGTCGGCCATAACAGATGTCCGATAGTTGACACCTGGTGGCAGACTGAGACCGGGGGATTCATGATTACACCTCTGCCCGGAGCTCATACCCTCAAACCCGGCAGCGCCTCCCGTCCCTTCTTCGGTGTCGATGCCGTTGTGCTCAGGGATGACGGAAGCCAGTGTGATCTGAATGAAGGCGGAAAACTCTGTATTCGCAGGCCATGGCCGGGAATGATGCGTACAATGTGGGGCGATCACGAAAGGTTCATTGATACTTATTTCACAATGTACGACGACATCTATTTCGCCGGAGACGGCTGCCGTATTGATAATGACGGCGACTTCTGGCTGATGGGTCGTATTGACGATGTAGTAAATGTTTCCGGACACCGCATTGGAACTGCCGAAGTTGAAAGCGCCCTGGTAAGTCACGCCAAGGTAGCTGAGGCCGCGGTTACCCCAATTCCTCACGAGATTAAAGGACAGGGCCTTTACGCTTATGTAACAGTTATCGACGGCGTAGAGGAAAGTGACGAGTTGAAGAAAGAACTGATCAAACACGTGCGCACGGAGATCGGCCCGATAGCCGCTCCTGAAGCTATCCAGTTCGCTCCGGCTCTGCCCAAAACCCGTTCAGGAAAAATCATGCGGAGAATTCTCCGCAAGATCGCGGAGAAAGACACTGGAAATCTCGGCGATATTTCCACACTGGCGGATCCGAGCGTAGTCGAAAAACTCATCGCCGAACGCGGTGAATGATTTTCTTAACTTCTCCCTGGAAAAATCAAATCCGGATACGCCGGGAGGGCGTATCCGGACCTGTTTTAAAAAACAGTGAAAGGACTTGAGATGCCCGAACAAAAAGTCATGAACCGATGGATTGTGGTCGTTGGAGCTGTGCTCATTCAACTATGTCTCGGAGCAATATATGCCTGGAGTGTGTTCACCAAGGCCATCACCCTGCCCCTGGATGATGGCGGTCTATACGGCTTTTCGGCTAAACAAGCCGCCTGGGTGTTTTCGGCGGGACTGGCGACATTCGCGGTCGTTATGGTTATTGCCGGAAGACTCCAGGCAAAAATCGGCCCCAGGCCGATTGCTGTCGCCGGGGGAGTGGTGCTGGGAACTGGTTATATCCTGGGGGGCTTGTTTGGAAGTAACTTCGTTTCACAGCTGGTTTTTATCGGAATCATTGGAGGAGCGGGTATCGGCCTGGCTTATGTAATACCTATCGCCGTTGGCGTGAAATGGTTTCCGGACCGTAAAGGCATGATTTCAGGCCTGGCTGTGGCCGGCTTCGGATTCGGGGCAACCATCTGGGTAAAAATGGCCGGCAGCTGGTTTGGCGGACTTTTGAATACAACCAGTCTTTTTGGCCTTTCCGGAGTTCAGAGTGTATTTTTTATTTACGGAGTAGTTTTCCTGGTCATGGTTCTGCTGGGAAGCACGGTTATGGTCAATCCCCCGGAAGGATACAAACCGGCTGGATGGAATCCTCCTGAAGCTACCGCCGGAGGCAATGCCACCGGAGCAGTTAACATGGAGACCTCCCAAATGCTCCGGACCCCTCAATTCTACTCGTTGTGGCTTATGTTTTTCGGTTCAGCCCTGGCCGGGCTGATGGTGATTTACTGCATACGTCTTTTTGGAATTGATGCTTTGCAGAGCAGCGGAGCCGCTGAAAACGCCGCTTTAGCCGGGACAATCGCCGGGACCGCCATGGCCTGGTACGCCATTCTCAACGGCATCGGCCGGATTGTCTGGGGTACCGTATCTGACAAAATCGGGCCAAAGCATTCCCTTTTCCTGATGTGTCTCCTGCAGGGAATCATTATGTTCCTCTTCTTCAAGATGGGAGCTTCCAGCCTGGGCCTGATCATAGGGGCCTGCATTATCGGCTTCAACTTTGGTGGGAACTTCGCGCTTTTCCCGGTTGCAACCGCGGATTTCTTCGGGAATAAAAACGTGGGGCACAATTACGGATGGGTATTCCTGGCTTACGGAGTAGCCGGAATCGCCGGCCCCCAGGTAGCCGGTTATTTCAAGGACACTGCCGGCAGTGCCGGTGTAGACGCGTGGATGACACCATTCATTATCGCTGGATGCGCTTGCCTGGGTGCGGCGCTTATCGCCCTGTTCCTCAAGCCGGTTAAAAACTGACAATGGTTTGTTGGCCTGTCAGCAGGAAATGAAAAAACCCGGGGCGCGTCCCCGGGTTTTTTCATCTGGATTATAAAACGGAACCAGAATGTCCCTGTCACAGATTCCGGTTCCTTGAAAAACGTCAAATACCGTGATATGGAAATATCTTCTCTTTAATTGTTTCCACTACCTCCTGGACAGCGGGAATAACCACTGACTTTTCCTGTTCACTGACCGGAATCGCCCGGTCTCGCAGCCCTCCGTGCCAGTCAGTGCTCTCCATAAAAACACCCCCCAGCCCTATATTCAAATCCTGCAGGAAGCTGTCTGTCCCGCTCAGGACGCTCCAGGCCAGGGCCCATGCCCTGACGGTGTTCTCCACGTTGTATCCGCCTCCTCCAGTCATCAGCATTGGTTTGTCAAGAAGAAGCAGGTCACTGATAATCTCCACGTAGGAATTATTGGTCAGCTTGAGATGAGCCAGGGGATCCCCGGCGAGGGTATCCGCTCCCAGCTCGAAAACAATTACGTCAGGATTAAAAGCCTTGATCAGGGGGGGGACCGTTTCCCTGAAAGCCCAAAGGTAAACCTCATCATAGGTATCGGGCACAAAAGGAAGATTGACACTGTACCCTTCTCCCCTGCCCTTACCGATCTCATCAAGGAATCCGGTTCCCGGGAAAAGGGTTTTCCCGCTTTCATGCAGGGAGATTGTCATCACGTCGTCGCGTTCATAAAAAATGTCCTGCACGCCATCGCCGTGATGCACATCTATATCGAGGTATAAAACACGCTTAGAATGTTCAGCCAGCACATAACAGGCCAGGGCCACATCATTCATATAACAGAAACCGGCGGCCAGTTCCGGTCCGGCATGATGAAAACCTCCGGATGGATTAAAGGCCAGGTCCGCCTCACCATTCAGCAGCAGCTCAACACCCTTCAGTGAAGCGCCGCACGCCATGGCAGGATAGCGGTACATATCCTTGAAAATCGGGCAGTCAGGGCCTCCGATTCCCATGTGCAGAGACTGGAAATCATATTTTCCCCTGGCGGCCTCGTCCAGTGCGTCAAGGTACCTTGGTGTGTGGATTTTCTCAAGCACCTCCCTGGGGGCGGCTTCAGGTTCATATTCCCTGGCAAATTCCCCGCTGGTCAGTATCCCCATGGACTGCAGGGTATTCCTGACTTTGCCGGCCCTGCCGGTGTTAAAGGGACATTCCGGAGGATAGGAGTATTCTTTCAGTTTCAGGGAATAAATAAACGCGGCTTTCTTTTCAGCTGGACCCATGTCTAACCTTCCTGCCTCTTCAGATCATAGGAAATCGTATAGACCTCACCGTCAAACTTGGTTTCGATATCATAAGAAGCATTATTGAACAGGGCAATCATACTTCTGTTGACAGGAAGAACCTTGGCATAAAATCTTTCTATCCCCTTGTCAATGGCGATCCTGGTGATGTAATTAAGCAGATAAGTCCCCATTCCTTTATCCTGCCATTCATCATGGACCAGAAAGGCAATCTCAGCGGTTCTGGAAGTGGCATCAAGAAAATACTGGGCGATGGCCACAATCTGGTCCCCGGAAACCCCGGGTACTGTTCCTACAATTGCCAGGTCATTGACGTAGTCAATATTTGTCAGCAGCTGCACATCCTTATGGGGGAACCGCATGGTGTGGGTCATATACCTGGTTTTAACCGACTGGGCACTCAAAGAATAAAGCATCTGGGCCAGCGCGGATTCGTCGGTAGGTTTTACCGGGCGGAAAAAGATCTCCGTGCCATCCCGCAGGGTGTCATAATGCTCAAGCTCTTCCGGGTAAACAATCTTTTCGTTATCCAGTTCTATCTGGTCTTCATGAACATAATTCTGGGCCTTGGCCGCGTGGATGAGTTCCTTTCTGAATTTGGGATGAGCTATGTTGATCAGGGCCAGGACCCTCTCGCGAATGCTCTTTCCGTGCAGGTAGGCGACGCCGTACTCGGTAACAACGTAATGAATGTCGCCCCTCGTTGTAACCACGCCTGAACCTTCAGTCAAATGGGACACTATCCTGGAAACAGATCCGTCTTTAGCTGTTGAAGGCAGGGCGATAATCGCCTTTCCGCCCCGGCTCCGGGCGGCTCCCCGTATAAAATCAACCTGTCCGCCGATTCCGCTGTAAAACCTGTAGCCGAGAGAGTCAGAACAGACCTGTCCGGTCAAATCCACTTCCAGCCCGACATTGATACCGACCATCTTGTCATGCTGGCTGATCACATATGGATCATTCACGTACTCGGTAGGATAGAACTCAAAAAACGGATTATTATCAATATAGTCATAAAGCCGGGCGGTACCCATGCAGAAACTGGCAACTATCTTTCCGTTATTGATTGTTTTTTTGAGGCAGTTCACAGCACCGGATTCCACGAGATCAATGATCCAGTCACTGAACATCTCGGTATGGATTCCCAAATCCTTTTTGTGCTCCAGGAACTCGGCCAGGGCCTGGGGAATTCTTCCGATGCCGCATTCAATGGTGCTGCCATCCTCCACCAGTGTTGCTATATTCCTGCCGATCCGGCGCAGGGTTTCGTCCGCTTCGGGAAGTTGAATCTCGATCACTTCTTCATCAAAAGGGACCAGGGCATCAATACTGTTAACATGAAGGAAGCTGTTTCCTGAAGTGCGGGGCATATTCTCATTAACCTGGGCAATGACATACCGGGCATTGCTCACCGCGGATTTCACGACATCAACAGAAACTCCCAGGCTGCATATTCCCCTCTCATCCGGCGGTGATACGGAAATCAGGGCAGCGTCAACCGGAATCCTTCCACTCTCAAACTCGTAGGGGATTTCCGACAGGAAGATCGGGGTATAGTCGCCGATGCCCCGGGACAGAGCCCCCCTTACATTATCAGCAATGAAAAAGCTGTTCATCTTGAAACGCTCGTGGAAGGATTCCTCCACATAGGGAGCTGTACCCATGGTCAGGAGGTGCACAATCTTCACATCATATATTTCAGAGGAGTGCTCCACCATGCTGCGCACAAGATGCTGGGGCTGTCCGCATCCGGTCCCGATGAATACCGTAAATCCAGGCCTGATAATATCAATCGCAGATTTTGCGTCAGTAACCCAGTCAGAAAACTTTTCTTTCCAGTTAAATTCAGTCATACCGCTTCCCTGATCATGCTTCTCCGACACTTATCCTGGCGTCCACCGCGATAGGCGTAACTCCCTTGGGTCCAACCAGGTAGGGATTTATGTCCATTTCAAGTATCTGGGGAAATTCCGTTACCAGCTGGGAAAGCCTTTGCAATCCGTCAGCAATCACATCGAAGTCAATTTCATCACCGGAAGATTCATTAATGTTTTTGTAGGTCATTGTATTCTGCAGCATCAGCCTGGCATCTTCCACTGCCAGCGGCGCTGGATAAAAGCTGACATCCTTGAGTCTTTCCACCAGGACACCGCCCATTCCAAACATCATCAAGGGGCCAAACCTGGGATCCCGGTTCATGCCCAGGATTACTTCTTTGCCCGACCTGCAGTACTGCTGCACAAAAACCCCCAGGATATTGGCATCAGGCCGCTTCTTGGGAATCCTGTACATCATCAGGTCGAAAGCGTCGCGAACGGTCTTTTCACTGTTCAGGTCCAGTAAAACCCCTCCGACTTCATTCTTATGGATAATGTCCGGAGACCAAATCTTCAAAACCACCGGGTAGCCAATCTGCTGGGCAATGTTGGCGGCCTGTTCCGCCGTGGTGGCGATATATCCTGTCGGAGTCACAAAACCATAGGCTTTCAGAATCTCCTTGGACTCCATCTCGTCGATTTCCCTGATCCCCTGCCTGATATGCCTCCTTATAATCCTCTCAACCTTGCGCTTATTTACAGGGAACCGCTTAACAATTCGCTTGGGCCTTGCTCTCCAGGCGGAGTAGTTGACCATAGCTTTAATGGTTTCTATGGCACTTTCCGGGGAATCGTAATAAGGTATCTGCCCCTCCCATAATGCCTTTAGAGCATTTTCCACTCTGCTGGCTCCCAGGAAACATGCCAGTACCGGTTTAACCGGATTTTCCCTGGTCACCTTAACCAGGGCGCGGGCCGTTCCAATGCATTCAGTCATGGCATGCGGACTTAAAAGGACCAGAACAACATCCACATTCGGATCTGTCAGGATGGTTTTCAAGGCCGCCTCGTAGCGTTCGGCCAGGGCATCACCCAGGAGATCAACCGGATTATTCAAACTGGCTGACTTGGCGATATTTTCTGAAAGCGCCTCCTGGGTTTCAGGGGTAAACTGGGCCAGGGTGAGGTCTTCCTTGTCTATGGCGTCGGCGGCCATAATCCCGGCACCCCCGGCATTGGCTATTACCGCTACGTTCGGGCCGGCAGGGTATGGCTGGGTGGCAAAGGCCCGGGCGAAATCAAACTGGGCTTTAATCGATTCACACCTGATAACCCCGGCTCTTTCGAAAACACACTCATAGGTCGCCTCGCTTCCCAGCATGCGTCCGGTGTGGGAAGAGGCCGCTTTTGCTCCTGAAGCTGTAACCCCTGATTTCATAAGCAGTATAGGTTTCTTTTTGCTTATGTTTTCAGTCAGGTTTATAAAAGCATCTCCGTCTATTATGGTCTCAAGATAACCGGCAATCACCCTGGTGTTTTCATCTTCACCAAAAGCGGTAATTACGTCGATCTCATCGACATCCATTTTATTTCCGATGCTGGCGAGCTTGCAAAATCCAATATCAGCGGAATTGGCCATATCGATAATCGCGGCAAGCAGCGAACCGGACTGGGAAAAATAGCTTATCTGGCCGGGCTTCGGCATTTTGCCGGCGAAACTGGCATTCAGCTTTGACACCGGGGAAAGAACTCCAATGCAGTTAGGGCCAATTATGCGAATCCCTGCCGAACGGGCAAGCCTCAGGACATTCTGCTCCAGCCTGGCGCCTTCATCCCCGGATTCCTTGAATCCGCTGCTGACAATAACCACAGCCTTGACCTTCAGGTCTCCGCAGTCCTTTACTACCTGGGCTACATACTTGGCAGCCACAGCAATCACAACAAGATCGGGGGATTCCGGCAGTGACTTGATATCCGGGAAACATTTAATTCCTTCCACTTCATCGGCGGAGGGATTGATCGGGAACAACTTGCCCGGGAAGCCGCTGTTAACCAGGGCAACAAAAATCTCGAATCCAACCTTGCCCTTTTTGCGGGAGGCTCCTACTACTGCTACTGACTGCGGGTTAAAAAAATGATCCAGACTCATCTAAACCTCTCATCTCAGCAATTCTATTCCGACAGTGCATTCAAAATGTAATCAATATCAACATACTTTTCTGTAAGATCCCGCAAAATCTTGATTTTGTCGACGTCAAAAGATCTTATCTTAAACTCAAGGTCAACCATTTTCGAACTGATGGTAAAAGTATCTTCACTGCTTGCCAGGACCGGAATCCCGCTGTCTTCCAGAAAGCTCAGCAGACCAGGTTCCAGGTCAAGCTTCCCGCTTAAAATAATGGCGCCATTGGCCCGGCCATAGGTGTTAAGCCCTTCCACGGAAGCCCTGATATTGTCGGGCCTGTCTCCGGGGATAATCACCAGGGTATTCTCCTTTACATATTCCCTGGCCTTTTCAGGCTGCATGGCCGACACGATAATATGCTTGATCCGGTTAGGAAGGGCATCACGCCCGCTCACAATATCGTAGTCAAATTTCTCAACAAGCTGTGCTACTTTAAAATAGGTCAGGTCAGGAACGTACGGAACCGACCCCAGTAGTTTTGTGCCGATATTTTCAAGGCCCCTGCTTACGGTTTCAGTGATCTTTTCATATTTGCTCTCCAGAACTTTATTCAGAACAACCCCCAGGACTTCAACATCATGATGCTTAAAAAGCGACATATTGAGGGCTACCTCATCAATGGGCTTTCCAATACCCCCTGAAGTCACAATAATCACCTTGGTGCCGATGAGCTCCGCGACCCGGGCATTGGACAGTGAAAAGCAGCTGCCCACGCCGGCATGGCCCGTTCCCTCAATGATCAGCATGGGATGATTCCGGTTAAGTTTTTCTGCACAGTCCAGGATTTCCTTTTCCAAAGGCTTTACATCCGGATTGAAAATGAACTCCCTGGTGAAGCCCCTTTTTACCGCAATCGGGCTGAGGCAGTAGGGATCATCATCAACCATGTTGAAAATCTTATGGACAAGGACGGCATCCTCATCAATATAGTTTTCGTGATAATGAACATAGTGCTGCCCAACCGGTTTGGAATATCCAGGATTCAGCCCACGGTGGTGAAGCACCTGCATTAAACCAAGACTGAGGCTGGTCTTGCCGCTGTCCTGAACCGTCGCGCTCACATAAACAGGTTTCATAACTAAATTACTCTCATTGATGGGGGTTGCTGTTAATTTCTAATGCTATCAAAAGAATTAATTTCCGCAACCCATAATAGATTAATCTCTAAAAAGGATGAAGCATCCGGAAGCTTATACGCGCGGGACTCAAGACCTGTTTCCTTTGAAGTCATTTCCGCAAGATTAAATGGCCAGGATTCACAGCAAATCAGCCTGGAATTATCCCTTAGACAAAAAAAGGCGCCGGCCTCCTCCCGGAAACCGGGTGAAGCCGGACGCCCTTCAAATACAATAAGCGTTATTCTTAGTATTCGATAAACTTTAATTTTAACTGATCAAGGCGTATCCGACCGGATCGATAGGCAGTTATGTCTGATTTTTTGACTGAAAGAATTGTCCGGGAAGCATTACTGCCGCCCCAGTCAAAAAACTCACAATTATCCCGGAGGATCAGGTTAATATATTCATTCTCCCTGACCTGGGTCAAGGACCCTCCATGAACCGCAATCACATTGATAAGCTCCTTTTTTATAGCTTCCCTTTCAACTTCAGCCTTTTCCTTCTGTTCAGCACTTTTCTCCCGAACTTCCTTCAGCCTTAATTTCAGTTTATTAACTGAGTTCTCCATGTTCTTCCCGATTTCAACAAGAACTTCTTTTCTTTCAGCAGAATCCGGCTCAGGAGACTCGGGTGCTTCAGGAAGGGCAGGTGCTTCCGGAGGCGGGGGAGGCGGCGGGACGGCATGAGGAAGCCCCAGTTCCTGTCTCTGCAGTTCAACCTCATTCATCAGTATTTCCACTTCCTGTGCCACCTGTTCCCGGTCAATCAGGGCGCCTTCCATGATTTCGTCGAGTCGAATATCAATTTCCTGATCCCATTCTCCGGGGAATCTACCGGCCAGGCAAGGATAGGGAATAGTAAAAATCACCCCTTGTCCGTGCAGGTAATAAGCCTCAACATTGTCCTCATCAAAATCCATCTCATATCTGCCATACCGGCCGCGGCGACTCTCATCGTCCTCTGCTCTCAGGCTTTTCCTGGTCATGGCAATAGAAGTAGAGATAACGCTCTTCATTATCGCGAGTTCTTTCTCCCCCTGACTGGAATCAATATCAGGCTGGCCGAAAAGACTCCCTGTCGGTGTTATCATTCCTGCCAGGATCACCAGCATTCCGAAAAAGACAATGCGCTTCCATACATCTCGTTTATTCTTAGTCATAAATTGCTCCTCGTGATCTCGAACCGGTTATGCCGTATTGAGCGAGAGTGGTCAAAACTGTCTGGTTGCGGGTATCTCTCCTGCGTCCTTCCAGTACAATCTGGTCCAACCGGTTGTTGATTTTTAATAAATCAGTCTGCTGCTGTGCTTTCATCATTTCTCCATACTGCAATATGTTCAAATCCATCTGGTTTTTCAGTCTTCGATTGCTGCTTTCCACAGTGTCTGCAAAACGGTTTTCAAGCTGATTAAATCCGACGTCTACCTTCTGGTTGAGGTTTCGAAAAGCAGCGTTCACCTGCTGATTCTGGACCTCCAGGAGCCGGGAAATCATTACACGGTCCTCAGCCCTGGCATCATTTACCGCGTTGTTTATTTTTTCCTGCAGGAATTGCTCAGCCTGCAAACTCCCCGGGTTACCAAAGGCAACCAGAAGTGAACTGTCCCGGTACTGGATATGTACATTCATCAGTACAAAACCGAACATACAGATAAATGCGGCTGATACGGCAGCTGCCGCCCAGCGGCTTGCCGGAGCCAGGTTTTTCAACATCTGCAGGAGGGACATCCTCGGCTGCTCATAGACGAAGAAGTGTCCGGGTACCGGCCGGTCCTCAACCCTGTCCATCATTTCGAATACCCGGGCCAGTTCATCTTTCTCCCTGGAACATGCCTGGCATGATTCAAGGTGTTCATGCAGCTCAGCCTGCAGTTCCCGGGACAATTCCCCTGCCAGGTCATCCTTGATAAGTTCCTTAAAATAATTACATTTATCACTCATAATATTTCCTCCGCGCGAAGGCTCAGGCGGTCTTTTAATATATCCAGCGCCGCGTAAAACCGGGACTTAACCGTACTCTCGGGCACTTCAAGGATCTTCGAAATCACATCAAAGGTTTCTTCCTGGAAAAACTTAAGTTCAATTACTATCCTCTGATCAGCCGGGAGCAGGGCCAGGGAATCCAGAATCTTCCGCTGGCGTTCGTCATGAAACAGGTCTTTCTCCTGTGTTCCGGTAACCGAGGCGCGGATGCCCAACCCTGATCCTTCCAGGTCTCCGTCATCAGTCAGTTCCGCTACCGGACGCTTTTTCAACAGATCTATGCAGTGATTAACGGCTATTCGATAGAGCCAGGTTGAAAAGTGAGAGTTTTGCTTGAATTTCCGGATATTGCGAAAGGCCAGCAGGAAAATCTCCTGGGTGGAGTCCGCAGCGTCTTCAGGATTGCGCAGCATACGGAAGCTCAGGTTGTATATCTTCCGCTCCCATTTAAGCACCAGGCGGTTAAAGGCCCCGTTGTCCCCGGCCTGGCTGGCTCGCACCCAGGCGGATTCCTGGCTGGATTCAAACACCGCGGGATTTACCTGCCTGGGGATTACGGATTCCAATTTTTTTCTCCTAGCCACAAAAAAGAGACTCTCAACAAAATTTTATCGCCAAACCGGACGAAATTCACAGTTCTTAATTGGATTAGACCCAGGGGGTTACTAAATAGTCGACGAAATTGCAGGCGGAATTCCAGTTTTTCCTGCCCGGTCTTTTCAACAGGACAGAAATAATTGATATAGAGTGTGCCCCGGACAGTTCCCTGGCTGTCAGCAGTCTTGGTCCTGTCCGTTGATGTTTACAAATACCAGCCTGCCGTGGCCCTGGCCGAAATCGTTGGCAAAATCGTAGTAAACGCCGGCAACCGTCAGTTCTCCGGATGCAACCTGCCTGCTGTATCTCTCCACGGCCTTGTTAACCTGAAACTTTATATTGCTGACAATCCTGTCAAAAATCCCAGGGTCTCCATCATCGTCGGAAAACACGGGTTTCAATCCGTCCAGTTCCCTTTTTATGCCGGGATTTTCTCCACTGTATCCGTCGCTGTAAGCCTTAATCGCTCCACAATCCGAGTGTCCGGCAATGAGCAGGAGAGGAGTTTTTAAATGCAGGATTCCATAATCGACACTGCCTTCACAACTTGAGAGCTGGTTGCCGATATTCTCAACAGTAAAAATCATGTTGACAGGATCCGGAAGCAATACTGAACTATGCACCCTGGAGTCGGAACAGGTAAGGAGAGTAATTACAGGGGTTTGTTCTTCTATATACTCCTGGAAATCCGTTTCATCCCTGTTTGCGATAAAGCTGTTGTTCTGTTCCCGTATTAACTCAATTACATCCGCTGGTTTCATGGCAGTACTCCAGGCAATAGGGCTGTTATTCAAGCATATTTTTCTTTGTTCCGCAGTCTATAGAAGAGGAAATGAAGAGTAAACAGGCAGACAAGGAAAATTTCGGGCCATCAAAGAACAGCTAAGGTTCTGAGGGAGTACCTTCGCGGCTAAGGGAAATTCAAGGAAGAGAATTCACACTGATACGGGTCCCGGACCTGCCTTCCAGGGCATCCAGGACCGCCCTCAGCGGAGAGCCCGCTGACCAGGTGATAGGCGGGCACGCCCCGCTCCAGGGCGGATATCGCGTTCTGAATTTTGGGTATCATCCCATCCCTGAAAATACCCTGTGCCAGGAGTTTTCGGGCTCCCTCCAGGCTAAGGCTGGAAATAAATGACTCCGGATCATCAAGATCCATAAAAAGGCCCTCGACATCTGAAACCGAAACCAGGCTGTCGACTGCCAGCGCGATTGCCAGTTCAGCGGCCAGGGTATCGGCATTGATGTTCAGAAGCTGGCCCTCCGCATCCGCGCAGAGACAGGAGACAACCGGAGTAAATCCGGCGGACCACAAAGCTTCTATTAAACCCGGATCCACCTTCTCAAGCCGGGCCACGTATCCGAAATCAATTTTCTCCCCATCCTGTTCGATGGCGATAGGAGGCCTCCTGCTGGCGGCGGTGAGCTTTCCGTCAAACGCGCTGAATCCCACAGCCCTATTTCCCAAGGTCGCCAGATCGGCTATGATCTCTCGATTAACTGAACTAAATACTTTAACGGCGGCGTCCAGAACCTCAAGGCTGGTCACCCTGCGTCCGCCATGCTGAACTACCGGGATATCGCCGCGTCGGCAGTATTCAGAAAGCTGTTTTCCCGCTCCATGAACCAGGAGAATTTTAATTCCCCCGGATTCAAGGATCTTCACCTGCTCTGCGAGAGAGTGACGCAGCTGCCTTGATTCCAGGACTTTTCCACTCAGCTTTATCAGGACCTTCACTGTAGCCTTCCCTCGACATCACAGCCGGAGTTTTATAAATTTTCCAGGGAGCTGATCAATTTATCCGCTTCATTTCTGCTCAAGGTAAGCGGGGGCATCAACCTGAGAACATTCGGATTAAACGAGGTGCCTGCAAGTATTGAATCTTCCATGAGCCGGGCCTGGACTTCGCGGGCAGTCATCCCTTCAAATACAACTCCCAGCAGCAGCCCCCTGCCGCTTATACCTTTCACCGGGGAAGCAGGATTCCTTGATACCTGCGCTCCAATCTTTTCACAAATGTAATTCCCCACTTCGCGGGCATTCCCGGGAAGATTCTCTTCCTCCAGGACTTCCAAAGTGGCCAGGATGGCCGCGGAAGGAACCGGCCCGCCGCCAAAAGTTGTTCCGAGATCTCCAAGGCTTATTTTCCCGGCTATTTCCTCGGTTAACAGCAATCCTCCTGCCGGAATTCCGGAAGCCACACCCTTGGCAATGGATGTCAGGTCAGGAACAAAATTCAGCTGCTGTGAATAAAGAAAGGTTCCGGTTCGACCCACACCTGTCTGTATTTCATCAAAAATCAGCAAGGCGCCCTTCTCCCGGCAGGCACTGTAAATCTTTTCCAGCAATGGAACAGGAATAACCTTTACACCCCCCATGCTTTGAATCGGCTCAATTATCACTGCCGCGGTATTTTCACTAACCGCGTCCGGGATGCCGACGACATCCAGGATCTTGTGATCGGGAACCGGAGTGTTCAGGAACTTCCTGAAATTGCCTATCCCGGTACTGGACAAAGCCCCGTAAGTACGTCCATGGAAAGCTTCAGAGGAAGAAATAACCTCTTTTCTCCCGGTAAGAGCACGAACCAGTTTAATCGCGTTCTCGTTTGCTTCCGCCCCGGAATTAACAAGAAACACCTGGTAATAGGCATCACCTGTCATGGCAATAATTTTCTCAGCGGCCCTGGCCCTGGTACTGTTGTAGGTGGCGTTGGAATAAAAAAGCAGTTTTTCGGCCTGTTCCTGTATTGCCTTGACAACCCTGGGATGACAATGTCCGGTTGAGGCCACGCAATGCCCTCCGTAATAGTCCAGGTATGCCTTACCTTGATCGTCGTAAACATAACAACCGGAACCCTTTTCGATGGATACCGGCAACTTGGAATAGGTGGAAGCCTGGTAACGATCTTCTTTATTTTTCATCTCTCTCCCTCTTTCCATTACGTGGGTGTTGAATCCAGGACACGCGGATTGAACCCCGGTGCAATAATCCGGATTATAACAGGAATCATCAGCAGTTCTACAGGTATGTCAAAGCAATTCCCCGCCGGCAATTTCAAGGAAATGAAGGCGCCCTTTCCAGCCCCTTTTTTTCGGGTAATCCCAGTGAGATATTCATGTTCTGCACAGCCTGTCCGGCTGCACCTTTCTGGAGATTATCAATAGCCGACCAGATAATCAGGAACCCGTCCTTTTCAGCAGCACCTATATCAGCATAATTGGAATGGAGGACGGAACTCAGGTCCGGGCTGCCCTCAACCCACCTGACAAAAGGAGCTTTATCGTAAAACTGTTCAAAACATTCCGTCACATCGTCAATTCCGTATCCCTCTTTGAGTCTCATGAAATGGGTCGAAAAAATACCCCTGACCATTGGAGCGGAATGGGTCTGGAATACAAGTGGATTTTCCGGTCCGGACAGGAGCTGTGTCATTTCCGGCAGATGCTGATGGGCAAAACTCTTGTATCCGAAAAAGCTGCTGCTCCGCCTTGGGTGATGGGTTCCGGGTTTTGGATTTCGCCCTGATCCTGAAGAACCGGTCTTGGCATCTACATAGACCGGACCCTCTATCATGCCTTTCATGTAGAGAGGGTACATTGCCAGGATCGTGGCCGTAGCAAAACATCCGGGATTGGCTATTCTCCGCGCTCCCCGGATCTTCTCCCTGTTTATTTCGCTCAGGCCGTAAACGAACTCCCGCTGGAGTCCAGGAGCCTTCATTTCGATACCGTAATATTCACTGAACACGGCAGGGTCAGAAATCCTGAAATCCCCGCTCAGGTCGATAACCATTGTTTCCGGAGCCAGTTGGGGGGCCAATTCCATGGCCTTCCCGTGGGGCATGGCCAGGAAGAGAATGTCCAGGTCCTGCTGGGTTATCGATGAAACCGTCGAAAAAGACAAATCCGTGAGACCCTTCAAATGGGGATACAGGCTGCATACCTGCTCTCCGGCATACCTGCCCGAGGAAAGCCAGGTTAATTCCGCGTCCGGGTGACTAAGCAAAATCCCGGTCAACTCGGTTCCGCTGTAACCGGAACCGCCCGCTATGCCCACCTTCAACATTTCTTCACCGCCTCATTTATGAATTCACACAGTTTCCCTTTGCTGTCCAGGGCATTTGCCGCGGCAACCTTGAGGTGCTCTTCAATATAGTCGACGCCTTCACCACTGTCGGTTACCGGGCCTGAAACCAGAATCGGATAGCCGTCGCTGGAAATCCCGGCAGGCTCCAGCCATTGCAGGGCGCCCCAGGCGCCCATCAGGTCATTGGCGCAGATTACCGTGCAAACCGCCCGGGAAATATACTCAGGGTCTTCAAAAAGCGTTGACACCTGATATCCGCCCAGGATCCCGTCCCCCATTTCCATGACAATGAAATCCGGTTTATCTTCGGACAGCTCGTGATGCAGCGATCTTGCCACCGGCAGCAAACTCTCCATGTCAGAACTGGAGGGGACCCCGAAGTCATGAAAACTCATGACCTTGCTTGCCCCGCTTTCCTGCATGGCCAGAAGATCTCTACGGCAGGCAACTCCCGCGACTTTACCGGCGTTGATTCTAAAACCCCTGCTGGTAAACATGTCTATGATTTGCCGGGCCACCGTCGTTTTACCTGAATTCATGCAGGTTCCCAGGATCATTACCATCGGAACCTCCGACAAAGCCCCCTCATAAAAGGGCTGGGCAAACTGCCCCAGATTCAGGGTTCTTCCGCTCCGGGTGACGGTGCCCAGGTATTCAAGGGAAGTGGGCCATTCCAGGCTGCGGTTGAACGCGGTACATTCCCCGATAACACCTCCCTTGTTCAAAAGATGAAGAGGCTGGCCGGTTTCAAGGCTTTTCGGGACATGGCCGGAGAAACCATGCAGGGCCCGGCGTGAACCCAGTACGCCTATCAGGAGATTGCCTTTTTTAAGTACTATCTCTGTACCGTCTTCAAGTTCCAGTCCAGGATATACCGGATTGACCTCCCGAACAGATACCGCTACCAGGTCTCCCGGGGAAGGGGTTGTATCTCCCGCGAGTTTAAACCCTTGATTCAATCCGGCAGTGCCGGCTGCCGAACTGATGAGATTGTTTACCATCCCTTCCGCGGGATGGGTGGAACTTATTGAGTCCATATTATAAAAATACATTTAACTTCTCCATGAAATGGATATTTGAAAACAAAGGGAAAACAAAGAAATAAGCGGAAAAGATGCAGAAATATTAGCTCCCCGGGAGGGGCCTGGGACGTTCAAGCGGGATCAGATATGGGTGAAGAATCGTAATCTTATTCATATTTTTGTATATTTATACGATAATTATTAACGATGTGTCAAGGGTAAATGTTCCGGTGGAGAATAATTTTCAGCCTGTGATTAAGACTAGAGGCAAAAAAATGCTGCAGGCCCGACAGCCAATAGCCCTGTGGCAGGAGGCGGGAAACAGGACAGTTTACGGCCACGGATTTGATCCGCAGTTGGTTACCTGATGTCTCTGGTTATTCCTCGCCGGCTATACTCTTCTTCACTTCCAGGGAAGCCTGGTAGACCAGCTTCCGGGGCAGGTTCAATTCAGTGACACACTTGCGCACCGCCTCTTTCGCTGAAAGGCCCTGGTACTCTATCAATCCATAGAGGTAAGCTTTGAGATCAAGATCTTCGTGGACCGGAGAGTCGTTTTTCGATTCCCCACCCCCCACAACCAGGGTTATTTCGCCTTTCAGGGGTGTTTCGGAAAGCTGCTCCAGGATCTCAGAAAGAAGCCCGTACAAGGAAGTCTCATACAGCTTGGTCATCTCCCGAACCAGGAAAGCCGGGCGGTCTCCAAGCTTTTCAGCGATCTGTGCCAACTGCCTGGGGGCGGAATTAACCGGAATATAAAAAATCATGCTTACGGCCACATGTTTCAGTTCATCCAGGGCTTTTGCCTGGGCTGCTTTTCCCTTGGGGAGAAACCCTACAAAAAGAAACCGGTTGGTGGGGAGGCCGGATACAGATAGAGCGGCGGTTCCGGCACAGGGGCCGGGGACAGCAAACACAGGCACTCCCGCTTCACGGCAGAGAGAAACAAGCCGGTATCCGGGATCGGACATCAGCGGAGTGCCCGCGTCTGAAATCAGGGCTATTTTCTTACCATCCTTTATCTTCCGCAGTAATTCAGAGGCCCTGTCTTCCTCGTTATACTCATGGTAACTTGTCATGGGGGTCGCCACCCCCAGGTAAGACAGCAGCCTTCCGCTGGTCCTGGTATCCTCACAGGCAATCAGGTCAACTTCCTCCAGGACTTCAACCGATCTCTGACTGATATCCCCCAGATTTCCTATGGGGGTCGCAACTACGAACAGGCTGCCTGGTTTGCACATAAGACCTCACCGGTGAAGGAGCCGCTGGAAAGCTCCTGGTGTTTGACTAGGGATTCATCGCTTTCAGCATTTCCTGCACGGCAGGCCCAAGTCCCACAAGTGCCGCCCTGGCAATAATATTATGCCCGATATTCAACTCTTCCATCTGGGGAATTGAAGATATCGGATAGACATTGCGGTAGGTCAGTCCATGCCCGGCCAGAACCCTGAGTCCGCCATGGGAAGCCAGGGAAGTTATCCTCCTGATTTCATTCAACTGCCTGACAAATTCAGGATCAGCTTCATCCAATCCGGAAGGAACCGCTTCGGCATAGGCCGCGGTATTCAGCTCTATCATCAAAGCACCTATTTCCATGGACTTCTCCACCTGCTTTTCATCAGGATCCACGAACAGGGACACGTTAATCCCGTCTCCCTGGAAGACTTCAATCGCCCTTGAAATCTCATCATGGTACTTAATTACATTCAGTCCGCCCTCTGTGGTCAGCTCCTCGGGCCGCTCCGGAACCAGGGTAACAGTATCAGGCCGGGCTTCCCGCACGACTGATATCATCTCCTTTGTGGTGGCCATTTCAACATTAAGCCTGGTTTTAACTGTCTCCCTGAGCATGACAAGATCCCTGTCCTTGATGTGTCTCCGGTCGGATCTCAGGTGGATAGTGATGCCATGGGCCCCTGCTGTTTCAGCAATAAATGCCGCCGCGACAGGGTCCGGCTCCAGGGCTTCCCTGGCCTGTCTTATTGTTGCTATGTGATCAATGTTTACGCCAAGTTTGGTAATCATAATAGTCATTTCTCCTTAAGAAGCATTAGG
>CAXXEX010000015.1:0-56269 GCA_963666915.2 Acidobacteriota bacterium
AGCTTCTTGTGCAGTTTTTTGAGACTTCCTTGCATAGAAAGCAGATAGCAGAGCAATAACACAAGACAATAATGATACAAGAATAGCTAGTAGTTCCATATTCGCTTAAATCCTTTGTGTGGTATAAACTCGCTAATCAGCCGTGCGGCTGATTACGTTGTTTGAATTAGCTTTTTTAGCTCATTTATCATTCTACATATGTGTAATCTTTTTCCCCGAGCATGCCGTGAGATGAAAGTGCGATACTAAAACGCTTGAAAAGTCCAAAGAATTCGGCCAGCTTCATTTCGACTGACACTTTCCCTGACATTGACTGGTCCCTGGCTTGAATCAATCATTGACTTAACGCTGTCGTGATCTCCAGGAGAAGCAAAAAGAAAATTGACAAAAATAGGAGCTTGGTGTGCTTCATAGTTTTCGCCAACATAAATAGAAACTCCTAATAAGATCTCATCTGACTTATTATAATGGTTTGCCTTCACCCATTCTTGTAGGCCCTTTCGATCAGCTTCATCAGCTGAGGAAGTGCCTTTCCAATCGCCGTATTGAACAGAAGCTAAAAATTTTTCAGTAGCCATTTTATTCTCCTTACATTCTTTGAAAAAAACCCTTTAAATCCTTGTCTGGGAAATTCATCCTTTCTTTCTTCTATTCCTGATCTAATTATTCTCCTTAGCCAAATAAAAATAAAGCACTATCATATTGAAAAGATTAAAAAAATTATTTAAAAGGTGCATTCTCAAACTAATAATTACAGCTCAGATTTGTTTAGTGAGAACATTGAGATAATCCGACACTGCAATTTTTCCCTCGATAAAGGCTAAATAAGGTGGATTTCTACAGTGTCACCTGGTGTGCCATTTGTTGGCCGCTATTGAGGGGGAATGGTAGAAATAATTGAAATAATTGATAGATTTCCAAGTGTGTCAACTTTTTATGGCACAGTAATTTAGGCGATAAGTTACTGTTTTTAAAAGTGTTTATGCTGTCTCCAAGAGGGCTCTGTTAACTGGAGGGCCATTGTGAAGTGGGAAGTGAGATATGAGAAGCTCGAAGTGGTGGCAGGACTCGGACTTCCCCTTCTATCTTCCGAATTTTAGATTCTTCTCCATTTTGTCTCCGACTTTTTCCCTTGTTATTGGATTTCTATTAGGTGTAGGCTTTCTCTAAGGAGCTGAAAATGTTTAAGAATTTCATTTTGTTTGCATCCCTTTTCCTAGTTGCTTGTCACCCTAACCCAGAAACCGAAAATAAGGACAACCTGGTGAGCACTTCAATTCAGTACCTGGAGGATCATTGGCAGACACCAGAAGAATATGTTGTCTCCAAGTTTGATAATCACGACATTGTGTTTATTGGAGAATGGCATCGTATCCTGCATGATGTCGAATTGATTCACAGATTGATTCCTAAGTTATATGAAGCAGGAATATTCAATTTGGGTATAGAGTTTGCGAATTTCGTTGATCAACCTAAGATCGACTCCCTGATTTCATCAGAGATATATGATGAACAACTTGCGAATCAAATTCAGTTTGAGCATTGGCCATGGTGGGGATACAAAGAGTATGTAGACATATATAGAGCCGCATGGAATCTTAATAAGAGCTTAATGGAAGGATCAAGACCTTTCAGGGTAATTGGGTTGACCCAGAAAACCGACTGGAGTTTAGTCTGGACAGTTGAAGATCGAAATAATCTTGAAATTATGAAAAAGGTTTTCCCGAAAGGTGACCCCCGATGTATACATGCCTGAGATAATCCAGCAGGAAATCCTGGATAAAGGCGATAAAGCCTTGATCTACTCCGGTTCCCACCATGCATTCACCCGCTATAAACAGCCAGTACTTAATCCTGAGACTGGGGAGTTTTTTCGCTTTGAACAATCCCGAATGGGAAATGTGATTTACAGGGAAATTGGGGAGAGGTGTTTTAACATCGTTCTCCATAAGCCATGGGTCTCTAAAGAGGGATACGATAGAAGTGTCAGTCCTGTAGATGGAATGATTGAGGAAATCATGAATCAGTTGGCAGGGAAGGGCAGTATCGGATTTGACGTAGTAGATACTCCATTGGGAAAGCTTAGAGATACTACTTCGTATTACCAGCACGGATATCCAGATTTCACACTTGATCAATTTTGTGATGGTTATATTTATCAGATGCCCTTAACTGATTTCCAGGGTGTCCATGCTATACCTGGATTCATTAATGATTCGAATAGACTTGAAGCAATAGCTCAGTGGCCAGAACCAGAATCTAAGGAAGAGTTGAAATTACGCACAATTGATGAGCTTAATAATTTAATTGCAAGTAAGACAGAAATCCAAAGGAGATTTCGAGAAGAATTGATAGGCTATTTCGATTAATCCATTATCAGTTATTGGAAATTTTCCTCTCTGAGCAAGACTGTGTCACCTGGTGTGCCATTTGTTGGCCGCTATTGAGGGGGAATGGTAGAAATAATAGAAATAATTGACAAAATATTAGGTGTGCTAATGTTTTTCGGCACAGTAATTTAGGCGATAAATTGTTGTTTTTAGAGGAGCTTATGCTGTCTCCAGGAGGGCCCATTTCGAATTGAGATCGGAGATGTTCGAAGTTCGAAGTGGTGGCAGTTTGCTACCTTTCCACCATTACTTCAAGCTCGATTGTTTCTCCCGTTCGGCCATCGAACATCTCAGATCTCACTTCCGATGCCTTTTTTTCCTTCTTCTTAGTTTTTTCCGTCATTTCGATTATCGAATTTCATAATTTTTCTGTCCGTTTTTTCGTTATTTCTTCTCTTGCTGCGTTTTAGTAATTAAAGGAGAAAGGTGAATGAGTGAGTGGTCTCGACAAAGTGGACTTGGTGGACAAAGTTGACGAAATGGAAAACGGAGTCGAACTGGACAGGGGGACCGGGAAGACGGGGAAGATCGGAAAGAGGGGCTGATTCCCAAACACGGTGGTTACAGGAAGTTAAAAAGTTTTCAGATAGCGCAACTGGCCTTTGATGTGACGGTCAGGTTTTGTACTCGCTACATCAGTAAGTTCAGCCGAACCCATGACCAGATGGTCCAGGCCGCAAGATCAGGTGTGCAGAATATTGCCGAGGGCAGCGCGGCGTCTGGGACGTCGAAGAAAACCGAGCTTAAATTAACCAGTGTCGCCAGATCCAGCCTGGAAGAACTGCGGCTTGATTACGAGGATTTCCTGCGGCAAAGGGAGTTGCCTATATGGGAAAGACCGGATCCGCGCAGAGCTGATCTGGTAACCAGGAGATGCACCAGCGTCAACGAGGTTGACCAGTGGGCAAAGCAGCTGCTGGAGGAACAGATAGGAAGCCCCCGCCCAAAAAGTCAAGATGCGGTTAATACGCCTGCTAAGTCCACAGAGTCAACTGCGTCCACATTGTCCACAGCAAGCGGCAGGGCAACGCCTCCTGAAATCATGGCTAACGCTGCCCTGGTCCTGATAGCAGTGGCCTGCGGCCTTCTGGATCGCCAACTGGCCACCTTGGCCCGGGAATTTGAAGAGAAAGGAGGTTTTACTGAGCGCATGTATCGGCGCCGGGTACAGAAAAGAAACAGCCTCAAATAAAGGACCAGTCTTCTATACCGAAGCCAAATTGTTTGTCCTGTTCCGTCATTCTGATGAAGTGCTTTAGCCGTTTCTCATATTCACCAGGTCTGTTTCTGGCCCCGTCTATGTAGGCAATACGAATCCGTTGGTACGATCCTGAATACCCCTGAAAGTTCTGCCAGGCTTGTTCGTTCTTACGGATAGCTGCCATGATATCCGTCGGATACTCAAAATTATCCAAACCAGCGTCGTCCAGGCTGACCAGCAGCTCTGGTATTACCTTTCCCTGTTCGATCAGCTTCTTCAGCCTCTCTTTGTTCGTCTGGGAAAATTTGCTTTGCGGTTTCCTTGGAGTAAACCGTTGAACATATCGCTCTTGATCCAGATTTCTCGTAATGCTGTCAATCCATCCAAAACAGAGTGCTTCTTCGACCGCGTCATTGTATGGAATGCGCGGCTTTCCCCGCCTGCTTCCGGTAGTAAACCAGCCAGATTTCCTTCTCGTTTCTGTAGTGCTCTTCCAGCCAATTTCGCCAGTCGTCTCGATTGGTTACATACAACGTCCTGGTTATGTCCATATCATAATCTCTGGTGGCCTTGATCTCCCAGTCAGCAATCAGACGGTCTAACAATTTAAAAAGCGGCGCGGTTTTTTGCGCCCGCTCTATTTTTTTGTCGGCTTTATTGTTCTCTACCCCTTAGAGTTTCTTCACTGTAGCCCCATCCCTTGCATGAGGGAACGTCAATCAGGATAAGATCAGAAGGCTGCTGAGCTCTGAGAACAAGGGGTTCTTCGAGATCAATGCGTGCTTGGTCCCTGGCATTCAACGTTTCATTGTTTATTGAGATTAGCCCCTCAGCAAGATAAATAAAAATCCTGCGGCCAGCGGTCACCTCATGAGTCACTTCCTTTTCTGCATCCAACGAGCACCGATAGATTGTGGCGTCAGTATGAAAAGATACTGTCTCCGGTATGTTTTGGCCCGATGCCACAGGCAAAAGTCGATTTTCCCATTTGGCCGCTTCGTATCTATTCTGATCATATGTTGGTTTCAGCCCAGGCTTGTCAGGGAACATCCATATCTGATAAAAGTGCACCGGCTCCTGGGCCAAATTGAATTCGGAATGGGTAAGTCCTGTTCCTGCCGACATACGCTGCACATCACCGGTTTTTATAACGGTTTTGTTACCCATACTGTCCTCATGGGTCATCTCACCATCTAAAACAATAGTGATGATCTCCATTTCTTCGTGTGGATGGGTTGGAAAGCCTTTTCCAGGTTCAACGATGTCATCATTAAATACCCGCAATGCTCCGAACTGAATGTTATGTGGATCAAAATAGTTAGAGAACGAAAATAACCAATAAGTCTTGAGCCACCCAAAGTTTGAAAAATGACGACTATCAGCTTTGATGATTTCTATCATATTTACCTCCTCTTTAACAGCCAACAATAAATAGATCGATCCGTATAAGATACCTTACAGTATCTTGCCGAGTAGGTGTTTAAGTCTCTCCATTATAAGTTCCTGGTATGTGGATTTCTCCCTTTCGAACTTAACTTCGAACATCGAACATCTTCGATCTCAGTTCCAATGCCGCCCTTCCAGGGCTTGTTGCTTTGGTATTGTCTTGTTACCCAGGGTTCGCCCCCGTCTTCGACGGGGACTTCACCCTGGGCTATTTGCGGCCACGCCTCCGGCGTTTGGAATAGAGGTTCCAACAGAAACGTTTTACTTATATTCAAAACATGGCAAAACAAATGGGTTGGCAGATTATTACTCTTCCTGACCTCCCCCAGGTTTCAAGTGAGATGTGAAAGGTTCACCCTCCCTTCCGAAGTTAACTTTGAACCTGAAACTTGAATAGTCGCAAGTCACAAGCAATAGGAAGCGCCATTACCGTTGTCGTTGTCAGCGGAGCGGTTATCGTTGTCGTAATCGTATCCGTATTTCGTGGATTCAACTCCGGAATTCACCCTCCCGTTCGCACGTCGAACATCTCCGATCTCAGTTCCGATGCCGCCCTTCCAGGGCTTGTTGCTTTGGTATTGTCTTGTTACCCAGGGTTCGCCCCCGTCTTCGACGGGGACTTCACCCTGGGCTATTTGCGGCCACGCCTCCGGCGTTTGGAATAGAGGTTCCAACAGAAACGTTTTATTTATATTCAAAACATGGCAAAGCAAATGGATTGGCAGATTATTACTCTTCCTGACCAATCCCAGGTTTCAAGTGAGATGTGAGAAGTTCACCCTCCCGTTCGAAGTTAACTTTGAACCTGAAACTTGAATAGTCGCGAGTCACAAGCAGCAGGAAGCGCCATTACCGTTGTCGTTGTCAGCTAAGCGGCTATCGTTGTCGTAATCGTATCCGTATTTCGTGGATTCAACTCCGGAATTCACCCTCCCGTTCGCACGTCGAACATCTCCGATCTCAGTTCCGATGACGTGGAGCTTCTGGTATTCTATTTGGGTTATACCGCCAGGCTGGACGGAAGTGCCTTTGGACCATGAAGTTTTTTGTGAAATCGGCCAAATGATATGTTTGTGAATAAATGGGAGGATGACCAATGCAGGAACCGCATCGCCTGAGCGCCGAGAAGGTGCTTCAGCACCACGAAACTTCCCCGCGGATGGGACTGTCGACTTCCGAGGCCGCGCGACGGCTGAGCGAGCATGGCTCCAATGAACTCGTTGAAAAAGGCAGGAAAAAGGCCTGGCAAATTCTGCTGGCGCAAGTGAAGGAGGTCATGATTCTGATTCTGCTGGCTGCCGTGGTCATTTCGGCGGCGCTGCATGAATATATAGATGCCATCGTGATTTTGATCATTGTGGCCCTCAATACGGTCCTGGGTTTCTGGCAGGAATTTAAAGCCGAAAATGCCATGGCGGCCCTGAAAAAAATGACGGTCCTCAATGTGCGGGTCAGGCGCGATGGCGCGGAGCAGCAGATTTCGGCCAGGGACCTGGTTCCGGGAGACATCCTGCTTATCGAAGCCGGGAACATCATCCCCGCGGATGCACGGCTGATTGACGCGGCAAACCTCAAAATCCAGGAGGCCGCCTTGACCGGCGAATCCGAAGCGGTGGAAAAAGATGCCGGCGAGCTGCAAGGCGGCGAGGCTGCCCTGGCCGACCGCAAGAACATGATTTACAGGGGCACGGTGGTTACCTACGGACGCGGTGAGGCCGTGGTCACCCACACCGGCATGGAGACCGAGTTAGGAAAAATCGCCACCTTGCTCCAGGACGTGGAGGATGAGCCGACTCCCCTGCAGCGGCGGTTGGCGAAGCTCGGCAGATCGTTGGCCCTGGCAGCTGGAGTGCTGGTCCTCATCGTTGCCGGAATGATGTATTTGCAGGGCGCCGGCTGGAAGGAAATGTTCATGACGGCGATCAGCATGGCAGTGGCGGCCATTCCCGAAGGCCTGCCGGCGGTTGTCACCATCGCCCTGGCGCTGGGCGCGCAGCAGATGTTGAAGAAGAAGGCGCTGATCAGGCAGCTTCCGGCGGTGGAAACCCTGGGCGGGGTGACCGTTATTTGTTCCGATAAAACGGGCACATTAACGCAGAATAAAATGACGGTATCGGGCATGGTGCTGCCGGATCGCCGCTATACGGCGGATGAGGCCGCGGCCGCGCATGGCGATGATGCCGACCTCAGCTTACTGCTGCTGGCCGGGACGCTGTGCAATGATGCCGTCATCGACCAAGGACGCGCCAAATGGAATGCTTGGCGATCCAACCGAAGGCGCGCTGGTGTTCGCGGCCCAACAGGCCGGACTGGTTCAAAACGAGCTGAAGGCCATGCTGCCCCGCGTTCGCGAATTGCCATTTGACTCCGAACGTAAACGGATGTCCACCGTTCACTCCCTGCCATCACCTTCCGAGGGGACAGGTTTTTTGCACCCTGTAATTGCCTCCGCCCGGCTGCAGGGGCCTTTTGTCGACCACCTGGTGTTGACCAAGGGGGCAGTGGACAGCCTGGTCGAGGTATGCGGCCGGATTCTGGTCAACGGCGTCGTTCAACCGCTCAGCGCCAAGAAAAAAGAGGAGATTTCAGCCGAAAACACCGCGCTGGCGAAAAACGGCATTCGAGTGCTTGGGATGGCCTATCGTTTGATTGGCGGCGATGCTTTGGATCAACCGGATCACTATGAGCAGGACCTGGTCTTTCTGGGCATGACCAGCATGCTGGATCCGGTGCGTCCCGAAGCGATCGAGGCCATCCGGCTGTGTAAACAGGCAGGAATTCGCCCGATTATGATTACCGGGGATCATCCCCTGACGGCTGTCGCCATTGCCGGGAAGTTGGAGCTGACAACCGCCGACACCGTTCTGACAGGACAGGATCTCGACAAGATGAGCGTCGAAGGTCTCAGCTCCCGGATCAGGGACGTTTCAGTCTTCGCCCGGGTTTCTCCGAAGCATAAGATGATAATCATCGACGCGCTGCAGGCCCAGCATGAGATCGTCTCGATGACCGGTGACGGCGTCAATGACGCGCCGGCATTGAAATCAGCCGATATCGGTGTGGCCATGGGTATTACGGGTACCGATGTCAGCAAGGAATCATCCGACATGGTCTTGCTGGATGATAATTTCGCCACAATCGTCACCGCTGTCAAGGAAGGCCGCCGTATTTACGATAATATCCGCAAATTTGTCAAATACATCCTCACCGGCAACACGGGAGAAATCGTCGTCATGCTCACCGGACCGCTGTTGGGTATGCCGCTGACGCTGCTGCCGATTCAAATTTTGTGGATCAACCTGGTGACCGACGGCGTTCCGGCCGTTGCCCTGGGCTTCGAAGAAGCCGAGCGCGACATAATGAGACGGCCCCCGTACAATCCGCGTGAAGGCATTTTCGCCCGCGGGCTGGGAGGGCAAATCCTGATTATGGGCCTGGTTGTCGGCCTGATCTCTGTAGGAACCGGGTACTGGTTCTGGGATGGCGGAAAAGGTTCAAACGCCTGGCAGACCATGGTGTTTACCATGCTGACGTTCTGTCAAATGGCCTACGCGCTGTGCGTGCGCAAACAGTATCAATCGCTGTTCAGGCATTCCTGGTTCAGCAACCCGGCCCTGTTACTGTCCATTGGCGTCACCCTGACCTTACAGTTGATTATTATTTATGTTCCATTTTTTAATACCGTGTTTCGCACCACGCCGCTGCGCCTTGAGGAACTGGGTATTTGCGCTATCGGAGCCCTGGTGATTGTATTTATCACGGAATTGAAAAAACTGTTCCTGCGCCATTTCGAACTTCGATCTGAGATTTGAGATTGCCGAAGTGAAGAGGAACTTCGAACTTAACTTCGCACTTCGAACATCTCACTTCTCAGTTCCGATGTCTCAGTTCCGATGGTTTTTCGCCCATTGATCTATAAATTCCGCGGCATTGGCTGTGCCGTTTTCCTCGCGGAGGCGGCGGCCCAGAGCGGAAGCTTTTTCGCGCATCTCAGAGTCATTCATGACCGTTTCAATAGCGCGGCTTAGAGAATCAACGGTCAGTCTCTTCTGCGGTATGGGAGAAGGTCCAACTCCGAGGCGCTCGACCTGCCGTCCCCAGAAGGGCTGGTCTCCAAAGAAGGGACAGATGATACTAGGTTTTCCGGCCAGCAGTCCGGCGGCGGTGGTGCCGCATCCGCCATGGTGCACCACGGCATTAACCTGGGGAAAGAGCCAGCTGTGCGGGGCGGAATCGATGAGCATGACCGTTTCCGGCAGGGCCGCATCTCCTGGTTCAAGGCCTCCCCAGCCCCGGGCGAGTATGGCCCGCACTCGGGTGCGCCGGATTGCTTCCAGTACGATCTCCGTGGCCCGCATGGGATCACGTCCGAAGATGCTTCCGAACCCAAAGTACACCGGCGGTTCCCCGTTTGACAGGAATTCGGTCAAGGACGTTGGAGGATCCCAGCCTTCCTCCTGGTCGAGAAGCCAGTACCCGGTGACAACCGAGGTCTCGGGCCAATCATCGGGACGAGGGATTACATGCCGGCTGAAGCCATGAAGGGCAGGGATCCGTCGGCCATCCGGAAGCCGCATCCTGAGTCCGGGGCTGCGCGGGGCTAAACCGTTTCTTTTGCGCCATTTGCTGACTCTCCCGCTCATCATCAGCAGTATCCTTCTGATGAGTTGATAGGTCAGCCGGCGATATCCGGGCCCCAGGGGAAGTTCAGGGAATCCCATTGCCGGGAACCTGGTTGTCGGCACATACATGGGAAGCCAAAAGGCCAGCATGCACGGCACTTCCAGTTTCTCGGCGAAGTCCGCCGCTCCGATAGCTTTGGGGTGATAGAGAATCAGGTCCGGAGCGGACTCCTGGCTTGCCGTCCAGACGTCTGCCATCTGCCGCTCCTGGAGATCGCCGAGCTTGCGGATCACAGGTACCAGGGTTACCAGGGTCTTCCAGAGGCTCCCCGCGTTGCCCAGGACGATCTTCCCCTCTGGCGAGTGCATGAAATCGATAAAATCGTTGTTAACGTACCCGTAACCCAGACCGTTTTCCCGAACGAAGGGCTCGAAGTGCGCGCAGGTGCAGATGATGACTTCATGGCCGGACTGTTTCAGTGCCAGGCCCAAGGCGATATAGGGTTGAACATCACCCCGTGTACCAATTGTCAAAATCAGGATCTTCATGCTTACGCTCTCCTGCCCTAACTATAAATCGAATGAGCGGGAAAATAAACGGGCATCATGTAATGGATCCGCCCAGGATGCTTCACGGCATCTCGCCGAACAAACGATCGAGTCTCTCGTTTAACAAGCCTGTATGTCGCGGAATGCCGCGCGTCAAAGGTTCTTTCCGCCGGAGGCGGTTTTCATCCCTGGTTTTTCCCGTCAAGTTTATCTTCGATGCGCAGCAGGGAATCCCTGATTTCCGAAAGCAGGGAACTCGCGTCAGATGATCCCTGTTGCCCGGCTTCCGGAGACGATTGTGATGATGTGGCTGCATTCACATCGCGCTGGTTCAGGACGGTTTCCCGAAAAGCTTTCGCGTCGATAATGCCTGTCAGGGAAACAAGAGCTCCCTGTCCGGATTGCCCCGCTGTCTCGACAGTGAGCTTGTGCAGGTCGAAGTAACGCATGACCGGGCCCTGCACCATTCCCATGTCCGTGATCTTGTCGAGAGGGATGGTTTTCTCTGTCCTGACGAGGATTCCTTTTTTGACCTTGAGTGCCTTGTTGGTCAGCAGGCATTCCATCCTGTCCAGGTAACGCTTAGTGAAAACATGACCAATGGGAAACCATAGAAGCAGCAGGGGGATACCGATGATGGAATATGTGAATCCCAGGGCTCCGGACAATAACCAGTAAGTACACACCCTTGAGTTGAATTCAGCTTTTCTTATTTGTGTTTCCTCACTCATGTTCCTTTTCCTTCCTGAGATGACAATAAACAGATCGATCAGCTTAAGAAATGGGTAAGTCTCTCCATTATAAGTTCCTGGTATGTGGATTTCTCCCTTTCGAAGTTAACTTCGAACCTGAAACTTGAATAGTCGCGAGTCACAAGCAGCATGTAGCGCCATTACCGTTGTCGTTGTCAGCGAAGCGGTTATCGTTGTCGTAATCGTATCCGTATTTAGTAAATTTCTCCGGGATTCACCTCCCCCAGGTTCCGTCGAACCTTCGGTTCGCCGTCACCTGGGGCTGAATCATGTCGTCCCTCCGGGACTGATTTTAAACTCCCCTTCGAACTTCGAACATCTCACATCTCAGTTCCGATGTCTCAGTTCTCAGTTTCCAATGACTGGTAGATCAGGGCGCGCAGTTTCCCGTAATCGTCCAGGCCTCCGGCCGGTATGATCTGGGTAAAATAAACCACGACCAGCTCTTCCCGCGGATCGACCCAATAAGTGGAATGGTAAGCTCCGCCCCAACTGTATTCTTCCACGGAACCTAAAACGCCTCTCGCGCCGAGATCTTTGACCACCCTGAATCCCAGTCCGAAACCGACACCGGGTTCGGAGGCAATGTCGCCCAGGTGGTCCACGGTCATCAGTTCAACCGATTTCCGGGAAAGAATCCGCTTGCCGTTAAGTTCGCCTTCGTTGAGCATCATCTGGAGAAATCTGGCGTAATCCGATGCCGTAGACAGCAGTCCGGCCCCTCCGGAAAAACTTTTTCTCGGGCCATACACGTATTCGCCCTGTCCCACCATTCCGCCGGGAGAAGGAGCCCTCTCAAGAGATCCGCCTTCCAGGGCTGAATAGACTGTGGCAAGCCGGTCAACCTTTGATTCCGGCAGATAGAAATGAGTGTCTTTCATGCCCAGGGGCTCGAGAATTCGATTTTCCAGGAATGTATCCAGTGATTCACCGCTCACCTGTTCGATTACAACGCCGAGAATATCGGTATTGTAACCATAGACAAAACGCTCTCCAGGATGGGCGTCGAAGGGCAGGGAAGCGATGCGGCGGACTGTTTCCGCTATAGGCTCATCGCGGTCGGCAAAATACCAGCCCTGTATGCCGGCCTCCTTCCACATGTCACTGGCCGGACCGTTTCCGTAGCCGATGCCTGCCGTGTGGGTAAGCAGGTCACGAATGGTGATGGGCCGTTTGCTTTTTATGATGTCATATCCGCCGTCGTCCCGGGGTTGAGCCACGGTCGTGTTGTTGAATTCCGGTATGTACTTTCCGACCGGATCCGATATGAGCAGCTGCCCCTCTTCCTGTAAAATCATTATCCCGACGCTGATCAGGGCTTTGCTCTGGGAAGCGATTCGAAAAATCGTGCCCGCTTTCATAGGGGAACCTGACTCACGATCCCTCTGGCCAAACGCGTCCTGGTATATTACCTTGCCGTGCCTGGTTATGAGTATCACCGATCCCGGGAGCTGTCCGTCATCCACATACTTTTGAAATATGGTATCCAGACGATGCAGGCGCTCAGATGAAACCCCGGCCGCTTCGGGTTCGGCCCTGGGCATATCCTGGGCAAAGACCATTGAAGAGGCGAACAGCGCAAGAACAAAACAGGAAATTACAACTTTGGCTCGAAAAGCATTCATTACTTACCTCGCTATTTACAGGAATTGCGATTATGGGTTCCTTTTAGTGACTTTTTTATTGGTTCTGATAAATATCATACAAAAAAAATTATATTGTAGAGCTGTTTAACAATAAATAGATTTATCCGTTTAGGAAACGGGACTGATCTATCGGGTACGCGTGAGATGCCTTGATGAAATATCCGGCAGGGATAATTTAGAGAGATTTCAGCCTTCCCGGTTTTCCCACCATGGATTCGAGTCTCAAGGAGGTTCCCACCGGGCCACTTCCAGGTTCGAACTGAAATTTGAGATGTTCGAAGTTAAGTTTGGATCTCCATAGGGAATGCCGATCTCAAGAATAGTCGCGGGTCACAGGCCGCAGACCTCGGGAGGCCCGGCTCTTGCCTGGAATCCGTTTTGTCAAGAGCGCCGGAGGCGCGGGGGTAGCATCGGCTGCAGCAACTCGTTATCTGGAATATTTTATATTTTTATTGTCAGAATGCCTGATTTTGACAATTGACTCAATGGAACGGCGTGCCGCCAAGGATTTAAACTCAGGTTTGAGTCTCACAGAAGCATAGAACTCCCGATCATCCAGGTTGACGAATCCTGAACGCTGCAGTCCGGCCAGGGCCGGAGCCAGCTGATCCCTGAACTCCACCGGATACGGCCATCTGTGCGCAGCCCACAGCATATCAATATAGGGCAGGATCACGACGTCAGCTTCGTTTCTTGCCAGCAGCAGCAGAGTTCGATTAGCAAACCGGCTGTTCATTTTTCCCATCGGGAATTGAGACATGGTTTTCGGCCAGTGAGACCTTGCCTCGGCCAGGTTTTTGTCACCGCCAATGTTATAGGCAACCACGTTTAACCGGGAAGCCAGGTAGTTCACGAGAAAATCGTTTCTCCATGGAAGAAAGGCGACCTTTTCCTGGGGAAAAACCACCTCCTTCATCTCCTCGGCCAGGTTCGAATCAAGGTCCAGAAACATCTCCCGATTATGGATGCATGTTTGTAAATGATTATTTAGATTTGGCAGGTTCAACATTGCGATAGCCGCCATGGCGGCTGCCGCGCCGTAAAGTATGGATTTTCTGCCGCCGCCCGACATCGCAAGGACAATTAAAATCCAGGCGCCAAAAACTCCCAGGGCTCCCCACCGGTAGCTCGCCCTCATGCCTTTGAATCCCGGGAGATTTTCAGAGAGCAGGGCGGAACCGGTTGGGCCGACGGCGTACTTCTCCGGCATTTTTGCGCCGATTGCTTCCCCCTCGGGCTTTACGGAATTCACCTTGAGAGAAGGCCCAAGGGCCATGTAGAAACCAAAAGCCATTACAACAACGAATCCGGCGGTGATTTTTTTACTGCCTGGACCATAGATGGCCGCCCAGATCGAGCCGGCAATGACGGGGATGGCAAAAGAAGTCGTCCAAACTGAAGCATCGCCAAAAAAAATATCGTCAGACCGGAAAACACTCCAGCCCAGGAGATCGGGCAGCCAGTGCATGCCCCTGGTCGGGATCAGCAGGAATGAGACGTCGAGCCCCCAGCCCCTGAAGAAATCGATTGACACCGTATCAAACTGGAGCTTTCCTATGTAGAGAGCGTAAAGCAGGTAAGACGCCCCCAAACCGAAAAAATGGACGGGAAAAGCAAAGCTTGCCAGCCTTCGCCGGCACGGGGCATCACCGGCAAAAAGAATAGCTCCCAACAGACTTGACCCGGCAGCAAACATCATGAAGGTGTATCCATCCATGAAAACCGAAACCAGGCAGACAGCCCAGTAGCAGGTCAGCCATTTGACAACTGTCCGTTTTCCGGGAACCTGTTCTGGTGTCCGGGGCGCGAAAAGATTTAAGGCGGCAAGAAAATAAAAGGGCAGCAGACCTATTCCTAAGGAAAGCATCGAGTAACTGGCATGGCCCCATATCATCGGCATTGTCATCCAGGCGACTGCGCCCAGAATCGAAAACAGGGGCCGAACCGAAAAATATCGGCCAATCCCGTATGCCGATACAAAGGCGATAGAGAGCCACAAGGCAGCCATTAAAGAGTAGGCCTCAACTGGATGAAGGCCCGATTTAATGAAGCATGCCGCCGGCCAGGCTCCGGCGAGGCCGAACGCGATAGCCGCAGGTTCAGGGGCGCCAAAATTCTGCGCGTAAATGCTGAAGACCGACTCGTTCAGGAAGGAAAGGGAAAATCCGGTAGTCCAGAGGGCCTGGCCGAGCGTGGGCGCCGCAAAAAAAGGGATCACCCCGTTGACTGTCAGTGTGAACAGTAAAGCGGCGATGAATGCCAGTGAATGTTTAGGGATTTTTACCATTTTGAATCCGCGGTGCTCACATCTCAGTTCTCACTTCCGATGGCCTGAATTTTTCAATGACGGAAGCGTCCACCCAAAAAATAGCATGGTTCTTGTTCCGGCCGGGTGAATCGAGTCTTGTGGAGGAGAAAAACAGGTATTTTTGATCATGGCTTACCCAGGGAGAAAGGTCATTTCCCTTATATCAGTTTGCCCAGCTGTGTTGCCGGGAACTGCTAATTTGCGGCGTGTAACATCAGCTGCTGCAGCTTTTTATCTAAAATATTCTATATGTTAATTGTCAGTATGCCGTCTTTTAAGGATGACTCAAATTCTTTCAGGGGTTTGCCGGCGGGACCGCTCAAGTTTTTGCCGTCGATCCCATATCTGGAACCGCCAAGGCTGGCGCAGGCAAAATTTGCCTGTTCCTGATCATATTCCACTTCCACACCTCTATGGGTGCAGAGAAGGGAAGCCACCTCGTATTTTTGTTTATCGACATGGGCAATAATTAATCCATCTGGAATATCGGGATGTTTAATTTTGACAGCCTCTCCAACCCTGCCTAATGTCTTTGTTTTTGTTAAATCGATTGCCAGGATATTATTAGTTAAGGTATAGGCATCCGGATCAATGGAAGGGGTGTTGCCGATCTTTGTGAATGTGGCACAGCCGGTCATGCCGCATACGCATGTTGAAGTAACGGTAATTGTCGTCGCGCCTTTTTTCAAGAATTGCCTTCTGCTGAATTCCCCCATTATCACCTCCTGATGGATTAAGTAAGAAATTATGTACAGCAGCAATATTATTTTCCGGGTGGAGTAGAATCCAGGATTTTTTTCAATTTTTGATTTAGCCGCCCATCAATCCTGTTCCAGGTTATCCTGCGGTCTCTCTGGTCTGCTCACGCGGCCGGTTCATATCCAGGTATCTTCCTCTTTACTTCGCACTTCTCACATCTCACTTCTCAGTTCCGATGCCGCCCTTCCAGGGCTTGTTGCTTTGGTATTGTCTTGTTACCCAGGGTTCGCCCCCGTCTTCGACGGGGACTTCCCCCTGGGCTATGATCCCGGGACCTTTGGCCCGGGATTGTCGGGCTTCCAGCCCTTTCTATCCCGGATCCCAAAAGGGATTCGGGGAACTGGTTGTGGGCACCTGGTGTGCCGTTGATTTAAATCGTAAAACTAAACCGTAACTCGTCAATTGGATTGTTGGCACCTGGTGTGCCGTTTAACAATTTTGAATTTTGAACGTTTTCCTCTGAGTAACGGATCGACAGCCCAGTGAGGAGATTTACTGGAGCCTGGGATATCTCCCCTTCGCACTTCTCACATCTCACTTCTCAGTTCCGATGCCGCCCTAAATTCCAGGGCTTGTTGCTTTGGTATTGTCTTGTTACCCAGGGATTGCCCCCGTCTTCGACGGGGACTTCCCCCTGGGCTATGATCCCGGGACCTTTGGCCCGGGATTGTCGGGCTTCCAGCCCTCTCTGGTTGTTGGCACCTCCGGTGCCGTTGATTCAAATCGTCAATTGTCAACCGTAACTCGTTAATTGGATTGTTGGCACCTGGTGTGCCGTTTAACAATTTTGAAATTTGAACGTTTTCCTCTGAGTAACGGATCGACAGCCCAGTGAGGAGATTTACTGGAGCCTGGGATATCTCCCCTTCGCACTTCTCACATCTCACTTCTCAGTTCCGATGACTTCCCTGAGTTTTTCCGCCAGGGTCTGGGGCCGGAAAGGTTTCTGGATAAAGTTTATTTTTTCCTCGAGTATTCCCTGGCTGGATATTGAATCTTCGGTATAGCCGGACATGAAAAGGGCCTTGAGGTCCGGCTTGATTTTCAGCAGCCTTTCATAAAGCTGTTTGCCGCTCATTTCGGGCATGATGACATCGGTCAGCAGCAGGTCAATATCCTGGTTTTCCTGCTCGAATTTCAGGAAGGCCTCTCCTCCATTGGCTGCTTCTATGACCTTGTAACCCTGTTTTTTGAGTATCCTGAGAACCAGTTTGCGCACAATATCCTTGTCTTCAACCAGGAGAACCGTTTCACTGCCAACGGCCTGGACATCAGGCTCAACTGCTGTCGGCTTCTCAGCTTTCTCTTTCCTGGAGGGCAGGTAAATCCTGAAGGTGCTTCCTTTGCCGGACTGGGATTCGATTTTGATATGGCCTCCATTCTGGTGGATTATTCCATGGATGGTAGGCATGCCCAGGCCTGTTCCCTTGCCGGTCTCCTTGGTGGTATAAAAAGGTTCGAATATGTTTCTCAGGGTTTCCTCATCCATCCCGGTTCCGGTATCGGTAACTGACATCATGACAAAATCCCCTGGGATGGAAGTTCCGCAGCTATGGCAGTCCACGGTTGTTCTCCGTGAACCTTTCCGGTGGTAATTGACAGTTCCCCGCCTTCAGGCATTGCGTCCCTGGAATTTACCATCAGGTTGATAAGTATCTGGTCTACCTGTCCAGGATCTATAAACATATTACCGGCATCCTCTCCCGGATGAAAAATGAACTTGATATCCTCTCCAATGATACGCCGCAGCATTTTTTCAGAACTGGAGATTTTGCTGTTCAGGTCCAGAATTTTAGGGGCGGCCACCTGTTTACGGGAGAAGGTAAGCAGTTGACTGGTCAGGGAGGAAGCTGAATCCGCGGCTTTCTGGATTTCCTCAACGTCTTTTTTCAGGGGATCACCCGGGCTCAGGGAGCTTTGCAGCAGTTCGGAGAATCCCTGGATCGCGGTCAGGAGATTGTTGAAATCGTGAGCGACTCCCCCGGCCAGCCGGCCTATGGACTCCATTTTTTGGGCCTGGGTCAGCTGTTCCTGGAGCTTTGTCTTCTCAATTTCAGCGAGTTTTCGGGAGGTGATATCCTGGACTGAGCCCATAAGCCTGATGATGCTGCCATTTTCATCTCTTACCGCCCTTCCCACGGTATGCGCCCAACATATTTCACCGTCAGGCCTGAAGAGTTTGAATTCCTGGCTGTAAGGATGTCCGGTTTCAATACATTTACTGATAGCTTTGTCCAGGATTTCCCAGTGATCCGGATCCAGTAACTCTTTTTGCGCTTCCCAGCTGGGGGCCTGCTGGTTGGGATCTAGTCCGAATATTCTTAATGCTTCTTTTGACCATACTGGTCTCTCGGCCCCGATATCGTACTCCCAGCTCCCGGTATGGGAAACCGCCTGGGCTTCTTCCAGCGAATTCTTAGCCAGAATCAATGCTTCTTCCGCGGCTTTCCTTTCGGTTATGTCACTGATTACATGCACGGCTCCGTTGAACCTCATTTGTTCATCCATAATCGGGTCTACCGTGACTTTAAACCATTTGTCCCCAACACTGAGGTCCATGCTTTCCCGGCCCATGCTATTCCTGGCCTTGAGTATCGGGCATCCTTCGATAGGCCTCCGCTCTTCATGGGCGATTTCCCAGCAGTGCATGCCGATTAACTGTTCCGGAGGTTTTCCGAAGTAATCCCGGGCCTTCCTGTTGGAACGCGCTATCCTCTGTTCCCTGTCCAGGATCCATATGACATCCTCAGAAGCGTCGAAGGTTTTCTGCCATTCATTGGCGGTCCTGATGGCATTCTCCCTGGACACCTTCCTCGCGGTTACGTCCTGAACGAATCCCAGGTACTTGTCCGGCCCGGTACGCACTGAATCTATTGAACAGAAGATTGTCTTCCCTGATTTTGTCAAGAAGGGGATTTCAATACTTGAGCATCCCCTGTCGATCAGGTTTTTGAACTCATCCAGGACTTCTGTTTTGTTTTCTTCGGGAACCAAATCGGTTATCGAGAGATTAAGCAGGTCCCGGTAAGCAAATCCGGATATCTTGCAGGCCGCGGCATTCACATCCTGAATTTTCCCCTCCCCGTCCCAAAGAAAAATCCCGTAGGGGGAATTTTCAATGTAACTCCGGAACTTTAGTTCACTGTCTTTCAGTGAAGCCTCGGCCTTGATCCTTTCAGAGATATCCTGGAACACGCAGTGGGTGCGCTGGAAGCTGCCGTCCTTATTCCTGCCGATCCTGACAGTGTATTCAGCGATCATGTAGTTGCCGTCCTTGAGCTTGAGCCTGAATACCATATCGCGGATTGTTTCATTTGACTGAATATTTATCGGAAAACGTTCACGGAAAAGCTCTTTTTCTTCCGGGTGAAGGAAGTCGCCGAACCATTTGCCCAGGACCTCTTCCTTGGTATAGCCGAGCAGGTTCAGCCAGGTATGGTTTACATCGAGGATAAAGCCGTTTTCATCCAGGGACTGGTAGCCTACCGGGGAATGTTCAAAATAGAGACGGTATTTTTCTTCGCTGGCACTCAGCTGCTCCCTGGTTTCAGCCCGGTCGGTAATGTCCCGCCCCACGCTGATAATTGAGGAAATCTTTCCGGTATCGTCCAGGATAGCCCGGGCGGACCAGGTGAAATGTCTCCATCCATCAACTGTCAGGGCTCTTTCGTCATGCTGGGTTTTGTAGGGTTCTTGTGACAGCCGGGCCAGGGATTTCTTTACCGCTTCACGGTCATCCTTGTGGATCTTGGGTGTGAAAGTCCTGCCGATCAGGTTGGCTTCTTCCTGGCCGAAGGTCCTGCAATAGGAGGGGCTCGCGTACAGGATGCGCAGGTCTGGGGTGATCTGGACAACCAGGTCGTTTTGATTGTCGACGATCAGCTGGTATTTTTCCCGGCTGGCGGCAAGTTCATCTTCTGATTTTTTTTGCTCAGAGACATCTCTCCCGAAGACGGTTACCCCGGTTATTTTTCCTTCGCCTGAGAAAATAGGGCTCAGACGGAATTCAATAACCGAGTCTTTATTCCCGAACTCAGGAGGCATTTCGACGGCAAACGATTCGCCGTCCAGTGACCGCTGGTACATGTTCCTCCAGGTTTCCCGGGCTGATTCCGGGAAATCATCGGTTAAGACAAGGTCTCCTGGGTGCAGGGGACGTTCGCTGAGCCTTGAAACAGAATTGTTAAAGGCTGCATTGCCCACAATCAGCCGGAAGTCACGGTCGACTGACCAGATCATTCCATCGGTGTTGTTTATCAGGGCCGAAAGGTTTTCCTGTTCACGGGCGATTTTTTTCTCTGAAGCCAGCCTCTCTGAAACATCCCGGAAGATCCCATAGTGCAGAGATGTATCCCTATTCAGGGCAATTCCTCCTGAACTGATTTCGACCGGGATTCTTCTGCCGTCCTTATGCAGGATTTCCATCCCTTCAAACAACAAGCCTTTTGATTTAACCGCTTTGGCAAATTCCGACTTGTAGAAATCACTTTTCTCGGGAGGGTGCAGGTCAAACTGGTGAAGGCTTCTCAGTTCCTCGCTGGTTCTTCCGGTCAATTGCTCGGCTGCCGGATTGCAGTCAATCATCATCCCGGTTTCCGGATCGGCGATAAAGATTGCGTCTGACGACGTTTCGAAAAGCAGCTGGTAGCGCCTAAAGCTTTCCCGAGCAGATTCTTCGGCTTCTACTTTTTCGGTGATGTTTTCAACGACAACCATGATACGGCCAGTATCTCCGTCATCATTAACCAGGGGTACTGTACGATACAACTGATGCTGACCGTTTATGAAAAGCTGGAATTCCTGCTCTTCACCATCGAAAGTTTTAAGGTAATAGTTTTGCACTTCCCTGGTGTGTTCGCCAAAGACATCTTCGATTTTTAAACCGATAAAATCTTCCGGATCAAGATTCTGTTTTGAAAATTCCTGCCCGGCCGTAAACCCAATAGACAGGTCTTTTTCGATAATTGATACATATGAATTCGGATAATTCCGAGCCATCATGCTAAGGATGCGCTGATCTTCGCGGGCCTGCTTCTCAAGGTTTTTCTGTTCAGTGATATCAATAAAAGTAGTCATCACTTCAGAGGGCTTTTTTGCGGACTTTTTGAAGATGGGCAGAGTATTGATCAGCAGCCAGCGCATCCTGGATGGATCAGTGGAAAAAATTCCTCGAATTACATCGCGCAGGGGTTTGCCTGTGCGCAGGGTAATCATCGAAGGATGGTCTTTTCCTGGTACAGGCTGCTCCTGTTCATCCACCATATTCCAGACGGGATCCATTGAAGAGCGGCCGGTGACTTTATCTGCCGGCATATTGAAGATTTTTGAAGCGTAAGTATTGGTGTGGATAATTTCGCCATCTGAAGATTGGAGAATTATTCCGGCTTGAATTGAATCATAAAAGGAATCGATCCTGAATTCAGGATCTTCAGAGACGCTGGGATCACCGGCACGGCAGAGTGATTCATATTTTTTTCGCAGCTTCCGGAGCTCTTCGATCAGTTGCGCCTTGGTCTTCCTCTGGTCTTCCATGACTCTCACTCCATATCACTGCCCCCGTTTGTTATGTGACGGAGCAGCTGGCGGTAGAAGATTGCCATTTTCTAGTCAGCTCGTTTTTAGCATTCTAACAGAGTTGTTTCAGGAAAAATAACAGATATAATTTTCCCGGAAGGCCAAACCGATTAAACCAGCCGACAGGGGAGCCGATCTGAATCGGAGTTAGTCATCCTGTTTCTTAAATCCTGGTAAATTCGGCCGCTGGGCTGGGTCACCTGTACGCCGCTCATTGAATAACTATGTAAGGGTTATTGCGGGGAGGAGTGAATGTGTCACGGAGACCTTATTTACTGGTTTACTTCGAACTGCTTACTTCTAACCTGAAACTTGAATAGTTGCGAGTCACAAGCAGCAGGCAGCACCATTACCGGGCGCGTTGTCAGCGAAGCGGCTATCGTTGTCGTAATCGTATCCGTATTTCGTGAATTTCTCCGGGGTTCACCTCCCCCAAGTTTTTCCCCTGCATGATTCGCCCAAGGCGGCGGCTGGACTCAGATCTCAGTTCCGGTGTCTCACTTCCGGTTCAGGATTGTTTCCAGTTCCTTTGCAAGTTTGTTTACAATATCCGGCTCATACAGGTACAGGTTGTTCTGTTCCTCCGGGTCGGCGGCCAGGTTATACAGTTGTCCTGTTGGCCCGCCTGGTTCGGGATCAATTTTTTCAGGTGAGGAAAAGCCTCCTGATCCCAGCCGGTCGATGAGTTTCCAGTCTCCCGAGCGTATGACCATCGCTCCACTTGCCGACCGCATCACTACCGGAGGCCGAGCTTCCTGGCCGGGAGCTTGAGAGCCAAGCAGGGAAGGGAGAAAGCTGTAACTATCAGGCCCGGCGTCATCCGGAAGGGTGGCCCCGGAAATTCCGGCCATGGTTGACATGACATCGGTGAAACAGATGGTTTGTTCACTCAGTGTGCCGGGTTTAACTTTCCCGGGCCAGCGTACAATGAAAGGCATGCGGTGTCCGGCCTCCCAGGCATCCCCTTTCATCCCCCGCAACCCAATTGAAGAGTCATGTCCCAGGCGGTCAACATCAGCGCCATACCATACCGGCCCGTTATCGGAGGTGAACAGGACTATGGTGTTTTCCTTCATTCCCGCGCTGTCAAGAGCCCGCAGGATTTTTCCGATCTCCGCGTCCACCATCATCAGGAAATCTCCATACATTCCCGCTCCGCTCTTTTCGGAAAATTCCGGGGACGGCAGCCAGGGGGTATGGGGGGCCGGATAGGCAAGATACAGCATCAAAGGAGTCTTTTTTGAGTCATGACCTTCAATGACCCCGATGGCTTCATCCGTAAACCGGGGCAGTACATCTTTCAGTTCCAGTCCCGGGGCAATACCACCTTCGCGCCAGAAGGCTCCCTGGATGGGTGACCAGCCCTCGGAGCTGGAAGCTTCAATATATTCAGTCGGGGGATCGACGGCACGGTCACCCCTGATATAGAAATATGGAGGGATATCCGTTGAGGCCCGGATTCCAAAAAAACTGTCAAACCCGCGGTCCACGGGCCCTCCTTTAAGGGGATTTTCATAGCCGTCTTCATTGAATCCCAGGTGCCATTTCCCCACCATGGCCGTAGAGTATCCCCTTTTTTTAAGCATGGATGGCAGTGTCAGCCTGTCTTCTTCTATGGTTGCCAGTTTGGGCCAAACAGAAAGATTGGCGCGGAAGGGATACCTGCCGGTCATCAAGCCGTAGCGCGAGGGATGACAGAGCGGGCCGGAAGCATGCGCGTCAGTGAACCTCATGCCTTCACCGGCGAGTTGATCAATGTTGGGAGTGGATATTTTCGATGCGGGATTAT
This sequence comes from Acidobacteriota bacterium, assembly GCA_963666915.2. Lineage (GTDB taxonomy): Bacteria > Acidobacteriota > UBA6911 > RPQK01 > JAPXNP01. The sequence continues at coordinate 23,037 of CAXXEX010000015.1, forward strand.
AGCATCCGGGATCTCCATAGCCCATATCATCGACCAGGATGATAACAATGTTAGGCAACTGTTCCTGACGATTGCAGGAGAAAAGGAATACAGCTGTAAGGAATACGGCGAGGAAAAGTTTTGGTTTTGTCATGTTTTTCATAACTGTCCTGTTCCCCTTGAACTTCACTTCGAACTTCACTTCGAACTTCACTTCGAACTTCGAACATCTCACATCTCAGTTCCGATGTCGCGCTTTCAGCGCTCCCGGCACACTATAGGAACATCATTACCTGGGGTTCCCTACGGTCACCCCAGGCTGTTCACAATCGGTCATTCAGCCCTCTTTTATTGTTGCCGCCTTCGGCGGCGCTATTCAATTTTTGAATTACGATTTACGGTTGACGATTTTGGGCTCTGTTGATCAACCTTAAAACTTAAACTTTAATTCACTTCTCCGTTCCAATGTTTCAGTTTCTCCCTGGTTTCCCGACAGCCTTCGGAAATGGCAGCCTCGGCCTTGTGGAAATCCATGAAGCGTATATGGCCCAGCTTCGGCTGGATCAGCAGGTCCGGGGGATTCATGGTCAGGTTTACAGCGGTTATCTGGGATTCCATTATGGTGATTGAGGTGGTTAACACTTCAAAAATGTTGGGAGCGGGATCTTTGAGAAGCCAACGACGAACCTGCTCGACGGGAGTAGAGGTTAATTCTTTAAGCCTCTTGTCCAGTTCCTGGATTAGAGGCCATTTCTGGAAATGCGGCGGGTCCGGAACCTCCTCCAGGGGCGGTTTTCCCACTTGCGCTGACCGGGGGCCCAGGTTGCCGGCGACGTCATGGTTCAAATCAACTGCTATGACATAGTCAGCTCCCAGGTTCCTTACGGCATTTACCGGAACGGGATTCACAAGTCCTCCGTCCACCAGGAATCCATCGTTCCTCTTCACCGGGGTAAAGATTCCCGGGACCGAAATGCTGGATCGAATAGCTTCTATCAGGTCTCCCTGGTTCAACACACATTCATTACCGGTGGAAAGATTGGTGGCAATGGCGCAGTAAGGAATCGGGATTTCTTCAATGTCTATGTTTTCAATATGGTCGCGGAAGAAGTCTGTTACCTTTTCGCCGTCAATGAGCCCGGTCCTGGGATAGACCACATCCAGGAAGGAGAATATCTGTCTCAGGTCCAGCTGGCGGGCAAAATCTTCCAGGACCTTGAGCTTGCCGAGGGCGATGGCCGCGCCGACTATGGAACCGATGCTGGTCCCGGCTATGCAGCTGATTTCAATTCCGGCTTCTGTCAGGGCCCGCATTACACCGATATGGGCCCAGCCCCTGGCCGCCCCGCCGCCGAGGGCCAGTCCGATTTTCCCCGCTGGGATTGGTTTTTCATTAGACACGCGCACCGCCTTTCAACATCAGGGAACTGAACCTGCCGCAGCTAATCGATATAATTGTTCCGCGGCAACAGTTTTATCAGAATAAGTTTTATACAGCAAACACCTGAAGGCATTGTTTTGAGGTGTGCCGCCGGCAGGAAAGGGAGAACAAGGCTGCTGTTGACCAGGGACCTGGCGAACGAAGTGGACCGGATAGCAGGAATGGACAGGGGAGACCGGGTGAAGGCCTGGGAACAGGCCAGTGTCCGAATGATAACGGGGAGAATCGGGAAGAGATAATGACAGGTGTGATACTGGTAAGCTCACTCATTTTTATTGTTGCCGTTGCCATGACCATGGTAGGGAAGGGCGGAGGCAATTTTTACGTGGTGATCCTGGCGATGGCCGGGATCCCCATGCACCAGGCTGCCACAACCGGACAGTTTATTCTTTTTACTGCATCGGTTGCCGCCATGGTCATATTTCAGAAGAACCGGTCAATATCATGGCCCCTGGCACTGATTGTCGGTACCTTTACCGCTGTTTCGGCACTGGGAGGCGGATATTTTTCCCATTTATTCAGCGGCTTCACCCTGAAGGTAATTTTTGCGGTAATGCTTGTGATCGCCGGAATCATAATGCTGGTCCCGGTTTCAGGGAAGAGGCTTGATAAAGGGGCAAGGCTTTTTGGAACGCTGAATATCAGGTCAGGAGATGAAATCTACGGCGTCAATTTGTGGATTGCCCTTCCGGTAACCATCCTGACCGGATTGGGATCCGGCATGGTGGGTGTGTCGGGGGGGTCTTTTCTTGTGCCCCTGATGGTCCTGGCCTGCGGGGTGCCGATGCATACCGCGGTAGGCACGGCATCAACGCTGATCGCGGCGACAGCATTAATGGGTTTTGCCGGCCATGCCGTGCAGGGTGATTTCAATCCCGCGTGGGCGGTTCCCCTGGCCGCGTTAACCATTGTTGGCGGACTGATCGGGGGACGGATAGCCTTGAAAACCAAACCGAAACAGCTACAGAAGATTTTTGCCTATACCAACTGGCTGGCGGCGCTTTTCATGATAATCAACGCTTTTCATACAAAGGGAATCATTTGATAAGTGCGAAGTGAGATGTTCGAGGTTCGAAGTAAGTTCGAACTTAACTTCGGCCTTCGAACATCTCAGATCTCAGTTCCGGTGGTTTGCCCAGATAACCACTACGGAGGCGATAAGGACTACGTTTTTGATAATGTATTGACCTTCCAGCGTTGGAGCCCAGGGCAGCCGGGAAAAGGCTTCGGATGGAAGAATGAAAAGGGGCGCCATGGCTCCCGTCATTTGCAGGAAAAACAGTAAGGCTGTCAACCCGAATATATTTTCCATGGAGGAATCCAAGTCCGATCAGGACCTCCCAGGCCGCCAGGATTTTTAGTGAGACCAGCGGGGTAATAAAGCCGTGGGTAAGAAGGGCAATTGTCGAGGTGGCAATTTCCTCTGCCGGACTGATCCCGGGGAAGAATTTGAGCAGCCCGAACCAGGTAAATACCAGGCCCAGGCTAATTCTCAGGAATGTTAGAGAGCTCTCTTTGAGCCGGGCGGCCAGTTTTTTTTCGAGACCAGCCAGATATTTAATTTTTTCAAGGATATATAACATGGCAACTCCCACCTAACCTGGGTCATTAAACCTATAATGCTCTCAGGGAAAGGGTGGTTCATATTTTGGAGCATTGTTGCAGGGTGACGATTTTAGGCTCACTGGCGAGTCCTTGAACCTTGAACCTTAAACTGCTTCCCAGCCTTACACAGTCCCCGACGTTGTCGGAGACAGGAAAGCAAGGATGCTCCCTGCCACAATTTTGAACCATGAACCTTGAATCTTGAATTCAACTTCGAACAACGAACATCTCACTTCCCACATCCGATGGTCATCCGGTAGAGCTTGATTCCCGGAATGGGGATCTGTTTTGGCCACTGTGATTCGATGGTCATTCCGCGGTGCCTGTAAAAACTGACGGCGGTTTCGTTTCCGGCTGAAACGTCAAGGGAGAGGCGGGTTGATCCGGAATCCCGGGCTCGATCTTTAAGAAAGTCATAAAGTATGGAGCCTGCTCCGCAACCCCGGAGATCAGGGTCCACGGCAATGGCCTGCAGGTAGTAGTCCTTATCCTCGACGGTATCGATTATTTGCAGGAGAGGGGCAAAGAGCAGGGTAACCGCTTTAAGGCGCGGGTTGCATCCACCGGCAGCTTTTTTCAGGGGTTGCAGTGATGAGCGGCGATGCTGTTCGGCGGTGAACCCGGAAACCATGCCGATGATGGAACCATTATGTTCGGCAAAGGCGGCATGCTGCCAGGAAAGATCGTGATCCGCCTTCAAAAAGGCCTTGGCGATTATTTCTTCAAAGCGTTTTCCGAGCATGAAGCGGAAGAATCCTTCGGCGGCCTGGTCCAGGTAGCGGGCAAATGCCCGGCCGTCATCGCGATCCTGCCTGGCGGACCGCAGGATTATCTTTTGAGTGTCCATCAGGGAGTGAACTCCTTCCCTCGGATTAACAACTTCAGGTCAAGAAGAAGGCCTGAGATGATCTGAAGTTCCGTATTTTTTAGCGGATCTGAGGGTTAAATTTCAATTTCACCTAAGTTTAAAGGAAAAAATTTTAATTGTCTGTTCAATTGAGAAGTATATTAAACATAGAATAATATTTAAGAAAAATGAACGAAACAGCGAATGGAAATTATCAGCTGACCCAGTCCGGCAAGGTGCAGGTTGCCGCTTCCTACATCTTGAAGGCCCTGATAGTAGGGGGCGCGATATATGCCTTTTACCTGCGGGATTATTTTATGATTTTTTTCGGCGGTTGTTGCCGTCATCGGACTGATGATCCCCACGATTCTCCACAGGCAGTGGAGAATCGTGCTGCCCCTGGAATTCGAACTGATTCTCACATTTTTTATCGCGGCCCATTTCATACTTGGTGAACTGGGCGCGTTTTATGTTAAATACTGGTGGTTTGATCTGTTTCCTGCACGATTTTTCCGGATTCATTATCGGCATTGTCGGATTTATCTGGGCCTTCATGCTGCTGCACACCAACAAGGTCTCGGCCAAGCCGTGGTTCATTTTTGTGTTCACTTTTTCCCTGGCAATGGGAGCGGGAGCTCTCTGGGAGATTTTTGAATTCTCCATGGACCAGGTTGTTCGGGTTCAACATGCAGAAATCTGGCCTGGTGGATACCATGGGAGACCTGATTGTCTGTGCTTTCGGCGCCCTGCTTGCCGGGATAGTGGGCTTTCTTTATCTGAAATACAGGAAACGTGGTTTTGTCCGGCGTATTAAGGAAAGATGGAAGGCCAGGCGCAGGATTGTGGGGCTTTCTAATTCCAGCCGTTCCTGAGTACTGCCTGGCGGGGGCAGATTTCGAAACAGTTTCCGCAATGCAGGCAATGTTCCTGGATGATTTTGTAAGGCGATCCCACGTTAATGCAGTGCCGCGGGCATGTTCTCAGGCAATTCCCGCTGTCCAAGCTAATCACCTCATCATTATCACCTGACTTGTAATGCTGAGCCGGGTTTTTTCAAGGTTGATCGCCCCGGCCAGGTGTTTGCCATAACGGGGCGATCCTGGATTAATACCACTCTTTGATTAGAAACCTTCCAGCACGATTTTCCCGTGGGCCTGCTGCGATTCCAGCATGGAGTGGGCCTTTATCAGGTTCCGGGCGTTAATCGTGCCCAGGTGGTGGGCTACTGTGGTTTTAATCTGTCCTTTGTCGATTAAGCTGCTGACTTCATTCAGGAGATTGTGCTGCTCAACCATGTCTGGGGTCTGGAACATGGAACGGGTGAACATGAATTCCCAGTGCAGGGAGATCGATTTGGGCTTGAGCCTGGTGACGTCCAGATGAGAGGGATCGTCAATCAGTCCTAAATTTCCCTGCGGAGCCAGGCATTTTACGATTTCTCCGTAGTGGTCTTCAGTGTTGGTAAGGCTGAATACGTCATCCACTTCAGGAATGCCAATGGATTTCAGTCCCTCGGAAAGGCTTTCCCGGTGGTTGATGATATGGTGTGCTCCCAGATCACTGAGCCATTTCACGCTTTCCGGGCGGGAAGCCGTGCCGATAATGGTAACGCCGGTGAGGCTCCGCAGCAGCTGCACCAAAATTGAGCCGACACCCCCGGCGGCACCCGATGACGAGTACTGATTTTTCGGTTCCGCTTACGCCAGGGGGTATCCGCAGGCGGTCAAAAATCATCTCCCAAGCGGTGATCGAGGTCAGGGGAAGGGCGGCAGCCTCGGCAAAGGACAGGCTTGCCGGCATGTGACCGACAATGTGTTCATCGACAAGCTGATACTCGGCGTCACTGCCTGAACGGGTCAGGTCGCCGGCGTACCAGACCTTATCGCCGGGTTTAAACAGAGTTGCTTTTTCGCCGGCCTCTTTGACGATGCGGCCGCGTCCCATCCCAGGATTTTCCATTCTCCCTGTTCCGGAGCAACCCGCTGGCGGATTTTATAATCGACCGGATTGACTGAGACGGCTTGGACTTCGACTAATATGTCATGACCGGAAGCTTTGGGTATTTCAAGTTCAATATCCTGCAGGGCATTTTTGTCTTCGATGGGAAGACTATGTTGATAACCTATTGCTTTCATAGTGTTTTCCTGGAGTATTTTAAATGGTTCATGTTAATTTTTATGTATGATTTTATATTTATGTTTCAGGCGGTAGGATGTTTTTTGTCCTGACTTATACGGTTCGGCCAGTGCCTCGCCGACAGTTTTCCACATATTTCCTGATACCCGAACTTTTATTCGCGAATTTTTTGAATGTAATCTGCGCCTTTATTCTTTATACAATTAGAACCATAATTCGCTCAACTGGCCTGATTCAAGCTCATTGGCGTAGCTCAGGTAGTAATTGCGGTTGGGAGCGTTATATTCACGAGCTCCCAAAGCGCGCAATGCCTTGATCTTTGTCTCGCGGGCCAATTCCCTTTTACCATCATTGATGCCTTTTACGGTTTGATCATACACGCTTCGAATCGCCTCGCTGTAATCCTTCAGCGCGGCGACAGCGGTTGCTTCTTCCAGGATGGGCATGGTATGTCCCGGAACCAGGCGGCGAGGGCTGAACTCCGCCATCCTGGCGACGCTTTCGGACCAGTTCAATACGTTTCGATAGGCCGTCCCCCGAATCGCATACAGGTTTGGGAAGGCGCTGTAACAATTATCGCCCGCGAACAATATTTTGGCCTGATTGATCCCGTGGGCCATGAAAAATTGTTTGGCTGCTGCTTCTTTTACTCTTCAATTCTTCATTTTATGTATACTTGTTTTTTACGGGGATGGAGTTCCCCTTTAACCGCCTTAAATTAAGGCTGATGACTCCTGCTGTACGGGTTTCCGTGTCTGCAGGAATTGTCTAGTGTTTCTGCCGATCTTTAACCCGCTTAAAAGCGGGTTTTTTTATGCCCGTAATTTTGCAGTTTGAATATGAGATGCTGAATCCATAAAGGGAGCTTGATATGATAATCCAGAAATTGTTTTGGCTGGCGCTGGCCGGAGCTTTTGGTACGCTGGCCCGCTACGGGCTGGGCGGAGCCGTTCACCGCTGGCTGGGCAGCAGTTTTCCCTGGGGAACCGCCGCGGTCAATATACTCGGATGCCTTCTGTTCGGCATTGTCTGGGCGGCGGCGGGTGAGCGCAGCACAATAAGTCCAGAAATCCGGACCATAATTCTGGTTGGATTCATGGGCGCCTTCACAACCTTTTCCACCTTTATTTCAGAAAGCAGCCAGCTGTTTTCGGCCTCGGAATTCTTCCTGGGAATGGGCAACATTGTTTTTCAGCTGGTAGTTGCCATCAGTGTGTTCTATCTTGGCCTGGCAATCGGGCGTACAATTTAGCAAGGAGGTAATATGAATCTTCCGGAAAATGCTGAACTGCTGCGGATTTTTATCGGGGAAAGCGACCACTACGGGCATATCCCTTTATATGAGGCAATCGTCAATGAAGCCCGGAAGCGGGGAATGGCCGGGGCGACTGTTGTCAGGGGCATTATGGGTTTTGGAAAAGCCAGCCGCATACACACCGCCAAGATCCTCCGTCTTTCTGAAGACCTTCCGGTAGTAATCGAGATAGTGGACAATCCTGAAAGGATAGAGGCTTTTCTGCCGGACCTGGACGGAATGATAGGGGAAGGGCTGGTTACGCTTGAGAAAATCCAGGTTATAACCTATAGAAATGAAAGCGACACTGGTCAGGACAGATAGGTTCGAAGTGCCCGGGAATTATTTTTAATGAGGCTCCTGATTAAATCCCAGCCTTATTCAGCAGGATACAGCCTTACCTTTTTGTTTCTGGTCCTTTTTATGGATGCAGGATTCATGGCAATGAAAACTGCCCTCGGTGAAACCTGGCGGAACCTCCCGGCCTGGAACAACGATTGATTTTGAGAAGTTTTAATTATGGGCATCCTCTCCATTAGGATGTAGTCATTTCTCGGTTCCCAATACTTTCTGGATATTTTTGGCCAGGGAATTAATTGAAAAAGGTTTCTGGATGAAATGAAATCCCGGATCCATAATCCCGTGATGGGCGATGACGTCTTGGGTGTATCCGGACATGAAGATGGTTTTAATATCCGGGTATTCTTTGATTATTTCCTCATGCAGCTGCCTGCCGTTCATTTCCGGCATGACAACATCGGTAAGCAGCAGGTCCGGGGAATCCTGATGTTTCCTGATGGTTTCCAGCGCCATTTTTCCGGATTCCGCTGAGATGACCCTGTACCCCTTTTTTTCAAGGATGGTTGAAGCCAGGTTCCTGACCTCATAGTCATCTTCCACAAGCAGGATTGTGCCCGAGCCCTGCGCGATTTTGGCGGGAGTTTCTTCATCGGGCTCCTTGTTGAAATGATCATTCAAAACCGGGAGATAGACCTTGATTGTCGTACCAAGTCCAGGCTCGCTGTAGGCCCAGATGTTCCCCTTGTGCTGTTTGACAATCCCATAGGCGGTGGAAAGCCCGAGCCCGGTGCCTTTTTCCCTGCTCTTGGTAGTGAAGAAAGGTTCGAAGATATGATCAATGGTCTCCCTGTTCATTCCCGATCCTGTATCGCTGACTGAAAGCAGGATATATTTACCGGGAGTCACGCTCTGGTGGGAAGAAGCGTATTCCCTGTCCAGTTCTGCCAGGGAAGTCTGGATCACGAGCTTTCCTCCCTGGGGCATGGCATCCTGGGCATTGACCGCCAGGTTCATAATGATACGTTCCAGCTCTCCCGGATCTCCCTGGATCAAGGGAAGGGACCCGGCAGTCAGCAGCTTGATTTCTATGTCCTCCCTGATCGTGCGCCTCAGGAGTTCTTCGAATCGAATCAGCAGGGAATTCAAATCCAGCCGGCGGAATTCCAGGGTCTGCTTGCGGCTGAAAGCGAGCAGCTGCCGGACCAGGTCCCGGGCTTTTCCCCCGGCTTCAGCAATTTTCTCAACCGGTTTTCTTTCAATGGATTTTCCGCAGCCTTTTTCTAGTAAGAGTTCGCTGTATCCAAGTATGGGAGTCAGCAGGTTGTTAAGATCGTGGGCAATCCCTCCGGCCAGGCGGCCGATTGACTCAAGCTTCTGGATCTTGTGAAATTGTTCTTCCATGCGGGCCTTGTCCCTGTCAGCCTTTCTGCGTTCAGTAAGATCATAACCCAGGCTGATTACAATGCCTTCGGGGAGCCTGAAGTTGGCCCACATGGTGACAAGCTTTTTTCCATCCCTGGTTACGGGGTGCCATTCCTTGAACTTCCCGTCTGTTCCTGTTGTTGTAGACTCCAGCACTGCTTCATGCTCTTCCGGGTCAGGATAAAAAAGGGAAAAAATATCTTCCCGCGCGTTGAGTTCCTCGATGGTCCACCCGAAGGTTTTCTGGCTCTGCTTGTTCCACAATATGCAGCGCCCATCCTTATCGAAAGCGTCTATGAAAATCGGCGCGTTTTCAAAAATCGTCCTGAAACGCTGCTCGCTTTTCTGCAGAGCCTCAAGCGCCATTTTCTGGGCGGTGATATCCCGGCTTTCTGGAATCAGGTAAAGTATCCGGCCGTTATCAGTGGTAAAAGGCTTCAGGGAGAATTCAAAGTAGTGCACTGCTCCATCGGGAGCAGTATGGGTCACTTCCTTTTGGATTGTTTCGCCCTTGCAGGCCCTTGAAACCGCTGCGCGGAGCCATTCCTGCAATTCACTGGAATGCTTCCACCATGGGGTGTCCCAAAACATCCGGCCGATAACCTCAGCTTCCGAAGCCTGTATGAAATCAAGCGAAGTCTGGTTGGCGGCAGCCAGGGTCCCGTCAAGATCGACAATTCCGGTAAACTGGTAGGTCTGGTTGAAAACATTCCGCAGCCTCAACTCACTCTGCAGCAGGGCTTCTTCGGTTTGTTTCTGTTCTGAAATATCAATAGAGGAACAGGCCACAAACTGGGGTTGACTTTGTTCGTCCCTGAATAATGAGAAACTCGCCAGCATGGGGAAAACCGTGCCGTTTTTGTGGAAATGCCACAGTTCAGCAGGTCCGATTTGGTTGACCTCCTGCAGAGAATCCAGGAATTTTTCTACTTTAACCAGTTGTTCCCTGTTGTGGAGCAGGGATATGTTTTCACCTACCAGTTCATCTGGCTTATAACCATGAATGCGGGCAATATAATCATTGGCGTAGGTGATGGTTCCGTCGAGATCCATGATAATCTTGCCATGGATCGCATGGTCAGAAATGGTTTTGAATTTTTTGACTCTTGTTTCGGCCTGTTTGTATTCAGTTATATCTGTGCCATGGGTTACGACCCCCACGATTTCGCCGTTCTCCCGGCGGTGGGGGCGGTAGTGCATCTCCATCCACCGTTTGCCTTTTCCATAACATTCGATTTCCACGACATAGTTGAGTTCTTTGCCGGCGAGGCAGAGGTCTATATTGGGTTTTACAAGACTGTTATACACATCATGGTCAAATAATTCGGCTACTTCATGCCCGATGATGTATTGGGAGTCAGTGTTGAAAAATTCCGCAAAGACTTCATTTACAGCGAGATAGCGATAATTGCTGTCGATGTAGGATATGGGGTGGGGAAGTGTCGCCGTTATGTGCCTGTGAAGATTCAACGATTCCCTTGAAAAGCGCAGTTCAATAGAGGCACTCAATTTTTTGGCTATGGATTCCAAAAGCGCGCGTTCCTCTTGCAGGAACGGGCCTTCATCCAGTTCAGGACGGACCTCGGTATAAGCCGCACTTGCCGAACCCACAATTTTGCCATGTACTTGAAGGCTGCATTTCTGTTCTGAAATGGGTTTCGCGTATTGGCCGGAATTCCCGGCTGAATACTCCAGGCCGTCATATTCTATCCGCGTCCGGGTGATTTCCGGATACTGCCAGGCGGCCGCCATGATTTCGGCAGCGCCCTGAAGAATTTCAGGAATAGTAAGGCTTTCATTATCAAGCAAATGGGAAATGGAGTTGTGGCAGTCCAGTTCCTTGATTCTTTCACGCAGGTCCTTTTTTTCCCTGAATTTGTGCAGGGCAAACGCTATTTCATCCGCGATCTGGTTGAAGATTTCCTGCTCTTTCGTTTCCGGGTCCATAGATCCTGGGATGGCGACGCATAAAACACCCAGGATGCCGGTTTCATCAGCCAGGCGGCGGGACATTCTGGTGTCGCGGCCTGAATTGCGGCCAGGCATGGATCCCGGGCACTCGTCCCCTGGATTTCTTATTATTACCAGGCTGTCCTGCTCGAGGACACTTTCCATGCAGGCAGGGATCCGGCAGTGGCTTATCACGTCGGCCCTTAATTCGGGCTCTTTGCCGGAGAGGGATTCCACTGATGCTGTGATATTTGTGCCTTGTTTATCTGTAAGAGCGATTAATGCAGTGGTATATCCCAGCTTTTCAGTCAGTATCCCGCTGGCGCTGTTGATGAATTCCACTTGATCATTTTTAGAAATCAATAACCTTGTCAGCTCATATAAGACTGCCTGGTTCTGCCGGGAGGAAGCATTTTTGGTTTTACCTGAAATCGATTCGGCTGTCATGGTGGCAGGGTTTTCCTTTTTTTCCCTGGTGTTCGCGCGTTTTCCGGTTTTGGGAATGGACATGTTCAGTTTCCTGTATGCAATTCCGAGAATTTTTTCTGTCAACAACAATTTCTGCGAAGTACTTTCACAACAGATTTCCGGTGGCCCCGGTCTTTTTGAAGGCAGGTTTCAAATTGCGCCAAAAAACAAGGGCGGTTTGCTCCGGTAATTAAATCAGTTAGGCCTGATAATCTGGGCCTCCGAAAGTCCTGGGGGTCATTTTGAGAGGTTTATTCAGGTATAATTTCAGGGAAAGCGGGATATTTAAAAATCAAAGCGGTCCTCCCGGGATTTTTTTGGGGATAAGGGTTGGACAGAGTTGCGAGCAATCTGGCATTCAGCCGGTTTTCCTGTCGGCCTGTCAATTTATCCTTTTGGGATAGAGGTACAGTTATCTGAAATCAACGCACTGAATTAACTGCTTAATCCTTGGGATCAAACCGGATTTTGAAACCATATTGAATGCATCGTAATATGATATCTATTGGATGAACTGAATAATATTTATAAGGCTGGATGAAGAGAAAAAAATGAAAGCAAGAAAAATAGTTGATGACGTGTACTGGATGGGATCGGTTGATTGGGATAAAAGGCTTTTCGATGTATTGGTCCCTCTTCCTGATGGAACCAGCTACAATGCCTACCTGGTGGAAGGAAGCGAAAAAACAGCTTTGCTTGACACCGTGGAACCGCACATGATTGAGGAGCTTCTGGGCCAGCTGGAAGGCGTGGATAAGATTGATTACGTTATTTCTCATCATGCTGAACAGGATCATTCAGGAGGAATCCCCAGGATCCTGGAGAAATTCCCTGAAGCTAAGCTGGTAACCAATCCGAAAGCCAAAGAGATGCTGCTGGACCTGCTCAACCTGCCTGAAGAATCCTTTCATGTAGTTGAGGATGGAGAAAAATTGTCCCTGGGAAATAAAACCCTTCAGTTTTTATATACTCCCTGGGTTCACTGGCCTGAGACGATGGTAACTTACCTTGAAGAGGACCGGATACTTTTCAGCTGTGATTTTTTTGGATCGCATATAGCCACCAGTGATTTGTATGTGACGGACGAGGCCAGGGTTCTCAGCGCGGCGAAACGTTATTTTGCTGAGATTATGATGCCCCTGCGCATGATCATCGGAAAGAACCTGGAGAAACTGGATCCTCTGGATATCGACCTGATCGCTCCCAGCCATGGTCCAATCTACCCTCGGCCCCGCTTGATTATGGATGCCTATGATGCTTGGATTAACGGGCCTCTGACAAAAACAGTAATTCTTCCGTATGTCTCCATGCACGAGAGTACCAAGCGCATGGTTGATTATTTTGTGACTGCCCTGGTTGATAAAGATATCAAGGTGGAGCAGTTCAACCTGGCAGTAACCGACACCGGGAAATATGCCATGTCCCTGGTCGATGCTTCCGCGTTGGTTATGGCCACACCTACGGTGCTGGCCGGCCCGCACCCCTATGCGGTTTATTTTGCCTATCTTGCCAATGCCCTCCGTCCCAGGATCCGCTATACATCCTTTATTGGGTCTTACGGCTGGGGAGGACGAACCCTGGAAATGCTGAAGGATCTGACTTCCGGAATCAGGTCAGAGCTTCTTGAGCCGGTTTTTTGTAAAGGGAGACCCTCAAAGGAGGATTTCCAGGCTTTGGATAGGCTGGCATGTTCCCTGGTTGAGAAAATTGGAAATTGATCCCCTTGCTTCCAGGGGACATTTGAATCGAACGGGTGCGGGTTTGACTGCCGGATTGCAGAGGAAATCCGCACCGTTTCACGCCAGGGTTAATTCTTGCGCTGTCCCATTCCCATCTTCAGACCACTCCTGTACAATTATTCGAGTTTTGAAACGCCCGGTTGAATCCCTCACAGTCGGATTTATTGAGATACCGAATTGGTAGTTAATATGGTCAAAAATATCAGGATACTTGTTCTTAACAGCAGCTCGGAGGAACTGGAGCTGATTCGTGGATCCCTGGGCGGTGAGGAATCCGGCTATCAAATAACCGGCGTATCCGGGGTGTCTGAATTTGGAGATCTTCTGGATTCAGGACCGTGGGATATGGTGCTGAGTGAAATAAAAGTTGATGGATATGAAAACCTGCAGGTTATTGACGAGGTAAAGAAAATAAATCCGGGAGTCCCGGTAGTTATCCTGACAGGGCAGGGCTCCGAGGAAATCGCGGCGGAATCAATGCGTCGCGGTGCCGCGGATTACATAATCAGGTCTCCGGCTGGTTTAAGTAACCTGCCGGAGCGGTTGCGCCAGGTAATGGATATTACTGACGCCGGAAGCCCTCCCGGGGGATCTGAAATATTTCTGAATAAGCTTGTGCGGAATTCAATAGAGATGCTTGTGATCCTGGATGAAAACGGGAAGGAGTTATTTGTCAGTGATTCGGTTGAAAGGGTGACTGGGTTTTCGCCGCAGGAGCTTCATGGGAGCAGCTGCTTCAATTATCTTCATCCTGATGATTTGGAGCGGATAACGCACCTGTTCAAGGATCTGGTCGGCAGGCCCGGTGCTTCCAACAGGGGTGAATACAGGCACCGGAAACAATCAGGCGGATGGATACATCTGGAAGCAGTCGCCACAAATTTTTTGAATGATCCCAATATAAGGGGAATTGTCCTTAACGTTCGGGATATTACCGAGAGAAAAGAACGCGAAGAACAGCTGCTTAATAGTTGGAAAACCCTGGATAAACTGGTGCGGAATTCCAATGACCTTCTCATAATCATGGATGAAAAGGGCAACGAGCTCTATGTGAGTGAATCGGTAGAGAAAATCACCGGGTATTCTGCTGAGGAAATGCTTGGGAAATGCTGTTTCGATTATTTCCATCCGGATGACGTGTCCCGGATCGCGGAAACTTTTAACCGGGGAATAAACAATCCAGGTGAACCCCAGCGCGTGGAATACCGGCGCCGAACGAAAGACGGAAAATGGATAGAACTTGAAGCCATTGGGACGAGTTATCTGGATGATCCGGACATTTCGGCGATTGTAGTTAACGCCAGGGATATAACTGACCGCCGCCGGGCTGAAGAATCCCAGCGTGAACAGGGGGAAATCCTGGATAAACTGGTTCGTAATTCCAGCGATACGCTGGCTATCGTCGATCAGGACGGCCGCGAGAAATATGTGAGTGAGTCGATTGAGCAATTGACGGGATTTAGGCCGGATGAGGTTTTGAATACCATCTGTTTCGACCATTTTCATCCCGATGACGCGGCCCGGGTTCGTGAAGCTGCCGAGAAGCTTATAAATAATCCTGATGATATCCAGCGCGTGGAGTATCGCCGCAGGACAAAGAATGGCGGATGGATTTATCTTGAAGGAATATGCACCAATCACCTGGAGGATCCAGACATCAGGGGGATTGTCGTGAACGCCAGGGATATAACCGACAGGAAAAATTTTGAAAAGAGGCTGAAAGGCCGGACGGAAAGGTACCGGAGATTGGTGAGCCTCCTGCCGGAGGCTGTTTGGGAAGCCGACCTTGAGGGAAGGATAAGCTTTTTAAACAAGAGAGGGTTGGAGTTACTGGGGTATTCCAAAGAGGATATTGAAGCTGGTTTGAATGGATTCGATTTCTTCACCATGCCGGGAAGGCAAAAATGCATTGAAAGAACAATGCGGGTTATTGAAGGTGGAGAAACCGGGATTGCCGAGTATGAAATGCGGAGAAAAGACGGTTCTACCTTTCCTGCCCTGGTCCATTCAGACCTAGTCAGGATGGAAGGAAAGCCCGGGTATTTCATCGGTATCGGCATTGATATAACCGAAAGCAAAAAAGCGGACCTTGAGCTCCGGCAGCTGGCCGCGGCTATTGAACAGGCCAGGGAAGCCGTTGTAATTACTGACGCGGAAGGGGAGATTACTTATGTTAATCCTTCCTATGAAATGATAACCGGGTACTCCAGAAATGAGGTCCTTGGGCAGAATCCAAGTATTCTGAAAAGCGGTGAACACAGCAGCGTGTTTTACAGGTCAATGTGGAAAGTCCTGACAGCGGGAAAAACCTGGCAGGGGAGATTCGTCAATAAACGGAAGAACGGCACTCTTTACAGCGAGCAGGCAACCATATCGCCGGTATTTGATGAAAAAGGAGACCTCACCAATTATGTCGCCGTGAAAAGAGATATAACTGAGGAGCTGAAGAACGCCCGGGAGAAAGTAAAACTGCAACAGCAGTATAACCAGGCCCAGAAAATGGAAACCGTGGGACTGCTGGCCGGGGGTATCGCCCATGATTTGAATAATCTGCTCACTCCCATCCTCGGATACGGCGAGATGATCAATGAGGATTCCGCGGGATCCAAGAGCAGTAAAGCCTACGCGGAGATTATTGTGAGGGCCGGAAACCGTGCCCGGGACATAGTCAGCCAGCTGCTTGCTTTCAGCAGGCAACAGGCCATGGACATGGAACCCGTGGACATGAACCAGTTAATTGCAGGTTTTGAGGACAGGATAAAGCAGATAATCCCTGGAAATGTGAGTGTCAATTACAATTTTAGTGAGGACCTGCCCATGGTTTTGGGGGATCCGATTCACCTGGAGCAGGTGGTGACTAATCTGCTTGAGAACGCCAGGGATGCCATGCCGGACGGGGGTTCCCTGAATATTGAAACCTCAACCACTGAACTCAATGATGATTTCGCGACAATCGGCGAATCCCTCGAATCAGGACTTTATGCCACCCTGGTTATCAGTGATACCGGACTGGGGATGGATGATCAGACCCTGTCCCAGATATTTGAACCGTTCTTCAGCACAAAACCCCGTGATAAGGGGTCAGGACTGGGCCTGGCAACCGCATACGGAATTATCAGGCAGCATGGTGGAGATATCAGGGTATACAGCCAGCCTCTGCAGGGAACAACCTTCAGGATACTGCTTCCGGTTACAGAATTTTCTTTTGATTCCCAAAATCCTTCCGTAAAATCGGCCAGGAATCTGGGAGGGAATGAACTGATTCTCCTTGTTGAGGATGACGAACAGGTTCGCGAGATGTCAATATCGGTTCTCGAACGACGGGGATATAAGGTCCTGAAGGCGGAAACCGGAGAAGATGCCATCGAAATTCTCAGGAACGAAACGCCTTCGGTGGACTTGCTTTTAACCGATGTTGTTATGCCCGGAATCAATGGCCGTGAACTGTATGACCTGATCGCGCCCACACAGCCTGATATGAAGGTCATCTATATGTCCGGATATGCCGGAGAAGTGCTCTCATCCAAAGGGATTATCGGGGAAGGGATCAATTTTATCCAGAAGCCGTTTTCGGTACAGTCCCTGACAAAAAAAATCAGGAAGGTCCTTGATCAGAAACTCATGGGTGAAGAGTAAGCCTGTCGTAAAAGCAGGGGCTTGAAACCTGGGCGCGGACAATTCCTGTGCGGCAAGATCCGTCATCCCAGGTCTGGATTTGTCATTATTTTGATTAGTGATCGCAGGTGTTGGCCCCTAATTGCAGGGAATTATCAAGCCAGGCTTTGACTATTTCTTCAGGGGGAGCCGCTGGGGCTCCGGCCAGAACCTTAACTCCTTGCTGTTCAAACATGCCCTGGGCCCTGCCGCCCATACCGCCGGCTATGACCATTTCCGCTCCCTGTTCCTTGACCCACTGGGGATAAACTCCCGGGGCGTGCATGGGAGGATCTATCATTTCCACGCCGGTTATGGATTTATCTTCACTGACTTCGACAAACGCAAACTGCTGGCAATGTCCGAAATGCATGCAAAGCTGCCCTCCGGCACATGGGATTGCTATTTTCATTCTGGTTTCCTTTCGTTAGATAACTGGAAATTGTTCATATTTAAATTTAATTGACTGTCAGGACCAGTGCTCCTCGACATCTGCTGACGTAAGTGATGTGAGTTCTCCTGAGGAGTGTCTTTCCAGGGCTTCTTTAATTGATCCTGAAACATTGGAATAAATCAAAATCCCGGCTTCTGTGAAGATCTTGAAGGCCTTGGGTCCGCAATGACCGGTAATCAATATGTCGATATTTTTCTTTAACAGGTTTCGGGCCGCCTGCACGCCGGCTCCCTCCAGGGCAAGTTCATCAAGGCAGTTTGTCATATAGTGCCAACTGCTGTCCTTGGTATTGTAGATGACGAAGCCAACGGCCCGTCCAAATCTGGTATCCACCCGGGCACTTAGATCCTGTCCAGGTGTAGGTATTGCTATAATCATCCGCTTTTCTTCCTGATAGTTCGCCCGGAGAAACTCATTAACTCCGGATGACAACATTGACAATATTTCCAATGAGGCGTATTATGCACCATAGTTCATAATTAAGTCAAGTTGATATTGATCTATAGTTCATTAAAGGGAATCAGATGTCCAGGCCGACCAAAGAAAAAAGAATCAGTTGTCATCCCGGTAAGAGGATGTTCAGGCCTGCCGGTATTCCGGTCAGGAAATCTGAAACTGTCCGGGTAAGCCTGGAGGAATTTGAAGCAATCAGGCTGGCTGATGTCGAAGGGCTGAGGCATGAAGAGGCGGCTGAGCGAATGGAGACCTCCAGGCCGACCCTGACCAGGATACTGAATTCAGCCCGGAATAAAGTAGGAACGGCAATTACCCAGGGGCGTCCGCTGGTGATTGAAGGCGGAAATGTGACGTTCGATGAATTGCCTGAGTTCACATGCCGTCGCTGCCGCGGAAGTTACAGTGAGGAAAAGATTTCCGGTGATTCCTGGGTGTGCCCGAAATGCAGGGCGGATTGATCTCCGATTAACTGCATTGATCCAGGGATCAGGATCAGCCGACGGGGTATAATCCAAGTTCCCCACGAGAATAATGTATTTGAATCAGATCAGGCCTGTTCCGAGGCCGGCGGCAATCAGTAAAAGCAGGATTCCGGCCAGGGTCTGCACGGTTTTCATAGTTATTTTATGCAGGTATTTTTTGGCGGTAAAGACCCCGGCAAAAGCCCCGGCAACCGCGGCAAAAATCAAAGGCCACTCGCTGGCCGCTATGGGGCTGATATTGCCTGCAGCAACAAAAACCATGGCATAGGTGGCCAGCCTGGCCATGTCCACCATGAATCCTATCATCGCGCTGGTGCCTACAAATGCCTGGGTACTGATCCCGACTTTTACAAGGAAGGCGGATCTTAAAGCGCCCTGGTGACCGGAAAACCCCCCGAAAAATCCGGAAAGCAGCCCTCCGGGCAGCAGGAATTTTTTATCGAATTTTATTTTTCTGAGATAAGGCAGCAATTCAAAAAGGGAAAAATTGAAAATCAGGATACCCATCGCCAGTTTTACCGGAGTTATTTCAGCTGGAATTGAGCGGAGTTCCCAGGAAAATATGGGCTCAAAGCGGGACATGTAACCCAGGGCTGAAGCCCCGGCAACAGCGGCCAGAAGTGCCGGGATTCCGAAACGGGTTACCAGGCTCCAGTCGGCGTGTTTGCCAACAACACTGATTTTGAAAATGTTGTTGGCCCCATGGACCACCGCTGTGGCGGCCACGGCTGTTTCAATCGGAAAGAACAGGGCAAAGACAGGCATGAGGAGTGTACCCAGCCCGAAACCTGAGTAAAGAGTCATTCCCGCGGTAAAAAATGAAACTGAAATGATTATCAAATAAGAGATCATGGTTGTCCTCAGAACCAAGCCTTAAGGTATTGGCATCCTGATCCGAATCCGTATTTTTTACAATGAAAGTATATATGTTCCCGGAAGTAAATATAAAAATGATCTGATTGGTGAATATGTTACCGGGGTGTTAAAAGCTGGTACGACTTCCGGAGGACTATGGATTCAGGAGGGGATATTTGTTTCGAATAGTATGTTATGAATGGGGGGCCGCCGAAAGCGTTTGATCCCGGCCGGAGGTTCAGGTCACCGGCCGGAATCAGCCATTGTTAAATAGAGACAATCAATGATTTGAACCGGGAGTATTTAGTTTCCGGCCATCATTGCTTCAATATCGTCCTGGACAGTTCCGATCGGTTTGATGTCGAATGTATTCACAAGGACTCCTGCCACGGTTGGTGAGAGGAATGCCGGCAGGGTTGGACCTAAACGGATCCCCTTGACTCCCAGGAAGAGCAGGGCCAGCAGCACGGCCACGGCCTTCTGTTCGTACCAGGCGATATCATATGAGATCGGCAGATCATTTATGTCTTCCAGCCCGAACGCTTCTTTGAGCTTCATGGCAATAACCGCCAGTGAATAGGAGTCGTTACACTGTCCGGCGTCAAGAACCCTGGGGATTCCCCCTATGTCACCCAGATCCAGCTTGTTGTAGCGGAACTTAGCGCATCCGGCTGTAAGGATAACCGTGTCTTTCGGCAGGTTTTTTGCCACTTCAGTGTAATAGTCCCGGTCCTCATTGCGCCCGTCACATCCGGCCATGACGACGAAACGCTTGATTGCGCCTGATTTTACGGCGTCCACGACTTTATCAGCCAGGGCCATGACCTGGTTGTGAGCGAATCCGCCGACTATGGTCCCGGTCTCGAGTTCCTGGGGAGAGGGAAGGGTTTTGGCCTGGGAAATGATTGCTGAAAAATCCCTGGGTCCTCCATTGATCCTTTCCGGAATGTGCCTGGCCCCGGTCATTCCGACCATGCCGGTAGTGTAAAGGCGGTCCAGGTAGGTATTATTCTTTTTCAGGGGAACCAGGCAGTTGGTGGTGAGCAGGATCGGGCCGTTGAAGGTCTCGAATTCCCGGTTCTGGTGCCACCATGAGCCGCCGTAATGACCAGCGAAATGGTTATACTTTTTGAAAGCTGGATAGTAGTTGGCCGGCAGCATTTCACCATGGGTGTAGACATCAACACCGGAGCCGTCGGTCTGTTTCAGCAATTCCTCCATGTCCTTCAGGTCATGTCCGCTGATCAGGATTGCCGGGTTGTGGCGAACTCCGAGATTGACTTCGGAGATTTCCGGGTGGCCGTAGGTGGAGGTATGGGCTTCATCCAGCAGGGCCATAGTGGTAACTGAGGTTTCGCCGGCTTTCATGACCAGGGCAATCATTTCTTCAACGGAGAGGTTTTCTGTAGTCGAGGCCATTCCCTCGAGGATGGCATCATAGATTTCATTTTTTTCATAACCCAGTACGGCAGCATGGTCGGCATAGGCGCCAACGCCCTTAAGTCCGATGATAAGGAGTTCTCTGAGGGATCGGATATCTTCATTTTCGGTGGACAGGATGCCGACAGATTTTGCTTTTTCCGCGAATTCTTCAGACGTGTCTCCGGTCCAGGTGGCGGAGTCATGCAGTGGCTCATCAAAAGCCCGGCCATTTTTTTCCTGGTAAGAGGAGAGGAACTGCTGCCTTAAAGTGTTCCTGAGTTTCAGTGCTTCCCTGATAAGGTCTTCGAAGCGGGCATCGTCCCAGTTGGCATTGGTAATGGTGGCGAACAGGCCCTGGATGACGAAGCGGCCCGTGCTTTTGTCTGAAATGCCCAGATCTTTAAGCTTTTCAGAGTAAATGGAAACGCCTTTAAGTACATGGACAAGGAGATCCTGGAGATTTGCGGTCTCTTCCAGTTTTCCGCAGTAGCCCATGGAGGTGCAGGCGGTATTTCTCATGGTTTCCTGACATTGAAAGCAATACATAATGGTTCCTTTCTATATGGTAGTACCACTTGTTGTTATTATTTATATAGTCCTGAAAAATTAATTTGAGTTTTCTTCTTTATCCAAGAGCGGTAAGCTCCTGTTCCGGTTGAACGGGTTTCCCGTCGATTCCGATAATGATTTCCTCCACCGGAACATTTTTTCCCGAAGCCTCAAGCGCGGCATAGGCCAGTCGGGTCAATCCCGAGCAGCAAGGGACCTCCATGCGCAGGATTTTTACGGCCTTGAGGTTTCCATGAACCAGTATCGCGGTCAGTTTTTCCAGGTGGGGGGCGATGTCATCAAGTTTAGGACAGGCCACGGCGATGGATCTTCCGGCCAGAAAGCGGCTGTGAAAATCGGGGACAGCCACAGGAGCGCAGTCAGCGGTAAGCAGCAGTTCAGTATTCTCGAAATAGGGGGCTCCGGGGGATACCAGGCCCATCTGGACCGGCCAGTGCCCCAGGGAAGAGCTGGATGTGCTGGGCTGCTTGCCCGCGTTTTCAGAGGGAATAAGCTGCCTGGAAGCCATGCCGGGGCATCCGGAGGTGCTTATGGTTTCATGTAAAGAAGTTTTTTGAGCCAGTTCCTTTTGTTCCATGTGGATCCGGGTGGCTTCTTCGTCAAACTCTTCTGCCTCGCGTTTTTCAATGGATATCGCACCCTGTGGACAGACTCCCAGGCAGGCGCCCAGTCCGTCGCAGTATATTTCCTTGACAAGTTTAGCCTTGCCGTTAACAAGCTGCAGAGCCCCCTCTACGCAGTCGGGAACGCATTTACCGCATCCGTCGCACAGTTCCTCATCAATATGTACTATTTCACGTATTGCCATATCTATACCTCGTTAAACCGGAACCAGTTTGCCGGTTTTGCTTTCGGGTTTGGGATCCTGGGTCAGCTATTGAGAAACCGAGCCATATCCCCCAGGGTTGTTTCAGAAAAGCGCTTACGCACCAGGTCCTGGACATCCTGCACCAGGCGACCCATGATGCAGAGTTTGGAAGGATCGCAAATTGGAATCCGTAACATGCAGTGTTCTTCACGGATAGGGCCTTCAATTGCTTCAAAAACCTGGAGGATGGAGGTTTCCTCCGGATCGCAGTCCAGCATAAACCCCCCGTTGGGCCCTCGTATGCTGCGCACGATCCCGGCCCTGGAAAGCCTCTGCAGGATCTTGGACATATGATTAGCCGAACCATGCAGTGTTTCGGCCATATCCTGGCTGGTCAGGCTTTGATCTCCAGGCGCGGCAGCCAGCAGGCTGCAGGCGTGAATTCCCATTGAAGCGGCATCAGAAACATGTAGCATTTGCGGCATTACCGGGGTACTCCCTATTTATAACTGTCAAAATTGTTGAACCAGCCCGGCTCTGATGACCCTTTCCGGGTAATCAGTAGAGGCCTTATATACCATTTAAGTATTCTAGTACCAGTTTACCTGTTTAGGGGTGTCGAGTCAAGCGGTGAAAGGAGAAATCATGGGGAAAAGATGGACTGGATTATCCTGTTGTGGAAGAATATACCGGATTTTGAAAATGGAGATCTTGTTTATCGGATAGTGTTAAAGTTTTATCCCTTAAATAATGGCAGGAATCCCAAATGACCTGGTTGCTGATTGTTTACGTAATAATAATGCTCGGGATTGGCCTGATGGATGTCGGGAAGGTTAAATCTTTCGACAACTATGTGCTGGCCGGGCGCAAGAGAAGCGCCCCGATGGTGGGGACTTCCATCCTGGCCAGTGTTGTAGGGGCATCAGCAACCCTGGGGGTTGCTGACCTCGCTTTCCAGGTCGGCCTCCCGGCTTTCTGGTGGCTGGGCAGCGGTGCCCTGGGATTGCTGGTCTGCGGTTTCTTCGTGGCTGGAAAGATCCGGCTTCTCAAGGTTTACACCCTGGCTGACCTGGTTCAAATCCTGGTGGGACCTGCCGCCCGAAGGATGGTTTCGCTCTTGATAGTAGTAGGCTGGACCGGAATTATTGCCGCCCAGTTCACAGCCGCGGCAAAGATAATCGACACATTCTCCATCCTGGGCTACGGCCAGGCTTTGATAATCTCAGGAATCTGCATAGTAGCCTACTGCCTGCTGGGGGGACAGCTTTCAGTGCTTAAGACGGATGCCCTGCAGTTTCTATTAATGCTTACCGGCCTGGGTTTGACCCTTTTTTTGCTGTTCAGCCGTACCGGGTTCCCTGCTTCCGGTAACCACCTGCAGTTATTAACCGATTCCTTTGGGATAAACAGCTTTTTTTATTTCCTGATAGTAGTCGGCAGCGGATTTATTATCGGGCCGGATATTTTCAGCCGGCTCCTGACCGCTCGGGATGGGATTGCCGCCCGCCGGTCCGCGTTCATGGCCGGCATGATTTTGTTTTTCCTGAGCCTTGGAATAGTCGCCCTCGGCGTTTGGGCCAGGGAATATTCCTCTGTACCTGAAGGCGCTTCCGTATTGCCTTTTCTCCTTGAAAACGAAGTTCCTGACTGGCTCGGTATCCTGTTCTCATTCGGACTGCTCTCAGCGATTGTTTCATCTTCAGATACCTGCCTGATATCAGCGGCAGCAGTAGCCGAACATGATTTGTTAAGGGGATCCAATGTGCGGAGGACCAGGCTGATCATCCTTGCAATGGGTGGGGCAGCCATTGTTATAGCTGGTCTGGAAGCGGACATTATAAGCACGCTGCTTCTGGCTTTCAGCCTTTTCAACTGCGGCGTGATCCCTCCTGTGTTTATAGCTGCCGTAGCCTGGCCCTCGCGCAGGCTGAATGAACCCATGGTAATTGCCGCAATTATCCTGGGCGGGGGGCTGGGAATAGCCGGGAAGGTTACTGGCCTGGACTACATAACTATCCTGGGAATGGCCGTGTCACTGTTGTTCTCCCTGGCAGGAATCAGGAAGATCAGCCGCGGGTAAAATCGCTTTGTGTTTTTCCGCCCAATTGAAACAGAATGCCGGAATGTGTCGGCTGGCGGCAGTTGCTTTCCCAGCTATTCTTTAAACAGTTTCAGAAAGCCGGATTGTTCCGATCTGTTTATTAATCCGGCTTAGCCCGCATTTCTCACCAGACTCAGGATAGTTGAGATTTAATGATGTTGAGACATCAAATCTGTAGATTTGTTTGATCATTTGAAGATCGAAGCAAGCTTTCACCCCATCCGGCATCCGGACCAGGCGTTGAAGGGGGCAAAATAGCAAAAAGAGGAGACACCTCTCCCCTTGAGAAGTAAAATCGCAGGTTTTTCAGCAGAGATTTTTGCTACTCACAGTAACAAGGGTCTCGCAATGAGAAGGTTGTTATATGCAGCATTGAAGATATTCTCATAAGGGTAACCTGAGGCCATGGAAACCATAATCCTTCTTGTGCTGACTTTAACCAGAGCGCCAATCTTAAACAGTTTGTTTCGGATCGTATGGCATTGAGCCTTGGCCATCTTGGAGCCCTTGAGGCCAAAGACTCTTATTACATTCATCAGCACATAGGCTATGGAAGAAAAATAAAGCCTCAGCTGATTTGATCTCAGATGAGCCGTGCTGGTCCTGTCGGCAAAAAGATAAAGTTGCTGTTCCTTAATCCTGTTTTCCATTTCACCCCTGGCACAGTACTGCTCTTCATACAGAGTCTTCGCGCTGACGTGTTCTTTCTTCAGAGAGGTGACCACAAAGCGGGGATTGGCGCCCTTATCAAGATATTCGGCTTTGCCGACCACTCGGCGTTCCCGCGACCAACTCTTAAGGGTCTGATACCTGAAATCTCTGTATACTCTTGAAGCCGAGCCGGTTTCCTGGTGCATTTCTCTTGCCTCAAGCATCTGGAGCTCAATTTCTGCTTTTAGTCGTTCATTTTCGGCAAGTCCCAGACAATAATCGACCCGATTAGCTTCACACCAGCTCATGATTTCTTCCCGACAGAATCCGCTGTCACCACGAAGGATGATCTGCACTTCAGGCCAGGCTTTGCGAATGATCGGAACAATACGCTTCAGTTCATCAATCGTGCCGTCTGAGGCATCAATATTGGACGGCCTCAAACGAGCTGACAGAATAAAATCTCCACAGAAAATATAAAGAGGAAGGTAACAGTATGCTTTGTAGTAGCCATGGAAAAATTTTCCTTCCTGATCACCATGCAGGGGATCGTCCGTAGCATCAGCGTCGAGGAAAATTCTTTTGGGAACCTCCCTCTGTTGCTCTATGAAAAATTTCACCAGAAGATTGTCTGCAGCCTCTTCATCTAGGACAATTTTTTTGTATCTATGTGAGGAATCCGCATCGGCTGGAGTAAGCTCCATTCGATTCAGCGTACTTTTCCCGGCCAGAGGAATGCTCTGTTCTCTTTTCCTGGAACGATCATTCCCGGTAGGATCATGTTTCCCAACCAGTGCTGCCAGAAGAACATCCTTGCGCAGCTCATCATGATCCGCCAAATCTTCGTAACCCATCATTAAGGCAAGAATTCGCTGGGAAACAAGATGATGAACCGAGTGTTCAACCCTTTCCGGATTTCGATGATCAGTGAAACACTCGGCAAAACGGGATATAACCTGAAATTTCTCTTCCGCTTCCCCTGCCAGCAATGCTCCCGAATCAGAGGTGATCCTTCCTCCATCAAAAGATCCTTCTACTTTTCTCTTGCCGCAGGGTTGAAATCTGAACTTGGTTGGTCTACACTTTGTTTTCATGGAGTTGTTCCTTTGTGTTGATTTAAATGCTTGGTAACACTTATTTTACCAAAGGATGCAACTCCATTCCATTCTTTTTTCGTGAGAAATCCGGCTTAGTGAGAGGATCTCACGGAAATATAAAAATTGTGTAAAGAACCTGGAAACAGTTTTGACGGGGGCTCCTGCATCTTCAGAGGAAATATATTTGCTAAATATCTTGTTTTTAATGTTTTATATTGTTTTTTTTGGTAGATAATGTTTGTTTTGATATGTAACAGTTGTGTTAATTCTATGGCACGGTTCCGGGTTATGCTTTCCCTGCATTTAATAATGTTGTACATTATGCCGAAGTTAGCTGGAAGTAATAAATATACTTGTAACAGGATTAGAGATTTATTTCGGTTAGGCAGGATATAACGATATGGATTCTGGTGTTGAGAAATCAGGGCTAGGTCGGAAATATGCCCAGATACTAATGCTTCTGGGGTATCTATACCTGTTTCTGCTGAGCATTGATATGATGGGTTCATCCATGAAGATGTTCGGTAAGGGATTTACTGAAAATCTCATAGCCAGCACATCAAATCCCGTGGTTGGATTATTCATTGGTATTCTTGCCACTTCCCTGATACAGAGTTCCTCCACCACCACTTCGATTGTTGTGGGACTGGTAGGAGGCGGAGCCCTGACCGTTCCAACCGCGATACCGATTGTCATGGGAGCAAACATTGGAACGTCAGTGACCAATACCCTGGTTGCCCTGGCCAACATGAACCGGTCGACCGAGTTCAAGCGTTCCTTCGCGGCTTCAATTGTTCATGACTTTTTTAATTTCTGTTCAGTTCTGGTTCTTTTTCCGCTCCAGTATTTCACCAATTTTCTGGGGCATTCATCTGAAGTATTGGCGGATGCCTTTCAAAACGTCGGTGGATTGAGCTACCTGAACCTGGTCAAGGCAATCACCAAGCCGGTGGTTCACTGGATTGCAGAGCTGATAAACAACACGGCCTGGCTTCTTCTTGTCATAGCCCTGGTTTTTCTCTTTATAGCTCTCAGGCAGATCGTCGCGACCCTGCGCAGCCTGGTCCTGACCCAGGCCGAGGCTTTGTTTGACAAGGTGCTGTTCAAAAATGCCTTGCGGGCTTTCTTTGTTGGCCTGGTCCTGACTGTATCGGTACAAAGCAGTTCGGTTACCACCAGCCTGGTGATACCGTTTGCGGGAGCCGGCCTGCTCACCCTTGCCCAGATATATCCCTTTACATTGGGAGCCAATGTCGGAACCACCATTACGGCGGTTCTTGCTTCCCTGGTGACCGGTGAAATACACGCGGTGCAAGTAGCCTTTGCCCACGTTCTTTTTAATTTTTCAGGCATTGCGGTCTGGTACCCCCTCAAGAAAATCCCGATTACCCTGGCCGAAAAATTTGCCGCTATGGCAACCAGGAACAAGTTTTATCCCCTGGTGTACATTTTCATAATGTTTTTTGTGATTCCATTCCTGCTGATAATGGTTTTACGTTGAAGACAGGTATCCGCCTGTCCCCGGGAATTTTTTTCTTAAACTCATCCCGGAATGCCTGTTTTTTTGGGGGAAGATCCCCAACTCTTCATATTTATTCTGCTTCTAAACATCCAGGGAAAAAAAGGAGGTGAGAAAAATAGTATAGCCGGAGAAATAAAACATTTTGAATTAGCAAAAATAACCGGATTATTGTAAATTATTCGAACAGAAGCGGATGCTATCCAAAAGAACAGGAATCCCTCGATTGCCACGTGGACCGACAGAAAGAGCAGAATGGATTTACAGACAGTAAAAGATAAACGGGTTGATGTATATGTGCGGATTGTGGCTCTCATCGGCTACCTGTACTTGTTTCTCCTTAGTATCGACATAATGGGAACATCAATGAAGATGTTCGGCAAGGGTTTTTCGGAGAACCTTATTTCCAGTACATCTAATCCCATAGTGGGGCTGTTCATAGGCATTTTGGCTACTGCCATCATCCAGAGTTCATCCACAACAACCTCAATCGTGGTTGGATTGGTCGGGGGCGGGGCGCTGACGCCGATCAACGCGATTCCCATAGTGATGGGTGCCAACATTGGAACTTCGGTTACAAGCATCCTTGTGTCACTGGCTAATATGAACCGTTCTTCTGAATTCAAGAGGTCGTTTGCCGCCTCCATTGTTCACGATTTTTTTAATTTTCTGGCTGTTCTTGTCCTGTTTCCCCTGCAGTATTACACCAATTTTTTGGGTCATTCTTCAGAAGTAATGGCCAATGCTTTCGGCCATATGGGTGGCCTGAATTTCTTAAATCCGGTCAAGGCAATTACCAAGCCGGTTGTGCATTTTATTTCCGGAGTGCTTCATGACACCGGCTGGCTAATGCTGCTGATTGCCCTGCTGTTCCTGTTTATTGCGTTAAGGCAGCTGGTATCCACCCTGCGGGTCCTGGTCCTGAAGAAAGCGGAATCACTTTTTGACCGGGTATTGTTTAAAAATGCACTCAGGGCGTTTATAGTCGGGTTGGTCCTGACTTTTTCGGTGCAGAGCAGTTCCATAACCGTTAGCCTGGTTGTCCCGCTGGCCGGAGCCGGGTTATTGACTCTCGCCCAGATTTTCCCATTTACCCTTGGTGCTAATGTGGGGACCACAATTACTGCTGTACTTGCCTCGTTAGTGACCGGCCAGATTATCGCGGTGCAAGTGGCGTTTGCTCATGTACTTTTTAATATCTTCGGAATTGCCGTGTGGTATCCGTTTAACCAGGTTCCTATTACCATGGCAGAGAAATTTGCTAACATTGCAACCGGAAACAGGGTTTTTCCGATTGCGTATATATTAGTAGCGTTTTTTGTGATTCCGGGAATTTTGATTTTTATATTACGTTGACGAAAACCTTTAGGAGAATAGATATATGTTACGAGAATTAATGGCTGCTTTTAAGAAGGAAAGTAAACTGGATTCCGCTTTTGACCTTGTCAATGATTCCCTGGAGACAGCTAAACGCATGTTTGTTGAGTCCAAGACTATGTTTCGGAGCCGGGAAGATGACTCCAGCAGCAGAGTTGCCAAACAGGATAAAACTATCAACAAGGCAGAGCGCTCTGTCAGGAAGAATGTGTTAAAGCATTTAGCTGTATCTGGAGGCGATCATGCTGTTTCGGCATTGGTTTTGACCAGCATTATCATTGATATTGAGAGGATTGGTGATTATTCCAAGAATATCGTCGAGCTGGCATCCAAAGGTCCGAAGAATCCTGATCTGGGCGAAGCCTCAAGCGATCTGGACAGGATTGAGAACGCGATTGAAGATACCTTTGCCAGGCTCCAGGTAGTCCTGCAGGGAGATGATGACGCTGACGCCGAAAAGCTTATTGAGGAATATTCCTGGGTTAATCCATTGATTGACAGTTATGTTGACAGGCTTCTATCCGGCGAAATGAATGAATTGCCGGTTAGGGATGCTGTAACCCTTGCTCTCTATCTAAGGTATTCGAAAAGGATTTTTTCCCACCTGCGAAATATGGCAACCAGTGTTTTCAGGCCTTTCCATAAAATAGGATTTGTTCCTTCCAGCATGAAACAGGGGGAGGAAGAGGAAGTCTAAGCATTTAAGGAATCAATTTTTTCGCTAGAATTTAAAGCGGTGCCGACCGAAAGGAAAGCACCGCTTTTGTTAATGGTTAACCGGATAGTTGTCTCTTATCAGGAAAGGCCTTCCATTTCCCATCCTTCCCGGTAAACACGTTTCACATATTTACTGGCTTCCTCGTTGTTTGTGTATTTCATGGCGGCCCCATCCCAGTTCAGCACCTGTCCCTGGTACTTGAGGGAAAGGTTGCCCATCAGGATCGATTCGCTCAGGGGACCGGCATAATCGAAATTGGAGGAAGGTTTTGTCCCGGCCTTGATGTTATTGATCCAGTCCATCTGGTGGGCATCGATTCCGCCTTCAATCCTCGGGATGGTCGGTTCCGGCAGGCCTCCTGCCAGGAACTCCTTGTGGGTTTTTTCAGGCAGGAGACAGGGATCTTTACCATAGCATCCGCACATGATCTTGCCCTTGCTCCCGACAAACAGGCAGCCGCCGTCCCGGTCTCCCAGTATGCGGTCATCTTCCAGTTCATCAGGACGAGGCGGCAGCATCCCTCCATCCCACCAGCTGAGTTTGACCGGAGCCAGTCCTTCACGTTCCGGATACTCGAAGCGGATCACTGAACCCCAGGGGAATGACTGATCGGTAGTCGGGGTGCTTGATCCGACAACACTCACCGGGTATTTAAGCTTCAGGGCCCAGAAAATCGGATCGACAATGTGGCAGGCCATATCCCCAAGGGCTCCGGTACCGTAATCCCACCAGCCTCTCCAGTTCCAGGGTACGTAGGCTTTGTTATATTCCCTCCAGGGGGCTGTTCCCAGCCAGAGGTCCCAGCTTAGATGTCCCGGAACCGGTTCTTTCGGGGCGGGTTCCTTGAAACCCTGGGGCCAGAGGGGACGGTTGGTCCAGGCATGGGCTTCCCTTACTTCGCCGATTACACCGGCCCAAATCCATTCGCAAATCTGGCGAATGCCTTCTCCTGAATGCCCCTGGTTGCCCATCTGAGTGATCACTCCGTATTTATTGGCGGCTTCCGTCATTTTACGGGCTTCGAAAACATCGTGGGTAAGGGGCTTTTCAACGTAAACATGTTTACCGCGTCTCATGCATTCCATCGCGGCGTAGGCGTGCATATGGTCGGGGGTTGAGATAAGTACAGCGTCAATATCCTTTTCGTGCTTATCAAGCATTTTCCGGAAATCGCGGAAGGTCGGGACTCCCGGGAATTCCTGATAGGTTTTAGCGGCCCTCTCGTCATCCACATCCGCGAAGGCGATCAGGTTCTGGCTGGAGGAACGGGTTATGTTGGTGCGCCCTTTCCCTCCGGCTCCTATGGCCGCTATATTGATTTTGTTGCTGGGCGCCTGGTTCCCCAGTACCCGGCTGGGAATGATTGAAAAAGCTGCGGCTGCGGCTGTTGAGGTCTTTACAAATTCCCGCCGGTCCAGGCCATGTTTATGTAGTTTCATAATACCTCTCCCGGAGATCAGACATCCCGTAACGGGCTTCCGTCCCCTTTGAATTTAATCGTGTAAGCACTTCATTCGGATAGAGAATGTAAGCTAAATCAATAATCCCGGCATTACTGTTAATCCAGCTTCTGCCGCATGTGAAAAAACTAGCAGAGCCCACGGGTGTTGTCCAGGGATATTTGTGAGGGTTTTTCCGCGTCTGCCGGCCTAAGTTCCAACAGACCGATTTCAGCTATATGCAAAGCTGCCTTGAGCCAGGGATTTTAATTATCAGAAGGATAGGTCAGCAATGACCGGGAAGTGATCAGACGGGTATCTTCCCTGGTCATTGTCCCGTATTATTGCAGCTCCGGTGATGGCCAGCTGTCCCGCAACAAAGATGTAATCGATTTTCGGGCCTACGGAATACCCGGTAAACCGGTTGGCGGTCCCGACTTTTACTGCTTCCGGATGCCTGGTTCGGAAAGTATCCTTAAATGGCTGGGGATTGGTAAGGGCTTCCCCCGAACTCATGGTAATAGCCTGGTCCTCGACCATGTATCTGATAACCGGGTTGTATTCTCCGGCGTTAAAATCTCCGGTGATCACTGCTGGAATAGTGCTGTCCTCCCGGGCCCGGACCCTGTCAACAATCAGCTGGGCGCTTTTTTCCCTGGAAGGCTGGGAGCGGTGATCGAAGTGAGTATTGAAAACGTAAAACTGCTTGTTGAGCCGAATGTCTTCAAACTTGGCCCAGGTTACTATCCGGGGGATGGTGTTTCCCCAGGTTTTGCTCCCTGGTACAGTCGGGGTGTCGGAAAGCCAGAATGTTTCGCTTTCAATCACCCTGTAATGGCCCTTGAGATAGAGAATTGCTGAAAACTCACCCTCTTTAATTCCGTCATCCCTGCCCACTCCCACGAAAGCGTATTCGGGAAGTTTTTCGGTTATTTCATCAAGTTGAAAATCCAGTGCTTCCTGCAGGCCCACCAATTGGGGTTGGTATTCACTTATGATGTCAAAAACAAGATCGCGGCGCAGAGGCCAGGCGTTTTCCTTGTCGTCAGCTGTTCCGTAGCGGATGTTGAAACTCATAACCCTGAAACCTTCACGGGATTCGACAGAGTCATCCTGGAAAGCAGCTGACACCCCCAGAACCGGGGAAATCACAATGGTTGTTATTATTAAACCGGCAAGAAGAAACATTGATGCTTGTAAGATGCGAACATCTGCAAAGAAGCTGCCAGATTTTGTCATGTGGATCTTCCTGTTTTTGTAGGGGCGAAAGTTTTTTCAACCTTTCTGGATTATAGATTTATTATGTTGACCGCGCAACATGCAAAATTGAGATTAAGATCAGGAGAGCTGATATTTTTAGGATCCTTAATAGATAGAGTCCCCAGTAATTTTGTGATACATTTGGTGAAGTATACGGAGGAATCTATTTTATGACCCCAGAAGAAAAGGCTGAACTGAAAATCAGGATAGAAGAAGCGGTCTGCCCGATATGTGTCAACTATACTCTTGACGGGAAATGCGACAACACGGCTTTTGATGACTGCCCCATAAGGCTTTTTTTTGATGATGTCGTTGAAATGATCACCGAACTGGGCCATATGCCCAGGATGGAGTCTTATTACGCCGCCTTTCAAAAAAAGGTCTGCCCTCGTTGCGGGAAAAGAAAACCGAACGGCGGCTGCCCTCCCCGTGAAGAAGGCAATTGCGCCGTATATACCTATCTCCCTACAATTGTCAGGGTTGTGGAAAGGTTTTTTGAAGAAAAAAATCTGATTAAGAAATAAATCCATAACTCAAGGATTTATATAAGTTTTGATGGGTTTCTTTTGGACAGCATTGAATTCTTTTCTTCGCGGCCAGGAAGGTTTTAACCTGTCATTCGCCCTATATTGTAAGAATTTGTATTGCCCACCTTGTGCATCCTGCCCCGTATTGAAAACCGGAATCGGCGCTTAACTCCTGACGGTATCCCTAAGATATTTTTTCTTTGCCGAATGTTTACTATGTGCCCGGCATCATTCATCATATTTATTAAGCCCAGAGATAAAATGAATCAGGCGGTAAACCCTATGTTTTTATAATCCGCAGGAAAACAGGAGCCCACCATGAACAGCTTATTACGTTTAGTATTAGTATTTATTTTCCTTTCTTTTGATCTTGCTGCCGGAGGATTGACTCCCGGAAAAATCATTCCCGGGCAGGTTGTTTCCGGCTCTGGTTTTTCGGGGGTTGTTTTACCAGCCGCCCAGAGAAGCCGGGCAGCATCAGTCGCTTCAGCGAAATCCGGATACTCAACAGTAACCATATCCGGAGCGGATGATGTTACCGAGGTTCATCTGCGGGGCAGAAGCGTTACCTTCAAAACGGTTCGGGGAACCCGCCCCCGGAATGTAACGGCTGATTTTTCAGCGGCCATACCGGCCAGGTCCGACCTTATCCTGGGCCTCAA
>CAXXEX010000016.1:0-18689 GCA_963666915.2 Acidobacteriota bacterium
CATGGCGAGAAAGGACTTGTCCAGCATGTAGGCGATGAAGAATTCAGCGACTGACGGACCCATCCATTCAATCGAACCCTGGTATCGCCAGGGAGTAGTGGCAGTTTCCCCGATCCCGCGAACATCCAGGGCCAGGACCGTATGACCTTCCTGGATCAGCAGATCAATTTCTCCTCCGGATGCCGCCCCGGAACTCTTGCCTTTGTCATCAAGGTAAAGAACGCGGCTTCCGTTGGGAACTGGAGGACGGAACAGCAGCCCGGGCAGCTTGATATCAGTATCCCGGGTGAGAATCAGTTTCTCAACATTGCTGCCGCCGCGTTTCAGTGAGCCGGTCTTTTCGGCTGTCGGCCGGGGCAGATCCGCCAGCCCCCGAATGCTGGAAGCTCTTCTGATTTCTGCCCTTATTTTTTCAGGAGAAGAAGTATTCCATAGAAGCCTTCTTTGCTCCCTTAATTCCTTTTCATATTCAGCATTAAGATCAAAAATCGATTTTGCTCCGGGCATGAGAAGCACCTGGCCCCGAGGGGTGCATTGGGTGTCTTCAGCCTGAAGTGGAATGAATTTTTGTCCAGTCACGGCGTCGTCAATCCCCAGCAGCCAGCGGCGCATCCACCTGGCTGATCCTTCTCTGAGATGCGGGGAAAATCCATGTTCATCATCTGCTTCGATTATGGAAACTCTTTCCCCGTGGCCCAGCCTGGTGTAGAGGCGTTTCGCCTGCCTGAACGCATCCCAGGCCCCTGCAATCGGCACATAATCCCGGGTGGCGGAGAGAACCAGGGTAGGCCGGGGCGCCCGCATCATTATGAAGTCGGCGTGATCCATGCCGAAAGCGGTTTGGGCGTGAATATTCTGCTCAGCGTCCCCGGGGCCGGGGCTTTCGTTTTTCCTGCGGGTTGAGGAAATAAAGCAGCTGGGAGCCGCGCTGACTATCCTTTCATCCAGGGCCATAAGGAAACTTGTCATGTTGCCCCCGCCCGAGTTCCCTGTGCAGCCAATCCGGGCTGGATCAATGTCCTGCCGGGAAACCAGGTAATCAATGGATCTTATTCCATCCCAAACCATATAGGACGCCAGGTTCCTTCCCAACAGGATTGGCGCAACCCCTTCAATATTGTGTTCAGTAGTTGTACTTTCAAACAGGGGAAGGCCTGAATCATCCAGGAGTTGACGGCGTTCGCCCTGTCCTATGGGATCAGGGCATAGACAGGCTATTCCATTTCGGGCCATCAGCACCCCGGGTTCCTGGTAGCCCGCCTTGCCGTTGCTTGTGTGCCCGCAAAGCAGCAGAACTCCGGGATAGGGAGGTTCAGACAGGGGAAGATACAGCAGGGCGGTTACGTAAAAGCCGGGGGCGCTTTCGAATATTATTCTTTCAACCTTAAAGCCTTCGTATTTTTTTCCGCCGATTATTTTGGGTTTAAGAGGGGTTTTTTCCGGGAAGCCTCCCAGCTGCTTAATAAAGAACCCGCGCATTTCCTGTTGATATTCCATGATCTGCTGCTCTGTCCTGAGGCTTTCGTATTTTTCGAGCCTGCTGTCCAGTGCCGCGTGTGCCAGGCGGCGCAGGTGAGAGCGCATCATTTCCCGCGACTGCGGGATGTCGGGATCAGGGGATAGAACAGCAAGTTCATCCTGACACTCTTCCGCAGCCAGGTAAGATGACATCAATAAATGCAAAGAAAGGATAGTCAATACAAGCGCTGTTTTCTTCATTTGCGGATATTCCGTTTCTTCATTTTCCCGGCCGCTGAAATATTAATATCCATCCAGCTGTGACTGGTAGAGAAGAACTCCTGAAAGGGAGGAAACTATCTCAGGATGTTCATCAGCCAGGTTTTTGGTTTCATTCGGATCATCGGCCAGGTTGAAAAGTTCCTTTTTGCCGGGCTCGGCTGATTCAGCAGTTGAAACCAGTTTCCAGGCTCCCCTCCTAACCGCCATCTGCCCGGAAGTTCTCCAGTAAAGGGTCCTTTCCACGGGAGGCAGGTCCGCTGATGCGGATTGCCACAGATTTCTGCCCTCAATGGCGGCGCATTCAGGGATCAGCGCCCCGGCCAGGGACGCGATGGTTGGATAAAGATCAATGGCCCCGGCAACCTGGTTCACCCTTCGGGATTTCAACCTGGAAGGCCAGTTCATGAAAGCCGGCACCCGAATGCCTCCTTCGTAGAGGCTCCCTTTCCAGTCCCGCAGGGGGCGATTGTCTCCCAGCATGTCATTGGGGCCATGCCTGCCTTCATATTCAAAGGTGGGCGTCCAGTCTTCCTGTCCCCCATTGTCGCTGATGAATATCACTAAAGTGTTTTCCCGCAGGTTTTCGGCTTCCAGTGTTTCAACCAGGCGGCCGACAGCATGGTCCATGTGAGTTACGGAGGCCGCAAAAAGCCTCCGTGATTCATTTTCAATTGAACTGTAGGATTCGATCCATTTACTGTCTTCCTGAAGTGGATAGTGAGGAACGCTGAACGGAACATAGAGAAAAAACGGCTTCGATTTATCACGCATGGAGGTCATGAAATTGATGGCCTCGTCCCGGATAAGATCGGTGGCGTGTCCTTCCTCTTCTATGAAGGTGTCATTTCGATGCCAGCTCTTGTCGCCGTTTTTGTAAAGATGTGTGTACTGATCAATCTGGCCATGCAGGTATCCATAAGTATGATCAAATCCATACTGGCGCGGGCCGTTTTCAGGGCGCAGTCCCAGGTGCCATTTTCCGGTTATTGCCGTGGAATAACCGTTTTGTTTCAGCAGAGCGGGAAAGGTGAGGGTATCGGCTGGTAGAGTCTGCTTGCTTTTCATGGCAATAGGCCCCAGGATCCCGTAACGGCTGGCATAACGTCCGGTTAACAGGGACGCCCTGGTGGGAGAGCAGGTTGGGCAGACATAAAACTGGTTTAACTCCACCCCTTCATTCATCAGCCGGTCCAGGTTTGGGGTTTCTATTTCTGAGCCATGGTACCCGACGTCTCTCCACCCGGCATCATCAGCCACTATCAGGAGTATATTGGGCCTGGAATCAACGGAAAGGTTATTCTCACCGGAGTTACATCCGGACAGGGTTGCACCCAGGAGGCCCAGACCCAATCCGGATAATCCTGTCAGGGTTCGTTCCATCATTGTTCTTCGGGAGATGGCGGTCTTTGCAAATTTGCTCATTGGGTGCTCCTTAAACAGCTTTACTGAGGGGCAGGGATTTTTGGTGTCTATCTAAATAAAATACAATGCCTTAATGATTTTTCAAATACCAATTTAAACAAAACATCCATTAAGACTTGCAGCCGGACTGTCAGACTGAACGGGTCAGGCTTCCATCGACTCTTAGATTTTGACCGGTTATATAACCTGCTCCAGGGGAGAGTAGAAATGCCGCTGTGTGAGCTATTTCTTCAACGGTTCCCAACCGTTTCATAGGAATATCTCTGATTACTGATTCGCTGAATTTCTGGGAGTCTATGCAGCCGGGCAGGATATTATTCATGCGGATGTTATCAGCGGCGTAACGGTCGGCAAACAGTTTGGTATATCCTCCCAAAGCGGCCCTTAGCGCTGATGATACGGGATAAACCGGAGAAGGTTCGTAAGCGGCGAATGTGGAGATATTTACAATAGAGCCTCCCCCTTGTTCCTGCATAATAGGAGTAACCAGGCGGGACATTCGTATTACATTCAGCAGGACAAGGTCCAGGCCGGAATGCCAGTCCTCATCAGGGATATCAAGCAGTTCCCCTTTGGGGCAGTGGCCGGTGCTGTTGGCAACAGCGTCGATACGGCCATACATATGCGCTGCCTTATCTACCAGGGCTTGAAGGTCATCCGGTTCAGTGACTGAACCGGCTATCCAGGCCGCGTCGAGTTCCTCGGCGATATCTTCGACATTTCGACGGGTCCGGCTCATCAGGACCAGGTTGTATCCGCTGCTTTTCAGTTTTCTGGCAATAGCGGCGCCCATTCCTTTCCCGGCCCCGGTTACAATAGCTGTTTTTTTGTCTGACATATTCCCTTCTTTCATCGTTTCAAAAGGCTTATTCTATTTTTTCCGGGCTAATATCTGGAAGATTTCCGCCGGATTTCCGTTCATTGTCAAAACTCGTGTTTCGTGTCGTTCCAGTAATTCGAATTCGCTGAATAATGAGTTGATCCGCTGCCGGATATGGTGGCGGAATACAGTGCCGTCGGTGGTTTGGAAAACTCCGAAAGAGTTATATTTATTTTCATACTTCCGGTAGCGTTCCTGGTTTCTTCTGTCTTTCTGAACCGGATAGTCACTCAGGAACAACAGACCTCCCGGTTTCAGTACCCTAAGGATTTCATTTACCGCTCTATGCTGCCCTTTATCTGATGGGATGCAGTTGAGCACTGCCATCAGCACACAGGCATCGAAGGATTCTGAATGAAAGGGCAGATAGCCTCCTTCAAACAGTGAAAGGCAGAGAAAAGGATTGAGGCTTAGGCCCCTCTGCAACAGTTTGAAGGAAATATCAACACCAAAGGTATTCCTGAATCCCGCGTCAGAAAGCTCCTGGCAGGACCTTCCATATCCGCAGCCGTAATCCAGCAGCTGGGCTTGTGGGCCGAGAAGTTTCCGTAGTTTCATTATAGGAAGGGGGTGGTTGAAGGTTTTTTGATCAGCAGCGGCGTCCCAGAAGCCGGTCTGGATATCAGGAATCTTCATTTAAGGAAATGATTGGGTAACTGGGGCAGAAAGTCAAGGTTGGAAGAAAAACGGCGGCAATTGAGGAAAATTTTTTATTTTTGTTTTGGGCTGATGCATAATTTGGTGGTACTGTATGAGAAGGAAATGCTGGATTGTAAAGCAAAAGTTTTATTTTGGAATGAACAGATGGCTGCATCTTGACCTTGGGTGCTGCTGAATATGGAGTTAAAAGGAGTTCGGCCCATGAGTGTACAACCCAGGCGGAAGAGGGGGATTTTTTTTAGAGCTGAATATATTCCAGTTTCCCTTCTGCTTGCCTTCACGTATTTGATGCCTTATCTTGTGGCACAGCCGGGTTTGGGGCAGGTGCGGCAATCAGGACAAGAGCTTTATAATGCCGCCTGCAGCAACTGTCATGGAATCAACGGAAATGGTGTCCCCCAGGAGCAGCTTGGATTTGATGTGGTTCCGGCGGATTTCACTGATTGTACCTTTGCTTCCCGCGAGCCTGCCGCTGACTGGGTAATTGTTGCCCACGAAGGGGGTCCTGTTAGGGGATTTTCCCGGTATATGCCAGCCTTTGGTGATGCCCTGACCTACGAAGAATTAACCCTGATAATGGAACACGTCAAGGCCTTTTGCACTGACAAGGCCTGGCCTGACGGATCCTTTAATCTTCCCCGGGCCATGTTTACGGGGAAAGCTTATCCCGAGGATGAATATGTCTACTCCGGAGGATTCAACGCTGAAGGAGACGGGGAATTTTTCAATAAGCTTATATATGAAAAGAGGTTCGGCGCGCGGAACCAGTTTGAGGTGGCGGTTCCATTCAGCTGGAAAGAAGGTATGTCAGCCCATTCCGGGAAGAGTGAATGGA
Source organism: Acidobacteriota bacterium (assembly GCA_963666915.2). Lineage (GTDB taxonomy): Bacteria > Acidobacteriota > UBA6911 > RPQK01 > JAPXNP01. Next base: position 5,538 of record CAXXEX010000016.1, read on the forward strand.
ATGGAGGAGTTGGCGACATTGCCTTGGGCCTGAAGAGGGTGGTATACGACAATCTTGAAAAGGGCTCAATCTTCAGCCTGTCCGGAGAAGTCAAGCTGCCGACCGGAAATGAGGACAAGGATTTCGGGAAAGGAACCCCTGTGTTCGAGCCTTTTTTGACCTATGGGCAGATTCTCCCTTCAGAGTTTTTTCTCCAAACCCAGGCCGGATTCGAACTGCCGTTTGACCAGGACAAGGCCGGACAGGAAGCTTTCTGGAGGGCGGCACTTGGAAGGGGATTTACCCAGGGGCCTTTCGGACGTTTATGGGCACCAATGATCGGAGTCCTGGGAGCCAGGGAAATGGAATCAGGTGCCGACATCAGCTGGGATGTAGTCCCCCAGATGCATTTCACCCTTAATGCCAGGCAGCACATAATGATGAACATTGCCGTTCGCGTTCCCGTGACAGACAGCAGTAACAGGGATACCCAGATTCTCTTTTATCTCCTCTGGGATTGGTTTGATGGCGGTTTTTTTGATGGATGGTAGAAATGAAATTCAATAGAATATTGATTTTAGCAGCTGTGTTGTTCTTGTTTGCCGCAACTTCCTACTCTCAGAGTGAGGTAGGGGCTGGCGGCGTAAACCTGCCCCAGATGTTCACAACTTCCGACCAGTGCATGGCCTGTCATAATGGCCTTGTATCTCCCGCGGGAGAAGATGTTTCAATTGGCTCTGACTGGCGTTCTTCAATGATGGCCCATTCATCCAGGGATCCCTACTGGCAGGCTTCGGTCCGGAGGGAAACGATTGTCCATTCAAGCGCCAGGGCGGCCATTGAAAACGAGTGTTCAGCCTGCCATATGCCTATGACCCGCTTCAGGGCCAAGGCCTCAGGTACCATGGAATCGGTATTTGCCAATCTGCCAATAGGCGCAGTAACCAGCCGCAAGGGAATGTTGGCAGCTGACGGGGTGTCCTGCACCATGTGCCACCAGATCGAAGATAAGAATCTGGGTGAGAAGGTTAGTTTTACAGCCGGTTTTTCTGTGGACACCAGAACGGCCCCGGAAAGCCGCGCGATTTTTGGGCCCCATGATGTTGACCAGGGCCGCCAGCGGATTATGCGGTCTTCATCATCCTTTATGCCCACCCAGTCCCTGCACATTCAGCGCTCAGAGGTTTGTGCCACCTGCCATACTCTTTTCACCCATAGCTTGGGGCCTGGCGGGGAAGTGGTCGGAGAATTGCCGGAACAGGTTCCTTACCTGGAATGGCGGCACAGTTCCTACCGGGACAAACAGTCCTGCCAGGACTGCCATATGCCGGTTGTACAGGAACCAATGCCGATAACTGGAGTTTTGGGACAGGACAGGGAGCATTTTTCCCGGCATGTTTTTCGCGGCGGAAATTTTTTCATGGTTCGTATGCTTAACCGTAACCGAAGTGAGCTCGGGGTTACCGCCCTGCCGCAGGAAATGGACGCTACTGCCCGCAAGACCATGAACCACCTGGAAACCGGTTCAGCCAGGATATCGATTGAGACCGCGGCAATTTCGGGTAATCAGCTTAAAGCCGAGGTTGAGATTAAAAACCTGGCCGGGCATAAGCTTCCCACTGCCTACCCCTCAAGGAGGGCCTGGATCCATTTTACGGTCAGAGACCGAAGCGGCAAGATGGTATTTGAATCAGGCGCGTTTGAACAGGATGGATCTATCAAGGGCAATGACAATGACCAGGATGCCTCCCGCTTTGAGCCTCATTATACTGAGGTCAAAAACCCTGACGAAGTCCAGATTTACGAAGTGATCATGGCCGCTCCCGACAATTCCGTGACAACCGGCCTTCTTAAAGCGGTGAGATACATCAAAGATAACCGGATTCTGCCCGCGGGATTTGACAAAACAACCGCGGAACACGATGTGGCCGTCCATGGAATTGCTGAGAAGGATTCTGATTTCCAGGCAGCCGGGGACCGCATAACCTACCTGGTTGATATAGGGGGAGCTGAAGGACCTTTCAGTGTGGGAGCTGAGCTTTACTACCAGTCTATTGGACATAGGTGGGCCCAGAATCTGCTGGAGGAGGACGCGGCTGAAATTGATCGTTTTGTAGCCTATTATGACTCCATGGCGGGAGGCTCTTCAGCAATATTGGCCCGTGATTCCAGGGCCTCTGAATAATACAGGACATTTTTGACCGGGGAAAAGGGTGTTGGCTTTTCCCGGTTATTTTATTCGTAAAGGAAAGGGAGGACAGGACAGGCTCGGTGAAGGCCTGTCTTCACGTTTTCTCTCACCGGAAATTCTTCCTGCCTTTTACATACAAAATCCATAAGGAGTTGCAGAAAATGAAAGTCAGAGTTTTGCTGTTTTTACTGGGAGTCCTCTTGATGGCAGCCTGCTCCGCTCCGGAGGCCGAAGCACCCGAGGTCCCATTCCAAACCTATTCGATAGACCAGTTTTTGAAAACCACCTCGGTTGGCGGGGGGGATTTCAACTCAGATGAAACCAAGTTATTGATCCACTCCAATGAGACTGGGATCTTCAATGCCTACACTGTAGATATTGCCACCGGAGAAAAGGTTCCAGTCACCCAGTCAGAAAGCGAATCAGTTTTTGCTGTTGGTTTTGTGCCGGGAACAGAAAAGGTTATGTATACCTCCGATAAAGGTGGAAACGAGATTTATCATCTTTTCATGCAGGATGGTGAAGGCGTAGTTACAGAGTTGACTGCCGGAGATGAAACCCGGGAGAGTTTCTATGGGTTTTCCCATGACCTGAAATCATTTTTCACCGGGAATAACGGCAGGGATGCCAGGTTCATGGATGTTTACCAATGGGATCTGGAAACCCTGGAACCCAGCTTGCTATATAAGAATGAAGACGGACTCGATTTCACCGGGATAAGTCGGGACAAGCGGTGGATGACCTTGCAGAGAACCCACAATGATTTTGATTCAGATCTTTATCTTGTTGACCGTAAGGGTGATGGAAAACCGCAAATGATTTCCATCGCAGAAGGCGAAATCAATCACCAGGCAGCAGCCTTCAGCCCGGACAGTTCCACTCTCTATTACCTGACAGATAAAGACAGCGACTGGCTTTACCTGATGAGTTATGACCTGGAAACAGGTGAGCGGGCAGAGGTTTTTCGGCCTGAAAAATGGGATGTTTCCTACATCAGCTACAGCTATAACGGCAAGTATCAGGTTATGGGAGTAAACGAGAATGCTGTAACCCGGCTGACAATTACGGATATGGAAACCGGGGAAAAACTGGAGCTCCCCAATTTGCCGGACGGGGACGTGACAGGGGTTGATTTCAGCAAAAGCGAAAAGCTGATGCGTTTTTACATAATTAACGACAACGCACCGTCCAACCTGTTTGTTTACAACATTGAATCAGGGGAAGTTAAACAACTTACGGACAACCTGAATCCGGAAATCCATGCCGGACACCTGGTGAGGTCGGAATTGATAACCATGAAGGCCAGGGACGGGTTGGAATTTTACGGATATTTATATAAACCGGTTCAGGCGTCCGCTGAAACCAAGGTTCCGGCGCTGCTGCAGATTCATGGCGGACCCGGGGGTCAGAGCCGGCCATCCTATAGCGGGACCAAGCAGTTCCTGGTTAACCACGGATATGCTATTTTTGATCTCAACTATCGCGGTTCAAGCGGATTTGGCAGGACTTTTTCCATGGCTGATGACCAGAAGCATGGGAAAGAGCCCCTATGGGACTGCGTGGACGCCAAGGACTGGCTGAAAGCCAATGTTGACTGGATTGATCCTGACAAGATTGGAATTCTTGGCGGATCATACGGTGGCTACATGGTAATGGCTGCCCTGGCTTATCAGCCCGAAGAGTTTGCCGTTGGGGTCAACCTGTTTGGAGTTACCAACTGGGTGCGGACCCTCAAGAGTATTCCGCCCTGGTGGGAAAGTTTTAAATTTGCCCTCTATCGTGAGCTGGGTAATCCGGAAACCCAGGAAGATATGATGAGGGAGATCTCTCCCCTGTTCCATGCTGACAAGATAACCAAGCCGGTAATAGTCCTCCAGGGAGCTAATGATCCCAGGGTTCTGCAGGTCGAGAGTGATGAGATGGTTGAAGCAGTCAGGGAAAAAGGCGGTATTGCCGAATACGTGCTTTTTGATGATGAAGGGCATGGCTTCACCAAAACAGCCAACCAGATAAGAGGTTGGAACGCGGTATTGGCTTTTCTGGATAAACATCTGAAAGGTGAAGTCCAGTAGCAGCCGGTTAAACATACAGGAGGGGCTTCTCTGCCCCTCCCCATTCTCCCGGAGGAGCTTTCAAAACGCAGTTCCTTTCAAATTCAACCAGGGGATTCCAGGCTTGTCCAGGGGCTGTTTTGGAAACCCCTGTATCAAAGAGATATGATTGCGCGTATTTAAATTTGAGAATCTCAAATTTGTGTTGTCGTGAAACAGGAAGAGCGGAGGCCAGGGTGTTTAAGAGAATATTTATAATTGGCCTGGTGATATTGCTTTCGCCTATACATGTTTTGGCTGATACGTCTGATGAGATTCCTGATCTTGTCACTGATCGGCCTGACCTGACTGAATCAAGCTCTGTAGTTCCCAAGGGGACAATCCAGGTCGAAATGGGTTGGAGTATGGAAGAGGTTTCCTCCACCGGGGAGGATTTGACGGCTCATCATTTCCCGGAATTCCTGGCCAGGATTGGGCTGCACGACAGGATTGAATTGCGCCTGGGCTGGGACGGAGGACAATGGCAGGACCTGGTAAAGGATGGAGAAAATGTCAGCTCCAGCGGTGCTGGGGATATGTACCTGGGAACTAAAATTGCCCTTTGGGGTGAAAACGGAAATCTTCCTGAAGCGGCTGTGCTACTTGGAACCTCAATCCCGACAGGGTCTGATTGCCAGGCAGCCGACATGCTTGGGAAAAGGAAATACTGTGGTTCCTTTAATCTTTATACCAGCAATAGATATGATCCTTCAGCGATATTGGCCATGTCCAAAACTCTCAATGACCGGCTTTCGATTGGCTGGAACCTGGGAACCGTGTGGATAACGGAAAGGGAAGACAGCGGAGATCTCGACACTCTTCCCAGAGGTATATATTCAGTGGCCCTGGGAATCACGGCAACCGATAGGGCGGGATTTTTCGTGGAGTTTTTTGGGGACACCTCCCTGGCAGGAGGGTCTAGACCATCCAATAACGTGGACGGTGGCTTTACGTTTTTGATCCTGCCCAATGTCCAGATAGACGCTTCAGCGGGTAAAGGTGTTTCCAGCGAAAGCCCTGACTGGTTCGCCGGCGCCGGAATCAGTTTCCGGCTGCCTGGATAGGCGGACATTTATCCCGGGAAAATAACCTGACCGGGCTTTTTCAGTACCGCATGCCCACAGCTCCAGCTGATTTTTATGGCAAAGCTTTTTCAGTAAGTCTGTAATTTGTGCGTATAATGGAAGCTTGTCAGCAAAGACTGAAGTGATTTTCACAGGTATCCTCAATCCCCTGCCAGGCTGCCCGGGTTAGTTTCGCAGGCGGGTTTTTAGTAATAGAGATTCAGGCTCACTCTTTTTTTGCGGTTATTAATTTGGGTTCCGGCAGAAGACCGGCGTAAATTTTTCGCGGAGATGTTATGAATTTTTTCCCTTCTAAACTGAGCTGCATATTTCCTGAGTTGAAGATTGGAGACAAAACAGCAAAAATTCCGATCGTCCAGGGTGGAATGGGAGTTGGCGTTTCTCTTTCGGGCCTTGCCACAGCCGTTGCCGATCAGGGTGGGATTGGAGTGGTCGCAGCCAATGCTATTGGAATGATTGAGCCGGATTATTACCAGAATCATATACAGGCTAATGTCAAAGCGTTGAAAAGTGAACTCAGAAAATGCAGGGAGAAGAGCGACGGGCTTATTGGTGTCAACATAATGGTTGCGGTCGACTGCTTTCAGCAATTGCTCAATGCCGCAATAGAGGAGAAGGTGGATTTTCTGTTCCTGGGTGCGGGTCTTCCAGTGAAAAACATACCAGTTAAGGCAATTCGTGAGGCCGGAATAAAAGTTGTCCCCATTATTAGTTCGGGCAGAACAGCACGGGTTATTTTCAAGATGTGGGAGAAGAATTATGATGATATCCCTGATGCCGTTGTTGTTGAAGGCCCTAAAGCCGGCGGCCACCTGGGTTTCAAATATGACCAGATTGACGATCCCGCCTATCGGCTGGAAGCCATAATTCCTGACGTGGTAGAGGCTCTTGGCGTTTTTCAGGAAAAATGGAACAGGGAGATCCCGGTGATAGCCGCAGGTGGTGTCTTTACAGGCGAAGATATTTACCGTTGTCTTCAGTTGGGGGCCAAAGGGGTCCAGATGGGCACCCGCTTTGTTGCCACAGACGAATGTGATGTCGATGTTAAATTTAAAGAGGCCTACGTCAACTGTAAAGAGAACGATATCAAGATTATCAGCAGTCCGGTGGGAATGCCCGGCAGGGCCATCGAAAGTTCTTTCCTCAGGGATGTCGCCAAGGGAATGAAAAAGGTTTTCATGTGTCCTTCCAAGTGTTTGGAAAGCTGCGGCGCAAGGGAAGCGAAGTATTGCATTTCTGAAGCGCTGGATAATGCCCGGAAGGGGAATTTTGATAAAGGGTTTGCCTTCTGCGGTTCCAATGCCCATCGGATCGACTCGATTGTATCGGTGAAGCATCTTATTAGCACTTTAGGTTTTGAGTATTTTGCCGAGTATTTTTTGAGTGCGGCAAGAACTGAATATGAAGAGACGGCCGAGAAACTAAGAGCTCTGAAAGAGGAGTACAGCTGCGGATTCTTCAGTGTTTCTGAAGAAAATGAAGCCAAGTTAAGGGAGGCTATGGAAACCTTCCGCCGGAAGATGGATACAATGCGCAGTGAATACGACCAGATGTTCGATTCGATCGGTGTAAGCTTCCTTGATCAGATGGAAGAACTTAAATAACGGCTGCGCGAATTCAGGTTAATCGGAACCGGCTGCTTTTAAAAGGTTGGTTCCGGTAAACCTGTAATTTCCTCTGTTGTTTTCAATGGCGTATACACCTGTCCTGGCTGTATTATGCTCTTTCGGTCTCCTCGACGTACCGCCTAATCACCTAACCTTTTTTTCAAGACCATGAAGCTGATTGCCGAAGGTTTGTCCCCTGACCGAAAGATACGATGCACTTTTTTTTTGAAAGTCTTCCTCTTTAGCCTGGCGGATATTGCAGAATTTTTGGGGGTTCCGGTCAAAAAGCGGGAACCAGGAACTCTGCACATGCACCATTATTCTATGGCCTTCACGGAAGGTGTGGAATACATCCGGGAGGCTGAGTTCAACCTCAGTCGGCTGCCCGGGGATGAAGGGCTCAGGATTTTCGAAGCTGTTCCTGAATTTCCCCCTGATGATGTCCCCGCGAATCAGCCTTTGGTATCCCCCGATTTGAGCTCCAGAGAAATTATATTCAGGTTTGTCGGCATCGAGTTGAAAAGGTTCTTGTTTTGTTAGTTCTCATAATTGGTTAATGCCTGGGTGATGGCACATCCAGTCCGGATTTGTCCGAGGTTAAAAATGGTTTTTCTTCCTTTCAAAAAGATACGGGATAGTCATCGGGGATGTTCACTTTAATATTGGGTTTACGGGTATTTGTTTGAGAAATTCCGGAATTGAAATTAATATGGAGCAAAAGGGCAAATGGGAAAATAATGAATGGCCAGGGGTAAGGATTTTTTGGCAGGCATTTTTGATCGCCTGAGGGAGGCCCAGGGATGATTACAGAATACCGGGTTTTGAGATGTTTCCTTATATTGATTCTAGGAGGGACGGTTTCCTGCTCGATCAGTTCTCGCGAGGATGGGCCTTATTTCGGTAATGGATTTCACAATGGATGGGTTGACCAGCACTCAGCGGTGATCTGGACGAGGCTGACGCAAATGCCTGATCTGAACGGAGAAGGGAGTAAATTTCTTGTTCCTTCTGCCGAGGAACACCGGGAACTGGCCGGGGAAACAAATCCGGAAAGGATTTTCAGGGCGCAGATCCCCGAAGGAATGGAACTCAAGGACATGGAAGGGGCTTGTCCCGGGATGTCCGGGGAGGTCAGATTGTCTTTTCATCCCTTTCAACATCCGGGAAAAATGAAAGTCACCGATTGGGCTGCCGTGGATCCGGCAAGGAATTTCACCAGGCAATGGAAGCTGGATGAGCTGGAAGCCGGAACCAGGTACGTGGTTAAGCTGGAGGCTCGATATGGTCCCGAAGCAGCGGTCTCAGATATCGAATCCGGTCATTTCACGACTCCTCCGGAGGCCGGACAGGAAGAGGATATCGACTTCTGCATTGTCACCTGTCACGAGTATCCGCTGCGGGATGATCCCGAGGGGCACCGGATTTACAGGATAATGCAGAGGATGGAGCCTGATTTCTTTGTGCACACTGGTGACATCGAATATTACGACAGGGCTGAACCTTATTGCCTTACCGAAGAGCTGATGAGGTTTAAATGGGACCGGTTATTTGCCTTGCCCCTGCAGAGGGAATTTTTCAAGCAGGCCACAACTTATTTCATGAAAGATGATCATGACACCCTGAGGGACGATGCCTATCCGGGGATGACCTATGGAACAGTCTCATGGGAAAGAGGTCTTGAGATTTTTGACCGGGAGCAGTTTCCTTCCAATGACAGGCCCTACAAGACCGTGAGGTGGGGAAAAGACCTGCAGATCTGGCTGACTGAAGGCAGGAATTTCCGGAGTAGAAACACTGATCCCGACGGACCCGGCAAGACAATCTGGGGGGCAGAACAGAAGGAATGGATTTTCAGGACAATGGCGGAATCAGATGCCGCGTTCAAGCTGCTGATTTCTCCTGATCCCATTCTTGGCCCCGACCGGGACAATAAGAAGGACAACTATTCCAATTCCAATTTCAAACATGAGGGCGATGAAATAAGGGAATTTTTATCCGGGATTGACAACGTGATCCTCTGCAATGGAGACCGGCACTGGCAGTATGTAACCCATTGGGAAAACCTGGATCTATGGGAATTCAGCTGCGGGGCGGCTTCAGATCGACACGCCGGAGGATGGAACCAGGCCGATAAACGTCCGGAGCACAAGTTTCTACGGGTGAAGGGAGGTTTTCTGAGGGGTGCTGTTTCCAGGGAAACAGGTATCCCGATCCTTAGATTAACTCACCATGATGTGAACGGTAATGTGGTGCATGAGGAAGAGTTTAAGTCAAAACAGGGCGGTGAGAGATAGTCTGAATGGAACTTGCAATGTAGTTTTTGGTAGAGGCAAATAAGAAGTTCGAGTCTGTGAAAACGGGGGAAAGACGCTCTTCTTTAAAAACCGAGGGTCATTTTCAAGGCGACCAGGACTTCGGAAGCTTTCCCCTGCAGAAAAATGTCCGTGTCCCGACCGGTAAACTTTGATGGTTCAGGGTTGATCTCGATAATTCTGGCGCCGAAGTCTTTGGCTTGCCGGGGAATTAAACAGGCCGGCATTATTTCTCCCGTGGTTCCAATGACAAGAAATAGATTTGAATTTCTGGTTTCCTCAAAGGATTTGACGAGAACTTGTTCGGGAATTGCTTCGCCAAAGAAAATGAAATCCGGTTTAAGGAGATGCCCGCATTCCCGGCAACATGGAGGGGAATCAGTCAGGCTGACTGCCGATGTGTTGAAAAGGGAGCGGCATCCGGTACATATGAAACGGGAAACAGATCCATGAAATTCGTGAACAGCGGCACTGCCGGCTTTCTGGTGGAGACCATCTATATTTTGGGTGATGACACTGTCCAGCAACCCATTCCGTTCCATTTCAGCAAGGGCGAAGTGCGCGGGGTTGGGGCGGGCCTCTCCCATGAAATCAAAAAAGATTTTCTTTATAAGAGGCCAGGATTGCCTGGGATTTTCCAGGAATAAGTCGAGTTCAAGCAGGGAGGGATCATACTTGTTCCAGATTCCGTCTTTTCCCCTGAAAGGAGGTATTCCGCTTTCAACCGAGATTCCAGCCCCGGTAAAAGCAGTAGTCCTTTCTGATAGGTTGATCAGGCTTGCCGCTTTCTCAATCTGGGAGACAGGTAAACTCATAATCGTTATTTTACCGGAGATGAGGAAAGGCCCGAAGCTGATTTTACCGTGTGGAGCATTCGGGCCTTCTAAAAACAGGGAGTTATTTGATGCTGATGAGCCTTGTCATGATTACCCCCTGGATGCCCCTGATTTTGTCAAGGACTTCTTCAGGGACACCATTTTCGCAGTCAATGATGTTATGAGCCAGGTCCCCGCGGCTGCGGTTGAGCATGTCCGTTATATTTATCCCGGAATCCGCCAGGATTGTGGTTATCTGGCCAACCATGGCCGGCACGTTCCTGTTGGCTACCAGGATGCGGTTGTTCGCGGACGGGGCCATGTTGCACTCCGGGAAATTCACTGAATTTCGGATGTTTCCATATTCCAGATAATCCCTTACCTGGTTGACGGCCATAACCGCGCAGTTATCTTCTGCTTCCGGTGTTGAAGCTCCCAGGTGAGGTACCGGAATCACGTTGGGTTTTTCCAACAGGTCTTCATCCGGGAAATCAGTAACGTAAACCGAAACTGTACCATCATCCAGGGCTTCCTTGAGATCTTCGTTATTAACCAGGCCGCCCCGGGAAAAGTTGAGGAGGCGGACATTTTTCTTCATCAGCATGAATTTGTCTTTGTTTAGGAGGCCTTTTGTCTTGTCATTCAAGGGCACATGAATCGTAATATAGTCGGACTCAGAGATAAGGTTGTCCAGGCTGACGGATTTTTTTACCGAACGGGAAAGGCCCCAGGCCGATTCCACTGAAATAAACGGATCGAATCCGGAAACTTCCATTCCCAGGGCCTCGGCATCGTTGGCTACCATTACCCCTATGGCGCCCAGGCCGATTACCCCAAGTTTTTTACCTTTGATCTCCGGGCCGGAGAACTGCGATTTTCCTTTTTCGACAAGCTTGGGAACCTCCGCGCCTTTCCCTGCCAGGCCTTTGGCCCAGTTGATTCCTTCATATATTTTTCTTGAAGAAACAAACATGGACATAAGCACCAACTCCTTGACGCTGTTGGCGTTAGCCCCGGGAGTATTGAATACTACAATTCCTTTGTCAGTGCATTTCTCTATGGGGATATTGTTGACACCTGCCCCGGCCCGGCCAACAGCCTTAAGTGTTTCAGGCAATTCCATGTCATGCATCTTGAAACTGCGCAGGATTATGGCGTCAGGATTAGGTATTTCGGAGGCTACTTCATATTCATCCCTTGGAAATAATTCCAGGCCGACCGGGGAAATTTTGTTCAGGGTCTGTATTTTTAGCATGCTGATTTTTCCTTCTTTATTTCTTTTTGCGTTCAAAATCTTTCATATATTCAACAAGGGCTTCGACTCCGGCGCGGGGCATGGCGTTGTATATACTGGCCCTCATCCCGCCGACGCTTCGGTGGCCCTTGAGGTTAACCATGCCTCTGTCAACCGCTCCGGAAATAAACTCCGCGTTCATTTCATCATTGGGCAGGACAAAGGGAATGTTCATGATGGAACGGTCCCTGGGTTCAACTGTTGCCTTAAAAAGTTCGGAATTGTCCAGGAAGTCATATACCAGGGCGGCTTTTTCTTCGTTCATGGCTTGAATAGCCGGAACGCCTCCCAGGTCTTTAAGCCATTCAAAAACAAGCTTGGCTATATAGATACTGTAGCAGGGAGGGGTATTAAACAAGGAACCGGCATCGGCGTGAGTCTGGTAATTGAACATTTTAGGAGCAATGTCCATGGCGTTACCGATCAGGTTCCTGCGGATAACAACAACGGTCACTCCGGCGGGGCCGATATTTTTCTGGGCCCCGGCGTAAAGGCATCCGAATTTGGTTACATCATAATATTGGGAAAGTATATTGGAGGACATGTCAGCGACAAGGGGAACCTCGCCGGTGTCCGGCAGCTGGGGATACCTGGTCCCGTATATTGTATTGTTACTGGTGATGTGCACGTAGTCGGCTTCAGGATCGAACATGTCCCTGCTCAATTCAGGAATATAGCAGAAGGTTTTTTCCTCTGATGAGGCGACGACATTCACTTTCCCGTAACGTTTAGCCTCGGCAATAGCCTTTTTTGACCAGGCCCCGGTGTTGACGTAGTCAGCCTTGCCGTTTTTGGTCATCAGGTTAAGGGGGACCATCGAAAACTGGCAGGAAGCACCTCCCTGCAGGAAAAGAACTGCGTAATCTTCAGGAATGCCCATTAATTCCCTCAGGAGGGATTCAGCCGAATCAATAATATCCTTGAAAGCAGGAGAGCGGTGGCTCATTTCCATTACTGAGGTTCCGGTCCCTCCATAATCAAGCATCTCCTCCGAGGCTTTTTTTAATACAGTTTCCGGCAATACGGAAGGGCCTGCAGAAAAGTTATATACGCGTGCCATGGCTATCTCCTTTTAAATTAAATTTGAAAAAATTTAGTATTTATTGTTCCTTAAATGCCGCCAGAGAGGAGAGGATCCTCAGCTCATTTACGACATTCATATTCCTTACAGCAACATTTTCAGGATCGGGGTTAACAAAAACCGGCGCGAAATTGACGATTCCTCGGATTCCAGCCTCCGCCAGGGCCGCAGCGGCGGTTTCCGCGGATTCCGAGGGAACGGTCAGCAAAGCCAGTTCAATTCGCTCCCTCCGGATTATCTCGGGGATTTCGTATGCCGGGAAAACGGGGATTTCCGTCCTGATTGTTTCAAGACGATTGATGTTTGTGTCAAATCCGGCGGAAACGGGAAACCCATTGGGCTCCAGCTGGCTGTATTCCAGGAAGGCCAAACCCAGCCTTCCCAGGCCTACAACGCAGGTTTTCCGGATTTTATTGAATCCCATTGAATCGGCCAGGTGCTTTTTAAGCCGGGAAATATCATAACCAGAACCGGTATGCCCTATTTCTCCAAGGAAATTGATATCCTTGCGGATAGTATGGGCAGGGATACCGAGAGCGCTTCCCAGCTTTGTTGAAGAGACGCGGGTGACCCCTTCCAACTGCAGCTTTCTGCAGTGTTGGTAAAGCAAGCTGAGCCTCTCAATAGTCGATCCCGGGAGTTTTCTAAGCATTTGATGTGCCGCCTGTATCCTTTATCTGTGAATTATTTCACTAAAT
>CAXXEX010000017.1:0-67577 GCA_963666915.2 Acidobacteriota bacterium
CCCCCGCTGCTGGGCGTTGACTATCTCGGTGTCCATGAACACAGTGCATCTGGAACCTAAATCTATGGGGCTTCTGCTCCTGAAGGCCTGTTCGGAAAAGTCTTCCACGATACTGATGCCCAGGCGTTCGGCCTGCTCTTCCAGGAACGAACCGGTTCCGGCTGCACACAGCTTGTTCATAGTAAAATCGCTGATCTGTCCCGATTCCGCGAGGATGAACTTGGAATCCTGTCCGCCAATTTCAAATACTGTATCCACCCCTGGACAGTATTGAATGGAACTGGTCAATTGGGCTGTGATCTCGTTTTTAACCAGATCAGCTCCGAGCAGCCTGGCTGCCAGGTATCTTCCGCTGCCGGTCGCCCCGACACGGAGTATCTCAAGGTCATCACCATACCGCTGTCGAATCTGCTGCAAACCTTCTCGCAATACATCAACAGGGCGCCCCCTGGTATCGAGATAGACTGTATCTATCACTTCTCTTTCGGGTGTCACCAGGACCAGGTTGGTGCTTACAGACCCAACATCCACCCCCAGGAAGGAGGCCTGGCCGCTTCCCCGATCACCTACAGGTTCGCGTAAATGTGAAGCGGAATCACCGCGTGCCAGCGGGGGCAATCTCTTTTCGAAATATGATGTCAGCGGATTTTTAACCGCGGCTTCCAGTGACTGCCGCAAATCATATCCGCTTAAATTCTTTCCGGCCTGGGACATGACATGGGGCGCACCCGCGGCAGCGGCAAACCGAAAGCCTTCGGGGACAAAAAAATCAAGGGGGGAAAACTCAAGGATTTCCCTGAAGGCCCTTACCAGGCCGGGATTCTCAGCCCCTCCTCCCAGGAATGCCACCGGCGACTCGAGGCTCCTGCCCCGCAGAACAGTAGCCAGAAAATTCCTGGCGACTGCCAGGCAGAGTCCGTAGGCAATCTCCTCCAAGGGGGTACCCTTCTGCTGCAGATGAATCATGTCAGATTTAGCAAAGACACTGCATCTCCCGGCAACATTCGCGCCCTTAGCCGCCTTAACCGCCAGTTCGCCCAGCTCTTCAACAGAAATCCTCAATCGGGAGGCCTGCTGCTCGAGAAAACTGCCTGAACCAGCCGCGCAGGCGCTGTTGGTCGAGTAATCCAGCACTGCTCCATCACCATTCACCCTGATCCACTTTGTGGATTGGGCCCCGACTTCAATGATTTCCTCTACATCCGGGCGGATCAGTGAAATCCCCCTGGCGGTTGAAATAATCTCGTTTTCAACGGGAATTCCAGGTGTTTTTCCAAAAATCTCCTTCCCGCAGCCTGTAACGGCAAGAGCAATTCTTTCCATCGAATCGTTTATCCCGATGTCCCGGCAAATCCGGCTGACCGCTCGGCCAGGCCTTCCCTGGCAAGGAAGTATCAAAGAGTTTACGATCCTGCTTTTCTGGTCTGAAAGCGCGGCTTTGACAGTTGCCGATCCGATATCCACACCTAGATAAAACTGGGTTTCCATTCCTCAGCATTATACGGGAACATATCGACAAGGAATAATCAGCTTTTTGCTGGCGAGGTTAAACCTTTTTACGGCTATCCATTACCGACTTGACTTTGGCTGCCAGATCTTTGGTTGTGAAAGGTTTTGAAAGAAAATTGACGCCCTCTTCCAGCACCCCGCGGTGGGCGATCGCGTCAGAAGTATAACCGGACATGAAAAGGATTTTCATGTCGGGAAAGCGTGCGTGAATGCTCTCGGCCAGTTCACGTCCGTTCATTCCCGGCATAACCACGTCGGTTATCAACATGCTGATCTCACCGATATTCTCCCCGGCCAGTTCCAGAGCCGCCTCGGGATTCCCGGCAGGCAGAACCTTGTACCCAATTCCTTCAAGAATTCTAGTGGCCAGCTTTAATATTGAGGCTTCGTCCTCCACCACCAGAATGGTTTCACCCCGCCCCCTTGAAGCTTGTCCAGCAGGGGATGCTGCCTTTTTCTTAACTGTACCGGCATGACGGGGCAGGTAAATCCTGAAAGTTGTACCTTCGCCCGGTTCGCTGTATACGTTTATTAATCCATCATTCTGCCTGACGATTCCGTAAACAGTGGACAATCCCAGGCCTGTGCCCTGTCCGATCCCCTTGGTAGTGAAAAATGGCTCAAAAAGCCTTTCGAGAGTTTTTTTATCCATGCCGCAGCCGTTGTCGCTGACGACCAGCGAAGCATATTCACCAGGAACAAAATCCGTTTTACCTGAACAGTATGCCGGGTCCAAGGTCACATTCTCGGTCTCGATAGTAATCCTGCCGATCCCGGCAATGGAGTCCCGGGCGTTGACACACAGATTAACCAGAATCTGATTAAGTTGAGACGAATCCATCTTAACCAGCCACAATTCCATATCCGGCAGCCAGGAGAGGTCTATATCTTCTCCGATGAGCCTACGGAGCATATTCAGCATGTCTTCTATAGCCTGGTTAAGATCAACGACCTTGGGAGTAACTATCTGCTTGCGGGCAAAGGCCAGTAACTGGTTGGTGATTTTGTTTGAATTTCTGGCAGCGGTCAGGATTTCCTGCAAGTCGTCCCATAACGGATTGTTCTTGTCTGTCTTCTCCAGGGCCATTTCAGTGTAACCAAGAATTACGCTGAGGAAGTTGTTGTAATCATGGGCCACACCTCCGGCCAATCGGCCCACAGATTCCATTTTCCGGGCCTGCAGCAACTGGGCTTCCAGTTTTTCCTTTTCTTCCTCTGCCTTCTTGCGGTCAGTGATGTCAACAATGGTAGTGATAAAATAATTTGGGTTCCCCTCAGAATCACGCGAAACCGCGACACTTACATCCGCCCAGATAAAAGAACCATTCTTATGAATATATCTCTTGTTGAACCTTAAAGATTCCTTTTCTCCTTTTAAAAGCGGCTCCAAAAGAGCCTTAATGTCTTCAATCTCCTCCGGCGGGGTGATCTCCTGCCATTTTTTGTTTCTCAATTCTTTCGGGGAATAACCCAAAAGTTCGCAAAATGCGTTATTGCTCTCAATTTCCCCTTCCAGGGATGTTATTGATTTTCCGACATTAGCGGATTCAAAGACATGTTTGAATTTCTTCTCGCTCTCCCGTAACGCATCTTCGGCCTGCTTACGTTTTGTTATATCCTGATTGACGCCGATCGCCCCAATAATCCCCTGTTTTTCATTTAAAAGAGGCGCGGATGAATGAAGAATAGTCCTAATAGTCCCGTTAAAAAATTCCAGGTCGATCTCCTGGCCGGTCACCGTCTCTCCCGATTTTAACGAAGATGAGATGCCCCAGTCTCCCGGATCGATGTAACCGCCCGTGTCGGAACATCGAGCTTTATATTCGCCATAACGGTCAATTCCCTTATGACTGCTGCCTCCCCAAATTTTTTCATCCTCGGCATTAGCCATCAGGATAGTGCCTTTCTCATCCACTACCAGGACACCCACAGGCAATGTATCCAGGACACTGCGGACCAGGGATTTTTCTACCTCAATTCCCTTTAAAAGCGATTCGTTTTTCGACTCCAGAATGCGGGCCTGCAAGCGGTTTTCGATGAGGACAGCCAGAAACTGGAAAGCGTTTCTGAAGACTGCCCGCTCATCCGCTCCGACTTCCCGGCTTGCCGTCATCACGGCACAGCCGAAATCGGAACGGAGGGTCGCAATAGGCATAGTCCTGTTCTCATGAATCCCCGGGGGGATCAAACCTGCAAACTCGAAAGCGACAGCCTCATCCAGTCCATTCAGGGACTCAATGAACCGCGACCTCACCTTATCGGGATCGGAAATTTGAGAAACGTATGAGAGGGCCAGCAAAACTTCATGGGATAGCTTCATTATTAGATCTCAAATAGCATCTAGAAACTCCGGGGAATATTTGGCCAGCCATTCCTCAGGTTGAATGAAATAGGGATTCGCATAAACTCCGCCGCTGGTTATCGTAAATGGGTGGACTTGCAGAACCTTCATGATCGTAGAGCCGGGAAAACGATTGACATCATAAAGGCAGATGCTTATCCACTCCTTGCCCCAGATAAAAGTATTCAGAAGTGATTCATAGGCCATGAGATGCTCGACCCCGGGAATTTTTTCTAGAGCCCAACCCATCTCCGCCGTTCCCCTAACGTTTTTGGCCCCTTTGATTAAGTTCTCAGCCCAGATGTCATCATGAGCCTTCAGCATTTCCAGGGGGGAAAAGAAACCCTGGGGATGGTATAATTCGCGGGAATGAAGGAGACGGAAGGCATCCGGACCAGGACGGTCTGCTTCAGGACACAGCGCGTGGACGCTGTCAAGGGCATGATCATGGTGTTGATCATCAGGGCAGCAGACAAGGAGTTCCTTCTCTCGAAGTCCCTCGGCCAGGAAACCAAACATTATCGCATCCCTTTCAGCCTCCGTTTCGTATAATCCGCAGAAATGCGTCCCCCAATTGCAGGTGTATCCGCCGAACCCAAGACGCATGGCCGGAAGATCCGAAGTCTTCAAATACATGGCAGCCTCGTTTCAATAAAATTCTATGATTCTCGTAACTTACTGTTTTCACCCAACATAACTTTATCACGGCTGACGGGAATTTTTTATTATTATTTATGAGATATTCCCACCTGGTTCGTCTTGCCTGAAGTATCCGCATCAATTAAGAATCAGGGATGTAATAATTGGCTTTCAATTAATTCAGACCACATTGGGGACAGGCACAAAACCAGGGCCGGATCAATGAGATCGCTGGAACAAAGCCCGGTTCCACACCGAATCGCGGATTCAGCAGGCTGATGGGGCAATGGGGTGGCATTGTTTCAAACCTTGTCAGCAAACCCATAAATCCAGGGGGGAACTCCTTCTGCGTGAGGAGTGAGGGTCTATAACCAACAAATCACATACCAGGCAACTACGCGGCCTGAAAACACCAGCACCTCCAAACGCTAAAACGCCTGGCCGATACTGAAGAAGATCTGGGACAGGGACTCCCCGGGTTGGCGGTCGAGCTTAAATCCCCAGTCCAGCCGGATCAAAACAAATGGAGTCTGGAAACGCAGCCCGAATCCGGCTGTTTTCCTTAAATCACCCGGGTCGAAATCCGATATGGTTGGATACACATTTCCAAAATCCAAAAACGCGGCAGTGCCGAACCTCTTGTAAAGCCGGGATCGCAGCTCCTGGTTTAAAACAAGTACGGCATCTCCTCCTATGGGAAGATCCGTAACGGAGTCCCTGGGGCCGAGCTCATCTTTTTTAAATCCTCGAATAGTCGTCCCCCCCCCGGCAAAAAACCTTTCACTGGCAGGAAGATCGTTTGAATATCCTTTCCCCAGCCCTACCCGTAGGGAAGAGGCATAGGTCAGGAGGCCGTTCAATTTTTTATAATAATTGAATTGCCCGAAGTAACGGATATAACGGGTTTTAGATCCCATAAATCCGGGGGCGTACCTGACATCATTTGAAAGGAAAATACCTCGTGAGGCATTCAAAATGTCATCCCGGGTATCACGTATAACCGCAAAATTAAGGGTTCCTGTCTGATCGGTTTCCTTCAAGTCCGATCCGTCAGTCTGCCCGGCAGTTATGGTGTCTATTGTCTCAAATGAATAGTTGTAGGAAATTATATTGGATGTCCCTATTTTCGCCTGCTGCTGAAGAGTGAAACCGGTACGGCTCACATCAAACGCGTCTTTGTACATTTCATTATTGAACAGGTATAACTCGGTGTTGATCCTGGTTCCCCACATGTGGGGGCTGCGGAAAAAAGCCCTCGCGTCCCTTTCGTCACGATTTCGACGAAAGCTCGATCCCAGCAAAAAGGCGTTTCCGAGAAAATTCCGGTCTACCATGCTGGCCATGATCCCGAAGGAGGAGTCCGTGTCATATTGCAGACCGTATTTTAAACGATAAGGTTTCAATTCCCTTACATCGATAAGAATCCGACAGCGCTTGACCGCAGTCGCAGGGTTCATCCCGGATTCCGGAGCAGCCGATGCCTCCTCATTCATGGGAACAACATTTATATTGACCCTCTCAAAAATGCCGAGATCATATAACCGCTTCCGGCTTTCATTGATAGTCCTAAAATTAACCTCATCTCCTTTTTCCAGATTGAGCTCCCGCCGTATGACTTGCCGGCGGGTCAACAGATTCCCTGTAACCTGGATTTCCTCAACAATCCACCCGGATCCCTCCTCAACCGAGATCGTTAAATTGACGGTGCCTTTTTCAGGATCTACCTGGGCATCTGTTTTAACAATCGCGTCATTGAACCCTTCCTGCTGATACAGCCTCTCGATGTTCTCCGCGGCCAGGTTGTATTTTTCAGGGGTTATAATCTCTCCGGGATCTATGCCGCCGGCTTTAAGAATCTTCTGCTCCTTAAAATGACCGGCCCCTTTGATATCAATACTTCCCACCCTGAACCGCGCTCCTTCCAGTATGGAAAAGTCCAAATACACCTTTTTTTCTTCGGGCAGGAAACGTATCCCGGGATCCTGAACTTCCGGCCGCAGGAACCCGCTCCTGCCGTAAAAATGCTCAATGCGCCTTTTGATTTCCATCGGTTGATAAAACGCCAGCGTAACCAGCCTGTTGTCCTGGAGATAGGAGGAAATTACACTGGAGGGAACCATCCGGTTTCCTTCAAAATTGAGAGTCGGTTTGCTATATTCAGGTCCTGTCGATATATCGAAGACTATGATCCTGTCCCCATTTTCACCTTGCTCTTCCCGGGACAACACTGAAGCCTGGTAAAAATCCTTCTCCAGCAGGTGAATCCTGATAGACTGCTCCATATCCTCCCGGGCCAGCTGCCCAAATGAGCTCCCCATCCAGGAATCCACAATTTCCCTCTTTATTTTTTTCGGGACATCATAGCCCCTGTACTGGAGGATAAACTGGGGGCCGGATTCTATATTGAGGTTCAAGTTGATCCGCCCATCCTCAGGCACTGATCTGGAATTCAGGGCCACACTTAAATAACCCTTGTCCCGGTAATGTTCCCGGACTCTCTCAAGTGAATCCTGCAGCCCGGAAAAACTGAAGGTCTTCCCCTTTTTCCATTTCAAAATCCCGAGAACCTCCTCCGCGGGCAGACCTGGATTCCCGGTTAATTCCAGCTTTCCCTTTAATTTCTCTTTTCCCCCATTTTGATCTTCCTTCGACCCTGGCACTCCCTTTTTTGATCCAAACAGAAATTCATGACTGAAGGCCAGGTTGTACTCATTATCATCCCGCTTTATTCCCTGGATATTAAAATTCCGAAAGGGCTTGTAGGTTGTCATCCACATGCGGTTCGGGGCATCCCTGAGGCTTTGTGAATAGACCAGGTCAAAATCACGCGAGATGTGCTGACCGAAAGTTATCCTGGCACCCGGATTTTCTTCAGTAGATATCAGGCCTGAATCAATCCTCACGCTTTCCAGTCCGAGCACCCTGGCCGTGGCCGTTTCAATCTTTCCGGTCAGGGCGCTGTTGATGAAAGAAAGGGCGGTATCACCGGCAGCGCTGAGGATAGACGATGAGGAGCTTTCCACAGTCCTTCCGGTCACCAGCAACGAGACAATATTGTGCTCAGAGAGAGACGGCGTTGATGTGAGACTTGCCGTAAACTTATCAGGAACTCCCTGGAGGACCAACTGTATGTCATAGTCCTGGACTTCTGTCTCAGCACTCAGATTTATCTCCGGTTCAATCCTGGAAGTATTTATGAAATCCACCGAACCTTGACTGATGGTGAAGGTGTTCCGGTTGAAATAAAGCTCACCCCCATCCTGAATCTGCATACGGCCGGCCAGGCTGGGCCGATATGCCGTGCCGGTCAAAACAAGATCTGCGGCCAGTTGAGACTTGGCAATATTGTTATCAACAATAATGTTCTTTGATGTCAGAATATTGATATCCAATTGTATGTTTTTTAAATAGGAATCATTCTCTTGAAGAAGATCCCCGGCTGTGTCTCGCCTGAAAAAACGTGAGAGGGAAGAGCTGACATCAAAATCATCGGTATATCTTGAGTCAGTCACCTTCACATCTCCGGAAAGGAGAAATCCCTTTTCCGCAGACGATAGAAGCAGTTCGCCGAAAACCAGAGATTTCAATCCCTCCGGGAAATCCAACACGGCATTTTCAGCTTCCATTTTAAGGTTTATATCCTGGAGAGACATCTCATTCAGCCCGGCATCCCCGGCCAGCACAATTTTACCTCCGTTCAGGGTTCCATTCATCTCCTCGATGTCTACACGGTTTTTAGAAAATTTCATTCGACCGTTGAGCTGATCCATAATTATTCGGGGATTCCAACTCTGAATCCTTCCGTTTTGAATATCAACAAAACCCTCTATAGCTGGATCCGTGTAGGCCCCCAGACTTCTCAGCTCAAACCTGGCTCTGCCCGCGTAAACATCCTTTTTCTCCAAAGCGTTCATCCTGCCGAGATCAAATTCCCCTGCCAGTGAAAGATCTGTTTCCCCGCTTCCGGTCAGGCTTACCGTCCCCTGCAAATTGAGGTAGTCATCTCCATCCCTGATATTGAGGTTCTGAATGGACAGCTGTCCGTTCTCAATCTGGAAAACACTCATGTCTCCCTGATTCAGCGGAAGTCCATAGGCATTCAGTTCCAAGGTTTCAAAACGAGCAATACCGGAAACCTTTTCCGGCAGCAGCCTGTCCCATTTTAGATCCATTGTGCCGCTTATTCTTCCATTGACGGGCACATCGGCCGCAGCGGGATACATCGGTTTAAGGACAGCCGGGTCAAAATCCCGGAAGCGGATTGCGACAGCTGCCTCCCGCTCACCCCGGACGCTGAAAAACTCCGGCAGTGACAAAGGAAGAGACTCCAGGGGAACGGATCCCTGCATTTGAAGCCGGCTTTCGGCAAGATCCAGGGATAGGGAATTCACGTGTAAAACATTATCTTCAATGTTGATACTTGACTGAATATTTTCCAGCACAATCGGAATCGGCGTGTATTGAAACCGCGTTCCGGAAAACTCCACGCCGGCGAACATGTCAAGATCATTAATTGATCCCCTGAACTCCGATTCGATTCGCAGCGATCCAGTGCTCTCCACCTCCGGGAAAAATTCTCTCACCATGGATAGATTAACATCCGCATCGACCCGCAGCCTGGATCCTGAAGGATCCCTGGAGTCAATAGATCCCTTGGCCTCGATTTCCGTCCCAGTACCAGTCAGCACTAAATTTTCCACATGGAAAGCATCCTCCATGTAAGAAAGACGAATCGGGCCCTTATTCTGAATAAGATGCTGTCCTGTCCTGAATTGCAGCATCTCGATATCGGCGGATATTTCTATGGAATCCCCCGGATTTTCGAGATCCAGATTTATCCTTAAACTGGAAGTCATCCGGCCGGAAAAATCCTGTTCTGCAAGGATACCCATTCTATCCTTCAACACCCCGAGTTCCATAAGATTTGTGTCCAGATCCAGTTTCAAAAGGCGGAGATCACCCCGGGATATCGCGCCCTCTACCGAGCTTGAAAATATTGCGGATTCGACGCTGAAAGCCAACTCATCACTTCGGGTTTGGATCTCGAAAGGCAACTCTCCCATATCACGATTCCCTATGAATACCTTGCTTAACATCCCGGTTGCCATAATGTCAGGATTATCGAGCGTGCCGCTTGCGGCCATATCGATGTCCACTTCACCCGACACTGGTTCCGGGAATCCTGGGAAATACAGTTCACCAAAAGAGAAGGAATCCGAGTTCACATTAATCTTGAACTCTTCTTTGACAGGATCATAAAATCCCCCGGCCTCCAATAAACCCGGCTCCTGCCGGATAGCCAGGTTCTCTAAAACAAATTTTTTATCCTTGTAGCCGCCTGAGAAATCGAGCTTTTCAATCGTCTGTCCATACAAAAATCCCTCAGCGACAATCCCTTTGATATGAATTTCCGGATAATCTCTCTTACCTTCAACTGTGGAGCTGACTGAGACAAGCCCGGAAGCATCCACCTCAACGTTCAAAAACCCCAATATCCTCTCCAGGGGCAGATCGTCTCCATCCACCTCAAAACGCATACCCTCCCCTGAAGACACAAGAGGGTAATTACCGGTTATCCTTAATTTCCCTTTATCATCCCCCACCTTGAGAGCCTTGATTCCGACGGACTGGCCATCATAAGTGACGCTTCCTTCTATTCCCATATTCTCCTGGCCGAAAAACTCCAGGGATTCACTTTTCACATCAATCGTCACTAATGGATTATCAATACTGCCAGCCAGCATTCCATTTACCGAAACCGGGCCGTCAAGGGCTAATTCCTGGATCTGCCTGTCGTCCAGATCCCTGGAAAAGGCAGAAAAAACGGGGACAATTTCAGCCAGGCTTTGCACCTCCATCCTGAAATCACCTGCTATTCCATCCCGGTTCAGTAAAACATCGCTGTACAGCCGGGCCCCAGGCATGCTTAAGTCTTTGAACGAAGCACGAATTCCTTTCGAATCAGATTGAGCTGAAATCTTTCCTGATATTTCAATCCCTCTCACTGATGGCTCGAGGCCGTCTTTGCCGTTCAGGTAAATTTCACCCTGCCCGGTGATGCTTTCAAGTGAGCTGCCATTCCAGGATACTTCCATGGCTCCCGAAGAAATTGACGAAAAGGTTATTGGACTGGCAAAGATTTCGCTGAAAGGAGCTACCTCAATCCCCTTCCATTCCATATCCAATTGATTTCCTTTGCTCCAGTCGAAAGGATGAAGTGTACCCTTGGCATGGAATTGTCCGATCCGGTCCTTTATGTCAAGGGAATGAATCTCAAGCATCTGCTCATTCCAGGATATTTCAGAATCCAGAAGGAGATTCTCCCAGTTCCCGAAACCAATATCTTTGCCGCCTGCCTGCAAATGAGCTGACACATCATGCAGTGAGCCGCTAAAATCAGACTGAAAGTCAATCGTTCCTGATACAGCCTTCCCCTTGGGATCGATCAAGGTATTTAAGGCGGCCAGGTCAAGGCGGCCCTTCCCGGAGCCATCAATCACTGGAGAATCAAAATTCATTACACTTCCGGCAAGCAGTAGGCTGCCGGCCCCTGAAGACACAAAAAATTCCCTTATATCTATGCCTTCTTGAGAAATATCACCATGTAACGCAAACTTCTCAAGGGGAAAGGAATTGTCCATAAAACTTAATGAACCAGGAAACCTGGCTTCGGCTTCAAACGAATGCCGGTTCCCTCCCTCCCAGGCACCACCGGCAGTAATCCCTGGAATCAGGATTTCAAAGTTCTGACGCTCATCAGAAAAGCGGACCAGTCCATTTTCAACAGCAATCCGCTTCACGATGATATCCGGCGAATCAGCCGCCGACAGTTCAACTTCGCCTGGAAGAGCCGGATCAGGCAGGTTGGTCTGCCCTTGCCTGTCAATAGATATGTTGATCTCCGGCCTCATAACTTCCAAATCAGTGATCCCCAGCTTTCGACTGAAAACTACCGAAAAAGGAATTCCCATCCTCACGGATTCTATTTCGGCAAAGGGGAGTGTCGGGTCAGGCCCTGATTTATTCAACCTCACGCCCTGTAAAAATAAAGTGAATCTGAAAAGGTTGTAATCAAAAGTATCAACCTCAAGCAGAATCCCCTGGTTTTTCCTGAGGTCATCCTGAACGGAGTACAGAATCTGCTGCTTCACAAACGGCAGATGCAGAAGAGACAGGGCCAGCGTTACTAATATCAAAATAGCGCTGGTGACGATCAATAATTTTTTGATTGTTTTGCCTTTCATCTGCAAGATCTATTTTATGCCAACCTTACTCTCAGCTAAGGCTATTGGCCCAGTAGGCCTCTAAACACCTGTACTATCATATCCCTCGGGATACGATCCATAACTAATATGTTTCAAATGCAGTTCGAACCTGATTGCAGACACTGCGCAACAGTTTGGACTCCATTACTCCGGGCACAAGCCGGAGACAGCCTCCTGCTGAGGATTGAAACAAGCCTCTTGATCACTCTCCTCGGGGCCAGGCACTCAATTCAACTCTCCAGGTCGGTTTCAACCGATGACTGGACCTTCAGTTTACCGGAATTCGGAGCCTCACCCATATAAAGGGTTCGGTGGGGAAAAGGTATTTCTATTCCTTTTTCGTCAAAGGCCCGTTTCACCCGCTTCCTGAATTCCCGGGAGATTTCCCACTGTTTCAGCGGAATAACCTTGAAATACATGCGAATGTTTACAGAAGAGTCGCCGAATGAATCAAGGCCGAGAATGGTCATTGGTTCAAGTATGGATTTTTGGTGGACAGGATCGTTGCGCAGAGATTCCCCTACTTCCTCGAGTACTGAAATCACCTTATCAACATCCTCTTTATAGGCAACCCCTATTTCCACAGGCGCCCTGGACCAGTCCTTGGTACAGTTAGTGGCAACATCAATCACCCCGTTAGGGATGATGTGCACATTGCCCTCAATATCACGCAGCCTGGTGGTCCGAAGGTTCAGAGCTTCCACCAAACCTGTTTTCCCGGCTACTGCCACCATGTCACCAACCCGAATCTGGTTTTCGAAAAGGAGAAAGAATCCGCTGATCACATCCTTCACCAGGCTCTGGGCCCCGAAACCAATAGCCACGCCAGCGATTCCGGCCCCGGCAAGCAGCGGGCCGATGGCTATCCCTAATTCAGTTATGATCATCATGGCGGCGGCAGTGTAGATAATGACGGTAATAGTCGTATTGAGCAGCCCGGTTATGGTTTTCGCCCTTTTTTCCATCTCGGATGGAACCGAACCCGCTGATTCAAATCTTCTTTCCAGCCTGTTTACCACTGAATGGATAATCTTTGAAGACATCAAGGCAACAAGAAGAATGACAACTATCTTTATACCGTGACTAAATCCCCATTCCTTCACGCTTATTAGAATTTGATCCATAATGTATAACTCCGGGAATCCTTGTTATTACCACCATCTCTTCTTCTTAAAATATATGGCCATTACCGCGGTTATAAGAATTATGACCCCCCATACTGCCGGATAGGCCCATGGCCACTTCAGCTCAGGCATGATTTCAAAATTCATTCCGTATATACCGGCGACGAAAGTGATAGGTATGAATATGGTAGCGATCATCGTCAGCACCTTCATTACCTCATTCATTTTGTTGCTTATACTTGACAGGTACATGTCAAGCATCCCGGAAATGACATCGCGGAACGTCTCAATAGTGTCCATTACCTGGATGGTATGGTCGTAAACATCGCGATAGAACATCTCCGTCGCCTCAGATATCTGACTTATGTCGCCCCTTAATATTTCATTTATCACCTCGCGGAGAGGCCAAATGCTTCGACGCAAATAAATAATATCCCCGCGCAGTTTATGAATCTTGTGCAGCGTTTCAGGGGTCGGGTCGGCAAGCAATTCCTCCTCATACTCTTCTATCTTTTCACCCATATCCTCCAGCACCACAAAATAGTTGTCGACTATGGCATCAAGAAGGGCGTAGCATAAATAATCACTCCCCAGTTTGCGGAGCCTGCCTTTTCCTTTTCGGATTCTTTCACGAACACCCTCGAATACATCCCCTTTGATTTCCTGGAATGAAATAACGAAATTGGGACCTAATATAAGGCTGAACTGTTCGGCGATTATCTCCTTACCTGAAGAATATTTGAGCATTTTTATGACAATAAAAAGCAGTTCTTCAACATCTTCCAGCTTGGGCCGCTGCCCGGTATGAACAATATCCTCAAGGATCAGGGGATGTATCGAGAAAATCTTTCCTATTTTTTCGATAATATTTATGTCATGGAGGCCATCGACATTAATCCAACTGACAGTGGGGCTTTCCTTGAGACGCCCCATTTCCTCAACTGACTGCAGTTCCTTCTCCTCAAGGTTTTCCAGGTCATAATCAATCAGTCGCAGGAGGGTTTTTTCTACCTTTTTCTCTCCAATATGGACAAGCGTCCCCGGCGCCATACCAACTTTCCTGGATGTTTTATTTATAAAGCGCAACATCATTCATCCCCCTTGCTTTCTATAACTTAAACAAATATAACATCATGATATCATTAATTATTTGAATCTTTAGAAAAATGATCAATTTAGTTGGAGTCGACTTTACTCCCTCGCGCACAGCCAAAAATAAACCTTCATTGCCGATTTATTTCCCCATGGAATATTTTGAATCTACCTTAAGGTATTATGCTTCAAATACTCTGGCACTTTTCCGGAAAAGCATTCTGCCAGAACAGCTTAGCCAGGAATAGATCAAATAATCCGGGAGCAGAGCTGCAGATGAAACAGCATGGACAAAGAGTCAACCGGGATTTCAGCAAATTTTTGAGAAATGCCGGTTAAACAAGGACATTTTCATTTCCCGAATCCTGCACAAACAAGCAGGAAGATTTGGAAATCTCGGCAGTCCTGCGGATGAAGTCAAAATCAACCTCCGCCCCCAGTCCCAAAATGTTCACGTCTCCGCGGGGAGCCTTCTCCAGTGACTCTTCAAAACCTCCAACCATTACAAGTAAATCAGTTGAGGATGGCAGGCGAGCCTGATCATTGATACGATCCAGAAAATTGGTAGCTTTCCGGACCTCATCTTTTTTGTCTGTCACGGTAATCAGGTTCAGTTTCCCGTCCCAGTTGAGCTGAATCTGGAGAGCAATCAGGACTGCAAGGTGCCAATTGGGACTCCGGTCCCGCAGCCAGAGATTAATATTCTTCTGCATGCCAAAGGCCATACGCGGATGCTGGCGCAATACCAGGGTTCCCAGTTCATACTTAACCGCCTGTTCCATCAACTGCAGTAAAACATGGTCAGATTCATCATCCTGCCCAACGGTCAGGAAGAGGATATTAGGCTGGAATGAACTGGCTTTCAATGTCTGGATCACCAGTTTTGCCCCATGAGAAAATGATGAGTCTTCGATAACAGAACAATTGATACGGAGTTTTTCATTTTTCAAAGGCTCAACCAGGTTCTCCAGGGCAACATGTGTTTCCTCTATTTCGGTCTCCTTGATCGTGAACGCAAAAATGCTTCCGGCCCGGCCGGTAATGCTTTTTATGAATAACAGGGAACCCGCCCAGATCATGGGATTATCAATCGGAACGAGCAAATCCGGTTTCCAGGTTATTTGATGTTTCGGGAACTGCTTGGCGATTTGCGATGCCCTTTCAGCAATCGCCAGCAGGAGACCTCCGCGAATATCTCCCCAGTTAGATCTAAGACCCTGTTTTTCCAGCCACAGATAAAGTCCAATAATCGTGATAATCGCGACAACACTGAACAATGGATTGATCAGCAGCATAATTACGAAACAACCTATCGCGCCGAACAGAGGAATAATTTTGGGGATTTTAAAGGTTGGCCTGAAGCTTATGATCTTCATGCTCTGCTGTATAAAAACAACCAGGTTGAGCATGCCGTAGGTTATCAGGAAAAACATGGTGATCAGGGCGGCCAGAAAGTCCAGGTTGCCTAATAACAGGGCCGCCATGATTATGAAGCCGGAAAAAAGAATGGAATTTCGAGGTTCACCTGAGGCGGTTCTGGCAGCAAAAAAACGGTGAAACGGAACGGTTTTCTGTTGAGCCAGCGCCTGAAGTATCCTCGGAGCGCCGAGCATGCTTCCAAGGGCGGAAGATAAAGTTGCCCCCATTATCCCCAGGATAACCGCGGGCCCCCAAAATGCCTTGTCAACCATAATCATCTGGTTGGTTCTCAGTTCCTCCGGTGTGGCTATTCGGGATGCCAGGTAGGCAATGCCTATATATACAAGCATTGTTACACCTATTGAGGAAATAGTCCCAAGAGGAATTGATTTCTTGGGGTCTTTCAAGTCACCGGACATGTTTGCACCGGCCATAATTCCGGTGACAGCAGGGAAAAATATGGCAAACACTTTCCAGAATCCCGCATCAGCAAAGCTGCCGATCAATTCAGTCTGGGGAACGGGTGGGGCCTTTGTGAAGAAGAACGAAATCAATGAAATCCCTATAATCGAAAGGATAACAAATTGAATCCTCATCGCGAAATGGGCGCTGATATAGGAAGCTGTCAACAGCAGAACCCCGGCAGTTGATGCAACCAGGTAGTAATTGTGGGAAGGAAATATCAGCTGCCAACTGGCCGTAAATCCTATGATATACAGGGATGCCGATAAAGTCTGTGATATATAGAGCGGAATACCTATGCTTCCGCCTGCCTCCAGGCCGAGAGACTTGGAAATGATGGAGTAGGCCCCGCCAGGCCCTATTTTTATATTCGTAGTGATTGATGACATTGACAAAGCCGTGCAAAGCGTTATCGATTTTGCCAGCAGAATTATTACGAGGGCCCCCAAAAAACCGGCATTACCGACTACCCATCCCATCCGAAGGTACATGATAACGCCAAGAATGGTCAGCACATCAGGCGTAAAAACACCGGCAAAAGTACCAAACTTTTTGTGCTTGGCAGAGGAGCGCGACTTGCTTTTACTAAAAAATCGGCTCAGGTCCATATTTTTCACCTCTATTTAAATATCCTTTGAATCTGTTGGTTTTTCACCAGGAACGGATAAGTAAAATCATCGCTTTCAGTTTACAAATCAGCTTTGCAGCGGTTTAAAAATCCAAAACAAAGCCCGGGGCACCTCACCCGAATAATCCTTAGCAGGCATGATATCCCCAAAAAGACTGCAGCGGCCAGATAATTTTCGATTTTCCTGACATTGAGTTACCCCTTTTAACCATCTGCCCGCCACGTATTGACCAGTCCCGGCCCCTATCAGCCTGACTAACAATATTCACTTCAATATTAATCTGGTAAGATCAAGGCTGATTCGGTGAATCAGAATATAGTAAAAGGATGTCTTTATGGTTCCTTATCTTAATCTTAAAAAATCTCACCTGGAACGCATAATAATCTCGAATACCGGAATTCATTTCATTCTGGTTTTAACCCTGTGTGTTTTTCTATTCGGCTGCTCAGGGCCGTCCGGCGGCCTTGACATCCAGAAATCAGCAGGGCCCAATCCCTGGACTCACCTGGAGATTGCCAATAATCCGGACAATTTCCAGTTTGCCGTCATTGCCGATCTGACTGCCGGGCTCAGGCCTTGCCATATCCGTGATTCCGGCTAAAAAAATCGGGAGCAGGTTCCAGCCTTGATTAATGCCAACTACCAGCACATATCCGGTAAGGCAGAAAAAGACCACAGCAATATGCACACGAAACGGAGTTATGGTTCTTCCCTTTTCTAGATATATGGAGGGGCAAACCAACTCCGTGAAATAATCAGCTGGCTGCCATCAATCTCTCTGTTGTCCGACCTCCGAGTCCGTCTCTTCTTCGACTCTTTCAGACTGGAACTGATGGATATCAGAGCGACATGGCTCTCCAGCTGTCCTGCGGGATTCTCGGACACAGTCACCTGCAGTTTCCGGTTTCTCAACTGCTGGTTTCCTGCTAGCCCGCATTTCTCACCAGACTCAGGATAGTTGAGATTTAATGATGTTGAGACATCAAATCTGTAGATTTGTTTGATCATTTGAAGATCGAAGCAAGCTTTCACCCCATCCGGCATCCGGACCAGGCGTTGAAGGGGGCAAAATAGCAAAAAGAGGAGACACCTCTCCCCTTGAGAAGTAAAATCGCAGGTTTTTCAGCAGAGATTTTTGCTACTCACAGTAACAAGGGTCTCGCAATGAGAAGGTTGTTATATGCAGCATTGAAGATATTCTCATAAGGGTAACCTGAGGCCATGGAAACCATAATCCTTCTTGTGCTGACTTTAACCAGAGCGCCAATCTTAAACAGTTTGTTTCGGATCGTATGGCATTGAGCCTTGGCCATCTTGGAGCCCTTGAGGCCAAAGACTCTTATTACATTCATCAGCACATAGGCTATGGAAGAAAAATAAAGCCTCAGCTGATTTGATCTCAGATGAGCCGTGCTGGTCCTGTCGGCAAAAAGATAAAGTTGCTGTTCCTTAATCCTGTTTTCCATTTCACCCCTGGCACAGTACTGCTCTTCATACAGAGTCTTCGCGCTGACGTGTTCTTTCTTCAGAGAGGTGACCACAAAGCGGGGATTGGCGCCCTTATCAAGATATTCGGCTTTGCCGACCACTCGGCGTTCCCGCGACCAACTCTTAAGGGTCTGATACCTGAAATCTCTGTATACTCTTGAAGCCGAGCCGGTTTCCTGGTGCATTTCTCTTGCCTCAAGCATCTGGAGCTCAATTTCTGCTTTTAGTCGTTCATTTTTGGCAAGTCCCAGACAATAATCGACCCGATTAGCTTCACACCAGCTCATGATTTCTTCCCGACAGAATCCGCTGTCACCACGAAGGATGATCTGCACTTCAGGCCAGGCTTTGCGAATGATCGGAACAATACGCTTCAGTTCATCAATCGTGCCGTCTGAGGCATCAATATTGGACGGCCTCAAACGAGCTGACAGAATAAAATCTCCACAGAAAATATAAAGAGGAAGGTAACAGTATGCTTTGTAGTAGCCATGGAAAAATTTTCCTTCCTGATCACCATGCAGGGGATCGTCCGTAGCATCAGCGTCGAGGAAAATTCTTTTGGGAACCTCCCTCTGTTGCTCTATGAAAAATTTCACCAGAAGATTGTCTGCAGCCTCTTCATCTAGGACAATTTTTTTGTATCTATGTGAGGAATCCGCATCTGCTGGAGTAAGCTCCATTCGATTCAGCGTACTTTTCCCGGCCAGAGGAATGCTCTGTTCTCTTTTCCTGGAACGATCATTCCCGGTAGGATCATGTTTCCCAACCAGTGCTGCCAGAAGAACATCCTTGCGCAGCTCATCATGATCCGCCAAATCTTCGTAACCCATCATTAAGGCAAGAATTCGCTGGGAAACAAGATGATGAACCGAGTGTTCAACCCTTTCCGGATTTCGATGATCAGTGAAACACTCGGCAAAACGGGATATAACCTGAAATTTCTCTTCCGCTTCCCCTGCCAGCAATGCTCCCGAATCAGAGGTGATCCTTCCTCCATCAAAAGATCCTTCTACTTTTCTCTTGCCGCAGGGTTGAAATCTGAACTTGGTTGGTCTACACTTTGTTTTCATGGAGTTGTTCCTTTGTGTTGATTTAAATGCTTGGTAACACTTATTTTACCAAAGGATGCAACTCCATTCCATTCTTTTTTCGTGAGAAATGCGGGCTAAGCGCTTTATACCGAACGCTGGTATCTTAAAATATACTATTGAATAGTATTGATTTTTTGTTATTTTTATAATAAGTGTGTATGGTTTGGACAGTGGTGTGTAAATACTGGGAGAAGGCAATGGAGAAGGGATTATCTGAAGGGGAAGATAGCCTCTGTGTTCATTGCAGGGAGGAAGAAAATGAATCGAATTGAGAACAGACTGTATGAATCTTCGTTGTTAAGTGTATTGATTTTGATGTCATTTGCGGTTTTTGCGGCAGCCGGGAATCCCCCGGTACAGCCGACCCGGGCAGGCACCGGGACATTTGACCGGTATCTGCTGTTTGAAAACAGTGATTTTGAGATGGGTGACCTGACAAACTGGACGGCGACCGGGAATGCCTTTGATTTTCAGCCTACCAGGGGAGACAATCCCACAGCCCGAAAACGCATGCAGCCCTCGAAGCACCAGGGAGAATTCTGGGTAGGGACCTATGAAAAGTACCAGGGGGCAGCCGGACAGAGGCCTGGACAGACCCAGGGAGACCGTCCCACCGGAACCCTGACTTCAATTCCGTTCGAGGTAGTCGGGGACAGCATCACCTTCCTGGTAGGCGGAAACAATAGCCAGGAATCCGGCTACGTTGCCCTGGTCGTGGAGGGAAAGGAAGTCCTGAAAGGAAACGGCAAGCGGTCCGAAACCATGGAGCGCCACGTTTGGGACGTCAGCGCCTATAAAGGCAAGACAGCGCAGATTGTCATCAATGACCAGTCGAGCATGTCCTGGGGCCACATCAATGCCGATGACTTCAGGTATGATTCTCCGGTCAGGCCTACCGCTTCAGGGGCCAGAGAAGAGTTGAAGATTGCTGGCCCCGGCCCCTTGTTTGAAAATAGTGATTTTGAGATGGGTGACCTGACAAACTGGACGGCGACCGGGAATGCCTTTGATTTTCAGCCCACCAAGGGAGACAATCCCACAGCCCGAAAACGCATGCAGCCCTCGAAACACCAGGGGGAATTCTGGGTAGGGACCTACGAAAAGTACCAGGGAGAAGCCGGACAGAGGCCTGGACAAACCCAGGGCGACCGGCCCACCGGAACCCTGACCTCAATTCCGTTCGAGGTAGTCGGAGACAGGATCACTTTCCTGGCAGGCGGAAACAATAACCAGGAATCTGAGTACGTTGCCCTGGTCGTGGAAGGGAAGGAAGTCCTGAAAGGAAGCGGTAAGCGGTCTGAAACCATGGAGCGCCATGTTTGGGACGTCAGCGCTTATAAAGGCAAGACAGCGCAGATTGTC
Organism: Acidobacteriota bacterium; assembly: GCA_963666915.2. Lineage (GTDB taxonomy): Bacteria > Acidobacteriota > UBA6911 > RPQK01 > JAPXNP01. Next base: position 20,425 of record CAXXEX010000017.1, read on the forward strand.
ATCAGTGACCATTCGAGCATGTCCTGGGGCCACATCAATGCCGATGATTTCAGGTTTGAATAACTGAATCTGGTTCCAGGCAGCGCTACCTGTAGCAGTCGCTCGGGGACTGCTACAGGGGACAGTCACCTGCAGCAGTTGTTTGAAGCGTCCTGTGGATGATCTCTGCCTCCACCCCAGGGGGGCAGAGATCATTGAAACCTTATAGGCCCCATTTCTCACCAGCTTGCTGCTGCACAAGGAAAACCAGTGAGAAATCCGGGCTTAGAGCCTGACACTCTTCAGGATGGCTTTATAGGTTTCTTCATATTGGGAAAAGGACTCCTTGGGCGCACGACAGGTGAAGAAATAAAGCACTTCCATGTCAACAGCCTTGATTTCTTCCAGCAGAAATAAGCCGATGCTTTGATATTGGTCTTTTTCCCAACTGCAGGTGGCGGCTTCCATTCCACCTATTGTCATCAATTCCAAATCCTGAGGGTCTCCTCCGATATGTGTCTTGATTCCCTCCATTAATCCGGTGAATGTAACCATCATCGAATTTCTGGCACCGTACCGCAAATGGTGATCAGGCAGATCAGGCAGGGTTATGTTGCTGTCTCCGGTGGGAGGACACCAGATCTGGGAAGCCAGGGGTTCCTTCCAATCCCCGGGAATGACAAAAGTGAATTCATCGACTTTCACCTCTTTGCCTCCCTTGATTGAACTGCTGGCTTCCACTGATTGGCCCTCAGAAGCTTTTTGAGTCACGTCGGGCGGGGATTGTTCTGTTGTCTGAATGCTTGACAAATCCTCCGTCTGGCCTTTGTCCGAGCAGGCCAGGGAAACAAAAACCATTACAGAAATTAAAGTCAGTACAAAAAAAGCGAGTCTTGTTTTCACGATAGTCCTCCTCATTTATTTTGTGGTTCATCAATTCTCCCACAACCTTTTTTCGGAATCTATTCAAATAATTAAAACTGTTTTCCTTTTTCAATTAGGGTAGTCGTACTTCAGCGTCACCATTCGGGTTATGCCCTGTCCACTGCTGGTGTCCAGGGAAGAGGCGAGAAATACGTGACAAGCAAAGGGAATCCTTCCATGAAACTGCTCGGCATGGAAAAGGGTGAGTTTGACCATATCATGTGGGTGACAATGACAGACGAGGGCCCGGTGGTGGCAAATCTCCTGCTGAGCGGTATTCTGGATGATGATCCGGTTCAGGAATAAAAGATACCAGGGATTAACTTCGACAGGCAGACGAAAAAATTTTTAAGCTTTTCGAAATTACCTGCTCAGATAACGCTTCTTGAACTGTTCGTAAATACAGTTTCCAGAAAAGTCCCCCGACTTGTCGATATTGGCCCTGCGCCACATCTCATTCCACAAATGAACTGCCTGGGAGTTGGAAAGCAAATTCCTGTCATGCGACTCGTCAAGGAATTTTTCCCAGGACCAATAATCTACAGGACAGAATACTTCCGGTGAGGCCACGTAATCCGTCAAATCAAATTTTTCGATTGCTTCGTTCAGGAGTACCGGGCCGGTTTCACCCCATATCAGCTCCTCAGGATTTTTCCCGATGGATACCCTGTAACAATACTCAATAACGGCTGAACCGGCAGGGGCTTTGATAATACAGTTATTGGCTGTGATTATGTGCCCTCCGTTATCTTTCCGCCTCTGGGAAGCAAAAAGATGGTCGCCAGGATGGACAAACGTCTTTAAACAAACAATATCCGTGTCCACCCAGTACCCCCCTTTTTCAAGCAGCAGTTTGTACCTGAACAGGTTGGCAAAACCGGCATAACTGTCATAGTCCCTGTATTTAAAAATTCGATCCGGAGGCAGAATGGCTCTGGCATCCTTGATTGTCGTTCCCTCCGGCACACCCGTGATATGGTCATAGGTATAAAGATGGAAAGGATGTCCTTGCCGCAGGAAAGATGAAAGGCATAAATTCTCCATTACCGATAGGCTCTTTCCAATCCACAAACTTTGCACAGCAGGCAGTTTACTCATATTTCAGCACGGGAAATCATTTGGGCAGTCATTAATGTCTTCCCTCTCCTCCAAAATTATCATCTTAAAAATTATCCCTGCCATCTCTGCAGATCTTTCCGGATCTTCATTCAGGCGGCCGGATCATTTTGTAATGTTTCAGGACCCCGTACCCTCCGGCAATCTCCCTCCTCATATTTCTTTCTTCCAGGAATCGTCGGCAATAGGCGTCTTCTATCTCCCTCTCGCAGTCATGGACAAATATATCCCCGGAATCCTTTATCAATTTTGCAGAAAGATAGATGCTTTTCATCCTCCCGGGATGATAATCTTTCCATCCTTGGGGTCCGTCTACCAGGATCACATCCCATTTCTGATTTTCCACCTCATCCGGCAGGGACATCTCCAGCAAGGAGGGTGACTCGAGGAGTTTCCGCCATTCCTCCATACGGGTATTATATTTCACCAGGAAAGCCTCGATCCGCCTGGATTTTCCGATTATCTTGTCCATCCACTCCTGATTATCTTCAAGGAATATGGTGATACCTCCCCGGTTGATCCGTGACCAGAACAGGCTGTCATTTCCCAGGCCGAATACCAGCAGTCTGCATGAATCAGTTTTCCTTACAGCCGACATAATTACCTTCAACTGCTCCGTACCCAGCTGGATATCGTGGGCCTCACGCAATTTATCAATATGAAAATCTGAAGGCCGAATCCTGGCCAATTCAATTACCAGGCTTCCATAAAGGGACTTAAATACCTGTCCAAGTATCTTTCTCATGTGCCTATCGTATAAGGAATGGGGATAAGATTCACTGAACTCCACAAATTTGCTGAACTTCATCGTGAAAAATCTTTTCGCCTGAAGGGAATCCCCAGTTTCCTCATTTTATAGCGGAGTGTATTGGGATTGACTGCCAGCAATTCCCCGGCGCCCCCAGGGCCATGAATCTTTCCCCCGGTCATTTCGAGAACATTCCTGATATGGCGTGAGGTCACCGAATCAAGAGTGAGAGGCGGGCCATCCGGCGAGGGGGTTGCTGCAGGAGGCAATTTCTGGTCCGGGCCGCTGAGATCGTCAAATTGCAGGCGGTCACCACGGCAGAGGATCATTGACCTCTCGATCAGGTTCTCCAGCTCGCGTACATTTCCCGGCCATCGATAGGCCATCAATTCATCAATGGCTCCCTCAGCCAGCCGGGGTATATGACCCAGCTTCAGCTCCTTTGCCTTCCTCTCAATAAAATAGTTGACCAGTGCCGGGATATCACAAGCTCTCTCACGTAGAGGCGGGACAGTTATGGGAAAAACATTCAGCCGGAACCAGAGGTCCTCCCGAAAACGACCTTCTTTTACCATCGTTTCCAGGTCCCGGTTACTGGCCGCGATAATCCTGATATCCAGCGGAATCCTTTCGGTCCCCCCCACCCGTTCCAGCTCCCGGTGCTGCAGAACCCGCAACAGGCGTACCTGGGCTTCAAGTGGCATCTCACCGATTTCATCCAGCATGACAGTACCGCCTTCCGCCCGTTCGAACCTGCCGCGCCGCCGGGAGAGAGCACCGGTAAATGATCCTTTTTCATGGCCAAAAAGCTCACTGTCTATCAGTGACTCAGGAATCGCGCCGCAGTTGACAGGGATAAAAGGACCCTCACGGCGCGCTGATCCGAGATGTATGGCATTGGCAATCACATCCTTGCCCACCCCGGTTTCCCCCATCAGTAAAACCGGACTCTCCGTCGGAGCCACATGACGGACCTTCTGCATCACTTCCCTTAATCCAAAATCAGCTCCCACTATCTCATCTCCTGAAATCCTCTGCAGTTCCCGGTATAAATAGCGGTTGTCATCTGTAAGAAGTTCCTTCATCCGGAGCAATTCAGCATGCTTGAGAGTATTGGACAGAGCAACAAAAAATGGCTCCCTCAACATCGCATATAGCCGGGCATGCCGCTCCGTGTAACGGTCATCGCCTGCGGCCAGAACCGCCAGGGCACCCAGTGGACGGCCCTCCACGATCAGGGGCAGGCTCATGGCCGAAGATAGAGGGAGGCCGAGGCTCTCCTCCAGCAGACGGGTGACAGGTTCATCAGCAGGGCGGTTGATGACTATAACCGGGGGAAGATCATTTGCCCAAAAAGCCTGGTTCATTTTCTCCATGGCTGCTTCGGCCTCAGGGGAGAGGTGAATGAGCTGGTCCATCTTTTCACCATGTTCAGCCGTGGCCCGGGCTACGATCCTCATCGCTCCATAATCCTGGTCATACCGCTCCAGATATAGCGCGTCGGCAGGCATGTGAGAACCAATATACTCAATACACGCCTGCAGCCCCTCTTCTATTTCAAGATGCCGGCAAAGACGAAGCGTTGCCTCCCGGAAGAATTCCATCTCGTCAATCATGACTTCCCCCTTTAATAATAGACATTACCAATATTTTCAATATTACATATTTTTATCAAATACCACAACAGCAATTACCAAATACCGCAAACAGGAAAGGTTCATTCCTGCAAAAGGCAGGCAAAGCGGGCTTTATTGTTTTGGCACGGTGCTTGCATTCTAATCTGGTCGAATCAAATTACATCAAGAGGAAAGCCTGGATTCCCGGTTATCCGGACAAAGGGTAACAGTTCAAAATTAACCGGAAGTCCAGGCCGGAAAGGAAATCTCCATGATATCGACAAAAATCAGCAAAACAGCCTTGGGAACCGCTGCCGGAAGAGCACTGGAATCCAGCCTGCCGCCCGGCCTTCGTCTTTTTGAAGACCCCTGGGCCATGGATTTACAGCCTGTTTTCCACCGCTCCATTATCCGCCTGTTGCGGATACCGGTTTTAGGGAAGGCTTTGCTTGCCTCACGAGAAAAACAGATCCCGGGAATCACCGGAAACCTGCTTTGCCGAACAAAATTTATCGATGATGCTTTCCAGGACGCCCTGCAGGATGGATTTGAACAGGTCGCTGTCCTGGGAGCGGGCCTTGACAGTCGATCCTATCGATTCCCCGATTTCAAGGGTATTCATTTCTTTGAGGTTGACCATCCGGCAACCCAGGGCTGGAAGAAAAATTGTATCAGGCGCCGGAACGGAAAACATCCGGGTAATGTCGCCTATGTTCCGATGGATTTCCAAAAGGATGACCTGGCGGCCAGGCTGACTTCGGCCGGATTCAGAAAAAATTCCAGAACCCTATTTATTTGGGAAGGTGTGAGCCAATATCTCAGCAATGACGCCGTTGACTCGACACTCCGCCACATCTCAAGGGTTTCCGCCCCGGGAAGCAGGATTATTTTCACCTATATCAGCCGGGAATTCATTGAAAATCAAGGGGGAAGTGAATCTTATGGCAGATTCCTGGCTGATCTCAGGAAAAACAACGAACCCTGGATCTTCGGAATATCGACCGGTAATCTTGGCCGTTTCCTGGAGGACCGGGGTCTGAAGCTGCTAGCTGACGCAGGGGCTCCTGATTATCGTAAACGCTACCTGGAACCGATCAACCGGGAGATGAATCTATTTGAAAGTGAACATGTCGCGATAGCTGAAATTAAAATGCCTTCAGCCCTACCTGAAGGGGACAGGAAATAAGATTATGAAACGCGTACTAGTTGCCGGATCTACCGGCTATCTTGGCGGATTTGTAACCAAAGAACTTAAAAACAGGAAACACTTTGTCAGGGCTCTGGCCAGAAATCCCCAAAAACTGCCGCAGTGCGGCATAGAGGCTGACGAAGTTTTCAAGGCAGAAATCACCAGGCCCGACACCTTGAGGAACGTATGCGACAGCATTGACGTGGTTTTCTCCTCGATTGGTATCACCAGGCAGAAAGACGGACTGACCTTCCGGGACGTTGACTATCAGGGGAATCTGAATCTTCTGGAGGAAGCGTTGAGGGCCGGGGTCAAAAAATTCGTTTATGTTTCAGTGTTTAACGGCCCCCTGTTGCGGGATATGGACATTGTCTCGGCCCACGAGGACTTCGTAGATAAATTAAAGGCTTCCGGTATCAATTATGCAGTACTTCGGCCCACCGGTTATTTCTCGGATATGCTCCAATTTCTGGAGATGGCGCGGAAAGGACGCGTCTACCTGATCGGGAAAGGTCTCAACTCGGTCAATCCGATTCATGGCGCCGACCTGGCAGTTCAATGCGCTGACGCTCTTGAAGGCAGGAATCAGGAGATTGATGTCGGAGGCCCTGAAATCTTCACCTATCGGGAAATCGCCGAACTGGCCTTCCGGGCAATTGGCAATCCCGCCCGAATAACCGTGATCCCGCCCTGGTTGCTCAAGGCTTTAACCTCCGTTGTCAAAGTCTTCAGCCCTCACCAGGGAGGACTCCTCGAATTCTTTGCATTTGCCATGACCAGCGAGGTAGTAGCCCCCGGAACCGGATCACATCTACTGGGAACCTGCTTCAGGGAACATGGAAACGAAGCTGAATCCGAGGAAAACTGAAATATGAAAGAAGATGACATTGCCCTGGGAAAAGAAGTACCTAGCGGGAAATATTTGCGTCTGGAATCAAAAAATCCCGGCCTTAAATACCGGAAATTTCCACCCAATACGCATTTACTGGAAATACTCCACCTGCGGCTGGCTGGAAGGGTCTCCCCTCTCCTGCCTGATGCCATCCGAAGCATCGCGGGTAAAAATGCTAGAGGGGTCTCGATTCATATTTACCAGCAGGAAGAACTGGAAACTGATTTGCTCGTTCAACTGCACTACGGTGCCGATACAGGCGGGGAAGGAACTGCTGATCTGGGAGAAAGGCTGGCCTTTCTCCTGCGCGAATACGGAATGATCGAACATTCAGTATGGAAGGAACTGTAATGAAGAAAAAAATAGTGATGGCCGTTGCCGGGTACAACCTGGCTGAAACCGGCAGGATGATTGAGATCGCAAGAGAAGCCCGGAAACATTTTGAGATTGTATTTGCCAGTTACGGCGGGAAATTTGAGGAATTGATTGAGAAGGAGGGTTTCAACCTGGTTAAAATGTCCCCCCGGCTCACCCCTGAAAAACTGGCCAGGCTTCGGGTTGTACTCAGTGGTGAAACACTCAACACAGTTGGATACCTTTCATCCCGGGAACTGGAGGAAAGGGTGCCCAGGGAGATTGAATTTTTTAAAAAGGAAAATCCAGCCGCAATCCTGACCGGTTGGTGCCTGAGTGTCACGATTTCAGCCCGTGCTGCCGGCATTCCCTTTATAAATGTCCTGCATTCAACCACTATCAGGGAGTACTACGAAGCCGGTCTCCAATCCTGGCCTGATCGAACTGATTTCAGGTTTATACACTGGCTATTCCACAACGATACCGACAGGATGAACCGCTGGATGAGCAGCCTTGTGTTAAAGATGTCATCTCCGGTCAAGGCCTATAACAGGATCGGGAGGAAGTACGGCATCCCCGCTTTTCGAAACTTCATAGACCTGATTGAAGGCGATCATACATTGCTGGCCGATATACCGGAGTGGGTTGGTTTTACCGAGATCCGTCCGTCGCTTCAATACATCGGTCCTCTCCCGGCCAGAATTGACCAGCCGGTTCCGGAAGAGGTCATTTCCATGCCCCGCGATAAACCGATAGTCTATTTCGCAATGGGAAGCTCGGGAAAACCGGAACTCGTCGCCGAAATCCTGGAGGGATTCAGGGATAAGCCCTACCGGGTTATCGCTCCTGTCAGTTCCCATATCGGGGATATGAAAATTGATATTCCCGAAAATGTGATTGTGACCGGCTTCCTGCCGGCTCACAAAGTAAATCCCATGGCCGATATATCGGTAATACATGGCGGCCAGAATACAGTAATGAACGCCTGCCTTTCCGGCACTCCTATAATAGGGATAGGAATGCATCCAGAGCAGCAGGCCAACCTGGATGCCTGCGTCAGAAAAGGATTCGCCATCCGTCTAAATAAAAGGGAGGTGGCCGTGTCTGATGTCCTGAAGGCCATAGACAAAATGCTTGAAGACAGGCAAGCCAAAACTTCCGTCCGGGCTTTCCAGGAGCAGCTGCAGCAATGGAATGGGCCGAAAAACGCCTCTGATTTCCTCGCGGAGCACTATGTTTAGATGTCATAGGCCCTGTCGGGAAGCGAATAGAAGATGAATCGGTGCATATTTGCCACATCATCTTTTGCCCTGACGCTGAGGAGCATATAATCCCCCGTAACTGGAAGGGGGATTTGTATGTCCTTTTACACCAGAACATTACGCGTTGAAAATTTCAATTCGGTATTGTCAGGATTGATCTTGTTGCTAATAATTCTGTCCGCTGACGCCCTCCCAGTCTGTACCCAGGACTCGTCAGCCCTCCAGAACCTCGCGAAGCTTCGCCCCCAATTCCATCAGCGAGAACGGCTTCTGGATAAAATGCTCGTCTGCGCCCAGTACCCCGTGATGTGAGATAACGTCGGCTGTGTAACCAGACATAAAAACTCGTTTGAGGCACGGGTAGATGGATGAAAGTTTTTCAGAAAGATCGAGGCCGTTCATTTCGGGCATAACCACATCGGTCAAGAGCAGATCGATCAGGCCGTTGTGTTCCCCGGCCAGGCGGATGGCCTCTTTCGGCGATTTCGCCGCCAGCACGGTGTAACCCTGACGTTTGAGTATGATCGCGGTCATCTCCAGGATCGCCGGTTCGTCTTCCACGATTAATATGGTTTCGTTGCCGCTGATCGTCCCCTGAACGGGACGCTGTTTCGGCAGGGACTCCGCCTTGCCCGTGTACCGCGGCAGGTAGATATTGAAGGACGCTCCCCGGCCCGGCTCGCTGTAGACGTTGATGAAGCCGCTGTTCTGTTTGACGATGCCATACACGATGGCCAGGCCCAGTCCGATTCCACTGCCCATTTCCTTGGTTGTGAAGAAAGGATCAAAGAGGAGCAAGAGTGTCTCGGAGTCCATGCCGCAGCCGTCGTCCCGCACGGTCAGCGTCACGTATTCACCAGGTATGAAATCGGCAGTCGTGGCGCAGTAATCCTTGTCCAGGATGGTGTTACTCGTCTCTACGAATATACTGCCGACACCCGCTATGGCATCCCGGGCGTTGACACAAAGATTAGTCAGAATCTGATCGATCTGAGAAGAATCCATCTTGACCGGCCAAAGACCATGGCCGGGTTGCCATTCCAGGGAGATGTCCTTCCCGATGAGCCTTTGCAGCATATTGAGCATGCCTTCCACCGTCTCATTGAGATCGAGCATTACAGGTGCAATGATCTGTTTACTGGCAAAGGCCAGTAGCTGACGCGTGAGGTCGGCGGAGCGCTGAGCGGATTTCCGGATCTCCTCCAGGTCGGCACGCAGGGGTCCGTCCGGCTCAACCCTCTCCAGGGCCAATTCTGTGTATCCCAGGATAACGCCCAGCATATTGTTGAAATCGTGGGCCACCCCGCCAGCCAGCCTTCCCACTGCCTCATTCTTCTGAGCCTGAAGGAGCTGGGCTTTGAGATTCTCATTTTTCTCCTCGGACAGCTTTCGGGCTGTTATATCGCTGAGAGCCGCACGGCAGACAGGAGAGCCGTCTTCCGCTTGGGCGATGGTTCCCGTCAAATGTGCCCAAAAGAAGGCTCCGTCCGGGTTGACCATCCGCAGTTCGCATTCCTGGGCTTCACCCGTCTCAAAGAGATGTTTCCGATGCAGGTAGTAAATGTCCTGGTCTTCCGTGAGGATGCAGCGGGAGATCGGCTTCTTGACCAGTGTTCCCCGAGCCATACCCAACATAGTGGCGAGGGTGAGATTGGCCTCCAGGACCAGTCCCTGCTCGGACAGGGTGCAGTAACCTACCGGGGCCAGGTCATAGAGGTCGAAATAGCGCGCGCGACCGGCTTCGATTTCCGCCTGGGCCCTGCGAAGCTCCTCGTTCTGAATTTCCAGCTCGATCTGGTGTACCCGCAGTTCGAAGAGGTTTTCCCGTATTTCTTCGAGCGAGAGGTCCTCAGTGTCTTTACCCGTCCGGGCGGCCCGTTTCCTGGCCAGTTCTTCAGCTTTCTGCCGTAAATCCGCTGAGTCTTTGGAATGGCTGTCTTTGTTTTTCATAAGCTATCCGCCATTTTCAGATGGCAGCATAATGTTCGTGTCGGAACCCTTCCGCTCCCGGCCTTGTTGCCCGTTGGCATCCAGGGACGCGCAGGTAATCCCGACCACGTTACCGAAAGAATCATGCAGTGGCTCGACGGTCAGGTCATGCACAAAGGTTTTGCCTGCAACAGTGGTCTGGATGTTTTGCCGAATGCCTTTTCCGGATTCCAGCACCTGTAGCTTGATGGCCCTAAGTGCGGCGGCCTCCTGTTCTGGAAAAAGGTCGGCGTCGGTCTTGCCAATCATCTCTGTCGCCGCAAATCCAGGGTTGGAATTATGAATCCATGTATAGCGAAGCCCCGCGTCCTGACTGAAAACAGAAATGGAAGTAGCGCTGAGGGCGACCCGCAGCCGCTCTTCGTTGACCCGCAGCTGCTCCTGCAGTCTTTGCGCCTCCGTGATATCCACAAAGGTCAGCACCGCTCCCTCGATGACGTTGTCCATGGTGCGGTAGGGCTGAATGCGCATCAAGTACCAACTCCCCTCGGTGGACTGCACGTCGAGTTCCCTGGGAACCAGGGTATCAAGAACTGCCTGGGTGTCTGCCGTCAGATCACCATATTCGGTCAGGTTGGAGACGATGTGGCCCACAGGCCTTCCGATATCGCTCTGGATCAGGTTGATGATTTTCGTGGCGGCGGGGGTGAAGCGCAGGATACGCAAGTTGTGGTCTACAAAGACCGTGGCAATGCCGGTGCCGGCCAGCAGGTTGTTCATGTCGTTGTTGGCCCGGGACAGGTCGGCCACCTTGGTCAGAAGCTCAGCGTTGACCGTCGCCAGTTCCTCGTTGACCGATTGCAGTTCCTCCTTGGAGGTTTCGAGCTCCTCGTTGGTAGACTGCAGCTCTTCATTGATTGACTGCATCTCCTCGTTGGAGGATTTTAATTCTTCGTTGGTGGTTTCCAATTCTTCGTTGGTGGCCTGAAGAAACTCCTCCTTTTCCCGCAGCTCCTTCTTGAGCGAAGAGATCCTGGTGTCGGCATTTTCACTTTCTGCCGACGGTTTGGCGTGCGGCACATTTGGCAATGACAGCCTATCAGCGACCATAGGATCCTGTTCCGGCTCCAAAATGACCAGATACAGTTTAGGCTCGGACGAGGCGATCGGGGGGGCTACCGGACGGACAATCAGGTTTACGGTAGTGACATCACCATTGGTTGCAACCCGAAGCCCCTGGCAGCTAACCGATTCCCCGGTAACCGCAACCTTGTGCAGGGCAGTAATCAGGTCTCGACGCAATCCTTTCCGGGCCATCTTCAAAATGTTGTTGGGCCCGCTCTCCCCGGGAGCGGGTTCCAGGTACATTCCGGTGCGTCCATGCAGGTAAAGAATATCCCCCTCGGCATCGACCAAAGCCCCCGCCTGGACAACTTGTTGCAGCAAGGCTTGTTCGGTCAGCTCGCGCAGAGGCAGTTTCCTTGGGTAGGCCGCCTTTTCGGCGGTGCGCGGAGCGCCTCGACCAGACGCAGTCATGGGCATCAAAACCCGACTTATCCCTGCATGTCGGGGGCCAAAGTGGCCTTCCTTCCGCTGATGCAACTTGACCTTACGGTCCAGCGTTTTAAAGAGATCATGATACTCCCCCACGGTTTCGGATGTTCCCAGAAAGAGAAAACCACCAGGGTTCAAGGCATAGTGGAAAAGCGGAATCAGCTGTTTCTGCAGGTCACCACCCAGGTAAATAAGCAGGTTGCGGCAACTGATCAGATCCAGCTTGGAAAAGGGGGGGTCCTTGATTGCATTCTGTTCGGAAAAGACCAGCATGTCGCGTATGTTCTTGTGGAGACGAAAGGTGCCGTCGCCCGATTCTGACGAGAAGAAACGTTCCAGGCGCTCGGACGTTAGGTCGCCGGCAATGGATGCCGGATAGATCCCGGCACGGGCCGAGGCAATGGCATGGCTGTCGATATCCGTGGCGAAAATCAGGACTTCGGAGCTCTGTTTCAGCGCTTTCTGATGTTCGGCCAGCAGGATGGCGATGGAATAGGCCTCTTCGCCGGTGGAGCACCCCGGCACCCAGATGCGAATTACGGCATCCGGGCTCTTGCCGGCGAACAGCTTGGGGATGATCTGTTTTTCCAGGGCGTCGAAGGCTTCCGGGTCGCGAAAGAAGCTGGTGACTCCTATCAGCATGTCTCGAAAAAGAGCATACACCTCCTCGGAAGCCTGCTGAAGGAACCTGACGTAGCCGTCCAGGGATTCGATCTGGTGCACGGCCATGCGGCGTTCGATACGGCGTCGAATTGTCGAAGGTTTGTAATGAGAAAAGTCATGGCCGGTCTGGGCGCGCAGCAGAACAAAAACCTTTTTCATCGCATTTTCGGAATTGGGCACCGGGCGGGCCGGCCGAGGGGTCTTGCCGAAGGCATGGGAGATGTAAGCGATCAGCCGGGCAGGCATCTCGGCCGGTGGCAGTTCATAGTCCACGCTTCCCGTGGCTATGGCGCTGCGAGGCATCCCGTCATGTTCAGTGGACTCCGGGTTCTGGGCCATCACCATGCCGCCCTCGCCTTTAATGGCCCGCACCCCCAGTGTTCCGTCGCCGCCGGTCCCTGACAGCACCACTCCGATGGCACGCTCGCGCTGGTCTTGGGCCAGCGAGCGAAAGAAAAAGTCAATGGGAAGGCGCTGGCCGCGCGGGGCTGCAGGCTCAAACAATTGCAGCGTTCCGTTCAGAAACGCCATATCGCGTCCCGGGGGAATTATGTAGGCACAGTTAGGCTCAACCTCCATGCCGTCCTCGACCTCAAATACCTTCATGCGGGTATATCTACGGATCAACTCGGTTAAAATACTCTCGTGATCCGGAGCCAGGTGCTGCACCAGCACGAAAGCCATGCCAGGGTCAGAATCTGCGGGCATTCCAGAAAAAAAGGCCTCAAAGGCAGCCAACCCCCCGGCGGAGGCCCCGATGCCCACGATTGGAAACCGGCCGCCGGCCCGATCGGTCGCTGACTGTGCGTCAACGGCGCTGCCGAGGGGATCCTCCGCCAAGCCTTTCATCTTTCCCCCCTGGTTTGAGCCGGCCGTCTTCGCCTGGTTTTTTTCCTTCTTTGTCATGTCCACTTTCTTCCATGAAAAGCGATTATGGAGGCATTGCTGATATCATTTGAATGTCTTCATTCTACTTCAGATTCTGTTTAGTAACAATAGTCATCACGGAACTCATTGATGCAAAAGGATTTAATTGATTGTTAAAAAAAGAGCCCGTAAAAATCTTACCACTTCGCTCCTGTTCCCATTTTTGAATGAGGCATCCTCGATGATGACCCGGTACCGCGGCAGTAATCCCGGGGACAGTCACCTTCAGATGCGCCCTGTTCCCCGACGTTCCTGCAGTTCCTCGCTAACCCGCATTTCTCACGAAAAAAGAATGGAATGGAGTTGCATCCTTTGGTAAAATAAGTGTTACCAAGCATTTAAATCAACACAAAGGAACAACTCCATGAAAACAAAGTGTAGACCAACCAAGTTCAGATTTCAACCCTGCGGCAAGAGAAAAGTAGAAGGATCTTTTGATGGAGGAAGGATCACCTCTGATTCGGGAGCATTGCTGGCAGGGGAAGCGGAAGAGAAATTTCAGGTTATATCCCGTTTTGCCGAGTGTTTCACTGATCATCGAAATCCGGAAAGGGTTGAACACTCGGTTCATCATCTTGTTTCCCAGCGAATTCTTGCCTTAATGATGGGTTACGAAGATTTGGCGGATCATGATGAGCTGCGCAAGGATGTTCTTCTGGCAGCACTGGTTGGGAAACATGATCCTACCGGGAATGATCGTTCCAGGAAAAGAGAACAGAGCATTCCTCTGGCCGGGAAAAGTACGCTGAATCGAATGGAGCTTACTCCAGCCGATGCGGATTCCTCACATAGATACAAAAAAATTGTCCTAGATGAAGAGGCTGCAGACAATCTTCTGGTGAAAATTTTTCATAGAGCAACAGAGGGAGGTTCCCAAAAGAATTTTCCTCGACGCTGATGCTACGGACGATCCCCTGCATGGTGATCAGGAAGGAAAATTTTTCCATGGCTACTACAAAGCATACTGTTACCTTCCTCTTTATATTTTCTGTGGAGATTTTATTCTGTCAGCTCGTTTGAGGCCGTCCAATATTGATGCCTCAGACGGCACGATTGATGAACTGAAGCGTATTGTTCCGATCATTCGCAAAGCCTGGCCTGAAGTGCAGATCATCCTTCGTGGTGACAGCGGATTCTGTCGGGAAGAAATCATGAGCTGGTGTGAAGCTAATCGGGTCGATTATTGTCTGGGACTTGCCAAAAATGAACGACTAAAAGCAGAAATTGAGCTCCAGATGCTTGAGGCAAGAGAAATGCACCAGGAAACCGGCTCGGCTTCAAGAGTATACAGAGATTTCAGGTATCAGACCCTTAAGAGTTGGTCGCGGGAACGCCGAGTGGTCGGCAAAGCCGAATATCTTGATAAGGGCGCCAATCCCCGCTTTGTGGTCACCTCTCTGAAGAAAGAACACGTCAGCGCGAAGACTCTGTATGAAGAGCAGTACTGTGCCAGGGGTGAAATGGAAAACAGGATTAAGGAACAGCAACTTTATCTTTTTGCCGACAGGACCAGCACGGCTCATCTGAGATCAAATCAGCTGAGGCTTTATTTTTCTTCCATAGCCTATGTGCTGATGAATGTAATAAGAGTCTTTGGCCTCAAGGGCTCCAAGATGGCCAAGGCTCAATGCCATACGATCCGAAACAAACTGTTTAAGATTGGCGCTCTGGTTAAAGTCAGCACAAGAAGGATTATGGTTTCCATGGCCTCAGGTTACCCTTATGAGAATATCTTCAATGCTGCATATAACAACCTTCTCATTGCGAGACCCTTGTTACTGTGAGTAGCAAAAATCTCTGCTGAAAAACCTGCGATTTTACTTCTCAAGGGGAGAGGTGTCTCCTCTTTTTGCTATTTTGCCCCCTTCAACGCCTGGTCCGGATGCCGGATGGGGTGAAAGCTTGCTTCGATCTTCAAATGATCAAACAAATCTACAGATTTGATGTCTCAACATCATTAAATCTCAACTATCCTGAGTCTGGTGAGAAATGCGGGCTAACCATTCTTCCATCTTCCTGTTGCTCTTCCTGGGAGATGTCCTTCAGGTCTGTCAATGGTCGGCAGATTGCACGCGCAGAAGAAAGCGGTTCACCAGTATAATTCCCATTTTAAAGGGAAGATATTTGCCAGAGAGACCAAAAGCAATAGTCCTAATATTGACAACCGCGCTGCTCTGGAGCATTGGAGGGTTGCTCGTTAAATCGGTGCCGCTCGATCCCCTGGCTATCACCGGGAACCGCAGCCTGATTTCCGCACTCTTCCTGCTCGTCTTCCTCCGGGATTTCAGGCCCAGGGAACTGAAATACCAGTTCGGGGGAGCCGTTTTTTACGCCGCCACAGTCATCCTTTTCGTTGTGGCCAACAAGCTGACAACGGCGGTCAACGTCATTCTGCTCCAATACTCGTCTCCTATCCAGGTGGCCCTGATCGGGTCATGGTTCCTCAGGGAAAAGGTAAAGTTGAAGGACTGGCTTTTCATTTTCTCCCTGATCGGGGGTATTTTCCTCTTCTTCATGGACGAAATCACCCTGGAAGGGACCAGGGGCAACATCCTCGCTATCCTTGGAGGTCTGGCCTGCTCCGCCGTTTTCAACCTCAGGGACTTGAGGCGGAAACATAGGGGGGCACAACCTGCAGCAGCCCCAACAAAAACGGGGCACCATTTGCGGCGCCCCGTTTTTCACTACTCACTCAACCTGACCCGTTCAACTCACGTCAAATGGTTTCCGGGTCTTCCACTTCCCCCGCGTAAAATCGGGGAACTCTACCATCTGGCTTCGATTGGCCACCGACATTTCCGACAATGGCGAAGCAGCACTCGAAGTGACGGAATCATACACATCAAAATAAGGAGTGGTCCCCTCCCTCAGGTTCCGGATCAGCAGGTGCCAGGTCAGGGGAACCTTGCTTCCGCCTCCCCCGTGACCCCGTACCGATTTCCTTTCGGCAGGCTTGTAATCCCTGATCACCGGATGCTTATTTGCTTCCAGGTAAGGAGCGGCAGGCTCCCATCGGTGGCTTTCGGGGCTGATCCCGTCGAGATAAATCATCGATTCCCCGACACCTCTTCCGTCAATGAAGACGCCGTTGGTTCCCTGGAGCCGGTAAAGTCCCCGGGGATGGGGGGTATTGGTATCGAAATTCAGGGTTACCACCTTCCCCTTTTCCGACTGGATCAGGGTGGCATTGTAATCCCCCTGGGCCATTTCAGTTGAGGCCAGGGGATGTTCCTTGCCGAGAGTCGCGGCGGCATACTCGTTGAGCACTCCGGAGCGGGCACTCATTGACACAAGTGACACAAAACGGTCTCCGTGGTTGATATCCATGTGGGGAATGAACCGGTTCATGGGATGGTCAGGGTACAGGTTTCCGTTCCTCCTGATCGAGTGTTCGAGCCTCCAGGGCTCGCTGCCGCCCGGGGATTTGACCCGGCGCAAGTCATGTATGTATCCGCCGGAAGCATGCACGACATCTCCCATCAGACCGGCCCGTATAAGGTTAAGCAGGTTCAGGTACATACCGCCGGTCGATTCCAGCAGAACCTGTTCCAGTCCCAGGGTCGACCACTTGCCGGTTTTCTCACAGGTCTCGACCAGTTCCCAGGCCTCATCAAGGGTCAGGGCTATCGGGACTTCACTCACCGCGTGCTTGTCACTGCGGTTAGCGGCGAGGCACACGGGGGTGTGCCATTTCCAGGAAGTGCAGCAGATTACCGCGTCCAGTTCCTCTTCAGAACACATGCGTTCAAAATCCTTCTCGCCGCGGCCGTACAAGCGTGGTGTCGGGCGTCCTGACTCTTCCACCCAGGATTTCGCCTGCTGCAGCCTTTCATCCTGGATTTCACACAGCGCCGGCACTTCCACGCCCTCGAATCCCAGGGCGCAGTCCAGGTGATATGAGCCCCGGCCGCCAATCCCGACAAATCCCAGGCGTACCGGTTTACCGCCGGCCGACTGCGCTGCCGGTCCGGCGGCAGCGGCTATATTATTTAACAATTCAGACATTGTTTTATCTCCTGTTTAATATTGTCAATTTCACAACTGCCTCAACGTGGCTGATCATCCTTTCCGGCTGTTGTTGAAAGCAACCTCAACCGGCAGGCGTTCCTTCCACTTGCCCCGAGTGAAATCAGGAAAATCAACTGCTTTGCTCTTGCCGGCTACTGATTGTTCGCTCAAAGGAGAGATTACGCTGGATGTAGCGGAGTCATATACATCAAAGTCTGAGACTCGCCCTTCACGCAGGGCCAGGACCAGGCGATGCCATGAAATCGGAGTGCCTCGCCCGCCGCCATGTCCGCGGATTTCCCTACCTGCCCCAGGATCATACTCTTTCCTGATCGGATGCTCATACTCTTCCAGGTATTTGGCAGCATCTTCCCACTGATGGCTTTCCGGGCTGACTCCATCCAGGTAAATCTTGGAACCTACTCCCTGTCCCGACATGATTACACCCTTGGTTCCCTGGATCCGGGTGATTCCACGCGGGTGGGGGGTGTTGGTGTCAAAATTAAGGGTGTACATCTTGCCGTTTACAGTCCGAAGCAGGGTAATGTTGGTGTCTCCCTGTTTCATTTCTTTCGCCGCGTAAGGATGTTTTTCGCCGTACATCATTTCAGCATAGCGATTAAGCATAACCGCGCTGGAACTCATGGAAACCAGGTAGTCAAAGCGGTCCCCGTGATTGACGTCCATAACCGGAATCATCCGGCAGGTGGGATGGTCCGGATACAGGTTGCCGTTGCGGTCGATGGAATGCTGGAGCCGCCAGGGCTCTTCGTCCGGGTTGAACTTCACATTCCGTAAATCATGCACATAACCGCCTTCGCAATGAACGATATCTCCCAGGAGCCCATGGTAGATCATGTTGGTTATGGAGGAATTCGGGGACTTGAATCCCAGGGTAGTCCATTTGCCGGTTTTCTCATGGGTTTCAACAAGCTCCCAGGCCTCATCTATGGTCTGAACAAGCGGCACCTCATTGACACAGTTCTTGTCATTAAGCATGGCGGCCATACCAACCGGGTGGTGCCATTTCCAGGAGGTGCAGCAAATAATGGCATCCAGATCTTCTTCAGCGCAAAGACGTTCGAAATCCGTGGGGGTTTTCCCGTATAGATTCGGTGTCGGCTGCCCCGCTTCTTCAACCCATCTCTTGGCTCGATAAAGCGCCGCTGGTTTAACATCACAAACAGCCGGGACCTCTACACCTTCCATTCCCAGCGCTACGTCAAGGTGATATGATCCTCGTCCGCCCACTCCAACAAAGCCAAGCCGTATGGGACGGTCGGAGGGTGCCTGTCCAAAGACCGATCGGCCGGAAGTGGCGGCAACAGCTCCGGCAATTCCTGCCCCGGAGACACCAATAAAAGTTCTACGATCAAGTTTTTTATTCATCTTTGCCCCTTTTAAAAAATTTGTTTTTTATATTTAAAGTTACCCGGGCTGCATAACCCGGCATGAAAAGGCTCATCAGAAACAAGCAATCCCAAAACGAAACCCCATTTTCCTGATTATCCCAATTTAGTAGACCACACAAGGAGACAATTGTCCTGATGAAAACCCCTGTTTTCCCTTCTGAAAATCTCCGGAAGAAAATTCAGACAATCTGTAGGATGCTTTCAGATACTGCAGCATCCTTCCTCAAGCGATTTTAATACTTAATCCCCCGGGTATTTTCCCCAGGCTTCTACAGGGATATTTTCCCCGGCTGGATCATATTCTCGGGCGCCAGGATTCTTTCGAGCTGTTCTTCGGAAAGGAGATTGTGTTCAATAACTATGTCGTAGACACTGCGACCGCTTTCCAGGGCTTCCCTGGCAACCATGGTAGCTTTTTCGTAGCCTATGACCGGATTCAAAGCGGTCACCAGGCCGATGCTGTTGTGAACCAGCTCTCGGCAGCGGTCAGCATTGGCGGTGATCCCGTCTACACACCTGTACTTGAGAACATTCATTCCGTTCTTCAGGATTTCGAGGGATTCAAACAGGCTCTCCACTATTATCGGCTCGAACACATTCAGCTCCAGCTGTCCCCCTTCAGCGGCCAGGGTCACGGTCAGGTCATTGCCTATGACCTTGAACGCGATCTGGTTCACCACTTCTGGAATCACCGGATTAACCTTGCCCGGCATTATTGATGAACCCGGCTGCATGGCCGGCAGGTTTATCTCGTTGATACCGGTGCGCGGTCCTGAAGAAAGCAGCCGCAGATCATTACAGATCTTGGAAAGCTTCACAGCCAGCCTCTTCACCGCCGAGGAATACATGACAAAAGCACCGGTGTCCTGGGTGGCCTCAACCAGGTTGGAAGCCAGGACGACATCAAGACCGGTTATCCGGCGCAGGTGGGCTGTCACCTTTTCAGCGTATCCAGGCTCGGAATTTATGCCGGTTCCGATGGCCGTAGCGCCCATATTGGTTTCAAGAAACAAATCAGCATTTTGATC
Organism: Acidobacteriota bacterium; assembly: GCA_963666915.2. Taxonomy (GTDB): domain Bacteria; phylum Acidobacteriota; class UBA6911; order RPQK01; family JAPXNP01. Next base: position 40,026 of record CAXXEX010000017.1, read on the forward strand.
CAGCCGCTCAATCTCCTCGGAAAGGGTTACGGCATAGGATTCAAATTCCTGCCCCAGGGTCATTGGTACGGCATCCTGCAGCTGGGTCCTCCCCATTTTGATCACCTGGGAAAACTCTTCCGCTTTGACCCTGAATGAATCTGCCAGTTTTTTCAGAACTTTCACCAGCTTAAGGTTGGAATTGAAAAGAGCAATTTTTACGGCCGTTGGATAGACATCGTTGGTGGACTGGGAAAGGTTTACGTGGTTATTGGGATGACAGTATTCATACTGTCCTTTCTCATACCCCATTATCTCCAGGGCACGGTTGGCAATCACCTCATTGGCATTCATGTTGGTGGAAGTTCCGGCTCCTCCCTGGATCATATCCACGGCAAAATGATTGTGAAACCTGCCGTTTCTAATCTCCCGGCAGGCCGAAACAATTCCACCCTTGATTGCTTCATCCAGTATTCCCAATTCAAAATTACCTTCTGCGGCAGCTTCCTTAACCATAGCCAGGGCCTCAATAATCGAAGGGAAAAAATTCAGCCGTACTCCGCTGATATTAAAATTCTCCATGGCCCGCAGAGTCTGCACTCCATAGTAGTACTCGAAGGGCACATCCCTGTCCCCCAGTAAATCATGTTCCCTCCTGGTTCTGCCCGACTCGTACTGGGCCGCGGAATTGATCATGCGGGTATTGGCGTGGCGCATACGCCGGGATATTATCCTGGCAATATTTGAGAAAACCTTAAGAGTCGCCGTAGCGTTTTCGGCGAAAAGGTCATGATCCAGGGCAAGTACGGTAGTTTCATTCAGGGCCCTGGCAGTCGTGGAATGCGGAGACTCTTCAGCCCAGGGACCTTCTCCCAGAAAATCACCTTTAGTGAAGTATGCCAGCTTGAGCTCAGCACCGTAAGGAGTGGTTTTGAAAAGCTCCACCTCGCCTTCAAAAATGATATATATACTCTCCCTCGGCCCATTTTCGTGAAATAGAAATTCATCAGGGCTGACGGTTTTCCGCTTCACCCCGGAGGCCAGCAATCCAAACTCTTCGTCATCAAGCCCCCTGAAAAGTTCGATCTTTTTCAAAAATGACAACAGTGTTTCTGTATCCATGATTCTCTCCCGAAAATAAAATGTAGCTTTAGATTAACACCGGAAGACCTGACAGTAATAATTTAAAAATCCGGGGAACGCCAAGCACGGCCATAAGGGACACAAAAAACCTGCTCATAAGGCTCAAGCTTGATTCATTCCCCTGGGTTCAATGGAATTGAGCCGAAGGCACTCTTCTAATTCTTCAACCTCATATCAACATGCAGGGAGCGCCGCTCATCAGTCCTTTATCCTCTCAAAAAAACCCATACTTTCCAGTTCGCTTCGGAGTGCGGATTTCTGCTCCGCGGACAGTTCCCTCAGCGGAAGCCTGGCCGGGCCACAGGGAACTTCAATCATGGTCATTACTGCCTTGGCGGCAGGCAGAAATCCGTAACGCTTCATCAGTGCGACAATATCAGCCATAAACAACTGATCTTTTCGAGCCTCTTCCAGGCGGCCCCGGCTGAAATTCTCAATGATCCTGTTATAAACAGGAGCGGCGAAGTTATAGGTGCTGCCTATGGCGCTCACCGCCCCCAGGGCCAGGCCGGCGAGCAGGGCTTCATCCCGGCCGAAAAGCAGATCAAAATAGCTGTCCCTGTAATTAAGGCACTGCAGAAATTCAGCCAGGTCAGCGCAGGTATATTTAATGCCGCCCAGGTTGGGGATTGCCGCCGAGCCCTTTTCAAGGAACTCAACCATGGAATGGTTAACCCCGGTGAGGTCCGGAATATGGTAATAGTAAAAAGGTATCCCGGGAGCCTGCCGGGCAACGGTCGCGCAGCAATCAACCAGATCGTCGACAGTATCCGGTTTCAGGTAACAGGGCGGCATCATTCCAACGGCATCAGCCCCGGCCTCCTCGGCATGGCAGGCCAGGTCCGCGGCGGCTGAAATCGAATTGTGTCCTACATGGATAATCACTGATAGCCCGCTTCCCCTGGCAGCCCTGCACCACTCTGAAGCAATCGCTTTTCTCTCTTCCACGGTCAGGGAAAGACTCTCTCCGGTAGTGCCGTTAACGAAAACTCCAGCACACTTCCAGGATTCAAGGCGGGATGCCATTTTAGCTATGGCGGACAGGTTTACGGAACCATCTGTATTAAAAGGAGTAAAGGAAGCCGCTACCAGGCCCTTTAAATTCAATCGGCTGTTATTCATGGTAAATCCATTCTCTTATCTTATCGGTTTGTTTTCTCTATTCTTAAACTGGAGGCTGATCACGTTCCTCCCGGCTTCTGTTCAATTAACTGCGGATAGTGAGCTTATCCAGATTACGCGTATCCTGCTTCCCGGCCAGGCAGCTGAATACCAGTCCGGTAGTAACCGTCGTGAAAATGCCGACAAACGCGTAGGCGTAAAAATGCACGTAATCTTTAGCCAGAAAAACTACAACGGCACTGATCAATGCCCCGGCTACGGCCCCAAATCCGTTGGCTCGTTTAAAAGCCACACCGAGAATAAATATACCGGAGACTGTTCCTCCGAAAAGACCAATGATGTTGAGATAGGCTTCCAGTGCGGAGCGCAGATCCGCGGCAGCGACTGCCAGGGCCAGGACCACCCCTATGGCTCCTGTCAGGAGAGTGAATAATCGGGCCAGTAAAAGATTGAACTGTTCGCTGGAATCCGGCCTCAGCCGCCGGTGAAAATCAGTAACCAGGGCGGTGGCCACGCTGTTCATACTGCTGGAAGCCGAGGACTGGGCGGCGGCAAAAAGCCCGGCTACGATCAATCCGGCTATCCCCACAGGGATTTCATTGACAATGAAAAACGGGAAAATAGCGTCATTGCTTAATCCATCCCGCAAACCTTCCGGATGAATCCTGTAAAAAATAAACAGAGCGGTACCTATAGCGAAAAACACGGCCTGGGCCGGCATTGAAATCAGGGCATTCAGCCAGATTGCCCTGGCGGCGGTCTTTTCATCTTTGGTGGTTATGTAACGCTGGACTACGTCCTGGCTGGCAGTGTAGGAGAACATGTTGTGGAAGAGGCTTCCCAGCAGGATGGTCCAGGCGGTTCCACTCATCAGGTTCCACGACCAGTCGGTATTTTCAAAGAATTTTCGGTTTTCAATCCCAATCCTGATCATTTCGGATCCGCTCATGTCCAGCCGGGAGAATATCAGTACCAGGCTGAATACTGCGCCCCCCAGGAGAACCAGGGTCTGCACAACATCGGTCCAGATCACGGCTTCAATACCGCCCATCATTGTGTAGATAATGCAGAGAACTCCCATCACCAGGATACTTGTTTTCAGGTCAATACTGCTGACCGTTGCCAGGGCCAGGGCCGGCAGATAAAGCACTATCGCAATCCGCCCGGTCTGGAAAAGCACGAACAGGCCGCTGGCGACCATTCGGGTTGCCAGGTTAAAACGCTTTTCCAGGTATTCATAGGCTGATGTAATGTTAAGCCTTCGATAAAAAGGGAGGAACACGTAAATCACTATCGGGGTAATAAGTATGTAGGAATTCGCCAGGAACAGGTACCAGTCTTCTCCATAGGCTACGGCCGGCACCGCCATGAACGTAATGGAGCTGAGCATGGTGGCAAAGATGCTGAACCCTGCCGCCCACCAGGGAATCCGCTGCCCTCCGCGGAAAAAATCATTGGTGTTTTTGTTGTGCCTTGAACACCAGAAACCTATCCCCACCATCAGGAAGAGGTAGATAGCAAGAACACTGTAATTAATCCAGCCGAAGTCGGTTTCGAATGCATTGATTTCTGAAAAAGAACCCGCGGCAAACAACATTCAGTTATCTTAAGTGTTTCAGTATGATGATTAAAGGCAGACCAGCATTTTATTGTTATCCGGGGACCAATTTTTTCGAGTAACCGACACAGTTTGGTCTGCCTGGAGATTCCGATCAGGGGATCGGGGCTCCGTAGAAAGAGTTACACAAAGAAAAAAATTGAAACATTGGCTTGACTGGTGATCCGCGCCTCCGCGAAGGCGCGTAACCCAGTTATTTGAAAACTCTAAAAAGCCAGGATCTCTTCCAGGCTCCCGTGCGGGCCCAGGCTTTCCAGCCAGAATATTTCGGTTTCCTTGGAAAAATTCCGGAGATACCTGCCGAAATTCAGCGTCTGCGAAAAATGCTGATCAATGATCTTTTTCTTCTCATCGATGGAAAGGTCATAATCAGCCAGGACCACCTCAAGGTGAGGCTTCGGATGATTAAGCGGCTGCTCCCATTTGGACGTGTCTTCCGGCCAGTTGGGCTGGTGTTTTTCCCAATGAATGAGGTAACCAAGATGTGCCTTGAATCCAGAAAGATCAGCATATAGAGAATCCAGCGCCTGGGAAACAAATTTGTCCAGGGCCCAATGGTCCCCGTGAGTGTCAGTCGGCCGCGGAGTAACGACGATGGTCGGATCAAAATCCTTGATGATTTTCTCGAAATCCGCCAGGCAGCTTGTTCTGTTGTAAAGGCTGCCGGGATTATAAGCGAAGCTGTATGCCCGGGGAACCCTGTCGGTATTGGTATAGGGGCTTGTCTGGGGATCAACCGATCGCCATATTCTGGCTCCGCCTCCATCAGGATAACCCATGTAAATCACGTCTTCGGGTGACAATCCCATCATTTTTATGCCGGAAATCGATTCGCCATGGCGAAGAATCCCATAGTCGATCATATCGAAATCATCGTCTCCGTCACGGTCATAAGTCATGTCTGGATATTTTTCAACCATCGCATTCATGGATCTGGTATTGGCATCCCCACAGGTAAACAAAACGATCTTCACCTTGTCACCCCGGCTGAGGGCTTTTTTCACCAGGCCCGGGGAAGACAGGGCTTCATCATCAGGATGCGGAGCAAAAATCAGTATACGTTCACTTCCGGGGTCCGCGGCTGTAACCGATAAGGACTGAGCAACTCCAAACAAGAATAACAATACAACAGAAACTCTTCTCATATCTAAATCTTCCCCTTACAGGTTCAGCATCATAACTCAATAAGTTGCAATTACTTATTTCAATTTTGATTATATCACCGAGTTAACAGGTGCCCGATTCAATATTATCCCTCAATAGTATTTGAACCCGTTTACCAGAATCAGTTCCGCCCATATTGCAGAATTTATCCCTGCTGCCGACTGTCGCAATCAAATAACCGTAGTGATCAGGGATTGAATGAAAGGCTTGCTTCTTCATCTGGAAATCAACAAAATGTAAAAAACGCTCACAAAATCAGCCAGTACTATTCGAGCATAGGGAGCTTTCTAAACAAAGTAATGCCTGCTAAAAACAATAAAATATTATGCGTCGGGGCAGGATTGACCGGATCAGTCATAGCCCGGGAACTGGCTGACCGAGGATTTCCGGTGGACGTAATTGATGAACGGGATCACATTGGCGGAAACTGCCGAACCCACAGGGATCCGGAAACCGGGATAATGGTGCATGATTACGGACCGCATATTTTTCACACCAGCCACAAGAAAACCTGGGACTATGTAAACCGTTTTGCCGAATTCAGGCCCTTCATACTGAGGATCAAGGCCTCAGTAGAAGGGAAGGTTTATCCGCTCCCCATAAACCTGCTTACCATCAGCCAGTTTTTTGATAAAGCGTTTTCCCCGAACAAGGCCAGGGATTTCATCGAAAACCAGCTTGCTGACAAAACCATTGCAATTCCCTCTTCCCTTGAGGAACAGGCTCTGCGGTCTATAGGGAAACAACTTTATGAAGCGTTTATAAAGGGCTATACCTCCAAACAGTGGGGGACGGATCCCCGGGAACTGTCGGCATCAATCCTGAAACGCCTTCCGGTCCGGTTCAACTACGATGATAATTATTTCTCGGATTGCTTCCAGGGTATCCCCGCGCGGGGATACACAAGTCTAATCGAGAATATACTGGACAGTAAGAATATCCGCCTGCAGTTAAACACCAGGTATGAAGATATGGACCGAGGTGAATTCAGCCACATTTTCTACTCCGGAAGGATAGACCGCTTTTTTAATTACAGATATGGGGAACTCGGTTATAGAACCCTGGAATTCAAGCAATTTTACCCAGGGGGCGATGAAGCAGAGGATTACCAGGGCTGCGCGGTCATGAATTTCTGTGACGAGGAGGTTCCATACACTCGAATCATTGAACACAAGCATTTCACACCGTATGAAGGATTCGAGAGGACCGTCTGCACCCAGGAGTTCAGCAGGTCCTGCAAACGTCATGACATCCCTTTCTATCCGGTGCTGCCTGCCGGGGGAAGCACTGTCCTCAACCGGTATCTTGCTGATTCCGAAAACGAATCCGACACGACCTTTGTCGGAAGACTGGGAACCCATCAATATCTTGACATGGATACCGCTGTGACCATGGCCATAGAGGCCGCGGCACAATTCCTTAAAACCACATGACTCTCATATGTAAAAAGCTTTCATCCCGGGCTGGTACACCCCGGCGGCTCCTAACCGGCAGCTTGTCAGAAACCAGTGTCAGTTTACCTTCTCCCTGAAAAGCCGGGCCAGGGACTGTTCCCTGATTACCAGCAGCCCATGCCTTTTCCCATATATATAAAAGATAGTGTGAATGGTGGATACAAAACGCAAAATATCGATATGCCGCCGGGAATAAATAAATGCCCTCCCCTTGATCAGGGTAATTTGCCAATTGATTCGAACCGGGTCCAGAGGGAAACTGTGAAAATACTCCACCAGATCAGCACGGCTGAAATCACCCAGCAGACGACCAACCCCCTTTACAAAAATACCTGCCAGGTAAGAATCCATTCTTTGTAAAATCCAGCCGCTCTGGATTATCAGCCAGTAAAGAAAATCTTCCCTGTAGTCTCCATAATAATTATGCGCCTGGAGATAAGCCTTGATTATCTTCCCATGCTCCATAAAAGCCAGGAAAACCTCGCCGCTCGAATCCATGGTCTGGCCCGGCCTGTTCTTCCGATGGACAATAAGGGCCTCTGGCAGGACCACTATTTTCCCGGCTGAGAGTATGGAAAACCAGTGAAAGGGATTGTCTTCAAAATAGAATTCGCCCTCGGGAAAATAGAGCTGCTTTTCAAGCAGCAGCGACCGCAGATACAATTTACGCCATGGTACCGGGGAAAGCTTAAGCAGGGCTTTTTTCTGAAGCAGAAGACTCTGCCGGGAAAAATCATCTAAGGCCGCGGCCTTAAGATGGTCACTGTCATAAGATTCCAGGATCTCCCCCTTCACCTGGTCATATTCCATGAAATCGCATACCACCAGATCAGCGTTCTCACGGGTGGCTTTGTCCAGCATCTTTTCAAACATACCGGCTTCAATCCAGTCATCGCCGTCCACAAACCCCACATATCTTCCCCGGGCTTCCCTTATACCGATGTTGGAGGCAGTACCGGCTCCTCCCGGGCTAATCTCATCCAGGGCGACAACTCGAAAATTCGAGTATCTATTCTCGTATCGGCGGGCAATCTTCAGGCTGGAATCCCCTGAAGCGTCATCCACAATTATGACCTCAAAATATCGCTTATCCAGGGTCTGCCCGGCTACAGAAGAGAGGGCCCTTTCAAGATATTTTTCTACATTGTGAACAGGAATAATGATGGAAAGCAGGCAATTTTTCTCATACTCTGTCATTCACCACTTACTCCTTGTCAAAAATCCCGGTAAATATGGTTATTAAAAACTCCTCGGTATACATTCAGGGTTTAGTCCGACCGGGTTATGTTTATATATTATAATTACAGCCAAGGAAATTATTTTCAGTAAATTTGGACGTAAAATTATGAAAAAAAAGGCAGATAATACAGGTCGGAGGCAATTTCTCAAGAATGCGGCGGTCGCCGCCGGACTGGCCGCGGCAGCAGGGACGTCGGGGCTCCGGTGGGTCAGAGGGGCAGCTCCCGAGCCGGGAGCCGTGGCCCTGACAACGGGCCAGGACCGGGCCGACAATGTGTTCCGGGCTCTTGGCCTTGTAAAAGAGGATATCCGAAATTCCATTAAGGGCCGCAGAGTGATACTGAAGCCCAACAATGTTTCCATTACCCGCCAGTTGGCAGCTACCCACGCGGAATGCCTGGAGGGAACCCTGGAATTTTTGAAATCAATTGGAATTGACCAGGTTACCATTGCCGAATCGACTGCCACCGGAACGGCCTTGCAGGGATTTGAAAGTTTCGGCTACCTGCCTCTCCAGAAAAAATACAACATTGAGTTTATGGACCTGGATGATGAAGGCTATGAAATCACCTATTTGTTCGACCAGAAAAAATTCCAGCCCATTCCGATCAGGCTTTCCAGGGTTCTGCTGAACCGGGATGAAAATTTCATAATCTCCGCGGCCATGCTTAAAACCCATGACCGCGTTGTCAGTACCCTTTCGCTGAAAAACATCGTTTTCGCGGCTCCCCTGAAAGACAAGGGATTCACCTGGGGCCGAGACCGCAAACCTGGCTCCCGAAGTGACAAGCCCGCCGCCCACGGCTCAGGGCACCGAGCCACCAATTTCAACATCTTCACCATGGCTTCCCGGTTGCACCCGGATCTCTCAGTGATCGACGGTTACAGGGGAATGGAAGGGAACGGGCCGACCGGTGGAGAATCCGTGGAACACCGTGTCGCGATTGCCGGTACCGACTGGCTGGCCGCCGACCGGGTGGGGCTGGAACTGATGGGTCTTGATTTCGAGAAGGTAGGCTACCTGAACTATTGCGCCAGGGCCGGATACGGACAGGGCGACCTGGGGAAAATCCGCGTCCTGGGAGAGAGGTACGCGGATCACCGCCGGACCTACAGGATGTCAGACACAATTGAAAAACAACTGCTCTGGCGGAAGGACGCGGTTGTGAGCTGATTCTCAAGATTAACTGTTTCGGGTTTACATCAGCTGCCTCCCAGGATAAATTTTTTCCATGCTTATGAAAACCGCAATTTTTCTCGTTCTGCTGCTATGGACAGGACAGTTCTCCAGGGCCTCAGAATATCCCCTTTGCCAGCCTGGCCACGTATCGCTTCCGTACGGAGGCCAGATTGCCCACGCGGTTCGACCCGGGACTGGACCTGCCCTGGGCCTGATTCCCGGAAGCTGGGGGGACAGGGGACAGGAACCACCCGACAGATCTGTCATGCGGATTCCCGCCCGTCCCAATATTCAGCTCCGCTGGATCAGGAACGCCTCCCACAATTTACTGATTGAAGAGCCCGTTGAAAACGCAAAGCAGATCAACAGGGTCGTCTCCGATAACACCGGGGATCTTCAGGGTTGGCCAGATCCTTCCCGCATGTTCGCGGTTCCCGGGATCGCCCCAGGGAATATAAGGACGGAATTCAGGAGGCTTCCACACCTGCCCCTGGAGGAAATCACAGTATACAGGGGGATAGAACACTGTTCAGGTTTCAATATGCATCCCTACCTGGCCCATCATGAAGGTCAATTCTATGCCATGTGGAGCAGCAACCGCATAAGGGACCTGCAGGCAGGACAGCAAGTACTGTATTCCACCAGCGAAAACGGCCGGGACTGGGCAAAACCGGGCATGGTGGCATTGCGGGAAGAAGAAGCAGGCATGCGTTATTTTGCCCGGGGATTCTGGCAGCGTGACGGATATCTGATAGCCCTGGCGGCCTATGATGAGGCTGTTCGCCCCCTCTTCGGGCCAGGTCTAGAACTTCGGGGATACCGCTGGTCAGGAAAAAGCGAATCCTGGTCAGAACCTTTTCTGGTCGCTGATGACACGATTAATAATTTCCCGCCCAAACAGCTGTCCACGGGAGAATGGATGATGTCCCGCCGCGACCATGCCATGGAGAAATCCATGCTGATCGGAGGAGCTGAATCCGCGGGAAAATGGCGAAGAATCCCCATACCCGAACCGGAGGACGGGGCCCAGCTGGACGAACCGTTCTGGTGGCATCTTCCCGACGGTTCAATTGCCGCAGTATTTCGAGATGGATCAAGGTCCCGGCGCCTTTATCGATCCTTCAGCCGTGACAATGGCCGAAGCTGGACTGACCCCCTGCGCACCAATTTCCCTGACGCGACTGCCAAATTCAACGTGCTTCGACTCAGAAGCGGTGTCTACGCCATGGCCTCCAATCCAAATCCCTCAGGAAAACGCGTGCCTCTCTGCCTTTCCCTTTCCGACGATGGAGTAACATTCAACCGCATGTACATCCTGCGAGATACCCCTACTATTTACCGCTATTCTGGAAAGGACCCGGGGTACGCCGGTTACCATTATCCCCAGCTCCTGGAACACGAAGGATGCCTCTACCTGATTTACTCCGAAAACATGGAAGATATCATTCTCCTTAAAATCAGATTGGCTGACCTGCCCGGGTATTAAAGGCCTCCGGCTTCCTTCCCCGCTTAAAAAATCCCATGTCGGGTGTAGAATAGGTATATTGTTCCGGGTCCCTTAACCGGGCCGTACCCGAAGACAGGCAGCATATTACCCTGCCCGGCTGGTATGGCTTCAGTTGAAAAAACCAGGAGAATCATTATGGCGGACCAGGGAAGCGAAGGGCTGTTATCATCCTTTCTCCGCGGCCGGAGAAAAAGGGCCGCGGTCTCCTTCCTGAAGGGAAAAGTACTGGATGTCGGCTGCGGAAACGGACACTTGGCAGGCCAGGTAACGGCTGAGCTTTACCTGGGGGTAGAGAAGGATGAAGAAACCCGTTCCCTGGCAGAAATGAATTATCCCGAACACTCTTTTCTGGCAGAGCTCCCACCCGCCGAACCGATCTACGACTCGGTTGCAGCCCTGGCCGTACTGGAGCATCTGCCTGATCCCCTGCATTTTCTGCGCCAGCTGGTTTCCAGGCTTTCCAATGATCCTCAAAGCCGGATAATACTGACAACACCTCACCCCTGGACCGACTCAATGCATAAAGCCGGAGCCCGTATAGGTCTGTTCAGCATGGAAGCCAGCCTGGAGCATCAGGACCTTTTAGATTACAGTAGTATGAACAGGATAGCCTCGGAGTGCGGACTTGACATCATCCATTACCGGCGCTTCCTGCTGGGTGCAAATCAACTGTTTGTCCTGAAGAAGTCTACGGATCACCCCCTCTAAATATTTAATATATTTCCCACCCTAAAAAAATCCTTATTTTTCCATTCAGGCCATGAAATTAAATCCTCCTTGTCCGTATGTATACCCATGGGGTTATTGGCGGGAAACCGGCCGAACTGCTGCAGGCGATAATTCGCCGGCCCCCTCAAAAATAGCCAGCAATCAAATAACACGCCTGTCAAGGAGGAGTAGGTTGTGAAAATTCGATTAGCATCTCTTTTATTCCTGGTAATTACTTCTGTTTCTTTTTCTCTCGCCGCGGGAGGCAGTATCCGTTTGGGCGAATTGGATATGAACCTTGCGGACCTGGAGAGAGGCAGCGTTGGAGTGGATAAGGCCCCCAGGGGGGAGGCCCCGATTGTAATTTCCGGGAAAACCTATGAACACGGCATTGCCATGTCCGCCCCGGCCAGTTTTCTTATTGATCTCAATGGGGAGGGAACCCGATTCTCCGCGGAGGCAGGGGTCATGCAAAGGCGCAGGCGAATGCCCGCCGGGCTCACACCTCCCCCCGGCATGAGGCGTCACGAAGGAAATGCTTCGGTCAGGTTTTATGTAATGGGTGACCGGCACCTGCTTTGGGAGAGCGGCCCCCTTACAGCCTCAGACCAGCCTGCCAAGGTTGACGTCAGCACTGAAGGAATCAAAAAACTGGCTATCACCATAATCTCTGAAGGCCGGTCCGGCCCTGGACCCATGGGAACCTCCGTTGCCCTGGGATCAGCCATAATTACCTATTCAGGCGACACCAGGCCGAGGATGATATCCAATAAGGTGGGGGCAAGCAGTGAACCCTCAGTCCTGACCCCGCCCGAGGCGGCAGCCCCCCGGATCAATGGAGCCCGCGTGGTCGGCGCAAGGCCGGGCAATCCATTTTTATTCACTGTGCCTGTAACCGGGAAAAAACCCCTTAAGATTTCCGCCGAGGGGCTTCCCGAAGGTCTTTCCCTGGATCCGGCCACGGGAATAATAACTGGAACCACTCCGGCCGAAGGGGATCATGAAGTCATTTTAAACGCCGAAAACAAGCACGGCGAATACTCGAGAAAATTGATTATCCGAGCCGGAGACCTGATTGCCCTTACGCCTCCGCTGGGATGGAACAGCTGGAATGTCTGGGGCAAAAGTGTTGACCAGGATAAGGTCAAAGCTGCCGCCGACGCAATGGCCGGAAAGCTGCGCAGCCACGGCTGGACATATATCAATATTGACGATGGCTGGGAAGCTGAGAAAAGGACAGACGACGGGGAACTACTTGGCAATGAAAAATTTCCGGACATGAAACAATTGGCTGACTATGTTCATTCCAAGGGTTTGAAAATCGGTATTTACTCTTCACCCGGCCCCACCACCTGCGGAGGGCATCTGGGAAGCTATGAACACGAATTCCAGGATGCCAAAACCTGGGCCAGGTGGGGTTTCGACTACCTCAAGTATGACTGGTGTTCCTACCGCAGCATCGCCCCGGACCAGGCCGACCTGGAAGGGCTGCAGAAACCCTATAAATTAATGCGCGCAGCGCTTGATTCCGTTGGAAGGGATATCGTATACAGCTTGTGCCAGTACGGTATGGGTGACGTATGGGAATGGGGTGCCGAGGTCGGGGGAAATCTCTGGCGCACCTCGGGAGATATCCGTGATACCTGGAACAGCTTGATGGAGACAGGATTCGCGCTCAGCAATAACAGCTGGGAGTTTGCCGAGCCGGGACACTGGAATGATCCGGATATGCTGGTTATAGGCCAGGTGGGATGGGGCCCACAAGTTCGTTCCACCGGATTAACGCCAAATGAACAATATACTCATATCAGCCTGTGGTCGCTTCAAGCCGCCCCGCTGCTGATTGGTTGTGATATGGGCGAAATGGATGAATTTACCCTTGGCTTACTGACCAATGATGAAGTGCTTGAAGTCAACCAGGATCCCCTGGGCAGGCAGGCCCGCAGGATTTTCGCGGGAGATGGCTACCAGGTATGGGCCAAGGATATGGAAGACGGCTCCATAGCCGCGGGTATTTTCTATACCGGGAATCAAAAGGCGGGAACGGATAATCCGGCAGACCTCATCAACTGGGATAATAGAACCATTGAGCCTAAAACAATTACAGTAAAATGGGATCAGCTGGACATATCCGGAAAACAGAGGATCAGGGATCTCTGGAGACAGGAGGACCTTGGAGAATTCAGCGGGGCCTTTGCAACCACAGTGAGTTACCATGGGGTAACCATGATTAGGCTCACCCCGGTGGATTAAATTCCTGGAGAATCTCGTCCGGGCCCCAGTTCCCGGCCGGCTTTTCCGGAGCCCGGGCTCTTTTTTTATTGCAAAAAAGGATAATTATCTGAACAATAGCGGGTATGAATAAATCATTGGCCGCAATCATCTTTTCCCTTTTTGCTGCAGCCTGCACCGCCCCTGCTGTTCCGGAGCAGGCTCTCTCCGGGCCCTACCTGGGTCAGCCTCTTCCCGGAGAAACCCTGGAATTGTTCGCCCCAGGCATTGTTTCTGATGGCTTCCATAACCGGGATATTGCGATTACACCGGATGGGAAGGAAATCTATACTACCGTCAGCCTGGGCAACAACTCCTACAGCAAGATAGTTGTCCATAGACTGGAAAACGGCAGGTGGCTGGATGCAAGGACTGCGTCATTTTCCTCGGGTTTTAAATACCACGATATCGAACCTGTTATCGCCTCAGACGGAAACAAAATCTTTTTTGTATCCAACCGACCTGATCCGGCTAATGGCCGGGATGAAGAAAACTGGGATATCTGGGCGGCTGACCGGGAAGGAGATTCCTGGGGAGAACCTTATAACCTGGGAGAACCTGTTAGTTCCAGCAGTGACGAATATTTTCCCAGCGTAACCAGGGACGGTACCATGTACTTCACCCGGCTCCAGGAGGATACCGGTGAAAACTTTATTTTTCGCTGCCGCCTGGAGAATGGACAATACCAGGAAGCTGAAAAACTGGATGAGAATGTCAATTGCGGCAGGGGAAGATTTAACGCTTTTGTTGCCCCTGATGAGAGTTTTATCATTGTCCCCGCAGTCGGGGGGAAAGGTTCTTTGGGGGGAGTCGATTACTATATAGTGTTTCAAGGGAATGATGGCGATTGGAGTTCTCCGGTTAATATGGGAGAAAAGATCAATTCTCCGACCGGCCAGGAATGGAGTGCCAGCATGTCTCCGGACGGTGAATTACTGTTTTTCATGAAATCTCTCCGTTCCCCTTCTTTTGAGGAATTACCAGTGGATGTGGAGAGTATTAAAAGGATAGCTCTGTCTCCCGAAAACGGGGATTCCGATGTATACTGGATCAGTTCTTCGATCTTAAAGGAACTGCGCCGGATAAGTTTTTTGCCTGATGAAGATGCTCCGGTAGAATAGACCTTGCGGACGGATATTTTTCACCCCGTCTAGAAGCTGTTTGATCACCTGGAAATCCAGGGATCAAGAAAAGTCCTGTTGACCCGGCAAAAAATACCATGAATGTTTCAGAACGCTTATACAGCAAACTAAAAAGCAGCGGCCTGGATTTTTTTGTAAGCGTACCCTGCAAATTCCTGGATGGAATAATCTCGATCCTGGAGAAGGATAAAGAAGTCATCTATACTCCTGTCACAAGGGAGGAAGAGGGCGTCGGAATTCTGGCGGGAGCCTTCCTGGCCGGAAAACGTCCGGCGCTTCTCATGCAAAATTCAGGATTGGGCAATTCCATCAATGCCATTTGCTCTCTCCTGAATTACTACGAAATACCTGTGGTTTTAGTTATAAGCCACAGGGGAACCAGCGGCGAAAAGATAGAAGCGCAGCTGCCCATGGGCAAAGCTACAATCAAACTCCTGGAGGCCTCAGGCATCCCCTGCAGGGAGATCAAAAAAAGCAGCGAAATCCAACTGGTCGATGAACTTATCGATCAGGGTTTCTCTCAAAATCGAACTGTAGCACTCCTTTTTCCGCAGAGTTTCTGGGAGGAATCCGGGGAGGGCCTGTGAAAAGATACCAAGCAATTCAGCTGATTATGGACGAGGTTACTGATGAAATTGTTATCTGCAATATCGGACACCCTTCCCAGGAGCTTTACCTGATCAAGGACCGCCCCCGGAATTTCTACATGCTGGGTTCAATGGGGCTGGCATCTTCCATCGGCCTGGGCATCGCCCTTTCCCAGCCGGGCAAGGTTGTTGTCATAGATGGGGAAGGCTCCGTTTTAATGAATATGGGAACACTGGCGACAATCGGGATTAATCAGCCGAAAAACCTTAACCTTTTCATTATTGACAATGAAAGTTACGGTTCCACAGGATTTCAGCCGACATTCACTTCCCAGGGTATAGATCTTGAAAAAATCGCGGCATCCTGCCAGATACGGAACTCCAAACTGTGCCGGGAAATGGATGACTGCAGGCGAACCATACGGGCATCACTTGAGGATAATTCAGGCCCTTCCTGTGTGATAATCAAAACAGATAAACGTATGCCGGATCACCTCTCCCCTGTTCCCTATGATTCAATATATATCAAAAAAAGATTTATGGAGAGCCTCAGTGCCAGCATCAAATAAAGCTATCAAGGTAAGAAATCCGTATAACAATGAGTTGATCGGGGAGGTCTATGAAACAACGCGGGAGGATCTCCCGGCCCTATTTGCCAGGGCTTCCGCGGCTTTCAGAAATGATACTTCCCTGTCTTATGACAGGTTCACCATCCTGAACGAAACGGCCGGGCTGCTGGCCCGGAAAAAAGACGAATTCGCCGAGTTAGTCTGCCGTGAAACCGGGAAGCCCATCAGGGAAACCCGCATTGAAGTGGACCGGGCTGTCACTACCCTAAGCTGGTCTGCCCAGGAGGCCTTAAGGATAGAAGGAATCGTGCAGCCCTGTGATGTAACAGGTCAGCGACTGGCAAAAACCGCCTACATACACCGGGTTCCCCTCGGCTTGATAGCGGCAGTAACCCCATTTAATTTCCCGCTGAATATTCCCGCTCACAAGGTCGGGCCTGCCCTGGCCTCGGGAAACGCGGTTATTCTGAAGCCTTCCCCCAGGGCCCCCCTGGCAACCGGAGAGTTGGTCAAGCTTTTCTACCAGGCGGGATTACCTGAAGATCTCCTGCAGGTTGTACAGGGAGGGACGGATATAACCAGGGAACTGGTGCAGGGGCCGATCAACGCTGTCTCTTTTACCGGCAGCACTTCCGCCGGAAGAGAAGTCTCAAAATGGGCATTCGGAAAGAAAATGATACTGGAACTCGGGGGCAGTGACGCGGTCGTGGTTATGGATGACGCAAACCTGGAGGCCGCGGCTGAAATCCTGACAAATCACAGGTTCGGGTCTTCCGGTCAGCGATGCACCTCCAGTAAAAGGGCTTTCATTCACCAGTCAATATACAGCGAAATGAAGAGTCTGCTTATTGCCCGCATTTCAAGGCTGAAAACAGGTGATCCCATGAATGAGGACACTGATATAGGACCGCTGATCGCTAAATCCTGCGCGGAAAACCTTGCCCGAAAAATTGAGGGAGCTGTCAAAAAAGGGGCGGTTGTGTTAACCGGAGGCAGAAAGGAAGGTAACTTTCTTTTCCCGACCCTGATTGAAAACGTTCCTCCCGGTGACCCCCTTGTCTGCGAGGAAACAATGGGACCGGTCCTCCCTTTAATGAAATTTATGGATTTCAGTGAGGCAGCAGAGCAGGTTAACAACACAGCTTTCGGCCTCCAGTCTTCCCTTTTCACCAATCGTATGGATATAATTCAGGAAGCTTTCAGGGTCTTTGAAGTAGGAGCCTTAATCGTTAATGACGGAACCGGATTCAGGGTGGAATCCCTGCCATTCGGGGGAGTCAAGGCAAGCGGAACAGGACGTGAAGGGGTTCGATACGCGATCGAAGAATACACTACATTGAAAACTCTTGTCATATAACAAAACTCCCCGGGTTATCAGGCCCTGACAACACTGCGTAAAAATTTAGAATGCTTAAGATCCTTATTGTTGATGGATTAAACAGAAGTGGACTGGCCGTTTCAAGGGCGCTGAGAATGGCAGGAGGCTGCAGGATTTTTGTGACCGCCCCATCCCTGGGTTTAAGGGATATAATTCTTCGCCGGTTCAAATCAAATTCGATAGAATCAGTTTTTTTCACCACAGGTAAATACCATACGTCCCGCTTTATTGATGAATTGAAACAGCTGGTTATCAATAACCAAATTGACGCTGTTATACCGGTTGGGCAGGCCGCTGCCGTGTCTCTCTCAAGTGCCAGGAGTGAACTCTCCGGGTTCTGCAAGGTGCTCATTGAAGACTATGTGAAACTGTCGAAATTTCACGACAAAGCGGAGACTGCTCTGCTACTGGAAGAATTTGGCATCCCCCATCCCGCGACCTTCATCCCTGAAGGCGAAGATTCAATTCATGCCTACACTGCTTCCGCAAACTTCCCGGTTGTAATAAAGGCCCGGAAAGGCATGGGAAGTACAGGTATCTGGTATGCCGCCAATGAAAGAGAACTCATTGATATATACCGTAAAAGGATCTCGAATCAAAATCCTCAAGATGACGGATTTATAACAGATAGTTCAGATCCCATAATCCAGGAGTATATTCCAGGAGAGCTGCATGATGCCCTGGTTTACTGTGTCGATGGCGAGGTCAGGGCAGCCCTGACCCAGAAACGTCTTGTCACCCGGCCGACCGATGGCGGCATAGGTATTGTAAACATCACTACTCACGACGAAAGACTGCTGGATTACGCGAGAAGGATTGCTCGTCAAACCTCATGGAACGGGGTATTGATGCTGGATTTTAAAATTGACGACAGGGATGGCGAACCTAAACTGCTTGAAGTGAATCCGCGTTTCTGGGGTACCACCTGGCTGTCCATACTGGCCGGGATGAATTTCCCCGGTTACCTGGTTGCTGATGCTTTTTCTGAGCCGGCAGCCTACTGCCATGAATACGAATCCGGATTAGCCTGTCGCTGGATTATGGATGAATTCGCGGCAATTTTCGATTCTCCCCTCACTCTTTCAGGGGTATTGAAAGGTTTCAAGGAATTCATCACCCGGTTTAAAGATTCCCGCTACCGATATGATGTCATCATGTCTGACCTCAAACCCGCCCTGGGCGAGATGATAAATCTCCGGCTCCTGACTGACCGGCAGCCTCGATGAAATAAAAACTGATTAAAGAATTTAACCTCTCATTATCCCGGCCCAAAGCCGCCCTTGTCCGCCGACTTAAAATACTTTGACTTACTTTATTTATTAGCAATAATAAGATAAGGTCGAATGATCATGCAGGAAACCCAGGCCAGTTCTTAACAAACCAAGGAACCGCTCAAGCTGTGACAATAAGATCTCTTTATTATGACATCCTGTCCTCTTTTGGAATAATTCTGGGCAACAAGCCGCTTTGCGGCCCCAGGACTCTTCAGCTGAACATATGTGACAGCTGCAATCTCGACTGCATAATGTGCAACCACTCCTGCATGCCGGTTGGAGGGGTCATGCAGTTTGAGAAAATTCTCCTGATTCTTGAAGAGGTATACTCTCTGGGACTGAGGGAAATTTTCTTCCATGGTTACGGGGAACCTCTAATGCATCCTCGAATCCTTGAAATCTTTGATGAAGTCACCAGGAGGTTTCCCAAACTCAACCAGTTTACAGTGACAAACGGAACGTTCCTTTCCGATGAAATGGTTGAAAATATGATCCGGAACCGGGTAGGGGTGAGGGTCAGCCTGCATGCCGGTGATCCTGAAACCTGGCACAGGATCAATCCGAAGCTGAGCCCCGGGATGTTTGACGGGATTTCGAATGGGATTAAACAGCTCGGCACCCAACAGCCTGAAAAGCTGGAAATTCTTTTTGTGATCCTGAAAGAGAACTATGGCCAGATCGAGCAGATGGTGAAATTCGCGCTGGAAAGACAGGTCCGGAATATTCTCTTCCGCCCTATGCGATTGTACAACGATTCCGAAGGAAGGGTCATGAACTCCCACCTGCTGCTTACCCGGGAAGAGCACCAGCACGCCGTGAAAAAAATCCAGGAACTCAAAATCTCCAGCCAGGGGAAACTCTCGATTGATTCCGCTCCCTTTGAAATGAGTTCATATACCGATAACCTGGGCAGGCCATCCTCCGCGGAATTCTACAAATCCAATGTGTGCCTTCTCGGCTGGATATTCAGCCTGATCCTGAAGGATGGGACCGTGCTGGGATGCCTGGACGAATCATTCGACACTCCAATGGGCAATATTTATGAAAGCACTTTCCGGGAGATCTGGTGGTCAGACAAATACCGCCGTTTTCGAAAACAGCAGCTCTTTAAAAAGGGTGAAAAATTCCGGGATGAGGACTGCCGCACCTGGTGCCAGCATTTAAGGACCAACCGACGACTGAACCTGATTCGGAGGATGAAATTCCTGCGCTTTTTTAAAGATCGGCAGGCAGGGAAAATATAAAAAATGGGCCTTAAAAGGATTATCAAAAACAAATTGCTCAGGATTTGCCTCCGCCTCCAAGCCCCCCCTTTTACCATCCTTTTCCGCTTCTATTATTTCCTGGCCATCAAGGTATCAGTAATGCTAGTCAGCCGAATCGATAATGCGGCTGCCGTATATGTCAGCGGATCACTTGGAGGGGGGCGGGCGATCTTCGGACTCAGCGACATTGACCTGAACATCTTCTTCCACGGGCCTGAATCAGCTCGGCTTTCCCTTAGAATCCGGTTGCTTTTCAGAAGGCTTAAAATCATTTTCCCCATGCTGGGATCTCCTGAAGAAAAAGGAATATATTTCCTTGAGACCTTCAGGAACAACTATCTGCGCTATCCCATGATCCGGCATTTGTTTGATCCTGCTTCCTATCCTCAAAAACTGGTATGGGGGGAAGATCTCCTGGCATCGATTGTGCCGGAAGAACTGATTGATGAAAAAGAAAAACGCCTCAGGATGATCTGGAAACTTCGCTACTGGATGGAGAAAACAGTCATTTTTTCGGAGAGTCCGCAGCTGACTGATATTCAGATCACCCATCTTTTTTACAAGGCTGTGACCAACATCTTCTCAATCTGTAAAGGGATGACCTTTACGGACCCGGACGGAAGCAGTGCCGCACTGCCCCTTCAAAAAACACTGGACCCCTCGGCAGGCTCTACCTGGAAACAGCTTCAACTGACCCATGAGAACCTTTATCTTTCCGAAAACCCTTCACCGGAATTATGCTTTTCACTGTTCAAGCAGCTGCTGCACACCTGCCTGGAACCAAACGTCGTGAATCCCGCCGAAAAACAAGTCCAGGAATTACGTTTTGTGCTGGATTCCGAAAAATCAGACGGAACCTTCCTCCCCGGCTGCAGTGACAGAATTCAACTAATATGCGGAAGGGAAACCCGGGTGGAAATCCGCCCGTTCAGCTATATCCCGGCCGGAATACTGGACAGCGGAAATTTTGCTCTGCCCGCGATTCTGGTATCTCCGTCTGCCCCCCTGATACTGAATCAGATCCATGAATTGAGAGACCTCTACAGCAAACAGATCATGGGGAAAGCTGTACTGCTTATCCAGGAATCAGAACACTTCATTTACGCGGTTCATCCCGAACTTCTGGAACACTGGATCTATGAACCGCTTGAGGGATCCTGCCTCTATTCCGCCTGGTATTCCCGCGTCCCATGTGAAGATTCACTGGTTGATCTCCTAAGGCGCCTGGTTTTCCAGGCCTCGGAAATCCAGGATGTGCTCAAGGCAGATAAACTGGACAGGATCGAGAAAGAATTATCCTGGAAGATTCTGTTTACCGGGATACAGAGAATGCTCCTTCTCACATCCCTCCGGATTCACTATGGTCTTTCCGCTGAACTGCTTGAGGGCTGGAAGGAACACCTATACTGTCAGGGGCACCCAACACCTGGAAAATCTCCACCTTCCGACAGGCTTACCCAGGGGAAACAGGCAATCCAGGTATCCCTGGCCTGTGATCCTCTTTCAGTCTGCAAGGCTCTTCGTAAAACTGACAAAATTACCACTGTCCTGCTGGACAGCCTGGAGGCAGCAGCCGGATGCTGTCAATCCGGGAATAGAGCTTATCCCTCTTTGAAAAATGGGCTCAGGCTGCTGGGCCGATTATCCAGGATTGCGGCGGGAGAGGAAGCTTTCGACAGCCTTGCCCGGATTAACCCGGTCCCTCGTTTAAGCATTTCCGCAGTGGTTGTTACAAGAAACCGCTCCGCTTATCTGAAATCCTGCCTGGAAGCACTTCATCAGCAATCCAGGATGCCGGATGAAATAGTAATAATTGACAACGGCTCCACCGATGAGACGGCGAAAGTTGTTGAAAAATTCTCTGAAAGTAATCTGGTTCGCTATGTATATGAAGGGGAAATCGGAATTTCCCACGCGCGGAACATCGGGGTAAAATCCTCCCGGGGAGACATAATCGCTTTTGTTGACGATGACGCGGTCGCGGATACCGCCTGGCTGGCCGGGATAGAGACGGTGTTCGAGGAGAACAGCGATGTGGGGATTGTGGGAGGAGCCATCCATACCCTGACCGATGAACACAGACGAGATTTGGTATACCGCTATCATTGTGCTTCATACCAGGAAGGAACCTTGGATTAAACCATGTGGATCAGACTATGTTGATACCAATTATCCAGGATTATTACCGCGAGGGAAGGCTGCCTGTTCCCAGGCATAGAGTTCTTATACCCTTTTTCCCCAATTGTAATCTTTCCGTTAGGCGTTCAGTCTTTGACTCCGTTGGTGATTATGACGAAGAACTGAAAGCCGCGGAAGATTCCGATTTGTGCCGCCGGGCGGCAATCAACGGATTTTCTCTTTTCTTTGAGCCTTCCGCCCGCGTTTTTCATGCCTGCCGTCCCAACCTGTCCAGTCTGTTCCGTCAATGGTATTCTTATGGTTACTGGAGTGCCATGGTTTACAGGAAACATATGGAAAACAAAATTGAAGTTTACTCCTCGATCGGGCCTGTCCCCAGGGTCAATTCCTTCAGCAGGATAATTTCTATCCGGCGTTTCCCCTTTCCTGTTCTATGTTTTCTGACCTATTTTGCCTGGGTATGTGCAGCCGGGCTGACCGCTCTGCTGATGCTGGCCGCCGGATCGGCTTACGGAGCCGCCGCAGCCGGCATATTTCTGGCTTTCTACCTGGGGTATCTCTACTTGAAACATCCCGTCATAAGAGGACTGGGTTTCAGAAACAAAACCGCTTTCCTCCTGATATCAGCATTTATTAATCTCAGCTGCGTTGCCGGAAGCTTACTCGGAGGATTCCGTAATAGAATGCTCTATATTTTTTCAGGAATTTAAATGTATAAATCAGGTTTTTAATTTTTATGGTCTTAAAATAGCTGTCCAAAGTGACAATGAGTCCTTAAACAGGGAGATTATCCGGGACTTCAGATACTTCAATACTGATATTGATGAAGGTAATATCATGATTGAAATGCAATTGAAATCTCCCGAATACGACGGGCTTCCGGATCTGCCGGCCCAGTTCATTACGCCCAGAAATGTCTGCTACAAGGATAACAATCGTACCCTGATTGACTACAGCGGCCGGGCTCTTTCTATTCACGACCGGAAAAAAAACACATGTACTATTCATGGCGAAGACTTCGACCTGGTAAGAGAGATCTGCTACCTGTTCATACTATCGGTTACCGGACAATATTTTGACAAAAAACGCTTGCACAGGATTCACGCGCTCGGGATAAGCAGGGGGGGAAGTGCCGCCCTGCTTATGCTTCCTTCCGGGGGCGGCAAGAGCACCATGGCTTTACACCTGCTTTCGCGCCCCGGCTTTAAACTCCTCAGCGATGACAGTCCCCTGGTGGCCGGCACCGGCAGAATCCACGGATTTCCCCTGCGCATAGGGATTCCTCCGGGCAAGGAAAGCAAGATTGATCCCGATAGTGTCCGGGTAGTAAAAAGAATGGAGTTTGATCCTAAAACCGTCATTGACATAAATGCCTTCAAGGGAAGGCTGGCCGAGAATGCATCCCCCTCGCTGCTGCTGGTCGGCCAGAGGAACCTGGGGAAAATATCCCGTATTGAACCACTCTCCAAACTGAAAACCTTTAAGGCGCTGGTCAATAACATGATTGTGGGCCTGGGTCTCTACCAGGGCCTGGAATTTCTCCTTGAAAGGGGCAGCTGGGAGGTTTTTCTGAAAATAGGAATGGCCTTTTCCCGTCTCCGAATTGCGTTGCGCCTTCTCCACAGGTCGGAATGCTACAGGTTTGTCACGGGTAGAGACATTGAACTGAATTCCAGATGCTTAACTGATTTCCTGGAAAGCAAGCTGCCGGAGGAAGAAGCAACAGTCACCGGGACAGACCAGGACAGCGCTCCCTGAAACCAGGCATGTCTTCCGCGGCCAATATCAAACCACTCTTTTCTGGATAAACCGGGCAGATTCAACCCTGTCTTTGACCAGGCTCACAACCATCCCGGCTATCTCTTCAAATTCAAGCCGGTCTGTATTACAGACCACATCATAAAGAAGTGGATCATTGATGTCCCTGTGGAAGTGGACCTTTATAAGCCTGGCCCGGTCCCGGTCCTTCTGCTGAAGAATCACCTTTGCCGAGTTTTGGTGACGCGATTTAACCCTGGACATGCGTGATTGAGTTGAAGCCGTCAGCCTTATATGAACCCCCAATGGAAGTGATTCAGTTATGCAGCAGCCGGCCCGTCCCACAATAATCACCTTGCCGAAGGTAGCAAGCGTCCTTATGGAATCAAACAACTGTTTATAAACCAGTGTTTTCTGGGAGGGATCTCCCAGAAGACTGTA
The DNA here is from genome assembly GCA_963666915.2 of Acidobacteriota bacterium. Classification (GTDB taxonomy): domain Bacteria; phylum Acidobacteriota; class UBA6911; order RPQK01; family JAPXNP01. The sequence continues at coordinate 63,964 of CAXXEX010000017.1, forward strand.
TACAAAGGCCTGTACTTCAGAATAATATTCTTCGGAAAGCAGGTCACGCACCGCATGATTGAGCTTGGTATCAGTCTCCAGTTTTTCACAGAGGTTGTCATCAATAATCTGCCATCCCCTGAAGATTCCGGATTTCTGCCGTTCAAATATCTTCAATAAGGCCCGGGCAAGGCTTATGCCCCCGGCTCCATACTCCCTGGAAATGGTTATAAAAGGGTGGAAACCCTGGTCCGGTGCGGGTTGAGGAGCTTGAGTCTCTCTCAGGCTGTTGGCTTTCAGGAAGCCCAGCATTTCTCTGTATATATCATCCATGACAACCTCCCGGGCAGCTTAATGTTATTGCCCAAAAAACCTTCAGGATGCCTAAACGTTCTCTATATTCTTATTCTACTAGAAGGGTCAATGATCTCTCCGATTTCATCTCACGCTTTGAATAACTTCCTAATCTGATTGTGCCCTACATGCCTTGCGAGTAATCGATAATTATTGAATTTGTATCTTGCCCTTCCAGCTACAATAGCTGGATTAATCTTCAACTGTGAAGATAAGTCCAACATATTCTCGACAGAGGGATTGTGGCTTATCGGATGTCTATCCCATTCTGAAACAGGCAGAAGCGCTTCTTCAGCCATATCATCAGCTTCAATTTCCTTTACATCCTTTTTTTCACCACTATTTTCTTTCAACGATAAATCATCAATGAACAATAAGTCACCAAGTTTAAAGTGCTGTGCAATGTGGGCCAGTTCATGAAACAAGCAAAACCAAAAATTGTCAATCCTGTCAAAACGTAGAGTCATTCCTATGACAGGCTTATCATCAGAAGTCATCATGGCCACTCCATCTATATAACACTTGCTCAGTTGATCTTCAAAAACCACATTAATTCCATGCTGTGCCAAGAATTCAACGGCCGCAATAGGACCACTAGGGACAGAACTAAATTTTGCTAAATGCCTCATAAACTCCATATCTACAATGCCCGGTTTATAACTAGTGTCTACTGGATTCTCTCTGCTCATAATTATAAGTCTGAGACACCAAGCAATTACGGCATAAGGATCTCTTCGGGCATTTTGCCTTGGGCTTCTGGTAGATCTGAATACGGGTTCTGCAACACTAGTAATGCCACCTGCTTTTTCAAAAAACGGCCGCACTATCTCTTCTGCATAATCCTCCAAATTCTTTCCCGGCCCATCTATCCATTTACGCTTAGCCATTTCCTTAAGCGGAAACTTGGCGCAATCCAAACTTACCTGTTGAGCAGGAAAAGAAGCCGCAGGATCCTGTAGTAGTACTTCTGCTGCTATTCCAAGATGTTTATTCAACGCCCGCATCATTCTCAGGCTGGGTTGGAGTTTTCCTGACAAAATTTCTGAGACTTTTGATCTACTCCCAATAAAAGGGATTAAATCCTTCTGGCTTAATCCAAGCCTATCCATTTCAAACTTGACTGCTTCAGGAATAGTGGGTGATCCAATAATTACGTTACTGTCTTCATAGTCGGAAACAAGAAGCCCCAAAACTTCAAGTTCATCTGCTTCCTCACTTCCAGGTTCAGAATCTATAATTTGATCGATTCTTTCTAAGGCAGCTTCATAATCTCTCTGATTTTTAATAATTTTGATCATGACACAAAGCTCCTTATTTTGTATTAAACGTTTTCAGCATCGATGTTGTCGTACTCTTTATGGGTTCCAACAAACCTTATGAATACCATCCTAGCTTCATATTTGACTTTCACTACAAGACGATACTTATTCCCACAGATGTTAAAAACAACTCTCCCGTTTTTTAAAATACTGGCCGATCCATATTCAGCTTTAATATCTGCCGGATTTTGCCACTCTGAATATTCGGTTTTTTTATACCAAGCTTTAAGCTGCCCCTCTGAATCCTCACAACCTGATCTGACCCAAAAATTTTTCAAGGCTTTTCGAGAAATTATCCTGGTTTTCTTCACTGCTAGATGTTCCCGATAATATCCTGTGTTATCTGTTCCTATTTTAGTACATTCTTAATTATTATTTAAAACGGGAACATTGTCAATAAAATTATTTAACGTTATTTCAAAGGAAAAAACTTTTTGGCAGCAGAATTGCACGATGAATTCGCAGAATCATCACATTAAACGCTAAGTTGACATATATAGAGACGACTCATTCGGACAAATAATTATCTGCGTTGAATTCTGTCACTATAGTTTCCGCCTTATCAGGCGGATCACTTCATCAGCACTGGTTTCAATCGGCTTCCCGGTTACGTCTATGATGGGAATTCCCCGGCGCTTGAGAAGCTGTTCAATGGTCTCAGTTTCTTCAAACACCTTAACGGGATCAACATATTCGGACTCCCTGCTGATCAAGCCCAAACGCCTTTGCCGGTGTTCCCTGTGCTCGACCAGTTCGCTGGGAGCGATAGTCAACCCAACAACCCGGCGCATGTCCAGCTGAAAAAGCTCTTCCCTGGGAGGGACTCCCGCAACCAGGGGAACGTTGGCCACGCTCCAGCCCAAAACAGCCAGGTACAGGCTGACCGGAGTCTTTCCGACCCGGGAAGCCCCCACGAGTACGATTTCAGCATCCTTCCACCCTTCTGGCTTTTTCCCGTCATCATGTGCCAGGGAATAGTCCATGGCCGCGATTCGGTCAAAATAAGATTTGTAAAGCTGGCGGTAAAGCCCGGGAGAACCCAGCGGCTCCTGGTTAAGTTTCTCCGAAAGCGATTCTATTAGAGGACCGACAAGATCTATGGAAGTCAGCCCCAGCCTTTCTGAAGACTTGATGGCCCTGCTGTGCAGGTTGGGATCAACAAAAGAATGCACAACAATCGCTCCAACTTCTGCCGCTTCCTTAAAAATCCTTTTAACCTGCCTCTTGGCAGAAACCTTAGGGAAAACCCGGATATCAATTTCGGCGTGTTCGTACTGGGCCGCCACTGTCCTGGAAAGCTGTTCACCGGAAGCACCCACTCCGCCTGACACCACATATAAAAGAAGAGGTTGTCTCTTCGGCAGATTCTGAATCTCTTCCACTGGATCAGACCTCCTTACCGGGGCAAAAAGTGTTTGATATTCTAATTATACTGTCGAAATATCAGAAAATCCCCTGAGAATTACCAGATTTGACCGAATTCAAACAACGGTTCAGGGATCAGGACTCTCTGTCCAGGAGCTCCCGGCTCATGGATTTCATTGGTTCCGCTGAAAAAACGAACTCCACCGGAAATCCAAAATACTCACTGATTCTAAAGGCCAGGTCCAGGCTGGGATTATACTCCTCCCTCTCCAGGTACCCCACGGTCTGCACATTTACCCCTACGATGTCAGCCAGCTCCTGCCGGGAAATCCTGCGCTCACCCCGCAGCACCGCTATCCGGTTATATATCCTGCGCCCTTTCATCACAGGTCTCCCGGCACATCGGATTCAGACCAGGTTAGAATTGAGGCTGGAAGCGTATGCGCCATGTAAATAAGGCTTACCGCCAGAGGGACTGTGATAATAAAATCAGCCCCCGGCACCAGACTGTCCATAACGGAGTGCAGCAGCATAATTACCAGGCAGACTACTGCAAATATCCCGTATGACAATCTGATGGCGCTATGGGTTACCTGC
>CAXXEX010000018.1:0-77692 GCA_963666915.2 Acidobacteriota bacterium
CAGCTGCTCAGCGGCGGGAACTGAAAAAGGACTGAATGATCCCCCGGCACTGTTCCTCGAGCACCCCTGATTCGAACTCGATATTATGGTTCATTCTTCCTGGTTCAAGGATTTTGAAGCGGGAGACAACTCCCCCGCCCTTCTTATCTGCTGTGCCGAATATCAGTTTTTTTATCCTTGCCTGTATCAGTGCTCCTGCGCACATCGGGCAGGGTTCCACCGTCACATACACAGTGATATCCGGCAACCGGTAATTCCCGGCACGGATTGCGGCTTTTTTCAGGAGCAGTATTTCAGCATGAGCCGTCGGGTCGTTCAACTGAATGGTTCGATTATGTTCCCGGGCTATGATTTCACCGTCTTCAACAGCGACTGCGCCTATTGGAACTTCATTTTCAAGGCTGGCTTTTGAGGCTTCTTCCAAAGCAGCTTCCATGAAAATTTCGGGGTTTAAACTGTCATGTTCCATAATTTCCGCAGGGCGCAGAGCTGTTTGCCGCAGTGTTACATTGCCGGTGTTATCCGGCGGGAATCGACCGGCATCGTCTGCCTTTTCGTTAAAATGTATTGTCGTAAATCACGTTACCGCCCTTTTTCTTCAGCATGCTGCAGATAGGGCAGTCATCTTCAAAAAAGATATCGGGATCAAAATGCTTAATTCTCCTGGCTTCCTCCTTCGGCGAAGGATTATCAAGATGGATCAGGTTAAATTTACCTATCCGGCTGATTACAGCATCCTTGCCGAACATTTTTTTCAAATCCCTCTCACTCTGCTGCATGTCATCTTCACTGATCACTGAGATAAGTCCATTCATTATCAACTCCTTTCATGAATCAATAACGAATGGATTTCGGATAAAACGAAAAAATTCGGAGATTTATTGTCAATTACCTGGATAATCCTGCCGGATAACCCCAGAAGAGATCAGGCCGACTTGGGCCAGGACGGACATTATCCCCCGGCAATCAGGATGTCACTTCAAAAACCTTCGATATTTTGATGTCCTTGTTGGAAAGCAGATCCTCCACCCTTATCCGAAGCTCGTATTTACTGATTTCGAAATCATGAAGGTCAAAATTCTGAAGGATAACCACCCGCTGACCTGAGAAAAACTGCGTTGAACGGCCTTCTTCATCAACAGTTTGCCGGTAAAGCTGCCCGTCCTTGTAAACCTGGAAAGAAACCCTGAGTTCAGGCCTGAAAGAGGATTGGTCAACTGCGACATTGTATACATGAAAATAGATGCTGAAAGGATTCGCGCGGGAGAATTTACCATCGATTTTGGGACGTATTTTAACGTCTCCGATCACAAACATTTCGTCCGGTTCCGGATTGTCCTTAAGAATCCTAAGATAGTCGGAACAAATTACCGAACTGGTGTTGAGCTGTCCGGATTTCTGGGCAGGCGGTATCAGGGCCCTTCGTATTACGCCGATTCTTTCAGAATTCATATCCTTGATGACTATATCTACCTTGTAACGCATGGTGCTTTTCAGGGGCAGAATTTTCTGATACATGGAGCTCTGCCTCAAGCCGGTCAGGAGTTCATCATTGGAATAGGCTGCCATAATGTCATCTTCAAATTCAGTGACAACCCGGTTGGTCATGCTGGTGACAATCCCGTAGATACTAAGCCTGGCCACATGCAGGTCACCTTCCTGCTGAAATGTGAGATTTTTATTTTCAACATGGAGGTTAATCGGAACCAGGGACTGCCTTTCATTTATCCTGAAATAGTCTTCAGTAACCGTCACCGGCAGCGTATCAAAGCTGACATTTACCTCAACAAGCTGCTTGAGGTCATCATATCTATATTCAGTAGGCCTCTGGGCCAGGGCGAAAGTTTCATACTTCCTGAATGGATTATCCCGTTCCGTGGTGTGGGACATTAGGTAATCAGAGGAGTGGTCTCCCGAAAAATAGGGGCGGTCAGCCCTGGTTGCCCCTCCGATTGCTTCAGCATCCGTCAATCCGGTATTGGGAGTAAAGAGGAACGCGTCCTTATCTTCATAATTGTGAGTCAAGCGATATTCCCCTGACATTGAGGGATCCACAAATTCAAGCATGACATCATCGCCTACACCCTCTATGTAGTGATACCTCCATATTTCAAAAGGATAGGTTACGGTATAGCCTCCACCTTCATTGCCGGGACGCATATACCAGCCCCCGTTGGGGTGCGCCTCAATTTCGGCTGGCTCACCGTGGATTATGTAGATTCTCCCCCGGTCATTCATCCAGCCGGGGCGTCCACTGGAAAAACGTTCATTGGCGTAGGCAATTCTTCGGTAGTGTTCTGTTTTATATTCATTTTCAGAGGTTCTCTTATCAGGGTCCCTCCTGATCCAGAACTGCTCTATGAACTGCTCTTTTTCTTCCGGTGTGGTCAGCTTGTAGAAAACCTCTTTTTCGGCACCTGTCGCAATATAGGCCACGTCCTCTTTTAGCCAGTTCTCATAGTAATCCTGGGATTCCTCGTCCCGCATCAGTTGTTCCTGCTCCACTCTGGCCTGATCCTCCTTTGAGGTCTGGGCTTCAGAAAAGCGGGAATTCAGGGGGAGAAGAAACAGAACACAAACCGCCAACAGCAATTTAGAACTAAATTTCATAAGGTATCCAGCCGCATAATCTTTATTATTAAGGGTAAACTGTTAAGTAGCCGAACATTAACAGTACACTTGCTTTCTGACCGGCCTTCATAAGGCCGAATCCATCCGGCAGCCGGAACAGACGCTTATTGGTTCGTATCCCGGCTTTTTCCTTCATTTTGCTTTTTAAATTATAATACAGTATACAAATTACCCTTTCCAAATGGTCATTTTTTAACTATCTTTGAATATACATATGGATATAAAAAACGAGAATAAGTTCAGGTTCAGGTTATCCCTGCTGCTTCTGGCAGCTATCCTCATCTGGGGAGCCCTTTCCGGTGGGATCAGTTTTTATGTTGACGCCCTCTGGTTTAAGTCCCTTGGATACTGGCAGGTATTCAAGATTTCACTGCTTGGAAAAGCGTGGACATTTATGGCCGGATTCCTCTTTGCGATCCTGTTCCTTGGATTGAATTCCCTGCTGGCGATTCGCAGGCCGAGAGGTGATTTCTGGTTCAGGTCGGATTTCGCGTCATTCGCTCATAAAAGCATCAACCAGTTTCTCCGGCTTGGACTGCTTTTTCTGGGATTTTTTACCGGAGGCTTTCTACAGAGCCGCTGGATGATTTTTTACCAGTATCTACATCAGGTTCCAACCGGAGATTCAGACCCCATATTCGGGTATGACATTTCTTTTTACCTGTTTTCCCTGCCGGTCCTGGAGGTTATTTCCGCCTTTATAATAGCCATGGCCGTGCTCAGCCTGGCCCTGACCGGATTCTTGTATGTAATAAATGGGCATCTCGGGTATAACGGAAAGGTTCAGTTCACAACCGCCGCGAGGACTCATTTGACCTTGCTTCTTTGTTTGACCTTTCTTACCCTGACCTTTCGGTTCTGGGTGCTTAGATTTGAACTTCTTTACAATACTTCGGGAGCAATTTTCGGCGCGGGCTATACTGACCTGTTTGCCTGGCTGCCCTGTTATTGGCTGCTTGCAGCGCTTTCCCTTATCACCGCGGTATTGATCGCGGCTTCCCTGCTGTTTTCCACTCTTAAACCAGCAGCTGTAACCGGGATTATATTCGGAGTGGTTTACCTGGGCCTGAATATCTATCCCTCCCTGATCCAGACTTTCATAGTGGAGCCGAACGAGCTCCAGAAAGAAAAGCCCTATATCGAGAACAATATCCAGGCCACCCTGAAAGCTTACAAGCTGGATTCAATAGAAACCCATGAATTCACGCCTGAAGACAGCCTTGACATGGATTCCCTGAAAAGAAACGAGGGAACGCTGAAGAACATTAGGTTGTGGGACTGGAGACCCTTGAAAAATACCTATGAACAGCTGCAGTCCATTCGTCTTTATTATGAGTTTGAAAATCCGGATGTAGACAGGTATGAAATAGACGGGGAATACCGGCAGGTGCTTTTTTCAGCCAGGGAACTGGAATTCAGCAGGATTGCTGACTCCGCCCAGAACTGGATAAACCGCCATTTTGTTTATACCCATGGACAGGGCATATGCATGAGCCCGGTTAATGAGGTCACATCTGAAGGGCTTCCCGAGTTTTTTATCCAGGACATCCCTCCCCAGTCCAATGTGGATCTTGAAATCACCCGCCCGGAGATTTATTTCGGAGAAAAGACAGAACATCCGGTTTTTGTGAAAACAAAACAGGAGGAATTCGATTATCCCATGGGGGACCAGAATGCCACCACAATATATGAAGCCGACAGGGGTTTGCCCCTGGACAGTTTCCTGAAAAGGCTGATCTTCTCCTGGGAATTAAAGATTTACCAGATACTTTTCACCGACAATTTTACCGAAGAAAGTAAAATACTTCTGCATCGGCGGATTAATGAAAGAATTCCTCATATTGCACCCTTCCTGTCCTATGACAGGGATCCATACCTGGTAATTCACGAGGGCCGCCTGTTCTGGATACTTGATGCTTACACCGTCTCTGACCGATATCCTTACTCAGAGCCTTACCCTGAAAGAAGGCCCGGCGCCATCAATTACATAAGAAATTCGGTAAAGGTGGTTATGGATGCTTACCATGGTGATGTCTCCTTCTATATAGCGGATGATGAAGATCCAATTATCAAAGTATATCAAGGGATTTTTCCTGACCTGTTCAAGCCACTGGAAGAAATGGATCCTGAGATGCGCAAACACATCAGGTACCCCCTTGACCTGTTTGATATTCAGCGGGAAGTTTATGGTAAATACCATATGAAGAATCCCACTGTTTTTTATAACCAGGAAGATGTCTGGGAAATTCCGACCGAAATTTACATGGGCAACGAACAGGCTATGGAGAGTTACTACATTATTATGAGCCTGCCCGGCAGCCAGGATGAGGATTTCCTGCTCCTGACCCCGTTCACCCCGAAGAAAAAGAACAACATGATTTCCTGGATGGCCGCTCTTTCAGACGGGGATAAGTATGGCGACCTGGTGTTGTACCAGTTTCCCAAGCAGGCCTTGACTTACGGGCCCATGCAGGTGGAAGCCAGGATTGACCAGAATCCCGAGATATCCCAGTTGATTACCCTTTGGGGGCAAAAGGGCTCACGAGTTATAAGGGGCAATCTTCTTGTAATACCTATCGAAAATTCCATTCTTTACGTTGAACCGCTTTACCTGCAGGCTGAAAAAAGCGAAATACCTGAATTGACCCGGGTCATAGTTGTTTATAACAACCAGGTAACCCTGGCCGAAAACCTGGAGGAAGCCCTCAGCCAGGCCGTAACAGGTGCAGGCGGTGCCGTCTCTTTTTCCCAGGAAGAAGAAGGGTTCAAACAGGAGGTTCCCCTGTCGAGCATTCCGCCGGATGTCCTGAAGCTAATAGAAGAGGCCTTTGACCACTTTCTTTCCGGCCAGCAGCACATACGCCAGGGCGACTGGACCGCCTATGGCAAGGAACAGGAACAGCTGGGAGAAAAACTGAAGCAATTGAAAAACGCGAAAATAGACGGTTCCGAAAGGTAGAACAATCCACATTTTAAACAGATTCGAAACCAAAATAATAAGCTGTAAACTTTTTAGATTAAATTGTCTGCAGCGTATCCAGGTCCTGGAAACAGATCATTTTCGTTGGTTTGTTTCCAGTAGTTTTCAAGAATTTTAAATTAAGAGGAAATCATGACGAAAAATCCGGGAATTTCAGATAGCAGGATCAAATCCATTGAAGTAATGGCCAATAAACTGCGCCGCCACTCTATACTTTCCACGACTGAGGCAAAATCAGGTCATCCAAGCACGTGCCTCTCATGTGCTGAAATCGTGTCAACGATTTTCTTCCAGTTTCTCAGATTCAACCTGGATGATCCGGACAATCCGGCCAACGACAGATTTGTACTTTCCAAGGGCCACGCGGCACCGATTCTATGGGCCGCTCTTGGCGAGGCTGGAGCGTTTCCGGTTGAGGAACTGCTCAACCTGCGAAAAATCGACAGTGAACTTGAAGGCCATCCTACTCCCCGCAGCCCTTACGTGGATGTGACAACCGGTTCCCTCGGACAGGGACTTGCCAACGCCTTGGGTATGGCTTTCGCGTCCCGTCTGAATAATTCCAGCAACCGTATTTATGTGCTGCTGGGAGATGGGGAGATTGCTGAGGGCAGTGTGTGGGAGGCGGCTTCCCTGGCAGCGCATTACAAGCTCGGCAACCTTACCGCGGTTGTAGACGTAAACCGGCTGGGCCAGAGCGAAGCTACAATGGCAGGTCATGATGCTGATGTTTATGCCAGGCGGTTTGAAGCATTCGGCTGGGATACAAAAATAGTTGATGGCCATGATGTTTCTTCCCTGATCTCCGCTTTTGAATACTCCGAGGGCAATGGCGGCAAGCCTACCGCAATCCTTGCCAGGACGTTCAAGGGCAAGGGCGTATCATTTATGGAAGACGCCGATGGATGGCACGGAAAACCGATAACCGATCCGGAACTTCTGAAACAGGCGCTGGATGAAGTCGGCGGCCTGGAGAATCCCCCGGAGAAACTGTCCATAAAGGAGCCGGAAGGATCAGGCCCTGAAGGACCGGTAAAAACCGTTGAAAACATAGTCTGTGACTACGATGAAGGCGATAAAATTGCTACCCGGCAGGCCTACGGCAAGGGGCTGGCAAAACTGGGGTACCTGGATGGCAGGGTTGTCGCCCTGGATGGTGACTGCAAGAATTCAACCTTTTCAGACCTGTTCCGCAAAGAGCATCCCGAACGGTTTTTTGAATGTTTTATCGCCGAGCAGGTCCTGGTTGGCGCCGCTTCAGGATTGGCCTCGCAGGGTTTTATTCCCTTTGCTTCAACCTTTGCCTGTTTTCTTACCCGGGCTTATGACTTTATAAGGATTGCAGGCATATCAAAACTCAACCTGAAATTATGCGGTTCCCATGCCGGGGTATCCATAGGTGAGGACGGGCCGTCCCAGATGGCTCTTGAAGACCTGGCAATGATGAGGGCTGTCGGAGGTTCCATGGTCCTGTACCCTTCCGATGGAGTTTCTGCTGAAAAGCTCACAGCTGAAGCGGTCAAAACGGAAGGGATAACCTACATAAGGACCAGTCGTCCCGCTACCCCGGTTTTATATGGAAATGATGAGGAATTCCCTATCGGCGGCTGCAAGATCCTGAGGAGCAGTGACAGTGACAAGGCTGCCCTGGTCGGGGCTGGAGTAACTTTGCATGAATCCCTGAAGGCTGCTGATATCCTGGCCGAGGAAGGAATTAATGTGAGGGTTATAGATTTGTACAGCATTAAACCCGTTGATGAAAAAAGCATTCGTGAAGCTGCCAGGGATACAGGATTCATAGTCACGGTTGAAGACCATTACCCGGAAGGAGGCCTTGGCGAAGCCGTGCGCTCCGGCCTGGGTAACGAAACCTGCCGATTTATCAGCCTGGCCGTCAGGGACATCCCCAGGTCAGGTTCTCCGGCGCAGCTGCTAAACATGTTCGGTATCGACGCTGAAGGGATCGTTAAAACCGTCAAGGGAAATATGTAAATACCCCGAGATTATTTACATACATAAGTATCTTCATCGCAAACGTAATCATATAGAAGTATTTAACTTGCTATAAATTAAAATTCTCAGGAGTATTATTAATATGGAAATCCAGTCATTTGGAGGAGCCCGCGAAGTAACCGGTTCACAACATCTAATCACCGTTAACGGGAAAAAAATACTTCTGGAATGCGGATTGTTCCAGGGTCGCAGGGCGGAAACCTACAAGAGAAACCTGAATTTCGCTTTCGATCCGGCTGAGATTGATGTGATGCTTCTTTCCCATGCCCACATTGATCATAGCGGGAACATTCCCAATCTTGTCAAAAATGGGTACAAAGGCAAGATCCTGGCAACCGGAGCTACTGTCGACCTTTGCCAGATAATGCTTAAAGATTCCGCCTATATCCAGGAGAAAGACGCCTTTTATGTAAATAAATACAAGAAAAAAAAGGGGGAGCTTCCTGTTGAACCTCTTTATACCACCGAAGACGCGGAGAAGGCCCTTGAACAGTTTTACGGTGTCGAGTATTCCCAGAGCTATGAAATAGTCCCAGGCGTAAAGGCTGTTTTTCGGGATGCCGGACATATCCTGGGATCAGCCTCCATCCTTCTTGAAATTACCGAACCCGGCAAGACAACTCCGGTGCGCCTGGGATTCACCGGGGACCTGGGAAGCCCCAATGTACCGGTAGTTAAAGATCCCGATTACCTCATGGACCTCGATGTACTGGTGACCGAAAGCACCTACGGAGACCGCCTGCATACGGATGTGAAGGATGTAGAGGAGGAATTGGCTTCAGTTGTCAGGGAAACTGCTTCGGCAGGCGGCAAGATAATTATTCCGGCATTCGCCGTTGGCCGCACCCAGGTGCTTGTGTACATACTCCACAAGCTTTTTGACCAGGGCCGTATTCCCGATATGCCGGTATTCGTCGACAGCCCCCTGGCTGTAAACGCCACCGAAATCTTCCGTCGTCATCCTCACTGCCTGGACCGGGAAACCCACCGGGTGTTTATTGAATCCGACAAGGATCCCTTCGGGTTCAGCAGACTCCAGTACATACGGGACGTTAACCTTTCCAAGAAACTGAACGGGATCAACTACCCCCACATTATTATTTCAGCCTCAGGGATGGCTGAAGCAGGCCGGATCCTCCATCACCTTAAAAACAATATTGGAAATCCAGCCAATACTGTTCTCCTTGTCGGATATTCCGCCCAGCACACCCTGGCCCGGAAACTCAAAGACGGTGAAAAAATTGTGAAGATTTTTGGCGAAGCCTACCCGGTTAAGTGCAGGGTGGAAACTATGGATCATTTCAGCGCGCACGCTGATAAAAATGATCTCCTTGATTTCATTTCCACCCTTTCCACTGATCGGATGAAAAAAATCTTTGTGGTCCATGGCGAGGAAGATCAGTCCATTGCGTTTCAGAAGACCCTTCAAAAGAAGGGTTTTAAAGATGTGATTGTGCCTGAACCGGGGGAATCCTACACCTTCTAAACGGAAAGAAATCGATAGCCGGGTAAACTAATGATTTATTAATCTGGATTTGCCCGGCTATTTTTTCGTGTACCGGTATATGTTGAAGAAGGCGTTCTCGTGAAACCTGAAGGCTTTCTCCCTGACAAGCCCGGAATTCTCCATCCACTGGTCCAGGTCCTCCGGCAGGTACTTGCCCTCCTCAAGATGGGGGGGCCATTGCCCAAGGCGGTCAATGATGGCGATACCGGCTCCCGGTTTCAAATAGCGTGACAGCCCCTGCAGGTATAACTCCTTGTCCGAAATGTAAGGGAGGGTGTCACACATCAGAACGAAATCAACAGGTTCAGGGATCCGCGGATCAAGTTCATCCGCGAGTATGGTTTCAATATTATTCAGGCCGTTCCTATGGGCCAGTTCAGTTATATAGGAAAGGAATTCCTCTTGGATATCAACGGCATAAACCTTGCCCCCATTTGTCACCTGTTCCGCAAGTGGAATTGTAAACAGGCCCGAACCGGCTCCGATATCGGCAATTATCTGACCTTCCTTTAAATGAAGGTTTTTAACCACCCTTTCAACCTGCAGGCTGCGCACTCTTTCAGCTGATTCGAGAATCTGGATATATGACAGGGGATTCCTGATTTCAGGCTGGGCCGGCCTTTCCTCCTGGGGGATTGAGGAGCAGGAAGCCAGCAGGACTAATCCTGAAAGTATGAAAACCCGGAATCTGGTCATGCTGAAAATTCTACACTTTTAAAGGCTGAAAAAAAACTACTGGTTTAACAGATTACCAGTATTTATATATCCGGACAGTAACAGTTAAAGGGCGGCCTGCAGAAAAACTGCATTCCGCCCCCTAATTTTTTAGTCTAATGGAAAAAGGCTTTCGCTAGCCGACAAGTTTTTCCCACTTGGCTTCAAGATCCGGATCATTCATGGTGCTCATCAGGTAATCACCAAATTCTGAAGCAGTGGCCCCGGTGTCGCGTCCGGTTATGACCAATGACTTTTCATACTGTCCGCAGATTTCAAGGGCCATTTCCAGCTTTAAAGCTTTCTCCGGAAAGCCTATATGCCTCAGCATCATTACAGCCGCCCTGATCAGGGATGAGGGATCAGCGTACTGTCCCCTTCCTTCTTTCATCATTCGCGGAGCACTTCCATGAATCGCCTCGAACATAGCGTAGCGTTTGCCGATATTGGCGCTTCCGGCGGTACCCACTCCGCCCTGGAATTCGGCAGCTTCGTCGGTCAGGATATCCCCGTAGAGATTGGGAAGCACCATTACCCTGAACTGGGTGCGGCGTTTTGGGTCCACCAGCTTGGCCGTCATTATGTCTATATACCAGCCTTCCCATTTAATGCCCGGGTAATCCTTGCCAACCCTGGCAGCCGTGTCCAGGAAAAGACCGTCGGTTGTCTTTACCACATTGGCCTTGGTCACTACGGTCACGTTATCTATTCCGTTGTTTTTCGCGTATTCAAAAGCCATGCGCATGATGCGTTCAGCGCCCTGTTTGGTTATAACCTTGAAATCAAATGCCAGGTCTTCGGTAACCTGTATGCCCTGGCTGCCCAGTACATAGGCACCCTCGGTGTTTTCCCTGAAAAAGATCCAGTCAATGCCTTCTGCCGGAACCTTGACCGGTCTTACATTGGCGAACAGGTCCAGGTAGCGGCGCATCGCGACATTGGCACTTTCAATATTCGGCCAGCCGTCACCTTTTTCAGGGGTGGTTGTGGGAGCCTTAAGTATGACATGACATTTTTTCAGTTCTGAAAGAACATCATCAGGGATGGCCTGGCCTTTTTCAGCGCGGTTTTCGATGGTAAGACCATCGATGGTGCGGAAATCGATTTTCCCCTTGTCCAGCTCATCCCTGAGAATATGTTCCAGGATACGCTGGGTTTCCTGTGAAATGATCGGACCTATTCCATCGCCCCAGCACATGCCGATTATGATTGGGGTCAGGCTGCTGTAATCAATCCAGTTTTCCTCATTTTTCAGTTTCTCGACGCGTGCGAGCTGTTCGATAACCAGTTTTTCAAAATGATTTTTTGCGGTTTCAAGAATTTTTTCACTCATATCTTATAAATGCTCCCGTTTTTGTATGTTGAGATGGGCTGACTTTATTGGCAGGGTTGCTGAAAATTACAGCTTTGTATAATTATACACTGAAAATTGATTTCAGGCAGGAGTTCCCGCCCGAATTTCGGTTATCCGCGGAAGCTATAATCTTTGGCATTCGCCTGGCTTCATAAATCCTGGTGTCAAGATATCCGGAATATTTTCTCCTTGCCTTGAAGAGGGACTTCGATGGAAAATGGAAAAATGAATAAAACCACCGCCCGGAAAATTCGAGAATATACCGATTCCTGCCAGGATCAAATGATTGACTTGATCAGGGAGCTGGTTACGATTGAGACCCCTACCCTGCAGACCCAGACTCATTCTGAAATCCACAAGGTCCTCTCCAGGGAATTTTCGGAACTTGGATATAACTGTTTAAGGAAAACCGGAAAGACCAGCGGCGGATTATTATTCTGCCGGCCGGCCGATCGAAAGAAGAAAAACAACATTCAGCTGCTCCTGGGTCACTGTGACACGGTTTGGGATCTGGAAACCATAAACGGGGAAATGCCCCTGGTCCAGGAGGGGAATATCTTTAAAGGACCCGGTATATATGACATGAAAACCGGGTTAGCTCAAATGGTTTTCGCCTTGAAGGCCTTACGGAAAATGGAGATTACGCCTTCTGTTACTCCCGTTGTCTTAATAACCTCAGACGAGGAGCTTGGAAGTGATGATTCCGTGAAGTGGCTGAGAATGATTGCAAAACAATCGGTTAGGGTACTTATTCCCGAGCCTTCTTACGGAGAGGAGGGGCACCTTAAAACCTCCCGTAAAGGTGTGGGGCGTTATGAAATTCAGATTACTGGAAAGGCCGCTCATTCAGGTCTGGAACCGGAAAAAGGAATCAGTGCGGTAGTAGTCCTGGCCGATGTTATCAAGGAGCTCACTTCTCTTAATGACTATCCCAGCGGGATTTCAGTAAATGTAGGGGTAGTCGAAGGAGGAACCAGGGAAAACGTCATTCCGGCCGAAAGCCGCGCCCTGGTAGACGTCAGGGTCAGGACCACTGCTGACGCCCTGCGGATAGACAAGGAAATCAGGAAGCTTAAGCCCACCCTCCCAGGAGCGTCGATTACAGTCGCTGGGGGCATTGACAGGCCCCCTATGGAACGAACCGCCGCCAATCAAAAATTATGGAAAACTGCCGAAAAACTGGGGAAGGATCTGGGGCTGGACCTGAAAGAAGTTGAGAGCGGGGGGGCTTCAGACGGAAACTTCACCAGTGAATTCGCTGCCACTCTTGACGGGCTGGGCGCCGTGGGAGGAGGGGCACACGCCCTGCATGAATTCATTCGAACCGACAGGCTGGCAGAAAGAACAGCCCTGTTGGCTTTGTTGATTGCGGAGGATGAACTGTAACCGCTGCTTTAAAACTAGATCATGAGCCGCTGAGATCAAGCCGCATACTGATTTCAGCAACAAAATCAACATCACCTGTCAATTTAATCTGGGAACCTTCGGCCCATTCAACAACCTGTTTTCCTGTATCGGTTTCAACAATCACCCGGGAATCAACCAGGCCGCTTTTCATGGAAGCCACCGCGGCCCCGCAGGAACCGGTTCCCGAAGAGGATGTAATTCCAACGCCCCGCTCCCAAATCCTGATCTTGATATGCCCCCGGTTGATCACCTTGACGAAACTCACATTGGTTTTTTCCGGGAAGAACGGATGATTTTCGATTATTCGGCCGGCAACGGATTGCTCCGCCTTCTCAGGAAGCCGGTCCCTGAACAGTACACACTGGGGATTGCCTACCGAAAGGGCAAAGATCTCCACATTCAAACCTTCAGCCGGCAAAGGAAATTTCTGAACATTCTCAAGGGAATCATCTCCCGAATCGAAGGGAATCCTGCCTGGATGAAACGATGGTTCTCCCATGAGCGAATGATAGGAACCAGTCAGGCCCTTCCAGTTTTCCTTTGTGTAGATCTTGTCCCCGCTGATAGTGGAAAACCTTACCGATTTTTCTGTCAATTCCCTGATGAAATGAAGATATCCGGCAGCACAGCGCCCGCCGTTTCCCGACATCCCCGCTTCACTTCCATCAGCGTTGATGATACGCAGGTTATAAGAGCCAGCGGATTCCTTTTTCAGGGCCAGCAGGCCGTCAGCCCCGGCGCCGAAATGCCTGCTGCATGCTGCAATTGCCGTGCGGGAGAGTGTATCTTCCGGAATGGCATCCTCGGTGACAAGGAAATCGTTGCCGTAAGCGTGCAGTTTAAAGAGATGCAGCGTATCAATCATTACATTCTATCCTGATGAGGAAATTATTGGTGGATGTTGCCTGGATGACTTCGTGCCTAACGCATTCCGGCCGGACTGCTATCAAAAACTGCGGCCTTCACCTATCACAACATCCAGGACTTCCTGGGAGATCTCTTCGATTGATTTTCCTGTAACATCAATAACCGGCCAAGATTGGTTCTGGCTGAATACAGCTTGGGCGTATTCGATTTCGCTCTGGATACGATCGCTGTTTGCGTAACTGCTGCTCTCCATGCCCATCTGGTCCATCTGCACCTGCCGGGCTTCCGCAAGCCTTTCCGGATCGGTAATAAGACCTACTATCTTTCTCTGGTCGATAGCTGAAAGCTTGCTGGGCAGTTTGGTTCCAACCGCTAGAGGGATATTGGCAACCCTCCAGCCTTCCTGGGCCAGGTAAATACTGAGAGGAGTTTTTGAAGTCCGGGAAATTCCCACAAGCACAATATCAGCTTTTTGCAGATCCTTCAGGGATGCGCCGTCATCATGGTTTATCGCGAATTCAATTGCGTCAACCCGGTCGAAATAGGCTTCGTCGACTTTATGCAGAAGGCCGGGTTTGGATTGTGGTGTGGATTTAAACACCTCTGCAAGCTGATCAATCAGGGGTCCCAGCACGTCTATGCATTTGACTCCCTGTTTTTTAGCCAGGCTGACCATGTCGTCCCTAAGCTTCTTGGACGCGAAGGTGTGTACTATCAAAGTATGATTTTTCTTAACGGCCTTCATCATGCTTTTGATCTGTTCTATATCCCTAATCCTGGTATACCTGGAAATAACAACTTTTTCGGCAAACTGGCTGCGGGCCGCTTTTAAAAGCCTGTACGCAGTTTCCCCGGTTCCATCACTAATCAGCAGAATGTAGTAATTGCTCATTTAATCCACTCCGGAATTCAGCAAAATTAGAATTCCTGTTTCAATATATGCGGTGGTTAATTTCTTTTTCCCTTTAAAAACCTGATTGCCGGTATGTCAGTCGGATCTTCATCATTGAGGAATGAAAGATAGGTACTGGCAAAATCACCAAGCAACAAGAGTTCCCATAATTTCTCCAGCCAGGAAGTGCGGCTGGAATGATATTCAAGGACCTTAAAATCCTTTGATAATAAATAATCCCTGGCATCACTGATTTTATTATTAACTTTTTCATGATCGCTTTGATCCCTAAGGAAAAGCGGCAGCATCTGCCTTATGCAAGCGGACGGATTCTTCCATCCTTCAATCTCATTATGCGCCATTTCGGGCAGGTAGTTCCAGAATGCCAGGTTTTTGCCGTTTTCGCTGAACTGGTTGGCCCATCTTCTGGCCACAGGGCTTAGGCTGTCATTGCTTCCGTAAACCACTGGTATTGAACCGTAAACATTTTGGGCCAGCTTCTTCGCCCTGTTCTTGTCAGCAGGAATACCGGGTGAAAATTCGCTTAACGCGTCCTTGACCCCTTCAAGGGAGTTCTCGACCTCCCGCATCTGGCCTGAAACAACTCCTATTTCCTCCATGATCTTCACGATCGCGCAGAATGAATAGGTGTAAGCTGCCCGCGGAGGAAGACCTTCGGGAAGCTTGACAACCGGAATTCCCCGTTCCATGGCCCTCCTGCCTAGTTCTCCTCCCGAAGTAATGCAGACAACTCCTATTCCCCGGGAACAACAGGATTCAAAAGCTTCAAGTGTTTCATCAGTGTTTCCCGAATAGCTGCAAGGCAGAGCCAGGGTTGTTGAATCAACAAACACAGGAAGCTTGTACTGCCTGGATACGAAAAAAGGCACCTCCAGCTTGCCTCTCAGGAACACCTGGACAATGGCGGCTCCTGTAGCTGATCCGCCCAGGGCCGGAATCACAATCTGCCTGATTTCACTCTCGGGTTTGTAGCGGAAGGCATTGGCAATCTTAATTGAATCCAACAGCTGATGATCGAATGAAGAAAGAATCTCCAGCATTCCTGAAGAGTCTTTTTTCTTTAACAGATCCTGATTATCCAATATTGATTCAATCATGCTATTCCTTTTCAAATTCCGAAAATCCCTAACATTTTGCTAGTTAAAAGCCTCAACCGGAAGGCAATTATAAAGAAAATCTTTTTATCTTGGGCAGAACGCCATGAAACCTGACCGATATTGAGAATCGATTCAGGTTAATTCAGGATTCTTTTCCTTGAGTTCCTGGACTATTTTCGCTACATCCTGTGACTTTTTCTTTGAGCAGACCAGTATGGAATCTTCCGTTTCAACCAAAATCAGATCTTCAACTCCCGCCAGGGCGATTTTTTTCCCGCTTTCAGAATGAACAAAACAATTACTGCTATTCACCCGCACTACTGATGGACCGGGGTTTTCAAATCCATCTTCCCTTTCTTTCATTATTTCCGCGACAGCATTCCAGTCTCCCACGTCATTCCAGCCTGGACTACAGGGAACCATAACTACCTTCTCGCTTTTCTCCATTACGCCATAATCTATTGATACTGATTGAGCTGATTCAAACCGGCTTTTCTCATCCTCGGCACTGAACAGGCAGTCACCCAGGTCATCAAGAATCCGCCCCAGGCCGGGCATGTGGCAGCGGATCTCCGACAGGATAGTCTTGATGGACCATACAAACATCCCGCTGTTCCAGAAATAGCGGCCTGAAGCTAAAAATTCTTCGGCTGTTTCCAGGCCGGGTTTTTCAGTAAACCTGGCCACCTTGAAGGCTTTACGTCCAGCACCAGCCGCCACTTCCGCGCCTTTTTCCAGGTAGCCATAACCGGTTGCCGGGAACTCGGGAATGATGCCGAAGGTGACCAGTTGACCAGAGGCGGCCAGTTTGTCAGCGGCATTAAGGGCACTTCTGAATTCCACTTCATCAGTGATCAGGTGGTCGGACGGGAAAATCCCCATTGTTTCCCCGGGAAAACGAGAATCCAGGAATGCCGCGGCCAGTCCTATGCAGGGAGCCGTATTCCTGGGAGCCGCCTCTACAATCACCTGGCTTTTATCCAGTTCAGGAGCCTGGGACAAGACCAGGGGAACGTAGGGTTCGGAGCACACTACGAATATATTTTCCACACCCCCGAAATTTTTCAGTCTCTCAACCGTCAACTGAAAAAGAGTTTTTTCTCCGATTACGTTCAGAAACTGTTTAGGCCGGTTTTTTCTGCTCAAGGGCCAGAATCGGGTACCCTGCCCTCCGGCCATTACAACCATCTTCATGCTTTATTCTCCAAATATGATTTCCTGTACTGATTCAACCTCTACTGTCCGGACCTGTTTCAAATCTACCAGTTGCTGCCTAATAAAATCTCCCCGTTTGCCTGATAGAACACCTACTACTATCTTATCAAGCATCACCGCGGGATCCTCGGTTTCAAGGTAATGCCGGGTGATGGCTCGTACCTTGCTTTGATTAAACTCCCTTGCGCTGAAATCCTTGTTTTTCATCTTCAGCAGAAAATTACCCGGGACGCATTCATCACTGCCGCTTCCAGGAGTCAATCTGCCGGAAATCAGGCCATATCCCTTTTTCGCCAGGGTAATCCACTTAACGCTTATTCCGGATCCGTCCTGTGCCCGGCTTATAAGCTGGAGACTTTCCTCCCGGCCTGAACTGGCGGACAGGCCGGAAATGATAAATCGGCACATTTCTTTATCCGGGCCCGCAAAAATTACCGGATCAATCCTTTCAGCCTCCTGGATTCTTCTCCTGGCAGGCCGGAATTTTTTAAGCCTGGAGTTGCTCAGCCTGGGAACCATCCCCCTCAGGAAAGATGTGCCTTTCACATCTCCGTAGATAATGATTTCAGGATGACTCGCGGAAATTTTTTCGTACCAGGATCCGGCAGGGGCCGCTTTTTTTTCAGAGCCGTTTGTTCCGGAAACGCTTCGATATTCCAGGGTTGATCCGATCGGAATAATGCTGTCGGGCGTTTCAGCCAGCATGCCCTGGTTTTCAAGAAAAGATGAATATTTCCTGCTGTTCCTATAACTGGATATCAGGTCTTCGGATGGTTTGAACTGCCTGATTCTTGACATCAGTTCAGCAAATACAGCCTCAAAATTCGAGGCCAGAACAGTTGCCCGAAACCCGAAATAATCCGGATGCACCACCCCTTCAATATCAGCGCCCATACCCTCCAGGTAAATACTTTGGCTGTCACATCCTTCCCGGGACCAGCTTTGGAGCATATTGGAAACCAGCACTTCCGTAAGGCCGGCGTTAATTTTATCCTCTTCAGAAAACCCGCCCGGAAAATAAATCCCTATTCTCACCAGGGGAGTATTGTGAATTTCATAAAGATGGATGTCGGGACCTCTCAGCACAGAGCTTTTTTTCAGTTTAGGGGGGAGAAAATTATTCTGCTTTTCCGGGACCTGGAAGGACAATTCAAGTTCGCTGTAGGCCAGACGTTCCAGTCTCTTTTTTTGGGAAAGCAAGGTCTGGGGAAGCAGAATATTAACAGTATCGGCAAAGGTTTCAGACGTGAAATTCCGGGTTGATCCTTTCGGCAGAAATTCCCTGACATAAGCCCGGGATTCATCAAGGCTTTCAGCAGCAGCCTTTTGCAGGGATGTTTTTTCAATTCCTTCCAGGGTTCCCACGAAATCTGACCGTAAAGATATTCTGTTATGGAGAAACATTTCTGTGAGGTTATCAGCCCTGTCAGGCAAAGATTCGTTCTGCTTCAGATATCCCAGGAAACACAAAGATTTTGCCCTGGTTATAAGCACCTCGGGAATCTCGGTTTTCCCGAGGTTTGACATTATACCCAGAACAAGCAACTCGGCTTTATCCAGATAGTCTGGATGTACGGCACCGGTGATAACAAGGAATGAAGCGTTGTCCCGGTCAACAATATCAGCCCGATGCTGAAAATTAAGAGACATTTCCTCTTCTTCAACCCTGAGCAGAGAGGCCAGGCCTCCACCTGCCAACATACGGATAATTTCGTACTGCATCCTCTGGGGGTGCCCCAGAGGGGGGATGCGATAAGTTATTGTAAAAACGGGGAAATCAATTTCCGTTTCTGAAGCCTGGTATTCGAGGCTGCCGTTAAGGTCGGCAGGGGAAAATGAGGGATCCGAGGCACCTTCCATGGTTGGCAGCCCAATGCGGCTTTCCTTGAAAAATTCAGAAATATAGTTGAGCACTATTTCATGCTGAACGGCTCCGGTTATAACCAGTCCCGACACCATCCCTTTCTGGATTACGGAATCAGGCGCTTTGGCGCTTGACTTTTCCGGTGCAGGAATCAACTCGTTCACAGTTACAGCGATAAATTCAGCCGGCCCGGTATTATCGGTTTCACGGCCATGACTGCTTGTCGCGACGGGAATACTTGCAGCAGATCCGGCCCCCTCCAGGAAATCAATTTTTTCAAAAAGTTCAATTGCCGGCCGAACCTCTTCAGACGGGACAACCGCCCTTAGAACAACAGTGCCCCGAAGCGGGAATGATTCCGCAAAACCTCCAAGCTTGTGGATATCAGCTTCAACAGCTTCCCGATAAAAATCCGCGGCGGCAGGAGCGTATTCCTCGCTGAACAATCCGGCGGATGGAATAATCACGGCATTGACAGCGGCCAGAGGTATCCCGAAGCGTTCTTCGATAACAACTTTCAACCCATTCCTGAACAGCACCTTGATCAGTTCTTCATTTCTCTCGATTGAGGCAATGGAAGAATAGTAGGAAGCAGTCCCTTGTTCCTGCAAACCCAATGCGGAATGAAAAAACAGTAAGAAACACAGGATAGCTATCACCCGCTCTCTCAGGGATTCATCTTTAAGCATGATTTGAATCGTAACAGGCTGAATTATTAGTGGCAAATTAAATAAACCTACCCTGCAATACACCCAATTACACAAACCCCTGTCGACAGGAGTTTAATTAATGGTAAATTTGAAGAAATTCAGGTGAACCCTGATAAATGGAGGCAGGTTGCGTTATAATCAATTATTGATAAATACATTTTCAAGAGATGAATTCCTCTCCCTGAGACAGTAAGGGTTCATACAACAGAAATCCGGTTGCGACGCGGCGTAAAAAAGAAAACAAGAATGAAAAGCTGAAATGAAAGAAGAAGAAGAGATTTCCCAGGATCTGGTGCTGGAAGGCCTGAAAAAAAAAGATCCTGTTACCATTGATGGTTTTATAAGGCAATTTTCACGGCCTTTATTTGGTGTGATCCTGAACTACACCAAAAATCCGGCCGATGCCGAAGAAATCCTCCAGGATACCTTCCTGAAGGTCATTAATAAGATTGATACTTTCCGCGAGGGCAGCCCCTTGTGGCCGTGGATGAGGCGCATCGCCATCAACAATGCCATAATGTGGCTCAGGAAAAACAAGCCCAAACAGGACAGAACACTGAATCTTGATGATATGGAACCGGTATTTACCAACCAGGGGGAATTCAAGGAACCGGTCTTCAGCTGGACAATGGATCCAGAGGACGTATTCATGAATTCCGAACTGGGAAGCGAGTTATACAATGCCATCCAGTCACTTCCTGTAGAATATCGACTGCCCTTGATCTTGAGAGACGTTGAAGGTTACTCACTTAAGCAGATTTCGTCCCTTATACAGCTGAAGGAACCTACTACAAAAACCCGAATTCACAGGGCAAGATCATTTGTGCGGGAAAGGATTTCAAAATATATGGAGGGCGGGAAATGAAAAATTCCTACGACTGCAAAACATGCTTTGATTTGCTCCTGGATTACCTTGAGGGTGAACTGGACGATGACAAGCGCTCAAAAATTGAAGAACATTTAAAAACCTGCGGCCCCTGTATAAATTATTTCCAGACCTACGAAAAGACTACCAAGCTGCTGAAAACCCTGAAGGAACAGGAGGCAACCGTTCCCAAGGCAACCCAGGAGCGGATCAAATATTTCGTCATGAGGGAAATCCATCTTAACGAAAGCTGACAAGCCCCTATTTTCAGCCGGATCTGAAAACACCCGAATACCGAAACGTAATCCCGGACCAGGGGCGACACCGCAGAGGAAATCCGCAGACAGCCTTATCAACCTGGTTCATGAGGTAGTAGGGATACCCGGGCCTGCTGAAGCCAGTTCCTTATAACCGGTTGAACTTTTCACTGCCGTAATACATCAAGGTTCTAAAATCTCACAACTGCGCATACCCGCACATATCAGACAGAAACCGAATTATTGGAGAATTTTTGGATGACGACAATGACCTCGCGAACTGGCAGTAAAACCTTAGTATGGATTTTCACCTTTCTTCTTTTGACTTTTTTGTTTGCCCCTCCTCTCTCTGCTGCTAATGGATATGAAAACGAATATGTTTCGAAGCCGGAAGTAGAAAATCCAGCTGCAGGAAAAAAATCAACAAAAAACAAGAAACCGGAAAAGTCGATCGACGGAATGATAGGAGCCGGCTTATCCCTGACTTCAGGAAACTCAGACACCTTGAACTGGAATGTCTCCTTTAACCTGGATAAACAGACAGATAAAGGCCACCGGCTTAAAGCCTCAGGCTTGTATCTTCGCGGAAAGGAAAACAATAAACTTTCAGTGGACAGGCTGAAACTAAATCTCAGGGATGATTACTCTATTAACAGGGATGTAGTCGGATTCGGGGATATCAGTTATAAAAGAGATCCCTTGAAGGGAATTGATCACCTGGTCAACCCATCTGCCGGGCTGGGCTGGAAAATTCTGGATGAGGATAAAATTTCCCTCCAGGCAAACGCGGGTGCTGGAGTTGTTGTGGAACAGAACCATGGACAGGACAGCGACACCTCCGTATCCCTGAATTCCAGTCAGAGCCTGTCTTATAAACTATCCAGTACGGCGAGTTTCCACCAGAAGATGGATGTACTGTGGAAGGCTGATAACATAGACGATTACCTGGTCAATATTTCCCTGTCCCTGGCCACCAAAATAACCAACGCCTCAGAATTGCAGGCGGAGTTTCTTGATGATTTTAAAAGCAATCCAACAGATATTTCATACAAAAAGAATGATATTGCATTAATATTAAAGTATGTTGTCAGGTTTTAATCCGGGCCGCAATCGGGAGGGGATGGGAATATGGACAATAAAAATCTTTTAAAAATAGTCGGAGCCGGGATAACCGGAGGCTTTCTGGCACTGAAGCTCCGGAAACCACGGAAAAGCTACAACGAATTCCTGGCCTGCTACTGGGCTCTCAGCATAGACGTGTTAAGGGAATTGGAAACCTGCTTTATAGAGACCATGCTTCCCGAACTGCCGCCTTCAAAAAGCCCTGCTTTCAGGGCCCTTCTTGATTCCAACGCGGAATTTCTCGATAAGATGAAATTTTTCCAGGAACACCTTGAAGATTTTGACGATCTTTCCATGGCGGCAATCAGGAGATTTTATTCTGACAAAGCCAGTGGAAGCCTGGCACTGCTTTCTCACCGCAAAATACCGGGACTTGATTTCAAAACCGTATCGGTTGCCGTGCAGGAAACTTTTTTTGATCTGGAAGCGGCTTTCTCCTACGCTTTAATGGCGAATGCGCCGGAAGAAAACCGCCTGGAACTGAAAGAAAAAATCAAAGCAACTGAATCTCTTCCCGAACTTCTCCAGCACTATTCAGACAACATGCCTCATTTCGGGGCCATGCTTTTTGATGCATTTGCCCACTTTGAAAACCAGGTTATGCGGGGACAGGAAGAGGGCTAGGGCATAGAGGCCTTTTTCCACGGGCCTTCACCAGGAATCCTGTCCGGTATGAATAAAATTTCGGTTCACCTGGCCAGCAGTCTGTAGATGGTTTTCTGGCTGAATTTCTCCCCCGGCCTCAGTATGGTGGAAGGAAACTCAGGATGGTTGGGGGAATCAGGATAATGTTGGGTTTCCAGGCAAAATCCCGCGTGCTGCGCGTATCCATTTCCGGCAGGACTGCCATCCAGGGAATTTCCGGTATAGAGCTGAATGGCAGGTTGAGTTGTCTCAACCTCCATGATCCTTCCGCTCTTCGGGTCTGAGATCTCCGCCGCCCTGACCAGTGATCCGGGTTTCTCCTTCCGGATAACGAAGCAATGATCGAATCCTGTTTTTCCGCCCATATCCAAAGGTTTATCGGGATTGTTTTTGTCAATGATCACTTTACCCTGGCGGAAATCCCGGGGTGTATCCGTTACGGGTAATATGTTTCCAGTAGGGATCAGTTCCGTATCAGTCTCCAGGTAATAATCTGCATGGATCCTTAATTCATGATCAAGAATATCTCCGGATCCCGCGCCTCCCAAATTCCAGTAGGCATGGTTGGTAAGGTTCAGCGGTGTAGGAGCGTCAGTCGCAGCCTCATATTCAATAATTATTTCATTCTCATCAGTAATTGTGTAGGAAGAGAGGACCTCCAGGTTTCCCGGATAACCTTCCTCTCCGTCTGGACTCAGGTACCTGAATTCCACGGTGACTGCATCATCGTTTTCCCTGACAGCAGTCTTCCACATTCTTCGATCAAATCCGGTCACACCTCCGTGGAGGTGATTCCTGCCGTCATTTTCGGCCAGGCGGTATTCTTTCCCTCCAATGCTGAAGGACGCCTTTCCTATCCGGTTGCAGAACCTTCCCACCGTAGCGCCAAAATAAGGATGTCTTTGAAAGTATCCTTCAATTGAGTCAAATCCCAGGGTTATCTCTTCGCATTTACCTTTCGAATCGGGGCTTTTGACTCCCAGCAGGAGTGCCCCGTAATCGGAAAGACGCACTTGCAATCCGTTTTCGCCAGAACAGGTAATACCCTGAACAGGCTGCCCTTCAGGGGTTTTCCCTATTTTAACTGTTTCAGTTTTCATTTCTTTATCACTCCATTTTTAATGTTTCCTGAAATGCAAATCCAGGAGTGCCGGTCATCCCCATAAATTTCTGGCTGAATCACATTAGCCGGGGAGGTTCGACATCTTTAAAGCGGAAAGTATTCCAGTTTGGTATTCTCCGAAACAAAATTTCTCGCATTCTGTAATTCTTTTCAATAGAATCATACCTGCTAAATTATGTCATTACAAAGTCGAATATTAAGGTTGTTTGTTATATTTTTCTCTATCATTACGGGGGGAACCCTTGGATACCGGTTTATTGAAGGCTGGTCGATTTTTGACAGTTTTTATATGGCGGTTATCACAGTTACT
Source organism: Acidobacteriota bacterium (assembly GCA_963666915.2). Classification (GTDB taxonomy): domain Bacteria; phylum Acidobacteriota; class UBA6911; order RPQK01; family JAPXNP01. Next base: position 23,595 of record CAXXEX010000018.1, read on the forward strand.
ACCGTCGGGTTCTCTGAAGTGCAGCCCCTGAGTCCTAATGGAAGAATATTCACTACTTTTCTAATCCTCCTGGGGGTGGGCGGAGTTACCTATGCACTGGGAATTCTAACGAATTATTTTGTTACTGGAGAATTGCGGGGATTTCTTGGAGAAAGAAAGATGAGGAACATTATCAGCGCAATGAAAAACCACTATATTGTCTGCGGTTATGGCCGCATGGGATACGAAATATGCCTGCATCTAAGGGAAGAGGGGATGGATTTCGTGGTTGCGGATGCCAGGGAAAGCTCTATAGCGGCTGCTCGAGATGATGGGCACACAATCTACCAGGGAGACCCGGGACTGGATGAGACCCTGAAGATATGCGGCATAGACAGGGCCGTGGGCCTGGCTGCGGTTTCTGATGATGACGCCAACAATCTCATGGTTGTCATATCAGCCCGTGGTATTAATCCAGCCCTGAATATTGTAGCCAGGGTCAGTTCGCTTGATGCCCCGGATAAATTCATAAGGGCTGGAGCGGATAATGTGGTGCTGCCATATAGGGCCGGCGGGAGAAAAGCCTCCCAGCTGTTGATCAATCCTGAACTCCAGAAGTTTTTTGAAGACCTTCTTCATGAAAGGAAGACCTCCGACCTGGCACTGGAAAGCATCAAGATTCCTCCGGGCTCATTCATTTCCGGCCAGAAAATCGGCGAAACAGATATCAGAAGCCGTACCGGAGTGCTTATCGTGGGGCTTATCAGGGACAGCGGCATAACAGAAACCGATCTCAATCCTGAAACCCGTCTATTCAGTGGAGATACCCTTATTGTTCTAGGTAAATATAAACGCCTTGAAGAACTGTTAAAAATAATTGACTCCGGACAGGAATAATTGAAAAAGACAATTTCGAAGAAAATCATTCCCTGGGCTGGAGCACTGGTTGTTCGCTTTTTATGCGGAACCGCCCGTTTACAAGAGCATCCCCGCCCTTTTCTTTCCAGGCACAGCAAGGACAGCATGCCTTATATAATCGCGTTCTGGCACAGCCGTATCCTGTTTACTGCCTGGTATTTCAGTTTTTTCCCGAGCTGCGCCATAATCAGCCGGCATTCGGACGGAGAACTCGCGGCTTCAATAGTTGAACAGCTGGGCTTAAAAACCGCCCGGGGTTCTACTTCAAAAGGAGGCGGACCGGCCCTGAAACAACTGATTAAACTAATCAGGAATGAGGGTCTTAATGCCGGCATAACTCCTGATGGGCCACGCGGTCCCGCTAGAAAACTGCAGGACGGGGTTATAACCCTGGGACAATTGTCCCAGTACCCGATTCTCCCGGTTTCTTTTTCTGCCTCCCGGGCGATAAGGCTTAAAAGCTGGGACCGGTTCATGATACCCCTTCCCTTCAGCCGGGCTGCATTCGTGTACGGAGAGCCCATACTGATTCCCCGCAAACTGAAGGAAGAAGAAAAGGATGCCTGGAGGACCAGGATCGAAAACGAACTGAACCGGATCACGGATTTGGCGGATGAATTATGCCAGCAGCCAAAGCTTTGATTCGCCGTCGGGCAGGGAATCTTATTGGAAACGAAGCTATCCGGGTCTGGATTTCGAAGCCTTGCCCCGGGCACTCTGCCTATCCAGGACCTGAAATATCAGGATAACCAACCCGCTGTAAATCCATTGTTATCCAGTGATAGATCTGTACCAGAAACCATCAGTTTCATCTTTCAGTTCTACTTCCTCAACAATCAAAAAATTGTATACTTCAGGCATTGAAATATAAGGAGAATTTCCAGTGTCAATCAGAATACTGACTACAGGTGGTACATTCGATAAAAAATATAATGAAATCAATGGGGATCTGGTTTTTCGAAAAACCCATCTTAAGGATATGTTGACAATTGGCCGCTGCCGCCTGGATATCAAAATCAGCCGGGTAATGATGATAGACAGCCTGGAAATGTCTGACAAAGACCGGGTCTTCATTACAAAAAAATGCCTGGAGACAGAAGAAAACAAGGTCATAATTACCCACGGCACTGATACCATGGTTGAAACCGCAGCGATCCTGGCCGAAAAGGTAAAAAATAAAACTGTAGTCCTCACCGGGGCCATGGTCCCCTATTCATTCGGCAACTCAGACGGAATGTTCAACCTGGGCTGCGGGATTGCCTATGTACAGATTCTTCCTCCGGGAGTCTACATCGCCATGAACGGTGAATATTTTGATTGGGACAATGTGCGCAAGAACAAGGAACTGGGCCGGTTTGAAAGATTGCGGTAGAGATAGTCACGGGTAACAAGTCGCAATCCCCGCCACTTGCGACTTGCCACTTGCGGCTTGTGACTATTCAACACCGTAGGGATGACACGAAAACCGGTCACATTCATCATTTGTTTGGAAGGTTTTCGATACCGAAGACGATACCGATACCAACCCCGAAAGAATTCCTTTGGAGAACTACTTCCAACGGGTTATCCATATCCTGAGTGTGTTGATGAGGTCAACTCGGAACTCGCCATTCGTCACCCGGAACTGGGCACTCGAAAATTCTACATTCGGCATTCCATCAAGTGAAGTCAATCAGGACATAGGTAACATTTCCTCCTGAGTTCCCCCTTTTTCCTCACTCCGGGTTGCTATCGCTTTCGGTATCGCCTTCGATTTGATGACACGAAAACTACGGGCAGATCATCTTTGGCTTCCGCCAGCCTTTACAAGCTCTCCCCGGACGATTCGTGAATCGTCCCTGCAACGAATTACTGCGATTAGGAGCGGCAAAAATCCTGCAGCTTGCTACCCGCCACTTGCGACTTGCCACTTGCGGCTTGTGACTATTCAACACCGTAGGGATGACACGAAAACCGGTCACATTCATCATTTGTTTGGAAGGTTTTCGATACCGAAGACGATACCGATACCAACCCCGAAAGAATTCCTTTGGAGAACTACTTCCAACGGGTTATCCATATCCTGAGTGTGTTGATGAGGTCAACTCGGAACTCGCCATTCGTCACCCAAAACTGGGCACTCGTCACCCGGAACTGGGCACTCGAAAATTCTACATTCGGCATTCCATCAAGTGAAGTCAATCAGGACATAGGTAACATTTCCTCCTGAGTTCCCCCTTTTTCCTCACTCCGGGTTGCTATCGCTTTCGGTATCGCCTTCGATTTGATGACACGAAAACTACGGGCAGATCATCTTTGGCTTCCGCCAGCCTTTACAAGCTCTCCCCGGACGATTCGTGAATCGTCCCTGCAACGAATTACTGCGATTAGGGGCGGCAAAAATCCTGCAGCTTGCTACCCGCCACTTGCGACTTGCCACTTGCGACTCGCAACTATTCTTGCGACTTCAATCAGCGTGCTACAGTTTCAGCCTGGGAATTATCCTCCTGGCATTGCGGAAATAGAATTTTTCAAGGACTTCCGCCGGCAGGTTCAATCCTTCAACCTCGCGGCCAAAGAATTTCATTGAACCGGAACCGGCGTAATAATCCCAGTCGGCCCGGTAACCGGCTTCAATGCCGCTCACCAGGCTTTCAATTTCCTCTTCACTCATCTTTTCCGCCGCGTCCGGACGAATCACCAGGTCCACGCCGTAAAGGATCCGGTCCTGGTATTTTATGAAAAAATCCCGAACCTTTTCCCTGGGCTGCCTTGAGAGATCCTTGGTCCTGGCGGCGACATCGACATAGAAATTAGGATACCTGTCCAGCCTCCTGGCAACTTCATCCACATCAAAAGCCATGCTGCCTAAATGAGCTCCAATGAAAGTGAGGGAGCGGTGTTTTTCAAGAACATTGTCACGAGCTTTGATGATCGCTTCCCAGGAAGGGACGCCTTCTTTATTGTAGAAATGCCATTCCGGGTTTTCCTTGTAATAATTATAGTGCACACCTTCAGGATCCAGCGGCCTCCAGGCTTCAACAGGTTCGGCAAGGTGCCCCAGAAGAGGTTGTCCCAATTGCGCCATGCGGCGGTAAACCGGATCAAACATCTGGTTATCAGGCATTATAAAATCGCCATTTTCATCTTTTATTTCCATCCCGACTTCTTTCCAGATCTTGAACATTATTGCCCCGGAATCAACGCAGGAAGTAAGCCATTGGTCAGTCCTGGCCGAGTAGTCGTCTTCGCCGATACCGTTAAGATCAAAGGTCGAGGCGAAGCGGAAGCTATCCGGGTAGGCTGCCTGGATTTTTTCAGCGAGCCCCTGCTGGAGCTTTACCATGTCAGAGTCGGTTCCTCCCGTGCAGATGTTTATGTTTTTGATATTATTCCTGCGCAGCATTTTGACGTAGGCCGGCAGATCAGCGAAGATATGGGCGTGGGCGTCTATCTTAAGAAAGGAACGGTAATCGGGCGGTTCAACTGCCGCGTCCTCAGCATTTGCGGGAGATCCCGCATAGAAAAAGAAACAGGCTAAAAAGGTTGACAGCATCAGGACGGCAATTACTGCTTTTTTCATTCTCAACTCCATCACGGACGACCGGCTCCATTGTATGAATGAAGCTTTCCCTGGATTCGAATCCGGCATATGCTAACTACTGAAATATCGGTCGCGCGGTTAATATATTAGGTTTGTACCCGGTTAACGGGCAGGGTAAAATTGTATCTTTAACTTCGACAGATTATTCCTTAAATGACATAGAAAAACAATATTTTCTGCATAATAATTAGTTTATTCAATACTGCGATATTTTATAGTGCGGCAGTCACATTTACGGCAATAAATCAGGGATTGTTTTTATGGAGCTCTTATAGATGGCTAAAACAAAAAAAATCAGATTAGCAATGCCTTCCTGGGAGATTGGAAGGGTGGGCAGCGGATTTGGGGCGAAGGCCGGAGGGCTCGGCTCTGTAATTCAGGAGCTTCCTGAAGAGCTTGTAAAAGCAGCGTCCGCCAGGGACATCAGACTTGAGATTGAAATACTGACTCCATGCTTTGGCCATTACGATCGTTCGAAACTCGACTTGGATCCCCTTCCCGTAAAGGTTAACCTCGATAAAAATGTTTTTGACTTTTCCGTTTACCGGCGCGCGGTTGATGAAAATATTTCCATTGTTTATTTCTGGGATGACAAGCAACTGGGCTGGACCAATAACCAGTCCCTTTATCCTGAAGATCCGGAAATGGGCTTCAAGTTATACGCGACCGTTTCCCAGGCAATGGCCGGTTATATCAAGAGAAACCGTTTCAATTCAGTACACGGCCATGACTATCATGTAGGAATCATTCCCTTTTACCTGGGCCGGGAATACCTGCAGAAAATTCCTTTTCATCTTACTATTCACAACGCTACCTACCAGGGCATTTTCGCTGCGGGTCATGATGGGCCTGCCGAGATCGACAGGATCGGCCTTCCCGGGAATGAATTGTATGATCGGTACTTCAATCTGAACAACTCCATTAATTTTCTCAGGGCGACTGTTCTGTTCACCCATGAAACCGGGGGGAAAATTACTACAGTCAGCGGTGACCTCCAGGCATCTTGGGGTTACGCTTCCGAGTTGCTGATGAATCATGACGACGTTATTGCCAGGGCCCTGGAACTCAATCCGGAAAAGAAACCAGGCGAAGTTTTTGTGCCAAACTGCGGACTGGATGCTTTTCAGGAGACTGGCGTGCTGGGTATTACCAATGGCCTCGCTTCATTCAACCGCGCCGAAAACATTCCTGAGCTTCAAGCCCAGGTGCTGCGGGAAATAAAAAAAGCTCAGGGAGGCAGAAATCTATTTAATAATTCTTCCGTTGAGAAGATCTTGCTCCAGAAAGACCATAATTTCACCCCGGCAAAACTCAAAACAAAAGAGGAATTGAAAAAACTTCTCCACATGGAGCTTTTCAATTCTGAACCTGACGGAGATCTGGTCATTTTATCCGCGGTAGGCAGGCTGGTATCCCAGAAAAATTTCGAAATCATCGCCTCTACAGCTGAAAGAATCCTGAAATCATTTCCTTCGGTCAAGTATGCGATCCTGGCAACTCCTCCGGGAGGAGATAGAAACGCCCAGGGCCTGCGGAATGAGTTTAAGAGGCTCAGCAAAAGTTATCCGGAATCATTTTTTTATGGAGACGAATTCAGCCAGCCCCTTTCCAGGCTGATTCTCGCCGGTTCGGATTTTGCGTTGATTCCTTCCAGGTTTGAACCTTGCGGACTAGTGGACTACGAGGCCTGCGCCCTGGGGACTATTGTCATTGGCAGAAAGACCGGAGGGCTTTCCAAGGTAGAGTGCTGCTCCTACCTGTATGAGTGGCTTGATATCGGGGACAGGTATGGAGAAGAGGAAGCTTTTTACCGGGTTATTGAAGAAGCTGTTAACACAAAACTGCTGACACCTGCCAGGCATAACAAGCTAGCCAGATCCGCGATGACGCTGGATTCGGGATGGGAAAAATCAGCTTCGTTATATATTGATCTGTACCTTTACGGCCTTTTACTGAGGGCCTGGCATAGCAGGAAAAATACAATTCTGAAACAGGTGGACCGCTACGCGGAAGCCTTGTTTGAAAAATATCCGTTCTTTCCTGATTTCTACCGTATCAATTCAGAGGATTTGCTGGAAAAAAGGATGGAACAGGCAGTTTCCAAACAAATCAAATAGCGAAAAAGCCCCTGGACAGCGTTCGGCGAAGCTCATTTACTCCGGAAAGGTAATTTTCACCAGGATCGGAAAATGGTCTGAAGTAACGCGGTCTTCAATCATGCGGGATCCGGTCAGCCTGCCCTGGTCCCTGCCCCTGACCAGTATGTAGTCAATCCTGGAATGCCCGGCACTTAAATCCTGCCAATCTCTTGACCACATAAGTCTCATTGAGTCATTGCCTTTTCGGGCGTTGAAATCTCCGGCCAGTACAAGGGGCCCTTCAATCCCGGAAAGAATACTGTTGATGCGCCGGATTTGGTCAATCCTGTTTTCTTCACTCTGGTGGCACAAATGGGTATTTCCCAGGGTGAGAATCTCCCGGTCATTTCCGGTTTGAATCCTGGTGAGCATCATTGTACGGGGTTCCAGGCCGAATCGAAACGGAAGGGGATGCACCTCGTGATTCAAAATTGGAAACCTGCTCATTACAGCCAGCCCGTATTCTCCACCGCCATAAGGCATGGAGCGGCCGAAAACAAAATACCTGTATCCGGCCAGGGCGGCCAGTTTTTCAACTTGATTTATTCCTTGACTCCGCTCCGTACGGTTGTCGACCTCCTGCAGGGCCACTATGTCGGCATCGAGTTCACTGATAACTCCAGCCATCCGCTCGTAATCAATCACACCATCGGTACCTTCAACATGATGTATGTTATAGGTCAGGATGCTTAAATCAGAGGCTACTCCGGGTGACGGTATAATAAACAGGAAGGAAACTATGACGGCAAAGAAATATAGTCTTCTGTACATGAACCAATTATAACCTTGAGTTAATCTGTTTTTACAGGAAGCAATGATTAATCCAGCCTTAAATATTGAAAACCTGACGGAACGTTAATCTGAATTCCAGGAGACTTTGGCTTTTGCCACTGGAAAGGGCTGTGAAATCGATTTATGATTCGAACCAGATAAAAACAAGATAACCCTGCGGAGACAATACAAGGATTCCGGCGGGAACCCTTTTAATTGAATCAGGAAACATATTATGGCCGCTGCTGAAAAAATGATCATAGCTGGAATTGCGGGGGGGTCGGGATCTGGTAAAACCACCCTGGTAAAAAAGCTGTCAAAAATAATAGGGCCTGAGAACCTGGCCCTGCTTCACCATGATTCCTACTACAGGGACAGGTCTATGCTGAGCCTTTCGGAAAGGGCTGGAATCAACTATGATCATCCGGAAGCCCTGGAAACCCAACTGTTGATAAGTCATTTGGACCAGCTGAAAAAGGGCCGGGCAATCGAAATGCCGGTTTACAATTTCTCAACCCATTGCAGGGAACCCCGGACAGAAACCATCGAACCACGCCCAATTGTACTGGTTGAGGGAATATTAGTGCTGTCAGACCCCTCCCTTCTTCAATATTTTGACGTAAAAATATTTGTGGACCTGGATGCCGACCTGCTGCTGTCCCGAAGGATTCAACGTGACATAACCGAACGGGGCCGGACGATTGATGCATCTATTGAGCAATATCAAACCTCGACAAGGCCCATGTTTGAGAAATACGTAATAACTTCCAGGGCGAATGCCGACCTTATAATTCCAGGAGATAAATCATTCGAAACGTCCTCTGTTTCGCTGATCGGCTCCGGCCTGAAATCTTTAATCATCCAGGAAGGAGCAGAAAAACCGAAAAAAGATAATTAAAAAAACTGCTATTTGCCTGACAATCCTCATACAGCATCTTATATAAAAATATATGGATAAGAATGACACCAAAGAACCTGTTGAGGTTCTGGATGAAATAAAAGAGAAAGATGATGCGGCAGAAGAGGATAGCACCGCTTCTTCCGAATCAAAAGACCTGGTTGCGTCTGATCAGAATCTTCCCGGGACAATACCAATCCTTCCCTTGAAGGGACGCCCCTTTTTTCCTGGCATCCACATACCACTCGAAGTTGAAGACAACGATCTTCCGGCGGTTGAATATAGTGTGGATTTCACTGATCACACCATAGGACTGGTAATGATGAAGGATACTGACGGGGAAGTTACGGCAGATAATCTCTGCAGGGTAGGTGTCGCGGCGCGAATCCTTAATTCTCTGGATGATGAAGGCAGCACTGAACTTTCCCAGGTTCTGATCGCCTGCCTGGAGCGATTCGAGATTATAGACGTCAAGGAAACTCCCAAGGGCTTCCTGGCCCAGGTGCGATACGTTGCCGAAAATGATGAAGAAAACAACAGCGACGAAATCAAGGCATTTTCCCTTTCGATAATATCCTCAATGCGCGATCTGATGAAACTGAATCCTCTTCAGTCGGAAGCCATCAAGCTTTTCCTGAAAAGATCTTCGCTGGATAATCCCGGACAGCTGGCTGATTTTGCGGCAACCCTGACAACAGCCGAGGGACATGACCTGCAAAAAATCCTCGAAGCATTCAACCTGAAGCTCAGGATTGAACGGGCCCTCCTTCTTTTGAAAAAGGAAGTGGAGATATCGAAGATTCAGAACCGGATTGTACGGCAGATTGAAAACAAAATGTCCGATCAGCGCCGTGATTTCTTCCTGAAAGAACAGCTGAAAGCCATCAAAAAAGAACTGGGCCTGGAAAAAGAAGGCAAGGAAACAGAGCTGGAAAAATTCAGGGAGAGGATAGAAACCCTGGAGCTTCATGACGAGGCCCGGAAAACCATCGATGATGAAATGGAAAAATTCAGCCTCCTGGAGCCAATGTCCCCTGAATATACTGTTTCAAGAAATTACCTGGACTGGCTTACAATTTTGCCCTGGGGGAAAACCAGCAAGGACAATTACAACCTGAAGCGTGCCGCCCGGATACTTGACCGCGATCATTACGGGCTGGAAGATGTAAAAGCCAGGATCCTTGAATTCATAGCCGTGGGTAAAATGAAAGGCGGGATATCCGGGTCCATCATTTGCCTGGTAGGCCCTCCGGGAGTTGGGAAGACATCGGTTGGAAGAAGCATCGCATCCGCTCTGGGTAGAAATTTTTATCGTTTTTCCCTGGGGGGAATGCGTGATGAAGCTGAAATAAAAGGACATAGACGGACCTATATCGGAGCTATGCCGGGAAAGCTTCTCCAGGCGATTAAAACAACCGGGACTTCAAATCCGGTAATTATGCTTGATGAGATTGATAAAATAGGGGCTTCGTTTCGGGGAGATCCGGCTTCGGCTCTGCTGGAGGTGCTTGATCCCGAGCAGAATAACGCCTTCAGGGATCATTACCTGGATGTCCCTTTCAACCTCTCGGAAGTTCTGTTTATAACAACCGCCAACCTGCTGGATACCATCCCTTCAGCCCTGCTTGACCGCATGGAGGTAATCAGGCTCTCCGGATACGTGATGGAGGAGAAGCTCGAAATAGCCCGCCGGTTCCTGATTCCACGGGCCATGATCAACCATGGCTTGACCAAGGATCACATTGCGATTCGCAAGGGTGCTTTGAAGAGCATAGTCAACGATTACGCCCGTGAAGCAGGGGTAAGATCACTTGAAAACCAGATTAAAAAAATCATGCGGAAAACCGCGCTCTCCTTTGCCAAGGGGGGAGTTGATAAAATTGTTATCACCGGAAAAAATCTCAAGGAATACCTGGGGATGCCGATCTTCACCGATGAAGAACTGCTTGAAGCTCGACCCGGGATTGTCAACGGACTGGCCTGGACCAGCATGGGAGGGGCGACTCTGCAAATAGAAGCTACTGCCATGGCATCCAAGCGCAAAGGCATTAAACAGACCGGCCAACTCGGTGACGTGATGATGGAGAGCTCTGAAATTGCCTATTCCTATGTTATGGGCAATCTGAAGAAATATGGAAAGGATCCCGGTTTCTTCGATAACAATTTTGTACACCTTCATGTTCCGGCTGGAGCAACGCCCAAGGACGGGCCCTCTGCCGGGGTGACCATGGCAACGGCCCTGCTCTCCCTGGTCCTTGACCGCCCTGTAACCAAGGAATTGGCTATGACGGGAGAACTGACCCTCACCGGAAGAATTCTGAGTGTCGGCGGAATCAAGGAAAAAATCATAGCCGCGAAAAGAGCGGGGCTCAAAACCCTCATTTTTCCGGAAGGAAACCGCAAGGATGTGGGAGAACTGGATTCTTTCCTGACTGAAGGGATAACAATGCGTTTTGCCAGGGAGTTTGAAGATGTTTACAGGCTTACCCTGGGTGTGGATCAAGATTAACCGGAAAAGTCCGGACACTGAACGACCTCCCCGGTGTCCGGACTTTTCATTACCTGTATCTGCCGTTTCCGGCCAGGTGCACCAGTTACAAATGCCATGGCCGATGCAGAAAAAAACATTGTTGAGTTCCTGGACGGGGATCAAATAAAACTCGGAATCGTCCTGAAACAAACCGCCAGCAGGACCCTGGTTACCGACCAGCACGGAAAGCAGCACAGTCTCAACAGCAGGCAAATCATAATCAATCATGACCGCAACGTTGCAACGTCAGATTTCCCCGAATATTCAAGGGCTTACCTGGATTCAGTTCAAGCTGTTTCTGATGAAATAGACACAGAGTTATTGTGGGAAAGCATAGAACCGAAAGGCCTGGAACTAAAGCCGGATAAGGCGGCTGAAATCTATTTTGGAAATACCGACATAATCAGCCGCTCCGCTATATTCAGGGCGGCAATCCTTGACTCCCTGCGTTTCAAACGCAAAGGCATACACATCAGCGTTCGAAGTGACGAGCAGGTCGATGAGCAGCTGCATGTCCAGAAAAAAAAGGCTGAAAAGGAAGATCTCAGCAAAGATTTTGTTACCTGGGGAGATAGTATTTTTGAGGCTGGGGAAGAAATCCCATCAGGGTGGAAACCGGAATTTCTGCCTCTCCTTAACAGCCTGGAACAGGCAATCTCAAATCCCGAATATGAACTGGACCCATGGCTTCGGAAATTGATTCAACATCACTCCGGGCCGTTCCGGAGCCGGTCTGAAACTATAGTAAGGCTCCTGGTCGCCGGCGGAAGGCTTCCTGAAGGGTCTGATCCCTTCATACTTGAATCAGGACTCCCCCTGGAATTCAGTGAAGCGGCGGAGGCCGAGGCCGACAGCCTCAAGGCTTTTGAGCCAATTAGTACGACGCAAAGCCCGGTCAAGGGCCTGAGTTTCTCCATTGATGATGAGGACACCCGGGAAATTGATGATGCCATATCAATCAGGGAGGAAGGGGAAAACTACCTGATCGGCATTCATATCTCCGACGCGTCCGCATTCATAGCCGTCGATTCCATGCTTGACCTGGATGCCTCCCGTAAAAATACTTCCATATATCTTCCCCATCGGCAGTTTCGCATGTTCCCTCCCAGGCTGTCCTGTGACCTGATGAGCTTGAAGCAGGGTGTAACAAGGCCGGCAGTAAGCTGTAATATTCTTGTTTCCGAAGAAGGTGAGATCCTGGAGTGGAATTTTACCCGCAGCCATCTGGAAGTAACTGAAAACCTTTCATATACACTCGCTGATTCCCTGCTTGATTCGAAAAGTTCATCCGGTGAAAAGCCGGAGATGTCGAAATCCCTGCGGTTTCTGAACCTTTTTGCCGGTGAACTGCTTAAAAAACGAATAAGCAATAATGCCGTGGTTATTAATCGGCCTGAATTAAAAATCACGGTCAAAGATGAGGATATTGAGCTCAGCATAATTAATTCCGATTCGCCATCTCGCCGGATCGTAAGTGAACTGATGATTCTCTACAACCGGCTGGCCGCTTCCCTGGCAGCTGAAAACACCCTGCCTTTTATTTACCGCAGCCAGAAACAGCCTGAAGGCGAAATTCCTGAACTTCCCGAGACAGGCTACGATAATTTTGCCGCCTTCAAGCTGTTCTCAATGATGGAGCCCGGTGTACTTTCCCTGGCTCCGGACAAGCATTTCGGCCTGGGTATTGATTGTTACGCCCAGGTAACCTCGCCGATCAGGCGGTATTCAGATCTTCTGAATCAGCGGCAGTTAGCTTCGATTATCACAGGAAATCCGCCCCGATACTCCGCTGAATCGCTGACCGATTCCCTCGGGGGTATTGAATCAACTGAAAGAGCTGTCCGAAAACTGGAACGCAAGATGAACCGGTTGTTTATCCTGCGCTACATGATGCAGGAAAAAAGGACTGAACACGAACTGGTCGTCCTGCAAAACGCCAAAAACGGGTACCTGGTGGAAACAGTCGCGGAGGCAACGAGGGGAATACTGCAGGTCCAGGAGGAACCTCTTCCAGGAAGCATTTTAAAAGGAAGGATCAGCAAAATTGATCCTGAAAGCGACATCCTTATTTTTACTGCTTGACCGGCAAGGTCTTATCCTGAATATTTTTCTTCAACATAACTGTCGAGTAAATCAATAAAAGAAGAAGACAAATCGCCGTCCTTTAAGGTCGTATAATGTTTACCGTCGACAAAAACCGGTGCTTTCGGCTCTTCCCCGTCCCCCGGCAGCGAAATCCCTATGTCCGCGTGTTTTGATTCCCCGGGGCCGTTCACAACGCATCCCATAACAGCGATCTTAAGCTTTTCAGCTCCCGGATAATTAAGCCTCCATTCCCTGCTCTTTTTGTCCAGGTGATCCTGTACATCGCGGGCCAATTCCTGGAAGAGGGTGCTGTTGGTTCTTCCGCAACCGGGGCAGGACGTGACCTGGGGAGAAAAATGGCGAATTCCCAGTGACTGCAGCACCTGGCGGGCAATTAGCACCTCTTCAGTCCTGCTTGCTTCGGGATCAGGGGTGATGCTTACCCGAATCGTATCTCCGATGCCCTGGTTGAGGAGGATAGCCAGGGCGGAAGCGCTGGCTACAATACCTTTCGAGCCTATTCCCGATTCGGTAAGGCCCAGGTGAAGCGGATAGTCGGATTTCTCTGACAGTTCCCGGTAAATATCGACCAACCCGGTGACCTCAGAAACCTTGGCGCTCAGGACAATCAGTTCACGCGGGAGGCCTTCGGCTTCGGCGGCGGCGGCAGAGCTCAAAGCGCTCTTCACCAGGGCATTGTTTAAAACCGAGCCGGACGGCATAGGCTTGGTACGAGAGGCGTTTTCCTCCATTAAAGCCGATAGCAGATGCTGATCAAGAGAGCCCCAGTTAACCCCTATCCTCACCGGTTTGCTATTCCTGACTGCCACTTTTATGATCCGGGAAAAATGCTCGTCACGCCGTTTGCCTTTCCCCACATTTCCGGGATTGATCCGGTATTTGTCAAGCGCTACAGCGCACTCCGGATAGTTCTCAAGGATAAGGTGCCCGTTATAGTGAAAATCTCCAACAACCGGGGTGTCATATCCGTTCCGCCTGATAATCCGGACAATTTCCGGAACAGCCCGGGCCGCGGAATCAGTATTAACAGTGATCCTTACAATCTCTGACCCGGCATCAGCCAGTTCCATAATCTGGGAAGCTGTAAGGGACGCGTCCGCCGTGGGGGTATTGGTCATTGACTGTACGACAATCGGATTGACTCCCCCGATCAATACATTGCCAACTTTTACCACCCGGGTCTTTTTCCTTGAAATCATTGGATTATTCTCTCATCTCAAAATTACGCGATTACTCACATTCAATGTCGGGTTTTTAGGATTAAGGCTGCAGAATGTCTTCTGAAGCTCCTTCAACCAGGACGACAACATTTTCAACACCTTCAAATTGGAGCAGAGTACGGATTATCTGGGCTCTAACCGCCATGATCTGACAGGATCCGGCAATGTTCCTTTCCAGATCACTGCTGAAATCAGCATATACCGTCCCCCCTTCATTTCTGCAGTCCAGCAGAGTTATTCCCGGATTCAACGAAGTGTAATATCCCTGGCCGGCCTCTTTTGATGAGGGCCCGTCAAGGAGAGCCCTTAACGATTCCTTGAGGATATCCTCACCGCCGCTGCTTTCACGGAAAACGGGAAACACGTCATCACAATCAGCCATGCTCGAATTAAAATCCTCGTTACCAAAGAACAGCCTGTATTCCCTGGTGATTTCCCCCACGGGGGCCGTGGTCTCCAGGGTATCTTCCGAGATCGTTTCACTGCTTTCTTCTGTTTCTATTGGCGCCGATTGATAGGGGATCTTCGTATCATCTGGAGGATTTTCATGCTCCCTGTATAGAAGATATCCAAGAACAAGGACCAGGAAGGCTGGGATCAACAAAACCAACCAGGGATAAGTTTGGGACTTCCTTTTCACGGATTTCTTTTTCCGGCGGGAATCAGTTGGAGACATTGGACTCAGTTTTCCTTTTCAATTTCCGGTGCCTGACTGAAAAATTTTTCCAGGCGTTCCAGCCCTTCCCTGATATTTTCCATGGAATTTGTATAGCTCAGGCGAATAAATCCTTCGCCGTTGCTGCCGAAATCAACCCCGGGGGTCAGTGCCACGCCGGTTGCTTCCAGTACCTGGAAAACAAAATCATAAACACTTTTGGTGAAACGGCTTACATTAATAAATACATAAAAGGCGCCGGCCGGTTCCACCTTGATTTCCAGACCGATTTCCTTGAGCCTTGCCAGTGTAAATTTTCTTCTCCGGTCATATTCAGCCTTCATTCTTTTCACGTCCGGACCGGCTTCCCTGAGAGCGGTTACAGCGGCCACCTGGGTAAAATCCGGAGCGGATATAAACATGTTCTGCTGGAGTTTGCGGGCGGGTTCAACCAGGTAATCGGGCAGGACCGCGTAACCGAGCCTCCATCCGGTCATGGCAAACAGCTTGGAAAACCCATTCAAAACCACGCTGTCAGAAGAAAATTCGCGGACAGAACTGCAGTCTTCACGATAAGACAACCCGTGATATATTTCGTCAGAAATCAGCAGGACATCTTCGCCCGCATTTTCGACAAGCCTTTCCATTATTCCTGAAGGCGTGACTATTCCAGTTGGATTCGACGGGGAATTAAAAATCAGGGCTTTCACCCTGCCCCGGTTTTCCCTGATGTAGGCTTCTATTTCTTCAAGAGGGTATTGAAAACCGTTTTCTTCATAAACCTTTATCGGCACCGGCACACCGCCGAAAGCCTTGACGAATTCTCCATAGCAGGGATAACCCGGGTCGGTCAGGAGCACCTGGTCTCCGGGATCAAGAAGAGCGGCAAAAAGCAGGGTCATGCTGCAGGAACTGCCTGGAGATACGACGATACTGTCCGGGTTGATGTCGGTGCCGTATTGATTGAAATGCCACTCGGCAATGGCTTCCCTCAGCTCAATCCTGCCCAGGGAATGGGTATAGTGAGTGAATCCGTCACGGAATGCCCGGGCCGCGGCCTCGCTGACTACCTGGGGAGTATCAAAATCAGGCTCCCCGACTTCAAGGTGAATTACACTCCGCCCCTGCTTTTCAAGCTCCAGCGCCCTTTCCAGCACTTCCATCACCATGAAAGGCTGAATGTCCTTTCCCCTTTTGCTTATGCTCTTCATGCGATCTTTCATGACAAAACTAATCAAGGGCCTGTTTGAAATCCGCAACCAAATCTTTTGCTGATTCAATACCTGTAGAGATCCTTACCAGGTAATCGCCTATTCCCGCCTGCTTTCTTTCAGCTGCCGTAAGTCCGGCATGGGAGGTCAGGGATGGCCGGGTTATGAGACTCTCAACCCCGCCCAGGCTGGGGGCTTCAACAGGCAGTTCCAACCTGTTCAGGAATTGAGTTGTTTTTTCGGCGGCATCTTTAAGTTCAATGCTTAACATACCACCAAAGCCTGAAAACAGTCGTTTTGTTTCCTCGTGGCCTCCCGAACCGGGTAATCCCGGGTAATAAACACGTTCGACACCAGGATGTTCAGCTAAAAATTCGGCTAATGAAGCGGCGTTCCCGTTGTGCTGGCCCATCCTCAGGGGAAGGGTTTTCATCCCCCTGTGAAGCAGGAAGCAGGCATGGGGATCCAGGGTGGCTCCATAGTGAATATTCCGGTGGTTTATCTTTCTAATGTGTTCATCTTTCCCTATAACGGCACCAGCCACCAGGTCAGAATGACCATTAATATATTTTGTGCAGCTATGGAGTACAAGGTCAAAGCCAATTGAAACCGGCCTGAAATTGCATGGTGAAGCGAAGGTATTGTCGATCATCGAAACCAGGCCCTTTTCCCTTGAAAACTTGGCCGCTTCAACCAGGTTCTCTACCTGCATGAGCGGATTGGTAATTGATTCGGCCAATAATACCTTGGTATTACTCCGCAATCCTTTCTCCAGGGATTCTCGGGACAGGTCCTCAAGAAAATCAACTTCAATCCCATACCGGGGCAAATCCCGGACTATCAAATCCCTGGTGCCGCCATAAATACAATTCTGGGCCAGCAGATGGTCACCCTTTTCAAGAAAGGACAGCAGGGCATCAGAGATAGCGGCCATACCGCTGGCGGTCACAAGAGCGGTTTCCGCTTCTTCCAGGGAGGCAAGTTTACGGCAGACAGCGTCATGGTTGGGAGTGTTGTTCAGCCTGATATACCTGAGGTCTTCATAAGAGGATTCACCGTTGTAAAGATAAGTCGAGGTCTGAAAAATCGGCAGGATTACAGCGCCGCCGATCTTGCCCCTTGATTCCCCGGAATGCACTGCCCTGGTTTCCATTGAATATTTTGCCATCGGTATCTAAAATCTCCTCTTGCTGAATTGTTATGGTTCATCTGCATTATATATAAATTAAATCTCTTTATTCATTAACATTGAATACCTGAAAGCGGGAATCCTGCCCATCCCGAAGGTTTAAGATTAATGCTTTCTTGCGTTTTAATCCGGACCCTGTAAAAATTGTCTCCAATGAATAAAATTATTAAATTTTCGATAGCTCTGCTTTTGTTTTTTTCATCCCTGACACACGTTTCCCCTGGAAGCGGCGACCGGGAAGTTTTATTTGATTCTTCATTGAATCCGGCTGAATGGAGTTTCACCGATGCCAATGCTTGGAGGACTGAAGAGAACAAGGAAACAGGAAATCTCCTGATATTGGAAGGCGCCAGCAAATACGAGCCCAGGGTCAGGTCACCATTTAATATAGCCTGGCTTGAAAACCTGGAGGTATCCAGTTTCGTGATGGAAGTTGAAGCCAGATCAACTTCACGGGAATATGGGCATCGAGACCTTTGCTTCTTTTTCGGAAAGCAGTCAGAATCGGAATTTTACTACGTTCACATAGCAACAGCAGCTGATCCTCATGCCAATTCGATTTTCCTTGTTAATAATGAACCCAGGATATCAATAGCGGAGAAACGAACCGAAGGCACCCAGTGGATAGACGGAAAATTTCACAAGATAAGGATTGAACGGACTGTTGTTGATGGAAAAATCCTGGTTTACTTTGATGATATGGAAACCCCAATTATGGAAGCTTCAGACCGCACCTTCCTGGCCGGTTCCGTGGGGCTCGGTTCCTTTGACGATGTGGGAGAATTCCGCAACCTGAAAATATATTCCCGGAAATAGGCTAATAGATACAAGTTTGTAAGAGCCAGCGTGGTTGTTGTTCGGAGAGGTCTTGTCAATGGGGATTTCTGGAATTTTCCCACATTGAGGTTTCCGGAGACTGTCCCTTACTGGAGCCGGCGGCTCCAGCCACAACCACCACAATCGTCAATCGTCAATTGACTAGACTGCTTCGATGATAGCCCGGCGCAGGTCATCCCAGATCCTTACGGGATCGCTGTCGATACCTTCAAATCTTTCAGGATTGATCTTTAATTCCCGGGCGGCCAGCAACCCGGCAAATCTCAGTTTATCCCTGGGATTGGAAAGGTCTTTCAACTGGAAGATAGATTTCCGGGTTACCCCCATTAACTGAATCTTCTTCTTTTCGCTGTGAACGCTCTCACCCTGTCCCAGGGTTTCAGGGGAAGCTTCAGCAACGGCGTTCTCCAGCTCCTCCAGTTCCTGTAGATTCCGGGAGGGCCAGGCAGCAGGCTGTACACCAGGGGAATGACTGTCTTTGTCAATTACCCGCTGCCTGGCTTGCAGGGTTCGGGGAAATTCTTTCAGGTTATCAGTGTTTTTAATGTTTTGTTCTTTTTCGACCTCTTGTGAGACTCTAGCCTTTCCCTTTTCCAGTGGAGAGAATCTATCCGCAAGCTGGTGTACAAGTTCACCGTTTATATACTCCAGGGCGTTGGTTTCAGCAGCTTTCAGGGATAATTTGCACAGCCTGTTCACCAGGCGAGGTATTCCGGAACTCCTTTCAAACACAGCTTCATATCCGGAATCATCAAATACGGGTTCCTTACACCCCGCCATAATCAGGCGATGTTCTATGTACGATTTAACAACCTCAGTGGAATCCATGGGCTCCAGGTTGCAGAAGACACCAATCCTCTGAAAAATGTTGGCCCTTCTCGGATCCCTCAGCATTTTGGTCAGTTTAGGTTGACCGGCAATTATAAGGGTAAACAGGTTCCTGTCGTCTTCCTGCATATTGGTTAAAAGCCTTAAGCCTTCCAGGTTGGAGGAACGCAGGGCGTTGCCTTCATCGATAAAAACAAGGACCTTGCGGTTCTCGTCAGATGTCCTGAAGAGTAAATTGTTAAATTCCTCCAGTAAGCCTTCCCGGTTTTTGATTTCACACCTTTCACCTTCCAGCTGGCCCACTATATCCCTGAGCAGCTGGTTGAAAGTCACATCCGGATTGGTCACATAAGCGATTCGGTATTTGTCCTGATCCAGCTCATTAAGCACCATGCGCAGGGACATGGTCTTTCCCAGCCCTACATCTCCGGCTACTACAGCCAGGCATTCATTGCCTTCTTCAACCGCGAACAGCAATTCGGAAACCGTGCTTTCAACGGTTGCATGTTCGGAAAAATACATATGGGGGTCCGGAACATTATCAAAAGGATTTCTGCTGAGCTTCCAGTAGTCCAGATACATAGTACTCAACCCTCACATTTCTCCAGCCGGGAATCCAGAAAATCAAGGACATCCTCAAACCGGAACCTGAGATTGCGACCGATCCTGACTCCCGGCAGGCTTTTAAGTTTATGCATCCTGTATATCGTCCTCGGACTCATTTCAAGCATCTCAGCAATGGATTTTGCGGAAAGATATTTAGGAACCTTACCACTTCCGAATTCAATATTAAGAAAAAGGACGCCTTCCCTTTCCTCACGTATAGTTCCAGTCACCTCCTGCTTGTGGCTGGAATCCAGCGAGGTCTCAAGAGAATTCAGATAACTCCTGTCCAGATCCACTTCAAGCAGTGCTTCCCGGTTATATCCGCCCTGGAAACGGGCTGTATTTTTGGAATAGGTAAAAAACCGCGAACCCAATTCATTACTGCTGCGGAAAGGTATTGCCGGGGGCGCAGCTTGTAAAGCTGAACTTCCGATCGAATCCCGTCCGCTCATTTCTGTTCTTCGGCGTGCTATATTTATTTTCTTCATCGTTATCAATCCCGGCCTGCAGTGCTGATTCATTATTCAGGTTAATTCAGGCTCTATTGACCCAATAATTTCTTTTTTCCTTATTGAATCTTAGCTGTGCACCCGGATAAGCGATGTGACAATCCTCACAAGAGTTTAAAATTTTTGGGATTTATGAAAAAAAAGCCTCTATCAAATCAGATGGGAAATATGATGAGG
This sequence comes from Acidobacteriota bacterium, assembly GCA_963666915.2. Classification (GTDB taxonomy): domain Bacteria; phylum Acidobacteriota; class UBA6911; order RPQK01; family JAPXNP01. The sequence continues at coordinate 43,750 of CAXXEX010000018.1, forward strand.
AATGAGATTCGCGCTTCGATGGACCATCTGCCTCCGGCTTACGGAGACACGTGCCATGAGTTTCCGGCTGATGGAGCTGCGAAGAAAGGACGGAACTATTCTTCAGGTTCCAGGAAAGCTATGGTAGCACCCCAGTTTCCGGAATCGGTATCAGGCCTGTGCCTCTTCACCCAGGGAATATCCGAAAGGATTGAATTCACAATATTTTTTAACACGCCAATGCCCTTGCCGTGAATAATCCTGACTTCGAGGATACCCTTCTTCCGGCATTCCTCCAGGTAATCGGGAACAAGATCCCGGACCTCCGAAGGCTGGAAAGAGTGGAGGTCCAGAATCCCGTCAATAGGGATTTCAACCATATCAGGAATGTCAAATTCATTTTTTTCTTCAGACATTTAAAGAAAATAACCTCATAACCAGTATAAGCACTAAATCAAACGCTGAAAATGTCCCTTAAGAAATCTCCCTTTCCTACAAATCCAGGTCATCAAACCTGATTGTAGTGCCTTCAACAATTGATTTCTCAGCCATGAGCGAGGCAACGGCATGGCCAAATCCATCTTCAATACTGGCAGAGGGGGTTTTCCGGGTGCGTATGCAGTCAAAAAAGTTCTTCATATGGTGGGTGCTTTCCCCCAGCGGAGCCTTGCCGATTTCTTTCCCGTCTTTCTCTTCGATGCTGAAAGGTTCAGTCCAGGACCATTTGGAAGCGTTCAATGTGCCGTCCTCACCAAAAAACCTGAAGAAATTCCCGTCGCCTGAACCAAAGGAAGTACCATAGCGGACCATGAATCCATCTTTTGGATAATCCATGATTATTTCCATGGCGTCAGCACAGGTTCGCTGGTCTTTGTAGATATAGGTCCCCGCCATGGCGCTAACTGTTTGGGGATACCTGGCACCTGTTATGTAGTGAATGGTATCTATGAAGTGAACCATCAGCTGGGTGTGCACTCCCAAACAGAATTCCCGGTATCCCATCCAGGCCGAATACACATCCGGATTGAATGGCCGGTCTTTCCGGTTAAAAAGAAATTTACCCCAATCGACATCTGATTGCTTAAGGTTGGGGCGGGCTTTCTGGTGCCAGAAAGGAACCCTGGCGTTACGGGACTGTTCAATCTTGAATACCTTGCCAAGCTTTCCGGATTGATACAACTCCCGGGCTCCCCTTGAAGCCGGCAGGCTGCGGATCTGGGTCCCGACCTGCACAACGCTGGCCGAAGCTTTCACGTCAGCCACAGTGCCCTTCAGTTCTTCAAAATCAAAAGCCAGGGGCTTCTCGATATAAACATCTTTTCCGGCTTTAACCGCGGCTGAAAGCATTTGGCAGTGCTGGTGATCAGGCGTGGCAATAAGAACCGCGTCTATATCTTTTCTGGCGAACAACTCCTCGTAATCAATCATCTGATCCGGTTCATAACCGAGTTGTTCTTTAACGTATGCGGTTCCCTGTTCCCGTTTTATATTCCAGATGTCACACAATGCCGCGATCCGAATGCCTGATTCATCGGCAAACTGTACGGCTTCTCTTATTAAACCTCTCTGCCCGACGCCGAGGAGAGCCAGGTTGATCTTGTCATTCGCGCCCAGAATACTGCCGGTGACGCCGCTACCCACTGTGACGGCCGCGGCCGCGGCAGTACCTAAAAATTCACGCCTGCTTGTGTTTTTCATTATTCCTTCTCCTTCCGGATATTTAATTATCAGTCTTTTCAGAAAGGCTGATTATATTTATTGGGCTGCTGACAGATATGCCCTCGTAGGGAGACCCGCTACCGGTTTCCATTAGCAGCAGCACCTCGCTGCTGTTCAGCTGGACCATGTCACTGTAGGCGGACGGCCCCGGGTGCAGTAACAGGGATGGTTTCCAGGAATCTCCCTGGTTAAAACTCATTTTCAATGTCATGTTTACCCGGCTTTCACTGCTGGCCGGGTTCAGGAAAAGCAAAATCCCGGGATGGTCTTCCCTTTTGAACATCAACATGGAGGACTGGCAGATAGGTTCTTCCAGATCCAACTCCGGCCTGATATCCGACCAGGTCATTCCTCCGTCACGGCTGAAGCTTATCCTCCTGGAGCGCTGGCTGCGGTCATAATTTCTCATGTTGAGCAGCAGCCTTCCGTCATCCAGTTCAGCGACCGTGCATTCATTCACCTGGTCTTGGGGAACGATTCCGCCGAGCTGCCAGTTTCTGCCGTGATCATCGCTGTAAATCACATGGGAACGATACTGGTTGGTCACTGCCTCAATATGGTCGCAGGGAATAACCAGGCGGCCGCGGTGCGGATTGTGCTCCAGCTGGATTCCGTGAACCGGGCCGGTCGCGTACCAGGTCCAGCCATCTTTTTTGACTTCGCTGGTAATTTCACGGGGTTCTGACCAGGATATTCCGTCATTGTCAGATTTCAAAACAAACACACGCCGGGTGTCCCTGCTCTTCCGGGCAATGATGTCCGGCTCCCTGTCTGTTCCCAGGTTCCAGGTGGAAAGCAGGAAAATCGACCCGGTTTCCCGGTCCACTACCGGGGCCGGGTTTCCACAGGTATTTGCACCATCGCTCCAAACTACCTGGAGCGGCGTCCAGGTTTTGCCGCTATCCGCGGAGCGCTTCATCACCAGATCAATAGTTCCGGTGTCTGAACAGCCGTTCTTCCGACCCTCTGCAAAAGCTATTACCGTACCCTTGCCGGATTTAACAATAGCCGGAATCCTGAAGCATTTATAACCTTCTTCGCCGGCTTTGAACAGGTATTCCAGGCTGACAACAGGTTCATCAGCAAACAGGGGAGAGATGATCATTACCAAGATTGCCAACAATAAAGTAGTTCTGGATAATTGAGACATGTACTTTCCTTTTCAATAAGGATACCTGAGCATCCGGCCAGAATGAATCAGGAATTTGGGAAAATACTAATCCATCTATTTTTATTCACAGATATCACTAGGGATCGTAAACCGTGGACGGAAGCACCCCTGCTTTCCGGTTCCGCAGGAACAGCCTGTTATGAGTTGCCAGTTTATAAAACACTGGCAGAACAACAACAAAGATACGTCTCGAAGGGACGACAGTAGATAACCCCAGGTGAGCGTAGCAAACCAGGGGTGGGATACTATCCGACACCGCACCAAGCCCCGGAATGACTACAGAAACTAAGACCGTCTCCTCCAGCTGTTCAATAAATCCGAATTTTTTCACCAATCCATATTTCGCTGATTTGATTCAGCTTTCCAGGGACAATTCGTGAATTGTCCCTAAACTGAATTGATAACTGGTTCCATTTTTCCGATTACACCTTCGATTGCGACAACGATACCCGCTTCGCTGACAACAACAAAGACATCCAGACGTATCCGCGTATCGATTCCAATTCCATCCCTTTATCTCCGGTTGGATCTCACCTAAAATGGAAACCATATGAAACATAGAATCATTCTTCCTCTGCTGCTTCTTTTCCTCACCTTCCCAGCCTTGTCTGCCGACCCAAATGAAGAGCCGGTTCTTCGCAATGAAAAAATGGACGGCTATCGGGGAATCTGGTATTTCAACCAGAAACTGGACAATGAATATGTCTACAAATACAGCGGAGGCCTGGGGACCTATTGCGCGAAACACCAGCCTTTCGCGGTTTATTCTCCCGAGGCCCACAAAACTTTTTTCTGCTACGGCGGGAGATATGAGGATCTGAATACCCTGGTCCACATGGTTTCTTATTTTGATCACGAGACCGGAACAGTGCCAAGGCCGACCATGTTACTGGATAAAAACACGGATGACGCCCATGACAATCCGGTTATTTCCCTGGACGAAAAAGGTTATCTATGGATCTTTTCCAGTTCTCACGGAACCGGAAGACCTTCATATATTTCAAAAAGCAAAAAACCTTTCGATATAAATGAATTTGAACTGATCGAGACAACAAACGTTTCCTACCCCCAGCCCTGGCATATCAAGGATTCAGGATTCTTGTTCTTCCATACCAAATATGGCTTCGTAGAGGACTGCGACCGAACCCTCTGCTTCATTACCAGTCCGGACGGAATCTCCTGGTCTCAGCCCAGGGCTTTGGCGGCGATTGAGCGAGGCCACTACCAGGTCAGTGCTGTGTCCGGCAGAAAAGCCGGAACCGCCTTCAACATGCATCCCCGCCCCCAAGGTTTGAACTGGCGAACCAATCTCTATTACATGGAAACCGGTGATTTCGGGAAGAGTTGGCAGACCGTTAAAGGAGTATCTCTGGAGATTCCAGTGACTGATCCAGGAAGCGCGGCACTGGCATATAATGCCGGAGGTTTGAATGTTTACCTGAAAGACCTGCAGTTTGATGAAAATGGGCATCCGGTTATCCTGGCCCTGACCAGCCAGGGCTATGAATCAGGCCCCCAGAATAATCCACGCAACTGGATTATTGTTAAATGGACCGGTGAAACCTGGAAGGTTTCCAAAGCTTTCGCCTCCGACAACAACTACGACATGGGCTCCCTGTATCTCACAGAAGATCAATGGCTGATAATCGCCCCAACCGGCCTGGGGCCCCAGCCCTACAATCCCGGCGGTGAAATTGAAATGTGGGAAAGCGCAGACCAGGGTAAAACCTGGATGAAAACAAGGCAAATGACATCAGACAGTTCGCGCAACCATACCTATGCCCGCCGTCCCTTGAATGCCCATCCTGATTTCTACGCCTTCTGGGCCGACGGACACGGCAGAAAACCTTCAGAGTCGCGCCTGTATTTCTCCAACCGGGAAGGAGATGTCTTCCTGCTCCCGGCAAAGGTTGAAAGCGATGAAGCAACGCCGCAGCGGGTTTTTAACTAGCCCGAACTTCTCACCGGATTACGCCGCAAGGTTGTGGAGACTGCGGCTCGTCTGTAGAGAAACAGCTCCTCGGCGGAACGCCAAAAACAAAGTTTGTCTTATTCAGTGCCCCTCTACGCGCTCATGAAAATGTAATGTATTCCAGGTCGGGACCAAGGCAACTCTGCCGCTGAGTCAAATGTTTATGCCGTTTCAGGCAGAGGCCCTGATACCTTTGAGTAATTTCCCCAGGATATCTGCCCCGGTGATAACCTTCTTTTGAGCTCCCCATAATAAAACGATATCGTTCTCTATGATGTTGTCACTCCCATGGTTTTTCCAGGATTTGAGCCTGCCGATAACCTCGCCCATAGATACCTCATTATCCTGCACGACCAGGGGGCGATGGCAATACGTAAAAATGTCCACCTCCTCGGAATCCAGCAAAGCGGCCCGAAGAAATTCATCGGCGTCCAGGGCCAGCCGGGGATGGCTGGCGGGATCGGTCAAAACAACCCATTTTTTCTGTGAGGAATGCACCCGCTGTAGAAAGGGATCATCAGGGCGCTGATTATATTCCGGAATAACCAGCCTCCCATTTTCAGACGGAAAGGCGATGATACTCTGGGGGTCAACTGTTTCTCCTTCACCGGAAACATCCAGGTCATCAATCTCGAGAAAATTGAGGGCGCCCGTGCCTTCGATGGTGTCAATATCGGATTCGTCAGCTTCTATGTGTTTCTTGATAATCTCCCTGAGGCTTCGTTCACGGAAAAACATGAACCCCTCCTGGCCGAGGAAGTAATCCAGCATCAGCGCCGCCGGCTTGGCTACCGGATAGAGAATAAACTGGTAGAAGGTAATCGCCGGGGACAAGGCTGAAGCCATACGAATCGCGTGCCGGGAAAAATAGGCCTGGGGGATTATTTCTCCGACAAAGGTAATCGCGACTGTCGAAAAAATAAAGGCGCTGACCCCCGCCATCACCGAATCCGAAAGCAGGGTCAGCAGGACATTTATGCCGACATTGCCCCAGAGAATCGTAGTCAGCAAAAAATTGGCGTCCCTGCGTTTATTCAGCACTTTTTCAGCCTTTTTGTTACCTGATTCCACTTCCGCCTCCAGGTGAAGGCGGCTCAGGCTGAAAAAAGCCAGGTTAAGCCCCGAAAACATGGCCGACTGGGAAATACAGAATACAATGCCCAACCAGATGGGAAGATCTGTGATAGTTGATAACATTTTTTCTCCAATATTATTACCGGAAAATCAGAATTGATAATTTATCGCGTCGGATGCAACCAGGCGGACTCTTCACCTCTCCACCAGGCAAGTAACACCCGGCCGAATGGGTTCAGAGTTGAATGACTTGTTTTCCCCCTTTTTCTCCCCTCGCACCAGACTGATATCCTGACCAGCTTATTCTCACAGCTGCCGCTGTATGGCGCAAGGAAATATCCACTAAAAGTTTATGGGTGCCCTCAATAGATATTACTTCCAATTTTTTTTAAACAGGTTAAAAAGTTCAGGAAAACGAAGAATAATTATTTTAAAATTGAATTAATCAATAGAAATATTACGGACGGTCGCCTATTTGAATTTTATGGTCCCTTACAATTTTTCACAGGACTGTTAAGGAGGTTGCCATGCTCAGGTTCAAGATTTTTTCCTATCGATTCATCACTCTTCTTGGGACTTTCCTTATTTTAAGCCAAAACTCAGCGCTGAGCGGTCAGGACGGGGAATCACTGGAGGACCGGAGTGAACTCAAAGCAACCGTGTCTGTCTCGGTTTCATGGGACAAACACGACGAATACAACGGCAACCTGGAAAACTCTGGTTCAATGTCATCATCGATTTCCGGCGTCCTGGTCAAGTCCCAGGGGCGAAGAGGAATATTCATGTTTGTTCCAGAAGATTCCGGAATGAATGCTGTCGTGCAATATCAGAATGTCAGATCCTATAAAAAGACCGGGGAAACATACATGCGGGAGGAGGGTTCAGGCAGCGTGCAGGTCATGGCTCCCCAGTATATAGGTGATCCCCAATCCCAGGGACATATGGAACTCATGGCTATGACAGGTCCCGGGGGCATTGCCCATGCCCTCCAGATGGGTGGTGAAGTCGATCCATTCGCAGTGATGGGCATGATGAAAAGTGATGTAAACATGGATCACTACAGCTTTTCAGTGGCAACCCCCATCAAAACAATTGTCACTGACGATGAAGGGAAAACCCACGAGGGACTGAGGGGAATCCATTTCGCCCTTATTGCTGAAGCCCTGGAGCAAGGAACTATCGGCAATTCCCTTAAGTGGACCTCTGAAAAGGTCAAATATTCCATAAGGCACCAGAGCTTCATGGATACGAAATATGATCCGCCCAAGTCCGGCGATGTGGAGTACTCTGTCAGTTGGACATTTGGGGATATCCCTCCCTACGCCGAGATCCAGCGGGAAGTAAACGGAGAGTGGAAGAACATAACGGATGAAACCGAAAAAGTCGTTGTTGGCGAGAAGATAAAACTGCGCGGGGTTGTCCTTCCGAAAAATCAGGACTCAGGAACCGGAGAATGGACCCTTGAGGGAGGAGGATCGGGCAAAAATTACATCAAGAAGTATAAAGCCGATATCTACAAGGGAGAAGTCATCCCGCTTACCGACCTGAATACCAAGGAACTGGAATTCTACTGGGTCGATGGCGGTTCAGCTTCGGTGAAATATGTTGTCAATGCCGGGGACAATGAAGCATCGGCTGAGTCCAAATTCGAAATCAGAAAGCCTGCATACAAGGTGACAATAAATGCTTCGCCGGACAGCAGGGTCGGAAAGCCTGAAAGAGGTGAGCCCCTCCCTCAAGGTGAATGCATGGGGACAGGCGCCCACGGTGCGGCGAAACCTGATGATATATGGCTGCAATATAATGGAATCAGGTTTGAGGCCGAAAATCTGGACAGGGGCGAAACGCCGGGCAGCGAACAATGGGTTCAGATAATAGAAAATCAGCATTATTTCCAGACCTGGCAGGGAGGTGTTCGCCAGGAGGAATATCTAACTGATGCTCTTGATATTTGCTATCCCTCCTGGGATGGGCCGCGTGGCGGAGATGCCCCGGCCATCCTGCTGATGAGAGACCAGAAACAATTAACCAATAAACTTTCCGACGGAACAATAGCTCCCATGATGCACACTGGAAAAACCCAGGAAAACCGGGTTTATCTGATGTTCAGGCCGGACGGTGATGACAGCGAATGGGTGCCGGTCAAGGTGTTCAACTGGACCTGGGTGGGGCATGCGGAATACCAATCAAGAGACGATGACAAAGAAAAAGGAACAACCGGATGGTCTCCGTGGCTCTGCAAAGTCATACCGGAGAAACCTGAAGCTGAGGACACCTCCCAGTACCCGGTCTGGAATAAAAACGCTGGAGACCCGAAGCAGTATTCAGATAAAAAACCCTGAATTTCTAATTTGCTGGTGTGAGTTCCCCGCGGGCACTTCCTCCCGCCGGTGGCGGGAGGAAATCGCAAGCACTAAATTTCAAATCTCAAATTTTCTTCAAACAAATGGGGTGAGTCCTGTCAGCCCCGACCTTCTTGAGTTTTGGTGGGTGTGATTTGGAATTTCGGCAGTTTGCCCGGGGCGGAAACCATCGAAACTGAGATCTCCAATGTTTGAGGTTCGAACTACTTCGAACTTCGCAAATCTAGACTCAGTTCGAACTTATCACTGGGTCCTGCGAGTTTCTCATCCCTGCTTTCTGGAGGCTAAAAAACCTTTTCTTCCCATACTTATATGGTTAAATTAATATATGGACATCAAGAACTCCGGATTTAAAAACCTGGTATTGAAAACCCGCAGTTACAGGCGTTTCAGGCAGGATGAAAAGATCAGTCCTGAAAAACTTGAATACCTGATTGACCTGGCCAGGAACACTCCATCTGCCAGGAATGCCCAGCCTCTCAAATATGTATACAGCTGTAACCCCGCGAAGAATAATGAAATATTCGGCTGCCTTAAATGGGCCGGAGCATTGCCCGACTGGGACGGACCGGCGGAAGGGGAAAAGCCGGGCGGCTACATAATCATGCTCTTTGACACCGAAATCTCGGCCAATCCCTACTGGGACCCGGGAATCGCCCTGCAGACCATCATGCTGGGGGCCTCCGAAATGGGGCTGGCCGGATGCCCGATCGCGAATATCGATAACCCCCGCCTGAGGGAAATCCTGGAGATACCATTAAACCTGGACATCTGCCTGGTCCTGGCCATAGGGGCTCCCGGTGAAAATGTTCTCCTCGAAAAACTGGACGGAGAGAATGTGGATTACTGGCGTGATGACGCAGGAGACCATCACGTACCCAAGCGGACTCTTGAGGAAATCATCTGCGGAAAGTGGGTGTAGCCGGGCAGCTTCGCTGACCCAATCGTTGTCGTTGTCGGAACCGTGGCAGGAAGCATCCCTGCTCTCCTGTGTCGCGGGAGCGACACTGCGGTCTCGCTCTAACCACGACGACTCCCTTCGGGAGAGGAAAACTGGAAGTTTCCGGCCACGCCTCAAACCATATGTTGATTTACCAGCCGGAGGCTCTCTTGGGGCCGCTCATCTTTTTCATAAGCTCGGCCACGAGCATGGCGGTTTCAACCGCCTGTTCATAATTGAGCCTCGGATCAACCTGGGTTTTGTAGGCCCGGCCCAGATCCTTCTCCGCCAGGCCCCTGGCACCGCCGACACATTCAGTCACATTATCGCCGGTAAGTTCCAGGTGAACGCCTCCCAGGTAGGTGCCCAGTTCGTTATGTATGTAGAAGGCGCTCTCCAGCTCTTCAAGAATCCGGTCGAAGCTCCTGGTTTTATAACCGCTCTTGGTTGACTCGGTGTTGCCGTGCATGGGATCGCATACCCAGACCACCTTCTGGCCGCTTCTTTTCAGGGCCTTGATAAGGGGAGGCAGGTAATGCTGGATTTTTTTCAGTCCCGAACCTGTGGATCAGGGTAAGCCGGCCCGGTTCATTCCTGGGATTCAGGATATCTACCAGCCCGGTCAGCTCCAGGGGTGTCATTGTGGGTCCGATTTTTACCCCGATCGGGTTCCGGATGCCCCTGAAATACTCGACGTGAGCGCCTTTCAGGCTTCGGGTCCGGTCTCCGATCCAGGGGAAATGTGTTGAAACATTATAGTAGCCGGTACGCCTGGGAAGGAGACGGGTCTGGGCCTGTTCATAGTAGAGATGCAGTCCTTCGTGGCTTGTGAAGAAATCCACCCGTTCCAGTTCGTCAATTCGCTTGGTTGTCACGCTCTCCAGGAAATCCAGAGAGTGAGAAATGTGTTCCACGATCTCCCGGTACTGGCTGCTGTGCGAAGAATGATCCATGAAGGAAAGGTCCCAGTATTCCGGATGATGCAGGTCGGCAAAACCGCCGGCCATCAGGGCCCTTATGAAATTGGTTGTCAGCGCGGCTCTCTCATACCCCCGAAGGAGCAGCTGGGGATCAGGGATTCGTTCCGCTTCAGTGAAGCCCATCTTGTTGATAAGGTCGCCACGGTAAGACGGCAGGGTTACTCCATCCCTGGTCTCAGTATCACTTGACCTGGGTTTGGCATACTGCCCGGCAATCCTGCCGACTCGTATAACCGGCTTTTTGCTGCCAACAACCAGGATGAGACTCATCTGGAGCAGGATCTTCAACTTATTCGTAATTATCTGGCTGTTGCAGTTTTTAAAACTCTCCGAACAGTCGCCGCCATGAAGCAGGAACCTTTTGCCCTCGGACACTTCAGCCAGCTTCTCGCGTAAATCTTCTATTTCCCAGCTTGTGACCAGGGGAGGAAGGCATGAAAGGTTTTTCACAACCTCATTCAACTCTTCTTCGTCCGGATATTTAGGCATCTGTGTAACCTGGCGCTGCTGCCAGGAATCAGGTGCCCACTCTATTTCGGGAGTCTGTTTCATAATCACGATGGGGGGATTTTACCAGATTAACGCCTGATAATGGTTTTTGGGCCGATTTGAAAGGGATGAAGGCGGTCAGAGATGCAGAAAGGGCAGCACCATTATAATCTGTCAGTCTCTGTTTCAGGCGTATTTAAAGGGTAAACTTTCTTATTTAAGGGAGCGGGGAAGATCTGGCGGGCCGGATAATCCGGCATTGAAATCCTTCCCCGCATCCACGGTTTTAATTATTTATTCAGCAATGCTCTTTATGAACACGTTGCGATAGCGTACCGGATCATTGTGCCCGGCAAATCCGAAATAGCCGGAAGTCCGGTCTTTTCCGGGATGGGCACGATCATGCATGAATTCAGTTACATCTTTCACATCACCATCCAGGATTACTGTCCCATTAAGTTCAACCTTGATCCTGGATCCTTTAACCGTAACTTCCTCGAAGTTCCAGACACCCACCGGGTACTGGTAACCTTTTTTGGCTGCGATCATTCCATAGACACTGCCATGGAACTGGCGGTCATCGATCTTGCCGATGTATTTATCAGATGAATTGTCGATAATCTGCAGTTCGGTCATACCTTCATAAGCGGTATCACCCTCTCCCGGATAGCGTATAGCCAGGCCATTGTTACCGCCTGGAGGAAGCTGGAACTCAAGGCGCACCTTGAAATCAGACAATTCTTCATTCCAGTAAATCGTTCCGCCATGTTTAGGCTTGCAGACAACTGTTCCATCTTCAACAGTGTAGTTCTCCACCGGGCCTTTCCAGCCTGTAAAATCCTTGCCGTTGAAAATCTGCTTGTAATCAGCATCCGATTTATCAGACAGGATTTGCCTGGCTTCAGTCCAGCCTATCTCCCTCACGAAAATATTTCTCCAGCTGATTTCTCCGCCATGGGTCTGGAGCTGGATATGGCCGGTACGAAGCAGGGGCAGTTCGCGGTCCCAGAAATTGTGCATGCGGGCGTGGTCAACTACCAGCTTGTCATTCAGGTAAACCGTGGTTCTTTCCCCGACCTGGATTATGCGCATGCTGTTCCATTCCCCGAAAGGCTTGTCAGCCAGGACCAGGGGATCCTTTCCGGGGGCGCCGGCCGCGTTGTTCCAAAGCCCGCCGGAACCCTTATCCGCTCCGCTGGCCCATTTACCGCCTTCTTCAGTGTAGTCCCATATCTGTACCTGGGGAGTTGTGCGGAGATAAACTCCCGAATCGGCCTTGGCAACCGTTTTGTACTCCAGGAGCAGTTCAATATCGCCGTATTTCTTTTCGGTGGTAAGGAAAGTCCCATGTCCATCGTTAACCAGAACACCGTCATCCATCCACCAGTGGTCCTTTGCCTCCAGCCAGTCCGCCCTTTTCTTGGCCAGAAGTTCCTCTGCTGTCATCTTGTCCATTTCGTAGGGGCTTATTGATTTCATGCCCATCCATCCGGAAAGATCGTGACCGTTTAAAAGAGATGTGAAACCTTCGGGAGCTTTTTTAACTCCTTCTCCAGCAAGAAGAAGGCTTGAAAAACAGAATAAAATTGAAATTAGTATGTAAATTGTTGCTTTTTTCATACCCTTAAGAATACCCAAATCAGAAGGATTTTTACAGTAAATTTTTGATATGCCGAAAAGCATTCAGTCCCTGAAAAGTATTGCGCGTCATGATTAATCCGGCAATAATTAAATCCACCTGAAAATTAAGGAGTATTTAGCAAATGAAAAATAACCAATCCGATTTTATTTCCGGTGCCCGCCATGGCGGATGTTCATGCTGTTCTTCAGGCTGCTCTTCTGCCAATTCTTTCAACCGGCGCACCTTTATTGCCGGGCTGGGAACCGCCGCTGCCGGCACGCTATACGTCTCCGCCGCTGAATCCAGTCGTAAATGGGAGGGCCCGGACCGCTTCGCTTCTCCTTTGGAGCCTTTACGGGTACAGCCGGTGCTGGTTTACACAAGCAGTGAAAGAAAAGAGGGTACCAGTTGGCGGCCCTGGGGCGGAATCCAGACTGACACCGACGCCGCCGCTGAAAAAGCCCGGATCACCGCGGAACTGGAAGAAATGCAGGCAGGCGCTGAATTTAAAATGGAGCTCAATCCCATCATCGCGGTAAAAGACGGGCAGGACGAGATTATCTCCAGGATCAATTCCGGGAAATTCGACGTCCTCCTGATGTTTGCCGCCGGAGGGTGGGTGAACACCCTGGAAGCCCTGGTCTCCCCTGGAAAACAGACAATAGTTTTCCTTCGCCATCGATCCGGACCGGTTTATCTCTGGTATGAAATCGTGTCCAACCGCTTCCTGCGCAAAAACCGTGGACGAATACGGCCAGCCGGGGGTAAATCCCAGGGATGTGGTTGTGGATGACTATAGTAAAGTGCTTATGAGGCTGCGGGCCTTGAACGGTTTGAAGAAAACCCGCGGAAGGAAAGTGCTCTGCATCGGCGGCGCCGCGGGATGGGGCAGCGGCGGCAGGAAGGCTCCGCAAATGACCCGCAAGCACTTCGGAATGGAACTGGTGGATATTTCCTATGATGAACTGGGCGTCAGGCTGGAACAGGCCTACAACAACCAGCTGTTGGTGAAACTGGTGCCGGGAACAGGGAGAGAAGCTTATAAAGGATTCCGGCACAACCCTGGAAACCGAAAAAGGATTTCATCTGGAAATCTTTCCTGCTGACTGAAGTATTCCACCAGCTTCTGCGGGAGCACCAGACCGATACCCTGACCATCAAATCTCTGCATGGGTACCATCATGGATGTTTTCAGGAACCACGGCCTGCCTGGCCCTCAGCCTGCTCAATGATGCCGGATTCCCTTCCTTCTGCGAATCAGACTTCGTTGTCATTCCTTCCGGAATACTGCTGCACAACATCTCAGGCAAACCGGTTTTCCTGAATGATCCCACCTGGGCCCATGACGGAATCGTCACCCTGGCCCACTGCACCGCTCCGCGGCGCATGAACGGCAAGGACCTGGAGGACGCCCGTATCCTGACCCACTTCGAATCAGACTGGGGAGCCGCTCCCAAGGTGGAAATGACAGTCGGACAGGAGATAACCGTCATCGATCCTGATTTCAATTTCAAGGAATGGCTGGGATTCAGGGCTGAAATAGACGCCAATCCCTTCATGGATATCTGCCGGTCCCAGATAGATATTGCCTTTAATTGCGATACAGACGAACTGAACCAGAGGACCAAGGGTTTTCACTGGATGGCCTGCTACGGCAACTACATGAAGGAACTGGAATACGCCCTGGACAAGACGGAAATCGGCTGGGAGGAGCTCGCTTAATAACTTCCCTGTTGCCATTTTATATCTGCTGGTTAATAATGCCTATCCATGAGTGAACATAAGCCTTATGTACCAGCAGAGACTTCAATGGCTGACTGGTCCTGGAGAGGACTGGTCTTCGGAATTATCTTCGGCGGAATCCTGGGATCGGCCAACGCCTACCTGGGACTGAAAGTCGGGCTTGACTATCAGCACATCGATCCCCCTGGCCGTGATCATGGTCGCGGTTTTTGCCACCATGAAAAAGGTCATCGGCAAGGGGACCATCCTGGATGTAAACATTGGACAGACAGCTGGTTCGGCTTCATCCTCGCTGGCTTCGGGAATCATTTTTCACCATTCCGGCGCTCTTCATGTGGGGAGCCGCCCCTACACTGGGCAACGGATTCCTGCAGGTGGCCCTTTTGGCCATGTGCGGAGGGGTATTGGGAATCCTGTTCATGATTCCCCTGCGTCCGTTCCTCATTGTCCAGGAGCACAAAAACCTGCCCTACCCTGAAGGAACAGCCTCAGCGGCGGTGCTTGTTGCCGCCGATGAAGGAGGATCAAAAGCCAGGCCGGTATTCCTGGGTTTGATCCTGGGATGCGTGTACAAAGCAGTTCTCTCCATACTCAAACTCTGGCCATCAGAAGTGGATATAAAAACTGCCTGTACTTAAAAAGGGGAGTATTGGGATTTGAGCCGACCCCGGCCCTTCTGGGTGTGGGTTATGTGCTGGGCTACAGGATTGCCGCCATAATGGTGGCCGGAGGCCTGCTATCCTGGCTGGGAATAATACCGCTTATCGCCATATTCGGCGAAATGATGAACCAGCCTCTTTTCCCCGGAGCTATTCCCCGAAGGATCAACGGTTCACTTGATCCGGGAAATGGACGCGGCTGAAATCTGGAGCCGCTACGTGAGGTACATCGGCGCCGGTGCCGTTGCCACCGCAGGAATTATCGCCGTAGTTAAATCCCTTCCGGTCATGTATTCCTCAATCAAGGAAGGTATCCGCGGACTGGCCGCGAGGTCAGCATCAGTTCCCGGCGTCAACACTGTTGTCCGCACCAGCCGGGACCTTTCCATGTCGATCGTGGTTGCCGGCGTGGCTCTGGTCCTGGCCATCCTGGCCCTGGTTCCCGGGGTCATAGGCGACGGTTCTCCCCTGCTTTTCAGGGTTATTGCCTCAATCTGCATTGTCATATTCGCATTTCTTTTTGTAACGGTATCCTCCCGCATAGTGGGGCTCGTGGGCGTCACATCCAATCCCACCTCAGGAATGGCGATTGTCACCCTGATCGGGACCAGCGTGCTTTTCTACTCCCTTGGCTGGACCGACATGGTCGGAAAGATCACGGTCCTGACAATCGGAACTGTGGTCTGTGTGGCCGCTTCAATAGCCGGCGACATCTCCCAGGATCTTAAAACCGGATACATCATCGGGGCCACCCCGGCCCGTCAGCAGACAGCTGAACTGACAGGGGCCATTGTAAACGCTTCGATTATTGCCGGGGTTGTGCTGCTCCTGGGAAGCCAGTACGGATTCGGAGGAGTTGAGTTCCCTGCCCCCCAGGCAACCCTGATGAAAACAGTGATTGATGGAGTACTCAACGCCAACCTTCCCTGGGGACTGGTCCTGAGCGGGGCATCACTCTCGATAATGGCGGAACTGCTGGGCATTCCCTCCCTGGCCTTCGCCGTGGGAATCTATCTGCCGCTTTCCACCATGACCCCGGTATTTATCGGCGGATGCGTACGGGCCATGGTTGACAGGAAATCCAGCTCTAAGAATGAAGAAGGCGAAAAGAATAATACCGACCAGGGGATACTTTTAGCTTCCGGCCTGATTGCCGGAGAGGGCTTGATGGGAATAGGAGTGGCGGTTGCCGCCCTGATCCTGGGAAGCCAGCCGCAAGGGATCGGAATTGCTTTTGAAGGCATTCCCGGCTCTGTTGTTTCGCTGGGAGTCCTGTTGTTACTGGGTGCCTATCTTTACAGGACGGGAGTGAAAAAGTAGGTACTGCGGGTTAACGTACTGTCGGTTAACGTACTGGCGATGAACGTACTGGCGATGAACGTACTGTAAGCTTCCAGCTTATAGCTTTTACCATGCGCTTCCAGCGTATGGCGCGATCCAGGCATAATACCTGCAGTACCATGCGCGGAATAGTCGCAGGTTGCAGGTGACAAGGTTACAGAAAAGTACATAAGTGAGTTTTAAAAAATCAAGTTCTGAAATTGCTATTGTAGTCGGCGGTTTTGTCAACGGCCTGGGACTGGTACGATCCCTGGGAGAACAAAACCTGCGGGTAGTTGTAATCGCCACCCAGGACTATGATATCGCTCAGTATTCCAGACATGTTACTGAATATCATCATGTGAAGGAACTGGAAACCTGTCCGGAAAAACTGGTTTCACTTCTTAGGGACAACTGTGAAAAATGGAAAGGCGCTGTTGTATTTCCGTCCAACGATGAAGCCATTGCCGCCCTGGACAAATTTCGAGACGAGCTTGAACCGTGCTACAAGTTGGGGATTCCTCCGCCAGATTCCGTCCCTTACATCCTCAATAAAACAAAAATGCTGCAGGCTGCCGCGAAGGTCGGCATACAGCTTCCGAAATGCTACGGGAAAGCTACTGACGCTTCTATCTCCTTTCCGGAAATCATTTTTCCAGTTGTCATCAAACCGGAGAAGGCTAATCAATTTTCTTTGCGATTCGACAGCAAGCTTTTCCCCGTCCGTAACAGGGATGAATTGCTGCGATACTCTCGCCTGCTTGACCAGGAGGGGATAACCGGGGAAATATTCGACCAGGTTCCTGGTCCGGATAGCGACATATATATCTACTGTGTTTATGTAAACCGGCAGGGAGATCCTGTCGCTGAATGCACAGTCCACAAAATACGGCAGAGCCCCCCGTTTTTTCGGCATTGCCAGGATAGCTGAATTATCAGAAACCATACCAGTACTAAAGGATCAAACCCTGGAATTGCTGAAGCAAATAAATTTTCGGGGTATTGCCGCGGCGGAATTCAAATATGATTCCCGGGACAACTCCTTTAAATTCTTTGAAATAAATGGAAGATCCGTGGTTTACAATACCCTGTTAAAAAAAGGCGGCCTCAACCTCACGGAGCTTGCCCGGGCTGATCTTTCTGAAGAAACAGTGAGCCCCGCAAAACCCGAATCATGGCCAGGGTGCGTGGATACATCTCCATGCTGATCTCCTGAGAACCATGCAAAACTGGCGGAGGGAACAGCTGTCAATCGGAGACTATATAAAGCCATATGGCCGACCCAGGACCTTCGCGGTATGGTCCGCCGGGGATCCAAAACCCTTTTTCTCACAATGGTCCAGGAGCCTGCGTCACGCTACCCATTTGTTATCAGGCAAATCCGGCTCCGTTGGGCGGAAAGGCAGCGAAAAATGAATTTCAAGCCCGGTTCAAATATGGCAAAACTTAAAAAAACCTGCCGTGAATCAGGTTCTCTCTGGGCAGTATCCCAGGTCATGCAGAAATCCGGGCTGCCGGTTTTCCGCCTGTGGCCGAAAAAAAATTACAGCCGGGAAACACTGAGTAAACAGGTTGCCGCTATCCTTGGCTTATGGGGAATGCCTGAAAGCCATGTCAACACTGCAATCAAACACATAATTTATTCTGACCTGCACGGCATAGAATCGCACGGATGCGCCATGTTACGGCACTATTACCGTCAATTAAGAAACGGTGCCTTGAGCATGAATCCCAAGGTCGAAATCATTCGGCAGAGTGATACTACTGCCTTGATTGACGGAGGAGGAGGCCTGGGTCATATTCCAGCTGATACCGCGATGAAGCTGGCCATCGATAAATGCTGCAAGTCAGGTGTTGGAGTAGTAACCGTACGCAACTCCGGTCACTTCGGGGCTGCCGGTTCATACGCCGCCATGGCATCCGAATCCGACCTTGTTGGAGTGGCAATGACAAACATATTGCAGCCGGCGCTGGTCCCCACTTACGGACTCTCACCAATGCTTGGGACCAATCCCATCGCGTTTTCAGCACCGGCATCCCGCAACAGGCCCTTTCTTCTCGATATGGCCACGAGCATTGTCCCGGTCGGCAAGATTGTAATGGCCTTGAGAAAGGGTCACTTCATTCCTTATGGATGGGCCGCGAACAAAAGAGGCCGGATGATTAAAAACCCTGGAATTGCCATATCAAACCGGCGGCTTACCCCCCTGGGCGGAACTCCAGAAATGGGAAGTTATAAGGGATATGGTTTGGCGGCTATGGTGGAAATCCTGACTTCCTTTTTAAATGACAGTACTGAAGAAAAACCTGGAGTCGGGCACTTTTTCATGGCGCTGAATCCTGAACAGTTTGGAGACACAAACAACTTCAAGAACAAGATGGATAACCTTATAGATGGGCTGCGTTCTTCCGACGCGAAAAACAAAAGAAATCCAGTGCAGGTAGCCGGGGATCCGGAATATAGAGCGGCCGCGGAACGGCTGAAAAACGGTATTCCCCTGACAAGGTCGGTTATCGAGGACATTCGTTCCGTCTGCGTCGAAACCGGAGCTCCATTTTTCCTATAAACAAAGATCCAGTATGGTAATCACGAAATGAAACCTCCTATTCTGCAAAAACTTTACGGAAGCTGTGTTATCGCCCTTACTCTCAGGGGACAGAAACGCCTGCCGTTCCTGCCCAGGCCGGAACTGGACCGTGTCCGGGATCGGAATATAAGAAAAACTGTCTTATATGCCGCCCGCAGGGTGCCTTATTATCGGGAATGGTTCAGGGAAAAAAAGATTGATCCCAGGGAAATCCGGGGCGCGAAAGAACTGGAAAGCTTACCGGTTCTGGATAAGGAGCTTGTTCGTTCCAAACCGGGGATGTTTGTGGCCGAAGGCCGGGCTGCCCGCAACGCATTGTCCTTTCGGACAAGCGGCACCACAGGAGTTCCGATTGAAATTTTCCATGACCAGCGATCCCTGCTTGCCAATATAGCCTACGGGGAGCGGGAGAGAGATCCTTTCATACAAATCTGCGGGGGAAACTTCCGCCCCAGGGAGCTCTATGTCGGTTATGAAACTTCAACCTTTAAAAAGGTGACAGCCTTCTACGCGGAAAGCGCCCTTTTCCCGGTAAAGCCCAGACGCCGCCTGGTTTCACTGCATGACCCGGTTGAAAAAGCCGCGTCCATCCTTAATGCTGAACGCCCGGACATCCTGGTGGGTTATGGCGGATGGATAAATCTTTTTTTCAGAACAGCTGCCGCCCGAAAAATCAAGCTTCATCCTCCTAAAATGGTCATGTACATCGGCGAGGCCCTTCCCCACGGAACCAGGGAATACATTGAGGATGAACTGGGAATACCGGTATTAACCCGTTACAACGCTGTCGAAGCTTTCAAAATCGGTTTCTACTGCCAGGAACGTCTTGGATTCCACATTCACGAAGATATTTGTCATTTAAGAATTGTAAATTCCTCCGGCGGGAATGTTCCCGAAGGGGAAATGGGCGAAGTAGTAATCAGCAACCTCATAAACCGGGCCTCGGTCCTTTTAAACTATCCCATGGGAGACATGGCGGCAATATCAAAGGAATCCTGCGATTGCGGCCGGACATTCAAGCTGATATCGGAACTGGAGGGCCGGACAGAGGACATTTTAAAACTGGAGGACGGTCGATTCATACATCCCCGCACTATCTGGCAGGTTTTCAAGGAGTTCCGTGAGGTTCTGCAATACCAGCTCATACAGGAGGAGCCGGGGCGTTTTGAACTGCAGGTTGTAACCATTGATCAGTCTTATTTTGCCTCCCTGCAGCCGCGGATTGTCGGCAAACTAAAGGATCTCCTGGGGGAAGAGGCTGAAATCAATATCCATTGGCGCCCCAATATCGTTCAGCGTCCCGGGCAAAAATTCCGGGTTGTGGTCGCCTGCAGGAAATAGACTTGCTGTATATAGCGAAAAACGCTTGGAAGGAAGTACCGGTTCCTGATGGACAATCAACTCAGAAAGTGTAAACCATGTCCTGAGCCTATAATGTAAACCATGTCCTGATCGCGCCATCGCGCCCACATTCCCTGTAACTCGTGACTTGTAACTCGCTACTATCCAAGGACAGGATGTCCTTGGCACTCCAGAAACTCCATCACTTCTCCCCACCAGGCTTCATCCGGATACCATGGCCAGGAGTTGTGGCCCCCTCCCTCGAATTTCCAGAGGTCTTTAGGTTCAGGTAATGACTCGTACAACTTCAGGGAATGCTTCGGGGGGATGATCCGGTCTTCGGTCGCCATCAGGACCGCTTTTGGCCCGCCATATTCTGCCAGGTTGGAAATGCTGTCGAATCCGGATTTCACTATGAACCGGGCCGGCAGGAACCAGAACTTGCTTTGGGCCAGGGAGGGAAGCGAATCCCAGGGGGTGATCATGGCTATTCCATCCACCAGTTCAGGTTCTTCAGCGGCAACCGCGGCCGCGACACCGGCGCCCAGTGATTCGCCGAACAGGAAAACCGGTGCTCCAAACTGCTTCCTGGCCGCGGACATTGTTTCAACCGCGTCGGGAACAAAAGACTTTTCTCCATATTCCCCTTTCCGGCATCCGTAACCCGGATACTCAGCCAGTATAACCCGGTATCCCAGCCTATTCAGGGCGTCGGAATAATAGGTGCGATCAAGGGAGGTTCCGGCATTTCCGTGGAAAACGATTACCGTGCCTTTGGCTTCGAGGCTGTCAGGTTCCGCCAGGTATCCTTTATGCCCGGGAACCTCCCCCGGGAAGGGTCTTAACCCTTCCCGGGCATAGCGGCTCCTGGCCTGCTCCGGGGAAAGCTTTCCCGCCGGATAGAGCATATAATCCTGGATGAAATATGACGCCAGGACCAGCAGCAGGTAGAAGCCAGCAATCTGTCCAAGGAATAACAGCCAGTTATGGGGCATGGTGAAGAATCTCATTTTAGTATTAATATTAAACGATCGATCTGGGTTAATGGTTCTTTTTATAAAGATATTCGTTGTCGTTGTCAGCGCAGCGGCTATCGTTGTCGTAATCGTATCCGTGAATCGTGGTCGATTTTTTTAACGCAGAGGTGCCGGAGTACGGGAACGGAAATTTTTTTGCCCGGCGTTGTTGTTATAATTGGTATTTAGGTTCGCACCTTCAGCGCTCACCGAATAATTGAGAGGATCTTTTCCCAGGGTTCCGCCGACTTCGCAATGGCTCTGCCCTTGCTCGTCTGGGCTCCACCCTGGGCTATTCAATTTCCGGACCTGACGGCCCGGACTTGTTGTTGGCACCTTTGGTGCCGTCGATTTATATGCAGATCAGGAGATCGGCTATCCATACAGGGAAGCTTCTCTGGGAGCACCTTCTGCCCATTGGTACCCGCACAATTCGTTTAACGCCGGAGGCGTGACAGTTAATAGCCCCAGCTGACGACGAACCGAAGGTTCGGAGGAACCTGGGGTCAGCGGCAATTCCAGAAGAGGTTCAAGCCCCGGAGGGACGGCAGAAATTCTGGATTTCCCCCTCAGGGGTTGATGGTTTCCGCCTGCGGCGGATTTTATAGAAATGCAGATCAGGAGATCTGCGCTCCCGGCAGAAGCTCGCTATCGTTGTCAACGTAGCGGTTATCGTTGTCGTAATCGTATGCGTGAATCGTGGTCGATATTTATTTAACGTCAAGGCGCAGAGAAGCGGCAAATATATTGCAGATATTCTCTGCGACTGCGTTGATAGGTTTTCCATTTCCAGGATAGACATGGAACGAATCAAGACCAAGGGCTGGAAGCCCGTGGTACCCCGGCGGTTCCGGCCACGGCCTGTCCCTTCGGGACCGGAAAACAGGGATGTTTCCGACCACAAGGTCAACCGGTAAATTCTTCGACAGCGTCGAACATGGCCAGGACGTTTTCGACCGGGGTTTCCTCGAGAATGGCGTCATGGCTGGCACCGGCAATGTATCCTCCGCCGGGAGCCATTATCTTCAGAACTTCAATGGTTTTCTCCCGCACCCAGCCGGGGCTTTCCCCATCAATCAGGATATGGTGGGAATCAATACAGCCGTTAAAAAGAATCTTCTCACCATAGTTCTTTTTCAGAGTCCGCAAGTCCATGCCGTGGCAGCATGGCTGGATGGCGTGGACTCCGTCCAGCCCGGCCTCAATCATGGAAGGGATCAGCGGTTCGAATCCGCCGCAGCAGTGCAGCTGGACCAGTAGTCCATAGTCGTGTCCGAGGTTGATAAACTCCTTCAGGTGGGGAAGCAGGAAACGGTCAAACAGTTCAGGACTCATCAGCGGCCCGGTCTGGGACCCGAAATCGTTTCCGATAAAGAAGATATCGATCAGATCCGCCGCTTCATCGAAAATACGTCGGCTGGATTCAAGGTAATAGCCGACCATATGATCCAGCAGGGCGTCAACCAGTTCCGGCTCATCGTACATCTTAAAATAAAGATTCTCCATACCCAGGAGATCGATTAAATCATGCCAGTAAGGTGACCAGTCACCTCCCAGTATGGCGTATTCCCCCTTCCAGGCCTCAGCTTCAGATCTCAACCTGGAAACATCTACCCGGCCGGCGTCGGGCCAGGGATACTCATGAACCTCCTGGAGGGAAGCTTCAGCCAGCGGATGAGAAACCGGCTGTCCGTAGCCCAGACCGATGCGGTCAACCCCGAAAGGGGTGCGACTGACAATGCCTTCCGGCAGCGGTCGTTTGTCGACATAGGGAGCGACAATCCGCCGGAAATCGTCTCCGAAACGGACGCGCAATCCTTCATCATCCAGGTTCAGATCCTGTTTAGCCTTTTCCCAGAATTCTACGCTGGGTCCGCACCAGCGTGGAACCTTGTCCGATTTCTGGTGCTTAAATGCTGCTAATACTCTCTCACGGCTGGTCATCGATGATACCTTCAATCCTTTTGAAGCTGTTTAATGGTTACCTGTTATCGTCCAGTCCGGCTAAAATCAAAAACAAAAAAAACAAGGCTTCCCCGTTACTCCATCCTGAATACCATCTCCATGGGACTCCATTTTTCACTTGGTTCATCCGGATCAAGCAGGAACTGGCAGGGATCGGTTTCCCTCCACCAGCGCTGGGTCTCAGGATCCTCAGCGATAGCGTTCATGTCCGCTTCGTAATCTGTCCCGACATATTCAAGGTAGCTGAACAGGTATTTTTTCCCTTCTATCTCAGCAATATGGATCGAGTAGTTACGAATATTGGATTTTTTAATCCGGTCCAGGACAGACGGCCACACGTTGGCATGAAGCTCCCTGTAATATTTTTCCTGTTCGGGAATCAGCCCTATCACGGCTCCGAATCTCATAATCCCGGTTGATTTCTGATCTTCCGGAGAGGGATTAGTAGGTCCGTAATGCGGTTCAAATATTGAAGTTGTCATTAAATCCTCACTAATTTAGTTAAGGTTCCAAATAATCGCCAGAATTTTGTATATCACTCTTTCTCCATGAAATCGAGATGAACCAGAGCATCTTCAATTCGGCACTCTCAGTTATATATTTTAAAAACCATTCAACAGTTCATATAGCTCCTTGAGAGTCCTAATGGAATCCAGAGTTGCCTGGAATAAAAACCAGCTGAGAACAAGAATGCCTATTGTTAATGATATTTTCCAAACCCGCTTCATTTGCGGATGCCACCAAATCAGGGGCAATGCCAGGGGCCCTACGCAGCAAAGTGAAATGACAATAAAGGATGTCCGGAAATACCATTGAACTTTATTGACGTCCGGGGCCGGCCGAAGGGCTTCATCCAAAAATTCACCGCAGTGTTTACACTTTTTGGCTTCGTCCTGAATCTCTTCCGCGCAGTATGGGCACTTCTTCATCACTTAACCTTCTCTTGATACAGCTACACCGCCGAGCAACACTCAGTCAACACCTGAACCCAACCTTGCAAGGCATTTTCTGGTTTCAAAAATAATCCTATTCGGGTGAGGTGACGTTATCACACATCAAAACCATTCTTACCTTGGAAAACAAATAATCATCCAGCAATTCCTTTTGTCCCATTCCTGAGACAATAAATGATCTTGTACGGCAGGCGGATCAAAAATCTCGCTACCCGTATGGGAAGGTTATCCGGTACTATCACGACGCGTAAACTCTTTCCAAATGCTTCCACCGCAAATATCATAAGCAGTTCCAGGACTTCGGCATGTGTAAGGAGGAGGCCACTTTTGTGCGGGCAACGTGTTCGACAATGGTATGTCAGGAGGACAAGACGACGGATTTTCAAAACTCCCTCAATCGTATATGGATAAAGACGGCACTCGACAGGTCTGGTTTCGTAAATAGTACACTGGTTGCCATTCCAGTTAGGGCAGCTGTTCGGTTGACTGGTCACTTCGTATATACCAAGGTACTCCTTGATATGAAGTGAGTCGCGATGTCCAGAAAAATCCCTGTTGAACTCGGACTGCGAGAGCCTTAGCCGGGAAAAATCCCTGCAGCATACCTGGTTGGACGAGCAGGTAGAGCAGATGTTTTCGCATTCCATAATCAGTTCAATTTCTTCAGAGTGCCATGCTCTTTCAGCACTTGGTCTTTCCCAAGGGCAAGATGCCCGTGGTACGAGCTGCAGGCAGGATGCCCGCAGTACATTACTCAAACACAACGGTGCGGTTATTCAGCACCAGGATCTTGCGGTTGAGGTGCAGGTAAACCGCCTTGGCCAGGACCACCCTCTCAACGTCCCTGCCCTTGCGCACCATATCTTCGACCGTATCGCGATGGCTGACCCGGGTTATCCCCTGCTCGATAATCGGTCCGGCATCCAGGTCCGATGTCACATAATGGCTGGTGGCACCAATGATTTTCACTCCGCGATCGGCAGCCGAGCGGTAGGGATTGGATCCCGGAAATGCCGGCAGGAAGGAATGATGGATATTGATGATCCGGTTCGGATAGCTGCTGACAAATTCCGGGGAAAGAATTTGCATGTAACGGGCCAGGACGATGAATTCCACATCATGTTCAGCCAGCAGCTGCAATTGCCTGGCTTCCTGTTTCAATTTGTTATCCCGGTTCACCGGCAAACAGAAGTAGGGAATGCCATTGTTTTCCACTGTCCGGCGCATGTCTTCATGATTGCTGATCACAAGCGGTATCTCCACCTGCCACTCACCGGTAGAGTAGCGGTGCAGGATATCAGCCAGGCAGTGGGCATGACGGCTGGCGAACACAGCCATTCGGGGCTTGCATGAGGAAAAATAAAGCTGATACTGCATATCGAGCGGCCTGATTATTTCTTTTAAAGCCTTCTCTTCAAGCTGCTCCGGCGGAACTGTGAATTCTTCCAGTTCCCATTCAATACGCATGAAAAAATTCTTTTCTTCGTGATCAGCATGCTGATCAAGATAAAGAATGTTTCCGCCGTAACGATGGATGAATCCGGTGATTTCGTGAACCAGTCCCGGTTTATCTGAACAGTAGACAAGCAGGATCGCGGTATCGTTTTTCATTTTTCTGACACTCTTTTCCAGATTTTCCTCAGCAGGATGGTATGAAACCTGGTATCAACGTATTTTATATCTGGCTATGAATCCAGGCAGACCGCCGTTTTTCAAGGATTTCTTCCAGGAAGGCCAGAGCTGTATCTGTTTATGCAGCTCTTCGTTTCCCAGGTAGATATAGGCAATTGATCCGCTGCATTTTTCCTTTAAAAATCGTCCCAGTTCCACCAGCAGGCTTTCAGCCCCCTTTTTTGACTCCAGCCGGACCCCATAAGGAGGATTGCAGACTATTATCGAATTTTTTATACCTTCCAGGGCCTGGAATCTTTTGGCACTAATCCGGATATTCCTACCCCCGGGAAGGCTCCGGCAATTCTTCCTGGCAGCGGCGGTCGCGTGGGAAGATGAGTCGCTTCCGTGGATTAATCCTTCGGGGAGCGTCTCTATTTCCCGGTCGCAGTCGGATTTTACCTTTGCCCAGAGTTCTTCGTCAAAATCAGGCAGGTTTTCGAATCCGAATCTCCCCCTGAGATAACCCGCCGGAATCCGGCAATGTTTCATAAGGGCTTCGGCCAAAAGAGTTCCCGAACCGCAGAAAGGATCATGCAGGGGGACGGTCCCATCCCACTGGCTGAACCTGATTATGGCCGCTGCAACGGTTTCCTGCATGGGTGCTTTTACAGTTTCCTGCCGGTATCCCCGGCGATGCAGTGAGCCTCCGGAAGTGTCCAGGCTCACTGTGGCCCGGTTCCCCTGGATATGCAGGCTGATCCAGACATCAGGATTATCCGGATCCACGTCAGGCCTTTTCCGGCAAGCTTCCCTGAACTGGTCTACGATAGCGTCCTTGAGCTTGCGAGCCGCGTACTGGGAATGGGTGATATTGCTGTTGGATACATTGGCAAATATGGCGAAGGTGGTATCAAGTGAGAGAATTTCATTCCAGGGAATCGTTTTGGACGTATTATACAGATACTTGTCACTATGACAGTTAAATGTCATTAAAGGCGCCAGTATCCTGGTGCAGATCCTGGAGCAGTAGTTTATGCGGTACAACACTTCATGGTCAGCGGAGAAATAGATTCCACGGTAAGAAACCTTAACCTCGGAAGCTCCCAGTTCTGCCAGTTCAAGGCCTCCGGCCTCTTCCAGTCCGTCAGCAATCTGGGCAAAATATCTATTATTTTTCTGGTATGCGAACATTTTCAGCTTTTCAGTATTTTGGTCAATTAGTTTGAACGGATTCCACAATAATGCGGAAATCCGAATAGGATCTTAAAACCGGCAAGGAAAAAATCGAACCTGCAAAATAAACTGCGGCTGTTTCCTTCCGGGAGTAGCGACAATACCAGATAATCGCCGCTAAGACCAGTTTCAAAAGCCGTTTATATTGGTTATAAAGTCTTGTAGAATCAAAACACCATGAAAAAAATACTTCCGCTTTGTTTAGTATCACTACTGTTTTTGCCCCAGCTTGCCTCTGCCCAGAATTTGAAAGGCGGAGGCGAGGGAAACCCGAATCTCCTTACAAACCAACAGTCCCTGAAACAGTGGAGGGATTTGAGATTTGGGATGTTCATACACTGGGACCCGGTAAGCCTCAGGGGGACAGAAATCGGATGGTCACGGGGTCGGGAAGTTTCCTTTGAAGATTACGATCAGCTTTACAAGGAGTTCAATCCTGTGCTGTTTGACGCTGATGAATGGGTGCGGATTGCGAAAAAAGCCGGAATGAAATACCTGGTGCTTGTGACCCGCCACCATGACGGATTCTCCCTTTGGGATACCGGGCATTCTGATTACGATATCATGGAAACGCCGTTTAAAAGAGACATCGTCAGGGAATTATCTGATTCCTGCCGGAAACACGGCCTGATGTTCTGCACTTATTACTCCATATGCGACTGGTACCATCCTGATTACCCCAACAAGTACGCCAGCGGGGGGAAAATAATTCCAAAGGAAAATCCCGACATGCCAAGGTTTGTGGAATTTCTCAAGGGACAGTTGAGGGAACTGGTAACGGAATACAAGACCAGGCTTATATGGTTTGACGGTGAATGGGAAGATCCCTGGACCCACGAAATGGGACTTGATATGTATGCCTGGCTAAGGGAACTGGATGATACCCTGCTTATAAATAACCGGGTCGATAAAGGAAAGAGAGGCCTGTTGGGATCCAGCAAATCAGACATCTACGCCGGAGATTTCGAAACTCCTGAACAGCAGGTAGGAGCCTACAACACCCTGACACCCTGGGAAACCTGCATTACAATCGGAGACCAATGGGCCTGGAAACCCAATGATAATGTTAAATCTTATGAAGAATGTCTCAAGATCCTGCTTCATACCGTGGGCGGAGACGGAAACCTGCTGCTCAATATCGGGCCTATGGCTGACGGCCGTTTCGAAGCCCGCCAGACAGATATCCTGCTCAAAATAGGTGAATGGCTCGATAAATACGGTGAAGCGGTTTACGAAACCAGGGGAGGCCCGGTTCCGCCGCGCGACTGGGGAGTGACCACCCATAAAGATAAAATTCTGTATGTTCACCTGACTGATACCAGCCGTAAAGAGGTGTTCCTGCCCGGGGTGAGCCTGGTCTCGGCGGCCAGCATGAATGACGGAAGAAAACTCAGTTTTGAAAACGGGAGCCATGGTGCGGTTTTGATAACCGAAGGATTGACAGGTGAACCGTTTACGGTTGTTAAAGCGGTGATGGAATGATAATTCACCAACACCGGAGACGTGACAGTAAATAGACCAGGGTGGAGTCCCGGACCTAAGGTTAGGAGCGGAAACCTGGGCTGACGTCCCTGCGGGACTCCCTTCATTTGGGAATTACTGCGTCTGGAGCCGGCGGCTCCAGCTACAAAAGCTCAGAAAACAGCCTCAGCAGCAACCCATACACTTTCCGGTAAATCCCCGGGCATTGGCTTTCACGGGGGCCGGCGATATTCAGCACACCGGTTAGGCCCGGGAAAGGAAATTCACAAAGGGACTTCTTTTCAAGGTCCACGGCCTTAAGAGGACGCCCCAGCTTTTCCGCCAACCTCAAAGTCAGTAATGTTCCCCCCTTGATTTCCCTCTCATAAAAAATCAGGGTGGCGTCGGAGTCCCTTACGTTCAATTCAGTCCGCTGGGCGTAATCACTTGCCGGAGCTTCCTGGAGAGGATAAATGTCAGCGATAATGCCATCTTCGGCAATACGCCCTTTCGGGCACCAGCCCCCAACGGGAATGCCCGCTTTCATTGCCGCATCCAGGGCGGCCCGGTCAACACCTGTCTGCCCGCCGGAGATTATTGTTGTTATCTGCATTTTCTAATCAGGAGAAAGAAAGAACCCATGATAATTTAAAACTATAACTACCTGTTAATATCATCCTGGAAATAAAGATAAAAAACCTTGTCCAAATCTTCTCCCATCCGGATCCAGTCGTTGGCTTCGGGCTGTTTGCTGAGCCCTTCGATCCAGTTGGCATTCAATTCAAATATGAATGCGTCTATCCCGAAACGTTCTAACAGGCCTTCCCCGAATGAACCCGGATTTCTGAATTCACCCCCGGTCACCTTTTCAGTAAAACAAGTGTTGGCTCTTAGAAGATTTTCAAAGACCTTCATTTTTTCAAGGTATTTATCGAGATCCACACCCTCAGGTCGGCTTATATGAACACCCCCGCTGGCATCATTATGGAAATCAATGGCCAGGTCAGGCCTCGATCCGGCGTCGATCAAGGATTGCAGGAAGGATTCAAAAGCATGGTTTTCCGGGGAAAGCTCAGGGTCAGGTGATTTATCCCATTTTCTATTAAGGTCCATTCCACGGGCGTTAAACCTGGTGCGTCCATAGAAAACCCCGTCCATGTTGGCCATGGGCAGTATGTATAAACAGTATTTTTCAAGGTATTTTCCACCTTCAGCCTGTTCCACCAACCCATTAAGCAGGCCTTCAACGACCCAGTTGCCGCCAGGCTCCCAGGGATGGGCCCTGGCCCGGATGACAACACTGTGCGTGGAATCGGTCCGCCCTGCCCTGATCACCTTCAGTTCCTGGCCGCAAACCGTCCTGCCGATGGGGATAATCTCGGCCAGAGGATTATCTACCAGCCGGGCGTACAGCTTGTCGAGGTCACTGATCCTGTAGGGCTGCAGCCTGGCTACCTGCATGCTGCTACTTTCCATTTCAAGGACTATCTTCAGTTCCCCTTCAGAAAGTTTTTCAGTATCAATGCCCTTCCAGGATTCTCCGTCCGATGAAATATAACAGCTGGTTTCATCCTCAATCGCTGATCCCGGCTGGCCGTTCCATATATTCTCGAACCCTTTCAGTATCAGGGTTTGCGTTGAACCCTCAGGGGCCTCCACCAAAAAATTCCAGTGAATGCAGGCCCGGTTCGGAGAATTTCTTTCATGATCGTACAAAAGCTGGATCTCAACTTCCCCGGTATCTTTGACTTCCCAGTCCAGCGGAGAGCCGTTTTCAATGAAGTAGCTTATGTATACGGCTTCAACCGGTGCGGAAAAAGCTGTCACGACCGGAAAAAAAATTAAAAATAATAAGAAGGCAGGTATTGCGAGTTTTGGTTTCATAACCTTTAGACAATACCATCAAAATTTCGGATATTCACTGGATACCTGATAAAGTTATCCGACTGCTCCCAATCCTGAAATGCTATATCTCGGTTTAATTCTCTGGCATAGCCACAATTCGCTAACGGAGTAGATTGGATGAACAGGGGCGGAAGCCCGGAAGGAATCAGCCCCGGGTGCTTGAAGCAAACCCGGGGGTATGAATAAAACGCAACTCAAAAAACCTGGAAGGGTGACACGATATTCTCGTCCTGAAAATTCTGCCGTCCCTTCGCAGTTAGATATGGCTGAGACCGGCGAGTTCCCGGTCTCAATTTCTGATACTGGAGCGGGATGCTCCAGCTACATTAAAGGCTCTTGGCTATAAGTTCCGCCATTTTCCTGCTGAAGGCGTTGGGATCGGGGGGCTGGAGACCTTCGGCCAGCAGGGCCTGTCCGTGCAGCAGTTCAGCAGTATCGGTCAAACGCGAATCCTCGGGATCCTTTTCAAAAATAGCCTGCAGTTTGCCAAGTATTTCATGATCAGGATTAATCTCCAGGATTCGTTTAACCCTGGGGACATCCTGTCCGGTAGCCCTCAACATCTGCTCCATCTGCACGGTCATATCCATTTCGTCACTGACCAGGCAGGCCGGTGATGTTGTCAATCTCGTAGACAACCGGACTTCCTTCACATATTCATCCAGGGCTTTCTGCATTGATTCGAAAAGGGATTTGCAGGCTTCGCTTTTTTCCTTGATCTTTTCCTCGGCTTCCTTTCTTTCATCTTCAGTTCCGGCGTCAGCCATTCCCTTGCTTACCGATTTCAAAGATTTATCCTTGAAATTGTAGACTGACTGTACCCACAACTCATCAACCGGATCGGTAAGCAGCAGTACTTCGAAGCCCTTTTCGCGAAAAGATTCCAGGTGGGGAGATTTCTCCACGGACTCCCGGGTACGGCCGTTGATGTAGTAGATATGTTCCTGTCCGTCTTTCATACGCTCGATATATTCGGTCAGGGTGGTTTCTTCGGCGGGATTATCCGTGGTAGCAAACGTGCAGAATTCAAGCAGGTCATCCCGGCGGTCTGTATCCCGGAATAAGCCTTCTTTTACAACCTTCCCGAACTCTCCCCAGAAGGTTTTGAAATTCTCAGGCCGATCCTTGCGCATTTGCTTGAGAGATTCAATAACCTTGCGAGTCAGGCTCTTGCGGATAGTCTTCACGTGGCGGTTCTGCTGCAGGATCTCCCTGGAAATATTAAGGGACAGGTCCTCGGAATCGACCACTCCCCGCATGAAACGCAGGTATTCAGGTATAAGTTCCTTGCAGTCGTTCATTATGAAAACCCTCTTCACATAAAGGCTTATACCGTGATCACCATCGGCCAGGAAGAGGTCCATGGGTGCCTTGGAAGGGAAATATAACAAGGACCTGTATTCTGAGGTCCCTTCGGCTTTGTAGGTAATCCTCTCCAGCGGATCAGTCCAGTCATGGCTGATATGTTTGTAGAAATCCTTATATTCTTCTTCGGTAACCTCTTTTTCAGGACGGGTCCATATGGCCTTCATTGAATTAAGGACTTCATCCTTCTCAACCTTTTTTTCCTCGGCTCCTTCAACCGGTTTCCCTTCTTCGTCCCGTTCTATCTCGGTTCTCTCAACCTTCATTCGGACCGGGTAGTTAACAAAGTCGGAATACTTGCGGACAATGTTCCTGATCGTCCATTCAGCTGTGTAATCTTCACTATCTTCCTCATCTTCACTCTTGCGAAGGTGAAGGGTTATCGTGGTTCCAGGCTCGTCCCTTTCGGCAGGTTCCAGGGTGTAGGAACCTGAACCTGAACCGCTGGTCCATTTCCAGGCTTTTTCTTCACTTGCTCCCCGGGAGACCAGCTCCACCTTATCAGCAACCATGAAGCTGGAATAGAAACCGACCCCGAATTGACCGATCAACTCGGGAGGCAATTCAGAGGTTTTCGCCTTAGCCTTGGCTTTCTTAATCATCGCGGCGAATTCCTGGGTTCCGGAATGGGCAATAGTCCCGATATTCTCCACGATTTCGTCATGAGTCATGCCAATACCATTATCGGAGATCCGCAGGGTACGGGAATCGGGATCCGCGCTGATCCTTATATGGGGATCCTCTGTAAATTTCTTCAGGTCACCATTGGTCAGTGCCTCGTAGCGAAGCTTGTCTATGGCGTCGGAGGCGTTGGAAATCAATTCCCGTAAAAAAATCTCCTTGTGGGAATAAACCGAATGAATCATCAGGTCCAGAAGCTGGGCGGCTTCAGTCTGAAAAGCGTGAGTTTCAGGTTTCTTCTTGGCTGGCATTTAAAAGTATCTCCTTATGCAATCAATGTCATTTATCTACTTATTTAATTCGGATATTTACAGGCTTCCGTTTTTTACCGGAGCAGCGGCTTTTCCATTCCTCTTTTTTTAATAATATCCCCGGGCCCTATCCGCAAGCCAAACCGCCGTTTTTTTTACCTGCAAAGTGGTGATATTATTCTTGAATGAAGAAAACAATCGTCCTGACGACACTTCTTATATTGGTCTGCGCGCCTCTCACTGCCTGGGCGGCAGATGACGGCATATACCTGATCATACGCGCAGATGACATAGGCTCTTCACACGCTGCCAACCTGGCGTGTATCAAGTCATACCGTGAAGGCATCGCCCGTTCAGTCGAAATAATGACTCCCTGCGCCTGGTTCCCTGAAGCTGTATCAATGCTCAGGGAGAATCCCGGATATGATGTAGGCGTTCACCTGAGCCTGACCAGCGAGTGGGACAATGTTAAGTGGGGCCCCCTGACTGAGGCACCCAGCCTGGTTGATGAAAACGGATATTTCTTTCCTAAAACCAGGACCGCCAAGGATTCCGAAGAACGAACCGGATTCTGGGATGAATCAGTTTCACTGGAAGAGGTTGAAGCTGAAATCCGGGCCCAGATCGAACTGGCAGTCAACAACATCCCCCAGGTTTCCCATGTTTCCGGACACATGGGCTGCGGCAGCGTTGATCCCGGAGTTTCTGAGATTGTTACCCGGGTTGCCGGGGAATACGGGATCGACATTGACCTGAAAAGCCCTTGGTTCCAAGGGAGCAAGATGGGGAGCCAAAAATAGTGATAACGCGGAAACCAGGGAACGAAAATTGACTTGCAAATGCTTGAAAACCTGGAGCCCGGACTCCATATGCTTATCGAGCATCCTGGTTTGAACACCCCTGAATATGGAAGGCCATGGCCACGAGGGCTACCGGAACGTGCACACCCACAGGGATGCCGTAACCAAAGGCATTCTGCAGTCCAGGGGTTAAAAAAGTCATAGCTGAACGGGGTATTAAGCTTGTCAGCTACAAGGAAGCATGGGACCTGTTTAAAAAATAGGATCTTAGAGCTGGTTTATAAAGGAGCGCGTGTTGAAAAGACGGGAAGTGTTGACAAGGCGATAGGCACCGGGGTATGCGCGGGTTTCTGCTCACCTCACGTTGTTGGCGGAAGTTTAAAAAAGGAAAGGCCAAATATTATCCTCTGCATGGCTGATGACCAGGGCTGGGGAGACATGGATATTTATGACCACCCCCAGAATTGAAAACTCCGAATTTCGACAGAATGGCAGCTGAATGCACTCCGGTTCGAGCAGGTTTTATGCCGCGGCCCCGGGTCTGCAGCCCGACAAGGGGCAGTGTTTCTCACCGGAGAGGAATCCTAACCGTTTTGGATGTTTCAGCTGGGGTCACAGCCTGAGGCCGCAGGAAACCACAATAGCCGAAGCATGCAAAACAGCCGGTTACTACAACTGGTCACTTCGGCAAATGGCACCTTGGGTCAGTCCTGGAAGGCAGCCCGGTAAACCCTCGGCGC
>CAXXEX010000019.1:0-62827 GCA_963666915.2 Acidobacteriota bacterium
TGAAGTTTTTCTGATTATCAAGCTCCGTGAGACCTTGGGCAAGAAGGCCATGCTTCACCGCGTTATACCGGGTTGAGCTGGTGTCAATTGGACCGGTGGAAAGCTGAGCATTCTTCGGCTGGCATCGATCTGAAGAGGAGTTGATTTTTTAGACATAACCATCTCCGTTAACCAGGATTCCCTTCAACGACAACATTTCTTTTTTGCGCCTTGGTGTATCTTCGTTGAATTTCAAAACTGAGAATTTCTTATTCAGCTCGATATTCTCGCCATGATTCAATTTTGTAGACAAACTTTTCCGATTAATATCGGATTCTGATTTTCCTTTCATAGCCTCTAAAAAAACATCAGCCAGTGAATAAAGGCTGCTCTGAATTTGCTCTACCTCGGAATCAGGCAGGGCGCAGTCCTTCCCCAGGAGGACTCGGCATTGTTCCAAACTGAGCATCGGTAAAACTCTCCACGTGATGGAAACTCACGTCGTTTTCCGTAGCTCAGGTATTTCCTGTCACTTTGGATATTCATTTTTCACCCTTCTTAGCCGGGACTTGCCCTGACGCTGAAGCAGGTTTAATCGTTTTTGTTTTGTTCACAAATTTAAAAACACCTTTTTCGCCCTTATGGATCTGGACCTGCTGGAACTCACCACGTTCAACAGCATCCAGGGCGAATTTTTTAAGCTCCTCCTGGGAACCCTTCGCCTGTTTGTCGCCTTTTATAAGAGTCATTCTCCCACCTTCAAAATGTAAAGTGAGGCGATCATAATCCTCTTGTCGAAGAGTCATCAGGAGCTGCAATTCATCTATATTTTGAGCATGACCTGATACTTCCCTAATTATGTCGTAAATCTTTTCCGATGTAGAAAGAGTGACAGGTTTTTTAAGGCACCCAAGAAGCTTGTTAACAATCGGATTAATCTTTAACAAAATATAGCTATCGTCAGAAGAACGCATAAGACCCAATTCAATAAATTCTCTTATTTCAAGGTCCGTGTCCATGATAAAGGTATCTTTAAAATCAGTTAACAGATAAATATAGAATCCGTAAATCTGAATTGTCTCAACTGCAAATTTAAAATGATTTGCATCCTTTTGAAGCATGAAATCGCTTACAAACTTGACTCTTTCAAGTCCAACTCCAAACTGTTTGCGAATCTCGGCGCAAACTACTAAAGCAAACATTTCTTTTGGGCTATACTTACGCCAACTACCCTTAGATTTTTGGGTATTGGAAAGAGCTTCCTTAGAGTCCCAGTCATGTTGTTGACGGTAAGACATCCCTGTCAAATTTTTGATCTCGCCTGAAGTAAATTCTTTTTTGCTCATAATTAAATTGAACCTCAATGTTCAAATTAATTTTACCACGGTTATCCTGACATTTAATTTGACGTTATCAACCTTGTTCGATAGATAGGATTATCCGATTAGATTAACTCTTTAAAAGTGAGGAGAGAAATGAGAATGACGATGCTTTATAAAATTTTTATTACTGATTAAATCAGAGCAGTTCCAAAATTCAATACTGATTCGAGTATAGCATTTTGTTTTTCTGAAGACGCCTCTATCTGCTTTTCCAACTCATCGCAACGAGCCATTAACTGATCGATTCTGGCTACAA
Organism: Acidobacteriota bacterium; assembly: GCA_963666915.2. Taxonomy (GTDB): domain Bacteria; phylum Acidobacteriota; class UBA6911; order RPQK01; family JAPXNP01. Next base: position 1,618 of record CAXXEX010000019.1, read on the forward strand.
TCCGGTGTTGCTCAGGGAGTGGGGGGAGAGGGACAATTGTGTGGACTATTTTCACTCTTGAAATATTTGGCTGAGCCGCTCCTGCACCTTGGAAAACAAATTTTGGTTTAAGAGAAACAAGTAGTTTAAAGAGAAATCTATTTTCAATCCCATGGAAAGGATTGCATGCACAAACCGCTTGATTTGTGGTGGCTTCGATTTCAAGGATACCAACATCACCAATATTGGCACCATACATTGCGACAAGCACCGATCCAACCCTATTTATATCTAATGAGCATTTTTTAAGTGCTTGCTCTGTAATTGACTCTTCTGTTCGGGATATTTTGCCAACCTTCACTTCCCCAGATTTCACCCATGGAATTCCTCCCCCATAGTACAGACTATTTGATCGACTAGGAGTTGATCCAGACTTCCAAATACCAAAATCATTTAACCTCACCCACGCCCATCCTTGGGGCAATTCATACGGAATCTCTTCAGATTTGATCTCCGGGAGTGGTTTTGATTTCTTGATCTTCCCTTCCCTGACCAGCCGTTGTTTCTCAGCCTCGATCTCTTCTAATAACTCGCTGGCGGGCTGGTCATTCGGATCCTGGGGTACCAGCTTACCCTGCATGGCGAGTTGAAGGATGGCTTTTCGGAGTTCGGCAACATTCTCCATTACTGAATAAAGGTCGCTGAAATAACGGGTAATGAATTGCCAGGACAGGTCAAAGTCCTTTTTATTTGGAGCACTCAGCAGACGGCTTAAAGCAGAGGTGTGGGTTTTGATCCTTTTCTTCCCCTGTTCGGCACGCAATTTTTCCAACTCATCACAACGAACCATTAACTGATCTATTCTGGCTACAATGCGGCGCTGCTCAGGGAGTGGGGGGAGAGGCAACAACAACGTGTTTAATGAGGTTCCGTTGACATTAGGCTGGCCGGTTCCTGAACATTTTTCGTATAATTGCCTCCAATACAAAGGGCCTTCAGCAAAATACTTTAAATACTCAACATGAATGTGTGTTGATGGGATAATGCGAATTAAATATGAAGCAAAAACAGCCTTAGTATCAATATCTTTGACAAGGTATGATTTACCAACCGTGCCACCGGTTCGTGCAATCAAAATATCATCATTGGATAATAAATATTGAGCTGCTACTTTTTCCTTAATGTCACATCCAGGAACAGAATCCCAATCTACTTTGTTTTCCTGAATGTCGGTTATTCTTAACAAACGAATGGTTTTCAAATCGTGGTTGGCCGAAGCTGTATAGCCGTAGTGAATTCTTGTGGAAACATCCCCCAACCTAACCCACTCCCATCCTTTGGGCAAGTCGTAAGGAAGCTCTTCAGTTTTAATCTTCGGGAGTGGTTTTGTTTTCTTGATCTTCCCCTCCCTGACAAGTCGCTGCTTCTCACCCTCGATCTCTTCTAATAATTCACTGGCTGGCTGGTCATTTGGATCCTGAGGCACCAGCTTACCCTGCATGGCGAGAGTTAGGATCATCTCACGCAGTTTTTGAATACAATTCGGAGCGTCAAATGCAGCATCAAAATGCTTTTCCAGCAGATTCTTCACTCCTCTCCCCCCAATGCCTGCATGAGTTCCTGTTTCAACTCTTTTTGCGCTGCTTCCAGTTTCCGGGTTATTTCAAAGTATTCTTTCATCAACTCATCGGGATCTCGATGGTTCACTTCTACCTGGTGTGGATTCTTGCAATCAAGATTGTAATTACGTGAGGCAATTTCCTTTGCGGAAATCTTCCAGGCGTACTCATTAACCGTTCGTTTTCCCCACCAGGATTTTTCTAGATCAAATTCAGCAATGGTCAAGGGTTTAGAGCGAGAGTATGATTTATAACCTTTAGGGTAGGGATGTTTAAAAAACCAAATCTCTCTGGTCGGATCACCCTTTTCAAAAAAAAGAATATTGGTAGCGATTCCAGTATATGGACTGAAAACACCCTTCGGAAGGCGAACAATTGTATGGAGATTGAATTCTTCGAGTAATTCCCTCTTCAGGGTGTTCTTAACACCCTCTCCAAATAGGAAACCATCGGGAAGGACCACAGCGGCCCGACCGGTATCGTGTTTCAGAAGTCTCATAATCAGAGCCATGAATAGATCAGCGGTCTCACGAGTCCTATATTTCTTCGGAAAATTATTCTCTATGCCGTCCTCTTCCATTCCACCAAAGGGGGGATTTGTAACCACAATATCAACTCTGTCCTTTGGCCCGTAATCCTTCAGAGGACGACTGAGCGTATTATTGTGAAGAATATTGGAGGGCAGATCGATTCCGTGGAGCATCATGTTGGTCATAGCCAGCATGTGTGGCAACTGTTTCTTTTCGACTCCATGAATACTTTTTTGTAGAGTTTCTGAATCATCTGAGGTTTTGACCTGCTCATTAAGATTCTCAATAGCACAAGTGAGAAAGCCGCCTGTTCCGCAGGCTGGATCTAGTATCTTCTCCCCTAATTTCGGATCAATCATGTCAACCATAAACTGGGTCACGGCTCGCGGGGTGTAGTATTCACCGGCATTTCCGGCTGACTGAAGATCAGCCAGGATTTTTTCGTAAATGTCGTTGAACAAGTGACGATCGCGGGAAGAGTTAAAGTCCAGATCCTCCTCAATTGTGTTGATCACCTGGCGCAACAATGTGCCGGATTTCATATAGTTGTAGGCATCCTCGAAAACCGAACCTATCACCTTGCCATGAGGGGAGACTCCGGCTATGGTTGCAAGTCTCTTCAGAGCCGGAAATAGATCGTTGTTAACGAAATCAATCAACTCTTCTCCGGTCATACCTTCCGGATCCTTGGCCCAGTTAGTCCAACGGAAACGGCTCTGCAAAGGAGATTTATATTCCGGTGAGGTTAGTTCCCATTCTTCCTCTTTATCATCGAATATCTTCAAAAAAAGCAACCATACAATCTGGCTGATGCGTTGAGCGTCGCCATCAACACCAACGTCCTTTCGCATGATGTCCTGAATGGTCTTGATCAATGTTCCAATAGGCATTAATTAATCTTCTCCGTTCTATAAATAATCAAGCGCTGTAAAGCATTTCTTCCAATTCGTGTAACGCCAGTTGGTATTTTTTCTTGCCGCCAAATGACCTGACGATTTCAAGAGGTGTTCCCAATTCAGTAAAAGGGAAAATTGTAAGGATCTTTGTTTCCTCAATATTCTCAATCCCTTCATCGGCGTATTTATCAAGTAAGGCTTCAATGACACGCCTCGCCTGCTCTCCGTATTTTGCAAAATAGTCGTACTTTCTGACTTTCTCAGCTCTTTCCCTGCGGGTTAATGGGGGTTTATCCCATGCTACATGACAGATCAAGTCGAATGGGTCACAATCACGGCCAATTTCATCAGCCAGGGCATCAAAAAAGACACCTTCCTCAGCCAGTTCCTCGATAATCGCCTGTTTCTTTTCAGTCTTGCTCCAACGTCTCAAAAAACGATCCAGTGATGAAAACTCCTGGAGCAATGTTCTTCGCGTATAGTCTCGCAAGGATTCAGTGATGAGTTTTCCATCAGCATCAAAGTACTGGACGCGCTCGGCCACCACTTTCACCTGAACATTTGAAACTACATATCGACGAACAGCTTCTCCTTCACCTACACCCTCGTCATCTTCATCTTGTGGACCTGGATAGTCAACGCTCTCTCCAAAAGTGTCAGGCCCAGCTATATCAGGAGGCACAGGGGAGTCTTCAGGATTAGCAGGCGAATATATCTGAACCGGATCTCCATCGAAATCCGGGTCAGCAAACAATTCCGTGGCTTTTTTAAAATCTATAATTGTGAAATAGAATTTCCCGTAATCTTCTCTTATCCGAGTACCACGTCCAATAATCTGCTTGAATTCCGTCATTGATTGGATTCGTTGATCAAGCACAATCAACTTGCAGGTCTGAGCGTCAACACCGGTACTCATAAGTTTCGATGTAGTGGCAATGACAGGGTACTTAGAGTCCGGGAAGATGAAGTTATCCAGTTCAGCTTTTCCTTCTGCATTATCCCCAGTGATCCGCATGACATACTTGTCATTCTGAGCAGCCAGATCAGCGTTTTCATTTACCAGTGCCTGGCGCATTCTCTCAGCATGGTCTATGTTATCGCAGAAGACAATTGTTTTGTCAAAGCGGTTGGTCTGCTTCAAGAATTCGCTGATCTTTTTAGCGACAAGCTGTGTACGTTTTTCGAGGACCAGCGTTCTGTCAAAATCTTTTTGATTATAGATCCGATCCTCTATCTCATGCCCGTATTTGTCTACCATTCCTCTGTCAGGGCGCCATCCTTCCAGGTCTCTGTCTAGATCAATACGGACAACCTTGTAAGGGGCAAGAAAGCCATCCTCAATGCCTTGTCTGAGGGAGTAGGTATAAACCGGTTCGCCGAAATAATCAATATTGGAGACTTCCTTGGTTTCCTTGGGCGTGGCTGTCATTCCGATCTGAGTGGCAGCAGAAAAATACTCCAGAATCCGCCGCCAGGCAGAATCATCAGCAGCGCTGCCCCGATGGCATTCATCTACAACAATCAAGTCAAAAAATCCACGACTGAACTGTTTATAAATATTCATTTCTTCTTCAGTGCCAGTAACGGCCTGATACAAGGAAAGGTAAATCTCGTAAGATTTGTCAGCCTGCCGGTGTTTGATCTTGGTCATTGCCGAACCGAACGGTTTAAAGTCGTTGGTCATGGCTTGATCGACCAGGATGTTTCGATCTGCAAGAAACAGGATTCTCTTCTTTGCTCTGGCTTTCCACAATCGCCAAATAATCTGGAAAGCTGTGAAAGTTTTTCCTGTACCGGTTGCCATTACCAGGAGAATCCGATCCTGGCCTTTTGCAATGGCTTCCATAGCTCTATTGATGGCTAAGAGTTGGTAGTACCGCGGTGTTTTGTCGCTATCGTCACTGAAATAATCCTCCGTGACCAGGGAGTTCTCCTCCTCACTCAATTGCCTGTGATGTTTCCAGCATTGCCACAACTCATCCGGAGATGGGAATTCATTCAAGTTTAATTCCCTTTCAATCACGCCATCTGCTACAATTTTATTGTGGAATAGAAAGCCATCACCATTGGAGCTGAATATGAAGGGGACTTCCAGCATTTCAGCATAGCTCAATCCCTGCTGCATTCCGTCGCCAAGAGAATGCTTGTTATCCTTAGCCTCAATAACAGCTATCGGGATATTAGGTTTGTAGAAAAGAACGTAATCAGCACGCTTGTGTTGGGCTCTGGTGTGAACTTTGCCGCGAACAATAATTCTCCCCTTGGTCAAAGGAAATTCTTCTCGGATCTGCGTGTTGATGTCCCAGCCGGATTTTTTGAGAGCAGGAGTTATAAACTTGGTGCAGATGTCACGTTCGGAGAATTTTTTCTTGTCCACCTATAAATCCAGTCTTATGAATACAAAACCCAAAGAGGAGCTTAATACTGAAAATTTATTATAGGCTCCGGATAGTTGAGGATCAAGAAAGAGATGAGTTGTTGGAGGTGATTCATTAGACAAATTTTGAAAAAATAACAAGGAATTAGTAAGTGTCGCTGGAGCTAGAGGGAGGTTGCCAGGAACTGAAAAAACTATAAACCCTGCTTCCACTAAACGGGGGAAAGTCCACTATTTCGCTTCATGTTTTAAATCCTGCAGAGGTATCACTACCTCCTCTTGGAAATACTGACATACTACCGCTCTAATGATTAAATCGCAGTCATGAATAAAATCTACCAATTCCTTTTCGAGAAGCTCTGGATGAAGCTCAACTGGAACACTCTTGCTTTTTATGGCATGTCTTGTGTTCAATCTGTTGTTAGATAAATCAAATAGATCATGATAAGAATTTTTCAAATTCCGCTGGACCTCAGGAGGTAAACTACTCTGCCTTTCAATGTCTGTTTTTCCCGGCATATGACCTCTGGTAATTTCCAATCCTTTCGATAAAAGAAATAAACAACTATGTGTTGAATAGGAGCTAAGTGCTTCAAAATGAAAATCAATCAGAGTTTTTATAATTTGATCAGCCTCTTGATATTTAGACCAAATTCTTACTGCCCTTTCGAGGGGTAATTGATTTGCACGATTCCACTCTATTCTTCCAATGCTGACACTTTTAAAAGTTATACCGAACTCTTTGGTATCTAGCTCTTTTCGTATTTCATCGTTATTTGCTGTCCATCCTTTAGGGGGTGAAATAAATGCTAGCGCTCGGCCAAAAGTATTCCCATGAAGTGGAGTTGTTAGTACGTATGACCAGAGCTTTGCAATGTTTTCTGCCAAAGATACCGCTTCCGTGTATTTTTCAGTTAACTGAGAACGAGTCTCGACAAGGCCTTCTATTACTACCTGATAAAGGCCAAATTCACCCTTCCCATTCGAAGGAGGCACATAGACCTCACGTATGGTTAAATCACCTATCTTCCTTCTGTAAGGAGGACAATCCAGAAGGAGTTTAAATTTCAAAGGTGCTGATTCAAGTTTTAGTAATTTTGAATCCATGTTTTTCGATAAAAAAAGATTATTGGTTTGGCTGGAACTAATCACACTTAAAGAGTGATTATATGCACCGCATTTTGCCGCATCAAGAAAATCTCTTATTATCCATAGGATCTTCCTTAAAAGAACTCTCGCTAAAAGGATTGTAGCCAATGCCAAATCATTCTTAGTAAAAGTTAAACAGGGTTGTGGAGGAGATAAAAATTGGATAATGCACTTTTACGAAACGAAGCCATTTTCATCTGCCTGTTCTAAGAACAGGCGTTCGGCCAAAATCGCCGTTTAATGTCTATATATAATGTGTTCCAATCCCTCGTGGCAGTTAATTCTATTATTCATGGAATGCTCATAGAATCCCCGTCGTTCCTAAGCCACGCCATAATTAAGAGCTCTCCTTAACTGATCAAGTTCAAGAAGATTAGCAAAGAGATGGTTCCAACTGGGAACCGTTGGGGCTACCACTCCGGTCTGCGACGGGAGAAATTCCAATCTCCAAATCTCAAGCATCAAATCAAGGCTCTTTACTACGAACATCGGCTCTTTACCAAAGACGGGGGCAAGACAACAAATCACCTGTCGCGACTAAAGCTTCGTTGTCGCTATCGTTGTCGTGTCCGTAATCGAGATTAGTTCACCTACTCCTGTTTAAAGCAAATGCCTCAGATTCACACTGAAACATTGTCTGGATGCTATTGGTAGCATTTCGCCCCGGGCAATTCGTGAATTGCCCCTGCAATTTGCTTACCGCGAAAATTCACTGGAGCTGGTCGCTCCAGCCACCTTCTGTCCTGCGGGACCGGTCCGAGAGACGGACTGACCACAGAATAATTCGCACATCTTACATTTCAAATCGCACCTAATACATAGGCGACCTAAGATCTCAATCTCGGGCATAGTACAGCTGCAACCCAGGGGCAGGATGCCCATGGTACACCGGCCGCTTCAGCCATCTTCGAACGTCGAATTTCCCAGATCTCAGTTCCGATGGGTCTTGACATTGCGATCAAAATGTCTATTGTTTGAATTAAAGAAGGGGACTTTTAGCATGGACACATCTATCCTAACCGTTCTGATTATCCTGATCGCGACGGTGGTGATGCTGATTTTTGAATTTGTCCGCATAGAAGTAGCGGCAATAATGTGCATGCTGGCATTGGGATGGACCAGGGTCCTGTCGCCCGATCAAACATTCTCCGGTTTTTCAAGCAATGCCGTAATCGCAATGATGTCAGTAATGATTTTGGGGCAGGGGATTGCCAAAACCGGCATCATGGATCGATTCTCACAGATCGTCCTGAGAAGAGTGGGGGCAAACAAGTCAAAAGTAGTTGGGTGGATGTCACTTTCCGTGGGAATGCTATCAGGATTCATTCAGAACATCGGGGCGGCGGCACTTTTTTTGCCGGGTATTCTCAATATCTCAAGACGGGGGAAAATTCCGGCATCTTCCTTGATCATGCCGATCGGCTTTGCCGCCGTATTGGGCGGCACACTGAGCATGGTGGGTTCGGGCCCGATGATCCTCGTCAACGACCTGCTCCGCAATGCCGGCCTTGATGCTTATGGGTTGTTCAGCGTCACCCCGGTTGGAATCCTGCTGCTCCTTTCCGGGATAAGTTTCTTTCTGCTCTTCGGCAAATATGTCCTTCCTGAATCGCCGGTTCAGGGTGAAGTATTTTCTGAACAGGACAAACTGGTTCAAGCCCTCCAACTGCCGCACCAGATCAAGCACTACACCATCCCCACCAATAGCCCCCTGATTGGAAAAACAGCAGAAAATTCGGGCATCTGGGACAAATACGAACTTCATATTCTTGGTCTCACCCGGGATAAGGATGTGGAATACGCGCCCTGGCGGGAAACGATGTTTGAGGCGGGACAGGAAGTGGCTCTTCTGGGTCATGAAGAAGACATGAGCAGATTTGCCGCGGTCAATGGGCTACAGATGAAAGCCACTCCCTACCCACTCACTAATCTTCATGACCCGGAAAGCGCTGGTTTTGCGGAAGTTATAATTCCTCCCCGTTCGCAGTTGGTAGGGCAGACAATACGCAAATTCGCGTTGCGTAAACGCTATGCGGTGGAGCCGGTGATACTGTTCAGTAAAGGCGGAGAAATCAAGGGAGATTTTTCAGACCATGATATCCTCCCCGGCGATACTATCATTACCCATGGCTTATGGGAGAAAATCAGCGATCTGAAAGCCAGTTCTGATTTCGTGGTAGCGACGCCTTTCGCTGTCCGTGAACGCGACCAGTCAAAAGCCAGGGTTGCCTCATTTTGTTTTCTGGGCGCCATCGTTTTGGCGCTTGCCGGCGCGCCCATCTCTATGGCCTTCTTCACCGGGGCCATTGCCATGGTATTGACCAGAGTACTCACGATTCAGGAAGCCTTTGAGTCCATTGAGTGGAAAGTCGTTTTCCTGATCGCCGGCCTGATTCCGCTGGGAATCGCCATGCAGAAAACCGGAACCGCCGCCTTTCTGGCCGAAAAAGTGATGATACTGGTGCAGGATAGCCACCCGATTCTGACCGTCTTAACCGTAGCGGTCCTTTCCACGATGTTTTCACTTTTGATGTCCAACGTGGGAGCCATTGTCGTGCTGGCGCCGATGGTCATAAGCATGGCCCAAATCAGCGGACTCGATCCCCGCCCCCTGGTATTGCTGGCTGCCGTATGTACGGCCAACTCCTTTATTTTCCCCACCCACCAGGTCAACGCGCTGCTGATGTCCCCCGGCGGCTATCGAAACGCCGACTATTTAAAATCCGGCAGCGGAATGACTCTGATCTTTCTTTTCGTGGTAGTAGCAGTGTTTTACTTTTTCTATTTATAACCCAACAAAAGGAGGTTTCTCTGATGTTGCTCAAACATTTTTTCACAGGAAAAATCGCCCACAGCTCCTACATTCTCGCCGGAAAGAACAGCTGTGCGGTTATCGACCCCCAGCGAGACGTGGATTTCTACATTAGCGAAGCCCGGACCCTGGGCGTTGATATAACCCACATCCTGCAAACCCATCTCCATGCCGATTTCATTTCAGGTCATATGGATCTGGCAAAAACCGGAGCAAAAATCTACGCGCCTAAATCAGCAGACTGCTCCTTTGACCATGTCCCCCTGTCAGAAGGAGATACCGTCGAGTTGGAAGACATGGTGCTGAGGATAATGGAAACTCCGGGACACACACCGGAACACCTGAGTTATGTCGTATTTGATAAATCCCGATCCGATACTCCGGTCGGAGCTTTCGTAGGCGATACACTTTTTGTCGGTGATGTGGGAAGGCCAGACCTGTTTCCGGACATCGCGCAGAAACTGGCAGGGCAGCTCTACCACAGCCTGCATGACAAGTTATTGCAGCTGCCCGATCACGTGGAAGTCTATCCAACGCATGGAGCAGGTTCTTTGTGTGGTCGAGCCATGGGCGCGAAATGGACCACTACTATCGGCTACGAACGACAATTCAACCAGGCTCTGCAAATCAAGGACAAGTCCGCGTTCATCGATTCACTTACCCAGAACATGCCTCCCGCGCCCGATCATTTCAGCCGCTGCAGCGACATCAACCGGCAGGGTCCGAGCCGACTCGGCCAGCTATCTCCCATGACGGAATTGAGTACAGGGATATTCAAGAAAGAAATGGGCAACCCCGAAATGTTGGTACTCGATACCCGTAGCTATCACGCCTTCGCCGCCCAGCATATCAGCGGTTCCTGGCACCTCGATCTCAATGGAAATTTTCCAACATTTTCCGGTTGGGTCCTGCCCACGGACAAAGACATCTTACTGGTGGCGGACAATTACAAGAAAGCCCAGGAAGCCAATACCTGGGCACGGAGGGTCGGGGTGGATCGAATTGTCGGTTACCTGGACGGCGGAATGATGGCATGGGCTGTGGCAGGATTTGAGGCGAGCAGTTTTAAACTGCTGTCTGTCGAGGATCTGCACGACATGATCGACGGTCATGTCGACTTTGTGCTGCTGGATGTGCGAGCACCGCAGGAATATGAGGACAACCACATCAAAGGTGCCATTAATATCCCGGTGGCGGAACTGCGAACTCGCCACGAAGAGTTAAACAAAGACAAAACAACCGTTCTTATATGCAGCTCAGGCAATCGTTCCAGTCTCGGCGCGAGCATTCTTGAACAACATGGATTCAATCAGATATATAACGTCGCCGGAGGAATGACCGGATATAGCGCGGCCGGCTATACTCGTGAGTGCCGGGCTTGCGTCAATCCACATGGCTCCAGATTCTTCACCAACTTCAGTGACATTAAAAAACATTGGGACAAAGAATAATAAGTGGAAGGAAAGATGATGGAACTCTTAACACAAGTACGCTGGTCACCCTATCTGGTTGGGGTGGTTATCGGTATGCTTAGTTGGGCCACCTTTCTCATCTCCAAGCAGCCTCTTGCCTGCTCAACTACGTTTGCCAAGCTTATCGGAATGATCGAAATGGGCTTCACCGGGAAGAAGGCAGAACTGAAACCGTATTACCAAAAATTGAAACTGGTTGTTGACTGGCAAATGATGCTGGTGCTGGGCATTATCATCGGAGCGCTTTTTTCAGCCCTGCTGTCTGGTGATTTTCGCTGGCAGTGGGTTCCTTCAACCTGGGAAAACTCGTTTGGCGGCGATCCCCTGCTGCGAATTTTAGTGGCGCTGGCGGGTGGAATCATCCTGGGTTTCGGCGCCCGATGGGCTAATGGATGTACCAGCGGACACGGCATCAGCGGCACACTGCAGCTTGCTGTTTCAAGCTGGATTTCCGCCGTTTGCTTTTTTATCGGCGGGATAGTGGCAGCTAATCTGATTTTCAGGATAATCGTTTGACGGAGGGGGATTATGGAAACCAAGACACTGGAAAAAAAAGAAATCAAGACTCGATCTCCCCTTCTCTGGGGCCTGGGATTCGGAATAGTGTTCGGTTTTTTACTTCAGAAAGGCGGCGCGACAAACTACGACGTGATCATCGGTCAGCTGCTGCTCACTGATTTCACCGTTGTAAAAATCATGCTTTCAGCGGTGCTGACAGGAATGATCGGCATCCACGCGATGAAATCCCTGGGCTGGGTGCGGTTGAATCCCAAATCCGGATCAGCGGGTATGAACATCATTGGCGGGCTGATTTTCGGGATTGGTTTTGCGGTGCTGGGCTATTGCCCCGGCACGATTGCCGGGGCAGTCGGGAATGGCTACCTGGATGCCACGGTCGGAGGGCTGGCCGGCATTTTAATCGGCTCGGGCCTTTTTGCCGCACTATATCCCCGGCTCAGCCAGGGAATTCTGAAGATGGGAGATTTCGGAGACCTTACCCTGCCCCGATTGTTCAAAGTTAAGGATTGGGTGGTTGTCATACCGGTTGCAGCTCTGATTATTCTGCTGCTGTATCTGCTGGAAAGATCCGGTTTGTAGAATCCCGGAAAAAATATTCAATCACGGCATACCTAACAATGCCGCCTGGGCCGGGGGAAACTGCGGGATACTAATTTCTGAACCCTGCCTTCGGCCCCGGATCTTCACTTCGAGCTTCGAACATCTCAGTTCGCAGTTCCGATGAAACATTCCCCCGGGCAAACCATCTAATCATTTCAGATTATCCTGATTAAAGCCTTACGGATTATGGATGATGAAACCCCGCGTTTTTCAACCGCTGCTGTAAATCATCATCCCTAAACAAGGAGCCTCGAAATGAAAACAAAATTCCATCTTCTTACTCTTCTCAGCCTTTTATTCCTGGGTTCACCATTTGCCTCAGCCCAGAAATCAGTTGACCTGAGCCTTGGCCTGGGGAGGGCCTTCCTTGATTCCGGCGAATATGGGATTTTCAATACCACATCTCCGTACGCTTTCCAGTCCTGCACACCGGGCATGGGAGATTCAAGCTGCATAGCCACCCCATCCCTGGATGGATTGTTCCTGGGACTGGGCGGCAACGTGATGCTTTCGGAGCATTTTGGCATTGGAGCCCAGTTTAACTTCCAGCCTGCTAAAGGCGATTACGGGCCACTTGAGTATCGGCAGAGTTTTTATGACTTCAACGGAATTTACGCGCCCCTTAACAATGACAGGCTGGCATTAGAGCTGCAAGGCGGTTTGGGCGGGGCAAAAACCGGTTTCTCCTATTCCCAGACATCCTGCATCGGCACCGCCCTTTGTTCCAGTTCCTCAGAATCCCTGGGAAGTTCAAACCATTTCCAGCTGCACGCCGGAGCCGGCCTGAAAATGTTCCTGACTGAGAGCATATTCATCCAGCCGCAGTTCGATCTGCATTACGTGACGAATTTCACCGATCAGTTCGGAGGAAATACTGTACCCCGGGCAAGCATCTGGATAGGTTTCCGACAACCGGTATATTGATATTTTTCAGTTACAGGTAGCCCCTGGCAAACCTAATCTAGGTTAAATTCGAACCGCTCACTTCGAACTTAACCTGGGAGGCCGCAAGTCTCGAATCATCCATTTATTCCTTTGCCGGCAATGGTCTTTGAGGTATGATCGCTGTCAAGAAATATTCTTCCGAAGCCGTATTTAGCAACGGCTTCAGAAGAATGGCAGGAATGATTGAAAGTGAATTGCTGCGAAAGATGTTGTAAAAATCAGCTGTTTTGATTTGAGGATTTAATTACTTATGAAAAAAACCTTACAAGCTGTCAAATTTCTTATCGTTGGCCCCCTGATACTGGCCCTCCTGGTAGTGATCAACGTGATGACATCACCTGGTGACTGGTGGGTACAGTGGGCGGCCCTGGGTATTGGAATCGCCTGGGTAATCAGCCTGATACGAGTCATCTTTGCCGTAGTGGCCCTGGGAGGCCTCGCCGCGTTCCTGGCCTTTCTAAACAAATCAAGGCAATAGGTGTAAACCACTTCCCTTGAGCAACCGGACCGAAATTCCCTCAATATAGTTCCGGCACAAACCTGCGGCCTTCCAGGGCTTTTACGTCATCATAGGCCTTGGACAAATCAGGTTCGGGCAACGGCGGAATTTCCCGGGGCAATTCCTGGTAGGGAACCATGCTGAGCAGATGGCTGATGCAGTTGAGGCGGGCTCTTCTCTTGTCATCGGTGCTCACAACATACCAGGGAGCGAAATCAGTGTCGCTCACTTCGAACATCTCATCCCTGGCCCGGGAATACTCAAACCATCGCCGACGGGCCTCGGTGTCCATCGGACTCAATTTCCATTGCCGCAGCGGATCTTCTATCCGCTTCTGGAATCGCCTTTCCTGTTCTTCGCTGCTGACCGAAAGCCAGTACTTGATCAGGATTATTCCATCCTCTATGAAGGTATGCTCATACTCCATCACATTCTTGCGAAAATGCAGGTACTCCTCCTCAGTACAAAAACCCATAACCCTTTCCACTCCCAGGCGGTTATACCAGCTGCGGTCGAATAAAACCACCTCTCCGCCAGCCGGGAGATGGGCGAAGTAACGCTGCATGTAGAGCTGGGATTTTTCTCGGTCACTCGGAACAGGCAGGGCCACAGCACGAAAAACACGGGGGCTGACCCGCTCGGTGATACGCTTGATCATTCCGCCCTTCCCGGCGGCATCACGGCCTTCGAAAACCACTACGATCCGGGCCTGGGTCCGCCTGACCCAGAGCTGCATCTTCACAAGTTCAACCTGCAGCCTTTTCAGTTCCGCCTCGTAGTCCTTGCGCTTCATCTTCTGTTTATCCGGACCATCGAAATTCTTTCCTGATCTCCTGTTTTCTGTTGTCATTTATGTTCCTCCCTGGATACCTCAACCTTGAATTTCATAAGAAGCGTAATAATCCGCCTGAATCAGCAGGACCTATGGCCCTGCCCGGTGCCGGATACATCCTTTCCGCGAATTCTCCTGAAAAATCCGCTCAGGCTCCTGACGATTCTTGGCAACATGATTATTGAAGCCACAACAATCACGGCAAAAAAACCTATGAAAACTGCTGGATGGAAAGCCGCCAGGAGCAGTGATCCTACAGCAAAAATATCCTCGAGAAAGCTCGCGGTGATATTTGTTACAGGCTCTGGACTGGTATTGATCGCGGCCCTTGTAGCTGCTTTTGTCCCGTGCGAACTCAGGGCCAGGCTTCCGCCCAGCAGAAAGGCAACCACCTGAACCCCCATATTAAAATCACCAAAAGCAGTCGCCGCAAGGACTGCCCCGGCTGGAATTCTTATGAAGGTATGAATAACATCCCAGGCTGAGTCTACCAGGGGTATCTTGTCGGCAAAAAATTCAACAAGGAATAAAAACAGGGCTATGCCTATGATCCACCAGTTAGTTAAAACTGACAGGTCTCCCGGAAGCTCTAGACCGGCAAAACGTCCCAGCAGCCCTAGAGTAGCGACAGTGATGTAAAGGTTGATTCCTGATACCCAGGAAGAACCAATAGCCAGGGCAATCGTAGTGAATAAACTCATACAGAAATAAGTATACCCGTGCTTTATAACAAAGAAAGGGAGAATTTGATTTTCGTTGTCGTGGATAGTCGTGGTCGGAAACTTCCAGTTCTCCGCTCCCGCAGGGAGTCGTACAGGCTGTCAGATAGCAACAATAGTGCTACACAGTGCCGCTGGCGCGCCACAGGACAGCAAGGATGCTTCCTACCACGATCGACTACCGGTCTCTCCTCCATCTTAGACAATCGGTCAAACCAGCTTTCTGATGGACTTAATCCAGGACTCTATCAATGAATTCATCAAATTATTCAAACCTGAAATCATCGACATTGATGTGGCCTCATCCGCCACTCTTCATATCCTTGATAATTATCCGGGCGGTTTTACCTTTGTAAGGAGACACATCCCAGGCATAAGGTTTCATGGATTCATCGCGGGCACCGGTAGTTTATGGTATCGAAGTCAGGGTCCCAGTGGGCCTGTCACCCTGCACCTGTCCCGGACGCTGTCCGGCTTCACCCTGGAACTTCTCAAAGGTCCCAATCCAGTACCGGCCCTGGTGTTTTGATGGCTGTTGGCGATTCCGGGCCTTGGGGTTATCACCCTTGGTGGGCTGAAAATCAGCCCCAGTTGACGACGAACCGAAGGTTTGGAGGAGCCTGGGGTGTGAAGATCCCTCCCAACCTCTCCCAGCTCTGGAAGAGGGACATAATTTTAAAAATCACAAGCACCAAATCTCAAATCTCCAGTTTTCTGAAAGATGTTGATTACACGGCCTTCGGAATGGCGCTACCTGCTGCTTGTGACTCGTAACTATTCAAGTTTCAAGTGAAATGTTCGAAGTTCGAAGTGAAGCTGCAGCTGTTCCCCCTGTGCCGATCTGAAGATCGGCGAGCCACAAAGTCAGCAACCTGGGAGGCAAAAGGCGTGACCGCAGATCAGGATATCTGCGTACCCGGCTTACTGCCTCAACTGTCAATCGTCAATTGACAAGCCCCTGCGATTTCCAGTCAGAATCTCGAGCAGATAATCTTCAAAGGCTGAGATATCCTGCTCGAATTTTTCTTTCAATTCATAATCCAATTCAAACTGGATGTCCTTAATCCTGATGTGGGAAATTGAACATACAAGGTTTTCACCGGGCGGGGAGATCACCTCAACAATTGCATCGCGTCCCAGGTGAAAAAAAATGAATTTCTCCAGGAAGCCGCACATTTCTTCAATATCCTTCGGCAATTCACTATTTATCAGCATCTTAATTCCTTTTGTACTATTCAAATACAGACCCTCTCCTATTCCAGAAACTCCTGAAGATTAAAGGAACATTTTGAGCATCATTATTACAGATCCTGTAAAATATTGCTTTGATACGGAAACTGAAGGAATCCGATTGATAGTTTCAGTCGGCCTGTCGCCGGGAGTGGACATCTGCCCTGTTATGAAAAACAGTACTAATCGTGATAAATCGCAGTGGATTAAAAATCTCGCGACAGGGATTGAAGATTTGGAATCAGGAATCCCCTCCCCCGGAAACTTTCAGTCCTACAGCTTTTTTCTTTTTCTATTTATCTTACTGATTCTCACCCCTATCAGCTACGGGGAGGTTAACAATCGCCCTTCAGTACTTATTGAGCAGGATGGAATAACCCTGTCAATTAGGGCTGACAAGATTGAAGGCACAACTGAAGAGGTTCTTACTGCCACCGGAAATGTCATTGCGGAATATGGGGACACTCGTCTTTCAGCCGAAAAAATCACCTATAACAAACGGGATGAAATCCTGGTTGGAGAAGGAGATCTGCTTCTGGCCAAAGGAGTCACCTGGCTGAAGGGAAGCCGGGCCGAGTTCAATGTAAAAAACAATACCGGAGTCATTTTTGAAGCCGCAGGCTTTACTGATGAAGAACTTTATATAAACGCTGATAAAGTATTCAAGACCGGGGATAAAACCTATACCGCGGAGGACGGTTTTTTGACCTCCTGCACCGGGGATGTCCCCAAGTGGCAGATTAGAATACGGAAAGCTGACATCACGGTTGACGAAAGTTACAAGCTGAGGGGAACGGTTTTTAAGATCAAAAAAATCCCGATCCTGTATCTGCCTTACATGTATATTCCGGCAGGCAAAAAAGAGCGGTCAAGCGGAATACTCCTTCCTTCCGTGGGCAGTTCAGACTCCAAGGGAATGAGTTTTGAACAGAGGGTATACCTGACCCTGGGCCGCAGTGCCGACCTGATGCTTGAAGAGACCTATTTCACAAAGCGCGGCCTCCAGCACGGTCTCATCTTCAGGTCCAAACCCTCTGCCGGTTCTTTCTTTGATCTTTCCGGCACCTATATTGATGACAAATTGAACGCGGGTGGTTGGAGCCTGACCGGACAGGGTGAAGTTCATTTCAAAAACGGTTTTCGGGCTGTAGCCGATTTCAACCTGGTCTCCAACTTCCTCTACAGGCAGACCTTTACGGACAACTTTATTACTGCTACCCGTCCGACGGAAAATTCAGTTTTTTTTCTCAACCGCAATTTCAATGGCGGTTCATTTAATATAGGTATCAACCAGGAAGAAACCAGATTCTCAGAAAAAAACACTACTATCCGTAAGCTTCCTGAAATCAGCCTGGATCTCAACGGAAGGAGAATACCCGGAACTCCTTTATACCTGGACCTGAGCACTTCCATAGCCGGAATGAACCGCTCTGACCTGCTGATCGAAACACCCACGATTACCCAGCGGATTGATTTTTATCCGAAGGTATACTTTTCCATTCCCCTGTTCCAGGGGCTGAGATTATCCCCTTCCCTGGGAGCCAGGCAGCTCTTCTACAGTGACTCGATGGAGTGGGAGGATGGAGCGCCAACGGTTGTCAGCAATGATGTGGTGAGAAACTACATGGATCTTTCGGTGGGCTTGCAGGGCTGGAAAATGTCCCGATTATGGGGCACGGCCGGTTCCACCCAGTATAAACATGTTCTGGAACCGCAGGTGCGATACCGGCTCATTTCAGGCATAGACGACTATGACGAAGTGATCCTTTTCGATGATGTAGACGCAATTGCCGACACCAACGAATTCGAGTATTCCCTGATAAACCGTTTCTATGTGAAGTCTTCTTCAGATTCTTCCCCCCGGGAATGGCTCAGGGTCAAAATCGCCCAGAAGCATTTTTTGGACCCTGATTTTAACGGCGCCTTGAAGGAAGACTCGGTAAACCAGTTCTTCCCCCTTTATACTTTAACCGGATTTCCTTACCTGACCCGGCCCAGGGACTTTTCACCGATAACATCAAGCGCCCGGTTTTCTCCTAATTCATCACTCAGCCTTGATATCAGGAGTGATTATGATACAGACAGGGGAAGATTCCGGGATTTCGCGACAAGCGGCAGGCTGGCCATGGGCAAGTATTCCATATCCGGGTCCTACTACATAACAGAAGACATCCTCGAGGATTTCGGACAAAGCCACCAGATCCAGGGAGGTGTCGGCTATGGCCGTTACGGAAACGGTTTTTCGGCCAACGGACATGTAAGTTACGACGCCCAGGACAGCAGGTTCATGAACTACCAGATCCGGGCCAGTTATTTCTGGGACTGCTGTGGAATCGTCGGGGAATTCTACGGTTATAACCTTGTAAACCGGGACGAAAGAAGACAGATTCGCTTTTCATTCTTCTTCAAGGGACTGGGAAACATTGGAAATATAAGGAGAGCGCCAACCCCGGTTTATTAAAATCTCCGGCTTTTTTTACTCTCAAAACGGATTGAGGCGCGCCTAGAAGTCGATGAACTATCCAGAAATCATATTTCTTTCCCTGGGTTCAAACCTGGGAGAAAGAAAAAAAAATATACTGGCCACCCTGGACAGGCTCTCCTGTAAGGGAATAAACCTTAAAACAGTTTCATCCTTTTACGAAACAGAATCGGTTGGAGATATCAGCCATCCTGCCTATATCAATATTGTCTGCAGAGCGGCAACCTCCTTATCCCCATACGCCTTGCTCGACCAATGCCAGGAAGTGGAACGGAACCTGGGCAGGAAAAGAAAGGGCGACCGGTCACCGCGTTGTATTGATATCGATATCCTGTTCTACGGCGAAAAACAGATTTCTACTTCCTGTCTTACGGTTCCTCATCCTGAATTGCATAAAAGGAATTTCGTCCTCGTCCCCCTGAAGGAAATCTGTCCTGAATTCATAAATCCGGTAACCGGGGAGCATATGGATGAGATGATCGAAAAATGTACCGACAAATCGTGGGTAAGCCGACTGGATGAAGGCTAACCGCATCCGACGAGTGATGAAAATCGAGTGTGCGGCTACGATTCCGGAGTGTCGAGTGAGCATTCGACACCCGGTACCCGAAAATAAGGATTCGGCATTCGGACATTCGGCATTTCGCAACCAATCCCAGTAATTGCGGGTCCATCAGCAGGATTCTTAAGGTACCGGCTTCGGACAGGAAGACTACGCTGCAGGCATTCCAGATCCCGAATCCAGACCTTATCTCCTTACCATCCTTCTCCACAGGTATTCTTTTACGATATAATCATTCACTACACATGAAATCCGAGAATAAAGCAGCTGAAAAGAAGCAGAAAAAACCGGAACCCAGGCAAAGCACATTGAGGGAATACTTTGTAGCTACAGTCTACTGTACTATTGTCGCCCTCTTTATCACTACCTTTGTTGTTCACCCCATGACCGTACCCACCCCGTCCATGGATCCCACGATAAGGGTCGGTGATCGGCTGCTGATTGACAAGTTCACCTACAGGAACGGGTTTACCTCCGCCATTTCCGGAACAGCCAAGCGAACAGTCACCCGGGGTGATATTGTTGTATTCAAATTTCCGGAAAAACCTGAAGTGCTTTATGTCAAAAGGGCTATAGGCCTTCCTGGAGAAACCCTTGAAATCAAGGATAAAGTGGTTCATATCAACGGGAAAGCACTGGAAGAGCCATATAAGGTTCACATAGACAAACGAATCTTCAGCGCTGGAAGCGGCAGCAGGTTCAGCTTTGAATCCCGACGCGACAATTTTGGCCCGGTTAATATTCCCGACGGCTCATATTTCATGATGGGTGATAATCGTGATGACAGTGCCGACAGCCGCTATTTCGGATTTTTAAAGGAAGATCTGATTGTGGGGAGACCGCTGGTTATTTTCTGGTCTTACCAGGATGGCAAAGACGCCCACCTCAAGACTTCTATACCTGAACTGGTCAAGCTTTACGGGGAAAGAATCGTATACTTTTTTACCAAGACACGCTGGAGCAGAATCGGATCGCTGGTAAGGTAGCTTATAGTCCAAGGTTCAAGGTTGAGTAGTCTTGATCAATCAGGACATCGGTAACAGTTGCCGGCCACAACCATTTATGGCTTTGAAAAAAAAGCCATAAAACGATTGAAAAGTATTAATTTTGTTTCAGAACTTTACCTTACCTTGAACCTTAAACCAATTTTTACAGCAGCATGCTCATAGGATTCTCAAGGGCGTCTGAAATCCATTTCATGAATCGGGCAGCGTCAGCTCCGTCGATTAGCCGATGGTCATAGGAGAGGGACAGGGGAAGCATTTCAGCTGCCGCGAATTCCCCATCCTGGAACACCGGTTCAATCCGGCTCCTTGACACCCCCAGAATCGCAACCTCAGGATGATTTATAATCGGGGTGAAGAAATGTCCGCCGATTCCCCCCAGGTTGGTTACTGTAAAACATCCTCCGGCCAGCTCATCAAGCCCGGTTTTAGAATTTCGGGCCCGGCCTGAAATCTCTCCGATTTCAAGAGAAATGGCGGTTATGCTTTTTTTATCGACATCTTTCATTACCGGAACCAGCAAGCCCCGGGGAGTGTCTACAGCTATTCCTATATTGACATAGTGTTTGAGGATCACTTCTTCCTTTTCCATATCAATACTGGCATTGAAATTGGGGAAAGCTTTGAGGGCCTGGGCCACAACCTTGACTATGATAGCGGTTACGGTGAGTTTCCCTCCGGCTTTTTCAACCTTGCGGGCATTCTGTTTTCGCCAGGCCTCAAGACCGGTTACATTGACAAGAATATGCTGGGTAACATGAGGAGCCGTATTCCAGGACATGCTCAAGTGCCTGGCGGTAGCCCGCCTGACATTGGTGAACTGTTCAATAGTTGTCTCACCGAATTTTGAAAAATCAGGCATTTTGACCTTTACAGGCGCGGCGCCTGCCGACTGGGATGCCACGGCGGCCGGAGCGGAATAGGCCTTAACATCCTCAACCGTAATCCTTCCCCTGGCCCCGGACCCTTCAATTTCAGAAATGTCCAGGCCCTTTTCCCTGGCCAAACGCCTGGCGGCCGGACCGGCCGGGATTGATGCCGGCGGAACGTCAGCGGCCTCCGGCGCGGCAGCTTCAACGGGTTTTTCAACCACATCCTTTGCTTCACCTGATTCGTCGGCGGCAGCTTCATCCTGGGCGGGAGCGATGGCTTTCTCTTCTCCCTCCTTTTTCGAAGGACCTCCGGCTTCAGCCGATTCGTAGCTGAAAAGAGGAGCTCCAATTTTCACATTGTCTCCGACCTTTACCAGTAGTTCGGTGATTTTCCCACCTGGTTCAAAGGGCACTTCAACCGTAGCCTTGTCCGTCTCCAGCTCAATTACTGTCTGTCCCGGTTCAACAATATCTCCCGCTGCCACCGGGATGGAAACGATATCTCCCTGTTCAACTCCTTCTCCCAGTTCAGGAAGCACAAATTTTCCGGCCATAACACCCTCCTAAATTAAATAATCAGCTACATTTCATATGGATTGATTTTCTCGGGATCCAATTTCATATCCTTCATGGCTTTCTGCACGATCTTTTCAGGGATATTACCTTCCCTGCTTAATCCGCTTAATGCCGCCAGCACTATATGCCGTTCATCCACTTCGAAAAAGTCACGCAGGGCCGGACGAGTTTCACTGCGCCCGAATCCGTCGGTACCCAGTGAAATCAGCCTGCCCGGAATCCACTTGGAAACCGATTCAGGCAAGGCTTTAACATAGTCTGATGCCGCCACTGTCACGCCGGAACCTTCCAGCATGCTTTCAGTCAACCATGGTTTCCGCTCATCTTCTCCCGGATGCCTGACGTTCCAGCGTTCCGCTTCCAACCCGGAAAGGTAAAGTTCCTTATAACTGGTAACGCTCCAGATATCCGACGCCACTTTATACCTGGACTCCAGGATCTCCGCGGCTTCCAGTACCCTGGTCATTATGGCTCCGCTCCCGAGTAAATCAACCTTCAGGCCACCTTTTGCCGTTTTTCCGGATTTAAACCGGTAGATGCCCTTCAAAATACCCTCTTTCACTGCCTCTTGCTCCTGGTCTTCAGGCAATGGAGGCTGCGGATAATTTTCATTTCCTATAGTCAGGTAATAGAGGCAGTCATTCTGCTCCTCATACATATCCCGAATACCTTCACGCATGATCACGGCAATTTCATAGGCAAAGGAAGGATCCCAGGCCTTGACGTTAGGATAAGGATAGGCCATCAACAGGCTGTTTCCGTCACCATGCTGCAGTCCTTCTCCATTCAGGGTAGTGCGGCCGGCGGTGGCTCCCAGCAAAAATCCCCTGGCCCTGATGTCTCCGGCCAGCCATATCAGGTCTCCAACCCTCTGGAATCCAAACATGGAATAAAACATGAAAAACGGAATGGTATTTACTCCATGTGAAGCGTAGGCTGTTCCGGCTGAGATAAAAGAGCACATCGAGCCGGCTTCGGTAATGCCTTCTTCCAGAATCTGACCGGTGGATGACTCCTTGTAATACATCAATCCACCGGCATCAACCGGCTCATAAAGCTGTCCTTTACTGGAATAGATCCCAACCTGGGCGAAAAGGGCTTCAAGTCCGAAAGTACGGGCTTCATCCGGAACGATGGGAACGACAAGCTTACCCATCTCCTTATCTCTCAGCAGCTTGGCTATCATGCGGACCGACGCCATGGTCGTTGACACTTCCCGGCCCTTGGTGCCGCTGTAAAACTCCTTGAAAAGCTCCTCAGAAGGAGTTTTTAAAGGTCCGGCTTTCACTATCCTTTCCGGTACATTACCGCCAAGTTCTTTGCGGCGTTTTAAGAGATATTTAATTTCAGGACTATCTTCAGCCGGCCGGTAAAAAGGTATTTTATCAACCTCTTCATCTGACAGCGGTATATCAAAACGGTCGCGGAACTGCCTGAGTTCTGCTTCATTGAGTTTTTTCTGCTGGTGGGTTATGTTCTTCCCTTCCGCCGCTTCTCCCAATCCGTAACCTTTAATTGTTTTGGCCAGGATCACGGTAGGACCGCCCTTATGATTTACCGCTGCCTGAAAGGCGGCAAAAACCTTTTCGGGATCATGCCCGCCGCGCCTCATGCCGATCAGTTCCTCATCAGACAGATGTTCCACCATTTCCAGAAGCTCAGGAGATTTCCCGAAAAACTCCTCGCGCATGAAAGATCCGTCCTCCACGCTGTATTTCTGGTATTCCCCGTCAACCGCCTCTTCCATCCTCCTGAGGAGATGCCCTTTGGAATCATTCTGCAGGAGAGAATCCCACTCGCTGCCCCAAACAACCTTGATCACATTCCATCCGGCTCCCCGGAAAACGCCTTCCAGATCCTGGATAATTTTCCCATTGCCGCGCACCGGGCCGTCAAGCCTCTGCAGGTTGCAGTTCACGACAAATATCAGGTTATCCAAACCTTCCCTGCAGGCGAGGTTCAGGGATCCCAGAGCTTCAGGCTCGTCGGTTTCACCGTCTCCCAGAAACGCCCAAACCCTGGAATCTGAAGCATCGATAAGTCCCCGGTTTTCAAGATAACGGTTGAACCTGGCCTGGTATATTGCCAGGAGTGGCCCCAATCCCATGGAAACAGTAGGAAACTGCCAGAAACCCGGCATAAGCCATGGATGCGGATAGGAAGAAAGTCCGCCGTCCGGGGCCAGGTCCCGCCTGAAATTTTCAAGGTTTTTCTCATTGAGTCGGCCTTCCAGAAAAGCCCGCGAATAGATTCCGGGGGCTATGTGGCCCTGAAAAAACACCTGGTCGCCTCCCGACTGGTGCTTATTCCCCCTGAAAAAATGATTGAACGCGACTTCATAAAGAGTGGCAGATGAAGCAAAGGAAGAAATGTGCCCGCCCAGGCCCAGGTCTCCCTTGTTGGCCCTGACAACCATGGCCATGGCATTCCACCTGATCAGGTTCTTTATCCGCCTCTCCAGGTCCCTGTCACCAGGGTAATCCGGCTGATCCTCCGGCGAAATAGTGTTCCGATAAGGGGTATTTACAGATCCGGCCCCGGTTTTAACCCCTCGCCCGACAGCATGGCGGTTCAATTTTTCAAGAAGCTCCCCGGCTCCCTGGGTTCCCTGTTCTGAAAGAACATAATCAAGGGAATCAAGCCACTCTTGAAGTTCGACCTCGTCCAAAAACCTTTTATCCTCTTCCTTTACCATTTTCCATCCTTCTTCAAGAACGCGCATATCTCATCAATTGAATGTTGTATTTGAAAGTTCTATTCTCTTGAATCAGCGCAAAAAACACAAGACTGTATTTTGAAGTACTAAATAATATATGAACCATCAGGCATATGGTCTCAAACTTATACTGATTACTTTTGGAATTCCATACAGGGTTAATCCTGATCTCTTGCAGGCTCTATTCGCATTTCAACATAAGCAGCCAAACCAGAAACCCGCGACAGCGTTTACCAGAAAACAACAAGCCCAATCACCAGGGCCACAAAACTAACCAGGGTAAGCCTCCATCCAATGTTGAAAAAATCCCGAAACCTGTAATTGGCGGGTGCAATCATCAGAATATTAACCGGGTGGGCTATGGGTAGAAGGAATGAAGTTGAACAGCCTATCGCCGCGGCTACCGCGACCGCGTGGGGATCTATCTGCAGGCTTGCGGCCGCGCTGATAGCTATCGGGCCGGTCACCAGAATTGTCACCTGCCCTCCCATTATCTGGGTCAGGGCCAGGGTCAGCAGGTAGGCTCCCAAAGCCAGTCCCAGGGGACCAAAAGGAGCCAGGACTCGAACCATCAATGATCCTATATCTCCGGCCAGGCCGGTATTGACCATGGCCAGGCTTATTGTATACATGCCGGCAATCAGAACCACAACCTGCCACTGTATGGAACGGTAAGCTTCCTCCATATCCTATCACTCTGGAGAGAATTAAAATCAAGGCTCCGCCCAGCATGGCCAGATAAATAGGCATCCCGATTATTGACAGGGTTATCGCGGATACCAACACCCCTACAGTTACCGCGGCGTTAAACCTTTGAACAGGCTGGTCGCTGATATCAGATTCGAGGACAATAAAATCAGGATTATTCCGAAGATGGGCCAGGTGTTCGCCTGACACAATCATAAGGAGGGAATCCCCAAGCATCAGGGGCATATTGCCGAGATCAGTCCTGTAGCTCTGCCCTCCCCGAAAAAGCGCCAGCGCGGTTATCCTGTACCTTACCCTGAAATCAAGATCCCTGAGGGTTTTGCCAATCGCCCGGGAATGGGGAGAAGGCATAACCTCTATAAACGAAACGCCTTTTTTGCTGATATGGTCCCTGGATTTCTTCCGGTTTATCTTCAGGCCAGTTGCTTCAGCAAGGGCTTTAATCCGCTCTTCGCGGCCCACCAGCATGAGGAGGTCTCCGGAATGTATAAACCGTTCAGGGGAAGGAGCATAGACGGCCTGCTGCTTATGCACGACACCGGCAACAACTAGCCCCAGCCTTTCCCCAATCCGGCTTTCCGATAATGGTTTATTGGCCACGGTTGATCCAGGGACAACCCTGGCTTCCCAAAGCCGTTCGCCAAGCTGATAATAATCTTCCAGGTCACTTCCGGTCAGGCGGGCCCTCATCTGTTCAAGCGGGGATTCCCGGTCAGGGAGATAGCGGTGTCCCAGCAGTGACAAAAAGGCTATTCCGGCCAGCGCGATCAATCCTCCGGTTGGCGTGAAATCAAGAATATGGAGAGGCTCCTGGGGAGGATCAGTAGTAGTCAGTAGATTGCTGACAATCATATTGGCAGTTGTAAAGTAGGTAGCCGCGCCACCCAGAAGGCTACCGTAAGCAACAGGTATCAGCAGCTTACTGGGCTTGATCCCTGAACTGCGGGCAACTTCCATGGCGCTGGGAAGGACCAGCGCACCGGCCGCAAGATTATTGATTATCAGGGAAAACACCGCCGCTGTACCGGCAAACAAGGCTATCAGTTTTCTTTCGGAGGAGCCGCCTATCCTCAGCATATGTCGGGCCATCCACCTGGTGATGCCTGACTTATCCAGGCTTCGGGTAATCACGAAAAGCCCGACAAGCGTCAATATGACCGGCTGGCTGAATCCCGAAAGTGCCCGGGCAGCGGCGGCCGGGTTGCCGGGTTCGCCAAGGATACCCATTCCCATGAACTGGGCAATTCCGAATGACACCGCTATAAACACGGATGCCGCGTCTATCCGCAGCTTGCCGGAAAGAACTAGCCCCAGGGGAATAATAACTACTGCCGCCAGAAAAACATGCGGTATCAACATTTATAAATTTTCTTTCCTTGGTCACGATCCTGGTTCTGGCCCGAATACCGGGTTCACAAGCTCCTTATTATACCTCCTGATGCGGATAAGAAAATATTTCTCCTTGGGATACCTGTGCTGCATGTCCTTAGTCCTGATATTACATGAACCTGGCCAGATAAACCCAGGTCGGACTATTGCCTTCATTATGCAGTTCTCCCCAATGCCGCTTCATCACCCTCCAGCCCGGGCGGTCCGCATGAAATCGCCTCCAGGGGAATCTACTGGCAGGATATCCGGAGCACTGGCCTTTTCCGGCTGAATATGCCACTTGAATTCAGTATAATCTGAGTTAATCGGTTTCAGTTTCACGTGCTTTTTCAGGAGGAATGATGACTAGAATAGTTAACCATGCGCAAAGGAAAAAGGAAATCCTGCAAAAAGCCCTGATTCTATTTGCTGAACAGGGCTATTCCAGCGTTACATTTCAGAAAATAGCCGACAGCTGCAATATTTCCCGAACAACCTTGTACAGGTATTTTAATGACAAGCGCGAAATCCTGGACGAAAGTGTTCAGAATTTCTTCACGCCAATGCTTGAGAAACAACGTGAAATAGCCGATCTGAAGGATTGCCCGTCTCAGGAGAGATTGCGTAAAATTCTTTTAACAACCATCGACTCCCTCTGCCGGGAACGCCTGACCTTGATCAGGATTCTCGAATACCTTTTGACCAGGAAATCAAGAGGAGAGGAGATCAGTGAAAAAATCACCCGGCACACCTGGAAACTCAGGCTGCTGATGCAGAGGCTACTCGCTGAAGGGATCAAAAATGGGGAATTCAGGCAGTTGGATCTGCGAATCATCAACAATCTTCTCTACAGCCAGCTTGAAACCCTGGCATTCAGGCTTATTGTCAAGGAAGACACAAGAAAAGAAGATACAATTGATGTCCTTGAAAGAATCTTAACCGGTTTACAGGCCCATGAATAACTCTCATATCTCAGATACGAACAAGGTCTGCATAATCGGGGCCGGACCAGCCGGCCTGGCCGCTGCCTGGGAGCTGAGCAAGAATCGGATTCCTGCCAGGGTTTTTGAAACCCTTTCGGTTCCCGGCGGAATAGCCAGGACCGAGGTCCACCAGGGTTTCAGGGCTGATTTGGGGGGACATCGATTTTTTACCAGGATCCCGATGCTGAATGATCTCTGGCAGGAGATCCTGGGAGATGACTTTCTTCTGAGACCAAGGCTTTCCCGGATACTCTATAGAAACAAGTTCTATAACTATCCGCTCCAGATCAGGAATGTACTCTCGAATATGGGAATAATAGAGGCCTCCCTGTGCGTGCTTTCCTACCTGAGGGTGAAAATGTTTCCTCCTGAAGAGATAATCACCTTTGAAGACTGGATAACCGCCAGGTTCGGCTCCCGCCTGTTCAAAATGTTTTTCAAAACCTACACCGAGAAAGTCTGGGGCATACCCTGCGCTTCAATCTCGGCCGACTGGGCGGCTCAACGAATTAAAAATCTTTCGCTCAGGGAAGCCGTTAAAAACGCCCTGATGAACCAGGCTGGACTGGATAGAAAGACGTCTGTCACATCCCTGATTGAACAATTTCACTATCCCAGGCTGGGACCGGGTATGATGTGGGAAACACTTGCTGAAAGGCTTACCGAAAGCGGCTGCCAGGTTGAATTCGGATCAGAGGTAATCTCCATTAACCATCAGGATAACAGGATTGTTTCCCTGACGTCCCGCAGAAATGGCACAGATGTAACCTGTCCTGTCGGAGCCTGCATCTCATCGATGCCTTTATCTGAGCTTGTGTTCTCAATGAATCCGGCACCTCCGGATGAGGTACTGAATGCCGCCCGGGGCCTGGGTTACCGAGATTATATCGCGGTTAACCTGATTATTGATGAATCCCGGATTTTCCCCGACAACTGGATCTATGTGCACGATCCAGAGGTTGAACTGGGACGCATCCAGAATTATAAAAACTGGAGTCCTGAAATGGTTCCGGTGCCGGGAAAAACAGTTCTCGGCCTGGAGTATTTTCATTTCGAAACGGATCCGGAATGGAACTGGGAGGATGAAAGATTAATTGAGCGGGGTAAAGAGGAACTGAACAAGCTGGGCATTGCCAAAACGGCCAGGGTTGAAAGCGGATGGGTAACCCGGGTGCCCAAAGCGTACCCGGTGTACGACAGCCGATATAAGGATTGCCTCGCGGTCATAAGGAATTACCTGGAAGGATTTGAAAACCTGCAGGCTATAGGACGAAATGGAACCCACCGTTACAACAATATGGATCATTCCATGCTTTCCGGGATTTATGCCGCTTCGAATATCCTGGGCGAGAACATCAACTTATGGGATGTTAATACCGAGGAAGAGTACCATGAAACAGTTGACGCATCCCTGGAGGAGGCTGTCGAACTGGTCCTGAACAAAATCGACCCGACAGCCGCCGGTGCCGGCGCGGCTGTAACCCTGGGCCTCTTTATGTCCCTCCTCACCCTTTTCACCCTCTACCTGGGAGATGAAAGCACAAAATATACACTTTCACTCCTGGCGAACTATTTTTACGGATACTCCGTGTCCTGGAGCGGGTCCGCGGTGATTCTTCTGGAATCAGGACTGGCGGGATTTCTGGGCGGCTCGGTTTTTGCCTGGATGCGGAATACAATCATGAGAATTATTATCAGTTAACAGATTCAGATTAATGCCTGGAGCATTCACTCGGAAAATATGTACTGGAGAAAATATGACAAATAAAAACGCTTACCTTTCCGCCGCCGCCAGGCTGCAAAAAATGACCATGTGCGTGACTTTTGCTGTCATAGGAGGCTCTCTTGTTTTCCTGGTGACGGCCGTGCTGCTGCTCAAGGGCGGGGAGTCAGTAGGTCCCCATTTGGCTTTGCTGGGCCAGTACTTTCCCGGATACACGGTCAGCTGGCCGGGAAGCCTGGTAGGATTCTTCTGGGGAGCCCTGCTTGGAGGAATCCTGGGATTTATTTTCGGCTCTGTCTACAACAAGGTTATTGACCTTAAAACAAATAACACCCACTTGCAGTAAGATCGGAGAAGTACAAATCCCGAAGGGAAACTTCTCAAGACAAATTTCACATGTCCATAGCGGGCATGCAACTGAGACTCAATTCAGCAGCGCCAATTGATCATTGCAGCCGATCATAAACAGGGTTGGCGCAGTGATCAGTCCGCCGGTGCGGAAGGCGCAATAATTTCCCGGGAAATGCCGCTTAAAGTTGAATTCGGACCGCCAGTTACGGATAATCCAGATTGTGAATAATAAAATTGAAAGCCTGAGCAAAAGTTTCCTGAACCGTCACCTTGGTCCCCGGAAGAATGATATCCATAAAATGGTTTCATCCCTGGGATTTTCTTCCCTTGAAGAACTTACTGATGCAATAGTTCCCGACTGCCTGAAAGGGGATTCGGCCCTGGATATACCCGGGCCGCTTTCAGAGCATGAAGTCATAGATCAGGCAACTTCAATGGGGCGCCGTAATCTGCTTATGCGGTCGCTAATCGGCATGGGCTACTACGACTGCCACATTCCTCCGGTAATCCAGAGAAATATCCTCGAGAATCCGGGATGGTACACCCAGTACACACCCTACCAGGCGGAAATTTCCCAGGGGAGATTGGAAGCCTTACTCAATTTTCAGACGTTGATCGCGGATCTTACCGGTCTGCCTATCGCCAATTCCTCTCTGCTTGACGAAGGCACAGCAGCAGCTGAAGGAATGACGATCTGCAGATCAGCATGCAAAAAGAAAAAGGCAGACACCTTTTTTGTAGCCGAGAGCTGTCATCCGCAGACAATAGAGGTTGTCAAATTCCGGGCCCTGAATTCAGGTGTAAAAATAATTACCGGTAAACCCGGGGATTTTGTTTTTGACGAGTCCTGCTTCGGAATC
Source organism: Acidobacteriota bacterium (assembly GCA_963666915.2). Lineage (GTDB taxonomy): Bacteria > Acidobacteriota > UBA6911 > RPQK01 > JAPXNP01. The sequence continues at coordinate 32,001 of CAXXEX010000019.1, forward strand.
CTGCTGCAGTATCCATGTTCGGACGGACCTGTAGAGGATTACGCTTCAATCTGTGAGAAAGCCCACGAAGCCGGTGCGTTTGTTGTCACCGCCACCGACCTGATGGCCCTGACTATGCTCACCCCTCCAGGGGAATGGGGCTCTGACATTGCCGTGGGAAGCAGCCAGCGCTTTGGAACACCTCTGGCATACGGTGGCCCGCATGCCGCTTTCATCTCGGTCGGGGAAAAATTAAAAAGGATGATCCCCGGCAGAATCGTGGGAATATCCAAAGACGCTTCCGGAAATCCGGCCTACAGGCTTTCCCTGCAAGCCAGGGAACAGCACATAAGACGCGACAAGGCCACAAGTAATATCTGCACCGCCCAGGTTCTCCTGGCAATAATGACCTCCATGTATGCCGTGTACCACGGTCCGGAAGGATTACTTGAAATATCCGAATCTATTCACGGCCTCACAGCAGACCTGGCAAACAGGTTGAAGGGCCATGGGTTAAACGTTCGGAATAACACATTTTTTGACACCTTGAGAATAAACGTCCAAGATAAGGATGCCATAGTAGACAGGGCGCTTAAAGAAGGTTTCAACCTCAGAATCTATCCTGATGAAAGCCTGGGAATATCCCTGGATGAACGAAGTACTCCGGAGGAAGTTGAGAAACTTGTTAAAATTTTCACCCAATCGGGCGGGGCTAACTCCGGGGCGAAAGCCGCAGCCGGACTGGCCGGAATTCCCCCGGCCCTGCGACGGAAGTCGGGATTTCTCTCCCATGGTGTTTTCAATTCTCACCGATCAGAAACAGAACTGCTGCGATATATATTCATGCTGCAGGGCCGGGACCTTTCCCTGACCAAATCGATGATCCCTCTCGGATCATGCACCATGAAGCTCAATTCCACGGCCTCAATGATCCCGATCACCCAGCCGGAATGGGCCGGAATCCACCCCTTCGCGCCCTTTAACCAGGCCGAAGGCTACCAGGATTTGATTGCGGAAACAGAAGCAATATTAGCCGAAATAACCGGCCTGAGTGCCGCCTCCCTCCAGCCCAACTCCGGTGCCCAGGGAGAATATGCCGGGCTTTCCACCATAAGGAATTACCAGAGATCCATTGGCGAAGGCAGCCGCAATATCTGCCTGATTCCCAAGTCGGCTCACGGAACCAATCCGGCCAGCGCGGTAATGGCGGGAATGAAAGTTGTAACCGTTAAATGTGACGAGCAGGGAAACATAGACCTTGAGGACCTGAAAGCAAAGGCGGATAAATACCGGGACAGCCTGTCAGCCCTGATGATCACCTATCCTTCAACACATGGTGTTTTCGAAGAATCTGTCTGTGACATTATCGATACCATACATGAGTGCGGGGGGCAGGTGTACCTTGACGGAGCCAACCTTAATGCCCTCGTCGGCATATGCAAACCGGGAAGTTTCGGTGTTGATGTCTGCCACCTGAACCTGCACAAGACTTTTTCAATGCCCCATGGTGGAGGCGGTCCGGGAATTGGACCCATTGCCGCGGCTGAACACCTGGCAAATCACCTACCCGGCCATTTCCATCACACCAATAAAAATTTGACCGGCGGCGCGGTGAACTCCGCGCCCTGGGGTTCAGCCGGCATATTGTCAATTGCCTGGTCCTACCTGAAAATGATGGGCCCCGACGGGCTCAGGAATGCTTCCATGACAGCAATCCTGAATGCCAACTATGTTGCCGCCCGGTTAAAAAATCATTTCCCGATACTATATACAGGCAAACACGGAATGGTAGCCCATGAATGCATCCTTGACTGCCGTGCAATCCGCAAAGATACCGGGGTAACTGTTTCTGATATCGCCAAAAGGCTTATGGATTATGGCTTTCACGCCCCTACCGTATCCTTTCCGGTCGCTGATACCCTGATGGTCGAACCGACCGAAAGCGAATCATTGGCCGAACTGGACAGATTCTGCGAAGCAATGATCTCTATCAGGGAAGAGATAGAAGAGGTAGCTTCAGGCCAGGCTGAACGGGATAACAATTTGCTGGCCAACGCTCCCCATACCGATAAAATGGTGGTATCTGATGAATGGAATTATCCGTACAGCCGCCAGAGAGCAGCCTACCCCCTGGAGTGGGTGGGAGAGAATAAATTCTGGCCTTCATGCCGGAGAATTGACGACACCTGGGGAGACCGAAACCTCTTCTGTTCATGTGTTACACCTGAAGAATTTCCGGAAGACTAGGATCTGCTTCAGGCATAGGTATCGGGGATGCTGATATTCGCCGCAAGGATTTGAAGCCCTTGGCGGCCCAGATTTCCCGCTCCGGCTTCAAGTGTCTGACAAATTGCGTTTTTTTAGTGAACTTTCATAACCTTATATCCGTTATTAGAACTAAACAATGCAAATTAAATCCGGATCCATTTTTAGCGAATCTGCCAAAATCGCGCTGACCTCGATTGTGGCCCATAAATTGAGGACTTTCCTGACCCTCCTGGGCATCATTATCGGCGTGGCATCAGTAATGATTGTCGGGGCCGGAATCGAAGGCCTTGAAACCTATGTTACCGACAGTGTTTCCAACATCCTGGGAAGCAACTCATTCATTATCGGCAAATATGTGCAGATGGGGGAATTGTCCGAAGAAGAATGGGAACAGATGGTCAAGCGGAACAAGGATATTAAGCTGGCGCATGTTGATTTCGTAAAGAACAACTGCCCTGACTGTAAAGTGGTCATTGGTGAACTCGGCACCATGAGATCCGTGTTCTATGAATCCAATGAGATCAAGTCAACCAGTGTTAACGGGGTGACTGCCGAAAGGATACTGCTGGGAAACCAGGAGGTCGTGGAGGGACGATTCTTCACCGAAGAGGAAGTAAACCGCTCCAGGTATGTATGTGTCATTGGCTGGGATCTTTATGACCAGCTTTTCCAGGAAAGTGATGCCCTGGGAAAAGTGTTGAGGCTGGGCAATGAACCCTTTAAAGTAATCGGTGTCCTTGAAAAAATGGGGTCATCATTCGGCCAGAGCCTGGATAATGAAATCCATATTCCCATAACCGCGTTCCAGAAAGTATACGGAAGCAGGAGAAGTGTCACCATTCGCGGAACTGCCGTAAACCAGGACCGTTTTGAATCCGCACTGGACCAGGCCAGGGCCGCCATGCGGGTAAGCCACAGGGTTGAGCCGGGAGGAGAAGACACTTTCGGGATAATTACCACCGAGGAAATCAATTCCTTCGTGGATGACTTCACCGGGATCATAGCCATGGTTGTCATTCCGATTACCCTTATTTCCCTGGTAGTGGGCGGAATCGTGGTAATGAACATTATGCTGGTATCGGTTACGGAGCGGACTTTTGAAATCGGTCTGCGGAAAGCGCTCGGGGCCAGGCGGCAGGATATCCTCAACCAGTTTCTTATAGAATCGTTCGTACTTGCTGCTGCCGGAGGACTTATCGGTTTGCTGATAGCTTTCATAAGTTCAATTATCATCGAGCTTGCAACACCAATGACAATGACCGTAAGCTGGTTTTATGCTCTCCTGGCGATCGGGGTCTCAGGAGGAATAGGGATCATCTTCGGAATATACCCGGCCTATTCAGCCTCCAAACTGGACCCGATCGAAGCCCTGAGAGAGGATAAGTAGATGAACATCAACCAGACCCAGGAAAATATCCTGATGGCAATGAACACCATCAGGAGCCACAAAATGCGGAGCTTCCTGACCGTCCTGGGGGTGGTGATAGGTGTCATCACTGTAATCGTCATCGCTTCCCTCCTGACGGGAATGCGGGGAAGCATCGTTTCCATGGTTGAGGAGATGGGAACCAGCAATATCTGGGCCTTTCACCTGAGCACCGGACCCCAGCTCAACCGGGACAGGGAGGAATTCCAGCGTGAGCCTCTTCGGATAGAGGATGCCAAGGCCCTGATGACGGCTGATTCTATTGAGAATGTAGCCTATTACGGCATCCAGGTTCGCAGCGGGACTCCCACCCTGAAATATCGAGATAACTCTTACAGCCAGGGACGGCTGCAAGGCACCTCCGCCAGTACTGCCGAGACCCTGAACCTGCCCCTGGGCGAAGGACGCTTCATAGGGGAAATTGATGACTTCAGGCGCAGTAACGTGGTGGTACTGGGCAACGATGTAACTGAGGCCCTGTTCCCCAATTACTCTCGGGTGGAGACTATAAGCAAGAAAATCCTGATTAACGGAGAAGAATTCACGGTAATCGGAACCCTGGAGAAAAGAACCTCAACCTTCCTGGGTATGTCTGAGGAAGACAACACAATATACATCCCCTATCGTACCCTGCGGAAAATGATGCCCAGGGAAGACTGGCTGATTATTGTGGCCAAGGCCAAAGAAGGGATGCTTGTGAAAGCCCTGGATGACGCTGAAGCCATTCTCAGGGCGCAGAGAGGCGTACGGTACAACGATCCCAGTGATTTCGACCTGAGCACCTCGGATAAATTCATACAGCAGTTTGACAGCATTACCGCCACCATAGGGCTGGTAGCCATTGCCATCTCCGGCGTGGGGCTGCTTGTCGGAGGCATAGGGGTTATGAATATCATGCTGGTTTCAGTCACCGAGCGAACCAGGGAGATCGGAATCCGCAAAGCCCTGGGAGCCACCCGCAAAGACATAGTCACCCAGTTCCTGTTTGAGGCGATGTCACTTACAACCGGGGGAGGTATAATCGGCATCGTGCTGGCTGTACTTGTCAGCTACCTGATTGTCTGGTTCGTACCCAACCTTCCGGCTTCCATTCCGGCCTGGGCGGTTATAACCGGCTTCACCGTATCAGTCGCTGTGGGACTTGTTTTCGGGGTCTGGCCGGCCGTAAAAGCCGCAAGGCTCAATCCTATTGATGCGCTGAGGTATGAGTAGGGGGCAACAGCTTCTCCCTTAGCAGCTGGTTGACGACCTTGGGATTGGCCTGTCCGCGGGTTTGCTGCATCACCTGGCCCACAAAAAAGCCGATCAGCCCCTGTTTGCCATTCCTGAAAGCCTCCACCTTGTCCGGATTGGCTTCAATGATCCCGTCAATAATTGTTTCAAGCTCACCGGAGTCACTAATTTGCTTCAGTCCTTTCCTGTTGACTACGGCCTCCGGATCATCCCCGGTTTTGACCATTTCAGAAAAGACTTCCTTGGCAATCTTTCCACTGATCACATTTCCATCAACCAGCTTGAGCAAGGCTGCCAGGTTAGCGGGGGACACCCGGAAATCCTCTATGCCCTTGCCGGACAGCTTGAGCTCATGGTTCACTTCACCCAGCATCCAGTTGGCGACAATTCCGGCATTTCCGTAACCGGTGACAGCAGCTTCGAAATAATCGGCGAATTCGCGCTCCGAAGTTAACTGCACAGCGACATCCTCTTCTATTCCGAACTCTTCGATAAAACGGTCACGCCTGGCATCCGGAAGCTCCGGAAGTTCAGCTCTGAGTTCTTTCTTCCACTCCTCGCCGACAACCACCGGAAGCAGGTCCGGTTCAGGGAAATAACGATAGTCATGCGACTCTTCCTTGGTCCGCATAACCTCGGTACGACCCGAGGCATCATCCCATAACCTGGTTTCCTGCCTGATCTGCCCCCCTCCGGAAACAACCTTTTTCTGCCTCTCGATTTCATAATCAAGAGCCTTCCTCACAAAGCGGAAGGAATTGAGGTTCTTGATTTCGGTCTTGGTCCCCAGCTCAGCCTGGCCTCGGGGCCTTATTGAAATGTTGGCGTCACAGCGCATGCTGCCTTCTTCCATGTTCCCGTCGCACACCTGCAGATACAGCAGGACCTTCCGCAGGTAAACCAGGAATTCATAGGCTTCCTGGGAAGTCCGGAAATCGGGCTCAGTCACCAATTCAATCAGGGGGGTTCCGGTACGATTCAGGTTCACCAGGGTGTCTCCGCCCGGAACATGCACCGATTTACCGGCATCATCCTCCATGTGAATGCGGTTTAGCCTGAAACTGGGTTCCACTACCTCACTACTTTCAGAATCCTTGAACCTGAGCTTCACCATGCCTTCCTCGGCCAGGGGAAGATCAAACTGTGATATCTGGAAACCCTTGGGCAGATCGGGGTAAAAATAATTCTTCCGGGCAAAAAGCGACGGGCTGTTAATCCGGCAGTTAAGGGCCAGTCCAACCTTCACGGCCATGGCCACGGCATGCCGGTTCAATACCGGCAGCGCACCAGGCAGCCCCAGGCACACCGGACAGGTATTGGCATTCGGAGGAGCGCCGAACTTCGTGCTGCACCGGCAGAAAATCTTGGTTTCCGTCAATAGCTGCGCATGTATCTCTAACCCTATAACCGCTTCAAAATCCATATACTTCTCTATCCCCGTCTAAATCCTGTATCGTTATCGTATTCGTTATCGTAATCGTGGCCTCAAATCGATATCCGACTTAAACAGCTCCGATCCCGACCAACATTTCGGTCTTTATTATATATGCTTGGAGCCGCTCTGTCCTGTCCCTGATAAAAACAGGACGGGGGCTATCAGAAACCCGTTAAAATTTCACGAGCTGCTTCAAGAGCAGAGGGAGAATTTCCAAAATCAGGAATCCACTTTATTCCCGGCTCCCGGCGGAACCAGGTCATCTGCCTCTTGGCATAGCGGCGGGAATCTCTCTGGGTGAGTTCTATAGCCCTGGATTCGTCCATGGTGCCTTTCAGGACCTGGATTGCGTACCTGTACCCCAGGGCTTCAAAACCTTTAGATGAGGCATCGTAGCCCTCTTTAAGCAATTGCCTGGTTTCTTCCAGCAATCCGGCCTCAAACATATCCGCGGCCCGCTGGTTTATCCGTTCGTAAAGCAGGCTCCGATCGGGATTAAGGCCGATTTTTATAATTCTGTAGCCGGCAATAGGATCCATTTTCCCATGCAGTGAGCTTATTGATTCTCCGGTTGCCAGGTAAACTTCCAGGGCCCTGACCAGCCTTACCTGGTCACCGGTTTCTATCCTGGCCGCCGCTTCCGGATCTTTTATTTCCAGCCAATGGTGAAGAAAACCTTTTCCTTTTCTTCTGGCGATATTCTGAAGCCTTTCCCGAATCAGGTCAGACTTTGGAGGCCCTTCGAACATACCCTGCAGAAGGGAGCGCAGATAAAGCCCGGTTCCTCCTGTCACAACCGGAACCTTTCCCCTTGAGGAAATTTCAGAACAAGCATTCCTGGCCTGCTCCATATATTCCCCGGCACTGTAGGATCCCGAGAGGGAAACCTGATTGAAGAGGTGGTGGGGAACAACTGCCATTTCTTCAGGTGTGGGCTTGGCTGTACCTATGTCGAGTTCCCTGACCATCTGCATCGAATCGCAGTTTACAATCTCCCCGCCCTTTTCCTCGGCGATCCGCAGGGCCAGGTAACTTTTCCCGCTGGCGGTCGGACCGACAACGCAAATTAAGAGAGGTTTTCCGTTTCCTGTTTTGTCACTCATATCATTGAAATCTGGCCAGGATAAAAAACCAGAGTGGACAGATCATCCAAACGGAAGCTTGCGGATCTACCTGGCAGCTCCGTCCCATTTTACCAGTTTGACGCCCCGGTAATAATGTTTGAGGATTTTGTCATAACTGCCGCCCTTGCGGGCCATGGTCACAGCGCCGGTCTGGCAAAGCCCGACACCATGCCCCCAACCCCTTCCGGACACCACGATTTTCGAGGCAAATCCGTTTGGACCGTTGAGCAGCTGAAGCTTATCAATGTGATTGCTGCGCAGGCCCAGGGCAAACCTGAGATCATTCCCATCGAGGACCCTCTCCCCCTTTTCACCAGTGAAGCGCATTGAAATTGTTCTTCCGGAAGGGCTTTTCTTCAGGGTCTGCAATGATTTCAGCCTGCCTACCCCGGCATAAGAATCCAGGGAATTCTGGATTGAAGCTATATTGATCGTTTCAGACCAACGATGAAAAGGAGAGTTCGAATCATCGCAGTCCGCTCCCCCGGCCAGGTAAGGGATGGGCGAACCTTTAAAAATATTATGGTAGGCTTCGGTCTTCCCTCCGCAGGTGGAAGAATACATGGCCAGGATAGGTTTTCCATGGTTCACCAGAATCATCCCTGATGTTTCCTCTACAGCCCGATCGGAGAGGGGGTGTTCGCTGCTGACGCCCACGTAATTCTGGGCCCTTGAATCCCCGTACATGTCAAAACCGTGAACCGCGTTCCTGTCCAGTTCCCGGACCGCGAAGGTTCGGGCCGCGACTGCCTGTGCTTTCAAGGCTTCAATCTGGGGATAGGCAACGGGACCCAGTTCCTGGGGAACCACGCTGCGCAGATAATCCTCCAGCCCTACTTCATTGACTATAACCGGTGCTCCAAGGGGATTTATAAAGACATCAATTACCCCCCGGTAGTGCCTGCGGTTGAAACCCAGCAGCTTATCCTTGTCCGGATAAAAACGGAATCCGGTCTGGCTGTCAAACACCTGCCACTGGGATCCCTTTTTGCGTTCCAGCTCCAGCATGCTTCCGATTACCTTGATCCTAACCTGGGCCCCGAAGTTTGAGCTGGTGATTTCAGCGGTGTGGAACTGGCGCTTAAGAAGTATCCTTACCGTGGGCTGGGGATAAGGCTTCTCCCCTTCCCTCCCGGGAATTCCGGCTCCGGGCTTCCCTCCGGCCTGCGGCTGCTGATCAGAAACCTTGGGCCCGCCGCCTCCGCAATTCCAGAGAAAAAGACAGAACAAGAAAATAAAAAAAAATTTCCCGCTTCTGATCAAACTGTTTCCCCTTCTTTTCAGCCTTTATCCAACACTTCCCCGGGACAGGCCCCTGGTTCGGTTAAAGCGGCTTCCTCCGAATCGGATTAATTAATCTGGTCTACTATCTGAAGGGCCAGATCCAGGGATTCCTTGCCCTGGCTGCCGGTGCAGACTCCCGGGATATCTTCACCCCTGACAGTGGCCAGGAACGCTTCGAATTCCATTTTGAGGGGTTCTCCTTCACTGATCTCCGGATCCCTGGTTATAATTCTTTTCTTACCATCCTGCTCTTCCAGGGAATACATCCCCACTTTCTTGTTCTGGAAATCGAGGGAGATGTAATCATGGGACTGAAAGATCCTGAATTTCCTGGTCCTTTCCCTTGAGACCCTGCTGGCAGTAAGGTTGGCAACGCATCCATTATTGAATTCAAGCCGGGCATTGGCGATATCCACCTTGGGGGTCAGGATCGGAATACCTACAGCTTTAACTTCCTTAACCGAATCGTTGACAAAAGACAGGATCAGGTCGATATCGTGAATCATCAAGTCCAGGACAACATCAATATCAAGGCTCCTGCCCACGAACACTCCCAGCCTGTGGGTTTCAAAAAACCTCGGATTTTTCACCCAGGGACGGGCGGAAACCATAATTGGATTAAACCTCTCGGTATGACCTATATGAATAATTCTTTTATTCTCCGAAGCGGCATTAACCAGCTGTTCAGCTTCACTGATCGAAGCGGCAATCGGCTTTTCCACGAGAACATTTATGCCCCTGTCCAGCAGGGCCCGCCCAATCTCACAGTGCGCAACCGTGGGCGCGGCTATATTCACGGCTTCCACTTCGCCCGGGATATCCCTGAAATCAGTAAGGGCGCGGCAGCCGCATCGGTTGGCAATTTCCTCAGCCCTTCCCGCGTCACTGTCCACAACCGCTACCAGTTCAGCTTCGGGCATCTCAGAATAAATGCGGGCGTGGTGCTGCCCCAATGAACCCACGCCTACTACCGCAACAGGAATCTTTCTAACCGACATCTTCACCCCTAATATTTGAAATTAAATTTGCACGCTACATTTTCTCATCCAGGGCTGATAATAAGCGGACGGGATCCGGGCCTGGAGGGGAGACCCGGGAGTGCGACGCTGTCTCTCGGGATCGGTATCGGTATCGCATTAGGGATCGATATCTACAATTCCGGCTAAATTTTTAACGCTAAGACGCAAGGACGCAAGGACGCAGAGAAATAATAAATCTTTGCGTCATTGCGGCATGGCGCCATTGCGTTACTGTTTGGAAACGATCAGAGTCAGCTGGAATCCGTAGAACCGTGCCACGCCCTTCCAGGGCTTGGTCTTAAAACGTGCCACGCCCTTATGATTGGTCTTAAACCGCGCCTTGGGCTTCCAGCCCCTGGATAATGTCGAGTGCCGAATGTCCCGGTGCCCAGTGTCGATTTCCGGGTGGCGGGTGTCGAATGAATACTCAACAATCTACATCCGACACACGAAACCAGGCACTCGAAAACTCATCATCCGGCATTCAGTTGAGTTAGAGGCAATAATAACCGGAAATCCCTCGCGGGATCCGGAACAGAATCGTCAGAGGCGCGACACGATTCAGCCCGGGGTGATGGAGAACCAAAGGTCCGGAGAATCCAGGAATCTTTACTGGAGCCGGCGGCTCAGGCTACAAGCTGCAGGCCCGAAGCCAGCAGTACTAAAGCTGCTCGACGCCAGCGACTACACTGGAGCCGGCGGCTCCAGCTACAACCGTCAATTGTCAGGCGAAAGGCCTATCACGCAAATATCCTGGGCTGAAGCCTGCTTAAGGAAATCTTCCTTATCAATGATGAGGGTCCGGCCGGCGTCTATGGCCAGCAGGGTAACATTGCAATTCTTGAAAACACTTAGGGTTTCAGGGCCGATTACCGGAACATCAAACCTCATTTCCTGGTTGGGCCGGCTGACCTTGATGACTGTCAGGCTTTCTCCGTGGGCCAGATCTGAAGCGCGCCTGATTGCCGCGTCTGTTCCCTCCATGGCCTCAACGGCAACGACTGCCTGGCTCTTTACCACGATAGTCTGGCCCAGGTCCATTCGGATGATCTCCCTGGCAACCGGCACACCGTAGGACAGATCCTTCTCCTCGTCCCTGCTCGGCCCTCTGCCGGTCAGCACGCCCTCATCCGGCAAGAGCTTTTCGAGGAAAGATGTGGAGTTGATAAACGCAATGCCCTCTTTCTCTATTTCACCGATTACCGCACCGATCAGGGAAGATGTGTTCTTCTCCTTGAGTCCAGCCATCAGTTTAATAGCTCGAAGGTCAGGAAGATTCTTCAGGTGTTTAAGCGGAGATCGGGATCCCGGGGCGAATATCCTGGCATGTTTAACCTGGCCCATCATCATGGCATGGGTCACGCCTTCCCGCTTGAAGTTTTCAAGCAGTTTGCCCAGCTGCCCCAGTCCCTGCCAGTGTATGGAAATGTCACTTTTAAGGGAACTGATGTGATTTTCAATCTCCGGAAAGGTCTCTTCCCTGATCGCGACCACCGTAACCGGCACAGCCCGTCGGGCAGCTTCATCCAGGACATGAAATGGAAGATGTCCGTTGCCGGCAATTAACCCCAGTCTTTGAATCGGTTCCATTGTTAATCTCCGGAACTGTTTGAACAACTAACGGGTTATTCCCCGTTCTGAAGTCTCTATGAAGTCCAACAGGATCTCCACATCAGGCAGCAGGGGATCGGTGAGCCTGACCTTTTCAATGCGTTCCTTCATTGCAAGCCCCTTGGAATGAAACAGGACACGGTAGGCGGATTTCAGGGCGGATATCCGTTCTTTTGAAAACCCTTTCCTTTCCAGCCCTATAGTATTGATCCCATAGATATTGGCTTCACCGCGGGCGCCAACTGTTTTAACGAAAGGCAGAGCATCCCGGGTAATGACGCTGCACGCGCCGATAAAAGCATGGGCGCCAACCCTGCAAAACTGGTGAACCGGGGTAAATGCCCCGACATTGGAAAAATCTTCAACAAGGACATGTCCGGCCAGGGTAGCGGAATTTGCCATAATGATGTTGTTGCCCACGATGCAGTCGTGGGCGATGTGGACTCCGGTCATAATCAGGTTATTGCTGCCGACAACCGTCTTTTCCAGGCCTTCCCCGGTGCCGCGGTTCATGGTAACAAACTCCCTTATAAGATTGTTGTCGCCTATCTCAAGGGTCGTCCTCTCCCCTTTAAATTTCAGGTCCTGGGGAGGGGTTCCTATAGAGCACTGGCCAATGAAACGGTTGCCCTTTCCGATGGTTGTGGGGCCTTCAATGCGGGAATATGGGCCGACCACGGTATCGTCTCCAATGACGACTTCATTCCCGATTATGGAGTAAGCATCAATGGTGACGCCTTTGCCTATCACGGCTCCGGGAGAAACAATAGCAGAAGGATGAATATCAGGGGTTGTATTAGAAGCCATCAAAGCACCTGTTAAATTCCGGTTAAATCAGTTCTGTCCACCAGGGAAAAGGTAATTTCCGCTTCAGCGGCGACGGCACCGTCAACCATGGTTTTACCCAGCATTTTGCCTACACGGGACCTGAACCGGAGCACCTCGACTTCGATAATCATCTGGTCGCCGGGCCGTACCGGTTTCCGGAACCTGCACTTGTCGACGCCCATCAGCATAGCTATCTTGGATTCCTTGTCCTCCAGGCTGTTAAACATCAGGACCCCGCCGGCCTGGGCCATGGCTTCAACCATGAGAACTCCAGGCATAACCGGAACCCCGGGGAAATGACCAGTAAAAAAGGGCTCATTAAAAGTTACGTTTTTCAGCGCTGTTATTCTCTCGCCATCGATAATGTCCAGGACCCGGTCTACAAGCAGGAACGGATATCGATGGGGAAGAAATCCCATGATCTGCTGAATATCCATACAAATTTGTTTATTTGCCATACTGAAATCCTTTTGCCTGTCCCCACATTGTCCCGGCCGAAAATTTCATTTCCATAGTCCGGAATAAAAAAGAATATCTGTATGCAGTACGAAACTGCAACCGGAGGACAAGCCTGAGGGATAAGATTGATGCCTGGAGAATTATTTATCTGCAGGCATCAATTAGTTTATTTCCGGGAGAATCCATTGGCTACTTAATTCAGGGGATCAGTTTGCCGGAAACTTAACATCATACGCCTTGATGATATCCTCGGTGATATTCAGGGCCTCGGCGCGGAAAGGAAGTCCGGGTGATTCCAGAAATACGATTCCGAGATCATTGCTGGTAGCGTGTTCAGTAATTATTTCCCTGATCTTTTCACCCATTTTGCTGAACAGTTCCGCGCGTTTTCCTTCCAGCTCAGCCTCGGCATCCTCAGTAGCGCGGCGGAGCTGCTTTTCCTTCTCCTGGATTGTGGCCTGCATTTCAGCGGCAGTAGCTGGATTCAGCGTGTTTACCTGACTCTGATAATTGGTGCGCAGGGTGTTCAGCTCATCAGAGATAGTCTTCAGTTCTTTTTCCTTGGACTGGGCATACAGGTCAATCTTGGCTATCTCGGCTTTACCTTCAGCGCAACCCTGCAGAATCTCGAGGCTATTGACGAAGGCGATCTTCACATCAATTCCGCCTCCGGTTCCCTGGGCGGAAACCGATGACACAAAACAGAAGACCAACATGACTGCAAGTGAAGCCTTTAACAAAAATTTTGTTTTCATTTCTCTACCTTTTCTTTTCTGGTGTTAATAGCAGTATCTATCTTCACTTAAGCAGTTCTTCAGGAAGCTGCGGGATAGCGTTCGTCGTAAAGCTTGATAATCTCGGCTGTCACATCCAGTTTTGGAGAAACATAGGCCTGGCTCTGGTCGATAACGAAAATCACGGCAAAGGCATTATTCTTCGCGTATTCTTCAATTATCACCTGGACCTTCTGGCTTATGCCCTGCAGAACTTCGTTTTGCTTCTGGGTACCAGCGGCCCTTGAATCTTCCTGGAAACGCCTGAGATCAGTCTGTTTCTGTTCCAGGTCTCTCTGCATCTTGGCCAGCGAATCAGCATCAAGTGTTCTCTGCTGAGCCATGATATTCTGCTGAAGAGTATTGATTTCCTGGTTCCTGGTATCGAAATCCTTCTGTTTTCCAGCCCAGAACTCATCGAGTTCAGCTAATTTTTTCTTACCTTCGGCTGTACCGGCAAGGATATCCTGCGAATTCACAAATCCCACCTTGCTCTGGGCCAGTCCGCTGGCAGAAAGCAATACAAAAAGTAAAACGGAAATCACAATCAGTCGGTTTTTATTCATAATAACTACTCCCCTGAAAATTAAATCTAAATCTTTCAATATTATATTTTTTGTCTATTAAAAACTGTATCCAACAGTAAATTTAAAATCGGTACTTGGTTCACGTAAAGGATAAGATACCCCGTCTAAAAGCACATCGGTATCCAGCTTTACAGGATTATATGCAAAAATCAGCCGGAATGGCTGGTTAAGCATGGGCAGGAGGAACTGCACCTCGGCACCGGTAGATACGCGAAGCACATTATTTGTGCTTTCAACCATATCTATATAGGTATCAGGACCGAATACTACCAGGTCTTTTTCCCTCATGACGAAAGATGATCCAACGTCAGCGAAAAGATTCACCTGCAGCGGTCCTACAATCGGGATCCGGTATTCCGCGGTACCGACGGTATAGGTATCTCCGCCAACAATAATCAACTGGCTCTGCACCAGGGGCAGACCGGTAGTCGGATCAATCAGCGGATTACCGCCAAGATCCAGAATCGGGCTGGTTATCCTGGCCCAGGGGCTGACCGATCTCAGGTAGAAACCGCGCATGTCCCATTCGCCGCCAACAAAATAGCGGTCATAAAACGGAGGCGCCATGGGTTGTCCTGATACAGTTTTCCCGAATGGAATGATATGGGTGCCTTTCCAACGGAAGGCCCAGGTATTGCGCCCGCCGCTGAACCAGTTATCCCGCCGGAAATGCTGCAGGTCCACATAAGGCGTGATCAGGTTGTAAGCTCCGCCCAGCGGTCCCCCTGAAACAGGGAGAATCATCGAAACCGATGAACCCTGGTTGGCATTGTAAAACGAGTTCTTGGTGTTATAGGAAAGAGTAACAGCGACTTCGCTCTTATTCAGTCCGTCTTCGGCATCCTGCTCATCTCCGCCGGGGGTAAATCCCACAAGCTGGCTGGTAGCATAATTTTCATAAGTCGCGTCAACATCATAAACCTTGATCCTGGTGAAAGCGTAACGCAGTCCCATGCGCATCCACCGGGCTATCGGGTAACTTGTTGAAATATTGAAACCGGTATTGCGCCTGGTGAAGAGTTCCACGTTGTTATCAAGGCTGATCATTCCGTAATAGGCTGAGAATGTATCGTAGCGCATGCGGGTATCAAACAGGGTAAATCCCATTGACGCCCTGGTATCAAGAAAATAAGGCTGGGTAAACCCAAAGGTATAGTTGGCACTCCTGGAACCGCCCTGGAGGTTGATATCTATCCTCTCGCCTCTTCCCCTGAAATTATTAGTCGTATAGTTGACACCGATAAAGGCCCCGTAATAACCGCTGTATCCACCGTTAAAACCAATTGACTGGATACTGCGTTCTTTAACATTGACCATGATGTCGACTTCGCCTTCATCCGGGCGTTTGAGGACCTCGTAGTCTTCTTCTTCTATCTTCTCGAAGAAGCCCAGCTGGTTAAGCCGGATAATTGAAAAATCAAGCATCCTGCCGTTAAATTCCTGCTGTTCATCCATCAGGAATTCGCGGCGCATTACCTTGTCGCGGGTCTTGGTGTTTCCCGCAAAATCGATGCGGTTGACAATGTACCTGGTGCCCTCGGTTATGCTGATGTTCACATCTATGGTGCTGTCTTCAACATTGGGTTTGATGTCCGGACGGGCATCCATATCCAGGTAGCCCAGGTCAGAATAAAAATCCTTCAGCTCATCAGTAGCATCCTTCAGGAGGGTGTAATTGGCGACATCGCCCTTACCCAGCCTGAACACTCTCCGAATAAAATCTTCGTTGAACTGCTCGGCTCCGACAATTGTAAATTCGCCGATCCTGAACTGCTCACCTTCTTCAATCGGTATAGTGATGAAGTACTGCTGCTTGGTTTTCCTGAAACCGTACAGCATCCCCTGGGGAGCTTCCTTGATCCTTACGTCGGCCTGTCCGGCCTTGGCAAAGATATAGCCTTTTTCCTTGTATTTTGCCAGCAGATTAAGCTGGATATCATACTCAAGCTTGTCCGGAATATATTTATCCAGGCTCTTGAACATTACAATAGGACCGCGTTCCTTGTTCAGTTCCAGGAATCCGCGCAGGTCGCTGTCAGAAAAAACAGTATTTCCCGCAAAGGAGATATCCCCGATCCTGACCTTTGGCCCTTCATCCACTATGAATTTCAGGGCAACTGTCGCGGTTGTAATAGGTTCAACCTCAATCTCAACCCGGCCCAGAGGTTTCCCCTTTTCTTCCATCAGGGCCCTCATCGCCCTGCGGGCCTTGGGAATCTTGGCCTTGTCAAAGGGGGAGTCAACGGTGATCCCGACCCTCATATCGCGGAACTTTTCAAGGACATCAGATTCCTTGAAGGAACTCATGCCCTCGTAAACCAGCCGCCTGATGATCGGTTTTTCCTTAACCTCAAAAATGACAATGTTTCCAGTTAATCCCTTATCTATGATTACCTTGGCATCATCAAAAAAATTGGTGTTAAGAATACTCCGGTAATCCCTGAGTATCTGATTTTCGTTGTATGGATCATTGGCTTTGGTCTGAATATAATAAAGGATTGTACTTTCAGGTATCCTTCGATTGCCAAGTATCCTTACTTCTTCAACCCTTTCCAGCTGATCCTGGCCCAGGACATCACAACAGAAAAGTGTGAATAAAAACAATCCTAAAAAGGACACAATCCTGAAAATCGGCTTGCGTCCATTCCTACCCGGTGTGTATTCCTCGGGGCTATTGATCATAAAGAACTCCCTGCGGCCTTTTTCATAAATAAAAAATCCATTATCAACTTGCTGAACTTAAAACCAAAAAAAACTGTTTCCAGTCTCATTTTTTGATAAAAGCTTTCCTTATTCTTCAATACTGAAAGGCATATTGTAAACTAATGGGGTGTTGTACGTCTTCCCGGACTGGCAAATAGTCTGATTTTCCTTGCCGGAGACGGTTATTCCTGCCCGTAAAGCAAAAAAAACTGCTTCAGATCCACTAATTCGGTTCTCGACCGGTTCAGATCCGGGATTCCCTGACTGATATGATTAAAATTCCATATATTACGCTGGTTTTATTTACTCAATTTTTCTTCATTACCGGATAAATCATTCCGGTAATAAAGGCACTTGTCCTTCACATAGATGAAAATACTCTCTTCATCTTTCAGTAACTTTTGAATTATTAAATCCGACACCGGATCCTCTATATACCTCTGAATAGCCCTTCGCAGGGGGCGAGCCCCGTAACTGCTGTCTTTACAGCATTTTTCCACAATCCATGAATTCACACCCCCGCCAAGCTCAATCCTGATATTCCGTTCGGCAAGATTCCCGTTAACCTGGAGCATCAGGAGGTCCACAATCTCACAAAGGGCTTCTTTATCCAGGGAATTAAAAAACAAAGTCTCATCCAGGCGATTCAGAAACTCGGGGTTAAAAAGTT
This sequence comes from Acidobacteriota bacterium, assembly GCA_963666915.2. Classification (GTDB taxonomy): domain Bacteria; phylum Acidobacteriota; class UBA6911; order RPQK01; family JAPXNP01. The sequence goes on from CAXXEX010000019.1 coordinate 49,400, forward strand.
TTTTAACCTCCCCCATTATCTTTTCTTCAATTCCCCCTTCACGGCTTGCACTGTCGGCAAAGAAGCCCACCCGGTTGGAACCTTCCAGAAATCTTGATCCGCAATTGGATGTGATGATAATTATCGTATTTCTGAAATCCACGGTATTGGCATGGGAATCTGTCAACCTGCCGTCTTCGAGCACCTGCAGCAGTAAATTAAAAACATCCGGATGGGCCTTTTCTATCTCGTCCATCAGGATTATTGAATAAGGATTTCTCCGAATCCTGTCGGTAAGCTGGCCGCCCTGTTCATGCCCCACATAACCGGGAGGAGAACCGATCATCTTGGCGACAGAATGCTTTTCCATGTATTCTGACATATCCAGCCGGACCAGGTTTTTCTGGTCATTGAAGAGAAATTCGGCCAGGCACTTTGCCAGCTCGGTTTTCCCCACACCGGTAGGGCCAAGAAAAAGAAAAGATCCAACCGGACGGTCGGGATTCCGCAAACCTGTACGGCTGCGCCTTATAGCCCGGCTCACAGCTGATACAGCTTTGCGCTGGCTGATAATCCTGGAATTGAGAAATTCCTCCATCCTAAGCAGCTTATCTATCTCTTCTTCTTTAACCGACTCAACCGGAATCCCTCTCCAGCTGGATATCACCTGCTCAACATGTTTTTTCTGTACTATAGGATTTCTTGATTTCCTGTTCAGTTTAAGCCTGCTGCCGGCTTCATCCATGACATCTATGGCCTTATCGGGGAGGCAGCGGTCAGTTATATAGCGGCTGCTGAGATATACTGAAGCTTCCAGGGCCTCTTTTGAATACTTGACCCCATGAAATTTCTCGTACCTGTCCCTTATGCCGTTGATAATTGACAAGCTTTCTTTCTCATCTGGGGCATCAATCCTTACTACCTGGAACCGGCGCTCCAGGGCCCGGTCTTTTTCCATGGACTTATTAAATTCACGGGTAGTGGTCGCGCCGATGCACTGGAACTCACCCCTGGAAAGGGCCGGCTTCAAAATATTGGCGGCGTCCATTGAGCCCTCAGCGGAACCGGCACCGACTATATTGTGAATCTCATCAATAAACAGCAGCAGGTCCGGATTAGCCAGCAGCTCTTTCATTAATTTCTTCAGGCGCTCCTCGAACTGGCCCCTGTACTTGGTCCCGGCAATCAGCAGGGAAAGATCCAGGGAAAGAATGCGCCGATTCCTCAGCTGCTGAGGGACATCGCCGCTGACAATTCGCTGGGCCAGGCCCTCGGTTATGGCGGTCTTGCCTGTTCCAGGCTCTCCAACAAGAATTGGATTATTGCGCGACCGCCGGCAGAGTATCTGGATTATTCTTTCGCATTCCCGATCCCTTCCCACCAGAGGATCCAGCTGGTCCTGCCTGGCCAGTTCTGTCAGATCACGGCAATACTCAGACACAACCGAATCCTCGGTCTGCTCTTCAGCGGGATCCCAGGTTTCTGAAGGTAAGGCCGAAGGCTCTCCGGACATGGTCAATATTTCCCGGACAGCCTCGGGATCAATGCCCCTGGAGGACAGGATCTGATTTACAGGGGAGTCTTCTAGACGCAGCAGGCCAAGCAGGAGATGGCGGGTATCAACCGTGGGACTGCTCATAAAAGCTGCTTCTTCAAAAGCGCAGATAAGGATCTGTCGGGATTCAGCACTGAAGGTTATATCACTGGAAACCTGATTAGGCCTGGCTTCCAGGTTGCGGTCCATGGCTCTTCTCCGAAGCTCATCCCGAACCAGGAGGATTCCACCGCTCAAGCCTGTAAACAGATGTGTGTCGGCTTTAATCAAGCCTAAAAGAATATGCTCCGCGCAGATAGAGGCCGAGCCGGCAAGAGAGGCTTCTCTCCTGGCGTGCAATATTACTTCCCTGGCCTGATCTGTATATTTTTCGAACATAGCTTACCCGCTTATTTTACCAATTTTAATTATACCTGAAGTGGCAAAAAGTGTTTCTAATCGCAAAAACCGCAGATCTTGAGGAAGGTTTCAAATATGCAGGCATGGAGAAGCGCATTTCAGTGAAATCCATCGATCGACAGTCATCCGCCGGCAATTAGCAGGGTACTCAGGAACCCGCATCCCTGATAACCCCGTTTTCAAGAACCTTGACCGAATGGCAGATGGATGCCATGCCGGGATCATGGGTAACGATGACCGAAGCCAGCCCAAACTCCCGGTGCACCTTGAAAAGCAGTTCCAGGATGGTATCAGATGTCTTCTTGTCCAGATTTCCGGTTGGTTCATCTCCATAGAGAATGTCCGGATTTCCCGAAAGAGCCCTGGCAATCGCCACCCTCTGCTGTTCCCCGCCGGAAAGCTCTCCGGGTTTATGGTGCCTCCTGTCAGCCAGTCCAACTGAATCCAGGAGCTCAACCGCCCTGGCCCTGGCCCGGCGGAAAGTTTCACGCCTCAGCAGGAGGGGAAACATGACATTCTCAACAGCGGAAAACTCAGGGAGGAGATGATGAAACTGAAAAACAAAGCCGGTATGCAGGTTCCGCCAGGCAGCAAGGCGGGAAAGGTCATAACCGGCTATATCCTGTCCTTTAAAATTCATCTCGCCTTCGTCAGCGGTTTCCAGCCCGCCCATCAGGTGAAGCAGGGTGCTTTTTCCGGAACCGCTTGCCCCGGTTATCGCCACCATATCCCCTTTTTCAAGTGAGATATCAATACCCCTCAGCACCTTCAGTACCTGGTTTCCCGAAGGATATGATTTCTTCAATCCCCTGGCTTCAAAAAGTTTATTCATACCTGAGGGCCTCCACGGGATTGAGGCGGGCTGCCGCCATGGAAGGATAAATAGTGGCAAAAAGGCTTATCAGGACCGCCACAACCGAAATAACCGCCACATCAGCCAGGGACAGGTGAAAAGGCACATAAGAAACTGAATACACCTGGGGGTCCAGCTTGATCACCTGGTAGGCGTTCAAATACCAGGAAACGGCAATTCCCAGGATATCTCCCAGAATGGTGCCGGTCACCCCGATAATCAGGCCCTGCAGCATAAAAAGCCGGGTTGTGAATTTCCGATCCCCTCCCATGGCCGACATTACCGCGATATCCCTGCCCTTTTCCATTACCATGAGGATCAATGTGCTGACGATATTAAGTGAAGCCACAAAAACAATCAGGCTTATCGCCAGAAACATGGCCAGTTTTTCCAGCTTAAGAGCGGAAAACAAGGGTTTATTCAATTCAATCCAGGTGCTTGTAGAGACTACCGGGCCGAATTTTTCCCTGATTTTTCCGGAAATCTCAGCCGCATCATAAATGTCGGTTATCAGGAGTTCTATATTGGAAGCCTGGGAATTATTAAGCCCTGAAAATTTCTGGGCCGGTTCTAATGGAGTAAGAGCCCATTTGGAGTCATATTCCCATAACCCGGATTCAAAAATCGCGGCCACCCTGAAGGTCTGTATGCGGGGCATTCTCCCCAGGGGGGAAAGCGCTCCTTCCAGGCCAATTGCCCTTATCATCTCCCCTTCAGAAACCACCAGGGCATCGGCCAGTTCCTTTCCCAGGATTACCGGCGGAAACTGCCCCTCAACCGGTTCAAACCCGGCCAGGCTTCCTTCGACCAGTTCAGGAACAACGCTATCCACAACATCCGGGTCCGAGACAATCCCCTTGAGTACCGCCGGCTCTTCCCGCCCATTGCTCTGCAGCAGGGCCTGCCCGTAAACAACGGGGTTGACGCTTGTCACGGAATCAAGGGCTGAAAGCTGCATGGCCAGGCCCTTGAAGTCATCCACCGCCCTTCCGCCCGGACCCATAACATTAACATGAGAGGTGACGCTGAGGATCTTCTCCTCATACTCTGACTGGAATCCGGAATTAAGGGACAAGGCGATTATCAGGGCAGCAACCCCAGCCATCACTCCGAGGATGGAAATTGCTGTCACTACACTCACCACGGCCTGCTTGCGCCTGGCTTTCAGGTATCTCAGAGCTACAAATAATTCCAGTTTCAATGTCTGTTATTCCCCAGGGGACGCCAGGTTTACCTTTATTAATTTCCGGAAACAGTCCGGAGATGCGGGAAAAGAATCACTTCCCTGATTGAAGGAGAATCGGTCAGCATCATCACCAAACGGTCGATACCAATGCCTTCACCTGCGGCTGGAGGCATGCCGTGACGAAGGGCATCCACGTAATCCTCATCCATTTCGTGGGCTTCCAGATCGCCTTTTGCCTTTTCTTCAAGCTGGGCTTCAAACCTCTTCTTCTGTTCCTCCGGGTCATTAAGCTCACTGAAACCGTTGGCCAGTTCCATCCCGCCCACGTACAGTTCAAAACGGTCAACGAAACGGGGATCCGAAGGTTTCTGTTTTGACAGAGGGGAAATTTCAAGAGGAAAGTCACAAATAAATGTCGGCTGGATCAGGTGTTCTTCGGCGACTTCCTCAAAAAGCGCGGCCAGCATCTTACCCCATCCGGGATCTCCGTCAGGAAGAGCCTTCATTTTTTCAAGCTGTTTTTTAAGGAATCCGGTATCGAATAAATCTTCAGTGGAAGGAACACTGTCACCCTTCCAGAATTCCTGAACCGCCTCCATCATGGTGTAGCGGCGAAATTCGCCAAAATTGATTTCATTGCCCCGGAACTCCGCTGCCAGGCTCCCGTTTACGGTCATGGCAATCTTCTGAAGCAGATCTTCGGTCAGGTCAATTAGATCCTGGTAATCACTGTAGGCCTGATAAAACTCAACCATGGTAAATTCAGGATTATGCTGGGTGGATATACCCTCATTCCTGAAATTCCGGTTAATTTCGAAAACCCGGTCAAATCCGCCTACAACCAGTCGTTTAAGGTGAAGTTCCGGCGCGATCCTCAAATAAAGATCCATATCCAGGGCTTCATGATGGGTAACAAACGGGCGGGCCGCGGCCCCGCCTGGAATGGTATGCATCATAGGTGTCTCCACCTCAATATACCCCTTTGATTCCAGGTATCTCCTCATTTCCGAAATAATTCTGCTTCTCTTGTGGAAAACCTCCCTGGCCTTGGGATTGGCAATCAGGTCCAGGTATCTCTGCCGGTACCTGATTTCAACATCAGTCAGCCCATGCCACTTCTCGGGAAGGGGCAAAAGAGCCTTGGAAAGATACTCTACTTTTTCAGCAAAAATCGTAAGTTCTCCGGTGCGGGTTCGCAGAAGGGTTCCAGTGATCCCGGCATAATCGCCAACATCAAGAAGCTTGAAGAGCTCATAATTCTCCTCGCCTACCTTGTCCTGCCTCACGTAGAACTGAATTTTTTCCCCACCTGACATAAGGTGCCCGAAACTGGCTTTACCGTGACCCCGCAAGGCGGTGATCCGGCCGGCGGTACAGACATTTCTGGAAATTTTCTCAAGCTCTTCAGCAGAGAGTTCCGAGGATTCCCTGAGCAGGTCAGGTACAGGGTTGCGGACTTCAAACTTATGGGGGTATTTTTCATACCCGGCCTCTACTATCCGGTCCAGTTTATTGTATCTCTGGGCGATATGGTCGCCTTCGTTTTTCATACTTCTCTCCGCTCGAGTTCCTCCAGGATCGCATCCAGGATACCGTTCACAAAAGCTCCCGATTTATCTGATCCGTAGGTTTTTGCTATCTGCACAGCTTCATCAGTGATTACCGCGCGAGGTGATTTGATATAGATAAATTCCGCAACAGCCATACGGATTGTATTTCTATCAACCGCGGACATTCGGTCGATTTTCCAGTTTTTGGAGTGACGGCTGATTATCTCATCCAGTTCTTTCAGATTTTTAGTGACATCACTATACAGGCTGTTGGCAAACTTCCTGGCTTCAGCGGGAACCTTGTTGCACTCCCAGAACATCCTTTTGGATTCAGTGGCAGTCATCCCCGAGACATCATGCTGAAAAAGCATCTGCAGTGCCGTTTCACGGCCTTTTCTCCGGCTCATTTCTGTTCCAGGCTTCTAAAAAGACTGGCCATTTCAATCGCGGCTTCAGCGGCGGCGCTGCCCTTGTTGCCAAATTTGATGCCTGCCCGGTTCATGGCCTGTTCAACCGACTCCACAGTCAGGACACCGTTTGTTACCGGAATTCCAGTGGTAAGGGCCACGTCATCTATACCCCTGGTCACTTCCCAGGCCAGGTAATCAAAATGCACGGTTTCACCCTTTATCAGGCAGCCCAGGCAGATGACTGCGTTAACCTTTTTTGTCGCTATCAGTTTTTTTGCGGCCATGGGAACTTCAAAACTTCCGGGAACCCTGGCGACTACTATGTTGTCTTCCTTGACCCCATGACGCCTCAGGATGTCCAGCGCGCCTTCAAGAAGCTTATCAGTTATCATGCTGTTAAACCTGCTCACAACAACGCCGAATTTCAGGTCATCCGCACTCATCATAACTTCTACTTTTTCCATAATTATCTACTTTCCGGATAAGTACTATCCGAGTTAGATTATATTTATCCGGCCCAATGGCCGACTCCCAATTGATTTAAATATTACCCCTGCTGATCAGCATCTTCAGCCGTCATGCGCATTCCCTGGATCATGTAGTGGGCACCTGAAGCCAGGGTCAGGGCCAGGGTCAAAAATATAACTATATCAAGCAAGGGAACTGTCTTTCCAAAATAGTTGCTTACCAGAACCATCATTATCAGAAGCAGTTGAACTACCGTCGTGGATTTACCAAGCCATGATGGATGAAAAACTTTATTCCCCACTGTCAGGTTAAAGACCAGGGCCCCGAGAACCAGGAGCACATCACGGCCAATCACAGATATTGTAAGCCACAGGGGAATGCTTACCGCCAGACTCAGCCCCTTCAGGGAAAGCAAAGTAAAAGAGGTCGCCAGCAGCAGTTTATCAGCAATTGGATCAAGAAAGACTCCAAGGGTAGTCTGCTGCCCGTAACGCCTGGCCAGAAGGCCGTCGAGCATATCGGTCACCCCGGCGGCAATAAATATCAGTATAGCAATACCCACCCGGTTATAGACCAGGCATAGGGCCAAAAAGGGCACCAGGGCCATTCTGAGCATTGTCAACTGGTTTGGCGAAACTATCACTTTTCCCCCTTCGCGCTTCAAAACATCCGCATCATATCTGAAGTACCGGCAAATAAAAGTCTTTCCGCCGCTCTATTTGAAAGCTTTCCTGGCAAACTTCCCAATTTCACCAGGGTTTTCCAGTTTAAACATCTTGTCCACACTGGCCTGCAATTTCATAGCGCTCGTATTCCTGAGTGATTCCTTGAGTTTCGGAATTGCCAGCGGGGCTACGGACAAACTGTCAAATCCCAATCCGACAAGCACCTTGGAATACATCAGGTCAGATGCGACTTCACCACATACGAAAGTCTCCTTTCCGGATTCAGCCGCGACTTTTGCCACTGATTTAAGCAGGGCAAGCACAGCCGGATGAAGAGGATTATAAAGATATGAGACCTCTTCGTTAAGTCTCCCGGTGGCGAGGGTGTATTGTATCAGGTCATTAGTCCCCAACGAAAAGAAGTCCGCCTCCCTGGCCAGGGCTTCAACGATCATCACCGCGGCCGGAACTTCCAGGAGTACACCCAGCGGCACTGGAGGACTTTTCTTTCTGGCCATACCCAGCGATCCGGCAACCCCGGAAACAATCTTTTTGGCTTCAAGGAACTCATCCAGGGCAGAGACCATGGGCAGCACAATCCTGAGATTACCGTACTCTGAAGCCCTCAAAATCGCCCTCACCTGGGTTTTAAACATCTCGGGCCGGCTCAGGCTCAGCCGAATACCCCTCAGCCCCAGAACCGCTCCTTCATCTCCCGCCAGGAATTCTCCTCCGCGCAGTTCGCCAAAGGACAAGTCAAGGGTTCTTATAATTCCAAGACGCCCTTTCAGGGTTTCCGCGAAACTGCGATATACCTGAAACTGCTCTTCCTCGGAAATGTCCAGGCTGCCCTTTTGCAGGTAGAGATATTCAGTGCGGAAAAGGCCAACCCCTTCGGCGCCAAGATTCAGCACTGAATTGACCTCACTGACAATTTCGGTGTTGCCGTAAATATTTATTACTTTCCCGTCCCTGGTTACGCAGGTTTCCCGGTCTGAAGGAATCCCTTCCAGGACTCCGGCATGCGCCGGTGCGGATTCTTCAGCTGCAGCGAAACCATTTTCGCCCCTGGCAATCCTTACAATACCCGAATCCCCGTCAACATAAAGAAAATCTCCTGAAACGATCTTGTCCCTGATATTCTCTATTCCTGAAACCAACGGCACACCGTAGGAACGGGCGATTATGGCAACGTGTGAAGTGTTCCCAACCTTCTCCAGCACCAGAGCTTTAATATGGTCAAAGGGAACACTGGCAAGCTGTGACAGTTTAAGGCTTCTGCCGACCAGTATGAAATCTTTATCAAGGTCAGTGTCAGGGTGTTCGATATTCAGCTTTAAAAGCCCGGCTATCAACCGGTCAGCCACATCCTCGAAATCAGCTATCCTGTCCTTGAAATAATCATCTTCCAACGACGAATAAGCCTGGAGCAATTCATCAGCGACCTCCCGGACCGCCTGTTCGGGACTGTCCAGCTTATCAATTATCCGCTTTTCAATTTCACCGAGGAAGTTAGGATCTTCCAGCATCAGCAGATGGGCGTCGATAATATAGGAGAGTTCCCTGCCTACGGCGGATTCAAGCCGGGACTTGTCTTTAAGACAGCGTCGTTGAGAATCAGCCACGGCATCCCTGAAGCGATTCAACTCGGTCTCAACTTCAGACTCATTTATTCTAATCCGGAATATGCCGGAATTCATTGTCTCCATCCTGAAGGCATGTCCCGTGGCAATTCCGCTGGATAATCCCAGTCCTTTTAATTCGTCCCAGTCAGGCTTTTTCCTGCCCATGAGATTCACTTCCCTTCGCCGAATCTATCTTTAACCAAAGCTTCCACGGCTTCAGAGGCCTCAGTTTCATCGCTGCCTTCGAAAAAAATGTCAAGTTCTGTCCCCCTGGCCGCGGCCAGGAGCAGAACACCAAGTATGCTCTTACCGTCGATTCGCTGATTTCCATTGCTCCTGGAAAGCCTGATGTCTGATTCGAAAGAGGAGCTCAATTTAACAAGTTTAGCCGCCGCCCGGGCATGAAGGCCCAGTTCATTTTCAATAGTAAGTACTTTTTTTATCATTCACCCAGTAATTCCCCGGCCCTGGCAATCTGCCTCTTGCCGAGGTCCCTCACTACCGTAGCCAGTTTGGAAAGGGTTTCCTCCCCCTTCTGATTACCCAGTTTCACCACCATAGGCAGGTTAACACCGGTTACCACATCAACCTTGTTCGCAGCCATAAGTGACATGGCGACATTGGAGGGAGTTCCTCCAAACATGTCAGTCAGAATTATGACACCCTTGCCCTGATCCACTTCCTTTATCGCCTTTTTAATCCTGGTTTTGGCGTCTTCAACATCATTGTGCCAGCCCACGGAAACAGCTTTGATATAAGGGAGTTTCCCAACAATCTTCTCAGCTACTGCCACCAGCTCATCTCCAAGAGCTCCATGGGTTACAAGAACGGTTCCTACAACTTTCATAACTATACCCCTAAACTGGAATCCCTGTGCCTGACAGAAGGGCTGAAGCCTTCCTCTTGCAGCCTTGTTTTCAATTCATTTACCACCATAACGGAACGGTGTTTTCCCCCGGTACATCCTACCGCTGCCGTACAGTAGGACTTCCCTTCCCTGGCAAACCGGGGCAGAAGGTACAGGAGCATATCCAATATCCGGTCGATTATTTCAGACGTCTCCGAAAAATTGTTCATATAATCGACCACTTCCTGATCCTCTCCGGTCCTGTGTTTCAACTCCTCAACGAAAAAAGGATTGGGGAGAAACCTGACGTCGAACAGCAGATCGGTATTGAAGGGGATCCCGTTTTTAAAACCGAAACTGATCAGGGACAGGTTTAATCCAGAAATCCTGTTTTCATTGCTGTACCTTTCCTGGATAGCCTTCCGCAAGTCGTGAACACCGAATCGGGATGTCTCAATTACCACATCCGCCATTTCCCTCAGCCTGATTAATTCCTGCCTCTCCTTCTGTATTCCTTCCAGCAAGGATCCTGAACGGGCCAGGGGATGCATCCTTCGGGTTTCACTGTAGCGGCGGGCAATAACTTCATCACTGGCTTCAAGAAAAAGTACACTGCAGGACTGAGCAAATTCCTTCATTCGCCCAAAAAGCCCGGCAAATTCCGCCGGAGTTTCCCCGGATCTGAAGTCCACGACAAGGGCCAGGTTGGTTATTTTCCCTCCGGAGGCGTGAGCCAGCTGCACCAGCCGGGGAACCAATGGGGTAGGAAGGTTATCCACGCAGAAATACCCCATGTCTTCAAACGACTTATACGCCGTATGTTTTCCCGATCCGCTCATGCCTGTAATAATCACAAGTGAATTAAGCAGATCCTTCTTCCTTCCTCCTCCTGTCACTATTCCTGCTCCCTCAGTTCTTTTTCCAGCCTTTTCAGGAATTCAGAAGCCGGCTCGTAACCTTCACGCCTCAACATATGGATCCGGACAGCAACTTCGACCAGGTCGGCCAGGCTTCTCCCAGGAGCGACCGGGAGATTAATCTGGGAAATGGAGGTATCCAGGATTTCAAAAAAATGCTCTTCCATGCCAATCCGGTCCGATTCATCGTAATCCCCCCATTTGATCAATCTTATTGCCAAAGCCAGTTCTTTCTGGGGACTGACTGATGAAATACCGAAAAGCTCCCTGACATTGACTACTCCCATCCCCCTGAGCTCCATGTAGTACTTCATTGTCTTCGGGCCGGAGCCGACCAGCCGTTCGGAACCGAGTCGCCGGATCACGACCATATCATCACTGATCAGCCGATGCCCCCTCATCATCAGGTCAAGCCCGCATTCACTCTTTCCCATCCCGGAATTTCCGATAATCAGCACACCAAGGCCCAGCACATCCAGAAGGACACCGTGAATCGAGGTTTGCGGGGCAAGCTCTTCTTCAAGGTAGGCTGTAATCTTGTCAATGGCCCTTTCGGTATCCATTCCTGTCGTAAGAACCGGAACCGCCGATTCAACCGATCCGTCAATCAGTTCCTTGATCGGAGTAATCCCGGCAGTGATCAGTATGCAGGACAGGGGTGCCTTGAAAATACCTTTCACCGCCTTGATCCTGGCTGGAGAGTCCAGCTTATTAAGATAATTATTTTCAGTCCTTCCCAGGATCTGGATTCGTCCGGCAACCAGGTATTCAGTGAAGCGGGCCAGGCCCAGGCCCAGGTTCTGGACCCTGGGATTATCAATTTTCTTATCCAGGCCGTTGACCCCGCCGACGATGCGCAGGTTGAGAGGTTTCGCCATGGTCTGGTAAAAATCCCTTATGGTTACATAGTTGTGCGATTCTTCCATAACAACTTTCCCTAATTTCCCAGATCCTCCAGGTGTCCTCTCCCGGAATCAGCGCTTCTTCCAGATACAACATCTCTGTCCCGGAATATCAATCGAACCTCTGGCGCCTTTCCCTCGAACCCGGAATCCTCAACTGGTCACGATACTTGGCAACTGTCCGCCTTGTTATGCTGATGCCGCCATCGGCCAGCATCTCAGTAATAGCCTGGTCTGAATATGGTTTTTTAGGATTTTCTCCTTCGATCATCTTCTTGATCTTCTCTTTAATTGAAACCGAGGAAATGGCATCTCCTCCACTGCTTTCAATCCCTACTGTGAAAAATCGCCTTAACTCTATTACTCCCTGGGGAGTATGGGCATATTTATTTGAGACAGTACGGCTGATTGTGGACGGATGTACCTCCAGCTCTTCGGCGATTTCCTTGATGAGAAGCGGTTTCAGGTAGAGCCAGCCTTTCTCGAGAAATTCCTTTTGACGCCTGGTGATTGACATGCACACCCGGTAAATTGTCTGCTGCCGCTGCTCAATGCTTCTCAGCAGTTCCAGGGCGGAACGGCATTTTTCCCGAACATAACTCCTGGTGTCAGATGACACATCTTCTGAATTCAATATCAGCTGGCGGTATTCACGGTTAAGGGTTAACTGCGGCATTCCGTCATCGTTCATCAGCACCAGGTATTCACCTTCCAGCTTGAATATAAAAATATCCGGCCTGATATAAACCGGTTTTTCAGCGTTGTACTTCTCGCCGGGATACGGGGAAAGCCTTTTCAGTAAATCAAGAGCATCCTTCAGCTCTTCGGTGGTGCAGTTCAGCTTCTTCACAATCTCCCGGTACTTCTTCTTTTCAACAAGCCTCAGGCAGTCCCGCACTACTTTCCAGGCCAGGGAGTCCCGGAGACCCATAAATTCAAGCTGCAGGGTTATGCATTCCTTGATATCCCTGGCCGCTACACCCGCGGGTTCCAGCCCCTGAACAATTTCCAGGGCCCTGGCAACATCCTTTTCAGGAAGATTCATCTGCTCAGCGATTTCAGCGGTACCGATAGGCAGATAGCCCTTGGAATCCAGATTTCCCACAATAAAATCAACTATTAATGAAAGCTCTTCAGGAACATCCGAAAGACTCAACTGCCAGACCAGGTGGTCGGCAAGGTTCTCCTTGGCAGCCACATAGAGTTCCATCGAAGGACGTTCTTCCCCATGGTCAAACCGCTGCCTTCTAACCGAAGGAGTTCCGAAATCATTGCCGAAATAATATTCAAAATCCAGCTCTTCCTTCTTGCCGTCTTTAGCTTCACCGTTCTTCTTCTCGTTGCGGGCGGAATCCTCATCCGGATTTTCACCTGGGAAATCCGCTCCGTCCGGTATTTCCTCCAGAAAAGGATTTTCGACAAGCTCCCGGTTGATCAAATCATTCAGCTCCAGCTGATCGAGAGTCAGGAGCTCTATCTTCTGCAGCAGCGACGGGGTCATGACAAGCCGCTGGGAAAGATTAACGTTTAATGTCAGTCCAGGTTGATTCTTACTCAATGTTCTTTTCTGCCGTTCTTTTCTTTCCCGGGTCAATTCATACCAGACTCTAAACTAATTCTAATCTATTTTTTTCAGCAATTGAGCTTTCTGGAACAATTAATGCATATATCCGAGATTTATTCTAGTGATTCGGGTATGACAATCAAGCGGAAATCCAAGGGCTTTCCATGAAAAATATTTACCGTCCGAAGGGAAAAGTGCCGGGCAAACGCCAATATCCAAACGGTTTAAAATCCAGCAAACCGGGTTCTGCCGTGATCCTGCCCGACTCAAAGAAGCCTGAAGTTCTCTCCCAGATAAACCCTCTTCACTTCCTTGTCAGCTGAAAGCTCCAAAGGAGTCCCGGAGCGGAAAATCCTGCCCTCCTTGATAATGTAGGCACGATCGGTAATGCTGAGGGTATCCCTGACATTGTGGTCGGTTATGAGGATGCCTATACCGCGATCCTTCAAATGTTCTATGGTCTTCTGAATATCCAGCACAGCCAGGGGATCAATCCCGGCGAAAGGCT
>CAXXEX010000020.1:0-13708 GCA_963666915.2 Acidobacteriota bacterium
ATATGTTTAATTCAAAAGAATCTCGTCTCCACAATGGAGAGCCAATCAGGCAGGATGATATAAAACCGTGGAACCGGCCATCAATTTCGCCAGATGACCTGTTACAACTGCGATCACACCGCTGTATACCGGTTCAAGACCAAACAAATCAGGAGAAACGCCGAAGCACCTGAACAAATCGATGACAATGAAATTTTCAGGAAGTGGAAATCTGTGCCCCGATTTGCCGAGATACCTGAAGTAATCAAGTGCGAACAATGCGGAGAGGTGCTGGGTTCCTACCCGGAAATTATTTTTTAGATTTCCGGCTGTCCCAGCCGTTTATTATTGACTCCCGCAGATCAAAACCGAAGGCCCGCTCTGATACAACTACAATCGGGGCAGCCTGCACCCGCTTGTAAACAGCCCGGCTTACCTTCATGTATATATCCTCCGCCAGTTCCAGAAAGGATCCTTCGCTATAAGATTCATATATATCTTCCGGGTACGCGCCCGGCTTGAGGCTCCTGCTCCTGTAGCCGTCTAAAAGATCGCCCGGACTGGCGCCCCTTTCAATGAAATCATTGACCATGGGACCAATCACTTCATAGTCAAAGGGGTCCACCTGGTCTTCCTTCAACTCTGCCGATGCCGGAATCTCAAAAATAATTTCAGGAATGATCTCCCGGCCATGACGCCGGTTGACGTATCGGGATATCCTGTACACGTCAGGCTTGGAAAGATCTCCGATTACCGCGATCCCCCCCACCATGTCTCCATAGAGGGTGGCATATCCCAAGGCCATTTCACTCTCGTTGCCGTTGGTCAGAAGAAGCTTGCCGCTGTCATTGGATTCAGCCATCATCAGGGTCCGCGAATCCTGGCCTGCAGGTTCTCCTCGGTTATCGAATGCTGTATGGGATGGAGGCTTGCCTCGAATTCCTCAACCATTCCCTCGAGGATTCCCTGGATAGGAATCACGTGATATTCAGCGCCCAGGTTTTCAGCCAATTTTCCGGCCGCTGACCGGGTCTGCTCCGAATTGTACCGGCTGGGAAGATTGTACAGGGACACATTCTCAGGCCCAACGGCGTCGCAGGCAATAACCGCTCCCAAGGCGGAATCAATTCCGCCTGAAACCGCCTCCATTACCCCGCTGAAGATCCCCAGTTTATCGCAATAGTCCCGGACGCTCATTACCAGCGCCTCATAGATTTCCTTCTCTCGGTCAAAAGGCTCCGCGACATAAGCAGCAGGTTTTTGGGAACCAAATTCAACTGTCTCCTGGTGCTCCCTGAAGGGAGGAAAGACAGAAATGGTTTCACCGTCTCGACCGCACACGCTGCTCAATCCGTCAAAGGTGATAATGTTTTTTCCGTTATCCCCTATTCCCACCGTGTTAACCCATACTACCGGCACACCGCAATCCAGGGCATGATCCCGCATCAGTTTCTCACGCACAAAACGCTTTCCGTCCCGGGCTCCGTAACTGGAACAGACGAAGGGGCTGGCATTGATGCAGAAAATATATTCCGCGCCCTGTTCCACAAGCAGACGGGAAGGCTTGATTTCGTAGTTCTCATCCCAGAGGTCTTCACAGATCAGGACCCCGGCCGGAATTCTCCCCTGCCCCGTATTAATCTCCACCGGGGTAAAATCAGTTCCCGGCCTGAAATACCGTTTATCATCAAAATATCTATAGGAAGGAAGCAGTCGCTTATGAACAATTCGCCCCAGCTTGCCCCGCTGCAGAACCGCGGCGGAATTGTAGCGGACCGGCCTTCCATCCGGACCGTCTTCATCCGGATCATAATCAACAAAACCCACGATCACATCAATATCCGCGGATAAGGGAGCAATCATGTCTATAAGGATATCTTTATTCTCTTTAAGGAAGTCCCGGTTCATCAGCAGCTTTTCATCCAGGCAATACCCGGTCAGGCACATCTCAGGCATCACCAGCAGATCAGCTGAATCTTCACGGGCCGCCCGTATGGCATCAATGATCTTTACCGCGTTGCCGGTGATATCTCCGCTCTTGGGATTCATCTGGGCGATTGATATTCTGAAACTCATTTTATATCCGTCTCCAAGACCGACTGGTCACCAAGCCAGGGCTTCCTCAAACAGGCAAATTAAAAACTTACTTTCTCTTCGATCCCACAATAATACCAATTTCCTGGGAATAAATACCCGACATGGATTTTTTGTCCTGATGATCTTGTTAATGTCCGGTTGTAACCAGTGGCACGAGGTCATAACTTTCCCCGCTTTTGTCCTTGTCATTTTCACGATCTTTTTCCCGTTCACAATCCAAAATCGCCCTTCACAAAAGCGGAGATCGTGCTATAATCCGTAACGAAATTTCAATTGCGCGCTCGTAGCTCAGCTGGATAGAGCGATGGTCTACGAAACCATAGGCCGCAGGTTCGAGTCCTGCCGGGCGCGCCACTCCCCGCCTTCGTCGGGGAGAAATTCCAAATTCCAAATCTCAAGCATCAAATCCACAGCCTCCATTATTCGTTAAATCTCCGTTTCAGACGTTATTGTCTCTGGGGATACTATGAATAAAGACACTTATGACCTGGAAGAAAGAACCTTTCAGTTCGCTAAACGTGTCAGACTATTAGGCCGAAAACTCCAGCCATCAATTTCAAATCGGGCAGATCTTTACCAGTTGGTAAAATCTTCCGGATCAGTTGGAGCTAATTATCTCGAAGCCAATAATTCACTAAGTAAAAAAGACTTCTTGATGAGAGTCAAAATCTGTCTAAAAGAGGCCAAGGAAAGCGGATTCTGGTTAAAGCTTCTTGATCTGACCGGATCCGATTTCGAACAGAGACAGGATAGAGATCCCCTCTTACAGGAAAGCTCTGAACTCGTCAAAATCTTTGCCTCTATTATTAGAAATAGTACCCTTACCAGTGGTCAGATTTGAAATTTGGCACTTGTGATTTGGAGAATTATGTCGCTCTTCCAGAGCTGGAAAAGGTCGGGAGGTATCTCCATACCCCAGGCTCCTCCGAACCTTCGGTTCGTCCTCAACTGGGGCTATTGGCGGACACGCCTCAGGCGTTAGTTGCCGATTCCGGATTCTAAATAACGATGATTACATTATTAGGTCCTCTGCCCTAACATCTATACCGGAGTATATTCTTCACTTTCTCAAGTTTCTCCCCTGTATGAGCCAGCTTGGCCGGTGGCCGGACTAACCAGAATCCAAATTGCTAAGCCATTGATTTTCAAGCTGAATTCCAGTTCTGCGGCAAATACCCACTTAATCACCGCAAAATATGCGGAGATTTCTCTTGCTTTTGCGGAGAATAGATGCCATAATCTCCGCAGATAATGCGGAGATTATAATGAATTACATACATGAACTGGAAGATTGGCCTAATTTCCGATGGGACGACTGGTTTCTTACGCAATGCCTGGCCCGGGTAAGACACAACCAGGGCCGCCTCATCGGGCGAATGGAATCTCTCGGTTTTCAGCTCCAGTCTGATGCCGTTCTGTCCACCTTGGTCCAGGACGTCACCAAATCAAGTGAAATCGAAGGGGAAATCCTCGACGTGAATCAGGTTCGCTCGTCCGTGGCCCGAAGGCTGGGGATGGATATCGGGGCACTGGCTCACGTCGACCGAAATGTCGAGGGTGTAGTGGAAATGATACTTGATGCCACCCAGAAATACGCCGAACCACTTGACGAAAACCGCTTGTTCGCATGGCACGCGGCACTATTCCCGACAGCACGCAGCGGTATGAAAAAAATCATTGTTGGCGCATGGAGAGATGACAGTTCAGGGCCGATGCAAGTGGTGTCCGGCCCGATCGGCCGGGAACGTATACACTTCAAGGCCCCGGAAGCCGGACGGATCCCGGATGAAATGAAACGCTTTCTCTCTTGGTTCAACAAACGAGAAAAACTTGATCCGGTTTTGAAAGCTGCCCTGGCGCACCTGTGGTTTATTACAATTCACCCGTTTGACGACGGAAACGGCCGCATTGCCCGGGCCATATCCGATATGCTGCTGGCCCGCTCCGAAAACAGCAGCCGACGCTTCTACAGCTTGTCATCCCGGATACAAGCGGAACGTAATAACTATTACAATATCCTGGAATCTACCCAGAAAAGTGATCTTGACCTCACTCCCTGGATGGAGTGGTTTCTGGGATGCCTGGACCGGGCCATTGAAGGCGCGGAGACAACCCTCTCATCAGTTCTTTACAAAGCCCGGTTCTGGGATTCAATCACACATCACAACTTTAACGAGCGCCAGCGAAAAATTCTCAACCTGATGCTGGATGGATTCGAAGGCAAGCTTACTTCCTCCAAGTGGTCAACTCTCACGAAAACATCTCCGGATACCGCACTCCGTGATATCAACGATCTGATTGATAAAGGGGTCCTGGTCCGCGGCGAGGCCGGAGGAAGGAGCACAAGCTATCTATTGTCACCAGTGGATATCCATTCCGCTTGAGGGGGGGGAATCATAAATTCCGAATCCCAAATCCGAAATTTTGCTTTTGTGGAATCTGCTGAAGCGAGCCGCTCCAGCCACAACCCGTTGTCGCTATCGTTGTCGTATCGGTAATCGAGACTCGTGATGGAGGGGCAGGTTTTTAACACGGAAGGAGCGGAGACGCAGAAAGAATATATTTAGGGATCTTTCATCTGCGACTCAGCGCCCTTAGCGTCTCCGCGTTAATCCGTTCTTGATGCCCAGGATGGGAACGGAAAAACTCAAGACCCAGGGCTGGAAGCCCGTGGCACGCCGGCAGCTCCATCTACGGGGAAATCGTCATCATCATCTCGCCCCGGGCAATTCGTGAATTTCCCCTGCATCAGGCTTAGCCCGCATTTCTCACCAGACTCAGGATAGTTGAGATTTAATGATGTTGAGACATCAAATCTGTAGATTTGTTTGATCATTTGAAGATCGAAGCAAGCTTTCACCCCATCCGGCATCCGGACCAGGCGTTGAAGGGGGCAAAATAGCAAAAAGAGGAGACACCTCTCCCCTTGAGAAGTAAAATCGCAGGTTTTTCAGCAGAGATTTTTGCTACTCACAGTAACAAGGGTCTCGCAATGAGAAGGTTGTTATATGCAGCATTGAAGATATTCTCATAAGGGTAACCTGAGGCCATGGAAACCATAATCCTTCTTGTGCTGACTTTAACCAGAGCGCCAATCTTAAACAGTTTGTTTCGGATCGTATGGCATTGAGCCTTGGCCATCTTGGAGCCCTTGAGGCCAAAGACTCTTATTACATTCATCAGCACATAGGCTATGGAAGAAAAATAAAGCCTCAGCTGATTTGATCTCAGATGAGCCGTGCTGGTCCTGTCGGCAAAAAGATAAAGTTGCTGTTCCTTAATCCTGTTTTCCATTTCACCCCTGGCACAGTACTGCTCTTCATACAGAGTCTTCGCGCTGACGTGTTCTTTCTTCAGAGAGGTGACCACAAAGCGGGGATTGGCGCCCTTATCAAGATATTCGGCTTTGCCGACCACTCGGCGTTCCCGCGACCAACTCTTAAGGGTCTGATACCTGAAATCTCTGTATACTCTTGAAGCCGAGCCGGTTTCCTGGTGCATTTCTCTTGCCTCAAGCATCTGGAGCTCAATTTCTGCTTTTAGTCGTTCATTTTTGGCAAGTCCCAGACAATAATCGACCCGATTAGCTTCACACCAGCTCATGATTTCTTCCCGACAGAATCCGCTGTCACCACGAAGGATGATCTGCACTTCAGGCCAGGCTTTGCGAATGATCGGAACAATACGCTTCAGTTCATCAATCGTGCCGTCTGAGGCATCAATATTGGACGGCCTCAAACGAGCTGACAGAATAAAATCTCCACAGAAAATATAAAGAGGAAGGTAACAGTATGCTTTGTAGTAGCCATGGAAAAATTTTCCTTCCTGATCACCATGCAGGGGATCGTCCGTAGCATCAGCGTCGAGGAAAATTCTTTTGGGAACCTCCCTCTGTTGCTCTATGAAAAATTTCACCAGAAGATTGTCTGCAGCCTCTTCATCTAGGACAATTTTTTTGTATCTATGTGAGGAATCCGCATCGGCTGGAGTAAGCTCCATTCGATTCAGCGTACTTTTCCCGGCCAGAGGAATGCTCTGTTCTCTTTTCCTGGAACGATCATTCCCGGTAGGATCATGTTTCCCAACCAGTGCTGCCAGAAGAACATCCTTGCGCAGCTCATCATGATCCGCCAAATCTTCGTAACCCATCATTAAGGCAAGAATTCGCTGGGAAACAAGATGATGAACCGAGTGTTCAACCCTTTCCGGATTTCGATGATCAGTGAAACACTCGGCAAAACGGGATATAACCTGAAATTTCTCTTCCGCTTCCCCTGCCAGCAATGCTCCCGAATCAGAGGTGATCCTTCCTCCATCAAAAGATCCTTCTACTTTTCTCTTGCCGCAGGGTTGAAATCTGAACTTGGTTGGTCTACACTTTGTTTTCATGGAGTTGTTCCTTTGTGTTGATTTAAATGCTTGGTAACACTTATTTTACCAAAGGATGCAACTCCATTCCATTCTTTTTTCGTGAGAAATGCGGGTTAGGATCCAATGGCAAGATGTTCATGAGGTACTAATCTCCCAAAACATAAGCAACCCAAAAACAATCATTATATTTCGCGCTTCGGATTTCGTGATTCGAATTTCCCGCGAAGCGGAATTCCTCCTGTCTGTAATGCCTCTCACAGATTCCTTGAAGGTTTTGTAATACATTTATTAGAAGAGGCAGGAAATAGAAACTCAATCATCATGCAACTACGACTTACCCACTCCGCCTCTGCGAAAGGGTAACCACGTAAAAATCAGTTAACAATGCTCCGGGAGGGAGACAATGGAAGGAGATCTTTATGAACCAAAAATTTCTCGGTGACGCTCAGCTTTACTCTTCTGCGGCATGGCTCCTCAGTAAAAACACAAGCAGATTTTCCTTTAATAACAGGGGAAGGATGTTACCAAGCCACATACTGAAAGCTTACTCTCTGGAACTCTATTTCAAGGTACTGCTGAACCTGACAGGTGACAGTCATTCCGCCGGCGAGAAAACCCAAGGAGACAGCCTCGTAGAAATCTTCAGGTCACTTGACTACGCCCTTCGGGATTGTATGGAGACCGCTTTCAGCCGAATCCTGATTGGGGAAAAACTGCCAGATGCCTGGCCCCTGGACGATTCGACGAAAAACCAGATCCCCCGGGACCTGGACGGCAACCTTGTCCAGTGGTCCAGGCTGTTAAGTAAATTCCGGCTGCCAAACGGTTTGGAATCCGCGGAAGAAATGCCGGAAGTCTGGTTTGGAAGGGAAATCGAAGAGGTTGTCCGCAAAACACTTGCCTCCCTGAAATCCACTGAGAAAATCGA
The DNA here is from genome assembly GCA_963666915.2 of Acidobacteriota bacterium. Taxonomy (GTDB): domain Bacteria; phylum Acidobacteriota; class UBA6911; order RPQK01; family JAPXNP01. The sequence goes on from CAXXEX010000020.1 coordinate 7,376, forward strand.
AAAGGTGGCGTGCTGAAAGCTTCCGTCAACCCTTCAGTTTTGTATAGTCACGAGTCGTGAGTTACAGGTGGAAGCTCCTCATTCGATACCCTTCATTCGAAAATCGGCACTGGGCACACGGCTTTCGACGATGGGAGGAGTCTTGTCCATTCCGGATCGCTTTCTCTCGCGGGCCCGAAGATCGGAACTGCCGCGACGACTTGGTTGGAGGCCTTCGCTACGGGGCAAATATTTCAGCATTTCGCCCCGGGCAATTCGTAAATTTCTCCTAAAATAAACCTGTTCAGGGAGAAGGCCGTAAAAATCCCTTTTAATGACCGTCGGCAATTTTTCTCTGCGTCATTGCGGCGTTGCGTTAATCGGTTCTCCATGCCCAGGATGGGCACGGAACCGTTTAAGACCAAGGGCTGGAAGCCCATGGCACACCAACGGCTCCAGCCACAACCAGCCGCGCTCCCCCTAAAACGAAGGTCCCAGGATCACTCCGTTGATGAAGAGCTTATCCAGCCCCTGCCAGAAGGCCCGAAAAGTCGGATCTTCGGCGAAAAGCAGGATATGCCCCTGCCCGGCCGGGACGTCAGCCAGATAGCTTTTCCCTTCCAGCACCTTCTCGGTGTACTCCCACTGGTGTCCGCCGAGGTGGGAATCAGCAGGAAAGGAAGCAACGTTCACTCCAGTCTTAGTCGGATTCATCAGACGGTTTCCCCTGACCAGGACCGGGACCGAACCGTCATATCCGTATCCTAGGAACCAGTCGCTGTTCACATCAGCCTTGAAGATCGAGCCTGAATGCATTTCGATCGGCTGTTCCGGGCCTTCTTCGGAATCCCGGAAAGTTGAAACGAAGCTGACATCAACCGGGCTCTCTTCTCCCAGGGTGAAATAGCGGGCGCCTTCTTTCAAGCCAATGGCCGTTCCCCCGTTCCGAATCCAGGCCAGCAATTTTTCGCTGCCCGAATCACCCAGGTATTTCCGGTAGCCTGAAGCGGAACCGTCCGGCAGGATTATCACGTTGTAACGGGAGAGGTCCACTTCATCAAAATAGTCACACCGGACCGCGGTAAACTTCAAGCCGAACCTCTGCTCCAGCACGCTGTAAACCGATCCGAAGGCCACCGCCCGAGTTGGATCACCGGCCAAAACCATAATCTTCGGTTCCCGCAGGTCGACAATCCGACGGGATCCCAGGGAGATGCCCTGTTCACTTCCTGAACTATCGGTTGCCTTTACTTCCGATCCGGTTTTACGGGCCAACCTCATTATCCTTTCATGGAGAGCTTCCGGATTTCTTTCCGCCCGAACTATGAAATCCCCGGGCTTCCAGGATTCTCCCGCATTCTCAAAGGACCTGGTAGTGACTCCCACATTGAAACCTTCCTGCATGAGCTGTCCGGCCAGGGCTGCGCCGGCTACGGAACCGCCGGAAAACAGGTAGGCATATTCAGCCTTCCGCTCCACCCTTCCCATGTAACGGGGGAAACGATCGATGGGGATAAAACCTTCTTTCAGGGAAACGCCAGACTCTATCTCGGCCGCTTCCAGGCCAAACATCAGGGGCAGCGACCAGGAGGTTATATCATAGAAACCCAGCCTTTCCTTCGGGATACTATCTCCCAAGGCTCGGTTAACTCCCCGCAGTCGCTCAACCTCCTCCAGAAACTGTTCTTCAATCTCCGGAGTAGGTTCGAACAAAGCCTTGGCCAGTCTCTTCTTCGGCTGCTCAAGCGGAATAATAACGCTCCCGGCCGGAACCTCCAGCTGACCCGAACTACCCTCCATCAGCCCGCGGCCCTTCTCGACTGTAAAAGCCTGGCCGTTTTGATATACCTCGATTTCATGGCGCATAAGCAGGGAGACCAGGTCAATCATCCTTTTCTTATCCTGTCCCGAAGGCAGGACATAACCCTTGACCCTTTCCGCTTTGACTTCTTCCATTCCGCTTTCATAGAACTTGCGGAAATACCGAAGGATTTCCTCCTTGTTGTTCACCAGCAGGTCCAGGGTGGCCATGTTGGTCATGAAATGTCCGTGCACGGCAAGCCGCAGGGTGGAGATGCTTCCGTCGGGCTTCTCCCAGGATAGGTGTTTTGAGCCTCCGCCATTGGTTTCAAAGGTAGCGGAAACGGCACCATTAAAGGCCGGATAGGAATCCCAGTAACCGGGATAGAACAGGTCATAGGTTTCATCCCGGGCATAGGACCAGCCCATACGGTCGAAAAACTCTCCGCATTTTTCACCCAGTTCAGTGGCCCACTTGCGGAGTTCATCCGGATAATTCTTGTTCATGGGAGTGCAGAAAGGAGCGAAGTAATACTCTTCCGGCTCCCCGTGGTTGTCAACCCAGACTTGCGGTTTCCAGTGATGCAGGACATCGGCCACGGCCCGGGCTTCCACCTGGGTCAGGGCGAAGGCGTCACGGTTGAAGTCAATCAGGTAATGATTACCATCGGAGCTGATATGCCAGGGCATATTGTGCTCGTTGGCGAAAGGATCGGCAGTTCCCTGCGGGCCTATAGTAGCAGCTTTTATCCAGGCGACAAATGCCTGGTGGCTGTCGGGACAGGCAGCGGTATTTATGATGACCACCAGGTTATCCAGTACCTTTCTGGTGAAGTCATCAGTTCCGGCGGACAGCTGGTATGACATCTGGATAGCGGTTTCAAAAGCCGCGGTTTCCCCTCCGTCAGTGCCATAGTTAAGCCAGGCAATGGGAGGAGTTGTTTTTATGATCTGTTCCGCCTCGCTTGCATTCGTGATCCGGGGATCAGCCAGGCGCTGGATTGACTGCCGTATTTCTTCCAGGCGGCCCAGGTTTTCGGGCGACGCAATTACAAGCAGGTACATATCCCGCTTTTCGACAGACTGTCCGTATTTGATAACCTTCACACGGTCAGAAGCCTTTTCAAGCTGATGTATGTAATCAACCATCTGCAGGTGATCGGTAAGAAACGTTCCAATCTCATAACCCAGTACTGATTTGGGAGTCGGAACCGCGGGATCATACGTTCCATTTTCCCACCATTCATAATCCTGAGGGAAAACGGGTATTAATATAAATAAAAACACTAGAACCGCTATCAGCTTTTTCATTGTTCAACTCCAACTGTACGGCCGGCCGGCAGGAATTCCGGGGCGAGAGGCATGAGGCGTCAGTCGAGTAATCCCGAAATCCAATCGGCGGAGCAGGCACGGCCATATCAGAAAATCTCCCCTCAGTATTAAGTTACTAAATTTCAAGGAAATTTTCGATGAAAAATTTAATTACTTCAAAGCTTTTACCCGAGCGGAAACAGGATTCCCAAAGCCTCTGGCTTTACACATAACAAAGGACAGCAAAGGATATAGGCCACCAAAGGAATCTGAATGTAAAAGGCCTGATTCCGGTGTTTCTTGAATTCATTTAGTTCCCCGTGACAGATGATGCCTGTTTAAATAGTCATCCATATCGGATATTTCTAACAATTTGCCTTATGGGTATGTTAAAAAATATTGAAGCAAATTGCGCAGTTCTGTCCTGTTAACGAAAAGCTGGGAAATGAATGATTAATTAAAAACTTCATCCCTGGATCTAAACCTGCTACTCACTGGAAACCGATATGAATCTAACCATCCAGGCGCTCATAGCATTTACTCCGATCCTCCTGGCCGCGATCCTTCTCATAGGATTTAGATGGCCGGCAAGAAGGGCCATGCCCATTGTCTACTGCACCACCGCCCTGCTTGTATTCACAGTCTGGGATGTTGACCTGATCAGGATTATTGCGTCGACAATCCACGGATTATTCACTACCTTTGATATTCTCTGGATTATCTTTGGCGCGATCCTATTGCTTAACACACTGAAGCATTCCGGCGGAGTTGCCTCTATCCGCCGTGGATTCACCAACATAAGCCCTGACCGGAGAGTACAGGTGATCATAATTGCCTGGCTTTTCGGATCCTTCCTGGAAGGATCCGCAGGTTTCGGCACACCGGCAGCAATCGCCTCACCCCTGCTGGTGGCCCTGGGATTTCCGGCCATGGCAGCGGTTATGGTCGGAATGATGATCCAGAGCACGGCGGTGACTTTCGGGGCCTGCGGAACTCCAATCCTGATTGGTGTCAAGGGCGGGCTGGAAAATCCTGAACTGCTGGCGACGCTTACAGCCTCCGGAATAGATTTTGATCAGTATATAAACTCCATTGCTGTTTTCTCCTCGATTTTTCACGGCATCGTCGGCACGCTTATGCCCATCCTGATGATCGTAATGCTCACCAGGTTCTTCGGTAAAACCCGGACCTGGACGGAAGGTCTCTCTATCCTGCCGTTTGCCCTTTTCAGCGGACTGGCCTTCACCGTACCCTATGTCATCACCGGGGTTTTCCTCGGTCCGGAATTCCCGTCCCTGCTCGGCTCCCTTTTTGGCCTGGCCCTGGTAACAACAGCAGCTAAAAAAGGTTTTTTAATCCCCGAAGACTCCTGGGATTTTGATGAAGTCAGCAAATGGGAACCCGGATGGCAGGGTGATATAGACATCAACCTCAGTGATGAAACAGGAAAAAATATTCCGACCTGGCTGGCCTGGACTCCTTATGTGCTTGTCGCGCTGGTACTGGTTCTGACTCGTCTTCCCCAGCTGCCGCTGGGTGAGACACTTAAAACGGTTTCCTTTAAATGGTCTAACATATTCGGCACCGGTATTTCCCCCTCTTCCACTCCGCTGTATCTTCCGGGGACAATACTAATATTCATAGTTCTCATTACATTTTTTCTGCACCGTATGAAATCCCGTGATATCGGGGAGGCGTTGTCAGAATCTGTCGGCATGACACTTAAGGCAGGATTTGTGCTTATATTCACGGTACCCATGGTGCGGATTTACATGGATTCCGGCGTCAATGCCATGGATCTGCCCAGCATGCCGGTGGCCATGGCCGCCTGGGTCGCGGCTCATGTCGGTGCGGTATGGCCCCTTTTCGCCCCTTCAATAGGCGCCATGGGGGCTTTCATAGCAGGCAGCAACACTGTTTCCAACCTTATGTTCAGCCTTTTCCAGCACAGTGTTGCTGAAAAGCTAATGCTGTCAGCACCAGTTATTGTAGCTCTCCAGGCAGTTGGAGCCGCAGCCGGAAACATGATCGCCATACATAATGTTGTTGCCGCTTCAGCTACAGTGGGTGTCCTGGGCCAGGAGGGCACAACCTTGCGAAAAACAATCATTCCCACCATTTATTATGTTGCTGTTACGGGATTCCTTGGCTTAATTGCCTCCTGTTTTTTCTAAATGCGGACTAAACCGATAAAGCTAACCAAATCCTGAGTTCTAATAATTTCAGAATCCTGGACAGGAAAGATTTCCCCTCCAGATAGTTGATTAATCTATAATATAAGGTATTATCAGTTTCTGGTTTTTAAATAAGAATCAGTCAGAATACGGGCTAAAAAATACTGAATAATTATGATTACAGCCCTCCAGGCCGTTTAGGCATCACATCAACAAATGAAATATATTGGAGGACTCTAATGAGTTGTACCTATTTGAATCCTGTTCCAACCAACAACAAAAAACTCATCAGCTGGGTTGAAGAGTGGGCCGAAATTTGTAAACCGGATGGGGTTTACTGGTGTGACGGAAGCTCCGAAGAATATGATCGTCTCAAGGAAGAGGCAATTGAATCAGGTGTAGCCGTCAGGCTGAACGAAAAAAAGCGCCCTGACAGCGTACTCTATCGATCAGATCCCTCGGATGTTGCTCGAGTTGAGAAGAACACTTACATTGCTTCGCAAAAAGAGGAAGACGCGGGTCCAACTAATAACTGGATTGATCCCGGTGAGCTGAAGAAGCAAATGCTCAAGCTTTACCAGGGCTGTATGAAGGGCAGGACCCTTTATGTCATCCCCTTTTCAATGGGCCCCCTTGGCTCGGATATAGCAAAAATAGGTATTGAAATTACCGATTCCGCTTATGTTGTTATCAATATGCACATGATGACCCGGGTGAGTACCAAGGTACTTGAACTCCTGGGAGAGGACGGGGATTTCATCCCCTGCATGCATTCAGTAGGCAAACCCCTGGCTGAAGGTCAGACGGATGAAGGCCTGTGGCCTTGCGCGCCAATGAAGGATAAATATATTTCCCATTTTCCTGAAACCAGGGAAATCTGGTCGTACGGTTCCGGTTACGGCGGGAATGCCCTGCTGGGGAAAAAATGCCTGGCCCTGAGAATCGCTTCAGTAATGGCCCGGGACCAGGGTTGGCTGGCAGAACACATGCTCATCCTGAAGCTGACCAATCCGGAAGGCAAGGTCAAATACGTGGCAGGAGCTTTCCCCTCAGCCTGCGGCAAGACCAA
>CAXXEX010000021.1:0-8320 GCA_963666915.2 Acidobacteriota bacterium
AGGGCATCCTGCCGGTTGCGGGCCGGACGGGCGAAAGCGTCCACCATATAGGACTGGTTGCAGTTGGGTCCGGCGCAGGCAGGCACATGCAATCCTGTAAGGTAGTTGAAGGAAATCGCCGTGGCATTGAATATATGCAGGTTATCATCATTTATTCCGGGGGTATTTCCGATGACGCTGGCGGGAACTTCTCCTTCGCTATAGGCCTTACAGGACTGGTCAAGGGTTTCCCAGGTGACAAGTTCAGCCGGGAAAAGATCAATATTGTCCCAGTCGGGATCAAAGGTTTCCCGGTCGCCGTCCCAGTGAGGTGAATAAACTGTGGCCGGGTCTCCAGCTTCCCGTCCCTTAGGGTCTCCGACAGCAGTCACTGATAAAAGGAACCTTCCATCTCCGAATTCAGCGGCTGAAAGGGAAGGGAGGAACTGGCCCGGTTCCAGATCGTCAAGTCCCCCGAAGAACCTCTCCCGGACGTTGATACCGTTGGATCCGGGAATTTCAATGCCCAGCGCATCAACGGTCATGATGTCGTTGCAGGTCAATACGGCCAGGAAATCAAGGATCGGTTTCATGTAGCAGTTGTAATACTGGAAGTGGACTGTTACCGAATATTTGGGACTGGTGTTTGTGACACTGATCCAGTTGATATAGTGGGGTTTCCGCACCCCGGCCATTTCTAAAACACTTCGGGAGTAGTAGCCCGGATCATTTTTCAGGTAAAGGGGATCATATCCGGTATCCAGAATAAACAGCAGCTGGGAGCCGGGTTCACGCAGTGTGCCTGCCGGGGAATGGCGCTCCATAAGATTTCCGGCAGTATAGTTGCTGAATCCATTCGTGCTTTCATCCGCAAAGATAACTCCGGAAAGGAGAAAACAAACAAGCGCTGGAATGAGCAGGCGATGTGTGGCTTTCATATTCAAACACCTCGATATGTCACGGTCTTAATCCTGATAAATATGCAATTCTAATCCCGGATAAAATAAAACATCGGAGACAGCCGTCACACTCTCTCCTGTTTTTTACGCGGGTGAATTTTCTGTTAATTTCAAATCCAGTCTAGCACAGGAGTATGGATATTCTGTTGATTTACAAGCCAAAAGAACTAATAATCAATAAATGAGTTTTGCCATTACAGTCTGATTATAAACTGGATTCAGCAGGAGGACCGGAATCAGACGCTGAAACTGATATCAACGCTTAAACCAAGATGGACGGTAGTTTTTTTTGATTAACTTGAAGATCCCCGTATTCGGAGAATGTGTTCACTTTTATAAATATTGGAGGAGATCAGAATATGATTGAAAAAAAGAGTGCGAATGGAGATGTGAACCGGAGGAGCTTTATGAAAAGCGCGGCCGGCGCGACTGCCACCCTGGCCGCGGCTCCGGCTATAAACCGCAGTATCCTGGGCGCCAATGATTCTTTACGGGTAGCCGTCCTCGGTGTTAACGCGAGGGGATGGGCTCATGTGACGGGCCTGCAGGATCTGGATGGAGTTGAGGTGGTGACCCTCTGTGATCCGGACCAGGAGGTGCTGGATCGCAGGGCCGCTGAATTCCAGGAGAAATATGGCCGCGGAATCTACCTGGAACAGGACCTTCGCAAGGTATATGAGGACAAGAACATCGATGCTGTGGCTATTGCCACTCCCAATCACTGGCATGCACTGGCTACAATCTGGGCCTGCCAGGCCGGTAAGGATGTGTACGTTGAGAAACCCGGCTCACATACCATCTGGGAAGGGCGGAAAATGGTTGAAGCGGCGGCTAAATACAAGCGAATCGTTCAGCACGGCACCCAGTCGCGGAGTTCATCTGTTGTACAGGAAGCCATGGCGCAGCTGCGCAAAGGGGTCATTGGAAAGGTTTATATGGCCCGCGCCCTGGTTTACCGCTGGAGAGAAGATATCGGGGTGAAGCCCATGGAGCCGGTGCCGGAAGGCCTGGATTACGATATCTGGACTGGCCCGGCTAAAAAGAGGCCTTTTTCCCGCAATATAGTTCATTATAACTGGCACTGGCACTGGGATTATGGGAATGGAGATATCGGGAACCAGGGAATACACCAGACAGATATCTGCCTCTGGGGCCTGGATGTGGGGCTTCCGCGCCGCATAACTTCCATGGGAGGGAAATTTCTTTGGGATGACGCCAAGGAAACTCCGGAAATACTGTCTTCAACCTTTCATTATCCTGACGAAAAGAAAATCCTGGAAATGGAAGTCCGGCATTGGTGCACCAATGCCGACGGGGATGTTTCAGTAGGCAATATATTTTATGGATCGGAAGGGTACATGACTATCAGCGGTTCATATAAATACGCGACCTTCCTCGGACAGAAGAAGGAGCCGGGACCAACAGCCGAAAACGGCACCAATAATCACTTCGCTAATTTTGTTGAAGCGGTAAGAGCACGGGATGAAGGAATACTGAATGCCCCGGTCATTCACGCCCACGAATCCTCAGGGCTGGCTCACCTGGGCAATATCGCCTACAGGCTGGGCCGGGTGCTTGAATTCGATCCGGCCTCTGAATCTTTTGTGGGGGATAAAGAAGCGGACAACATGCTCCATCGTATTGACAGGGCGCCATTTGTGGTACCGGAAAAAGTATGACAGTTTCAGATTGAATGTGGCTGGAGCCGCCGGCTCCAGAAAAAAGGGGCAGTTTCATTCCACTCCAACTGGCAGTTCCAGCCACATTTTATCCCTGTGGGACCGGAAAACAGGGATGTTTCCGCCCACGATTGCTGGAGCTGGTTGCGCCAGCCACATTCCTTAATTATTGTCTCCTGTCCAGTATCTTTTCAATTTCATCCATTACCCGGTTCATCTGATCCATTGTTTTGTTAAAAGGATCGGCCGTGGTCATATCCACTCCGGCCTTATTCAGGATTGCCACGGGATAATCTGAACCTCCCGCGGAAATGAACTGCAGGAATTTCTCTTTGGCCCCGGGTTCGTTATTCAGAACTTTTTCAGCGAGAGCGGTCGAAGCGCAGAATGAAGTGGAGTACTGGTACACGTAATAGTTGTAATAGAAATGGGGGATATATGCCCATTCGTGGGTGTAGAGGTCATTGATAACGCAGACGCCCTTGTCATGACCGTAATACTTCCTGACTATTTCCGCGTAGATTTCAGTGAGGTTTTCACTGGTGAGCGCTTCTCCCTGTTCAACCATTTCATGTATGCGCAGTTCGAATTCGGCGAACTGGGTCTGCCTGAACACCGTCCCTTTCAATCCGTCCAGGTATTCCATCAGGAGTGAAAGCCTGGTTTCGTCATCCTCCAGGTTTTTCAACATGTAATCTATAAGCAGAGCTTCGTTGAATGTAGATGCCACTTCAGCCACAAAGATGGAGTAATCAGCCAGGGGGTAGGGCTGGTTTTCATTTGAATAGTAGCTGTGCATGGTGTGGCCCATTTCATGGGCCAGGGTGCTTACATCCGAATATGTTCCGTTGTAGTTAAGAAGTATGTATGGATGCACATCGTACGCGTTGCCGCTGGAGTAAGCCCCGGATCTTTTTCCCTGGGTCGGGTAGATATCAATCCACCGATTATTAATGGCCCTGTTTACAGTCGAGGTATATTCTTCTCCAAGGGGGGCGAGAGCCTCAAGAACAATTTTGCTCCCTTCGTCAATGGTGTACTCCAGATCCACGCTTTTGACAGTGGGTGTATATAGATCAATATACTCCAGGGTTTCCAGCCCCAGCATTCTTTTCTTGATGTTGAGGTATCGATGAAAAGAATCCAGGTTGTTGTTCACGTTTTCTATCAGGCTGTGATAGACACTGGTCGGAATATTGTTGGAGTCCAGGGCAGCGGAGAGGCAGTCCTTGTATCCGCGGGACCGGGAGGTGAAGAGATCTTTTTTTATCTGTGCCGAAAGGGTTGCTCCATAGGTATTTCTGTACTGCTTCAACGTTTTATAAAATTCATCAAATACCAGCCGCCGGTCATCACGGTTTTCAGTTGCCCTGGCCCGGGCGTAACCCGCGGAATTCAAGGTGACCTTGGTTCCGTCACTCAAGGTAACTTCAGGATAGGGGATGTCAGCGTTGGAAAGGATTCCGTAAATATTGGATGGAGCCCCGGTAATCATGCCGGCCAGGGCCAGGATCTTTTCTTCTTTTTCAGAGAGACGATGCTCTTCTTTCCTCTTCAGGTCATGAAGGTAGAAGCTGTAGACATCAAGTCCTTCTTCCGACTTGATGAATTCATCAATACGCTCGGCATCGATCGCCAGGATCTCCGGTTCCATAAAAGAAGCTTTCGATCCGAAATCGGTATAGGTTTGCTGAATCTTCTGTTTCATGGCCTGGTATCCCGAAACCCTGGTATCCAGGTCGGAAGCCATTGAGGCATAGATATAGAGCCTGGTAAGCTCCTTGTCCAGGCCGGAGACAAACTCCAGGCAGGCCAGGAGTTCACCGGCACTGTCCCCGAGTTTTCCCTTGAAATCAACGATTTTATCCTTTTCCTTGTCGAGTTTGTCCAGGGTTTGTTCCCAGGCCTCATCGTTCTCATATAGATCCGTAAGGTTCCACTTGTATTTTGCGTCAATTTCATCCCTGCTTTTAGTTTCAGCAGCAGGAGCGCTGGAAGAAAACATAATCATTGTCATGGCTGCACCTAATATCCATCTCATAGTTAACACCCCCGATTAAGTAATGTGATTATTCATTTTGGCATTGGAACCGGCTGACAAAGTCAGGGGCCTGTCGATTCCTGCCTTTTTCTGACTGTCCATTATAAGCGGAATTAGTCTTCAGGTAACGCTTTGTTCCTGGTTTCAGGAGCCCATATAAGGGTAATCATCCCGATCAAATACACTGAGCACATGATAATCGCGGCTTTTCTTATTCCTGCTGAAACTGCCAGGTACCCCAGCAGAATGGGAGCCGGGGCGGCCAGGTACCGAACCGTGTTGTAGCAGAATCCCACCCCGGTACCCCTGAGCCGGGAAGGGTATATTTCAGGGAAATATATGGAGTATCCGGCAAACGCCGCCAGCTGGGCGAATCCCATCAGCGGAAGCATCCAGTAGGCATCGGCAGCGGAATTCAGTGAAGCGAATACATATCCGGTTATTAACATGCAGCCCAGAAAGGAGAGGAAGAAGGCCAGCCTTCGTCCCAGCCAGGCGGCCATGAAGGTGAAGGTCATCATTCCAAAAAATGCTCCTACGTCCTGCAGCGCGGTTCCCTTGGCTCGAACCTGGTCAATAAGGTGCTGGGGTTCCCCGGCCAACGCGGTGGAGATTAACTCCGGCGAGAAAAAGGCGATCCCCCACAGCCCGGCCATTCCGGCGAAGCCGAGACCCAGACCCACCAGGGTGTTACGACGCCATCTTTTTTCCCTGAAAAGATCCAGGGGGGATCCGACGCTTTTCGATGTTAATCCCTTTGCCGCTTCAATCCGGGCCTTTTTCCAGGCTTCCGGCTCCTTTAAAATGCCAAGCATGGGAATTACAAGCAGTGAAGGGATGATTCCCACGAAAAACAGAATTCTCCAGCCAGACATGCCAAAGAGGAAATTTTCAGCCCCGGGACGAATCCAGTAGCTGGCCATTGAACCCAGGATGGTCCCAACAGCGGAGAGTGCCTGCAGGGAACCGAGGGCCATAACCCGGAAGCCTGTCGGGACACTTTCAGCCACCAGGGTTGTGGCCGCTCCGAACATGCCTCCGACACCCATCCCCATCAGGAAACGGTAGATTGTGAAATCAATCCAGCTTACCGCGAATCCCGAAAGCCCGGTGAAACCGGAATAAATTATAAGGGTCAGAACCATTGTCTTAACCCGGCCCATTTTGTCACTCATCATACCGAAGATAATGCCGCCGGTAGCCCAGCCGAGAATAAGGGAAGTGGTGGCGTATCCCAGGTATTGTTTGACAGTCTCTCCGGCTGCGTTTCCGCCGAGGAGATCGGTTATGGCTGATTCCCGGGCCAGGACAAATATCCTTTGATCCATGCAGTCGAAAAGCCATCCGCAGGAGGCAATTATGACGACGATCCAATGATAGGCAGTCACCCCTTCGAAAATGCCGTTTTTCCCGCTATCCATAGATCCGCCAGTCCAGGCTCATCAACCGCCCTGCCTTCATGATTCCTGCCCGGAGTTGGTGAATTCAAGACACATTCCGGCAATCTTTTCCGCGGCTGAAGCGGGAGTTTCCCGTGAAGTATTGATCACATAATCGGCGGAAGCCTGGTAAAGAGGAGCTCTTTCTCTCAAGACCTCTTCTACCTCCTCTGTAAAAGATTTGTCTCCGGTTAAAGAGGGACGATCGGAAGAAGAGGCTATCCGGGTGATGATATCCTTGAAATCAGCCTTGAGAAGGAAAACGATTCCATTGGTTTTCAGGGCGGCTACATTGCCGGGATTAAGAATCACTCCGCCGCCGCAGTCGATTACTGTCCGGTCCCGGGTCGAAACTTCCCTGATAACTTCGGATTCCAGTTCCCTGAAATAATCCCAGGAGTGTTTACTCACTATCTCGGAAATGCTTTGGCCCGCCTTTTCAATTATCGCCGCGTCGGTTTCCACTAGAGGAAAACCAAGCAGCTCAGACACAATTTCACCAACCGTGCTTTTCCCTGTTCCCCGGTATCCAATAAGTATTACATTCATAATCCTTAATCCTCTGAAAAACAGCAGCCTTAAAACGGGAACCGGTCAGTTGTCGGCTTCCCCGGCTGTAATGATTAGTTTTGCCCACTGTAGAGGGCTTCTTCAACGGCTGTTGTCATAATATCAAGTGGAGCGGGCTTGCCGGTCCACAACTCAAATTGTATCGCGGCCTGGTTTACAAACATACCCAGTCCTGACACGGTGACTGCCCCGGCCTTTTTTGCCTCCCGAATCAGCATGGTTTCCCTGGGGGTGTAAACAACATCAAATACAACCTGTCCTTTCCTGAACAAACCTGCAGGTACCAGTGACTTTTCAGTGTTGGGGCTCATGCCGACCGGGGTTGAATGAATGACAATATCCGCTGAGGCCATGGCCTGTTCCAGGCTGGCGTTATCCAGAACCTCCCCGGTAACCAGGGCAGCCGGGTCAGAGCTTTTCCCTGGAACTCTGCTGTTAAGGTCGCGGACCAGGGCCTGGAGTTCAGGTTTTTCAATTCCCAGTATCCGCAGCCTGGGGAGAGGAGACAGGTGCCGAAGGGCAAAAGAAATAGCGCGCGCGGCTCCTCCGGATCCAAGAAGTAAAATGCTTTTTCCCTCAATCTGTACTGATTCAGCCTCCATAGCCCTTATAGCCCCGGGACCGTCAGTTGTGAAACCTATCAGAACACCTGAGGAATTCACGATAGTATTGACCGAACCGGTAGCCAGTGCCACATCGTCAATTTCATCAAGGAAAGGAATGATGTCCACCTTATGCGGAATGGTAACAGACATTCCTTTGATTCCCAGTGAACGCACGCCGTCCATGGCCCTTTTTAAATCGCCCTTTTTTACATGGAACGCCGTATATACCAGATTCTCTCCGGTTGCGGAAAACGCGGCATTGTGAATCTGGGGGGAAAGCGAATGGCTTACCGGGTCACCAATAACGGCACATATCCTGCTTCCCGCGGAAATATCAGTAATTTTTTTCATTTATTTGAACTCCCCCTGATGAAGTCAGGTTTAATTTATGACTTCGAATTCGGCGGCTGAAACCATCTTTCGACCGCCGATCTCTTCAATCGGAGTGAATCTTAGAAACCGGGCTTTCCTGGTCCGGTTAAACTGCACTTCCTGGGGAACCGGATTATTTCTAATATTGTCAAATGTACCGTTTTTGATTACGGTAGTCCATTTTTTACCACTTGTGCTCAGTTGCAGCTTATAACTGAGTACGGTCCCGGAATCTCCAGGTCTTGATCTTGGAATGTATGTAAATCCCTTGAGGGAAACAGATTCTCCCAGGTCGATGGTTATCGACGGAGTCTCCTCGGCATCCTCCCATCTGGAAAGCCAGAAAGTGTCAGGATCACCGTCAATGGCTCTATCGGCCGGATAATTTTTATTTTCCGGTGAGGAATCCCGGGCAGTCCATTTTTGGGCTGATATTCCGAAGCGTCGGGTCACAACATCACCGGCCTGTCCGTAGTTGTCTATAAACCCGCGTATTTTCAGGGTACCTCCATTTTCCAGGAGGAAGGGCTTGTCGTATCTGACTGAATCCCGGTCCGGATCAGATCCGTCCAGGGTATAGTGAAAGATTGTGTCCGGACTGGCGCTCGTGATACTGACATTTCCGGCTTTATCCCTCCTGATTTCAGGTTCGGCAAGGATTTCAGGCGCCTGGTAT
>CAXXEX010000022.1:0-58248 GCA_963666915.2 Acidobacteriota bacterium
TAGCCCTTCTTTTTACGATTATCCTGATGTTCAGCCTTAAAGGTGACCTGATCGTCCAGATACCCATGGACGTGGTCAGGATTGCTGTTCCCCTGCTGGTGTATTTCATCATTATGTTCCTGGTTTCCTTCTACATGGGCAGGAAAGTCGGGGCAGATTACAGCAAGACCACAACCCTGGCCTTCACCGCCGCCAGCAATAATTTTGAGCTTGCCATTGCGGTGGCCATCGCCGTATTCGGACTGAATTCCGGAGCAGCGTTCGCGGCTGTAATCGGGCCTTTGGTTGAGGTGCCGGTCATGATCGGCCTTGTGAATGTGGCCTTCTGGTTTCAGCGGTGTTATTTCAATACTGGCCCAGGATTACAGTAGACCGGTAAGCTTTTTTCCAGGCGGAGCATTATCTTTAACCTGTTTAACCAAAAGAATCCGCCTGATTCAGGAATCAATCGTTTTCACTTGATTAAAGGCATTCTCTAAACAGCGCAATGTCCTGCCAAAGCCGAACCCTATTCTATCGGAGTGAAGCTCAACTGCTAGCTGGACACAAAAATAATGCCCCATGGGCTACCAGGAATGAGGACGAAGCGCATATTCAAGCTGCAAGTTAAATGTGTGATTCCGCAGTGCCCCGCCCTGTGCCGATCTGAAGATCGGTGAGCAGCCCCAAAACAGTGTCTGGCGATACCCCGCAAGCCTTCGCCCCGGGCAATTAGTGAATTGCCCCTACACGGAATGATGAGGGGTCGAGTTTTCTCGGGGTCGCCTTCGGTATCGGTATCGCCTTCGAAACTGCCGATTTTCGTTTACGATTACGACCACCGCTTCGCTGACAACGATAGCGACAACGGGTAGTGGCTGGAGACGCCGGCTCCAGCAATTCCGGATTCGGCCATTGCGGCCGTGCTCGGAATAAACTTCGGAGTCCAGCAGTTTCGCTCCTGTTCCCGTAACAACAGCCGATGCGGCTGTTGTTACGGCAGGGTCTTATTAATCAGCTCCCGGTGACCAATTCTTCATTGCAGCTTCCGTTGACTGTTCCCTGCTGGAGCTGGCAGCTCCAGCTACAAACTACCGGCAAGGATGCCTGCAGTACCATGCTATTTAAATGCATGAATTGTGTACTTCGTTACACACAACGCAAACAGTTGCCAAACTCCCTCCGCCCGAGGGCATTCCCCTGAAAACAAGCCATTTATCACCATATCTCCGACAAAACAGGGCTGGTTGGCCCCGGAAATGCGAAAACCTCTTGACATACTGGTAAGACTGTAGTTTTATCGACAGTGGAAGTACCCAGTTCATATCATCGCTCGAGTAGTCCTATTGCCTGTGGAAGCACCTGGTTCATGCCATCGCTCAAGTAGTCTTATTTCCTATGGAAGCACCTGGTTCATGCCATCGCTCAAGTAGTCTTATTTCCTGTGGAAGCACCTGGTTCATGCCATCGCTGGAGGCGTAGCAGGAGGGATTGGAGAGATTCCAACTCTCTTTATTACCCATAAAGTATCAGAATTGTTCATCATCAAAGGAAGGAGATTGTGACATGAGGATACTTATTAATACGCATCGAGCCCTTTCGGTTCAAATTCTTATCTGCGTTGCCGCGGCCCTAATCATTCCGGGTTGGGTTTCCACTGATTTGCAGGCGGAGACATTCCAGATTACCTACACGGCAGAAGACCTTTTTAACGGTGGTGCCATCTTTCCAGTACTGGATCGGCAGCCAGAACTTAGAGGTACAGCACCTGGGAAGTGGCTCTACTTTGGACCAGTTACAGAAGGAACAGCAAGGTGGCAAAAACTGATGGAGTTGCCAATCTTTCCAACGGGCACAATTCCCCCCGGGGAAACTTGCATCATTTCGGTCGTCATAAACCATACCTGGATACCGAATGCCGGTACGAATGAGGTTAATGACTGGGATCCCCATTTCATGATTGGAGACAGTTCCCATCTGCTCGGCGTGACTACACTGGAACAAGGTGGAATAGATATGGCCTGGTGCGAGGATTTTTTGGTTGAGGTTGAGGATTTACCCTATCCCCCTTGCGGATCTTGCCCCGAAGACCCCTCCGAAATATGTTGCTCACAGTGGGTATCCTACCAGGGCTTAGCAGATGGACAACCCTCTCTGGACGTTCCATATGACCTCAGTTTGGAATTTGGGTTGAACTTTGGGGATCCGGCTAGGACTTATGTATGGGTGAACGAAGGAAACCTCGATAGTACTGGTTGGAACTGGAGCCCTGTCGCACTGAACCCGGCAGGACCTATGACCTTCTTTTTCGTCTCTGATAATCAACTCCACGAGGAGTATCGAATCAACTCGGTAACCGTCACAGTCTCTGAATTGCTCACATGCAATTGCGGGAATCCGGGTTCTTCGATCCTCCTATGGACCAGGACGTAACGGTCAAGAAGGGAAATCGAGTGATCCCGCTCAAGTTCACCTTGTGTGACAAGGATGGTTATCCGGTCACGGATAGCGATATCATCCCACCAATGGCACAGGTGATTTACACAGGACCTCCCCCAGACTACGACGAAGTACTACTCTGGACAGAACTTACTAATGTAGGGCAGGGGGACGAAGGAAACCTCTTTGAATGGGCTGGCGGACACTGGCAGTTGAACCTCCAGACCAAAACATTTACAGCATCGGGAATCTACAAGATCCGTGTTATATCCAGGGACCCCAACTACCAGATCTTTCCGACCTGTTCGGTGCGCTTCATTGTTGAGTAGCGTGGTTGGACTTTGTGGACGGTATGGACTGTGTGGGCGGAATGGACAGCCTGTTCTAACGTCTGTCTGGAATCCATACCCTCAATAGTCCCGAAGGGACGACAGTCAACAGCCCCAGGTGATCCCGGGCCGAAGGCTCGGGGAACCTGGGGTAATAATCATTACAACATGACCCAAGCTCGTGAAGGGCTTCACCGGAATTTAGGCATGAGATGTGTGATTCCGCAGTGCCCCGCCCTGTGCCGATCTGAAGATCGGTGAGCAGCCCCAAAACAGTGTCTGGCTATACCCCGCAAGCCTTCGCCCCGGGCAATTAGTGAATTGCCCCTACACGGAATGATGAGAGGTCGAGTTTTCTCGGGGTCGCCTTCGGTATCTATTACGACAACGATAGCGACATTTTATTAATCACGGGGAATTGAGAAATGCCTTGACAGTCCGCAAGCAGGGTATAAATACTGAGTTAACGATCCTCAGGCAAAATATCCACTCGAATCTTCTGCTGAGGGAAAAGAAAATAAGATGAAGAAAATATATCTTTTTGTGCCGCAATGGCAGGACTCCGGGCTTACAAAAGAACTCTACGATGGCGCGTGGGCATTAAAAAGATATTTTAAAAACAAATCAACGGAAAGTTTATTAGAGATTTTTGTTTCTGATAAGGAAAAACCTGTATTAGAAAACAATATTTTTGGACATAAACTCCTAGTCAAACAACTCTCAGAAATTGAAGCCACGATTAACAATCATTCTCCAGACAAAATAGTGACAATAGGAGGCGGCTGCGGGGTTGAGATACCAATCGTGTCTTATCTTTCAGAAAAATATACTGATTTAACTGTTTTGTGGTTTGATGCGCATGGCGATCTGAATACGCCGGAAACATCACCAAGCAAACATTTCCATGGAATGCCCCTGCGTTTTCTAACAGAGAAACAACCCGGTGAAATCGGCAACCGGTTCAACACCCTGCCCTGTGAAAATGTAATTTTAATCGGGACACGGGATCTTGATCAGCCAGAGAGAGAATTCATTGATAAAAACGGTATTAAGGTTATATCAAATGATATTGACTCAGTAATTCATGAATTAGCAGAGGGACATGATGGAAAACCCGTCTATATACATTTTGATCTGGATGTTCTGGATCCATCCTGCTACCGAAATGTTAAATGCCCGGTCAGAAATGGCCTGGAAATCAAAAATATAACCCGGCTTCTGCAAGAAATTGAATTGAAACAAAGCATAGTTGGCATGAGTATCCTGGAAAACCTGGAACTGGATCAGGGGAAAATACGAGTGATAGATGACTTATTCAATTTCAGTATAAATTTATAAATCAGGACGCCGAAAGGCTGCTCACCCTGAATCGCCTTTTTGAGAGAAGGGTTGCAATATAAGCCTGCAGCATTATATGATACCTTTATAAGCCTCAGAACTTATAAACAACGCGCCATGGAGAGGTTCCCATGAATAGTGACCAAATATACGCAGTCATAACGGGTGACATAGTTGGATTTACCAAACTTTCTGTGGTGGCTCGTGATTTTGCACTATCCTCCATCGAATCTACTTTCAAATATGTTCAAAGCACCCATAAAGATATAGATGCAGACCATGTTATATACCGGGGAGACAGCTTCCAGGCCGTTATATCAAATCCCAGTATAGCCCTCGAAGTATCTGTCATGATTCGCTCAACACTTAAAGCGTTTAATAATCAGCTGGATGCTCGAATAGCCGTAGGGCTTGGGACAATTGATTATCGTCATGGAAAGACAATATCTGAATGGGATGGGGAGGCTTTTCGCCGCTCAGGCCCAGTATTGGATGAAATGAAAGGTAACCGGCGATTACAGATTACCACCCCCTGGAAAGATGTTGATGCTGAACTGAGAATTGAGCTTGCACTCCTTGATCTAATTATTAGAAAGTGGTCAAAACCACAATCTGAAGCTATACGGCTGCAATTACAAGGACATACCCAGGAGCGAATGGCAAATGAATTAGGTATTTCACAACCAGCTATCCAACAGCGTTTAAGATCTGCCGGAGCATCACCATTAACAGATATGATTCAAAGATATCAGACCTTAATAAAGGAAAATATAAGGGCATAGAATTATAAACCGTCAATATAAGGTTGGGAGCTTATAATATTGAATCCATTTACTGAAGGCGATTTACTATTACTCCTGCGACTCATCGCTGCCCATCTTATTGTAGATTTCCTGCTCCAACCCAATTCCTGGGTGCAGGAAAGACTTGAGCGAAAATGGGCATCACCCTGGTTATATCTCCACGCCTTACTCGCGGCGGGTGCAGCGTATGGATTAGCCGGTGAATGGAAGGCTATCTGGTTACTTCCAATAATCTTTGCCTCTCATCTTCTTCTGGACGGTTTCAAATCACAATCAAAGGACACTCTTCGCATCTTTTTTGCTGATCAATTGGGACATTTCACTGTTATCTTTCTTTGCTGGATACAATTAGCGGATGCTACTTTCTTTGATGTTGGCAATTATCTGGGTTCAAATAAATCTAATTACACTTTCTGGATAGTTGCGGTGGCATATATTGTTGCGATAGGGCCGTCCGGCATATTAATTGGTAAATTCACCGCCCCATGGCGGGAGGAATTAGGCAAAAACCCAGAGGAGGAAGAACAAGAGGAAAGCGATGAAGGCCTACAGCAAGCGGGGCTATGGATTGGCAGGTTAGAGCGCGTTCTGATACTCACATTTGTTCTGTTTTCTCGATTCGAAGCCATAGGATTTCTTATTGCTGCTAAATCTGTCTTTCGTTTTGGGGATATCCGCCAATCCAGCAGCAGAAAACATGCCGAGTATATATTGATTGGGACGTTGCTGAGTTTTGGTTTTGCGCTTGCCTTGGGTATTTTCGCCAATTGGCTGATAGGATATTTCAAAGGCCTGGCCCTTTAATGTTTTGCTATATCCGCCTGCTGCAGGATCTATCGGCGTAGGGGTTGGTATCGGAATCGGGATCGATTACGCGATTACGACAACGAATTCGACAACGAATTCGACAACGTTAGCGATAGCGAGATTGGGCGCCATCTTCACTTGCGACCTGCGATCTGAAACCCGCAACTATTTCATCCCAGGCAAATCCTGACTAATGGAGTTGGGATGCCGTGCCTGGACGGTGGTGTTAGGCTGAGGCCCCTTACTGGAGCGAGCCGCTCCAGCTACAAGCTACTGGCAAGGATGCCCGTAATACGATTCTGGAGCCGGCGGCTCCAGCCACAATCAACCGTGACTATCTACAGGGCGATGCAGTATACTTTTCCCTCAGCGCGGGTTGAATGAAATGAACAACTTTTCCAGATATAAAACAGAACTGCTGCTGCTCCTCCTGGTTGCCGTATTCAGCCTTCCCTTTGCCGGCCAGGCTTTCCACATCGACGACCGGCTCTACCTGGAAGTGGCTGAACACGCCCTGGAGAAACCCTTCTTCCCCTACGATTATCCGCTCCTGTTTGAAGGCCTGGAAGCTCCGGACGGGGCCAGCCACAGTCACCTTCCCCTTACTGTTTACTACATGGCTTTCATAATGCTGGTGACCGGGGGAGGCCAGGAATGGATTTTCCATTTCTTTTTCATGATTTTCCCGCTGATAGCCGCCTTCTCCTTCCACAACCTGGCCAGCAGATATGTTTCAAATCCCATGATCGCGGTTTTCCTGCTGCTTTCCGCCCCGGCTTTCCTGACCCTTGGACACAACCTGATGACGGACATTCCCATGCTGGCCTTCTGGCTGCTGGCCCTGGACCGCTACATGAGAATCCTGGAGGGTGACGGGAACCGGCGAGACCTGGTAATCCTGTCCATTGCCCTGCTCTGCTCCGCCTTCATTTCCATGCTGACTATGGGGCTGGTCATATTGCTGGCATCAGGACTGATCGTTCGAAAACTCCGTCCGTCATCATACTCTCCTCTGCCAGGTTCAGATCCTTCCGGCGTCGAGGTGAAAACCGGCTATTCTCCTCCGGCATGGGTCTGGTGGGTGATTCTCCTGCTCCCGGTACTGCTCTGGATTGCCTGGTACGGAAGGGCCTGGCTCCACTATGACCGCTTCGTGCTGGCCAACACCCTGATGCACATGGACAAAAGAAACACCCTGGAGCTCTCCCTGGTCGGCACAAAATTACTCAGTTTCCTGCTCAACATCGGGGGAATCTTCTGCTTCCCCATCCTCATCTGGGCAGGATTGAGAAAAAAAACAGAGTGGGTCTCGGCAGCGATTATCCTCGCCGGCTCACTGGCCGCCCCGTTCCTGTTCCTTTCCGAATGGGCTTTCAAAGACAAGATGCTCTTCAGCCTCTTCCTTGCAACCGGGATCATCCTGTTCATGGAGATGACGAAACTGTCAGCCGGACTGGAAGTTAAAAACCTGGTCCTCCTGTTCTGGTTCCTGGGAATACTCTTGACCTGCCTGGTCCTTTTCTATTCCGGCTCTGCCCGCTATGTCCTGCTGGCCCTGCCGCCGGTAATACTGGTGATTACCAGGAAGGCGGCATTCCTTTTCCAGTCGGAAGGCAGATTCCGAACAGCCGGGATATTACTGCTGACCATGGCCCTGCTCTATGCCCTGCCGATCAGCTGGGCCGACTATGAATTCGCCGAGGGGTACCGGACCAATGCTTCTCAGCTCTGTAATAAATACAGCTCCCCGGAAAGGACAGTCTGGTTCACCGGGGAATGGGGATTCCGGCATTACATGGCTGAAAACGGGGCCCGGATAATCGCCCGTAATTCTACAGACGCCGTACCCGGGGACATCATCATCAAGCCCTACATTGCCAGCCCATGGGTGACCCTGTATGACGGAGACCAATATTGCAGATTGGTGGAACAGGTTCCGGTCATCACCACGCTGCCCCTGCGGATTCTCGATTTTTCCTCCCATGCCGGATTCTACAGCAGCGGCTGGGGGCTTCTGCCGTTCGGCTGGACATCCGGCAGTCACTGGGAATGGTTTAATGTGTTCGAAGTGACTGCCGAATATGACCGGCCGGTTCCGGAAGCTGAGAAACACTGGTAGATAGACGTTTCGTATCAATCAATATTTCGTGGTTCTGTATTAGAATGAATTTCTGAAATGACTCAAAAAACCGCCAAGGACATCAAGAAGACCCTGACACCTCTCCGGATCTGGGGATTCGGATTCCTGATTATTTTTGTGATCAACGCTTTCTGGGAATTTTCAAACAGCCTGCCTCCTTCCTGGGACATGGCCCATCACCAGCTGCTGGGGCTCCAGTTTTACGATGCCTTTTCCAGCGGCCTTTTCCTTGAAGGATATACAAATCTGACCGGCTATTACCCTCCGCTCTACTACCTGCTTGAGTCCCTGGCCGTCTTTCTTTTCGGTGACACCCAGTTCCTGGCTCTTTTTTCCAACCTTTTGGGGCTTTTCCTCCTCAGTTATTTCACCTTTCGCGCGGCTGAAAAATTCATGCCTTCCCCGGCGGCTGTCTCCGCGGGCCTGATTATCCTTATGTTTCCCATGGTAGCCTGGTCCTCCCGGGTCTCCCTGCTGGATACCGGCCTGGCCGGATGGGTGATATTTGCTTTTTACCTGGTTATTAAAAGCGATTTCCTTGAAGACCGGAAATTCGCAGTCCTTTTCGGGTTTGTCTGCGCCGCGGGAACCTTGTACAAATGGACCTTTCCGTTTTTCATTATCACCGCCGTTCTGCACGTTCTGGCGGTTTCGAAATCCAGGAAGAAGGTTATTGCCAACCTGTGCCTGGCCGCCGCCGTTGCCTTGCCTGTCGCCGCCACCTGGTACTGGCCCAACGCCGAAAACCTGCTGGAAAGAATCAGTATGACCGCTGAAGCAGGAAGCCAGTTCGAACACGATCCCGGCCTGTCCTCCATATGGGGATGGATCTACTATGTCAGGTGCCTCTCCGGCTACTACCTCTTCCTCCCCCTGTCCCTGCTGTTCGGGATCGCCGCTTTCCGCCTGCGTCGAAGTATTTTAAAAGACCGGATACTGCAGATGACGGCCTGCACCCTGGCCGGAAGCGTCCTGATCATGACCTTATTGGAAATGAAGGATCCCAGGTACATCATGCCGGCGGCTCCCTTCCTGGCCCTGCTGCTGGCTGCCGGGTGGAAGGACCGCCCGGCATGGAGCCGGGTTGTGATCCCGGCGCTCTGCTTTACCCAGATGATCCTGGTTTCATTTACTTTTTCCGGAGTGCCGGAAAAATTCGCCCTGTTTGAAGTGGAAAATGATTCATCCTACAAGGGGATGAACTATGAATGGGTATTGTTTGAAAGCGGTTACTTCGGAATCCTGGGAAGAGCCCGCCATGAAAACTGGCGTTCAGAGGATATCATTGACTATTTCAGGGACGGCGAAACCGTGGCAGTGGTGCCCGAACACCCCTTTTTCAACACCACCACCTTTAACCTGTATGCCTACCGTAAAGGTTTATATGACCTGCAGCTGATCCGGCTGGGCATTGAGGATTTTCCTCCAGGGCAACTGGACCAGGCGGACTGGGTCATAGGCAAAACCGGCTCCCAGGGAGTCGATTTTCTGACCTCCGGCAGCCGGGAAGTCTACTCAGCCCTCGCTGAAGAACAGTGGCCGGTCAGGATTATCCTCAGCCTGCCAGACGGCAGCAGGGCCAGAATCTGGCAAAATCCTTCAGAGTAGTCCGGATCCGGGATATAGCCAGCTGACTATTACCCCACCCTGATTCTCCGGTTTGCAACCGGGCTCAAAATCAACAGTAACTTTTTTTCACAGTCACAGAACTTTTAAAAACTTCTTCTCGTCTTTAGTTATGACCGGCAACAAAAACCACTTTAGGGAGATTGATAAACATGAGAAAAGCAATTTATTTCATTTTGGTGACAAGTTTACTGTTCGGCATGGGCACAATCGGCCTCGCTGATTCAGCCTGGCTGCACGTCAATGTCAACGACGATGAAGACCAGATTAACATTAACCTGCCCATTGTCCTGGCTGAAACCGTTGTGAAACTTGTTGACCTCAGTGACAAACCCACGGTTATTAAAGTCGACGACGACGAAATCACAGTTCCCGAGATGAGGGAGATCTGGGAGGCCCTTAAATCTGAAGGATCTTTCACACTGGCATCAATCAGGAGCGGTAAAGATGGCGCCGGGGATAACATTGATGTGGCCTTTGAGAATAATCGACTGGTGATCAGGGGCACCACGGAAGATGCCGACGAAATTGACATCAATATTTCCGGGGAACTTATTGACGCCCTGCTTTCTGGAGATGAAGACAGGCTGAACCTGAAAGCCTGTATTGAGGAACTGAAGCTCAAGGGCACGGATTCAGGTTACGTGCATGTGAGTGAGAAAGACGGAAGCATCGTCCGCCTGTGGGTAGACAACAACAAGGTTGCCGATAGGTAAAAAATCCCCAAAAAGGAAAAAGGGTATCCAGGAAAAAATCCGGATGCCCTTTTTCTGATTAAAGTTCCAGCCCACAGCCTGCAGGGCTGGAACGAAACCCAACCGCTTCCCGCCTCTACCCCGACTTACTAATCTTCCACCACGGAGAACGCCTCTTCCAGGTGCGGCACCTTCCTTTTATCATAATTGGGAAGCAAGGCCATGAAACTGTACTCCCCGGGAACCAGGGTGGAGGTATCAAACATTGCAGAGTAGCGGATAATATCCTCTCCGCTGTCCATGAAGGCCTGGCCCCGGGCATTAATACCGGTAACCGGGCTGTTGTTCCTGAAGATCCCTATCTGCATTCCCTTGCCGGCCCACTCCCGGTCCTCCTCGGTTGGCCTGTAGAGGTGAAACAGTACATGCACGATTTCCCCCTTCCTGAATCGGGGATTCGGCTGGGGGTAATAACCGGTTTCCCCGGCCGAAAGAACAATCGCGTGCCAATCTTCAGGATCAGCTTTTTCTTTCGATGAGGCTGTTGTGTATCGGGTAAGCAGCAAGGAACTGGGAACGGAAGCGGAATTAAAATTATTGACCAGAAATACTGCTTGATTCACTCCATATTTACCGGTGCGTTTATCACGAATTATCGCCCTGAGTTCATACAGGCCGGGACTCAGAGGAAGGACAGTCTGATAATTAACAAAAGGAGGGTCATCCTCTGCCAGGAGGACATTGTCAAAATCCTCATCAATTCTACCGTTATGGTAAAGAGGAATTTTCTGGGAATAACTGTTTACGATCTGGAGGAGTATTTCCCCTTCAACCCTGGATGTCTCCTGTCCTTTCTTAAGGTCAAACTCTGCAGCCGGGGCTCCCACACTTACAAACAGAATAGGGCTTCCGTCCGGCCCGGCAAAAATCTCCGGCTGCAAATGCACATCAAGTTCATTATTCTCAGGAACCTGGAGGGACTTCCGCAGCGAAACCAGCCTTTCAGCCCGCGACTGCAGCCGCAGCTTCCTCGGTTCTGAATAACCCCTGACTGTTTTGATTTCAAAGTCGTTCTTTTCTTTGAGGGACAGATTAATCTTCCTGAACCGGCCGTTGCGGGTGAAATTTTCGGGATAATAACCCAAAACATAGTAGGAGAAGGAATCATCAACAACCTTGCTTAGAATTGTCCCCATGTCATTGCTGTCCAGGACGGCATATCCCCCCGTTTCCTTGGCGAGAACCACCAGGCCCTCTTCAGCTTCCCTGCGCCGGGTAGTCTCTCCCAGGGGATCCGGAAGATATTTCTCAAGACGTCCCCGGCTCCAGGCCAGGGGAAATCTTAAATCCTTCACTGGGGAGATCACATCGAGGCCCCTTGAATCAACGGTATAAAAACTTACCCGGTTACGGGCCGCCATGGAGAGCAGGCGTTCGAGTATCGGCGATGTCTCATGATCCAGCCTCAAACCGTTCCTGAATACAACAATCGATTTCCGGCCGGGAAGCAGGGCCATTCTCTCCACCAGGTCCATGTAGCGAAGCATGGCCAGTTCGCCAAAAAACCTGATCTGCCGGTTAACGGTCTCGACTCCTATAACCGGGGCTTCTTCCAGGGGGCCGTCGAACATCGCGGTTGTCTGCAAGGCGTCTTCGATCGAAACAATGTCCGGGGCAAATGGAATTGCTATGGCAATATTCCTCATCACCTCAAGATCCTTCAAATGGATCATGGAAGGATCGATTCCGGAACCCATACTGTACGGATGGCCTTCCAGGCGGCTCAAAGTTGAGAGGAGGATTGCTTTGTTGTCAGTAAACGGCATTCCACCCAGGGAGATATAGAAACCGGGCCTCAATTCATTCTCAATGAACTGCCTTATCGCTTTCGCGGTTCGACGGAATTCAACAGGATCAGCGGCCTCGGTCACAAGATGAATCCAGGTCGGGTCCGTCGAACCTGCGGCTTGCGGTACAGGATCTGTGGGTCCCTCATAAGAAGATGCGGGATTACTTCCCTCCGGATTCAAGTCCTGCACGGTTTGAGAAGCCGCCTTTTTGCCTGGAGGAGGCTCAAGGCCGCGATGAAACTGGGCCGGGGCCTCAACGTAATAGAAGAATGCGATTTCCTGCTCTTTTCCACTTTCCTTGAGCACGAAATCATCGCGGGTCAGATCCTTTACAGGCTGCCCTTCCCTGGTTACCCTGGCTTCGATATTAACCAGGTGAACCTCGACTTTTATGGGCTCTTCTTCAACTGTTTCCGGCGCCGGCTGCTGATCATTCCGGCCGACGGCAGCAGAGCCTAACATCAAGCTAATAATGAAGTAAGCTGTATTTTTAATAATTACATTAGCCATCAATAAACACTATAGCACAGGAATATTTCTACCTTGATTATATTTTCTCCCCTGGGATAATCGGCAGAATTATGAATAGAATCCAAGATTATTTGAGCGGGGAAAATACCATTTTCATCAAGGGTATAATTTAAAAATCGCAGGCAGATTATCCAGGTTTCCACAACTCAAAATAAATATTGCGAAGGAGGAGAAGCTGATAACTAAAAGCTTATAAACGATGCCAGTTCCGGCCCGGATCAGGTTCTCATCATCGAAAAAAGGATCAAACCCCCTGAGCCAAACAGCAGGTTGGGCCCCCAGGCTGCCAGGACAGGAGAAAGCAGTCCGTTGGCTCCCAACACATCAAAAAATCCCAGGGCCCCCCAATAGGCGATCCCGATAAAGACCCCGGCTGCTATGCCCAGCAAGGCCCCTCTCCGTCCCAGTGTAAGGGAGAATGGAACACCGATTATCACCATGATCAGGCTCACCAGGGGAATCGAGATTTTCTTGAACAATTCGGTCTGCAAGTGGCTGACTTCAAATCCCCCGGTCTGCAGATCACCAATGTAGCTCTTCAGTTCAGAGTATGTCATTTTACTGGACTCCTTGATCTCTTCACTGAAGTAGGCAGGTCGTTCCGAATAATCAAACTGCCTGGTAAGGAAGGTCTGAAAGCTGCCATCCTCATAATTCCGGTGCCAGCCGTTATTCAGAATCCAGGTCCGGGAGCGGGGATCCCATCGGGCTGTTTCAGCATAGGTCTGGGATTTCAGGCCTTCTCCCCTCATCCTGAGGTTATAAACTGAAAGTTCAGCAAAACTATTTCTCTGGGGCCGGAACTGGCGGTAATTGTAGAGGCGGTTGTCTTCACCAAAAATCCATTGTCTGCCTGGATGAACGGTCTGGACAGGTCTTCCCTGGATTGTTTTTCTCAGCATATCCTGCTGCAGGTTGGCCTCGGGCAGCAGGTACTCCTGGCTTAAAAACAGGAAAGCGCATAGCGCGGAGGTTCCAAGCAGTACCGGAAGCACAACCCTGAAAACACTTATGCCCACTGAATTGAAAGCTACCAGCTGGTTACTGCGGACCAGCCCTCCAAAGGTCATGAGGGTAGTAATGAGAACCGCGATGGGGATTAATAAAATCAGCATGTGGGGCTGCAGGAAGAAAAAATAGGCAATTACCGTTGATGCTGAAATACTGTTTTCGTATATGTTATCCACTATTTCAAAAAACGTAAACAGGTTGATCATTGACAGCAGGACGGCAATGGTCACGGCAAGATTCAACGCGAACATTCGGTTCATGTAGGCATCTATGATATTTGCCAGCCTCAGCCGGACACTCTGCACACCCCAGATCCAGTTCCGGATATGCACGGTCATCCCGGTAAAAATCCTGGTCACCCTTCCGGAAATATGCCTGATTTTCCCCGACATCTTCACGAAAAAAGGCCTGTCAAAAATTATCAGCCAGACACAGGTTATCCGGTTGGAATATTTAAAGCTGATAAGCGCCATGGTACCCAGTAAAATATTGGCACCCCACACGCCGATTATTATCGGCAAGACCCCGTTTTTACTGAGCGTGCTTCCCGTGGCAAACAGGACAAAATAGAGAATGGAAACCGCCATGCTGACGACAATCCCTGAGCCTCTCCCCCCCCTGGGAGTCCTGATCCCCAGGGCCACTCCCAGGAACGCGAAAATAATTGGGGCTATCGGGAGGGCCATACGCCGGTTTAGTTCAACCATGGATTCATGGCCCATTTCGGGATCACTACCGGAAATGTCAGCTAACAAATCTTTTGTATTCTTGTCTATCGGCCGTTTTATCTTGCGGGGCACGGGTCCCGACTGCAGTACAATCGGAATATCAAGGGTTCCGAAATGGCTTATCGCGTCTTTTTCGGGTTCAGCATTATTCCGGCTGTACACTGAACCATTCATGAAATGAAGCTGGATTCGCCTGCCATCTTTATCTGACAGGACTTTCCCTTCGTCAGCCAGGATCATCCTGGGTTCACCATCCTTGGAGTCGGCCAGGAACACCCCTTTCCAGACTGACCTGGCCATATCGATATCCTCTATATATAGCAGCGCTCCCGGGTAATCCTCGTAAAAAACCCTCGAATCTATGTCAGTCTGGGTTGGCGCCACATTTATCTCCGCCCGGAGCATCCGCAGATTCCAGTTTCCAGCGGGAAGAAGCCAGATCGAAAACATTCCGGTCAGCAAAGCGGCCAGTATTCCTCCGGCAAGTACCGGCCTGAGCATCTGGGCGGTGCTTATTCCGCCGGCCCTCATGGCAATTACCTCGCTGTCAACCGACAGCCTGGCAAACCCTATAAGAACACCTATGAGAAAAGCGAACGGCAGGGTGAACAGGAGAATTCCGGGAAGGATGTAAACAATAGCCTTTACAATCGTGACCGGGTCAACATTCTTTCGTATGAATAATTCAGCCAAACGCCCGAATTCACGGGTGAAAACAATAAAGGTCAATACCACCATCGCGATAAAAGCCGGGGGTATGGTTTCCTTTTTTATGACAGTGTGAATTCTTTTCATAAAACCAGACTATTTTACCACTCCCCTCCACCAGTACCGGGAGTTTATCCGAGCCTATACGTACATTTAAAGATAAATTTTATTATTTTTTTGTTCAAGGAGCGGCTATCCATTCCATTAACATGAGCAACAGGTTGACATTGACGACCAGCTGGATTCCGGCGAAGAGAACCATAACCATGATAATCCTGTTAAAAAAAGTTTCTGAGATCCGGTCATGCATCCATTTACCCAGGTATGAGCCTATGGGAACCAGCCAGACCAGGCACAAATCGAAAAGCAGGATTTCCCGGTCAATCAGTCCGGTTCCAAAGAAAAAGGGAAGCTTGGAAATATTGATGAAGGTAAAAATCCAGGCCACTGTACCGACAAACATGCTTTTTCCCATCCCCTGGGCAAAAACATAAAGGCTGACAATTGGACCGGCGGCATGGGCCAGGGTCGAAGTAAATCCCGCCAGAATTCCGACAAACCAGGCTGATTTAGGACCGGGTTTCAGGGATTCCACCAGGTGCAGGGCTTTTTCCCGGACAATAATGTAAACAGCAAAGATAATGGCAATGATTCCAATGAACCTTTTCAGGTTGGTGGCGTAGCCTTCAATTCCTTCCTGTCCTATCCACCACCAGAAGGCGGCACCGGCCAGAATCCCAAAGAGCGCGGGAATGCAGATGGCCTTGATATGCTTCCATGACTTGTTATGTTTATGGTGATAAATGGCATTAAGATCCAGGAGCACCAGAAGGGGAAGAAGGCAGGCTACGACTTTCTCAACCGGCATCACCAGGACCATAAGAGGAATGGTTAGAACATTCACCCCGGCAAAACCTGATTTGCCGATCCCCTGAATAATAATGCCCGCGCCCACCATTACCCAGAAAACAGTTACCGGCATTCCAGGTTCAATAAAACTGTCAAACAAAATAAGATCTCCGGTATTAAGCTGAAGGTCCAGGTTAATCTCCCGAAAGCCGGCTGCTCATTGTTCTCCCCTTGCGGCTCCTGACGAACCGGAGAAATCAATCTACCCTGGATTTCAATCATCCCAGGTTGACTCTGGCCTTCGGAAGAGGCAATAAACTGGTAATCTATCACAATACGTTGCTAATATAAGACATTAATCAGATATCGCTTTTTTAGTCTTATTAATTTATAAGGAGGAATCTCATGAACTACAACAGAAGAGCCTTCCTGGCATCCGGTGTGGGGGCCGGAATTGCTACCGCGGCCTGCACTTCCCCGGTCCAGCCCGCGGAAGAAGCGGTGAAGGCACCGGCGACAGATATCCAGCTGGGCATCGCCTCGTACAGTTACTGGCATTTCGAAGACATCAAGTATCCCATGGAAAAGGTGATCGATAACGCCGCGGCCCTGGGAGTTTCAGGCGTTGATGTACTTCATGTCCAGATGGAAAGCGAAGAGAAATCCTATCTCCACAACCTGAAAAAACATGCTTTCCTGAACGGCATTGACCTGGCAGCGCTTTCAATTCACCAGGATTTTGTTTCACCGGAAAAGTCTGAACGGCAGGAAGCCATTGACCATACAAACAAGTGCATTGAAATAGCTTATGAAATGGGCATTCCCTGCATCAGGCTCAATTCAGGAAGATGGGGAACCAGCGGGAGTTTTGATGAGCTCATGGAGCTGAAGGGCATTGAAAAACCCATTGAAGGCTATACTGACGATGACGCGTTCAACTGGTGTATTGATTCAATCGAAGTCTGTCTTAAAAAAGCCGAAGAATGCGGCGTTCTGCTGGCCCTTGAAAATCATTGGGGTCTTACCACTACCGTTGAAGGCCTGCTGAGAATAGCAGATGCTATTGATTCCCCGTGGATGGGAATACTTATGGATACCGGTAATTTCAGGGAAGAGCCTTATGACAAGCTGGCCCAGTTGGCCCCCAGGGCATCTTATGTCCAGGCAAAAACCTACTTCGGCGGCGGAGAATGGTACACCCTGGATCTGGATTACAAAAGGATTATCCAGATCCTGAGGGATGCCGGATACAAGGGTTATGTAACCATCGAATTCGAAGGCAAGGAAGATGCCATGACCGGAGTTCCGAAGAGCGTAGATCTGCTGAGGGAAGCACTGGGATAAGCGGGGATAGCTGAAGCATTAACGAATGATTTGATGAAGCGGCTGCGGACACCTGTTCGCTGCCGCTGTTTTTGAGCTATCGTTTTCTTCAAAGTTCTCTATCGGGTTAATTGATCTGTTCCAGAAGGCTGCCCCAGCTATAACCTCGTTGTCGCTATCGTTGTAGTTGCTTAATCGTTTCCGCAAATCGTTAAGTTCGAAATCGATCGCGATAGCCATACCAACCCCGAGACAAGGCAAAATTGAAGGTACTCAGCAGCCCGCTATTCCAACACTTCGAACATCTCAGTTCCAAAAGCTCTGTTTATCAGGCCAAACCACCTGTAGAATTTTGGACGAGGTGAGATGCGCGAAGTTACGGTGCCCCGACTTTTTCGGGCCACAGGAAAGCAGGGAGGCTTCCTGCCACAAACCGCCCGGCAACATGCCCCTTGCGACTGTTCCGGAGCGGCCCTTAAAAAGTAATTACCGAAACCACCACAGCGAGAAAGGTTGCGGCCAGGCAGAACACTGCCGCCATAAAATCCTTCTGCCCTTCCCTTTTCAGGGGATTCAAAATATACGAAATGCCCAGGCCGCCCAGGAAGCCGCCCAGGTGGGCGTAATTATCTATACCAGGCATGAATAGTCCGAAAGCAAACAGGATAACGGCATACATCAAAGCCTGGCGGCCCAGCGCCGAACTCCCGGTTTTTTTGCCGGCCCATATGAGGGCCCCGAACAATCCGAAAAGGGGAGCTGAGGCGCCTATGGTAAGGGAGACTCCGGCCAGCGAACTCAAAAGAAAACCAGCGGCTGAGGAAACAGTGTAGATGATCACGAGCCTGCTCCCGCCGTAGATTTGCCCGGTCACCGGAGCCAGCTGCCTTACCCACAGCATATTGAAGGCAATATGCAGAAGACCTCCGTGCAGCCAGCCCGCGCTCAAAATTGTCCACCATCGGCCATAACCGAAAACCGGCACCGCGCCGCTGGCCCCGAAAGTAAACAGGCTTTCGACGCTGGGGGAGAGAAATGAAAGTCCGCCTCCCATACGGATTCCGGAAATATCTCCAAGGAGAGTCAGGGCGTAAAGTAAAACACTGCCGACTATGGCCAGTTTGACAAAATCCAGACCGTAACTGATATTGCGAAGAACCTTGGAATATCCCCAAAGGCCCGGATTAGCGGCGCCGCAGTTAAAGCATTTATCGTCATTTACACCAACCAGTTTACCGCAGGACCTGCAGACAACTGATCCCCTGGTCTGTCTTTTAAACATAAGGACCTCTCACCTATACGACTGCCGGCCGCAGGGACCGAAAGACACCTGGAACACAATAAAAGATACCGAAATCAACAATCTTAAACGGTCAGCAGAATTCATATTAAGGATTTTTGATCATCGCCAGATTCAGGAATAATCAACAAACTCCGGCAGGAAGCCAACAAAGACTTAACTGCCGCTTTCACCCGAAATGATTTCGACTGAATCGCCCCTGCCGATAATTGCTGTATTTGTCAGCCCCACAAACAGTCCGTGTTCCACAACCCCGATGATCTGCCGGAGTTCAGCGCCCAGTGAAACAGGATCGGGAATAGCATCGAACCTGCAGTCCAAAACAAAATTCCTCTGGCTGGTCCTGAACGGGCGGCCGTTCTCCTTAATCCTCAATTCAACTCCAGCGTCCAGTTTCCTGATATCTTCGGCCACATTCTGCCAGCCGAAAGGAATAACTTCTATGGGGAGGGGAAAAGCTCCCAGGGTCTTGACCATCTTGCGGGAATCAGCCACAACGATAAAGCAGTCGGTAGCCATGGCCACAATTTTCTCCCTCAACAGGGCACCGCCGCCGCCTTTGATCAGGTTCAGGCTGGGATCAATCTCATCCGCCCCGTCCACTGTGATATCCAACCTGCTTATTTCACCGAAACTGGTCAGGGTGATACCCTCTTTGATGGCCTGGGCCTTGGTTTTTTTAGAGGTGGGAATGGCCTTGATATCCAAGCCCTGCCTAACCCTCTCTCCCAGGGCCTGCACAAAAAGTCGGGCAGTGGATCCGCTCCCCAACCCTACGGCCATACCGTCCTTGATATATTCAACACTTTTTGACGCAGCCAGTTTTTTTTCAGCTTCAAAATCAGACATAAATCTAAGGATCCCTCTCCTGCAAGCAAATTCTTGCTGTCAGATACTAGTTGTGTTGATGGATGGGGGTAATTATAAACTAACTAATCAGAACAATAAACATGGAGACCTGTTCACTATGCTGAGGGAGAATCATCACAATATCCGCAACAGCAAACTGCAGGCATTGACAGCTTGCTACCGATCCAAAGGCATTCAGAATTTTTGCATTCCATGATCAAACCGTAACAAAAAGGCAATCAGATTTCCGGTTTTGCTCATAAGCTCTTTTCAGCATATTATAGTTATTATGAACAATCCGTGTGAGGCACTGCTGCTCCTCTCGGTAGGCGGACCCGAACGCCCCGAAGAAGTTCGCCCTTTCCTGGACAATATCCTCAGGGAGACCCGGGTTGGGATCCCTGAAAAAAGAATCGCGGCTGTGGCCGCGAGATATGCGAAGATAGGAGGGTCCAGTCCCGCCAACCGGGAAAACAGAAAGACAGTTGCTTCCCTTAGAAAACTGCTGTCGGATGAGGGTCCCGACATACCTGTATACATGGGCAACCTGTTCAGTAGACCCATGCTGTCTGAAACAGTGCGGAAAATGGCTTCCGATGGCATCCAAAACGCGCTCGCCTTTGTCACGTCTCCATTCGGCTCAGATTTCAGCTGCTGGAGATATCGCCAAGCCCTGAAGAAAGCCGCAGACGAAGCTGGGGCCTCCGCGCCCCGGATACATAAATTGAGGCTTTTCTTTAACCATCCGGATTTCATAAGCGCCCAGGTGTCAAGACTGAAAGAGGCGTTGTCCGGCTCTGAGATATCAGGGAGAGAGCATCCTTTGATATTCACGGCGCACAGTCTCCCTACAGGATTTCCCTCCACCTCCGAGTATGAATCCCAGATCAGGGAGTCATGCCGCCTGGTGGCGGAACAAGCAAATTTCCCGGACTGGGACCTGGCCTTCCAGAGCCGTTCAGGACCGCCTTCCCAATCCTGGCTGGGCCCTCCGCCTGAAAAAATAATCCAGGAGAAAGCCGAACTGGGATACCGCGGTGTCCTGGTGATGCCCCTGGGATTCATGTATGACAACCTGGAGGTTTTGTATGATCTGGATATAGCAACAAAAGAGATATCTTCCGGGCTGGGCATGGATATGATCCGGGTTGGAACAGTAGGCAGCCATCCCGTCATAATCAGGATGATCAGGAAACTTATCCTTGAACAAACAGATGAGATTACAGAAAGGGAGCATATAGGAAGAATGAGCCTGCCTGATGATGATTGCCTGAACTGCCTATGCCGAAAGGAATAAAAGAACCAAAAAGCAACTAAACCGCTGGGGGGATGCTGGATAGGCCGGATGATAACATCCGGCTGATAAGAGGAATTATTCCTTACCTGTTCGGAAAACAGTTCCTGAAAATTCTCCAGGCAAAAAAGACTGAAAGAATCAGATAGAAACCAGCTATTCCTAAAAGCAATATTAAAACTGAGGATTGAATCATCGCATTATCACCGTTGCCGAAAAATGAAGAACAATCAACCGAGATGGCCTTTCATTTCCGTCTTACCTTGATTAAAGTCCCCTATAAAGATGCGCGAAATCCCAAATAGTTTCGTCAATTTTTAAATTTTTCATGAAAAACACCACAATTGCCGCTGCCGGAATTTCAGATGTAGCCTGCCTGCTGGAAATTGAGTCCAGTTGTTTCAGAAATCCCTGGAGGATTGAACACTTCACTTCCGCCATTTCCAGTTCAAGCATGGATATCTATATATGCAGGCGAAACGGCGCGCCAGCTGGTTATGTAGTTCTGTCCAGGCTCAATAAAATTATGGTTATTGCCAACCTTGCGGTGGCCCCGGGTCACCGCAGAGAAGGATTAGGAGCTATGCTGCTTGAATTCGGTTTGCAATACGGCAGGAAGAATCACTGCGCGTACTCGATACTTGACGTTCGGCAATCCAACAAAGCCGCTATTAACCTGTATCAAAAAGCCGGCTTTTTGATAATTGGAAGCAACCGGGAATACTACCAGAATCCCTGCGAAGATTCCTTTATCATGGGCAGGCCCGCCTAGGGACCCGCGGGAGGATTAGTCCTTCTTCAGGATTTCAAGGTATTTTCTGAATCCGGACCTGGCGGCAATGAAATCCCGGTGTTCCAGAAGGAGCTCCCCGGAAATCTGCCTTATCTCAGAATCCTCAATATTTGAAATAGACTGGTCAGAAGCGCCTATGGCAAACAGGCAGGACAGGAGTTCCATTTTCTGTTCCCTGGAGGCCAGCTGATTAAATTCCCTGGTGACAAGAAAATTATCCACATGTCCCAGCAATCGGTTCTGCTGTCTGGCGATTTCTATAATCAGGACCGCCTGCTCCGCTGTCAGTTTACCTATATCCACCAGGACTTTTTCCATCATGGAAGCCTCTTCAGTGCTGACGCTTCGGTCGGCGTAGGCGACCCTGCCCAGCAGGTAGGCAAAAGCAGCCAGGTAACGGGCCTTTTCAGAATCCATATCTTCAAGCTGGCGGGAAATCTTCCTAACGCTGTCCGGACCGCTTCTGGAGGCCCCCTTTTTTGCTTCCCTTCCGGCATTCGTTCTCAACATATCGAGTATTGACATATGCTCTTCTCTCTTCATCCCTTATCTAATTTATACATAAAATTACCAGGAATCGTTCACAAAAAACGGCAGCAAAGGCTGTCAATCCATCCATGATAATCAGGTCCAGACCAGGTGCCTGTTAAAAATAATCAGTTTCCTGTAAGCTAACTTACCATAACCTATAGAGAGAGTTTAAATCACCATGGATCTTCATGAAATAAAAACCCCGGCTTTCATTATTGACCTGCCGATTCTCCAGAAAAACCTGGATGCAATGAAATCCAGGGCACATAAGCTGGGGGTCCGTCTCCGGCCCCATACCAAAACCCACAAAACCCGGGAGATTGCCGAAATGCAGGTCGACAGCTCCCGAAGCCTTACCGTATCGACGCTGGCTGAAGCTGAATTCTTCCTGGGGGCGGGATTTACCGACATGATCTACGCGGTCCCTCTCTTTCCTGATAAGCTGGAAATGGTTACAGCTCTTATCCGCCAGGGTGCCGAACTCAAAATCCTGATTGACCACCCCTCCATGATCAGCACCCTTGAAAGCAGGCTCAGAAACACCGGGATTTCTTTAAAAACACTTATTAAAATCGACTGCGGATACCATCGTGCCGGATTGCCTCCCGATTCAGAGACGGCCTTCACGATGGCCCGGGAGATCCGGTCTTCACAGGCCCTTCGGTTTGAGGGAATCCTGACCCACGCCGGGCATTCTTATAATTGCCGGAACACCCTGGAGATAATCGCGGCGTCTTCAGATGAGCGCAAGAGCGTAACCTCCTTTGCCGAAAAACTCAAAGCATCCGGAATTCCCTGCCCGGTTATCAGTACAGGTTCCACACCTACCGCGACGCACGCGGAAAATCTTGAAGGAGTCACGGAAATCAGGCCCGGATGTTATGTGTTCCATGATAAGTACCAGGCTGATATAGGGACCTGTTCAATGGACAGCTGCGCTGCAATGGTCCTGGCTGGAATCATAGGAAGCTACCCGGACAGGAACCAGCTGCTGGTTGATGCCGGGGCCCTGGCCCTTTCCAAGGATCCTGGAGCCGTACATACAAAACAAACCACAACCTACGGGATCCTGCCGGAACATAAGGGTATGTTCCTCAGCTCTCTCTCCCAGGAGCACGGGATCATCACCAGCTCCGCCCCTATTGATTTCTCTCGATTCAAGATCGGACGGAAGGTTCTGATACTTCCTAATCACTGCTGCCTCGCCGCCGCCCTGTTTCCGGGTTATCACATTATCGATAATGGCAAGGTAGTGGACATATGGAAGCCGGTTCGCGGTTGGTAAAAAAACCATAAAAGGCCGGAAACGAAATGCTTCTTCACAACCGGCCTTATTGAATATCAGGTTTTAAAAAAAGCAGAACTGCTGAAATTCGAACCTATTCCTTTATATCCCTCTGGATCCTGCTTTCATGGATGCGTTCAACCGAATCAACCAGGTCAGAGTGGGTTATCACTCGGTTCCCTTTCCGGGCGGACCTGAGTGCCGCGTCAATGACAGCGTTTTTAATATCCCTTCCGCATATCCCCTCCAGTTCAGCCAGCGCCTCAAGATTAACATCTCCCTCGAAGGGCAGCTCTTCGGGCAGGTGATTCTTCCAAAGCTGCAGCCTGGACTTCCGGTCAGGCATGGGGAAATGAATATGCCTCATGCGGGTTTCGAATCCCCGATCATAATTTTC
This sequence comes from Acidobacteriota bacterium, assembly GCA_963666915.2. Classification (GTDB taxonomy): domain Bacteria; phylum Acidobacteriota; class UBA6911; order RPQK01; family JAPXNP01. The sequence goes on from CAXXEX010000022.1 coordinate 23,606, forward strand.
CACCAGGTTTGTCGAAAAAATAACAATACCCTGGTAATTTTCCAGGCAGATCAGGAGCTGCGATCTCATTGAATTTATCGCCTGTTCAGCGCCCTGGGTGACATTGACAAGGCGGCGGGACAACAGGGAGTCAGCTTCATCAATAAAGAGGATGGCATTATCACGTTCAGCAGCGTGAAAAACAGCTTCCACATTCTTTGATCCATCACCTACAAATTTACTTTCAACCTGGGCGTAGCTGGCTGTCAGGATCGGTTTCTTCAAATAGCTGGCCACAGCATGGGCGGCCAGGGTTTTTCCGGTTCCGGGGTGGCCATGAAAATTCAATGCCGCCCGGGGGAAAGGTTCAATCGATTTAAGGTTCCATTCATCGAAAACCAGTTCCCTGACAAGCATGAGGTCCACGGCGGACAAAAGGGTCTCCATTACCTCATCAGGGACTACAAGAAAATCGAATCCGAAGAGGGGTTCCCGGCCCCGGTACTGTTCAGCCCTCTCTTCAACGGTCATCTCATCATTACTTTTACTGCCGGACGACCTGGGCTGCCTGCTGCCGCTCTCGCCGCAGTCATCAGGCAGGCGCTCTTCTGGACTGTCAGTCCCCAGGGTAAGGTTAATCGTCTTCATCCCTGAACGAAAAAGCAGTTCCTTGACCGCTTCCGTAAGCTTTTCGCTGCAGTCATTGCGAATCTGTTCCGGTATGTACCTGGGAATTCCTGTGACATAAACTTTCTGATCTATAGCCATAACTCTTCCTCTTCAGATCTTTTCAGCAAAATGGAAGTATACTTTAATCGAGCCCTGATAAGTAAATACATATAGTTTTCCGCGCGGCAAACCTCTCCTGAAACTGGTTTTCCCCGATTTTCACAGACCCCAACACCGCTGATCCTGCACCTTACACACAGACTCTATCTCCCATCCGGTCCGCCCGGCCTAAAAAATGGAATATCCGGGAAGTCATCTTGGGTATGCTTTAATAATTAACCAATAGATCTTTCCCCTTTCTCACATTAGTGTAATAATTAATATCTTAAATAAATTACGATTAGTATCAGATGCTTGTTATATAAAAACCTAGGAGAGATCAAAAAATGTCTTCCGGAAATATGAACAATTCAAATATATTCAACAGGCTTGACACAATTAATGAATCCCTGGAAACAGTATCAGAAAGGCTAGCAAAGCTGGAAAAAACAAGCTTTGCAGGCAAGGATTCGGCACCATCCAAGGCATCGGATTCCATTCGGATGCTCCCTGGGATCATAGAAAACATCACTGCTTCCAACAGCTCTGATGAGGTTATCAGCGCCCTGCTTGAAACCTTCTCGACAGTAATGGACCGGAGCATGGTACTTTCGCTGAAAGAAGGAAGGTATTACCCGGTAATGAGCAGGGATTATGAACCTGCCCCCGAAGTGGAACCCGGTACTGGAGAAGCCGTCAAAGGCCTGCTCGGAACCTCGGCCGATTCCCGCCAGATCCTTATTATTAAGGGGGGACATTTCCCAACAGGTTCCTTTCGCGTCCAGGGATGATTCCCGGATTCGATATGGTATTTTTATCCCCATCGTGTTTGGCGACCAGGTCCCGCTTGTGTATTTCGGGGAATCTGTTGACTCCCCTGATCCCGACTTCATGGAATCAGTCGTCAACATTGCAACCCTGGCCATAAAAAACCTTCAGCTCAGTTCTCTTTTTGCAGAAGGAAACCATTGAAGTTGAACCGGAACCGGCGATTGAGGCTGAAGAGCTTTCAAAAGAACCGGATTTAGAAGAACAGACTGAAGCCGTGGAAGAGATTGATGATGAAACAGCTGTCTTGCAGGAACCTGAATCAAAACCGGAAATCAAGGATGCTTTCAGAAAACCATTTCGCAGTGTCAATGATTTCGAATCGGACATCATCTCCGCTGAAGATCTTATAAAGTCTTTTAACATTGACATTAAGGAAAAGATAGAAGACTTCCCCAGCGAACCCGAAGCTGAAGAAATCCCGGATATCCCTGAGGAGACAGCTCCTGCCGAGACCCCGGAAGTTGATGATACGGAGAGGATCATACTGGAAGAGGAAGTCAACCTGGAGGCTGAGTCTTCAGATCTGGAAATTGAGATTCCGCTGGACATAACAGACGAAGACCTGGTACTTCCGGACGAAGAAATCTCCGCGGAGATTCCCCCGGAATTCAAAGCGGAAAAAACTGATATCGAAGCTGAACTCGCAAGGCTGGAATCTGAAGCGGATATCAAGATTCCCCCGGAGGATATAACCGCGGAGGTGGAGTATGAGGATTTAGATGAACCTGGCCCCGAGCCTGAACCGGAAAAGATTCCCGAAGCAGCACTAGACGAAGCCCTCACTTTTTGCCCGTTTACTGGTCTCAGAGATAAAGCTTTACAATGAGGAACAGGTGAAGGAGGGCCGTAAAGAAGGAGACCTTTACCAGAGACTGAAAGAGCAAATTGACCTGAGCAGAGCAGTTTATAACGAACGTATTCCAGAACAGGTAAGGAAAGAGAAAAACTACTTCGATGAAGAACTGGTGAGGATCCTCGCCCAGGGTACCGAATCCCTGCTCAGGATTAAATAGATACTTCACCGCCGGGAATCAAGGCTGAAACCTGATTCCCGGCCCAGCGTCCCTCTTTGGAAAACACCTGCGGATTTGAAGCCGTCAGCTTCAGCAGAATACCTTTTTCTCATCGCCTGCCAATAGATACCATTAAAGAGACGAGACAAAAATGAAAGTCAAAAAGAAAATCCCTTACTACTTAACAGCGCTAATTTTCATTTCAGCAGTATTGATAAATACCCTGGGATTGTATGCCCTAGACAATGACAGACCCATCAAGGTATTCCTCTGGTTTGACACCGAAGACTATATTCTTCCTGAAGCTGACGACGCGCTGCTGAGGATCTCGGAGTTTCTTGGAAACGAAGATATTAAGGGATCCTTTAAAATCGTAGGTGAAAAGGGCCCGGGTTCTTGAAGAAAGAGGACGTCACGACATCATAAGTTCGCTTAAAAAGCATGAAATCGGATACCACACGGATTTTCACAGCACCCAGCCTTCCCCCGGCAATGTTACCTCTCTGACCTTAACTGGTACGGACGGAGTGAAGGAATTTACCCGCAGGGAATACCAGGGTTTTTCTTGATGTCAAAAGGATCACCGGGCAGGAGATTTACTGTTACGGACAGCCCGGCGGATCGTGGGGGACCCCAGGCCTTTGAAGCTCTCCGCAATTGGGGAATCAGGGTTTATCTGGATTCTAAACAACATGATTGATATTGACAAGAAACCTTTCTGGTATTCAGGTGTGCTCACCCCTCTGTTCCCTGGAACATGAAATGAGGGTTGAACTGAGGGAACGCTCCGATCTTGATGCCGCCAAGGATAAATTTGCGGCTTCCCGGGAAAAAAATCCTGGCTGGAGACAAACCTGATGTCGTCAGCATTTTCTACCATCCGTGTGAATTCCTGCATGCCCAGTTCTGGGGACGGGGTTAATTTCTCGAGAGGGGCCAATCCCGGTCCGGACAACTGGAAAAAGCCGCCGATGAAATCCAGGGAAGCAATCGAAACAGGATACAGTAACTTTGAAGACTTTGTGAGATACATAAAATCATTTCCCGAGGTTGAATTTGTCACGGCCAGACAGGCTCTGGAAATTTACCCGGACCAGGCTGCTGTAACTGATTTTTCCGAACATGACCTTAAAACCCTGGCTGAAGGAGTCAACCGGGAAGGTGTCAGGTTCCAGGTGCTCAATGACATTTCACTTACCGCCGCTGAAGTCTTCTATCTCCTCTGCGGAAAAATGGATGAATCCCTGAATGGCACCGGGGCTTCAGGACCCCGGGCCCTTGCCGAATGGAACATTGGGGGGCCGGTTTCCGGTTTCAGCCAGCAGGATACCGTGGTATCCACGGTCGACCAGTACCGGAGAACCCTTAGGGACATCATGGATTTCATGGCCTTCCACAAAAGGATTCCTGATTCCATATGGCTGGGGGGAAGCCGGGTTTCTCCTGAGAGTTTTCTTGTTGCCACGGCCGGGCTCATCTCAGAAGGGAACACACCGGCGGACAGCAGCCAAAAGCTTGATTTCAAGCCCGCGACATTAAAATCCAGGGATCACATCAACACCAATCCGTCCTGGGACTGGATAATCTTTCCGGAAGATTTCAACGCTCCGGAAATGGTAGAAAGAGCCCGGCTGCAGACATGGTCATTGAAACCCGCGCTAACCATGGCTTCTGGATCTGGGAGATAATGCCAAGTCAGCTGTACTTCAGAAGGAAGGCCTCGACATCTTCAAAATAGGCCTTAATTGTCTCCTTTTTCCGCCATCCGTGACCTTCACCGTCAAACACGCGGAACAGGTGGGGGACCCCTCTTTCGGCCAGGCTGCCGGCAATAGCCTCAGCCTGGCCCAGCGGCACGACCTTATCGTCAGATCCCTGGAAAAGGGCCAGTGGATCTTTCAGATTTTCCATATGGCTTACCGGTGACCTTTCTACATACCTGTCCCTGTCCTGGGGAGTTTCCCAATAAGGCTGTCCAGGTAATGGGCTTCAAATCGATGGGTATCTTCAGTCAGCTTCAACAGGTCCGCCACTCCGTAACGGCATATCCCGCCCCTGAAAAAACCTGGATTCCTGATCAGGCTGAGGAGAAGCGTAAAGCCCCCGGCACTGCCTCCATCGAGAAAAATCCTGTATCTGTCCGCCAGGTTTCCGGACACCAGGAAATCAGCGGCATCCTTGACGTCTTCCACATCCGTAACTCCCCAGTTCCCTGTAAGCAGGTTCCTGTATTCCCTTCCGTATCCGCTGCTGCCCCGGTAATTGAGTGCCAGAACTGAAAAACCCCTGCTTGTATAAAACCTCACATCCGGATCAAATTCCGCCGCGTAGCTGGAGGTCGGCCCGCCATGAATTCTTATAACAGCCGGAGGCGGTTTCAGCTTAACTTCCCCCTCTGCGGAAGTTTCCTCAGCTTCAGCCTTGTATAGAAGGCCGTGGCATGCATGGTCGGCATCGGAAGAGGCCTGCTTCCCCGGCTTCCAGGATACCGGAACAGGGTTGTATTTTGAGTCATAGGGGAATTCCCCGGGAAGGCTTTTCCTGGCTGCCTTCACGGTTCCGCTGTCGTTCGTAACCAGAACCCGGGGGGGAACCGAAGGAGATGAGCCGGTCAACGCGATCTGCCCGGCTGGTGAAACAGAAATCTGGGCCAGTGACGAAATCTTCTCAACTTCCCCGCCGACAAGGGTTAGGCTGCTCTCCCCCAGGTTGTACCTGGCCAGCGCGGATATCCCACTACAGTTCCGGATCAGGTAAACAGCCTGGCTGTCCGGAGTCCAGGCAAAGGTCCTCATTCCCTGGATCCAGGCCGGCTGGGAATGTTCACACGGCTCCTTCATCTCGTGCAGCAGAACCATGCCAGGAAAGGAATAAATCCTGAGATTGGCCCATCCCCCCCTGTCGGTGACGCAGGCCAGGCAATTCCCATCCGGGGAAAAAACCGGCTGAAACGCCGCGAAATCATATTCCGCTTCAGGTGAGGATAATTCCCTCACGCGTTTACCCCCGGACACCTCAGCTATCCTTATACGGCTTCTTTCCCAAGGCATATACGGGTGCTCCCAACTCACCCAGGTCAGGAATTTTCCGGAGGGATGCCAGTTGGGCTGCATATTGAAATCAGAAGATGTGTAAAAATCAACCGCGCTCCCCCCTTCCAGACCTGCCATGGCCAGTCGTTCCCGGTCCTTCCAGCTTTCGACGAAAACCATCCATTCACCGGAAGGCGAAAGGACAGGAGAAGCAATGTCGCCATCTGATTCATAGAGTACCACCGGTTCCGTCTCGTCCAGCGACTGCCTTAAAATCCTGGGGCCGCTTACGAAAAGAACCTGCTTCCCGTGGACACTGAAATCCCCTCCGCCATAACCGACTCCGGCTCGAACCGCATATTCACGGTTCAAATCTCTTGCGCCGAGCTGGAAAGGTCTGGCGGCAACCAAAACGCCGCGATCCGAACGGCACTCATGCCAGATCAGCACTTCTCCGTTTTCAGCCCACTGCACATCCCCAAACCTTAATTTATCGGCAAGCTGTTCAGGGCGCACGGCAGATTTACTGGTAAATGATCTTGTCTGGTTCATCTGGTTTATCTCCGCGACCTATCTTAAAAGCACCTCGGGATTCAAAGCAAGTTCAAATCTCCTTCTGGTGTTCATATCCAGTGTAACCTGGTTGCCTGTTGGAGGAATATCGATTCGGCGCGGTTTTTGTCCTTGCATTGTCTGTAGTGGCGTGGTAAATGTTCGAATATGAAAATTCACGAATATCAGGCTAAATCCCTTCTCCGCGATTATGGAGTTAATGTTCCCGAAGGGTATCCGGTAAAAAATTCCAGTGAAGCAGGATCAACCGCCCGAAAGCTTGGATTTCCCATGGCGGTCAAAGCCCAGATTCACGCTGGCGGAAGAGGGAAAGCCGGCGGGGTTAAACTGGCGGCCTCGGCCGAAGAAGCTGAGACCGCGGCGGGGGAACTGCTCGGCAAAAAATTATATTCGCCCCAGACCGGTCCTGAAGGAAAACAGGTCAATATTCTGCTGCTTGAAAAAGGGGTTGATATTGCCAGGGAGCTGTACCTGGGGATGCTTGTCGACAGAGAAAAAGGAAACCTGCTGATCATGGCCAGCACCCAGGGAGGAGTTGAGATTGAAAAGGTCGCGGCCGACAATCCGGAGGCAATAATAAGGGAGCATGTTGATATATCCACAGGCCTGGCCTCTTTCCAGTGCCGCAGGATGGCCTTCGCGCTGGACCTTGAGCCCAGGCCTTTCGAAAAACTCCTGGCCTCACTCTATAACGCATTCATCGATCTTGACTGCACAATGCTCGAACTGAATCCTCTGGTTGTTACCAAAGGAGAGGAACTGACGGCACTGGACGCCAAGATGAGTTTTGATGACAACGCCCTTTACAGGCATCCCGAAATAATGGACCTCCGGGACTATGACGAGGAAGATCCCCTTGAAACAGAAGCTTCACGTTATAACCTCAACTATATCCGCCTCGACGGCCAAATCGGCTGCATGGTTAACGGGGCTGGCCTGGCAATGGCAACCATGGACATAATCAAACTCTCCGGAGGAAGTCCGGCCAATTTCCTCGATGTGGGAGGAGGAGCAAGCTCAGAACAGGTTAAAAATGCCTTCAGTCTGCTGGTGTCCGATTCACGGGTACGAGCGGTGCTAATCAATATTTTCGGGGGAATCATGCGATGCGATACCGTGGCTGAAGGCATTGTCCGGGCTGTCGCCGACAGCGGGGTTGACCTGCCTGTAATTATCAGGCTTGAAGGTACCAACGTGAAAGAAGGCCGCGGGATACTGGAACAATCAGGACTGCGGTTCACCCTGGCGGAAAACATGAAAGATGCCGCTGAAAAAGCAGTTGCAGCAGTCAAATACGCAGGAGACAACAATGGCAATACTGGCCGATAAATCAACAAGAGTCGCGGTACAGGGAATAACCGGACGGGAAGGGAGTTTTCACGCCGGCCTCTGCCGTGAGTACGGCACTTCCATAGTCGCGGGAGTAACCCCCGGAAGGGGCGGAAGCCTTCACCAGGGCGTACCGGTTTTCAATTCAGTGGCGGAAGCAGTTGAAAAGGAGCAGGCCAACACCTGCCTGATTTTTGTTCCTCCGCCATTTGCCGCTGACGCCATCCTGGAAGCGATTGACGCCCAGATGCCGCTGATTGTGTGCATAACTGAAGGCATTCCGGCCCTGGATATGGTCAGGGTTAACAATGTCCTTAAATCAAGCCGGTCCAGGCTTATAGGGCCTAATTGTCCCGGAATAATATCGCCGGGAAAAACCAAGGTAGGAATAATGCCCGGACAGATCCACATGGAAGGCCCGGTAGGAGTTATTTCCCGGAGCGGAACCCTGACCTATGAAGCTGTTGACCAGCTCACCACCCGCGGAATCGGCCAGAGCACCTGCATAGGGATTGGCGGAGATCCGATAGTCGGCACAACTTTTATCGATGCCCTCAAACTTTTCAACCAGGATCCGGAAACGTCCGCGGTTGTAATGATCGGTGAAATAGGCGGCTCGGAAGAGGAAAAGGCGGCTGAATACATAGCCTCCGAATTCAAAAAACCGGTAGTCGGGTTTATCGCAGGAAAAACAGCCCCTCCAGGCCGAAGGATGGGCCATGCCGGAGCTATCATTTCCCAGGGCAAGGGCACAGCCGCGGAAAAAATTGCCAGGATGAGGGAGTGCGGAATTATTGTTTCCGAAAGTCCAGCCGATATCGGGGACACCGTAAAAAACTTAAATATTTAAAATATTCAGGAAATCGAATTTCAACTACTTCAACTCACTGTCTTTTCATTATAGAATTCTGGTCATGCTGAAAACACTTGCGATAATTAAACCTAATGCTGTTAAAAAAAATCTTATCGGTAAAATTCTTTCAAAAGCTGAAGAAAACGGATTGAAAATTGTTGATCTGAAGATGGTTCACCTTACCAAACAGGAAGCTGGGGAATTCTATACAGTCCATAAGAATAAAGATTTTTACGGGCCGCTTACTGACTTTATGTCAGAGGGCCCTATTGTAGCCGCTGTCCTGGAAGGGGACAACGCCATTGAAGACTGGCGGGGACTGATGGGAGCCACGAATCCGGAGAACGCGGAAGAAGGAACCCTCCGCCGCCTGTACGGAGAATCTCACACCCGGAACGCGGTGCACGGGAGTGACAGCCCGACATCCGCCGATTATGAGATATCCTTCTTTTCCACTGCTGCCAAGTAGAATAAACGGATAGCAAAACTGTTAAAATTCCTGCACTTAAAAAAAACCTTTTGTGGTAGACTTCTGTATTCTTTGAGTTAATTTGCCCTGGGTTTTTTAAGGGGCAAATACGTCTAGATTGAATATCAAAAATCAGCAACCTGATTCTGCTGGATTACCCAGCAATAAAAATGGAGAGATTAATGAAAAAGTCAGTCATAAAAAACCTCATCTACTGTGTAATCATGGTTTTACTTTTCACGGGCATTGGTTTTGCTGCTAATACCCTGGAAGTAAAATGCGTGGACGAAAACGGCCAGGCTGTTCAGAAAGCCAAGGTCCTGGCTTTTGCCCTGCAAAACGGCAAAACTTCCAACAAAAAAACCAATAAGGAAGGTATCGCGTTCTTCAACAAAATGAAGGATGACTACTACCGCATATGGGTTGAAGCCAAGGGATACAAAAAAGAACTGAAGGAATTCATCCCTCTGCTTAATGACACCCAGTCAAAAATCGAATTCAAGCTCATAGCTGGAGACGCAAAGGCTCCGCTTTATTTTGAAGACAACCTGATCAGGGAAAGAGCCGACACCTTATTCAAGGCGGGAACTGAAGCGATCCAGCAGCGCGATCTTGCTGAAGCCGAAAAACGATTGAAAGAGTCAATTGAGCTTTATCCATCCCAGATCAATGCCAATAACAACCTGGCATTTATTTATTTCAGCACCGGCCGTGTTGATGAAGCAAAAGCCTGTTATGAACAGGTTATCAATATTGCAGAGACCTTCAAATTCCTTGAAGTTGACCCCAACAACATTGCGCTTTATGACAAGCAGATAGCCCAGACAAAAGAACTTCTCGAAACCATGCCCCTTCAGATAATTGCCGCTGACGTGGACAAGGCGATGAAAGCCGGAGATTTCGCAGGCGCGGTATCCAAACTTGACGAGATGATCGCCCTGCAGCCTGAAAATGCCGGAGCCTACTTCCAGAAAGCTATCGCGCTTACCAGGCTCAGCAAGCTTGATGAAGCTGATGCCGCGGTTAAAAAATCTATTGAGCTGGATGCCTCACAAACAGCTTTCACCGACCTCCAGGGCCAGATCGCCAAGATGAAAGAAGCCCAGGCAACCAATAAAATCAGGGATTCCCTGCTTGAGATTGATAAGCTGAACGCTTCCGGAGAATACGAAAAAGCTCTCAGCAGCCTCGCTGAAATCGAATCTTCAATCCCGGATAAACTTATCGGAGCCTTCTGGTGGATTAATGGCCGCGCCCATCGTGGACTGAACCAGAAAGATGAAACAATCGATTCTTATAAAAAAGCCCTTACCAAGGAACAGGACAGCCAGAATCTGGGAATCTACCTGAATGAACTGACCAACTGGCTCCTTGATCAAAACTATATCGACGAACTGATGGGTGTTTATCCGGAAGTCGCCCCTGCCGCATCAATCGACGTGGCCAATGGTCTCTCTGCTATCGCAGACAGGCTGAAAAACAAGGGGGATCAGACCGGAGCCCAAACTGTATTCGAAAAGATTATTGAGATTTCACCAGAAAATGCTGCTGCATACTATGAACTTGGAGTAATTTATTTTTACGAGGTCAACGACAAAGAAAAAGCCAAGGTATATTTGGAAAAATATATCGAAATAGGCAAGGATAACGACCGCCTCAATAGTGCAAGGGATTTCATCACACTGATGGATTCCCAACAGTAAATCATTCCAGGACAAGTAAAAAAATATAAAAAAAGGCGGCTGAAATTTCAGCTGCCTTTTTTTATGCCTGAAGCGATCTACTGCACATTACTATTGGAAACCTTAATATAGTTCAAAGGCATCCTTCCGCGAATAAAAATAGTAATACATAAAAATACGTGCAAAAACAATAAAAAAACATTATAATATCTTCCCTGATAAAGACTTGCCAATGTCCCTGCTATTATTAAGATATAAATCTTTTACAATATATAGATACTATTAAATAAATAATATTTAATCAGAATGGGAATTTTATTATGGGAAAATTAAGGATTGAGCCAAAAATAAAGCCGCTTCTCAATGAAGATGAATTCAACTATTACAGAGGGATTCTTCAGGAAGCAAAACTAAAAGCCAGGGATAATAAAATATTCTGGGACCTTGATCCCGAGGAGGACAGCGGGAAAACAAAAAAAGCCTTCCTGCATGTCGCTGAGAAAGAAGGAATCAGGCTGTCAGTCAGGGCCAAGCGAGGATCAGGAAGCCTCGCTCTCAGTTTCAATGCCGCTGCCGGATCACAAAAACCCGGCAAACGGATATCATCCGAAGAATGCGTCAGCCGGATCATAGGGGTACTGAAAAAATCTGATATACCCTTAAATAAATCCCAGATTGTTAATGCGGCCTGCATCAGCGGCTCCACCTGGAATGTAAGGGTAAAAGAAATGCTTTCCCGGGGAGAAATACTGAAAAAGGGTTCTGGACGCCAGACAACTTATTACCTTCCCTAAACAGATTTTCTCTTTAGTAAATAAGATTCTTTAGAACCAATAAAGCCGGAGCCAGGAAAATCCTTTGCTCCGGCTTTATTATATTATGATGCAATAATACCGTTATATATATTTTTAGGCTGAAACTTGGAACCACAACAGCACAAAATCATCCGATGCCTAAAAAATAATATTAGTTTTCCGTCGCAATATCAGCATCTTAGGAGCCAGACTGATTTTCCCTGTATTCAATCCTGGTCCTCTTGATTACCTGTCTGCCGGCAGGACGATTCTTCATCGAGGGATGCTTGTCTTTGGAAAGAGAAACCCTGGAAATGGTTTCGGCAACTTCAATTCCCTCAATCACCTGTCCAAACACATTATATTGTCCGTCCCAGTCAGGGGCTCTTTTCAATACTATGAAGAACTGACAGCTTCCTCCGTCTCCACCGTCAGGACTTCTGCCCATGGCCACGGTCCCCCGATCAAACTTGATATCACTGAATTCCTGGGGCAAAGCGCGGCTTCCAAAACCCTGGCCGTCATTATAAGGGTTGTTATCCTTGGATAATGGATCCCCGCCCTGGATCATCAAATCCTTCATGATCCTGTGGAATGAAGTACGGTTATAAAAACCCACCTGGGCCAGTTCAATAAAATTGGATACGCTTTCAGGAGCAGTCTCCGGAAGCAGTTTGATAACTATAACGCCCTTGGCTGTTTCCAGAACCGCGTAAGGATCACCTGCCGGCTCCGGGGCGGTTTCAGGCTCTTGTTCTTCAGCAACCGGCTCCGCGAGTTCAGGTTCCCCCGTTCCGCATGAAACAAGAAACGCGCCCAGAAAGGCAATTGAAAAGATAGTTAATAAGGGATTAAAATTTCTCATGAGAGGCATTATGCCTCAAAAAAGCCGAAATTAACAAGGATCTCTGTCAAGAGCCCGCTTCAGGTCAGATTCACTCCACCTTTTCCCTCTCTTGGAAGACCGGGCTCCGCCAAATCCCTGGCAGATGGCCAGGGCCAGGGCATCAGAAGCATCATGAGGCTGCGGTATCTCTTCCAGGTTAAGAAGGGTTTTAACCATATTCTGAACCTGTTCCTTGTCGGCCCTGCCATATCCGGTTACAGCCTTTTTTACTTCAAGTGGAGTATACTCGATCACCGGGAGAGAAGCCTGGGCAGCGGACAGCAATATTACCCCTCTGACATGCCCGAGCAGCAGTGAACTACGTACGTTCCGGGCATAAAAAATACTCTCGACAACCAGGCACCCGGGAGAAAACCTGCTGAAAATTTCCGTAAGCTCACGGTGGATCTTGTGCAGGCGTTCCTGTAGAGCCAGGGAGTGCCCGGGCCCAACAACTCTTATCGCCCCGTAATCCAGGCACTTGAAACGATTTCCGGAAACCTGGATTATTCCATATCCTGTAACCCGGCTTCCCGGATCAACCCCGGCAATAATCATACCCCTGCCTCCGGAACCCGACGCTTCGCGGTAAAAAATGGAAGGAAAACGGCCGACAACAATACAGATAATGAATCCGGACCGAAATCCCAGGTGTCAACTGTTGGAATGCGCTTCGAAGTCAGCTTCGTCAATGTCAAAATTGGCATAGACGTTCTGGACATCGTCGTGATCTTCAAGCATTTCCATCAGGGTAAGCATCTGGAAAGCCTGCTTCCCCTCAACCTTAGTCTCATTCTGCGGAAGCATTGTTAACTCAGCCTGCTCGGTTTTTATTGAAGCAGATTCCAGCGCTTTCTTCACATCCTCGAAAACATCTATCTCACAGTAGACCAGGAAGGAATCACCTTCCAGCTGAATATCCTCAGCCCCGGCCTCAGCTACTACTTCAAACAGGTCCTCTTCAGTTACAGTTTCAGCGCTGATTGAAAAATAACCTTTTTTATCAAACATCCAGGCAACGCTTCCGGATTCGCCAAGGTTTCCATTGTATTTTGAAAACATGTGCCTTATTTCAGCAACAGTGCGATTCTTGTTGTCAGTCAGCACTTCAATGTACACAGCGACTCCTCCAGGGCCATACCCTTCGTAGGATGTCTCTTCGTAATTCTGTCCCGGCAGATCACCGGTCCCCTTCAATATGGCTCTTTTGATGTTATCCTGCGGCATATTCTGATCTTTTGCCGCTGTAACCGCTGTCCTTAAACGGGGATTGGAATCCAGGTCTCCACCCCCTATGCGGGCGGCTACACTGATCTCTTTAATTATCTTGGTGAATACTTTTCCTCGTTTTGCGTCCGCGGCAGCTTTTTTATGTTTTATGGAATGCCACTTAGAGTGTCCTGACATACACTATCTCCTGTTTATATTGAGTGTTATGAAAATCAATTCTAACATTATTTTCAGAATATACCATATGATCCGAAAACACTCTAATGTATGATTGTGAAAATGGTTCAGATCAACACCAGCCCTGAAGAAAAAAAATACAAAATTGAACTGCAGTACCAAGGCACCAACTATCGCGGATGGCAAATTCAGCCGCACCAGGTTACCATACAGGAAACCGTTTCCAACGCGCTTTCCCGGCTGGCCGGGATAAGAATCCCTGTTACCGGCGCGGGGAGGACTGACAGCGGAGTGCACGCCATTCAGCAAGTGGCCCATTTCCATTTCCCGGATAAGGAATCCGTCCCGGACTTGAAACGGGCCCTCAACGCGGTGCTGCCCTGGGATATCCGGGTGGTTGATCTTGCTGAAGTGCCCGGCTCCTTCCATGCCAGAAAATCAGCGCTGAAAAAGAGATATGATTACCGTTTTTATACCGGGGAGGTTTTCCCTCCATTTCTGCACAACCTGGCACTTCACCTCAATCACGGATTCCGGCTGAAACCCGCGGAGAAAGCGGCGTCCTATCTTGACGGCACCCACGATTTTTCAGCGTTTACCGGAGCAGGATCTTCAGTGGAGGATAGAGTCAGAACAGTTTCATTCTCCGGTTTCATAAAAAAGGGCAGTGATCTTACCTACAGGATTGAAGCCAATGGATTTCTGCTCTACATGGTAAGAAACATAGTAGGGACCCTGATTGATGTAGGCTGCGGCAGGATTGAAGCTTCAGATATCCCGTCCATCCTGGCTTCACTGGACAGGAACCAGGCCGGACCTACCGCTCCTCCCCAGGGTTTATACCTGGCCAGAATCTGGTACGAAGACATATCAATAAAATCCTGATACTTTTATAAGGCTGGATCTCACTTCCCGGCATGACATCCCAGCGGTTTACGCCGGAGGTCTACCCTGTCGGGATCATGCCGGTTTCATTTACCCGAAGCTGCAATCCTCCTGTTCGGTCAGCCCCGGCTTATTTATATTCCATCTCCGGGTTTCCCTGCCCTTCACGCTTTCCCCATCTTGTGATAGATTACTTCCTGAAATAAATGATTGATCTTAAGAAAAACTTCGCGGAAATTATTGAATCAGGCAGTCCGGAATATGCAATGCTGGAACGGATAGATCCCGCCCGGCTGCCCCGTCACGTAGCGGTAATTATGGACGGCAACGGACGATGGGCCAAGATGAGGGGAATGCCCAGGATAGAGGGACACCGGGCAGGGGCCGATTCGGTTCGCGCGGTCCTGGAATACTGCGCCCGGCTTCAGATACCTTACCTTACGCTTTACGCCTTTTCCTCTGAAAACTGGAAAAGACCCAAGGATGAAGTCAACGGGCTCTGGAAAATCCTCCGGACCGTCATTAAAAAAGAACTCCCCACCCTGAATGAAAGCGGAATAGCAGTAAATCCGATTGGAAGGATAAAGGAACTGCCCGCCCAGGTGCGCAGAGACCTGGAATTTGCCAAGGACAAAACAAAAGACAACAAGAACCTGCTGATGTCGGTGGCCCTCAATTACAGCGCCCGGCTGGAATTGGTCGATGCCTTCAACAGCCTGCGGGGAAAAACCGGCGAGGCAACCGCTCCGATAACAGAAAAAGATATCCAGCAACACCTTTATACGGCGGGAATACCTGATCCGGACCTGCTGATCCGAAGCAGCGGGGAACTGAGAGTTTCAAATTTTCTTTTATGGCAGATTGCCTATTCTGAAATTTACGTAACCCCGGTACTATGGCCTGATTTCAGGGGAATAAACCTGCTGGAGGCAGTCCTGGATTTCCAGGGAAGAGAAAGAAGATTCGGAGACATCCAGCCCATAGGTTACGGAGACTAACTTTAATGCGGACAAGAATTATAACAGCGGCTTTTCTGATAGCGGGAGTTCTGCTTGCCCTGTTCCTTTTTCCTTTTCACCTCTTCCTCATACTTATAGACGTCACCCTGCTTCTCGGTTTCCTTGAGATCCAGAAAATCACCGGGAAAATCAGAACGCCTCTGTTCAGTATATCCCTGGGATTTCTCCTGGCTCTCCCCTGGGTCTGGAATTACTATCCTGACTTGATCACCCCGGTAATGACTGCCGCTTTAATCCTCCATGTGATTGGAATACTGATCAGCCCTCCGGCACAGCTTAACCAGTGCCTCGTCCAGGTTTCTTATTCATTTTTCGCCATTTTTTACCTGGGATTTCCGTTCTCAATCCTGAGCACATTTCAGATAAACTCGCCGCTTTCCTCGGCAGACAGCGGCAGGATATGGGAACTCATGCTGGTTTTTATCTCATTATGGCTTTCAGATTCAGCCGCATATTTCACTGGAAGGGCCATAGGCAAACATAAAGTAACCCCACGAATCAGTCCCAACAAAAGCCTGGAAGGCTTTATCGCCGGAATTATCGCCCCCGCCATAGGGGCTGTTGTTTATGGAAAGTTCCTGCTTCCTGATTATCCCGTATGGTTTATGCTCATTGCTGGGCTGACCCTTGGAATCTGCGGTATCTTGGGAGACCTATTTGAATCAGCCCTGAAAAGAGGAGCGGGAATCAAGGATTCATCCAACCTGTTTCCGGGTCACGGGGGAATACTTGACAGGACTGACAGCATCCTGGCAGGTTTCCCTGCTTTTTATCTGCTGAAGTTTGTATGGGAATGGCTCCAGTGAAACCAGGGATTATCGAACAATGAAAAAAATCTCCATACTGGGATCCACAGGCTCCATAGGCACGAGTGCCCTTGAACTGGTAGATATGCACCCTGAACTCTTCCAGGTTGCGGCGATTGCCGCCGGAAGCAGCGAACAGCTTCTCTATGAACAGTGCCGCAAGTATAAGCCTTCTGTCGTTGCCCTTCATAACCCGGAGTCCGCTGAACGTCTCTCCGCACTGCTCCCGGATATCACTGTTTTTTCCGGCACTGAGGGCCTGACTGAAGTCTCCTGCTTTCCAGATGCGGATATTGTCATATCAGCAATCTCGGGAGCAGCCGGCCTGGTCCCGACCTACCACGCCTTACTGAAAGGAAAACCGGTAGCTTTAGCCAATAAGGAAGTCCTGGTCATGGCCGGTGACCTTATCATGAACCTGGTCAGGGAAGGACGGGGGACACTGATTCCCGTCGACAGCGAACACAGCGCCCTGCAGCAGTGCCTGAACGGATCCTCCAGGGAGGAGGTCCAGAAACTTATCCTTACGGCTTCCGGCGGGCCTTTCCTCGATTATTCAATTGAAGATCTTCGCCAGGTAACTGTACGGAAGGCGCTCAACCACCCGACATGGGATATGGGACCAAAAATCACGGTGGATTCCGCCACTCTGATGAACAAGGGACTGGAGGTGATTGAGGCAAGTCACCTGTTCCAGATGGCAGCAGATGACATCGATGTAATAATCCATCCCCAGTCTATAGTCCATTCCATAGTCGAATTCCGGGATGGGACCATGCTGGCCCAAATGGGGATTACTGACATGAAAGTTCCCCTGCTCCACGCCCTCACCTTCCCGGAAAGGATTAAGTCAAGGCTCCCCCGGCTGGACCTTAAAAACCTTCCGGGCATTGAATTCCGAGCTCCCGACATGGAACGCTTCCCCTGCCTCAGCCTTGCCTATAAGGCTCTTGAAGATGGCGGGACATATCCGGCGGTTTTAAACGCTGCCAATGAACTGGCGGTTGAATCCTTCCTGTCCGGCACTCTCGCTTTCACCGATATACCGCGCGTCATTGAGTCGGTTATGCAGAAGACTGACAGGAAAAATGCTGACAGCCTGGAAACAGTCCTCCTCGCGGATCAGAAGGCCCGGCAAACTGCGCTGAGTGTAATGACACGGATTTCCAGCTGAATCCTGACACCCCCCAGGATACAATAATTTTGAACTCAACCTGTATAATAGCGTATAAATATTAGTCTTATAGTTTTAAAAGGGGAAAATACTCAGTGGAAACTTTTTACAGCGTCGGCTTAACAGTAACTTCATTCATTTTTGTCCTCGGCATAATGATCTTTGTCCATGAACTTGGTCACTGTGTTATGGCAAAGATCCTCAAAATCAGGGTAGATGTGTTCTCTCTCGGTTTCGGCCCCAGGTTATTCGGATTCAAATCCGGAGATACCGACTACCGGGTCAGCCTGGTTCCCCTGGGGGGATATGTAAGGATGGCTGGAGAGCATTATGACGACGAACTGCAAGGGGAAACCGAAGAATTCCTTACCAGGCCCAAAAGCCACAGGTTCGCCGTAGCCGCCGCCGGTCCGGTAATGAACATTATCCTTGCTGTACTGTTGATGGCTGTTGTTTTCATGACCGGCATACAGGTACCGGTTTACCTGGAGCAAGCCCCTGAAATCGGATACATTTTCGAGGATTCTCCGGCAGAGGAAATCGGCCTTGCCCTGGGTGACAGGATCCTCGCAATCGACGGAAAGCCGGTAGAAACCTGGCAGGATGCCGATCTTCTTATAGCCACTCTTCCCGGTAAAACGGTTAAAATTTCTTACGATCGGAATTCAAACAGGTTTGAAAGGATCGTCAGGCTTGAGGAATCTGAGACTTCAGGGGCTGGGTTTCTGGGAATAATGCCTCGTCTGGGAAGTGTTATCAGTGCTGTTCAGCCGGGCCCGGCAGCGGATGCCGGAATCGAGCCGGGTGACATAGTGCTTTCAGTGTCATCCTCTGAAAAGAAAGTGGAGGATACAACTGAAATCCTGGGCCTGATTAAAGCCAGTGAAGGTCAACCTCTCCTGTTTACAATCCAGAGAGACCAGGCCACTCTTGAGAAAGAGATTGTTCCGGAAATGAAGGAAGGCACCGCCAAAATAGGGGTTGGCATTGTCCAGACCCCGGCACTTGAAACCAGGCTGGAACAATACGGGCCAATAAAATCGCTGTGGATGTCAGCAAAAAAGAACTATGAATTAACGACCCTCACCTTTACCATCATCGGTAAACTCCTGACCGGGGAAACTTCTCTCAAAATGATGTCAGGGCCTATTGAAATTGCCAGGTTTTCAGGAGCAGCCGCTGCCCAGGGGGCCTCAACACTGATCACTTTCATGGCTTTAATCTCCCTGCAGCTGGGTATTTTCAATCTCCTCCCCATCCCGATACTGGACGGGGGGACCATTGCCATGCTGGCTGTGGAATCAATTATAAGGCGTGACCTGAGCATGCAGGTGAAGGAGAGGATCATGCAGGTGGGATTCCTTCTACTGATCGTGCTGATGAGTTTCGTCATCTTTAATGACATCACCAAAACCATTGGATAACAGGATCCTGTTGAATCCCTTGTTGATCCCGACATAAGCATAGAACAGCTCAAGCGAACCAGGGCCCACCGCCAAACAAGAGCCCCGTATGGGGCGGGAAGACTGAACTGGGGCAAGAGACTGTTTGATGAAGTTCCAGCTTATGGATTCGGCATGTAACACAAGGGAGCAAGGGCCTAAAAATCTACCTTCCCACGACATAACTGGCAACTGTCACCACTATGTAGGTTCCGAGCATAATCGCCCCGAATCCTCTTTTGAGATGCTCTCCTGAGGTGAAAATTCCAATTCTGAACACAAAAAGAACCAGGAGCATTGAAGGAAAATAAAGAGTAAAAAAGGAAGGATCCGCGACAAGCCCACCCGGAGTAACAGCGGCGGCCGCGCCGGCAACAAAAAGCACATTCAGGATGTCCGCCCCTATAACATTGCCCACGGCCAATTCACCGTGGCCTTTGAAAGTAGCGGTCATAGCAGTAACCAACTCCGGCAAAGATGTCCCAAAGGCAACCATGGTTGCCGCAATTATGCTTTCAGGAACGCTGAGCCGCACAGCGGCTTCACTTACCGAGGGGATCAGCAGCCATGAAGCTCCCACTACCAGACTTATGCCCAGAATCAGTTTACCTACTACCCGCGTCAGTGCCGGGCCGCTCCCTTGATCAAGATCCGCGTCAGCTAATTCTGGATCAACAGGAAAGCCACCTTCCCCGGCCCATTTAATCGATTTCCACATATACAGGGCCAAAAGTACCAGGAAGATCATTCCCATGAACCGGGGCAGATTTCCCCCAAAAGTAAACATGGAAGAAAGTCCGGTCCAGGGAATACATGCCAATACCAGCAAAATTCCGCTCAGGAACTGAATCCAGCCCTGACGATTGACAATCTTCCTGTCCAAAGGGAGGGGTGCCAGGAGGCAGGCAAGTCCAAGGATCAGGCCGGTATCGCATATTATCGATCCCACAGCATTTCCCAGGGCCAAGCCGGGCTTACCCTGGATCGCGGCCAGAACTGAAACCACAGCCTCAGGAGCGGTAGTACCCAGGCTGACGACAGTAGCGCCTATCACAACTTTCGGTATCCCGGAACGGTGAGACAGGATCACGGCTTCGTGAACCAGAAGATCAGCTCCCCGAACAAGAACAGCCATGGCCGCTACGATAATCAGGGCCAAAAAGGCAGAGGGAATCTGAATTACGAATTGCTCTACTAATGATTCCATATCAGCATTCAGGTTTAATAATCCGTTTAAAATTTCAGTGCAGATGTCCTGCATAGCAGGTCAAGGTCAAATGCGGGTACTGCTTGCGGTACGAGTATAGTCTACAGATTTTTCCTTGCCAGGTCATCCCTACCGGAGGAAACAGGGCCTGGTTTCCCGAAACCAAATCCAAGCGGCTCTCAGCCTTTTCAAGACTAAAAAAATGGGGGAAAAGACAAACTTCTCCCCCATAACAGTCTATTTATTTCAGATGTAGTTAACCTGTATGTCAGGAATAACTTTTTACAGCTTCAGCTTCATCGTCAAAGCACTCAAACACTGTGAGCAGCTTGGTAATAGCCAGCAGTTCACGAATCTTAAGCGTGAGGTTGAGAAGTTTCAGCTTTCCACCTTTGTTTGTTACGGTTGTGAATGAGCTGACAAGCTCACCGATTCCGGAACTGTCAATGTACTTCACATCTCCCAGGTTAAGGAGAATCTGGTTGCGGCCGGAATCCAAAAGGTCCCTTACGCTTTTCTTTACATCAACACTTCCCTCGGCCAGGGTTATTTTTCCGGAAACATCCAAAATGGTGACACCGTCTATGGTGCGGGTTTCAATTTTCATTTTTTTCTCCTTCTTTAATAAGTTTCTCCATCACTAATTCGGTTCCACCCCCCAGAGGGAGTGTTAAAAAAAACATTGTCCATAAAAGATTTAACAAGAAATATCCCTCTTCCACCCGGTTTGAGCAGATGTTCAGGATCCAAGGGATCAGGAAGCATACTCTCGTCAATGCCTTCCCCGTGATCAGTTACTGTAACTACAAGCCTGTGCTCTTCCTGCCTGAAAGAAAGATCCACTGGAACAGTGGAATCATTTTTATTTCCATGCAGTATAGCGTTTGTAACAGCTTCCCTTACAGATAATCCCACCCAGTATAGATCCTCGTCGTTAAATCCGGCCATATTGGAGAAACTGTCTGAAACAGCCTGAACAATATCAAGATACTTAATATCACTGTACAGAGTAAGGTGGATTTCGCTGATTATTTCTTGATTCACTACTAACAACTCCGGCTATTCAAGTATTTATTTTTATAAATGTTTTGCCTTCGATCCTCCAATTAACCTCGTCCTTTGCAGTGAGTTTAATTGTATTCTAAATAGTATTACGCCATTAATCCACCGTTTGTTTTATCAATCCTGAAAATTAAATCACTTTGGGATCATTTTCGACCCCTGATATTCCCCCTGCGGAGCACAGAACAGACATATAATAAACAAAATAGCGGTTCCTCAGTATACTTCCTTCCTGCTGTCAAGCAATATAGTAACAGGTCCGTCATTAACCAGGGCAACTTCCATATGGGCCCCAAAAATACCGGAAGAAACCTTTATCCCGCTATTCTCCAGGCGTTGCTTAAGTTGTTCGTAAAGATTATTGGCCAGAGCGGGAGGAGCGGCGCGGCTGAAACTGGGGCGGTTTCCTTTTCGGCAGTCGCCAAAAAGGGTGAATTGCGAAATTATCAGCACCTCCCCGGCGGTTTCCATTAAGGAAAGGTTGAATTTCCCTTCTTCATCCGCAAATATTCTAAGGTTAAGCAGCTTGCGGGTCATGAATTCCAGGTCAGGCCTGCCATCTTCAGGATGGACACCCAAAAGCACTACAAGACCATTTTTAATTGATCCGGTCACTTTGCCACTCACTGTCACATTCGCTTTCGACACTCTTTGTATTACAGCCCTCATTGCGGATTCCTTAAAATTTAATCAAACTGGCTGAAAAACACCGGTTCAACGAACCCATGATATTACAAAAAACCTCTCAGAAAAAATCAGATCCTCTTCTGAAGAACATACTGGACAGGAACAACATTCTCTGGCGGAAAACAATTGGAGTCCTCCGGATATCAGGGTAGAACTCCTAAATAACATGTCCTGAATTGAGCCAATTAAAGAACAAATTAGGAATTTAATACAAAAATCTATAATTTATTCACCTTTTTTTCACTTTACCCCTTGACCTTTCACCTTTATTTCACCATAATTCAAAAAAAAGGGGAATTAGGATGCATCTGACCAAAAGGCAAAAGGACATTTATCAGTTCATTGAAGATTACCTGAGAGTCAACGGCTATTCTCCTTCAATGGAGGAAATCGGAGCTCATTTCGGGATTTCATCGATGAATGGTGTTCACAAGCACCTCAAGGTTCTGGAGGAAAGAGGTTATATCAGCCGGATGTCAAACCGGGCTCGTTCCATACAGCTGATTCCCGAAGAGACCGAAAAGAACACCCTTCCCCTGCTGGGCTATATTGCCGCGGGACAGCCGATAGAAGCCGTGGAAACACCGGAAGAAGTGGAAATCCCCGATTACCTCCTGAAGCAGGGAGAGCATTACGTCCTGGAGGTTGAAGGTGAATCCATGATTGATAATCACATCCAGAACGGTGACAGGGTCATAATCCAGAAACGCGAATCCGCCAACAACGGAGAAACGGTTGTGGCCCTGATAGATGATGAAAATGCCACCCTCAAACAGTATTACCGGGAAGGAAGGCGTATTCGGCTGCAGCCGGCCAACAGGAACATGGATCCAATCTATGTTGAGGAAAACCGTCTTCGGATTCAGGGGATTCTGGTGGGGCTGATCCGGAAGTATTAACAAGGGCTGAGGATAATTCAGCGTACCTGATATTGAATTAGTTTGAATGGAGAAACATATGCGTTACCAGGTTAGAGTTGCAGGAAGAATTTTTGAAGGAAGTGATGTCAACGTGCTTCTCAAATGCGCCGTGCAGGCCAGGAAAGAGATGCTGAAGAATTCCGGTGAAGGCATCAATGCCGCCCCCGCGGCTGCAGTCCCTCTCGGACCCAGGCTGGTTCATACCCGCGGAGAAATTTCAGCCGCCTGATTTTCAAGGCTTCACTTCACTGGGAGAAATACCGGTGGATGAAACCGAATGCTCCGGTCGAGAACCAGAAAAAAACTCCAGCATAAACTGAAAAATTGGAGAGAATTACCATTGACCCGGTAATACTTTCCGAAAGAAAACCGGCCTCCTTGATAGTGGATTAATCAATTCCTCAACAAAGGGAAAAACGGTTTTATCGGAACTGCTAGAAATGCACAAATTCTGTGCAGAATACACCAACCGTAACATTTCCTTGACATTAAGCTTCAGATTTAAGCGTTATCCACATAGTTTTCCACAGGAAAGTGAAAAACGGATTAAACAGCGATAAACAAACAGTTTACAAGTAACAAAAAAAACGGAAATAAAAGGGGGGTCCGGGAAAAAACCTTTCCCAGCCTTTGAATATAAGGCCTCAGGGACATTCAGGAGAGGAACTGCGTTCCAGGCTCATTTAATGGGTAGCCGCTTAAGTAAAATCCCGCTTATAACGCTGCTTATGAAATTATCCGTGGAGCAGTTCAGGTACCTGAGGATTTCCGGGCTGTTTTTTCCAGCCCGGAAATAAACAAATCCGGGAATCTCACATACGAACTGTTTCCTTGGGAGGATTTTTATCTTTCGGGGACTTGATTTCCACGCTCAGGGACATCTTATTACGGTTGCGAATCAGGCTCAGGTCAATGGTTTTCCTTTTTGAGACTGTTCCGTAATTCCCTGGGGTCGGCGACTTCCTTCCCGTTAACGGCGGTAATCACATCACCGGCTTTGATGCCGGCCCTTTCAGCCGGAGAGTCCGCCAGGACATTCATTACAAGCACACCTTCTTCCTGGTCGATACCCATATAGTCAGCCATCTGCCCGGTCATAGCGGCTCCTTCGATTCCAAGCAGGGGCTTTCCCCAGCTCAGGCCATCCATCAGGTCGGGAAGGAACTCTAAATATCCGTCGCCTGTGCCCGGTTTAAATTTGAAGATCCTGCTATCCCCCTCAATGTGCGGTCCAGGCATCCCAAATTTACGAATGATATGCCGGGATGAATCCCCCTTGCCGATTTCAGCTGTCAGGCTCATCTCCCGCTTATCACGGAACAGCCTTATACCTGACTTTCTTCCAGGCGGAGTGTCTCCGACGAGCCTCTGGAACTGCTTGACGCTCATAACCGGTACAGACTGATACTCGACAATGACGTCACCTTTGTTCAGACCTGCTTTTTCAGCCGGGCTGTCCTCCGCGATTTCGACCAGAAACACTCCCCGTTCCTCCGGAAGCCCAAGCTCCTCAACATCCTCCGGGGTTACTTCCCTCAGATATACACCAAGGTAGCCGTCCCCTTCATCCTGGTTCAAAACAATTTTGTATTCTTTCTGAATCTCTTTCTGAATATCCTCGTTTTCACCGGCAAGGATCAGCCCTGAACAGAGGAATAAAATCCCGACCATAATACCTGCTTTTTTCATAACTCCTTCTCCTTTCGGGTTTTAGTATCTCCGCCCCTGTTGCTTAGAACGAAAAAATTATCCGGGGTTCCTAAAAGTTACATAAAGTCTGTATGATATTGACCAGATGATTAATGATGAAACCGCCCAGGGCTCCGAATCCCCAGAAATTAGATATAAGCTTTTCACCGAAATATTTCATAAAACCTACCAGAGACTCAGGAATACTGATTCTGCTCCTCCATGTGAAATTCAATTTTTCCGATATAAAAATATTAAAAACACCCTGCGCGTACGTGATGGTCTTATCCGGGTGAGAATCAGCCACATGTTGATGCAAGCGCCGCCTGAAGTTATTGGGGCTGTATTCGAAATCCTCCTCTGCAGGACATATCGTCTACGAAGTTACGAGGAAGCCAACCTTTTATACAACCATTACATAAACTCACCAGAGTTCCTGGCAAACACATCTCTTCCCGACAAGCAGAACCGCCAGATTCTGAAGCTTGGAACAGAGGGAAAAACAGCCAATCTTGATCAAAGGTTTGAACATCTCAACAATCAGTATTTTGAGGGGAACCTGCGCAGCCTGTCCCTCAACTGGACTGAAAGAAAATCCAGAAAAATACTGGGCCAGTTTATTCCCCACAGGGACGAGATCCTGATCAATTCCATACTGGATCACCCCCTGGTGCCGGTGAGTGTCATTGATTTTATTTTGTATCATGAAATGCTGCACGCCTTTCTGGACATTAAAATTTCAGCTACGGGTAGAAAACTGGTACACAACCCGGATTTCAAACAAAAAGAACGGAAATTTGAAGGTTATAAATTCGCTTCTGAATTTATCAGGGAAAATTTTTAAAACGGGCCAGATCGAGACTGGAGAGGGCCGCCTTCTCATTGAATCGTTGAGGGCCGCCTCAATAAAATCTATAATCATAGAATAAATCTAAATCATCACCCTCTTTCAAGACGGCGGAGAATTATAGACATGGCACAAAAAAAACTTGAACGGCAAGCCCTGGAATCCCTTGATGGACTGAAAATCGAACTTCCCTCCTGGGGATTTGCAAACACCGGCACCAGGTTCGGTAAATTCATGCAGCAGTCAGCTGCCACTACCATCGAAGAAAAACTTGCAGACGCGGCGTTTGTAAACAAGCTGACTGGAGCCTGTCCTTCTGTTGCGGTTCATGTTGCCTGGGATTTCGCGCCTGACGGGAAAAACGCAAAAGCTGTTTCCGATGCCGCCGAAAAAATGGGTGTTTCCATTGGATCGATTAATCCGACCCTGTTCGAAGATCAGATTTACAAGCATGGATCGCTGGGAAATTCCGACCCGGAAATCAGGAAATCGGCCATCAATCACATCAAGGACAGCATCCGGATCGCCCAGGAAATAGACAGCAGGGACATTGTGCTCTGGTTTGCAGATGGTTCCAACTATCCGGGAAGCGCCAATATAAGGAAAAGAAAAGCATGGTTTGAAGAGGGCCTCAACAAATGCGCGTCAATCCTGACTCCCTCAGAAAGGTTACTGATTGAATATAAACCTTTCGAACCGGCTTTTTACCATACGGATATTGCTGATTGGGGAATGTCCTGCCTGTTTGCCAGGAAATGCGGCCCGAGGGCCAAGGTCCTTGTAGACACGGGGCACCACTACAATTCCCAGAATATTGAACAGATAGTCGCCTGGCTCTTAAGCGAAGATATGCTGGGAGGCTTCCACTTCAACGACCGTAAATATGCCGACGATGACCTCACCCTGGGTTCCATTGATCCTTACCAGATGTTCCGGATTCTCAATGAAATCTTCACCTACGCCTGGGAAACCGGGGAAAACCCAGATATCGGATACATGATCGACCAGAGTCATAACCTGAAGGACAAACTGGAAGCAGCGGTGCAAACAATTGAGATGGCTCAGCAGTTATGGGCCAAAGCCGCGCTTGTGGACCGGCCGCGGTTAGCCGTCTACCAGGAACAATGTGACATAGTTAGAGCTGAGGAATGCCTGCGATCGGCTTTTTTTACTGATGTTAATCCGCTTATCAGGGATTGGAGAAGAAGCCGGAACCTGCCGGATAATCCCATGGAAGCACTTAGAGAAAGCGGTTATCAGGAAAAAATTGCCGCCGAAAGAGCCATAAAAAACCAGCCTCCGAAGTCCAGTTATGTATAGGTTTCTGGGGGAAGCAGGCGGAATTATTCCCTTGACCTGATATTTTCCCTTATTTCATCTACTGTTACTGAAGCTGTACCCACTTTACTGACGGCCACGCTGGCGGCATGATTCGCCAGGGTGGCGGCGTCAAATTTATCCGCCCCAGCGGCAACAGCCAGGGTAAACATGGCAATGACCGTGTCCCCGGCACCTGTCACATCGAAAACTTCCAGGGAAAAGGTGGGAAGATGCCGGCAGCGGCCATCACTGAAAAGTGACATACCGTCCTCGCCCCTGGTTATCAAGAGGTTATCCAGGCCGCATAGTTCCAGGATTGTTGTTCCCGCCCGCTCAACCGCGGCATCAGAATCGAGGATAATCCCACTGGACTGCTCAGCTTCCTTGCGATTGGGAGTCAAAAGAGAGGCGCCTTCATAAACTGAAAGGTCGGGATTTTTAGGATCGACCGCCACATATCTGGAAGAACTCCTGCAGGCATCAATTAACTCTCTTGCCATTTCATCCCGAAAAGTGCCTTTGGCATAGTCAGACAGTATGACGCCGTCAGCAGAATCCAGGGTCTCCCCGGCCTTTTTAAGCAACCGGTCTCTGGCGGCCGGCCCCAGTGGATTCCTGACTTCACGGTCAGTACGGCAAACCTGCTGATGCTGGGCGATTATCCTCTGCTTTACTGAAGTCCTCCGCTCCGGATCCCTGATCAATCCATCGGTGTCCAGTCCGAGCTGCAGGAGGACGGAACCAAGCTTATCTGCCTCTTCATCGTCCCCGGTCACTCCGATGACCAGGGGTATCCCCCCCAGTGAAGCAATATTTACCGCGACATTGGCGGCGCCTCCGGGTCGGAGTGTTTCATTTTCAATTTCAACTACCGGCACCGGCGCTTCGGGGGATATGCGGCTGACCTGTCCCCAGATAAACTTATCCAGTATCAAGTCTCCGATTACTAGAATTCTGCGTCCCTTTATCTTTTTTAAAAGCTCTTCATATTTTTCCGGATTCATTATATTCATCCCGCCGCTCCAAACTGTCTAAACCAACTGCTTTTAGAGGGTCCGGCATCTTATTTTTTAACTGTCTCAGCTCCACTTCCCAGTAAGGGCAGTGTTGTTTGAGACTTCATATTACAACAAAGCAAATCTCCATGCCCCGTAAATCCCCAGATGAACTCATGAACCCCGCGATATGCTTTCCTTGAGGCCTCTCCCGGGATACATCATCATCGTGCCCGGATCAAGACAGGGGGAGAAGGTCCAGGACCGCTTCCAGAACCTGCCCCGGCTGAATTGAAAGAATACACTCCGGCTCCGGATAATGCAGACATTTATATCCCGGGCAGGGCACGCAGGGCAAATCAGAACGGATAAGCCTGTAATCAGTTCCCCAGGGATGCCAGGCCATATGATTCGAAGAACCAAATACCGCGACCACCTTCTTTTTAAGGGCTGCCGCGATATGGGTAGGCCCGGTATCGTTACCCAGGTAAAGGGCACACAGGGAGGCCAGGGCTGTAAATTCCCGCAGGGTTCCGGGCGGATAGATCACCAAATCTTCTCCGGCGGCTGAAGACAGTTCATCCAGGAGAATCTCCTGTCCTGGGCCGGCTGTTGCGACACATTTAATTCCTCTACGTCCCAGCTCATCGGCCACAACGGAAAAGCCGTCAACGCTCCATTGTTTTGTAGCAAAAGCGGCCGCGGGATGGATCAGGACGAATTCACCCTTAACTCCTTTGCCCGCCAGGTTTTCCCCTATCTTCTCTCTCAACCCATCATCCACTGTTATTTTAAGGGGCGGTATCTTCCCTAATTTGAATCCCATATGGATTAACGGGGAAAGTTGATACTCGACGGTGTGCAGGTTGGACTTCCCCCACAGGGAACGCGCATCCGGGACCTTAACATTGTAGCTGCGGGAATTGCGGCTTCCGGCAAAACCAACCCTCATCCCGGACCTGGAGAATAAGGTCATCAAGGCGCTTGTGGTTCCCCCGTGCATATCAAAAACAATGTCCGGATTGAATGACCGGATTTCCCTGATGCATTTCCATCGGGACCATAGCTCCCCCCTGCCCCTGGGAACAATAATCCTATCCACATGAGGATTTCCCCGAAGCACCTGGTCAAAAGGCTCTTCAACCACAACCGCGACGCGGTTAAGCCCTCCGGCGGAGGCGAGTTCAATTGCCGGGGTCATCAGCAGGGTGTCCCCCAGAGAGCGAAGCCGTATGAACAGGATTTGCTTATCTTTCACTTTACTCTCTCTTCTGTCCGCTGGAAACAGCCTCTGCCAGCATTTTGTGAACCGCCCCGCCAGGATTAAGAATGCTCTGGTACAGGCGAACAGACCTGACGGGTGTTTTACCCATTTCGAAATCCTTCATCGACTCAAGCAGCGCTGCAGACAAATTCAGATCCCGGGAAGACTTGATCCTGGCCAGGGTTATATGGGGGCTGAACTTTCTGCCCTCAGGTTCGAATCCCAGATCCATCATCGCGGTTTCCACCTCTTTCTGAAGCCGGGGCAGGCGGCCTCCTGATTTCAAACCCGCCCAGGCCACCCTGGGACGGGAAACAGAAGGAAAGGCTCCGAGGCCCCTGACCTCAACATCAAATTCCTGAAATCCCTCTATCCTGTCTAAAAGGGTATCATGTATGCATGAAATCCTATCTTCAGGAATTTCCCCAAGAAATTTAAGGGTGATGTGCAGGGATGAAATCTTCGGAAAAGAAGCATTAATACCTGTTTCTCTCAGGGCCTCCTGTCCAACTTTCAGTCCTCCCAGGACAGACTCTGAAAGAGGCACGGCAATAAAAGCTCTTACTCTCCTGTTAATAACCATATCCTAAGCCGGTCCAGGGCCAGATTGGCCGAACGCTGCCGGATTATGTCTCTCTTTCCCACGGCCCGCAAGCTGAAAGCGAGGCTGGTACCGGGCACGGCCAAACCAACAAACACAGTCCCCACGGGTTTCTCCTCAGATCCGCCTCCCGGACCGGCAATCCCGGTGACTGACAATCCAATATCCGCATTCAAACGATTCCTTGCCCCCAAGGCCATCGTTTCGGCTACAATCTCACTCACAGCCCCGAATTTCCTTATATCCCCGGCATCAACACCAAGTATGTTTTCCTTGACGCTGTTGCTGTAGGACACCACTCCCCCCAGGAAGAACTCAGAGCTTCCCGGGATATCCGTCAACTGCTTACATATCAAACCACCGGTACAGGATTCGGCCAGGGCCAGTGTCAATCCTTTCTCCTTCAGGAGACGCCCTGTTACCTGGGACAAATCCTCTTCCCGGTCTGAGATTACCGAAAGCCCCAGCTCATTTCTGATTTTTTCTATCAGCTGATCCAAACAGGATTCAGCGTAATCCCGGGACGCGTTTCTGTCCTGCCAGGTGAAGTAAAGGCTCATTATTCCCGGTGAAGACAGTATTGTGGTATCCACTTCGGGAAAATTTTTATAGATTCCTTCAATTTGAGCATCAAGCGCCGATTCAGCTATTGAAGCCACCTTCAAAATCCTGGAAGGCTGTAAAGAAACCCCCTTCTTCTCCTGGATAAGGGGAAGCACCTGTTCCTCAAGGATCGGATTAAGTTCCCGCGGAGGTCCGGGTAGGATAAAAACCAGCTTTTCTCCTTCTTCCAGAAACAGGCCGGGTGCTGTCCCGTTGGAATTAGGCAGAACCACTCCGCCATCAGGAACCATTGCCTGCTTCAGGTTGTTCTCTGACAGCTTGCGTCCCCATCTCCTGGAGAGCCTCTCCAGGTTCCGCACAACGGCTTCATCCACTCTTAATTCCCGGGATAGAGCCTTCGCCACCCCTTCCCTGGTAATATCGTCATTGGTTGGCCCCAGGCCGCCGGTAACAAAGACTATCTCGCTCCGTTCCAGCGCCAGTACCGCGGCCCTGCTTATATCTTCAATCCGGTCACCAATAACCTGTTTATAGCGAACTGGTATTCCCAGTTCGGCCAGCCGGAAAGCAATGTGGACGGAATTTGTGTCAATTCGCCCAAAGGACAGGAGTTCTGATCCTACAGCAATTATCTCAGAATGCATTATAAATATACTGGAAAGCCAACAGGCACACTCCCGCATAAACCCCGGCCATGATATCGTCTGCAACAATACCCAGCCCGCCCGGCAGTTTTTCAAGATTTCTTACCGGGAAAGGTTTGGCTATATCAAACAGGCGGAAAAGCGCGAATCCGGCAATGACATAAATAAGGTTCATCGGAGAAACCGCACCGCTCATCGGGGAAATCGCGGCACATACCAGCATCCCGTAAATCTCATCGATAACCACATAGGAAGGATCTTTATCTGAATTTACTGTTGCCGCCTTACCTGCTGTATACCAGGAAAGGGGGAAAAACATAAGAAGCAGAACCAGGTTAAGTTCCAGGGCAAGCGGATCAGGCAACAGATACATAAACCAGATGCCTACCGCCGCCAAAATTGAACCCCAGGTCCCAGGGGCGAGAGGCAGCAAGCCAACACCCAGCCCGGTAGCAACTAACATTGAAAAAGGCGCCGAACGGCTATTCGCCAGCCTCGAAATTGTTTCCGTGTTCTCCATCGATCCTGAATCCCTCCTCCAGCCATACTCCCAAATCAACCATTTTGCAGCGTTTACTGCAAAAAGGCAGGTAAGGCGCATCAATTTTCACTTCGCGCCCGCATTTCGGACATTTAATGCTCTTTCCCTTTTCTTCAGGTTTGGCATTCACTATTCTACCCCTCCTGCCAGGTCATATTCAAAGGCGTCGCTGATTCTAACGGTTCTGAAATCCCCAGGCCGCACACTTTCATCAATTCCGTCGTTCAGGTATACGACGCCGTCTATATCAGGTGCCTGGCCGGCATGTCTGCCTTCCCAAAGCATATCGGTTTCATCCGACACTCCATCCACAAGAACTGTTATCTTCTCGCCTATTCTTTTCCGGTTATTTTTCAGGGAGATACCGGACTGGAGACTCATGAGCTGGTCCAGTCTATCCTGCTTCAATGAATCAGGAATCTTGTTTTCATGGAAAAAAGCAGGAGAGCCTTCCTCATCGGAATATGTGAACACGCCCATATGGTCAAACTCAACTTCGCCGACAAAATCAATGAGTTGCTGAAAATCATCTTCGGTTTCACCCGGGTAGCCAACAATAAAGGTTGTTCTCAAGACAGCATCAGGTACTGTTCCCCTGATCTTTTTTATCAGGGCCCTGCTGGATTCAGGACTCCCTCCACGGTTCATCGCCCTTAATACGGATGATGCGACATGCTGGAGGGGAACATCAATGTAGCTGCAGATTTCAGGATACTCAGCTACGGTCTCCAGCAAAGCAGGAGTGATGCTGTTGGGATAAGTATAAAGAAACCGCACCCACTCAATCCCATCCACGCCTGACAAGTCACCAAGCAGTGAACTCAGCCCTTCCCTGATCCCCAGATCCTGCCCATAAAGGGTGGAATCCTGGGCTACCAGGTTCAATTCCCTGACACCCTGCCCGGCCAGGATCCGGGCTTCTTTGACTACTGATTCGGGAGTCCGGCTTCGGTAAAGCCCGCGTATTGAAGGTATTACACAAAAGGAACATTTATGATTGCAGCCCTCGGCTATCTTGATATATGCAGAGTACCGGGGAGTGGTCAGTATTCTTCGGTTATCATGGCTGTAAAGATAGGTGGACAAAGCTGCTTCTCCCGCGGGCTGCTCCCTGCGATCACTGCCGCAGGCCTCGACAATTCCGGCCAACTGGTCCAGTCCGACTACCGCATCAATTTCGGGGATCCGCTCCATAATCTGCCCCCTGTACCTTTCAGAAAGGCAACCGGCAACTACCAGACGCCGGCATTTAACCCTCTTCCTTGAACTCGGCCATCTCCAGAATCGTATTTATCGACTCCTCCTTGGCTCTGGTCAATGAATCCCGCAGGTATTCACGACAATCACGTCTGCTTCGGCAGGATCAGTTGTCAACTCGTATCCAGCTTCATGAAGGTATCCCAGCATGACTTCAGAGTCCACCAGGTTCTTCGCGCAACCCAAACTGATAAATCCTATCTTCCTCCATATCCGGTTAATTATACAATTGAAACCCTTTGGAAGGCGTTAAACCGGACAAATTCCGGCAGGCATGATCAACCCCATTGGCGGGAAACACGCTGATTCAGGCTGGAGACAAGGACTGGCCGGGCATCCCCACAATCCTTTCCAGTCCCGGGGCTGAAAAACCACGGACAGCGTCCGGCATAAGATGCCAGGAAAGCGAGCTGGTACTTAGGGCTGGGTACCGCCCGCTTCATTTTCCTTTTCCGCATAGAAAAGGTCTCGATGTGATTCGGCCATTTCAAGGAGTTTCCCGGCGATTTCAGGATAGTCTTCAATGACGTTATTCCTTTCGTCCGAATCGTTATCCAGGTCAAAGAGGGATAGTTCCAGTTCCTCCTGGATATATTTACCTCCGGCTCCATCATTGCCTATCTCAGTCATCACCCTGTACTGGTGGGGCAGATGCAGTTTCCATCTTCCGTCACCACTGATTACGCCCTCAAACCGGCTCCCCGTTGAAAATGGATAATAGTCATGGGGATTCTCGGCATTTTCCTTGCCCGAAATAATGTTCCAGACATTCTTTCCGTCAATCTGGTTGGAAGGCAGTGCCGCGCCGGGTCAACGCGGCCAGGGTAGGCATCAGATCCACTGTTGAAAAAATTGCTTCGGACTCTGTCCCCGCATCAATTCCAGCTGGATATTTGATGATGCAGGCTGACCGGATACCACCTTCAAAACCTGTACCCTTGGCATCAGGACAGGGGGGTTCATCCCATGGCCCGCCAAACGGGGTGTGTCCGGAATGATTCCCGTAGGATTTCCATGGTCCGTTATCCGAGGTCATTATCACAATAGTATTTTCTTCAAGGCCATTTTGTTTTAAAGCCCTTGTAATTTCTCCGACTGACCAATCGATTTTCCATCATCTACATCGCCATACAAACCTGCTCCTGATTTACCTTTAAACTTGCTGCTGCAAAACAGGGGGACATGGGGCATGGCATGGGGAACATAAAGAAAAAACGGGCCGTCTTTATGCCGGTTAATGAAGTCCACAGCGTGTTCGGTGTACCAGGTTGTAAGCATTTCCTGCTGTTCGGCTTTCAGGTTATCGATTGCTATCTGGCCATTTTCCCAGTACTGCAGATCCCATTGCCCCCAGTATTCCGGATCCACGGGATGGAGATGCCACATATCATTGGAATACATGATTCCGCAGGTCTCATCAAAACCGCGGTCGTGGGATCTTCTTCCATCCTGGTCTCCCAGGTGCCACTTGCCGAATGCGGCGGTGGAATACCCTCTCGTTTTGAAGACCTCACCCATTGTGGCGAATTCAGGAGACAACCCTTCCTGCCTCGGGGCATGGGCTCCGAATATTTTGGTGCGGCCCGGAAAGCAACCGGTCATTAACACGGAACGGGATGCGGAACATATTGCCTGGGGCACATAAAAATTATTGAACCGGCAGCCCTGCTCCGCCAGGCTCTGCACGTTGGGAGTAGGATAATCGGGACTGCCGAAAGGAGTGAAATCAGCCCAGCCGGAATCATCCAGAAAAATAATTACTACATTCGGCGGCCCTGTTTCCGGAGGTTTCCGGCCGCATCCTGAAAAAATGGCTATCAACATGACAAGGGCAAACAAAGCGGCAATCGGTTTCTTCATCATATTTTCTCCAAGATCGCGGAGCAACTCCCTCCGATGACTCTACCCCGGAAAAAGGCTCAGGCGTTAACAACAGGATTGCGCAAGGTGCCGAGCTTTTCAATCTCGACTTCAACTATGTCTCCAGGCTCCAGAAATTCAGGAGGATCGCGAAAAACCCCTACCCCGCCAGGCGTGCCGGTGAAGATAATGTCCCCCGGGCAAAGGGTGGAGGTTCTGGATATATATTCAACAAGGTCCCAG
>CAXXEX010000023.1:0-206562 GCA_963666915.2 Acidobacteriota bacterium
AATTCCATTTCAGTTCTCCGGGTTCAGGTTTGGGGCCTATCCCGCGGTGAAACGCGAGTTGGGTTTCACGTCGAAGGAATACGCCAGGACGAAACTCACATCATTTTAATCTGCCCGGGATGTTCAGGAAAGGGAGAATTGGAGAAATTCAGGAATTCCCGGATGCTTTATGGGTTATCATACCAGGCAGTGGTTTCCACGATTTGCTCGATAATAGCCAGTAGAAACAGGAGTAGAATGTGCCGATTAAAAAGCTTGTCCAGGCTTCTTTGATTTGCCTGATTACGGTTGTTGGAATTGCGGCGGTCCTTTCGCTACTGGTTTTCCTGGGCATGAACCAAAGTGTATCCTTGGATCATTCCGCTGGAAACCTGGATGAACTGGTGGCGGCCTGGTCTGAAATTGATCAAATCCCGGGGGTCCTGCTTCATATTGAACAGGACGGAAGTGTCCAGTATTCCGGTGCAGCCGGTTACCTGAGTAGAAGTCATGATGCCCGGCTGCTTCCAGGTTCTTTCTTTCATATAGCCAGTATAGGTAAACTTTTTACCGCGGCAACCGTCCTTCGTTTAGCTGAACGCGGGCAACTGGATCTTGACTCTTCGATCACCCGGTACCTGGACCCCGGCATCACCGGAGGGCTTCTTACTATTGAAGGCATTGACTAC
Source organism: Acidobacteriota bacterium (assembly GCA_963666915.2). GTDB lineage: Bacteria > Acidobacteriota > UBA6911 > RPQK01 > JAPXNP01. Next base: position 669 of record CAXXEX010000023.1, read on the forward strand.
ACCAGCCAGGTCACAGTGCGCCAGCTGCTGACCCACCAGTCCGGACTGGGAAATACCGATGATAACTGGAAATTCCTTCTTTACCTGTTCATGCGCCCCGATCATGCCTGGAGCCCGGCGGAATTGGTAGGGTTGGCTCGAACGGTCAAGCCGGCTGGAAAGCCAGGCGGGCAGACATCCTATTCTTCACCCGGTTATTTCCTGCTCGGGATGATAATCGAGAAAGTAACCGGCCGCCTTTATCACGAGGCAGTGCGGAAGGAGATATTCGAGCGGCTGGGGATGACCCGAACATTTGAATCCACCCACGAATGGCAGGGCCAGGCGCCTGTCCTTCATCACTATGTCGGGTGGTTTGACATGACTTATAACAATCCCAGCTTTGAGTTTGCCGATGGCGGATTTGTTTCGACGGCGCAAGATCTCGCGATTTTTGGCAATGCCATGATCAACCAGGAGATATTTGAAAAGCCTGAAACCGCCGAGCTTTTTATTTCAGCCCCCCAGAATATTGAAGAGGGGTCATTTTACCAGGGTCACGGACCATGGGTTACCCAGCCGGACTATCAGCCAAAACAGGTATTTCACGCCGGTTATTGGGGCTGTTACCTGATTGTTGTACCTGAAACCAGGCAGGTGGGGGTGATTGCCATGGGCCAGTCCACGGCAGATGTCTGGAAATTCTGGAGCCAGGTTCGGGAGGTCCTCTGGTAGTAGCGGCGGGAAATACACGAATCACAAGGCTGCCTCCCCCCGGGAACGCCGATCTTCAGATCGGCATCGGGATCCCCTAACCTTCGGCACGCTGTCTCCCGGGTCCGCCATCAGCAGGATGCTAATGGTACGAGCTATAGGCTGGCAGCCCACAGTACGATAAAGCCTGAATCTATTTTCACTTCCAATTTTTCCGGGTTTGCGGGCTTTGTGGAACGCCGATCTTCAGATCGGCATCGGGATCCCCTAACCTTCGGCACGCTGTCTCCTGGGTCCGCCATCAGCAGGATGCTAATGATACGAGCTATAGGCTGGCAGCCCACAGTACGATAAAGCCTGAATCTATTTTCACTTCCAATTTTTCCGGGTTTGCGGGCTTTGTGGAACGCCGATTTTCAGATCGGCATTTTCGGTTTAATAAACAACCCTCCAATTCCATGTAGTGGCAATTCACGAATTGCCAGTGGAGAGCGTTGCCAGACCTCCTTTGACCTGTATTATGCCAGTGATTGTTACCTATGTCTTGATTGCACTTGTGAACACGGAGTGTTGAGTGTCGATTTTCGACTGGTTAGGTCCGGGGCCTAATCCTGCATCATTAACTCAGAACAGCGCTCCAGAAGCGGGAAGGGTGTGAATGTGCTGGAGCTGGAAGCTGCAGCTACGCAGTCAATTGCTCCAGCAGTTCCAGGGTTTCCTCTATCTCCGAGGCGGTCCTGAAATAGCGGGTGGAGAAGGTGATCTTCCCGTTTTTCTCTTCACTTTCAGTGTAGAGGGGATAGGGAGCCTTGAGTCCTTCAATCACGGCTTCGGCGTATGACCCGGAATCCTGGGCGACGGCCCCGGCCGCGGCTTTGCTGACCTTGAGAAGGGCGCCGTAGCCAATCTGGAAGAAGGAAGACAGGTAGTGTTGAGACAGCCCTTCCTCGGCCTTGCGGAGATTTCCTCCGGCCCAGAGATCAAGTCCCACGCTGATTCCGTTCTGGGCTTTTGAAATCGCGGCCTTGATCGAATCGGGATCGCCCGGTGTGCCCCGGTCAGCCGATATTACCTTATTACATACGAAGAACAGTTCCTGCAACAGCGCTTCAATGTCATCCTGGCGGGAGATGGAAGCCAGGGCTTCAAGGAAAATATACCTGGCCGGTTCTTCATTATCTGCCCGGGCGGGGAGATCCGCTTTCAATTCGGCAGCAGGGGTTTCTTTTTCAGGCAGCAGGGAATCCGGTGATTTTGGAGTGTAAATCTCCAGGGCGCTGAAGTAATCCTGGAACCCGTAATCTTCGGTGCGGCGCCGGGTGTTCTGGTAGGCGGCCTCCTCCAGCTCCATGCTGACCGCGTAACGGGAGGCTTCCAGGCTCATCCGGGCGTAGTCAGCGTCCAGCTGGTAAAGACGGGTTAATACCCCCTGGACCAGGCGTGATATCTCAGGATCTTCCGGAAGAACCACAATGTAGTTATTGTCCGGGGTAATAAAGGTGTCACGGTCAATGGGAGGTTCGGCCTCGAACTCGTCTTCTTCAACCCTGGCAATAAGCTGCAGCTCGCGTTTCCAGAGAAGCTGGAGCAGCTCTGGATCAGTGGCCCTGACCAGTTTTCTGGCCACCGGCTCGTCGGCCGCGAGGGTGAAGTTTTCCCAGAAGAGCAGGGCATTGGTGTTGAGCTCATCCTTGTCCCAGAGGTCCAGGTCGAGGAACGTGGCCCACTGTTCTTCGGTGATCTGGGGCAGAAGCAGGGACATTTCCTCCTGGTCCAGGTTTTTAAGGGAGTAGAAGACCTGGGTAGCTGGCAGCTTTCTGATCCTGGAGCGGGTTTCGGCCGACTGCAGGTAAGCGCTGAGATCAAAGGGCGCGTAACAGCTGTTGAAGATCAGTTCTTCGGTGCTCTCAATTATTGCCGGTAAGGCTCTTTTTTTATCAGTCATGATCTCAGTGCGGGCGGGATAACCGCCTGCGCCTTCATTCCTAGTGTATCAGGATTTCAGCCCCGGATGATCCCTTTTACTTGCCCATCCTGTTTTCATACTCCGTGATGAGATGCTCTTTCTGCAGGGAAATCCCGATGTCATCTAATCCTTTAAGCAGCCGTTCCTTGCGGAAAGGATCAACCTCAAAGGGAATTGAGATATCAGGATCACCGGTTATCAGCTGTTTTTCCAGGTCTGCTGTCAGCTCATATCCAGGCGTGGCCAGTACTTTCCTGACAATCGGGGAGAGCTGTTCGGGCGAAAGCTTAATCGGAAGCATGGCGTTCTTGAAGCAGTTGCTGTAGAAAATATCCGCGAAAGAAGGAGCGATAATCACCTTGAATCCGTAATCGCTGAGCGACCATGGGGCGTGTTCCCTGGATGATCCACAGCCGAAATTGGGTCCGGCCAGGAGAATTGAAGCGCCCTTGTACCTTTCCTGGTTCAATTCAAAATCAGGATTGTCGGTTCCGTCTTCATTGTATCTCCAGTCATAAAAGAGAAATTTCCCGAACCCGGTCCGTTCAATCCTCTTCAAAAACTGTTTAGGTATTATCTGGTCGGTATCAACGTTTACCCGGTCCAGTACCGCGGCGATTCCGGTATGTGTAACTAATGGTTCCATGTTTTTATCTCACAAGTAAATAGTTGCCGTTTCCCGGTTCTTACACCGGGCGGAGGCAGGTTATTCTGCTCAGGCGCCTGGCTTGGCCCGGTGCCTGATTTTCAATACTCAGTTCCTGGGATCAGTCAGCCTGCCGGTAATGGCGGATGCCGCGGCGGCTTCAGGACTGACCAGGTGGGTTCGGCTTCCCTTGCCCTGTCGGCCTTCGAAATTGCGGTTTGAAGTTGACGCGCATCTTTCTCCCGGCTTTAAAACATCAGGGTTCATAGCCAGGCACATGCTGCACCCGGATTCCCGCCATGCCAGTCCGGCTTCGGTGAAGATCTTGTCCAGGCCTTCTTCTTCAGCCTGCTTCTTGATGCTCTGGGACCCGGGCACTACCAGGGCAAAGACTCCGTCAGCTACTTTTTTGCCTTTCAGAACGCTGGCCGCGGCCCGCAGGTCTTCAATCCGGGAGTTGGTGCATGAACCGATAAACACGGTATCCAGTTCAATATCAGCAACCTCCTGGCCAGCCTTCAGACCCATGTATTCCAGGGCCCTGCGTCCGGCTTCCTTTGCCACCGGATCATCAAAGGATTCGGGGTCAGGAACTGTCCCGTTGATATCGGTAACCATTCCGGGACTGGTCCCCCAGGTAACCTGGGGGACCAGGCTGGAGACATCCAGGTCAAGCTCCCGGTCAAAAACAGCGCCTTCATCAGTCGGCAGCGTGGACCAGTACTCGACTGCCTTCTTGAATTCATCACCTTTCGGGGCGAAACGCCGTCCTTCCACAAAGTCAAAGGTCTTCTGGTCGGGGGCAATCATACCCGCCCTGGCACCTGCTTCAATGGACATGTTGCAGACGGTCATTCTTTCTTCCATGGACAGGGCCCGTATGGTTTCCCCGGCGTATTCAATGACATAACCCGTGCCTCCGTCAGTGCCTATGTTGCGGATTATGTAAAGGATCAGGTCCTTGGCGGTTACCATTTCTCCCAGTTTCCCGTTGACATTTATGCGGAAATTTTTCGATTTCGACTGGGGCAGGCACTGGGTAGCCATGACATGTTCAACTTCACTGGTTCCCATGCCGAATGCCAGGCTGCCGAAAGCTCCGTGGGTAGCGGTATGGCTGTCCCCGCACACGATTGTCATTCCCGGGCGGGTCAGGCCAAGTTCAGGTCCGATCACGTGCACGATGCCCAGTTCAGGGCTTTCCAGCCCATAAAGGGAAACTCCGAACTCCTCGCAGTTGCTGTACAGGGTGTTGATCTGTTTTTTTGATATCTCGTCAACTATGGGCAGGGTCCGGTCTGTGGTGGGGATATTGTGGTCCATGGTGGCGAAGGTCCTGTCCGGCCTTCGCAGTTTCCTGCCGGCCAGGCGCAGCCCTTCAAAAGCCTGCGGGGAGGTTACTTCATGGACCAGGTGGAGGTCTATGTAAAGAAGAGGCGGCTCTCCCGCTTCCTCGCAGACAACATGGCTTTCCCAGATTTTTTCATAAAGTGTTTTTTTCATAACGTAATTTAACTCGGATATTCAGGATTAAACCTGGAGGTTCTATTATTGAAGGCGGTGAGATTGGGTGGGGACACGGCCGTTTACGATGCCGTGTCCGCTCAATATCTCAAGCCCGGTTAAGTCTCATAAGAGGCTAAGTATAAAAGATTACCCGAAAAATTGCCTTTCTCAGGAGGTTTTTTTGTTTCTCTGCAGCTCGTGGAGAACTTTATTGAGGGCGTTCAGGTAGGCCCGGGCGCTGGCATCTATAATATCAGTGCTGGCACCTTTCCCTGAATAGCTTTCCTTGCCGAATTCCACGTGCACGAATACTTCCCCGATGGCGTCCTTGCCGCGGGTGACGGAATTGATGGAGTACTCCAGCAGCTTGCCCCTGATTCCGGTTATCCGGTCAATGGCCTTGTAGCACGCGTCAACCGGACCGTCTCCAATGGAGGAATCAATAAAAGTCTCCTCGCCCCGGGCCAGTTTTACCACCGCTGTAGATACCTGCTGGTTTCCGCCCGCTGAGAAGATGTATTTAAGGCTGTAGGTGTCGGGTATCAGCTTGATTCCATCCTGCAGGATTGCCACCAGGTCCTCGTCATATATTTCTTTTTTCTGGTCAGCAAGCTTGGTAAAGAAAAAGTAAGCCCTGTCCAGCTCTTCCTTGTCCAGGGGGTAACCCATTTCATCCAGTTTTGACTTCAGGGCGTGACGTCCGCTGTGTTTGCCCAGTACCAGCTTGGAATCGGTTATGCCCACTGATTGGGGAGTCATGATTTCATAGGTTGAGGCTTCCTTCAGCACCCCGTCCTGGTGTATGCCTGCTTCATGGGCGAAGGCGTTTTTTCCGACAATCGCTTTGTTGGCCTGTACGAAAGCCCCGGTCAGGTTGGTCAGGAGTCGGCTGGAACGGTATATCTCCTCAGAGATCAGGTTGGTGTGGTACTCGTAGGCATCCTTCCTGGTTTTCAGGATCATCACAATTTCTTCCATGGACGCGTTACCGGCTCTTTCGCCTATTCCGTTTACCGTGCATTCAACCTGCCTGCAGCCCCCGTCTATAGCCGCCAGCGAGTTGGCAACCCCCAGTCCCAGGTCATTGTGGCAATGGCAGCTGAATATTACGCCATCCTTGTTTGAAACTTTAGTGATGATTTCCCTGATGAAGTTTTCATATTCCCTGGGTACTGTGTATCCGACGGTATCAGGGATATTGATTGTGGTGGCGCCTTCATCAATGGCGGCTTCAATTACTTCAACCAGGTAGTCTATGTTGCTGCGGGTCGCGTCTTCAGCTGAAAATTCAATGTTGTCGCAGAAGCTTCTGGCCAGGGCCACTGATGCCCTGGTGATATCCACAACTTCCTCGTGGGTTTTGCGAAGTTTGTATTTCAGGTGAATATCTGAAGTGGCGATAAAGGTATGGATCCTGGGTTTGTTCGCGTATTTCAGAGCTTCCCACGCCCTCTCGATATCAGGACGGTGAGCCCGGGCAAGAGCTGCTATGACAGGATTCTCAACCACCTTGGAAACTTCCATAACAGCTTCAAAATCCCCTTCGGAAGCAATTGGAAAACCGGCTTCGATGATGTCAACCTTGAGGCGGTCCAGCTGCTTGGCCATGGTCAATTTTTCTTCCAGATTCATGGAGCAGCCCGGAGACTGTTCTCCATCCCTCAGAGTAGTGTCAAAAATATAAACTCGTTCAGACATCAGGTTATCCCTTCCAAAAAAAAAGCCCCCATGGTGGTGAGGGCTTCATTAAATTTTAAACTGGGCTTTGGCCGGTTATGCGTTTACTACGCACACCCTCCTGGTGCCGGCAAAGCCGCTGGCAAGAAGGAGGAGCAGTAACAAACCTGAGATAATAGTATTTATAAACATAACCTGTTTCCAAAAATCAAAAATAAGGTAACAGATGAAGGGCAAAGCTGTCAAATAAAAAGGCCTTGCCCTCGGAATATTCAGCGCCGCGGCCGGTCAGTTGGCCAGCAGTTTCTTCTGTTTCCCATAAGATATCAGGTTGGCCCATAACCTGTAGGCCCCTTCAACTCCGGCAGGAAGCTGCCGGAAGAATGCCAGCCCGGTATATACGTATGATCCCCTTCCGTATGGAGTAAACATCAGGGAACCCTGCTTGGGTTCATTGTTGTAGGGCCAGGGATCCTGGATCTCCAGCAGGGGAGTGAAGTGGCTGTCCCATTCACCAAAGAAGTAGAGTCCTCTTTCCTGGACCCAGTTCCGCCAGTCATCGCCGCTTATCCGGTTAGGTGAGCGGAAGACCTGGTGCCTGGGCTGCAGTATGCGGATGGGAGCCTGTTCCACCGTGACCCGATCGTGGGGCCGGTTGATCTTGGCAGGGTAAGGGGTGAACTGAATCTCCGCATGAATTCATACTTGTTGTACTGTACTACCAGGTGACCGCCGTTTTTAACATAATCCAGGAGCCTTTTGTTATTCTGGATCAGGTCCTGGCGTTTCAAATAGGCCCGGACCCCGGTTACGATCACATCATACTGGCTCAGGTTTCCGGACAGGAGGTCATCTTCCTCCAGGTATGTTACCTGGGCGCCCATCTGTTCAGTGGCCATTCCGACCTGGTCGCCTGAACCCATTATGTATCCAACCTTCAGAGAGCCGGGCATCCTTACATCAACAACGTTGATTGCCACCTCGGCCGGTTTGTAAAACTGCCTTGATTTTATGTGGTGATAGGCAATTTTCTGGATATCATGGGTGTAAACGCCGCTGCTTGATGTGGCCGAAGCCCTGAGGAAAAACTCCCCGGATTTGAGGCCCGAGGGCGGGGTCAGTATTACATTGACTACCCGGGTGTCATTTTCCCCCAGCAGCTTGACTGTCTTTCCGGATGAACTGATTTTCCATCCGGCCGGAGCCGACAGGTTAAGGGTGGCATCCAGTTCATCCTTGCAGTAGCTGGTCAGGGTGGCCTTCATTTTGCAGGGCTGCTGGTTTCCGAGAGTGACCAGGCAGCGGGGTTTGTCGAAGGATATTGAAATTTTGGGCACAACCGCGATCTCAGAACGCATTTCACTGCCGGTATCGAGATTGAACCAGCGGTAATGAACCGGTTTTTCAACCGACGCGCTGATACCGTTGGATAAATAGGTGACCTTGGCGATAACCGGAGCCGGGACATAGGGCTCGATGCCGGTATATCCTTCTTCCACCGAGAAGCGGTCAACCGCGGGATCGGCCCGGTACCAGTAGGGTTTGGTAGGTTCCGCGTCCTCCGGCACCTTAACCTGGAATACGAAAAGCCCATCCTGCTCCTGGATCAGGGTCGCGGTCCATCTCGGGGGAGTCATCAGGCTGGCGGCAGCTGCTTCAACGGCATTGTCGTCACCCTGGCTCTTGAACTGTACGGAAACCTTGAAAGATTCTCCCGGTGTTACCAGTGAGTCAGATGATTCCATCATCAGGGCGTCCAGGTATATGAAATTTCCCTTGCGTGCCGCGTCAAGGAAATCCAGTTCCTTTTTCTCAAGCAGGAACCTGGCTTCAGCGTTCACCGTCTGGAATTTCATGGTCCGAACCAGGTCCAGCCCGGTCATGACCGCTTTAACCGCCGATGAATAATTGGCTCTCTGGTGAGCTTCCATTGCCCAGTCAATGTATCCGCCCAGCAGGTTTACCGAGGATTCCAGGCTGGGATCCATGGTAGAGATGACATGCAGGCTTGTGTCAATCTGGTCAAAGAAGGAAGTGCTCATCCTGGAGGAATCCACGGTACTGCTGGTGAGGAAGTATCCAGCCTTGATATCCCTGGGCCTGGGAAGACCTCCCATTCCCTGGCAGCGGTGCAATGATCTGGCCCGGGTGCCGAATTCAGCATAGCTTTCCCCCAGCAGGGGATCATATCCGCTCAGATCAATCACGACATCCCCGGTCACCGTTCCGCTGATTCCCGGGCTCTTGGACTGAAAGAGGCGGCGGGCTCTCCATGGACGCAGCCCTTCAGCCAACTGGTCAGGATACTGGGTGGGATCTCCGGCCAGCCGGAAAGCCTCGGCAGCAAGCTGCGCCGAAGCCTGGTGATGCTGGCCTCCCCCGGTTCCGGAGGGATTCATGGTCAGCACTACAGTAGGCCTGAAAGTCCTCAGGACCCTTACGATATCTTCAATTATTTCTTCCCGCCCCCATTTCTGGAAGGTTTCTTCAACACTGAAGGAATACCCGAATTCAAAAGCCCTGGAAAAAAACTGTTCTGCCAGGTCAAAGCGGTGCATCGAAGCCAGTTCTTCTGTGCGGAGTACTCCCAGGGCCTGGAATAATTCCGGACCCAGTTCATTCTGTCCGCCTTCGCCGCGGGTAAGGGTCAGGAGACCGGTGCGGAATCCCTCTCCCCGGCCCAGCTTGGCATAGAGGGCGTTATTTTCATCGTCAGGATGAGCGCAAATATACATAAATGACCCAACCCTGGGGAGCTTTCTGAGCGCCAGGCCGAATCCGTTGGATCCTTCATCTTCGGGAATAGGCTGAATCTGGGCTAACGCTGTGCTGCCCGCGGATGTTGCGATGAGGAATAAAACTGCGACTGTGAAAAGAGTGAGCCATTTTCGGCAGGATGATAAACCGGCAAATTTTCGAATCATCTATCTGTTCCTCAGTAAAGAAAAAATTCTTTAAGTATTACAATATGACTGAATTTCAAATCTAATTGTCTTATCTTAAACATGGTAATGCCGGACAGGTGAAAAATCAAAAATTTTCAGCGGCATTTTGATGCTATTTTGATGCTATAAGGTACACGGCTCCATATATCTGGGCTTCCGCTCCCAGTTCAGCGCAGCGAAGGTCCGGGACCGGCAGCCCGTATGCCGCCGCCCTTTTACGTACGGGGGCCAGGAGAACTTCGCCCTGGGCGGCCATTCCTCCACCGAATATTATGGCATCAGGATCCAGGATGGCGGTGATGTTGACAACCGCCAGGGCGTAATATTCATAAGCCTGTTCAAGGATTGCCGCCGCGTCAGGGTCGCCCTGGCTGGAGGCCTCGAAAACGGTTAATGAATCAACCTTGTCCGGTGAACCGGCTATCTCGGTGAGTTTCCCGGTCGAATTCATGTGAGCCGCTCTTTTCCCTTCCTGGTCAAGAGCCAGGCCTGAAGCCACTGACTCGAACCAGCCAAGGTCGCCAACCCGCCTTTCTCTCTGGTTCGGGGCCAGTGCCAGGTAGCCAATTTCAGCCGCGCAGAAGTTGCTTCCTGAATGAACCTTGCCGTTGATGAAAGCCCCTCCTCCGATGCCGGTTCCAAGACCGATGAAGAAAAAGTTCCTGCACCCGCGGGCTGATCCTTTCCAGTATTCCCCCAGGGTGGCTATGTTCACATCATTTTCAATTACAATCGGGACTGAAAGGAATTCATTCAGTGACTCACCGAGATTCAGCCCGGTCCAGTAAGGGATGTTGGGGCAGATCAGGAGTGTCCCCTTCTCAGGGTCCACGGGGCTGGGAACCCCCACACCGACGCCGGCCAGGTCCGCCTCAGTGATACCGAACTCCCGCAGTGACGAGGTTATCTCTCCAGCCAGTATATCCACGTTTGTCCGGGCATCTTCCGCGTCCCTGTTTATTTTCGCGCTTCGCCGGAGAAGGATTTTTCCTTCCAGGTCAGAAATCACGGTTCGAATGTTATGGCCTCCGACATCAACGCCAACGATATATTTACCCATCGAAAAAAACCTTTCTTCGTTTGAAAATCCTGATCAACTTCCACAAGTAATAACTATACTTATCGGGGGACGGCTTATTCAAGAAGCAGGGGACAATAATTCGTTGTCATTCGAGCATAGTCGCGGGCTCTCTGTACCATAAGCCGTCGGCTTATAGGTTTCAGCCGCTTCATTCTTCCGCCGGGCTGAATATGGTAATCATCCTGGAGCGGTTCATCTGGTGAAGAAAACCATTAAGGCGTTCTCCCAGGGTATCCTTGTCTTCCTCAGGGAAACTGCTCTCCAGGTGTGACCTGATTTCTTCAAATTTTGTTGATCCGTCACATAATTTCCACACAGCGGATCCCAGCGGGTCCAGCCTTATGCGGTAGTCATCGAACGCGAATATTTCAGTAATCCTCCTGCCGATACGGCTTTGCCCCAGGCAGGGCTTGAAGACGATAATCAGGCCTTCACTATTCTCCTGCCATTTCATGTTGCGGGAGACGACGGAGTCTTTGGCAATAGGATTGATTTTCATTATAGGTAAATTACCGGGGCATGCCGATCAAGGCGGCATGCCCCGGAGTGTGTTTTTTCAGTTGCTGATCAGGATGGCGTTACTGTTTTTTCAGTCCTTTCAAGGGGATGTAAACAAGCAGGTAGAACATCACCGGAAAGATAAGGAACGCCAGGAGCGGGCTTTCAGCGAAATGGGGCAGGTCGGGCAGGTTGATTGTCGAGGATCCCATTACCCAGAAGGCCAGCAGTACTGCCATGAGAGACTCGCCGGCAATGAAACCGGAAGAGAGCAGGATGCCGGTTTTGCCGGCCTTGTCCCTGGATTCCTCATCCAGGCCTTTCTTTTCCATCACCTTGTCGAGGAGCAGCTTGATAAGTCCGCCCACGAAAATGGCTGAGGTTGAATAAAAGGGAAGATACATGCCTACGGCTATCAGCATCGGAGCCGGGGCTTTGATCAGGATCAGGGCTATACCGAAGAATATCCCGGCAATTACCAGCGGCCAGGCCATGTCGCCCCCGACTATTCCGCGGGACATCAGGGCCATAAGCCCGGCCTGGGGAGCCGGCAACGCGGCGCTCCCGATCTTGTACACCTGGTCCATTACTATCATCGGGTAGATCAGGGCCAGGGCGGCAAACGCGACACCGATTATTTCAGCGACTTCCATTTTCCATGGGGTGCCGCCCAGGATGTGCCCGACCTTCAGGTCCTGCATCATGTCACCGGCTATTCCGGCTGTACAGCAGATAACACCCGCAACCCCGAGCACCGCCATAATTCCGGGATCTCCGGTTACTCCGATTGCCACCATCATTACGGCGGCAATCAGCAGGGTGCTGAGGGTCAGTCCGCTGATCGGATTGTTGGAACTCCCCAGCAGTCCGACCAGGTAGCCGGCAACAGCGGCAAAGAGAAATCCCAGGATTATCATGACTACGGTCAGGACCAGGGCTCCCATAATACTCCCGGCGAAGAAAAGGTAGAGGAAAAATACCGGAATGGACAGGACCGCGATGGCCGCGCCAACCTTTTTGAAATCAATATCTATTTCCAGCCGGTTTACCTTGTCGCTGCCGCTTTTAAGTGTCTGGATATCAGCTACAGCCTTGGTGATTCCTCCGATCAGGGATTTTCGCAGTTTGAACAGGGTATAAAACGCGGCGACTATCATCGTGCCGACAGCGATCGGACGAACCTGTCTCAGCCAGATTTCTTCACTCAGGGCCAGCCAGGAGGATGTGTCACTGGCACTTGCCGCCAGGTCAGGATTGAGGAACAGGCTTATAGGAACAAGAAGCAGCCATCCGGTCAGGGCTCCGCTGAAAAGAACTGTGGCAATGCTGGGGCCCACGATGAACCCGACACCCATCAGGAGGGGTGAGGCGGCCGGAGATCCGATTAAAAAGCCTCCCTGGTAGGTTATTTCCTTCCCCATGATTTCGATCTTGGAAGTTCCCATTTTCAGGAAGGTCTTGGTATGGTCAGCTACGATCTGGATTCCGTGAGAATTTTTAACGAGCTCCCATAAACCGGCAAAAGCCATGGCTCCGAAAACATATTTGGCCCCCGTCTGTCCGCCCTGTCCGGCCTTGACAAGCTCCGCCGCGGCCACACTTTCAGGAAAGGGAAGGTCAGCTTCAACAACCAGGGTCCTCCTCAGGACTATCACGAAAAGAACTCCCAGCAGACCGCCCAGCAGCATGATCGCCGTGCTTTCCAGGTAATGGAGCTCATCCCAGACACCGGATATCACGAATGCCGGAATGGTGAAAATCGCGCCCGCTACCAGGGCTTCCCCAACTGAAGCGGTTGTCCGGGCGATGTTTTCTTCCAGGATCGAACCCCTGAATAAACGCAGGGCTGCCATGGCCACTACCGCGGCCGGGAAAGTGGCGGCAACTGTGAGCCCGGCTTTCATGCCAACATAGGCATTGGCCGCACCCAGAACAATCGCCATGATTACACCGAGCCCCAGTGCCTTGAAAGTCAACTCAGGCAGTTCAGACTCAATGGGAACAAACGGTTTGAAATCAGTTGCTTTTTTTTCTACTTCATTCTTTTCGGGGTCTTTCATGGGGCCTCTCTTTAATGAATGACTTAAGTTTATGAGAATTTAGCACGATTGCCTGAAGGTGACAAGAAGTATAAGCTGAAAACCGGATGGATTATTATGGGGGATGAGTTAAGGATTTATACAGGGTCCCGCGCTCAAATATTTGAGAAGGTGAAGATAATTTGGGTTTTATTTAGCATGGCCTCGCCTGCTACCATTGATCCCTGGAAGTGAAAAAAATATGAAAGAAAAAAATGAATATGGCGATATGCCAATCGAAGAGCTAAGGAAATACGGAAACGAATCGTTTGACTGGCTGGCGGAATATTTCGGTAATATTGACGATTACCCGGTACTTCCGCGGGTTCAGCCCGGAGATATCGCGGCCAGGCTTCCGAATGATCCTCCCCTTGAAGGTGAGGATATGGGCGCCATCCTCGAAGATTTCAGGAAGATAATTGTACCGGGTGTGACTCACTGGAACCATCCGGCTTTCATGTCTTATTTTTCCATTACCGGTTCAGGGCCTGGAATCATCGGCGAAACTCTGTGCGCCGGACTGAACGTCAATGCCATGCTGTGGAAAACCTGCCCATCCTCAACAGAACTGGAACAGGTCGTAATGGAGTGGCTCAGGAAGCTGATCGGCCTGCCCGAGGATTTCTGGGGGCTCACTTACGACACCGCTTCAGTGTCCACCATGCATGCCCTGGCCGCGGCCAGGGAGAGGGTCCCCGGCCTGGATGCCCGGCAGAAAGGGCTGGGAGCTTCAGGCGTGAAGCTCAGGGTGTATATTTCAGACCAGACTCATTCCTCGGTTGAAAAATCGGCGATTATCCTCGGTATAGGACTGGATGGCGTCAGGAAGATTCCGACTGATTCGGAATTCAGGATGGATGCCGGATTGCTCGAGGCCGCCATCAAGGAGGACCTGTCTGACGGATGGAAACCCTTCTGCGTGGTGGCTACCGTGGGGACTACTTCCACTACAAGCGTTGACCCGGTCGACCGGATTGCTGATATCTGCCGGGCAAACAGCCTGTGGCTTCATGTCGATGCCGCCTACGGAGGCATGGGTTTTGTGCTTCCGGAACTGGAATGGACCAGGAAAGGGTGCGAGAAAGCTGATTCCCTGGTCACCAATCCCCATAAATGGCTTTTTACACCCCAGGAATTCAGTGCCTTGTTCTGCCGTAACCAGGATTTGCTCAAGCAGTCCTTCTCCCTGATCCCGGAATATCTCAAAACCGAACAGGACCAGGTTGCCCTGAATTATATGGATTACGGAATCCAGCTGGGAAGACGGATGAGGGCGTTGAAAATGTGGTTTATCCTCAGGTATTTCGGCGTCAAGGGCATCCAGTCACGCATCAGGCGGGTCATCCAGTGGGCCGGGGAGATTGCCGGCCGGATCGACTCCCATCCTGAATTCGAGCGGATCGCCCCCGTTCCCTTCAGCACCATATGTTTCAGGGCTGTTCCCGGGAACCTGCGAGGGGCCGGAATTGAAGATCTGGACCGGTTCAATCAACAGCTTATCAAGGCAGTTAATGATTCAGGAAAAGGCTATTTGTCCCACACTAAACTGAATGGGAAACTGGTCATCCGCATGGCCCTGGGTAACATCAGGACAGAGGAAAGGCACCTGGACCAGGTCTGGGAGGAACTGGTTAGGGGAATGGAACGGTTGAAAGCTGAACTCTGAACGACCGGGATTTAAAAAGCAGCTACTGCTTTTGTTTCCGGAGGGCCAATTCTTCCAAGACAATCTCCCTGATGTTGTCGTAGGTAATCCTGGTTTCAACAGGACGGCCATTTATAAAAATAGCCGGGGTCGCGCTGATTCCGGCTATTGACCCTTCCTCCAGGTCCCGTTCCACAGCCGCGGAGCAGCTTCCTGAATCCAGGCAGGCATCAAAGGCCTCCCTGTCCAGGCCCAGCTGGGAAGCCTTTTCCTTCAGGCCTTCGTTGCCCAGTTTGTCCTGGCCTGAAAAAAGAAGGTTGTGCATTTCCCAGAATTTGCCCTGTTTGGCCGCGCATAATGAAGCTTCAGCGGCCTTGGGGGAATGGGGATGGATCATCCACAGGGGATACTGCCTGAATACTATCCTGACCTTGTCCGGGAATTCCTGGTATACCATGTGCAGCTCAGCGGGAGCCTTGGAGCAGTGCGGACATTCGAAATCTGAAAATTCAACAATGGTGACGGCAGCATCTTCCGGTCCAAAAGAGGGATGACCGGCAGTGGCGATATCAAACCTTACCGGGGGCATGGAGTATTCAACCCCGTATTTTAAGGCCAGTTCCTCTATGTAGTTTTTCCGGGCTTCCGTTTTGCGTTGACCCAGCACGTATACATTGATCCGATCGATTATTTCTTCCCTGGTGCCCTTCTGGCGGCCTTTATTTATTTCGTAAAGCCTGTCCAGCTCTTCTTGGGTCAGCGGTTTGATCCGCGGGGTTATATCCCGTTCAATGAGTTCATCAACTGAAATACCTGTCGCGGCGGCTTCAAGGGCCAGAAGTTTTTCAGCGGCCAGGTTTTTCATGGTCTCAGATAGGATCAGGTGGCGCTGCTTTTTAATCCGGGCCGGCACCCGCAGCTGGTCCAGTTCCAGTTCCTTCAGCTTGCTTTCGGCGGCCTTTTCAACCTCTGACTGCTGTATGGTGAAGCCCTCTCCCCTGGCCACGGCAGGGGAATCCGCTTCGGCCTCAAGCTGTGCGCAGCAGCAGGCTATCAGGATAAAAGCAAAAACATTGAGCCGGATTTTTATGGAATGCATTCTTTAGATAATACAATAAATGTAATTTGGAGACTTTATATAATTTTCCTGGAATCCTTCAGTTTATCCCTGGAGAAATTCTTTTTCGCGGGAATTGCGCGGGTGGGGATTGTGCCCGGGAAACCGGGGCCGGATTGCCTGTAAATGAAAATGATGCAACAGTAAATCAGGGTTGGAAGAAGCTGTATAACCGAAAGGGTAATACTGGACTGTAATAAAACCCCACTACACGATAGAATCTTCAGCAATGAATTATTTCGGAGAGATGGATCGAAGCAGGATTCATCATATTTATGTTAGCCTGAGATACGCGAAGCTGTTGATGAGGGAGCTGATCAGCGGGCTGGTTATCAGGACAGCCGGGAGAATTGAAGACCTGGTGTCCGCGGTGCTGCCCGGTTACAGGGATAATCTGCTCCTCCCTGATTTTTTCATCGTTGGAGCCCAGAAATCAGGGACTACTTCCCTGACAGTGTGGCTCAGTCAGCTCCCCGATTTCAGGCTGGCCCGGATAAAGGTCAGGTACAAGAAATATATGCGACTGGAATCCAAGTTTTTCAGTGATCCGACAGTCAGGATAAGGGGGCTGAAGTGGTATTCGAAGCTGTATTTTTCCGGAATGAAAAATGGGGATAAAACTCCGGAATATCTTTCCCGGAAATCAGCCCTGCGGGAGATCCATCATTACTGTTCCGGCGCCAGGATTATTGTCATGCTTCGTAATCCGGTAACCCGCTCTTTTTCAGCCTATCAGCATTACTGTGAGAAGCTTCCCAGGGACCGGAACTGGGACTGGCTCCTGCCGGGCCGCAGTTTTGAAGATAATCTTCAGGCTGAAGAATCCACCGGCTTCCCAGCTGGATTTCTTGGCAGGGGCAGATATGCTGAACAGCTGGAATTCCTGTTCACCTTCTTTCCCAGGGAGCAGGTGAAGATAGTCGTGTTTGAAAGGTTTCTGGCTGATCCGGCCCGGCACCTGGATGAGATAGTGAGTTTCCTGGAAGCTCCCCCGCCTGCCATTGATGTGGAATATTCACACGAAAACAAAGGGATTTACAGATCCGGCCTGGATCCTGAAACCCGGCGTAACCTGGAGGATTACTACAAGCCTCACAACGAAAGGCTGTTTGAACTCCTGGGATACCGCATTGAGGAATGGTACGCGGAATGAATTAAATAGTTGCGGGAGACAGGTGACGGGTTTCTCCCGGCTCCGGCAAAACTATTTTATTTGAGCGGCTGTTCGTTCATTTGACAAACCCGCCTTAAGGACCATCAAGCCCGGTTTTTCATTTCCTCCCTGACGAAACCAAGCATTTCTTCAGTTGCCTCCCATCCGACACAGCTGTCGGTTATGGAGACCCCGTATTCCAGTTTGTCCACATCATCGGGAATTGGCTGGTTTCCGGTTTTAAGGTTGCTTTCAATCATGAACCCCTTGATTATGTCGTCGTGTCTCTTTTTCTGATCCATCAGCGACCTGAGCACCCTCATCTGCTTGTCAGGTTTCTTTCCTGAGTTGGCGTGGCTGCAGTCAATCAGCAGGGCCGGGCTGAGGCCTGAAGCCTTCATCATTTCTTCAGCATCTTCCACATGTTCTTCGTAGTAGTTGGGGCCGTGTTTGCCTCCCCTCAGGATCAGGTGAACCGAGGGGTTGCCGCTGGTATTTAGAATGCAGATACGTCCTTCCTCATCAATTCCCAGGAAACTATGGGGATTTACCGCCGACTGCAGGGCGTTTACTGCCGTTTGTATACTTCCGTCCGTGCCGTTTTTGAAACCTACCGGCATGGAAAGCCCACTGGCCATGTTCCGGTGGGTCTGGCTTTCAGTTGTCCTGGCTCCAACCGATGCCCAGCTGATCAGGTCAGCAATGAACTGGGGAATAATCGGATCGAGCATCTCCGTGGCAGTAGGCAGGCCCATATCGGTGATCTTCACCAGGAGTTCCCGGGCATTACGCAGCCCGTTATTGACGTTGTAGGATCCGTCCAGATCGGGATCAATTATCAATCCCCGCCAACCGATTGTCGTACGCGGCTTTTCAAAATAAACCCTCATCACGATATACATTTCCTCGGAATACCTGTTTTTGAGCTCCAGAAGCTTTTCAGCATATTCCATGGCGGATTCAGGATTGTGTATGGAGCAGGGCCCGACAATGGCCAGGATTCTTTTGTCCCTGCCCGCGAGGATCTCATTTATTGTTTTCCTGCTTTCAAAAACAGTTTCACTCCCGCGTTCGGTAATGGGGAATTCGGTTTTTAGTTCCGCCGGGGTAATTGCGGAATCGATGCTTGTAATATTTATGTTGTATGTATTTTTCATATTATTTTTCTGTCTTGATGAAGCTTTTTTAACTTGCGGCGTTTCGCCAGAAGGTACAATTATAAATAAATTCGGCAGTTCCCGGGTTTTTCTGAATAATGGATATATACGCATCAAGTTCGGGCGGGTATTGAAAGTGGGTAATAAGCTTAAGTCCAGAAGAGATTTTTTAAAGCCATCTGCCGGGAAGGATGTCGACGTTAAGCAGCGGCTTCTCAGGCTGGGACGCCCGGCCATGGGCTCAAGATTTGAAGTGGCGGTAAGATCAGAAGACAGGGGTTTTGTGCGCGATATCCATGCTTCTCTTCGGGAAATAAGCAGGCTGGAGGGTATCCTTTCAGTCTTCAAGGGAGACAGTGACCTGGGACGCATGAATGAAACCGCCGCTGCGGGATGGTTTAAACCTGGTCCCGATCTCTGGGACGCTCTCACAGTTTCCCTGGATTATTGCCGGGCAACCGGGGGAGCCATGGACATAACCTGCGGAGCACTCTGGAAACTGTGGGGTTTTTACAGCCGTAATCCGGGTGTCCCTTCCGACCTGGATATTGAAATCGCGATCGGGAAAACAGGTTTCTGCAAGGTTCGGATACGGGAAGAAACCCGGGAGGTGAAATACCTGGAACCGGGACTGGAAATTAATCTGGGGGCTACCGGAAAGGGATACGCGCTTGATAGGGCGTCCTCCATATTGCAGAATAAAGGCTTGAGGAATTTTTTGATCAATGCCGGGAACAGCTCTTTTTACGCCTCCGGAAGCCTGGTTGAGAAAGGGCGGGGCTGGAAAATAGGCATCAGGGATCCCCGGTGTGAGTCCAGCCGGGATTTTGCCAGGGTGATGCTCCGGGATCAGGCCCTGGCCACCTCCGGGGCGGGCGTGCAGTTTTTTGAACATGACGGCAGCCGGTTCGGTCACGTGATTGATCCGGGGACCGGGCGGCCCGCGGGAAGGTATCTGAGCGCTACGGCGATCGCCGATAATGCCCTGGCGGCAGACGCGCTTTCAACGGCATTTTTTACAATGGATATTTCCGGGATTGAGGATTTCTGCGGGAAAAATCCTGATACGGGCGCTTTATTAATCTCCGGGGATGAAACCGGAACCGTAAATGAATATCATATGATTGGTACAGCTGAAGATTTAATTGAAATAGTCTGACTTAACTTGGAGGTGAGGCAGTGTATTATGAGGCAGAAGCTTTGAATACCTGGCACAAAGTTCTACTCGTATTCATCAGGTTCAGCATAGGATGGCATTTTTTCTTCCAGGGTTTCGGGAAATTGGTGGACCCGGGCTGGAGCGGAGAGTCTTACCTGTCAGCCGGATGGGGGCCATTCAAATATATTGCCGAGAACCCCACCCTTCTCGGTATTGCAGACATGTCGGTGATGTGGGGGCTTGTTATCCTGGGCGTCCTGATGATGGTAGGGTTTTTTACCCAGACTGCCGTCTGGCTGGGAGTCTTTTTGATGGCCGCGTTTTATTTCGCGGTTCCTCCCCTGGACTACACCGGATTCATATATGAAACGGGAGGACAGGGTCCGGAATTGTACGTTAATAAGATTTTCATAGAGTTTCTTGCCCTGATGCTTGTCGGTTCTTTCAGGACCGGGAAAATGGCTGGGCTGGATATACTGTTTAAGCATTGGAGGAGGAGGAGGGTACGATGAGCTTGTCTGAAGAAAGAAGAGAACTCGGCCGGAGGAATTTCCTGAAAGCTGTAGCCGCGACACCGGTAGCCGGCGCGCTCATTTGGAAGGCCTCTTCAATGACTCCGGTGCGAGCCGGAATCATCGGCGTGGGCAGCCAGGGTTCAGTGCTGCTTGAGAATACTCCTCCCAGTCATTTGAGGATTTCCGCGGTTTGTGACATTTTTCCGGATAACCGGGAAAAAGCGCTGGATTTCGCCCGGGAGAATCACGATCCTGAAGCCAGGGCTTACGAAGACTATAAGGAGCTGCTGGCCCGGCGTGACCTGGAAGCCGTGATCATCGCGGCGCCTCTCTGGATGCACGCCCCGATGACCATAGATGCCCTTAATGCCAGGAAACACGTATTCTGCGAGAAGAATATGGCCATGGGCATTGATGAGTGCAGGCAGATGGTTGATGCTTCAAGGCGCAACCGCCGCAACCTGCAGATCGGCCACCAGAGAACCTATAATCCTCTTTATCACGAAGCAAAGAAACTGATTGATTCCGGAGCGATAGGAGACATGTTTCATATTCGCGCTCTCTGGCATCGGAATAACAGCTGGCGCCGCGAGGTTCCTGAGGCGGCATTCGATCCCTCCGCCTGGGGATACCAGGATAAAGAACACTGGGCAAACTGGCGGCTCTATAAGAAACATTCCCTGGGCCTGATGGCCGAACTGGCCAGCCACCAGCTCCAGATAGTCAACTGGTTCACTGAAAGCGTGCCGTCCAGGGTTTACGGTACCGGCGGAATCTTCAAGGAAAAGGATGGGCGGGAAATTCCGGATCACGTCTACCTGATGTATGAATATCCCAATAACCGCACCCTGACCTATTCCTCAATCCAGTCAAATGCCTGGGATCACTATTATGAGGCGTTCTTCGGCACTGAAGGAACGATCATTCTCAGCGGAGAACAGGAAGCCATGCTTTTTTATGAAGGAGAAGGCCCGGAGGCTACTGAACTCGTGGTTGAGGACGTTGACACTGATATGCCGCTGATGCAGGCTTCAGAGAGCAGGGCCAGGGACGCGGCCGGTTCCAGTGTCGCCGGAAGCGCCTCCGGTTTCAACGCTTTGTCAGCCTACCGCATGGAACTGGAGGGCTTTGCCCAGACAATTCGGACCCGTAGACCTAACCAGTGCCCGGGAAGTGTCGGCATGAACGCCGCGGTTGCTTCAATTATGGGCTTTGACGCCGTGAACAAGAGGGTGTTCACCGATATCAGGGATGACCTGTACAGCAGGAACTGACCGATTAAATTAGATTCCGAATTGGAACTGGTGATATAGTTTTACTTTAAATTCTAATGCTTGGGGGAGCATTTTTTGAAAGCTGAGAGGATGCTTCTTGTTGTGAAGTGTCGACCCCAGAACCTGATCCGGGTAATGCCGGCGAAGGAAAAGCCGGTGGATTACTTGCCCGCTTTTCATCAGGATATATCTCCCCCTGAAGGTAGTTTATATCGCTATGAAAAATATGAATGATGAAGAAACCGGGATCGCGGGCATAAGCTGCAATCCCTTTCCCGGATCCAAAAAGGTTTACCTGGAAGGGTCCAGTGCTGAAATCAGGGTTCCAATGCGGGAGGTGGCTCTCTCGGTTTTAGAAGACAGCCCGGGTGACGCTTCAATTTACCTCTACGATACTTCCGGCCCCTTTACTGATCCGAACCTGGAGATTGATATCAATCAGGGGATTCCGCCTCTTAGAAAATCATGGATCGAACAACGGGGCGATACCCTCCAGATGAAGGATTTCTCTTCAGATTTTGTCCGCTCCGGGCAATCTTCCAGTGAGGACACCCGACTTGTCTTCCCGGGAAAAACCAGGCCGCGGGTTGCCGAAAAGGGGAAAATTGTTACCCAGATGGGGTATGCCCGGCAGGGGGTAGTCACCCCTGAAATGGAGTTTGTCGCCGTCCGGGAGAATATGGCCAGGGGAAGACTGGAAAAATTGCTGGGAGAAAAATATATCGCCTACAAAGACAGGCTCGCAGCCGGCACCCAGTTTTTCGGAAGCCGCGAGATTACCCCTGAATTTGTGAGAGATGAAGTAGCAGCCGGGAGGGCGATTATTCCGGCTAATGTCAATCATCCCGAACTGGAGCCCATGATCATAGGCAGGAATTTCCTGGTGAAGATCAACTCCAATATAGGCAATTCCGCTGTCAGTTCCTCGATAGAGGAAGAAATCGAGAAAATGATCTGGTCAATCAGGTGGGGAGCCGATACGGTAATGGATCTCTCTACCGGGGCCAATATCCACCAGACCAGGGAATGGATTATCAGGAATTCCCCGGTGCCGATCGGCACGGTTCCCATTTATCAGGCTCTGGAAAAGGTGAATGGCGTTGCCGAAGATTTAACCTGGGAAGTCTACCGGGATACCCTTATAGAGCAGGCTGAGCAGGGTGTTGATTACTTTACTATCCATGCCGGGGTGCTTCTCCGATACATACCGCTGACAGCTGAAAGGCTGACCGGTATCGTTTCCAGGGGCGGATCCATCATGGCCAAGTGGTGCCTGGCCCACCACCGTGAGAATTTTCTATACACCCATTTCGAGGATATCTGCTCGATTCTCAAGTCTTATGATGTTTCTTTCAGCCTGGGAGATGGATTACGTCCCGGGTCCCAGGCGGATGCCAATGACCGGGCGCAGTTCGCTGAACTGGAAACCCTGGGAGAGCTTACCCGTATAGCCTGGGACAATGATGTCCAGGTCATGATTGAAGGCCCCGGACATATTCCGCTCCACATGATTGAAGAAAATATGGAAAAGGAAGAAGCTGACTGTTCCGGTGCCCCCTTCTATACCCTGGGGCCCCTGGTGACAGATATAGGAGCAGGCTACGATCACATTACTTCGGCGATTGGAGCCGCGATTATTGGATGGAAAGGCTGCTCCATGCTTTGCTATGTGACCCCCAAGGAGCACCTGGGCCTCCCCGACAGGGATGATGTCAGGGAGGGCGTAATCGCCCACAAGATAGCGGCTCACGCGGCGGACCTGGCCAAAGGTCACCATGCCGCCCTGGCCTGGGATTATGCCATGTCCATGGCAAGATTCCAGTTCAAGTGGGAGGACCAGTTCAGTTTGACGCTTAACCCGGAAAAAGCCCATGGTTTTCATGGCAGGGACCTGCCCGCCCAGGGTTCGAATGTGGCTCATTTCTGTTCCATGTGCGGCCCCAAGTTTTGCTCCATGAGGATAAGCAGGGAAATCAGGGAAGGAGCCAGTGCCGTTCCAGGGGCTGCCGCCGAAAGTGAAACGGCTGAAAAAGGCATGAGGGAAAAGGCTGAAGAGTTCCGAAAAAAAGGCGGAGAAATCTATGTCAGAAAACCTGGAGAGTGAATCCAACTGGAATTCCTCAGTACCTTCGGTTAACAAACTCCATATAGACTGAAATAATCATGCGTGATGGCTCGAAGATAGATCCAGTTGAATCCCTTCTTGCTGCCGGAATCCTTTTAGCGGGTGTCTTCTTCCGGCTGTATCAGCTTCCGGGGCAGATTCTGCTGGATGACGAGTGGCATGCTGTTCACAAGTTAATCGCTGCCGACTACTGGGGGATATTTTCAGATTTCGGCTGGGCGGATCATTGCATACCATTCACCCTGTTTTATGAATTTCTGCGAAATAACTTCTGGATCTCCGAGCTCCTTATGAGGGCTCCTTCCATTATTGCCGGGTTCCTGGCGCTCCTGGCTGTCCCCCTGTTGTTGAAAAAACTGATAGGAACAAGGGCCGCGGTTGTGACTGCCTGCCTCCTGGGTATTTCACCTCTACATGTTTTTTACAGCAGGTACGCGAGGCCTTATGCTTTTTCGATGCTGCTGTCATTCGTGGCGGTAATGGCTTTTTATTACTGGTGGACCGAGAAACGCAAAGCCGGGATTGTGCTCTATGTTATTACAGGTGTTCTCTCTGTATGGAGTCTCCTGCCCGCTCTTCCTTTTGTGGCTGGGCCCTTCCTGTTCGCCCTCCTTCATGCCGCGATTAAAAAGGAACTGTGGAAAGGAATTAAGCGGTTACTGGTTCCCGGAATGTGTTTTGCGGCGGGTTTGACGGCCCTGATCCTGCTGCCAATCATAAGCAGACCCGCGGCACTATTGTCAAAAGCCGGGCGGGATGCGGTTTCCTTCCAGTCCCTTATCGGCACGCTCCAGATTTTCGCCGGCAGCTTCCATATATGGCTTGTAATTATAATGCTGCTTTTATTCGCCGCGGGCCTTTATTTCCTGAGCAGGGAAAATTATCTTTTCGGCTTGTACACGTTTTTCCTGGTATGCCTGCAGGCAGCGGGTTTTTTGATTGCCAGGCCGACCGGCAGCAATGTATCGATGGTTTTCAACCGGTATTCCATAGCTGTTTTACCGTTTCTGCTGGCATGGGCGGCCGTAGCGCTTGTCCATAAATACCGGAAAAACCGGATGAGCAAAATAGGTAAATATTCCTTTTTCATCCTGTCTTTTTCCTTGATTTTGTTTGGCCCGTTCCGCGGGATTTATTTTTATCCCAATCATTTCACAAATGATCCCATGTACCAGCTCTACTATGGCCTGGACCGGGTTATGGATCATGTAAAACCTACCAATGTTCCCCCTTTTTACAATGAATTGGCCAGGTTGCCGAATGGGCAGAAAACCATATTGGAGGCGCCCTGGCAGTATCATGACAATATATTCAGCTATTACCAGCGGCTTCATAAACAGCACATGCTTATAGGTTTTGTTGAGGAACCCGGAGGGAAGTTCCGCGCCGGAGAGGTCCCGGTCGGGGATAAACGGTTCAGGTTCCGGAATTGTATTCATGTGAGCGAGATGGATAAAATTGAAAAAAGAGGCGTGGATTATGTGATATTCCACAAGGACCAGAAAAAGGAGAGGGACCTGAAGCTCCCGGTTATCAAAGCTGACATTACAAAGTGGATGGCGGCTTACCGGGAGAAGTACGGAAATCCTGGCTATGAAGATGAATATCTGGCTGTTTTCGAAATATCAACACCTAATGAATCAGTAGGGATGTGATGCTGAACGGGAAAAAAATCGCGGTTTTAATGCCTGCCTACAACGCCTCCATGACCCTGGAAAAGACCTTTTCTGAAATATCGGAGGGGGTGGTCGACTATGTGCTGCTTGTTGATGATGCCAGTCATGATAATACAGCCGAGATATCCCGCAGCCTGGGGATTCGGACCTATGTGCACGAAAAAAACCTGGGGTATGGCGGGAACCAGAAGAGCTGTTACAAGGAAGCCCTGAAGCTTGACGCGGATATTTTTATCCTGCTGCATCCCGATTATCAATACAATCCGAAATTGATCCCGGCGATGGCTTCAATGCTGATGGCCGATGTTTATGACGTGGTTATCGCGTCACGAATTCTAACGGGAACCGCCCTGCAGGGCGGGATGCCTCTTTATAAATACCTGTTCAACAGGATCCTGACCCTGCTTGAAAATATGCTTACCCTGGCAAAATTGTCGGAGTACCACTCCGGATACCGGGCCTTCACCAGAAAATTTCTGGAAACCGTGCCCTGGCAGAAAAACTCTCCTGATTTTCTGTTTGACAACCAGATCCTGATCCAGGCCCTTTATTTCGGATTCAGGGTCGGGGAAATCAGCTGCCCGACACGATACGATTCTGATTCTTCCTCCATAGGTTTTTTCAGCAGCCTCCGTTACGGGGCTGGAGTCCTGAAGACCGCGCTTCAATACCGCCTGCAACGAATGGGTTTGATGAAATTCAGGATTTTCAGTAGAGATTAACCTGCCCGCCCGCCCGCCGGGGGCAGGCAAGGGCCCGGGATTTGTCACTGGCTTGCCCGGCTGAGCTTCGCGGAAACATATGCGAACGAACAGTCAGTACTGCCATACGCAGTTCCATGTGGGAATAAAGGAGGATTGGGGTATCAGGGGCGCGAATGGAAAAAGCCGACCCCGGGCAATCCTGGTTGTTAACAGCAGGGTTGCCCTCGAAGTCGGCTTCAAGTATCCAGTTAAATAATTCCCTTAGATTCCCAGGTCAGCCCTGGCGGCATCCAGAACCTTGTCGAGACCCTCTTCAGAACCGGCATTAAGCGGTTTGTAAATCTGGAGCAGGTACTCTCTTGCCTTGGCAGCGGTTCCCTGTCCCAGCACTGTTGCCTTGGCAAACGCGGACTGGGCTTCATCAAGCTTCTGGAGTCTCCAGTAACTGAGGCCCAGGAATAAATAGGCTCCGTCGTTTTTGGGATCAACAGAAACCACTTCATTGAAAGATGCCACAGCACCATCGAAGTTTTTCGCCTTGAAAGCCTCGGTTCCCTTGATGGTTCCAACTGTAACCTTCAAGGTGTTGTTCTGGGCTGAACCCGCGGGGAAGGCGCCCATAGCCTGGTTGTAATAGGAAAGAGCGTTGGGGATATCATTCTGGGCCTTGTAGTAATCTGCCATCCATATAACAAGGGAAACAGCATCTTTCGCGCCGATCGCTTTAATGGCCTTGGGCACTGTGGCCACTGCTTTGGCCTGGTTGTTGGTCTGGATATAGGATGCGGCAAGGATATTCAGAATGGTTTTGTTTTCAGGATTCTTTGCCAGGAGTTTTTCACCAAGCTGGATGGATTTGGCATAATCCTTCGCCTGGAAAGCCTGCTGCAATTGCTGGGAAACTACAGCATCACTGTTCGGGAACATTGCTGTCAGCTTTTTGTTCAGGGCATCAGCGGCACCGGTATTTCCAGCACTTTTCAGCTGTCCTTCGATCTGTCTGAAATAGGCTTCCATTGTCCCCAGGATCTTTGATTTGGGGTGCAGCGCCTTCATGTAGGCTTCGAGTTTTGCAGCTCTTTCCGCTAATGGGGACTGCATAATAGCCTGAACCTCCTCGTAATGCTTTCTGTAAACAAAGTCGGATTCAGGGGGAATACCCTCAGGAGCCTGGTAAGGCGCCTGGGCTAAAGCGGCAGTAAACTGCCCAATTACCAAGAATAAGGTAAAACCCAGTAATGAACGAATTAATCTTTGATTCATCAAACCACCATCCTCAAATGAATTGATTATTTTTTTCACAATCGCTGCTTTTCTGATTTCTTCAGCAAATGACTAACATGGTTAGTTCCGGGTTCAGAAAAACAACCTAACCAGCATAGTGTAAATTGACAAGGAGATTGAAGCAAGTCTCTCAACACTAATTATAAAAAAATCTCCGGGTTAACGATTGCCGAAATTAATTTGCGTATTCTATACGTTTTTATCTTAAGCCGTTTTTTTAAAAACTTCACTCAACATTTCTATAGAGTCATTTATGTGGGATTTATGTTCAAATCCAATCGTCATGGCATCGACGAGATTGTTTTCCCATACATACCTGATTGAAGCCCGGCGCTGATTTTTTGCAGTGAGCTTGCCGGCCCCGAAGATTTTCATTCCAACTATAGCCTTGCCGTTTTCCCTGGCCCGGGTCAATAGATTTGCCACCGGTTCGGGATCAGGCCGGTCCATGGCCTGGCCTTTATTGTTTATTCGAGCGAATATGACGTCAGTCCAGGGTGATTCCACTGCAGCTTTCAGGGCTTGATAGCTGTGACAGGAAACACCAACCGCCCTTATTTTCCCCTGTTCCTTCAGTTCCGACATCTCATCCCTCATTCGTTCGAGTTCCTCCGGCCAAGCGTGATTCTGCACGCAGTGGATCAGGCATATGTCCAGGCTGTCGATTTCAAGTTCCCTGAGGAAACGGTTCACAGAGGGTATTGCCCTGTCTGTGGGTTCAAGGCCTCCCCCGCCCGAAAACCAGATCTTGGAAAGGATGGTAAGCTTTTCCCGCGGCAAGTCCTTCAGCACTTCCTTCATAAAATGATGGGATCCGTACTGGTCAGCCATATCCAGAAAGTTCAGCCCCTGGTCATAGCCATGGAAAATAAGCTCCTTGAATTCTGATTTCCCGAGCCTGGTTTGGTTCGACTGCCCCCCGAAACCATTAAACCCGGTTCCCATTGCTATTTTTGAAACCTTGATCCCGGTATCAGCCAGTTCCACCAGGCCGGTATCCAGGGGAGAGGCCTGAGGGGATTGAATTCCCGAAAAGATCTTGGCGGATGTGGTGATGGCCGCGGCGGATTTCACGAAGTCTCGTCTGTTCAGTTTTTTCATATATGAATTAATCCATAGTTTCGACAGTACTTAATTCAAATCAGGAAGCTCCAGTTATTCTATCCTGAAAAACGATATGGCCATGAACTTAAATTCCATTATTTAAGTTCCATAAATAGTACACCTTGAAAGCGCCGCCTTGAAGAATATATTTTACCCGGCGGAATCCGGGCAGTCGGGCCAGCGGTACTCAACCCCCTGTTTTTCCAGCTCCGCCTGGAAGTCTTTTATGTGTTTTTTCCGGACCTGCCGGGGAGACAGGGATCTTTTCCTGCAGAACGCGGCCAGCATTCCCGCTGACTCGCCTATGTTCCATTCAACCGGGTGAAGCCTGTAGCAGCCGTTTGTTATATGGGTAGTCCCGATATTTTTGGAGGCCGGGATGAGATTTTCCATCCGTTCAGGTATCAGCGAGCCAAGCGGTATTTCGAAAGGCAGGGAGGCTATATCAATATAATTGTCACCCCCGGTCGATGGGTGCAGGTCGATCCTGTAACTGCCAATCCCCACCGAATCGGCAAATCTTTCAGCGGCAACTTCGTTTTCAGGTTGTCCCGTAATCATCGCTCTCGCCTGGGTTCCGACATGATTTTCAAGGACAGTGAATTCGGCTTTTATCCTCCTGGATTCACGAACGTAAGGACGTTTGGCGAGGCCGTGATCCGTCCCGGTTATATCTCCCCTCAGCCGGAGTCCCGGCCAGCCTGTTTTGCCATCTTCCCGCGGAGCTTCAGTCTGCATCCAGTACAAAAGGGAAAGGCTCTGCTGTCTGGCATTTTCAAGATGCCTGGAAATATCCGCCGGGGGAAGATCGAATATCGGTCCGCCCAGGTAGTCATTCATGGGCCAGTTGACCAGCGTGATTCCGGACCTGCCGCGGCCCGAATAATTCGAAGGGTCAACCAGCCTCCTGTATTTCCAGAACCCGGGATTTTCAGCTCCCGCGCGAGGATCAAATCCCCATGTGAAAGGCTCCAGCGTGACCGGCTGGGTGTAAGTCCATGACAGCATTTTCCCGGGCCAACGGGGATTGAGGTCAGGAACATAGTCCCTCCAGTAACCATAATTTTCGGGCCGGTTTATGGTGTGGTCCTCACCCTCCCTGTAATCCATGGCAAAACACCAGGTAATTGACTGGATATTCCGGGGATCGGGCTTGTCCGCCGCGTGGGGTTCACCGGTTTGCGATTTTGATTCGGACCCCGAAACATATTCAGTTCCTGTAAGGGGCAGGAGATCTCCCATTTCAGTGGCGTCCAGGAACCAGGGGCTTTTAATAACTGTTTCTCTGCCGTCCCGGCTGTTTACCACGGATACCGCTTCAACAAAGTCGCCATTTGTCTCGGCGGCACGGGGAATGGTGTTGAGAAGGATTCTAAGGCTGCCGGCGCTGGCTTCAGCAGCCAGCATCGACAGCAGTACCGATAACGCGGCTCTCGGCTCATGGCATATTTTTGAAACGGAACAATTCCCGGGATTGAACTGGAGGTCAGCCTTTGCTTCACCTGTAAGCGGATACCAGGTTCTGTAATGTTCCCTGACCGCGGTTCTGAATTCCCTGTAAGCCCTGGTCGAACCAAACTCCTCAATCCATTGATGCTCATCAGGCGGGACCGCCTGCTGGGTCAACTGGCCGCCGATCCAGTCGGTTTCTTCAGTCATCACGACGGTCATGTTGTTCCTGAGAGCCGCGATAGCCGCCGCCACACCCCCTACGCCTCCGCCTATGATCGCCAGGTCGCACTCAATTTGCGCGGGGTTTTCCCCGGGGAACATGAGCTTTTGAAAAGCTCCTGAGCCGGCCATGGCCAGGGCTGAAGATGATTGAATTAGAAAATGTCTCCGGTTGATCATTTCTTCCTGCCGGCATTTGTTGGGTCCAGGCCTCAACAGGTAAGACCTGTCGGCGTTTCCGGTTGGCCGGGTCTTTCCCTGAATGAAATTTTCCCGGCTCCGATTACGCGCGGGCTGTAGCGCTGAACGCCTTCATGTTTTCGATGCTCGTGTCAGGTGTGATTTCGCATCCGGCCGAAATGATGCACCTGCCTTTCGCTTCTGCTGAACATGCCGCCACACTCTTGGCAATTTCCTCTCCTGATCCATTCTGGATAACGGAAACCGGATCGCTTTTCCCTGATAATACCTGTCCGGGGCTGAGCATTTCGGCGAATGGTCCCATGTCCTCGACAAGGTGATCTATGTCAACAATATCAGCTCCTGTCGCGATCATTTTATCGAGGATGGATGTAGTGTTGCCGCAGATGTGAAGCTTGGCCAGTGCCCCCAGGGAACGGATGTGGTCAATAACGATTTTTTCTCGTTCCCAGATGAATTCCCCATAGAGCTGGGGCCCGATCTGTGAGCATGCGGCGTCTCCCATCCCTATGCAGTTGGCTCCGGCCTTGACCTGAGCGGTAGCAAAATCTATTGAGAATTCGACAATTATGTCCAGCGCTTTTTCAAGCTGGGCCGGGTTGTCGTAAAAATCCATGCAGGCACTGCCGAGTCCGCGGAGATCGCAATACTCGGCCAGGGGTCCTTCAACCCATCCCGATATCATGGTGGTGTCACCCAGTTTGTCCCTGAAGTACCTTATCTGCTCAATCCTGCCCGCCAGCCGCTGGTGTTCGGAAATCTCCGGCTTTGTCAGCTTTTCAATATCCGCCGGATCCTGTATCAGGGATTCGGTTTCCACCGGAAGGCTGTCAGGCGGATAATCCAGCTTGAGCCCGAAAGCTTCGGCTTCAGCGTAGGGGTCACTCATGACGTTTACCCAGTCGATGTTGAAATCCTCGGCGCATTTTATGTTTGCTTCACAGTGGGCTGCGGTATCAAGGCAGAAATCACGGTAGGGAACTCCCGCGTATTTCGCTGCCCAGCGCATCAGGATCGGGTGGAAGGGAGCGCGGTCAGCCTTTTCTCCCTTGATAAAAGCGAGGGTCCTTTCGAAAGAATTCATATCTGTCCTTCGTTGTTTAATGGTTTATTTAAAATCATTTTATCAGAGAGAAATTGCCGAATCCATGGGACGCTTGTTCAGGGATTTGGAGTTACCCGGAAAAAAGGTTTTCCAACTGTCGCCAACCATAAGCATTCAAATGTAGGGACAATTCACGAATTGTCCCTGGAGGAACCTGTCCGTATCATCCCCGCTTTGGGCCTCGACCCAAATCTGAAAGATGCCGAATGCCGAATGTAGAACCGTGGAAGTGCGAATTACGAATGTCGAAATACGAATTATGGTCTTGTGAGTGACCTGACCGGCCAAATGTGTTGAATGAAATGTTAATAGTGGCGTACAATATACGTTATTATTTATTTTGCTAACTAGGTCTGACATGTCAGGCCCGGGTTGAAACCGGGAGGTTATATGGTTGAGACACAGGGTCTTAGCGCCAATATGGAAGATTATCTCGAGGCTATTTACAACGTGGTCCAGAAAAATGGAGCCGCGTTGCCCCGGGATATCGGAAATATCCTTAATGTCGGACGCTCCAGCGTTTCCGGCGCCCTTAAAACACTGCGTTCAAAAGGCCTGATCCGGCATGAATCCTATGGGGTGATCACCCTTACCGAAAGGGGAGAGGTCATCGCCCGTGAAGTCAACAGGAGGCATGAGGCCCTCAAAGAGTTTTTTATGCGAATACTGGATATAGACGAGGAACTGGCGGACAGGACGGCCTGTTCCATGGAGCACACGGTTGGGGACAAGGTAATGGCCCGGCTGGTCGGATTTGTCAGGTATTCAGATAACTGCCCTTCCGAGGTAACAGACTGGCTGGAGGGCTTCGACCGGTTTTGTGAAACAAATTGTAAAGGTGACGAATCTTTCTGGTCAGACAATTCCCCGGGAATCAACAGCAGCCTTGATCAGCTGGAGATAGCTGCTCTTGAAGCCGCTGCCCGCGAGGTTCCCGGAACCTTGAGGGAAGTTCGTCCCGGCGATGAAGTGGAGATAACCAAGGTCGATATGCGCGGTTCAATGCTCAGCAGGCTGCTGGACATGGGAATTACAAAAGGATCTACGGTTAAGGTTAAGAAAGTGGCTCCCCTGGGAGATCCAATTGAAATCAGGATCAGGGGATATAATCTGACGTTAAGGAAAGATGAGGCCGGGAAGATCAAGGTAAAACCCTTGTAGAAAAGCAATTTTTCAGTAAAACAATAATAGAATCCATTCAGTATTCATATACTTAAGCATAGATAGAAGATCCTGCAAAATGGCGCATAAGGGATGTCTCTCAGATTATCCGGGCGGAGCTTGCGGCAAATGCCGGCATAGACGCAGGTCCGGACCAAGGCAGGAACCCCTCCAGGTCGCGCTGGTCGGCAATCCCAATACCGGTAAAACCACGCTGTTCAACCTCCTGACCGGGTCCCAGCGGCACGTGGGCAATTACCCCGGGGTGACTATTGACAAGGTAGTTGGACAGTGCCATACCGGGCGCAGGGATTTTGAGATCACTGATCTCCCCGGAACCTACAGTATTTCACCCTATTCCCTGGAGGAAATCGTGGTCAGGAGATATCTCCTTGAAGAGACTCCTGATGTCGTGGTTCTCGTGGTGGACGCTTCCAACCTGAGGCGTAACCTGTACCTGGCTGTCCAGCTGCTGGAGCTTGGCATGCCGTTGGTAGTGGCCTTGAACAAAACTGATGTGGCCCGCCAGAGCGGCAGTATTATTGACGCTGCATTACTGGAAGAATTGATCGGAATCCCGGTTGTGTCCATCGTAGCCTCAACTGGAATCGGGGCCAGAACCCTGCTGCGCAGGATTGCCGACACCGCTGAATCCAGTGTTCCCGGGGCCTTGAGAAAGCTCTCCGAGTATCCTGTTGTCAGTTATAACCAGGACCTGGAGCGGGAAATTTCAAAACTGGTCGGGGAACTGGCAGGAAAGAAAATTTCCTATTTCAATGCCTCCCGGCGCTGGATTGCCATCAAGCTCCTGGAATCAGACCAGGGAGTCCTGACCCACATCAACGATGCCGGGATAAAGGCGTCGGCTGAAAAGGCGATCCGGATCCTGGAAGATTCCCACGGGGATATTCCCGAGTCTGTTTTTGCCGAGCTCAGGTATAAATGGATTGAGGATGTTTGCAGGTCCGCGGTTTTGTTTGCCAGTGAAGAACATGCCTCTTTTTCTGACAAGGTTGATTCTGTCCTGACCAATCGTTTTATAGGCATACCCATATTCCTGGGGCTCATGTACCTGGTTTTTCACCTGACTTTTTCCCTGGGTGACCCCCTGGTGGGTTTTATCGAGTCGGGTTTCAGGCACCTGGGATCAGCTATTTCCTCTTTTTGGGAGCCTGGCTCGGACAGTTTCCTGCGCAGCCTGCTGGTTGACGGGATCATAGGAGGTGTCGGCGGTGTCCTGGTCTTTCTTCCCAATATAGTGCTGCTTTTCCTGGCGATAGCGATTCTTGAAGAGAGCGGATACATGTCCAGGGCGGCTTTTTTAATGGACCGGGTCATGCACAAGTTCGGCCTGCACGGAAAAAGCTTCATCCCCATGCTTCTCGGGTTCGGCTGCAATGTTCCGGCTATCATGGCCACCAGGGTGATGGAGGACCGCACGGCCCAGAGAATTACAATGCTCATCATTCCGTTGATGAGCTGCGGAGCACGCCTTCCCATTTATGCCTTGATCATCCCGGCATTTTTCCCCTCGGCCTGGAGAGGAATGACTCTCCTGAGCCTCTACCTTATCGGAATTGTCCTGGCTCTTCTTGCCGCCAGGCTCCTGCGGGAGACAATCTACAAGGGAGACGCGCCTTCTTTCATGATGGAGCTTCCGCCTTACAGGATTCCGTCCCCGCGGGGCGTCTCAAAACAGATCGGCAGGCAGTCCTGGTATTACGTGCAGAAAGCGGGAACAATTATCCTGGGAGCTTCAATCCTGTTCTGGTTTATGGGCCAGTTCCCCGGAATACCTGAGGACAGGGAAGCCCGGTTTGAGAGCCGCAGGCAAGCAATCAGCCTGGACACCAACCTGGATGATGAAATGAAGGCGGAAAATCTGAGACAGGTAAACATGGAGCGGAGCCAGGCCGCCCTGGAAAATTCCCTCATGGGGAAAATAGGGCATGGAATGGAAATTTTCATGGCTCCCGCCGGTTTTGACTGGAAGGTCTCCACGGCCCTGGTCGGAGCGGTTGTCGCCAAGGAGATTTTTGTGGCCCAGCTGGGCGTGATTTATTCCCTGGGGGACCAGGGGAATACCGACGAAAATTCCCTCAGGGAAAAACTGCAGGCTGTTTATACGCCCCTGCAGGCATACTGCATAATGCTTTTCTGCCTGATCGCCTTTCCCTGCGTGGCTACCGTGGCTGTCACCAAAAGGGAGAGCGGCTCCTGGCTCTTTGCCATGTTCCAGTTATTCAGCCTTACCCTGCTGGCCTGGATACTGACAACAACGGTTTACCAGGTGGGAAGCCTGTTCCTGTAGGGTGTGTGGCTGGAGCCGCTGGCTCCAGTGAACTCCCTGCGCAGGTTCAAAATTCAAAATTAAAGTCCTTCGAAAACTGCCGATTCCCGTCTGGTACGCAGATCTCCTGATCTGCAAGAATAATCATTCGCCACCGAGGTGAATTCTCTGTGATGGTCCTGGATTTTCCGAACTCTCGGGGTTGATATCGGGATCGGTATCGCCTTCGATTCATTCAGGCTTTTTGTCTGACAAAATTTTCCCGAGGCCAATCAGGAGATTGGCGTTACACATAACCGGACAGAGTTGCCAGGTGCAGTTCGCGATCCGTGACTATCTCTCTCGAAAAATATTTGGGGCCGAAGGTATCCGCCAATGGGAAGAGCGCCGGCTTGCTATTTTCGGGTTTTATGCTAAAAAGGAAGTAGTGACTGCAAAACATAGAGATTACCGGATAGTCAGGACTCATATTTCCAGGAAACCCAGGGAAAACAGTTTATTAACGGCGGTTACCGGGGTGCTCCTGATGTTCGTGGCCTCCCTTTATGCCTGGCAGGATGGGGGCGGCACCATGGCCGCTTACAAGGGTGATTCAAACGCGATTTTCAACGGCGGGGAATATATAAGGCTCTTCACCTCCCAACTGCTGCACGCTGATATTAAACACCTGTTGTCCAACTCCGTGCTGTTCCTTTTTTTCAGCTACCTGCTGTTTGGCTATTTCGGGTTCTGGGTATTCCCGGTGCTGACCGCCCTGCTGGGCAGCCTGGTCATCTACCTGACACTATTAACCTATCCTCCCGGAATCAGCCTGCTTGGAGCATCGGGGACGGTTTACCTGATGGCCGGATTCTGGTTCACCTGCTATATCTGCATTGAACGAAGCCGGTCCCTGGGCCGGAGAATTGTTCACGTGCTGGGCATAAGCCTTATTCTCCTGATCCCTTCAGCCGTCAGTCCGCGGGTCAGCTACAGCAGCCACGCCATAGGCTTTGCAGTGGGCCTTTCCGCCGGCCTGGTCTATTACTTCATGAACCGGCAGAAGCTATTGGCCAGGGAGGAAAGGGTGCCCTGGGCTTATGAAGACCAGGCCGAAGAAAGCGAGCCCGCCGGTGCAGAGGCTTTACCGGAAGAGGAAAAGGAGCCCTGGGTCATGTAGGCCGACCCCCGGGGTGTCGCCTGGTTTCGGGATTGGCGGATCGTGACAGCCGTATATGAAATGGATTATGTTCTATCGGGAGAAGTTATAAATGCTCAATCGAAAATGGATCCTGACCTTGCCCACTTTATTCCTGCTCCTTTCCTCATGCGGCGGACCGGACGAGAGGACTCTGCTGCTGTTCCAGCAGGCGGCAGTAAATGGAGTAACCGCCAACGAAAGTTATAAGCGCTGCGATAAATTTGTCCATGGGTGGCTGGATCTTGCCGATCCTGAAACCGGGCTGATTCCCAGGAATACCAAGGATCTCTACTGGAACGCCCGGGACGCTGCCGCCGACAATTACCCCTTCATGGTGCTGACAACATCCTTCACCGACCGGGAACTTTTTGAGGGGAAAATGAAGGAGATGCTGGAAACTGAGATAAAGCTGACATCCCGGATCAACAGCCTGCCTGATACCTATGATTTTGCCAGCGGTAAATTCAGGGATGAAAAACTTGATCTCGACACAATAATCTTCGGCTCATCAGAGTACATCAAGGACGGGCTGCTTCCCCTGACCGAATGGCTGGGACACAGTCCCTGGTCGGAGCGCATGATTTCCATACTGGATGAGATGTGGGTCCAGGCCCCGGTTAAAACACCCTTTGGGGAAATCGTTTCAACCAATGTGGAGGTCAACGGGGAAATGCTGCAGGCGCTCTCCCGTATCTACTGGATGACCGGGGAGGAGAAATACCTGGACTGGGCTGTCCGGCTGGGTGATTACTACCTGCTGGGCGGGAATCATCCAACCCGTGACTCAGAAAGCCTGCGGCTGCGGGATCACGGCTGCGAGATTGTTTCCGGGCTCTGTGAACTCTACGCTTCACTGAGTTTTGCCCGGCCGGAAAAGAAACAGGAGTACCGGGAGCCGGTACACGCCATGCTGGACCGGATACTTGAGGTGGGCCGGAATGAGCACGGACTGTTTTATGACTCTGTGAATCCGGTTTCAGGGGAACCGCTTAGCGAGAGGATTGCCGACACCTGGGGTTATACCCACAACGGCTTCTATACCGTGTACCTTATAGACAAGACCGAATCATACCGGTCCGCGGTGCTGAAAGCCCTTTCCGCTATTAATGAGAATTACAGGAATTATGACTGGGAGCGGGGAAGCTCCGACGGTTATGCCGATGCGATTGAGAGCGCCCTGAACCTTTGCAACCGTGAGCCGGTGGCTTCAGCAGCCAGCTGGATCGACAGCGAAATCATGGTGATGTGGTCCAAGCAGCAGCCCAGCGGGGTAATCGAAGGTTGGCACGGGGACGGAAATTTTGCCCGCACCAGTATCATGTACGCGCTGTGGAAAACCCAGGGAACAAGTGTACAGCCCTGGAGGGAGGATGTCCGGCTGGGAGCCGTACAGGAAGGCGAAGAGTTATATCTCAGCCTTTCAGCTGACAAGGCGTGGAGCGGAAAGATCAAGTTTGACGTGCCCCGCCACAAGGCCTTAATGAAGCTTCCCCTGGACTGGCCGCGCATCAATCAGTTTCCGGAGTGGTTTACCGTGAATGCCAGCGGCCTGTATGAGGTGAGCCTGGACACGGGAGGAACCCTCGGCCCCTTCACCGGGGAAGAGATGAGCTCCGGCATCAGCCTGGAACTGTCCCCCGGAGAAACGAAGAGGCTGATAGTCCGCTCCGAACCGCGGACTTCCAGCCTGTAGCTCGTACCGCGGGCTTCCAGCCTGCAGCTTGTACCGCGGGCTTTCGGCCTGCGGCTCGTACCATACCCATCCTGGGTATGGGGCTGTCCCCGAAAACCTCGGGGACGGTGCAGCCGGAGTCAATGCATCCTGCTTATGATGAATCAGATACAGGGTTTCGGAGATCAAGGTTGCTCCTGGCCTCATTTCTGTCCACTTCGTCCACGCTGTCCACTTCGTCCACGCTGTCCACAAACCCTGGACGACAGGCTGCAAATCAATCAACCAGCTCAGCTGAATCCCGCGAACTCATGTATCGGCAGGTCAGCCACCAGCCCAGCAGGCAGGAAAAGGGAGTGAGGAGGATTACCGCTGGAGCATGTGCCGGAAGGCTCATCAGGAACCCGGGAAGCCAGGGAAATTTCTTCATCATTACCAGGGCGACCAGGCTTATCAGGAGAATGGCGAAAAAGGGGATCACGTATTTATTGGCACCCCTGAGAACCAGGAAAAAAAGAATTCCCCACACGCATCCCATGAACACGCTGACGGCAGTCAGCCCGGTAACCGCCATGGCCAGGAGGTTTACGGGGTTGATCAATGCCGAAGGCAGGACAGCCAGGGGGTGAACCGCCAGGAGCAGTCCGAGGGTGATTAGTTTTGAACTGATGATGGCCCTGTCTGAAACCGGCAGGGTGCGAAGCAGCAGGAAAGTGCCGCGTTCCTTTTCGTCTGATATCAGCCATTCCAGGTAGAAAAGAGAGAGGAAAGCTACAGCAAGGACGGGGAAGAGAAAGAGGGGCAGGGATCCGAAATCGGCGGGAAGAAGGCTTAGAATAATCGAAGCGGAGACAAGGGCCAGCCAGGTTAATCCGAGGTTGAAAATTCTGAGGCGGATATCCTTAACTGCCAGGGTGAAAATATTGATGATTGTCAGCATTGTCGACCTCATGAGAGAGTTGTTGATATCAGGATTTCAGATCGGAATTGATGCCCTTGCTTTTTGTTTGGCTCCCGAAATAAATGTCTTCAAGACGGGCCCGCCGGATTCCCGTGAAATCGTTCGATTCCCCAATTGATTCAAACTCATCTTTTTTAAATAACAGGCACTCTCTGGAACCTTTTTTCCAGGCGAAAACGGGACTTGCGGCAGGGAATCTGGTTTCTTCGGGAAGCATGAAGTTTTCTGATCCTCCGGATTCAACATAAACATACTTTTCCAGGTCCTTTAGAGAAAAATCGTGGGTAATCCTTCCGTCTCTGATGATTTTTACATCTTTTGTTACATTTTCGATATCTTCAAAAAGGTGGGAGGATAAAAGGAGGCATACTTCCCGTGCTGAGACCAATTCCCTGAAGTACCCCTGTAATTCAAACCTGGTGTCAGGATCAAGTCCTGATGTGGGCTCATCAAGAAGCAGCAGATCAGCCCGGTGAGATATGGCGATCAATATCGAAAGCTTGACCTTCATTCCCTTGGAATATTCTTTCACTTTCTGCTTAGGAGGCAGCTTAAACTTTTTCAACCATTCTGAAGCAAATTCAGAATCCCAGTTTTGAAATATGTGAGAAGCAAATTGAATGTGATCCTGGGCGGAAACGGTTTCATAGAGGGAAGGGTATTCAGTGACGAAACCAATATGTTCGCGGGCCTTCCAGTTTCGCAGGGAAATTTGCTGGTCCTGCCACTGAATGGTTCCTTCATTAGGAGCCATCTGCCCGGCCAGGCAATTGAGCAGAGTCGTCTTTCCTGCTCCATTAGCTCCCAGCAATCCTGTGGCTGATCCGGGTTCGAGCTTAAGATCAATAGGCCCCAGCTGAAAATGTTTGTACTTTTTTATAACTCCAGCAGCAGATAATCCGGAAACTCTCATAGGTACCTCAGCTATAAAGTTAACTCCATTTATAAATCAAATCATGCCACCAATTCCAGGGTGTCCCTTGTCTGGAAATGACGCACACCGAGCCGATAGAAAATGTAGGTGCCAATTAGTAAGAAAATCGAAGCGGCAAGGAAAAGCGATTGACTGGCTATAATTTGAGCGGCTTGGACAGGATGGGCTTCTTCGAATGATCTCCATATGTAAATTAAAATTTCGGCTGTAATATTTGTGATCAGAAAAGTGACCCGAAAGCCAAATTTTAAAATGAGCAAAAACGAGCTGGTTGTTATGAAAACTAAAAATGCAATGATAATTATTAGGTAAATGAATGGGGGTGTCCTATCAAAATATAGGTAAAGAAGTAAAAAACTTGGGATTTCTGAAAACAAAAGAACACTGGCTGCGATGATATTTTTACTAAGATAACTAGTTCTATCAGAGATTGGTAAAGTTCTTAAAAAAATATATGTTTTTTTTTGGTTTTCTCTCGCAAGAAAAAATTCACCAAATAGTAAGGGGACAAAAATTGCAAATCTATTGATTGAAAAAACGCAGTCATGCACTTCGAAGCTGTTGAAATATAAAATGCCTAGAAAAAATGCATATGACGTAAAAAGACTTGGGCCAAAAAAGGTTCCAATTAATAGGAATAGATGGATTTTGATTTCTTTGAAACAGAGAATGCATGTCAGGTGCATTTTGTTGAATTCTGGCAGGATATATCCAATCATAGTTCTTTGATTTTCTTTAGCACTGGTTTATAAGATGATATTGCCTCAAGAATCTCTCCATGTCGACCAAATTTAATCAAATATGGAACCGAAACAATTCCAATTGAGGCAGCTTGCTCAGGATTTACACAATAAATAGGCAGATTTACATTGCTAGTAGCTGGATAAACTGAAGGTGTCGGTGTTTTAGTTAGGGCGAATCCGATCAGGTTCTTATTATTGTTTGGTTTAATGTTGGCAGAGACTATTTTACATGCAGGACAATGGAGACTATAACAATAGACCCAAGTGTATTCTCGATTTGACAATAAATCCTTTAGTCTGAAATTTTGTTTAAGTTTGTCAAATAAAAATGAATCAAGTACCTCGTCAGATAGTTTGTTGCCATAGGATATTTCCATACGAGGAGTTGAACAGAAGAAGCTTTTATAGTTTACAGAAATAATCATTACCATAGAAAAAATTAAAATAAGTAGGACCCCACTATTTTTTTTCATCATTGAAATCTATCATCCTATTATTTGTATAGATAGTATGTCTCAATTATTCCCGAAATAACCATTAGAAATATTGAAATAATTATTATAAGGAAAGTCGCGAGAGGGTTTTTAGGCTTCATAGATTCTGAAAGATATCCGAAAAAATCTATCCCGATTTTTTCGCCTGCCGTTACAGCAAAGGTTAAAGAGGAGAACTCCAAAAAGATATAAATATACACAGAGATGAATGTGGTCCCATTCAAATTTACAATTGAGGAAATGCCGGTTCCAAGGAAAAATGCATTCCAAGCAAATAAAATGACTGAAAAAGCGCCAAAAGTGGTAGCCCCTAGCAATAGATAGATTAATAGAAACAGGTTGTTTTTGAGAATTAGGGAAAAATCTCTAGTTGGGTTATCCATTGCTGACGATTCATCGATAAGAGGAAAGGAGATAATCTCATCTGATAAATAACTGCAAATAAAACCAGTTAGCATTAGCACGAACAATATAAGTAGGTTAATTATGAAAAGCTTTTTTAACATGTTTAATAGTGAAATCCAAAACTCATAATCATAATTAAATAGACTGATCCACATATACTACAAAACAAATAGGACTTCTCAGAAAATGCTTTATATGAAGCTGTCATCAGAGTGATAATCCAGACATCAAATAGATATTCGAGATTTCTAATAAGAGTAGGTATTGTTTGTAGACTTGTTTTTAAAGAGGCTTCTTGAATCCAATTAACAAAGAAATTGAGACCTTTATCCTCAGGAACTTCTAATTCCACTGGTTCATAAATTAAAGATAATATAAGAACAAAAATTAAGTATGGAATCATTGAATAGAAAGAAAATAGTGACAACTTTGCGAAATCCAAATAGTTTCCTCTGTCTCTTAAGAGAACATCAATACATATTAGGAAAGGAAGATACATTAACCAAATAATCCAGATGTTATTGATCCAAAGATGGATATTCCGTAAGAGGAAAGCGGTTCTAGTATATATGCAGTGTTCACCTTGATAATGGAATGATTTAAATTAGTGACAATTTTGTTTGAGAGTATTAAAAAATCAGCGATATGAAGGATTATGCAAAGTAAAAGGCCCGATAAAGCTAAGAGCCAGCTAGTGCGTTGTTTCTGTAAACGAACATAGAATTCAACCGGATCAAAAATATAGTCTGATAGCCAGTTCATTACAATTCGAGCCCCTAATGAAATTTATCCCGCAGCAGCAGCACTACACGCTAAGCTACCTACCGGTGTAAAAGGTGCACAGACTACTGCTGCCGAGAGAGCAAATCCAAAAACCCATTGTTTATTAAACCCACCTGATGACATTGCAAGTCCCCAGGCTGTTGTAATGTTTGTGGCCGCCATACAATTGAGGGTTACCGGGATCAAAATCAGCAGGCATAAAGCCACGATTTTCCTTGTCATTCTCTGCTCCTTTCGATTAGCCGTCATTTCCTTCGGCTGGTTTTGGGTTTACAAGTGCTCCGTAATTAATTTGTGTTACATTTTCTGTGCCATAACATTAAAATCCCTTGTTTACATATGCTTATTGGATATTGTTGGGTTGGGCGATTTGAAAGTACTGAAAAAGTCATGACAAAAAGTCAGAATGTATACCTGACTTGTTGAAGAACTGCGGCTTTCCTGCCTGTTATAGACTCGGTGAATAACCGGATTTTTCCCTGAGGAGCGATTGTAGGGGCAATTCACGAATTGCCCGTATTGAGATGTGGAGGTATCCTCCGTGACTGGGAGCAAGGGAAACCCGGCGGTCCTGTTTTCGACAAATAAGGATGATCGAACATCAGTACGGTGGAACCTTTAAACCGTTCGCCCGGGACGATTCGTGAATCGTCCCTACACGGTTTCGTGGGACTGGGAATCGTCAGCCTGACCGGGAATGGAACCGTGAGATCATGGGCCTTGCCTATCCCGGATTGAAGCCCGGATTAATAACCAAGTCCATTCTTTCCGCTGATTTTTACAGTTTCCTGATATAACATATTGAAAATATACCAGGTATTTTTTGAAATGGAGGTCCCCCCATGAGCATCTTAAGCAGCGTTTCAGAGACCGCCCTGATCACCCTGAAATCAAGGGTGTTTGAGGCCGGGAAGAAGACTCCGTTAATCCGGGACGATGTCGGAATTGAACTGCTCAAGAGGATGGAGACCTACCTGCCGGCGGAACTCAAAAAGAGGATCCTGGACCGGAAAACGCCGGGCTCGCTCAGCTGCCACATTGCCCTGCGGGCCTTGAAATTTGATTCATACGCCGGGGAGTTCCTCCGGGATAATCCGCGAGGCCTGGTGGTCAGCCTGGGTTCCGGGTTTGATACCCGATTCTGGCGTCTTTCCGCAGATCCGGGCCGCTACATAGAGGTTGACCTGTCCCCGGTGGTTGAAGCCAAGAAGGAGCTGCTGGGTGACCTGGTGACATACAGGATGATCGGGGAGTCAGTTCTTGAAAGCCAGTGGCTGGAAGAGATCCTGAAAATCCAGGATGAAAACATATTGTTTTTGGCCGAAGGTTTATTCATGTACCTTGACCCTCGGGATGTCGGGAACATCTTCAGCCGGATATCCTCGGCTGTCTCTGGATCCTCGATTGTTTTCGAGGTCGTACACGAAAGGTACACCCGGGGCATATGGAAAAAGATGCTCATTTCAAAAATGAAAAGGAACCTTGGTTCCGGGGCAGGGGCTTCCTTTGATTTCGGGGTCAGGGACGCCCGGGATGTGGAGGATTTCGGCGAAGGAATAGAGGTCCGGGAGGAATGGTCCTATTTCGAAGATGAAAATATAAGGCCTGCAATCCTGAAACTTTTCCGCAACTGGAAGTTCATGGCCAGGACCCAGTGGACGGTCAGGGCTTCAATCGGGAAGTAATCAGAAGAAATCCGGTCACATCCTGGCCCCTGCCGCCATGTGGGCAAATTCCCGATAGTTCCTCAGGTACAAAAGGATTTTCCGCACTGTCCCCCCGGTTGTACGGAAAGAGATTTCCACCTTTCCGTAGGAGAACCAGGTGCCGGTTTCCCGGACACTCCTGATACTTGAGACTGGTATTTCGTGGCACAGGTCCAGCTGGAGCAGGACTATCAGCCATTTGGCGTACCAGTGCGGTTTTACTATCAGCAGGCTGGGGGACAGGACGATTTTCATGCATCCCAGGGTGCTGGCCATGCGGGTCCAGGAATTCCTGTATGAAACGGCGGCCGTGTAATTCTCGAAAAACAAAACTCTATTATGTTCCATATTTTTTCTTTTCGTTTTTCATCTGCCGGATGCTCCTGCCGGATATCAGCTCTTTGAAAAGTATCAGTGTAAGTATGCGCCGCCTACCAGGTCGTACCCAGACTGAAAAGTTGAAGGCCCGATAAGGACTCCTCCTGCCAGGGGGTGTACTCCTTCAATCCTCCAGAACCCATCTTCCCTGCATTGCTGTATCTTGTGTCCGGCAAAAGCTACACGGACAATACTTTTTACCCCGGATTCCGCAGGCGGGAAAAACACCTGCCGGCCGCCCGAA
This sequence comes from Acidobacteriota bacterium, assembly GCA_963666915.2. Taxonomy (GTDB): domain Bacteria; phylum Acidobacteriota; class UBA6911; order RPQK01; family JAPXNP01. The sequence goes on from CAXXEX010000023.1 coordinate 44,600, forward strand.
TAGGTTTCTTCAATTTCACCAGCAGGCATGCACTCACAGGATAAATTTAGTCCTTCGGCTTCAACAAAACCAAGCCATTTACCCTCTGGATTTTTATGAAGGCGAACATCACCATAGCCGGCGTAGTGCCCTTTTTCACACATATAGTCAACAAACTCTTTATCCGGCAACCAGAATTCAAGAGCCAGAAATGGTCTTCCCGGGCCCAGGTCAATTTTCGGATCTGACGATGCCACACGGGCAAACCATAATGCCGCGGCTCCATTTTCAGGCCACGCTGGCTTATTCCCGTCTATCTCAAAAGTTCCCATTCGGACGATTTCAATGAACGAGATGCCCCAACCAGCGTGGGCCGGGCATTTCTTCAGATGTTCATCAGCCCAGGTTATCCGGTAAGCCGCCAGTTCTTCTATCGTGATGAACCGAAGGGATGATGGGAGCCTGTCTTTAACAGTTGCCGGATCAAATATGAGATAACTTACAATCTCTTCCGGATGGTTGACGATCCACTTTGTTTGAGCGTTGTCTGGCAGGGATTGAATTTGAGCCAGCGATTCTTCAGCCATCAACAAAATAAATATAAAGAAAACCAGGTTTAGTGCTCTCATCATACAAATCTCACGGTTCTCAACTGTCTCCGGTTCCATATGGAAACAAGCTGATACCTGTTCACCCATCCAATCAGCGCCTGCTCTTCGCCGCTCGTTTTATCGGTTGCCTTACATCCTGTATAAAACCCAGTCCGGCAAAATCCTCAGGGCCCAGGCGATCAGCCGCCAGCGTTTTGTGATGTAGGCATGTTTTCTTTTTTTCCTGATGGCCCGGTAAATCTGGGCTGCCGCTTTTGCGGTCGAAGCTGACCAGAACACGTGGTCGCCCTGGGCCATGGCGGTGTCCACAAAGCCGGGCTTGATATCAGTAACCGTGATGTCCTTTCCGCTTTTTTGGGCGATATAGCGAAGGCCCTGCAGGTAATTGGATACGAATGCCTTTGAGGCGCTGTAGGCAGGGGCTCCGCCGCCGCCCCGTATTCCGGCAATTGAAGATACTCCCGCCAGGTGACCTGATCCTTGTTCCTGGAAATGGTGCCAGGCGACATTGGCCATTGCCGTGAAGCCCAGTACATTGGTTTCGATCGTTCCTTTTTCTTTTTCCCAGGGGACACTCATATCACGGGATCCGCTTCCCGCGTTGATTACAACCAGGTCCACTCCCCCCATTTCATCGATGAGGGTCCGCAAATCATTTCCGGAGTCTTCAACAGCTACGTCAAAGTCCCTTATATAAACCTGGCCGGGAAGCTCTTCCTTTAATTCTTCAAGCAGGTGCCGCCGCCGCCCGGTAATTCCGACAGCATAGCCGTTATCAGCAAGAACCCTGGACAGGGCGCGCCCTATTCCGGATGACGCCCCGATTACAATCGCCTTTTTCATCAATAATCCCGTCCCTCTATCAAGTATAGAGCCGGGTTGTGTCATGAATTTTCGGATTCCTGCGGGGCTGGGTAGATTCACTGCCGGTTTCTCATTAAAAACATCCGAAAATATTGATTGACAGGAGTTTGTCTTTGCAGGAGTATTCAGGAGAGGGAGTGGTTAACCAGGCCGGAAAAAATTGGTTTCAAACTGAAATTTCCGGTTTTTTATTGATGGAGGATTGAGCCATGGCTGACTATCCTGTGACCCTGACCATAAATTACCCGGAGAAATCCGACAGGCTGAAGACGCTGTTGAGGTTATTCCTGGCCCTGCCGATTCTCATTATCCTGGTCCTGCTTACTTCCTACAGTTATGAAGGGCCTGAAGGCGCTGGAAGCGTTGAGCGTATCTATTCTATAGGTATCGTGTTCCTTCCCGCTTTACTGATGATCCTTTTCCGGCGAAAGTACCCTGAATGGTGGTTCAACTGGAACCTGGAACTTACCAGGTTCTCTATGAGGGTGGGCTCCTACCTGCTGCTTTTGGGGGATGATTACCCGGCAACCGATTCCGAACAGGGTGTGCACCTGGCGATTCCCTACCCTGATGTCAAAAAGGACCTCAAGCGCTGGATGCCCCTGGTGAAGTGGATACTGGTGATACCTCATGTGATTATCCTGGCGTTCCTGTTGGCGGGGGTAATCCTCTGCACCATCCTGACCTGGTTTATCATCCTGGTAACCGGAAATTATCCCAGGGTGATTTTTGATTTTGTGGTCGGAACCCTGCGCTGGTCCCTGAGGGTCCATTCCTACGCGTTTCTGCTTGTGACCGATGAATATCCGCCCTTCAGCCTGAAATAAAGGAACTGGCAGCCAGGTTGGGCTGTCCTGAAGCTTGATTTGTTTTTAGGGGCAGGTGAAACAATGAAGAAAACCGGGACTTTTTTATTGCTTTTCGTACTTGGGATAGTAGTCTATTTTGCCGGAGGATACTGGTCCGGAATACCGGCTTTCTGGCGGACTGTGATCAAGTTCGCCCTGCCGTTTCTGCTGCTTGCGGCCGCCTGGCTGTGCGGCCGGTCTGAATCCCTGCGGAAATGGCGCGGTGTCCTCCTGGCTTTCATGGCTGCTTCAACTGGTTTCCTGGTCAGCTGGTTCTTCAACGACTACCTGCTGGGGCTTGCGGGAGCTGCTGTTGATACTGTCCAGGGGATTGCCCTGGCCAAGATGACGGAATCGGTCCTCATTGTTTTGCCTTCTTATCTTGTGGCCCGGGCCGGTGGAATAACCAATCGGGAAATGTACCTCTGCCGGGGAAAGATGAAAGTCTGGATGGTAATCGGCATCGGCGCCTTTATTGCCTTTTTCACCATTTTCCTGGCCCAGGTGTCAGGTTCAGGCGTGGATAGAGAGAGAATAATCAACCTCCTCCCCTGGGCCATGCTTTTCGTGTTCATGAATGGATTTATGGAGGAATTTCATTTCCGGGGACTGCTTCTCTCTCCTTTCGAAAGCCTGCTGGGTAAACATGGAGGCAACCTGTGTATCGCTTTGTTTTTCACTCTTATTCATGCCCCGGTCCAGTATGCGCCCGACATCTTCCCGTTCCTTGTGATCCTGTTTGTACTGGCCCTGGCCTGGGGATATGTCATACAGAGAACCCAATCCCTGTGGGGAGCGGCACTGTTCCATGCCGGCGCGGACCTGCTGATCGTAGCCGGGATATTCGAAACCTATGGCAATTGATGAATTAGGATTGGCGGTTGAGGATTTTGGTCTTGTCCTTTGACAGGCTGCGGTCTTTTTCCAGATTGAATCTCTGTGTGGATCACCTCAGATCGGCAGACGTTGAACATGTCTTCTATGTTGACGCGTTAAACTTCGACGTTTTTAAATGCCAGATTTCCGCTCCAGTGTCACACCTTCAGCGCTTCATCCAGATGTTGATATCACTCTTTCCAGAGGGTTTCCCTTCGTCCCTGAAGGGGCTACGGTCTCTCCAGGGTAGTGACATTCCCCGGTATCACATCAGGGATTCGGTCTCTTGATGTTTGCGCCTCCGGCTCTGAAAATAATTTTAATGTTTGTGTAATGTATTATTTACATATTGTAAAAAATAGTTTACTTTTATCGTTGAGTTGAGATAGGGTTTTATGCTGATACGGCAAGTCCTGAAGTGGAGGAGGGAACAGATGACCGTAAATGACATTTTCAACAGCAGAAAGTTCTGGATAATTTTGGTACTGCTTTATCCCCCGCTGCTTGTGCTGACTGCCTGGAAGGATTTTATTTATACCGGGGATGAGCCAAATATTCTTTTCTACGCGACTGTCCCGGAAGTGGGCATCTTAGGTTCCAGCTTTTTTATATTTCTCCTGGCTTTTGTCATCAGGCGCGGCATTGCTTTTATAGACATTTTGAAGATAGTTTTCATAACGGAATTTATTTTTCAGGTCTGGGAGAACCTGTCCAAAATTGTTTACTATGAATTATGGAAGTACCCCGGAATCTTATGGTTCCTGGTTTTTCCCTTGAATCTCGCTCTCGTATCCTGGCTGTTTCGCCGGATTTGCAGGACCAGCTGGGTGGTTGCAATACTTTTGGCATTTTTTGCGTTAATATCCGGAATGATTGCCGGAATGCTTTTTGCCTCCATCGCCGGGATATCAACTCCTGGTTCCTAGTCCGCCGTGCCAAGGGCATCCTGCCCCTGGGGAAGCATAAGCTGGAAGCATATGCCACAGTAGTGCGGTCACCGCTTTTTCCATTATCCGCAATCGACTTCAGATGATTCCCGGTTTTTTCGTGACTTGTCTCCTGCGGCTTGTGTCGATTCTGACCTGTTCGGTTGCCAGGGCATGAGACAATCTATCAAAAGGAGCTATTTATGAACACATTAAAAGCGATAGAAAAACGAAGGGCCGTGAAGCACTATGATCCGGACTTTGAAATGCCGGAAGCCGACATCAACAAGCTGCTGGCATCCGCGGTACTGGCCCCGACGGCCTTCAACATCCAGAACTGGCGATTTGTCCTGGTACGGGATCCCGGGCTGCGAAAGCAGATCAGGGAGGCTGCCTGGAACCAGGCCCAGGTAGAGGAGGCCTCCCTCCTGATTGTCTTATGTGCCGACCTGAAGTGCTGGGAGAAATCACCGGAGAGGTACTGGAGAAACGCTCCGCGGGAGGTTCAGGATTTTGTTGTTCCCGCTATAGACCAGTATTACCGGGGCCGCGAAGAAGTCCAGAGGGACGAAGCCATGCGTTCCTGCGGTATTGCCGCCCAGACAATTATGCTTACTGCCAAATCGATGGGTTATGATTCCTGCCCCATGGATGGATTCGACTTCGATGCCGTGGGCAAGCTGATTAACCTGCCGGATGATCACGTGATCGCCATGTTTGTCGCGGTGGGAAAGGCAGTTGAAGAAGCCAGGCCCAGGGGGGGACAGCTGCCTTTATCAGAAGTTGTTATTAAAGACAGATTCTAATTGTGGAGGCGTGATTACCTGATAATCTGTTTTTAGTAATCAGGCCTGAATAAGTATTAAGCCAGATAATTGCAGGCTTCACTTTCCAACTGGTTCTGGGGAGTCGGTACAGGGTACTGCCTCCTGCTCCCTGCCTTCCTGTTTTGCCATGGCAGATTACATTTTCATGGTTTTTGCGGATATCAGGGCTCTCAGGTAAAAAGGATTCGCCGGCCGCGGAATGTCTGCAGATTTCCCGGCGTCGTTCATATAGAATTACCTGGAGAAATAATGAAGCTTAATACGACGATTTTCGGGATATCCTTGTTTTTGCTGTTGGTTTCAGGTTTATCAGCACAGCCTGCCGCTGTTTCTACTTCCTCTCTTGAACCTTTTTCGGGCGAGAAAGGGACCGTGAGGATTTCCGGGGGGACTGCCCATATTCCGGTCATGAGGGAAGCTGCTTCGAGGATCATGAAATTCAATCGTGATATCAGGATCACCATAGCCGGAGGCGGTTCCGGAGCCGGTATCAGGCAGGTAGGCGAAGGCCTGGTCGACATCGGGAATTCAGGTCGAATGGCGACCGAAGCCGAAATCTCAAAATATGATCTCCGGATATTTGAACTGGCGGTCGACGGGGTCGCTGTTGTTGTGAATCCCCGGAATCCGGTCAAGGCTTTGTCTTCCCCGGAACTTCGGGGAATTTACAGCGGAAAGATTTCCAACTGGAAGGAACTGGGCGGAAATGATAAGCAGATAACCGTCTATACCCGGGACAACTCCAGTGGAACCAGGGCGGTGTTCTGGGATAAAGCCCTTAACCGGTCAATGATCACCGACAGGGCCCATTTTGCCGTTTCCAATGGAGCCATGAAAGCCGCGGTATCCCAGGACCCCAATGGAATAGGTTACATTTCAGCCGGGCACATTGACCGGAGTGTTTCTCCGGTTGCCCTGGATGGAATCCTGCCAGGACTGGAAAATATAAAGTCGGGCACTTACCCGGTTTCCCGGATACTCTATGCCAACACCCGTAGTAATTCCCGGGCCCTGGCCTTGAAATTTGTGGACTATCTTTTAACAGGAGAAGGGCAGGATCTTTTCGCGGAGAAGGGATTCATACCGGTCAGATGAGAAAGGAAATCCTGGTAGAAAAGATTTTGTTCGTAACCGCCGCGGGCAGTGTTTTTGCCACGGCCGGGGTTTTCCTGTTTATGTTCTACCTGGGGCTTCCGGTGATAACCGGGGGGCATTTGGGGGACTTGTTTACCAGTCCCTGGGCGCCGGAACAGGGATTGTATGGAATCAGGTCAATGGTGGCCGGAAGCCTGCTGATATCGATCCTAAGCCTGGTTTTCGCCTTTCCCCTGAGCCTGGGGTGCAGCATATTCATAGCTGTCCTCAATCCCGGAAAAATGGGGTGGATTCTCAAGAGGACAGTGCAGTTCATGACCGGTATTCCCACGGTTGTTTATGGATTTGTGGGGATTTTTCTACTTGTTCCCCTGATCCGGAATCTCTTTGAATATGGATCAGGTATGTCGATACTTACGGCTGCGTTTTTACTGGCGATCCTCATAACCCCAACCATGGTATTGATTTTTTCGGAGTCCTTTCGGCGGGTTCCGGTTTCATACCTGGATGCGGTTAAAGCCCTGGGCGGTAATCCGGTCCAGGCTTTCATACATGTAATCCTTCCTTATTCCTGGCAGGGGATCATTGCCGGACTGGTCCTGGCTGTCGGGCGGGCCATGGGAGATACGATGATAAGCCTCATGGTAGCCGGAAACAGTGTCGGCCTTCCCCGTTCGATACTTGATTCCGGCCGGACCCTGACCGGACATATAGGGCTGATAATAGCCGCTGATTTTGACAGCCTGGAATTCAAGTCCCTTTTCGCCTGCGGAATGATTTTGTACGTATTTACAGCTTTAATCGTCACAACGGCAAGAGGACTTCATTACCGGAAGGGAGCAGGATCGTTCAAATGAAGATTCCGGCTGAAAGAATAGTGATTGTGTTTTCCTGGGCCTGCGCACTGCTGCTCCTGGGCTGCGTCGCGGTTATCGTCGGATACCTGTTTATAAAAGGCGGGAGGGTTCTGGATCTGGAACTGGTTTTTGGGGACTCCTCTCCAATTGACGCCTTCATGCTTAAAAACCAGGTTTATTCAGGTTTGTGGCCGGCAATTGTCGGAACCCTCTCTCTGGTCGCGGCAGCGATATTTTTTGCTGTCCCGGTTGGCGTAGCTTCCGGTATATACCTGGCTGAATACAGCAGGGGACGGGTTAAGGGGGTATTCAGCCTTTTCTTTGACATCCTGGCCTCAATACCCTCGATAATTGTCGGCCTTTTTGGATTCTCAATAGCAGTATTTCTTCACCAGCATTTTTCAGAAAGGATTTATCCCTGCCTTTTGATTTCGGCTTTATCGCTGGCATTCCTGGTGCTGCCTTACATCATCAGGACAACCCAGGTGGCGCTGGAATCCGTGCCTTTATCAGTAAGGCAGACGGCGCCGGCACTGGGTGCTTCCAGGCTGCAGAATATCAGGCATGTTCTGCTTCCGGGATCGTTTTCTTCCCTGGCCGGCGGAATAGTCCTGGCTATGGGCAGGTGCGCGGAAGACACGGCGGTGATAATGCTGACCGGTGTAGTCGCCAGTGCCGGTATCCCCAGGTCTGTGCTGGACAACTATGAAGCCCTGCCGTTTTACATTTATTACATATCTGCCCAGTACAGTGATGCTGAAGAACTGGCCGGAGGGTTCGGGGCGGCCCTGATCCTCATAATTATCTGTTTAATGCTGTTCAGCATAGCGTTTCTGGTAAAGAATCGTTTCATGCACCAGATGACCCGAATATAATGGGAATTTGATGAATAACCAGACAAAGATCAGGATCCGGGGAGTTACTTTCTCCTACAACGGGAAACCGGTGCTGAAAGAAGTAAGCGCTGATATAAGCGAGAATAAGATAACGGCAATAATTGGCCCTTCGGGACAGGGTAAATCCACCCTTCTCTCTGTCATAAACCGATTATGGGAAAATGTTCCGGGCGCTTCCCTGCAAGGCAGTATCGAGATTTTTTTTGATGGTAGATTCAAGGATATCTATGCGGCTGGATCTGATCCCGCGGTTTTACGCCGGAAAGTCGGTCTCATCTTCCAGTCCCCGAATCCCCTGCCGATGTCAATTGAGGGAAATGTAGCTTTTCCTCTTCGGCTTATGGGTGTCAGGAACAGGGAATTAATCCGGTCCAAAGTTCGGGAAGCCCTGGGCCAGGCCTTTCTTTGGGATGAAGTCAAGGATCGCCTGGGTGATGACGGACGTTCCTTATCAGGCGGACAGCAGCAGCGGCTGTGCATAGCCAGGGCCCTGGTACTTGATCCGGAGATCCTTCTCCTGGATGAACCGACGTCATCCCTTGATCCCACTGCCTGTGAAATGATCGAGGAGCTGCTTTCCTGCCTGAAGAACAGCTGCACCCTGGTCATGGTCAGCCATTACCAGGAACAGGTTGCCAGGATTTCAGATGAGACCTACCAACTGGCTGATGGACACCTGTCGCCGGCATGAGCAGTTTCCAGCCTGCCGGCATAACCGGATAACCGGAGCCTCATTCCCGGTCCCGGATAACGCGCTGCAGACATTTTTTAAACCTTGCGGTAAAGGGTATCCAGTGGAGCAGGCTGTATTCTTTCGGAGTGCGCTAAATTTCGACCGGGGCGCCGCAAATAATCACTGTACGATCATTTTCTATATTGATATACTTTTGCAGGCGGATACGTGGGATTTTGGATAATCCATCTTGAACATTCTTTGCGGCGAGATGCCTTATTCATTTAAGTGGGGACGGTAAATAAGTGGGGATGGCAAAATGGCTAGACACATAGGAATGGTAATCGGCAGCGCGGAAGGTGGAGCTCAATGTTATCGAACGATCTGTTCAGGGGCCGCCGATCTGATGGGCGATCACGCCCATCCGGAAATATCTATCCATAACTATCCATTGAATCGGTATATCGAATTGGGAAGAGCCGATGACTGGGACAGCGTGGCTGGATTAATGTTGTCTTCGGCCCGTAAGCTGGAGAGCATTGGGGCTGATTTTATCATCAGCCCGGATAATACACTTCACAAGGTATATGACACCATTATTGAATCTTCGCCTCTTCCATGGATTCACATCGCGGCTCCGGTCAGGGATAAAGCTGTCAAAAAGGGATTGAAAAAACTGGCCATTCTCGGCACCAGGAGCCTTATGGAGAGTACTGTGTACAGCGGCTATCTGTCGCCGGCGGGTATAGATACCGTTATCCCGGATGAACAGGACAGGGGACTGATTGACAGGATAATAATAAGTGAACTTGTATATGGAATGTGTACCCCTGAATCGAGGAAGTATTTTGAGAGTGTCATACATAGCATGAAGGACATCGGCTGTGACGGTGTGGTGCTGGCCTGCAGCGAGATTCCATTGCTGATGGAAAGATCCAGGACCAATATCCCAGTACTTGATGCCATCCGTCTCCTGGCGGAGGCCGCTGTCCTTGAAGCCCTTCGTGAAAACTAGTTTTATTCGAGGTATTGGCGTATGGAAATTTTGTTAAAAGCGATCATCAGACTTATTGCCATGGTTATATGAGGGGGCATGGTTTACGCCGTGTGCGTAATCTGGCCTTTTCATTTCGACCAGAAGACAGGAGTTGTCGCGGGGTCCGTCGTTGCTTCCATAATGCTCCTTGAATTCCTCTACCGGCTGGTGAAATAGATTTCATTCCTTTTTGACACGGATGAAATAATGCACCCTCCCGGCATCAAGCGTGAAAGTTCCGGGAGAGAGGATTGCCGCGGCATCGACTGTTCAGCCTGGTCGAGCTGACGTGAATATTTGTCCAGATTTTTCATTCCCAGTCCAGGACAACTTTTCCGGAGTTGCCGGACAGCATGGCTTCGAACCCCTTTTCGAATTCATCATATGGGTATTTATGGGTGATAACCGGTGTGATATCGAGTCCGGTCTGGATCATGGCCTGCATCATGTACCAGGTTTCATACATTTCCCGCCCATAGATTCCTTTGATAGTCAGCATATTGAAGATCACTGTATTCCAGTCGATTTTCAGATCAGCGGAGGGGATCCCCAGCAAGGCTATTTTCCCTCCATGGGCCATGGAGGAAAGCATATCCTGGAAAGCTTTTCCATTACCTGACATTTCCAGGCCTATGTCGAAACCTTCTTTCATATCGAGGTCTTTCATTACATCTTTCAGGGATGTTTCGGTAACATTTACCGCCCTTGTGGCGCCCATCTTTTCTGCCAGGTTCAGCCGGTAGGGATTCAGGTCAGTAGTCACAACGAACCTGGCTCCGGCATGACGGGCTATGGCGGTGGCCATAAGGCCTATGGGGCCGGCTCCGGTTATGAGGACATCCTCGCCCAGGACCGGAAAGGACAGGGCGCTGTGGGTAGCGTTCCCGAACGGATCAAAAATGCTGAGAATTTCCGCGGGGATAGAGGGATCGGCATGCCAGACATTGGTAACAGGAATTGAGAGATATTCGGCAAAGGCGCCGGGTCGGTTTACTCCCACCCCCTGGGTAAAAGCGCAAAGATGCCTTCTTCCTGCCAGGCAGTTTCGGCAGCGCCCGCATACAATATGGCCTTCCCCTGAAACAATATCTCCGATCTTCAGGTCGTGCACGTTGGATCCCATCGCCGCGACGGTTCCCACGAATTCATGACCAATTGTCATTGGGACCGGGATAGTTTTCCGGGACCATTCATCCCAGTTCCAGATATGAACATCTGTTCCGCAGATTGAGGTTTTGCTTATTTTTATCAGAACATCATTGATTCCGATTTCAGGGACCGGAACCTCATCCATCCAGAGGCCTTCCTTCGCGTATTTCTTTACCAGGGCTTTCATTGTTTTTTGCATTGCCTTCATTCCATTCCTGTATTAATTAATTGACCAGCATTGAATAAACATAGCATATCAATTTTGGACGCCGGTGGGGATGTAAAAAAAAGACAATTTTTTTGGATTTTGTGCCTTGACAACTTTTTAAAGGTTTACATATACTTTCCGGATTAGTATATTGCTCCTGTAGATGGAAGAAGCTTGAATTCGGGTTCCCGGAAACATCATTGTGAGTAAACAAAAAGCCTTTAGAGTAACCGTATCCCATCAGGGCACCAGCCAGGCGAGAACTGTAGAATTTTCTCATAAATTCTTTGTTGTTACTGGTTTGATTGGCCTGATGATGCTTACCTCTCTATTCTTTGTTGTCATCCATTATTACCGTATGAACGCCAGGACAGATGATTTCACCCAGATGGAGAATGAGGTTGATTCACTCAAAAAGCGGGAACAGGAATGGCGGTTGAGCGCCAAGAGGCTCAATGACCGGATAGCCGCTCTCCAGGTTACCTCTGACAAGCTGAGAATTCTTTCGGGCTGGGATACTGATTCCATCGGGGGTGTTGGCGGGCCGGTTAAGGAAGTCAATCCTGTTTTAAGCCTCAGCCCTCGTGATTTCAGCAAGCATTTCAAGGCTATGGACCGCAAGAGTATTACCCTGGCCACTGAGCTCAGGGAATTGCAGGATTATTACACCACCCGTGAGATCCTGTCAGCCGCGACTCCTTCAATAGTGCCGGCCGTGGGGTACCCTTCAGACCGTTATGGTTACCGGACCGATCCTTTTACCAAGCAGCGCTCGTTCCACCCCGGCATTGATATCACTGCCCCTAAAGGAACCAAGGTTGTCGCCACCGCGGATGGAATGATTGTCTATGCGGGCAGAAAGCTTAACTACGGCAGGGTTGTTACAATTGAGCATAAGTTCGGCATGTCAACCCGCTATGGGCATCTGGACAGGTTCAATGTGAAAGTGGGACAGAGGGTCAACAAAGGCGATATTATCGGCTACGTTGGTACCACGGGAAGAACAACCGGGTCTCATCTCCATTATGAAGTCCGGCTCAGGAACCAGCCTCTGAATCCTCAAAGATTTTTTCACGAAAGCACAAGCAAGACTTTGGCCCTGAATTAAGGTGAGTTTTTTTCGGCCATAGTGATTACTCCCCCCGCAGCCGTTCCCGGTTTGATCCTTTTTATTTCCTGTCTTCGGGTGTGTCCGCTTTGTTGGGAAATCTCTCTATATTTTCACTCTATTCTGCTACAATATTGTAACAAAGGAATTTATCAGGCGGCTTTGTTCGCCTGGGGTTAAAACCGGAATACCTGATGAGGCGGAAGCAGCCCGAATGGAATTTGCTCCCGGTATTCTTCGCGCCGGTTTTACGAGCGCTCCTTTCATGTTTTCATTCGGGCTGCTTCCGCTTCACGACTACCCTTTCTTTATAAGTTTGTCGGAACCAGTCATCTTTTTTTTCGTCTTTTATGGATACATACATTAGCAAAATTGGTTCCAGAAACATCCTTCGTGTTAAATTATTGTAAATACGGCACTAAATGGTATTTGTAGGGTTCGTGTACAGGAAGTCACTGAATTTTACGGACTAAAAGTCCAGAATGTATGGGTGACTTTATCCGCGGATTCTTAATTTCGTAATCTTCAGGTTAGACTTTTCGGGGGTATGAGGCATCAAGATATCAAGAGACAAGGTAAAGGACAGGGAAACTGACAGGAAGCTTATGCAGAGAACTGATGAGAGCCTATTGCTTGAGGCGATTCGAGGTGATGACTGTTCCTTCAGTGAACTTGTCCGGCGCTGGGAAAATAGAATATTTGGTTTCGTATTTCGCTATACCCGAAATCATGAGGATTCCCAGGATGTTGTGCAGAGTACTTTTATAAAGGCATACAACAATCTTGATAAACTGAAGGACCCCGGGAGTTTTGCCGCCTGGCTGTACCGCATCGCGCTGAATGAATGCCGGATCGTTTTCAGGAAGAATTCGAGTGTCAGGCGCAGGGAAGTCATACTGGAGGCCCGGGAAGCTGATTCCTGTCAGCCTGAAGCGGCGGCGGGAGTTAACAGGATCACGCCTGAGCGGATTTTTTCGGGACGCGAAGAACTGAATCGGCTCGGGGAGGCTTTTTACCAGCTCCCGGCCGAGCAGCGGGAAGTGATTCTTATGCGGGAATACCAGGGATTTAGATTTCGGGAAATATCAGAAATACTCGATGTGCCCCTTTCGACTGTGAAATCCCGTTTGTATCTTGGGTTAAAGACCCTGCGCAGATTCATGGAGGAGAACTGATGAAGTGTGATGAATCGATTGATATTATGCTGGATATTATTTATGGGGAGGAAGTTGATCCCTCCAAGGCATATGATTTCTTTGATCACGTGAAGGGCTGCTCCCGGTGTGACCTGGAATTCAGGGAATTGACTGAGACCAGGGGAATGGTCAGGGAATGGTCTTCGGACGAAATTGTCCCCGATTCAGGCGGGATCTCCAAAGAATTTCATTCCCGTCCCCGCGTAAACTGGTGGGGTGCCGTCCAGAAGATAGCTGCAACCGTGCTTATATTTATAGGAGGCCTGGCCGCGGGCCAGGCTGTAGGGCTTGTTCCGAAGGGACAGGTTGAACTTCCCGAAGCTCAATTGACGAGGCTGATCAACGACATTGTTGTTGAGCGTCAGTCTGAGGGCTGGATGGTTATTGGGCAGGCATTGATCTCCATGAAGGAAGATATGGAACTCAGGGAAAGGGAACAGACTGATGTTTTTTATGAAGACCTTACTGATATGGAAGAACGGTTCCTGAGAGTTATGGAAGAAGCCAGTCTTAATTCCAGGGAGATGACGAGCCAGTAGTGGAGGAGTCCTGATGAAACGGCTGATGTTGTTAGTTATGACCATGATCCTGCTGCAGGGGCAGTTATTCGCCGCTGAAGCAGTTGATCAGCAAAAATTGCAGGTGGTGAAGCGGGACACCGCGCTTTTCAGTAAGATCCTTGGAGAGGTACTCAAACATAGTTTTGACAATCCCTTTGCCATAAGTGCTGATCCGCATGGGTCCTACCTGGAAGGATATGGTATTTCCATTTCGTTTCTGCTGAGGATCAACAGGGGAAGTATCCGGGGGATATATGGTGAAACCAGGTATCGGAAGAACACACCCGGCGAAGTCTTGAGCAAACAGGAGAAACTGGCGCTGGTCAGGAAGATAACTTCTAGAACATTAGTCGATTATGGGGGTACAATAAGAGGACTGAATGATAAGGAGCGGATTTCGATTTGCGCCCATGTTGAAGACCGGAATGAATGGGATTCCGGAAAAAAGATGTCGGTAATCGTAGTCAGCGGGACCAGGGATGAAATAATTGAAATGGCGAAGGCGGATCTTTCGGATGAAGATCTGCTGAAACAGCTGAAAATATTGGAATACTGAAGGTTATGATTGAAATAGAAAAACTCAGAACCAGGAAGAGACTGGGAGAAGATCTCGTGGAGAGGGGTATCATCTCTGAAGAAGAGCTGAATACCGTACTGAATCTCCGGGGACAGTCTCATGAAAAAATCGGGAAGCTGCTCGTCGATCTCGGAACCATGTCTGAACTGGACCTGGTCAAACATCTGAGTTCTTATCTGGATGTTCCGTTTATTTCAGCAGAGCAATTCCCGAGTGTGCCGGTAGTTGAAAAAGCGTTTTCTGTGGATTTCATGCGAGAATGCCGGATTGTCCCCATCGGAATAGACGATGACCACGTACTTACCCTGGCTATGGCGGATCCCCAGGATCGGGCCGCCCTGGATGCAATCCGGGTTTTTACTGATTTTGAAAAGTTCGAGATAGTCATAGCACCGGAGAGTGCCATCCTTGATCTGATAGAAAGATTTTACGGCAACCAGTCTTCGACCCTGGGCCGGATAGTCGAAGGAATGGAAGGAGATGATCTGGAAGGATTGTCAGATGATCTCGAAGACATTGAACATTTGCGGGATCTGGCTTCTGAAGCTCCGGTTATACGTCTTGTAAACCTGATAATCTCCAGGGCAATCGAATCCCGTGCTTCTGATATTCATATTGAACCTTTCGAAAAGTCGCTGAAGGTCCGCTACCGGGTGGACGGTGTGCTGATTGATGTTGAATCCCCTCCGAAAAGGCTCAAGGCCGCGGTGATTTCCAGGATCAAGATCATGGCCAAGCTCAACATCGCGGAACGAAGGATCCCCCAGGACGGCCGCATCAAAATGAAGGTCCTGGGCAAAGAGATTGATCTCCGTGTTTCAACTCTCCCGACAATGTATGGAGAGAGCGTGGTAATGCGTATTCTTGATAAGAGCAACACCCAGATATATGAGCTTGAAAAACTGGGCTTTGAAAAGGATATGCTCAATATCTTTAACAAGATGATCGTACGGCCGCACGGCATAATCCTGGTAACAGGACCTACGGGAAGCGGTAAAACAACCACGCTCTATGGAGCCCTGACCAAGATCAACCTCCCTGACAAGAAAATTATCACGGTAGAGGATCCGGTGGAATACCAGATAACAGGAATAAACCAGATCCACGTGAATCCCCAGATCGGGCTTACGTTTGCCGCCGGCCTTCGTTCAATCGTGAGGCAGGACCCCGACGTAATAATGGTTGGTGAAATGAGGGACCTTGAAACTGCCGAAATTGGTATAAGAGCGGCATTAACCGGACACCTGGTCTTCAGCACCCTGCATACCAACGATGCCCCCAGTGCCATAGCCCGCCTGGTGGACATGGGCGCACAGGATTACCTGTTGGCTTCATCAGTTCATGGCATTCTGGCCCAGAGGCTGGTCAGGGTTATCTGCCCGCACTGCAAGGAAAAGGTCGAGATTGATCCGGTCTACCTCGAGGAGGTCGATTACCCGAAGGAATACGGCACCGAATTATACGAGGGAAAGGGCTGCAAGGAATGCGGTGAAACCGGCTTCTGGGGAAGGCTGGGAATTTACGAATTGATGGAAATGAATGAGGATCTTAGGAGATTAACGGTTTCCAACTGTGATTCCAACCTGCTGAGAAAAACAGCCATTGAGAGTGGTATGGTGACTTTGAGGGCCGACGGATTTGCCAAGGTAGCCAGGGGTTCGACAACCCTTTCAGAAGTTCTGAGGGTAACCCAGGATGTATAGGTTGTCCGCTTTTCTAACAGAGGAAAATTCCGCGTCCAGTTGTTTGCGGGATAGAGTGCTGTCCGGGCAGAAACTGGGGAATGAGTAACTGATTTATGGGAGATATAAAAATCCATGCCGCTTTTTACGTATAAGGCTGTTTCATCAGAAGGCAGGGTGACTGAAGGTACACTGGAAGCCGCTGACCAGAAAACAGCACTTGCCAAGCTCCAGGAACAGGGACAGTTGCCCATAAAAGTAACCTCTTCAGAGGAGAAGGGCCTGCTTGGCTCGGAACTTACACTACCCTGGCAAAGGAAAAAGGTTCGACGGTCTGACCTGCTTGTGTTTACCCAGGAATTGGCGACACTGACCGGAGCGGGGCTTCCCCTGGACAGGAGCCTTACCATCCTCAGTAACCTTACCGAGAATGAGTACCTGCGTGAAATCGTCAAGGAGCTGCTCAGGGAGATCAAGGGTGGTAAATCACTTTCCGATTCGATGGCGATATATCCCCATGTTTTTCCGAAGCTGTATGTGAGCATGGTAAAAGCCGGAGAAGCCGGGGGCGCACTGGACGCTATCCTGATCAGATTGATCGAGTATCTGGAGGAGGCTGAGGAATTGAAGAACTACTTTACTTCCTCCATGATTTACCCGGTAATCCTGGGAACCATAAGCAGCGCGGCAATCATCCTTATGGTCACTTTCGTGATTCCCAAGTTTGCCGATATTTTTGAAAACGCCGGGGCCCCGGTTCCCCTGCCCATGAGGATAATGCTGGGTATCAGCGGCGTGATAACCGGTTATTGGTGGCTGTTTCTGCTGATCATTATCGGAGCGGTACTGCTTACCAGGCGTTACCTGAATTCAGAGCAGGGAAGGACCCGGCTGGATACGGCATTGCTGAAGATGCCGCTGCTGGGCAACCTGATGACCCAGTTGGAAGTCAGCCGGTTCAGCCGTACCCTGGGCACACTTCTCAAAAGCGCGGTGCCGATGATTCAGTCCATCAGTATTGTCAGGGAAGTAGTCGGCAACACTGTTATTTCAAAATCCCTGGACCGGGTGATCGCCGGGGTTAAAAAAGGGGACGGCCTATCCAAGCCGCTGCATGACACCAAGGTCTTCCCGGATTTTTCGATACATCTTTTGGAGGTTGGTGAGGAGACGGGTCGCCTGGATGAAATGCTCCTGAGGGTGGCGGATACCTATGACAGGGATGTCAGGAATTCGGTGAAGAGACTGGTTGCCCTTTTTGAACCCATGATAATCCTTTTTATGGGGGTTTTGATTGGCCTGATGGTCGTGTCAATGCTGTATTCAATTTTCAGCATCAATGACGTCCCCCTGTAGCACCGCGATACTTCGGTGCCGAAATGAATCCTGGCGCCCCGGAGTTGACCGGTAAAGGATAAAATAGAGAAAACAATAGTTCAGTGTAATTAATCAGGAGTTGCTAAGCTCCGGATACAGAGGACGGAAAGAAATAGTATTTTCGGCACATTAGGCCTGCCTGAACCTGGGAAATGGCCGGAAATGGAAATAGTGATTTTTGGAGGGGAACGATGAAGGAAAAAGAAAATATTAAAAAGAGCGGTCAAAGAGGATTTTCTTTGATCGAATTGATTGTAGTGCTTGTGATCCTTGGGCTGCTGGCCACGGTTGTAGGCCCCAGTGTGATGAGCCGGCTCGGCAAAGGCAAAGCCGATATAGCAAGGGTCCAGATAGACAATCTTGAGGGAGCACTGAGTCTTTTCAGGTTTGATATCGGGCGTTATCCCAATACGTCAGAAGGCCTGATGGCCCTGGTTGAAAATCCGGGGATGCAGAACTGGAGCGGACCTTACCTCGAAAAAAAGAGGGTCCCCGTAGATCCCTGGGGCAGGGAATATGAGTACCGGAGCCCCGGCCAGAATGGTGACTACGACATAATCTGCTTCGGCGCTGACGGTGTCGAAGGCGGTGATGGAGATAACACTGACATTGTATCCTGGTAAAAACAGGGGGTTTTCCCTTCTGGAAATCATAGTGGTAGTTGTACTGCTGGCAGCCGCTTCAGCGATTGTTCTGCCTTCTTTTTCCGGTGCCTTTACCAGCCTGCAGGTGGAAACAGCCGGCCGGGATATGGCCACGGTGATGAAGAAGGCCAGATCCTACGCGGTAGGCCGGCAAAAACCCTACAGGGTTAATATCTCTTTGAATGAATATTCCGGGGAAGCCGTGGAATATATGATGGCTGATGAATATGGCCGGGCCATGAAAATCTATCCCCTCCCGGAGGGCGTCAGGTTTGTCAGCGGTGAAAGATTTGGAGAGATACTCACCGGAAGTGTCAGCTTTTATCCGTCAGGCCGGAGTTCAGGTGCCGTTTTTTATCTCAGTAATGAGCAGGGGAAACAGGTCAAGATTATTGTAGACCCCATAACCGGATTCAGTGTAGTGGAAACCCTTTGAGATGATATTAGTCAGGAACCCTGGAGGGAATTCAAAACAGGAAGCACGGATGAAAAAAGGATTTACCCTGCTGGAAATTGTGGTTGCCGTGGCCATACTCGGCATTGGAGTAAGCATGGCCATGCAGATTTTCAGCGGGGGGCTCAAGAATATCCACCGGATTTCAATGGCCCAGACGGCTATGAATCATGCTGAGAATGTCATGAATGAAGTACTCAGCGACCAGGCCATTATAGGTCCGGTAGAGCTTTCCGGGGAACTTGACGAGGATTTCAGTTTTTCAGTACAGGTAGCCCCCTGGGTTCCTCCGGATAACGGCCTCATGCCCATGCCCGGGCAGCCGGAGCGGCGTACTGAAATATTAAGCGTGGTTGTGAATATATTGTTCAAGGGAGACAGCAGGGGGAAAACCTATCGCGCCGTGTGCCTGAAAACTGTTTCGCCGATGATAGGCCCGGCAGGCCCTGGAGGATCTACAAGCATGCCCTTTCGGCCCTGATCCGGGACGGGACAAACGGATCAATAATTCCTGATTATGAAAACCAATACCAGAAACAGCAAAAAGCAGGAGAATCACGGATCTCAAAAAGGATTTACCCTTCTCGAGGTTGTGGTGGCTATTTCCATTATGGGCCTTTTATCGGTAATGGTTTTTTCCTCGCTGCGCCTGGCACTCAACAGTTATGACAGGGGCCAGAAAAGGATTGAATCCGAGGCAATAAGCAGGGCCCTTTCCGACCATATGAAAAGGCAGATTGCCTCCCTGTTCCCGCTGGTTCCAACCGCGGGAATGGGGATTTCTGAACAGGCCGGGAACATGGGAATCAACAATCCCCTGATCCAATTGAATGCCGAAGGCAGCCAGGGAAACAGGCTGCAGCAGCCATTGCTGTTTTATGGGCAGCCTGAGAGCATGACCTTTATTTCCGTGGTTCCCCTGGTGCACGTCAGCAGCCCTGGACTGGTAATCGTGCGCTATGGTTTGGCCAGGGATGAAACCGGAGGCTTTTACCTGGGCGCCATGGAGATGCCCTACACCGGAATAGAAAGTTTTATTATGATGACCGAATCTCCCCAGGGTAAGCCTCTGCCGATTATCGAGGGGATAGAGCAGATAAGGTTTTCTTATTATGGGTTTGATCCTGTCCGCCAGGGATTCTTCTGGTACCAGCATTGGAACGGCAGCGAGGCCATGGCGGTCCCCTCCGCCGTGAGAATTGAACATGGTGAAACCACAACATTCGTACAAATTAATTCCGAATATTCGCCAAATGTGGGTGTGGGTAGATCTATAAGAAGTATATTGTCGCAGCACCCGCAGCTGCAGGGAAGTGTCAGGTAATGGAATCCAGGATTAGAAGAGAGTATTCCGATAAGCAGGGAAAAGAGAAAGGCGCCGTCCTTTTGATTGTTCTCTGGGTGGTTCTGGCCATGAGCCTCCTGGCGATTTCGTTTTCGGCTACCATTCGTACCGAGGTTGACGCGGCCCGCTACCTGGTGGAGCAGAAACAGGCCTATTATATGGCCCGGGCCGGACTGGAGTACTCTGTATACCAAATACTCAGGACCAGGGGTCCCGGCGGCGGTTCTCCGATGGGACCCGGAATGACAGGTGCGGGTATGACCCCGGTGGTTCCTCCCTATGTGTCTCTGGACCTGACCGGTGGCGGGTTTGATGTTGAAATAATTGATGAATCAGGAAAGATAAACGTTAACGCTGCCCCGGATTTCGTGATTTTTAATTTATTGATAATGGTAGGCATGAATGAGGGAGCGGCAGCTGAAGTTACAGATTCCATACTGGACTGGATTGATGTGGATGACATGCCGCGGCCGTATGGTGCCGAAATTGATTTCTATATGATGCAGAATCCTCCTTACCGGGTAAAGAATGGCCCGCTTTCGGTTCCCGAGGAATTGCTGATGGTTAAAGGAATAACCCCGGAAATTTTTTACGGCCGCAAAGGACTGAGCGGGAACGGGGATCCTGTTGAGTATTTCGGCCTTAAAAAGTATTTGACGACTTTTGCCGCCGGCGCTGCCATAAACATTAATTCGGCTCCGGTCCCCGTGCTGGCTTCAATCCCGGGGCTGGATTATGCCTCAGCAATGGCCATAGCCGGGATGCGAAGTGAAATGCCATTTACAAACATGGTTCAACTGGAGCAGGGCATCGCGGGAATTCCGGGTGATACGGCCTCTTATCTCGGGATTATTCAATCCAATGTATATACATTGAACTGTGTGGGAAGACTGGAAAATTCTGATGTCATCAGCCGAATCAGGGCAGTGGTACAGGTGGATCCGGCCAGCCCGAAAGGGTACAGGATTTTATACTGGAATGAAGCGGATAGTGAGCTTTAACCGGAAATTATTGAACAGGTATTAATGCTATCTTATAGAATAATATTAATAAAAAAATTAAGAAGTTAGTTTATGTTTAATCTTGATTCTGCTCTCGGTATCGAAATAGTGAACGACACTCTCTTTTTCGCGATAGTGAAAAAGAGCACCCAGGGATATTCCGTCCAGGGCAGCATGGTGCTGAAGCACTACTCGGACATGCCTGAATCTGAGCTTTACGGCCGGGTTCAGCACTTTGTCAATATGCATTCTTTCAACCGGGACAATGTAATCCTGGGTATTCCCAGGGAGCAGGTGATCCTGCGCTACATGACCCTCCCCAAGGAAGTCGAGGAAAACCTGGACCAGGTGGCCCAGCTGCAGTTCAGGAAGTATGAGCCCAACGATGAATCGGAATCCTGCCTGGGCTACTCGGTGGTCGAAAGAAATGAGACTACGGGACGGATAAAGCTGCGGGTTTCAATGGTTGGAGAGGACTTGATTGACCACTATATCAATCTCCTGAACAGCTGGAACCTGTATCCTTATTCAATCAGGGTATCCTCTACCGGCATGGTTTACGCCTTCGCGGTGCATGGGGACGGCTTCCCTGAAAAAGATCCCGCCCTGATTTTCAGGTTTTCTGAAAATATGGTGGAAGCCATATTGATGCTGGAGGGCCAGGATTACATCGCGGAGGTATTCCACCTGAAAGCCGGTCAGGAGCCCGCCTATGACTGGCTGATGATTGAGACAACCTCCTTCCTGTCACGGATAAACACAAAGGTCGACAGGATTTTTCGGATATATATGGCTGGACGGGTTCCTGAGGAGCTGTTTTCTGAAATTGAATCGCGGCTCGGGGATGTCGTTTATTTGACAAGCGGCATCAATCCCTCGGCACTGAATTTGAAAAAAGCGGACCTTGAGGAGCGCCTGACATCTGTTGGGCTGGCTTTGTCCGGCCTGGAAAAATCAGGCCGGAAGCGGATGAACCTTATTCCGCCGGCCCGTCGTTTGGTGGGAGGAACTCCCAGCCTGGCCGTTACCGCGGTACTGGCTTTTCTGCTGATTGTCGTAGGCATGGGGTGGATAACCAAGAGCTATTTCCAGGAGAAGATACTGCTGGATAATATTCAGGAACAGATACAGATGATGAGGCAGGATGTTGACGGTGTGTTTCAGCTTCGGGAACAGCTGCAGGTGAAGCAGGAGGAGGTGGAATTGCTGCGGGAGCTCATGTCAAACCGACAGGCTACCCTCCTGATACTCAAAGATCTTTCAGAAAGAGTCCCGGAAGATTCATATTTCAGGACATTAAAGATAAGCGGCGATGATGTTGAAATCCAGGGTACCGGGACCAGGGCGTCCAGCCTGGTGCCAATACTCTCGGATTCTCCCTATCTGGATGCGGTGAAAACCAACTGGATCAGAGCCGATTCCCGCGACGCGGGCAAGGAGAGGTTTTCCTTTTCTGCAACCATTGAAGGGACCGGGGGGACAGGAGAATGAAGAAAATATCAAGACGCGATAAGAAAATCCTGATAGCGGGAGGAATAGCCGCGGCAGTCATTATTATCGTGACTTACGTTATCCTTCCCTTTATTGATTCCTATGCCTCGCTTAATGAGCAGCTGGTCCGGGAGGGGAAACTGCTGCAGGAGTCGGTCCAGGTAATTCGGAATAAGCAGATCTACCTTGACCGTTCAGCCAGGGTTGACCGGGATATGTCCGGGTTGAACCGCCAGCTTCTGGATGGATCTGATGAGGTTACCGCCCAGAATCAACTGGAAACAATTGTGCGCGGCCTGGCAGAGTCCAGCGAGATTACAATATCCCGGAGTTTTCCGATCCAGGGCAGGACTATTGAAGATAAGTATGCCCGAATTGTAGTTGAGATTACCGTGGACGGGGGACTGGATAACCTGGCGGATTTTCTCCAGGCGGTTTCAACCCATACCAAGTATTTAAAGGTAGATGAATTTAATATCAGCAGTACCCTGAGCAGGGGAAACAGCGTGAGGAGACTGGCTCCGAGAATGCAGATTTCAGGTTTTATTCGGCTTTCTCAGGGTTAAAGGCATCTTATTTATCAAGCAGGTATCAGATGATAGTCAGAAGAATTTTATTAATAAACATAGTGCTGCTGATCGTGATATTCATTCTGTCATATGAGCTCTACTCAGGCTGGCAGGATTATGAAGATTCCCGGCCTCTAGAGAGGATAATAGCCAGGGCTTCCGGGCAGGGTGAGCTGCCTGATTATCCCGAAGCAAATAATGCCAGGCTGCAGAATAATTTTTACAGCATTTCTGAAAATGATCTTTTTCACCCCGACAGGCATCCACAGGCTGTCGATGAAGATGAAGCCAAGGGAAGGGCCGATGCCCCTAAGTTTCCTAAAGATCCAGAGATGCAGGGCGTAATAGAAAGTGAAGGCGAAAAGAAAGCTCTGCTGACAATCTTTGATGCCAAAAACAGTAACACGGGAGAAAGCAGAATTGTAGGAATAGACGACACCGTTCAGGGCTGGACCGTATCGGAGATCACCGATACTACAACCACCCTGACCTGGAATGACCTGTCTGAGATTATAGATATTTTTGGTTCCGGTTCCGATTCAAATTCAATGAAGAAACCTCCGAGGGGAAGTAATTCAGGGATAAACATAGTTACTATTGGAAACCGGCAGTCAGTGGTTGAAACAACAACCATGGAAACCGTTACTGCGGGGGAGTCCGGGATTGGCAGCCTGAAATCCTCTTCCTCGGCCAGGCCAAGTTCCAGCGTGGGTGCAGGAAGGTTCTCTACAAGGCCGACGGCGTCACCCGGAAGCAGGCCGAATTCCCAACCTGATTAGATAATCCGGTAATGTTTTATTATCAACAGCATGATTGCATGTAGACAAGAGATAATATGAGAAAGCACTTTATAAAAAGTTTAGTTTTGGTTTTCAGTATGCTCACCACCGTCCAGGGAGCCGGATTCGCGATTTTCCAGGGCAGCGGTACAACCGGAAATGCCCCGTCCTATACGCAGGATCCCTCCTCTGGAACCCCGGGGAACTCCGTTGTCAGGGGAGGCGCAGCCGCCCGGAGAGACGCGGCCCCGGCAGCCAGAAGGAGCGGAGCAGGCCAGGCTGACCCGCCCCCTGCCGGTCCGGAACAGAGACCGGCTCAGCTGGTTGGGGGAGGCGCGGCCTCACGCCCGGGTGCCCAGAGCATGGAATCCAGTGCGGCCGGGATAGGCCTTAAGTTTGAAAGTGTTCCAATTAACAGGGTGATCAATTCCATTATGCAGGAATTGGGATACTCCTATGTGATTGACCCGGAAGTGCAGGGAGAGGTAAGTATTTATACCAACGGCAAAATCCCCAGGGAAGACCTGTTCGAGGTCCTGGAGCAGCTGCTGATGATGAACAGCATTGCCATAGTGGAACAGTCCAGCGGATTGTTTGCCATAGTCCCTATTGCCGAGAGCCCCACAATCCCCCATAAGATCCATACCTCGATTACAACCATGGATGAAAAGGATGCGGACACCGGAGAAGCAGAAGGAGAACCGGGAGAAGAGGGCGAGGCGGAAGAGCCGTCCGTCATAATAAACTCTGAGAAAGACCTGGCCCCGGCTGCCGGGGCCAAGGCCGCCCCGGGAATGGAATTGAGCGAAGGAAAAGGGGTTATTACCTATATAATCCCATTGAATTACGTGGTGTCTGAGCATATGCTGCAGATGGCCCAGGTATTCCTGACGCCTGGGGCCACGGTCATTGATTTCCAGCCCGGAAACATCCTGATGATTACCGATCACCGGAAAAATGTGGAACAGGTGCTGGAGTTGGTCGATCTTCTTGATACCAATTATTTCAAAACCAACCGGGTAGAGTTGATTCCCATAAGGTTTCATCAGGCCATAGCTGTGGCTGAAGACCTTGGCAAGATTTTTTCATCCGGCGATGCCGCGGCAGGTGTCAGGATTGTGGCGATAGAACGCCTGAACAGCCTGCTTGTAGTAACCAGGACCGGCCAGGTTTATGAAGAGGTGAAAAGCTGGATTGAAAAGCTGGATATTGTCCCTTCCTCCACAAGCAACATTAAAACCCACGTTTATAACGTTGAGAATACTACCGCGGTACAGATAGCCCAAATCCTGGCCGAACTTTACCGGGATGGTTACGGCATGCCGGGATCCCAGGGAAGCTCAAGCACAACCGGCACCCAGGGGCAGCAGAATGGAACTGCCTACCAGAATCCGGGATTCGTGCAGGGTTCGGGCGGTTATGGAAGCAATTACGGCGGATACGGCAGCAGCGGATACGGCGGCTACGGCAGCAGCGGTTACGGTGGATACGGCAGCAGCGGATACGGCGGCAGCAGTAGATACGGCGGCAGCGGATACGGCGGCTACGGCGGAAGCAGCTACGGCGGATACGGCGGCAGCAGTTACGGCGGCGGAATGTCAGGAAGCCGGCAGCTGGGCCCCAGCCTGTCCCAGAGTTCCATGTCCATGATCCGGGGCATCATGGCCGGTAACGTCAAAATGGTTGTGAATGAATTCAGTAACTCCATCATAATCCAGGGTACTGAAGCCGATATACAGTTCATGTTGTCCACGATTAAACAGCTGGACATCCTGCCCAGGCAGGTGTTTATCGAAGCCCAGATTTTTTCAGTTGAACTGACCAATGACCTTTCCTACGGGATTAGCGCTTTCCTGCAGGAAAGGGGCGCGGGTGTCAGCGGGACAACCATTGGGCCGGCAACAACCGGAAGTGTCTCGGATGGAACCCTTTCAGCGATCACCAGGATAGCTATTGGCGGGGAAAGAGAGCTGCAGACAGTCTTGAATGCCCTGAAAGCCAAGACCGACGTGGAGCTTCTTGAAGCTCCCAGGGTGCTGGCCAAGGACGGAACCGTTGCTTCAATTAATATTGGTGCTGAGGTCCCGGTTACTTCAGCTTCATACGGAGACCCGTTGATTTCAGGAAGTACTAATTTCGTTAATTCCATTTCCTACCGCTCCACGGGTACCACCCTGCAGATAGTTCCCAGGATCAGTTCCAGCGGTATTGTCAGCATGGATATGGTTATGGAGGTGAGTAATGCCACGGGAACCGCGTTGACCCCGACAATCAATCGTAACTATATCCAGACATCCCTGATCGTAGGGGACGGACAGACAATCGGACTGGGCGGGATTATCAGCGATTCGGAGAATAACAGCCAGAGCCGGGTGCCCTTGCTGGGAGACATCCCGATACTCGGAGCCCTTTTCGGAAAAACCGAGAAATCCGTGCGCCGGTTTGAGATGGTTATTTTTATTACCCCTCACGTGATCCGGACCCTGCCTTCTTCAGCGGAGCTTACCCTGGAGTTCAAGCGAGCTTTGAAGATCGCCTATCCTTATATTGACAGGAAGAATAAGGAGATTGAGGAACTGGTTGAAAAGCGGAAAAAGGAGGAGCAGAAAAGATCCGGTTCCGTTACAACTGGTATCGAATAAGGTTTAACAGGAGTAATAACTGTCATTTTAACCCCGGGATGGCGTGGCTGTCCCGGGGTTTTTAGTTCCCGGTTTCCCCGGGTGGTTCGAAGCACGAATCTACAGGAGTGCCGGCGAGAAACCAGGGGCGGCAGATCCCCTCTTCAGCCTTTGAAGTTTTACAGGCCCCTATGTCACTGAGGGAAATCTTAAGGCAGCCTCAACCATTGAAAGGAAACCCGACCGCGGCAGGGATGAGAGCCGGGGTGGGGTTCTTTTCCGGTATGAGGCCAAACATATGCACTTTTCAGGGCTGGGGGTCGGCGCCCTGTTGTTTCTTCTGGATCCATCGCATGGCCGCGTTCATGTAGTTATAGACGGCCTTGATGGTATGGCTGGTTATTTCCTCACCGGATTTAATTTCCAGAGTGATTTCTGTAACCAGGTTTTCCATTTCCTTTTCCCCGCCGATATACTCCAGCCTGATCCGGGCCCTTTCCCCGGGAGCAACGGTTTCGGGCTTTTCAACGATCTTTATCAGGGCTTCATCTACTTTGAGGGTAACCGGCTCTGCCGGGATAGCCAGACCGTTCTCAATCCAGATGAACGCTGGCTGCTTCGGGTTAACCTTGTAGAACTTGATTGTATCCGGCCTTACACTGAGGGTCTTGGGAGGGGAATTTCCTTTGCCGGCTTCCCTGCCACCCAGGAGGGCTTCCGCCGCGGATTTGGAAGGAGGATCTACCCTGATCTTCCACTGGTTGTCCGCTTTTTGCCATGTATCCGTTCGGGAAAGGTTGAAGATCACGCCCGGATAGGTTTCCATTGCAAAGTCCATTACTACTGAAGCTTCACTCTGGTCTTCATTCAGTGATATCTCTGAAATGCTCCATTTCTGGATGGCCATCCCTTTTTTATTGAGGTAATTATTCAGATCCTCAGGGTGGACAAACTGCATTGAGGTGACCTTGTCCTTTTTCACGCTCGCGTCCCAGAAAGCGGTTACGGCCTCAGACAGCGCGGGGGGATTGTCAACGGCCATCGCAAAAGAAGAGGTGAGCAGGGTTATCAGGATGACAAATAGAGGTGATTTCATAAGCGTGAACCGAAAGTTTGGGTGGAGGAGGAACTATATCTTCAGGTAATGTTTAATAAAAAAGGCCGCCAACCGGCGGCCTTTTTTATTGCTGTATCAGGTTTGTTAAAACCTGGAGATTTACATAACCGGTACGCCGGCAAAATCTGTAGTCATCTGGTATCCATACCAACCGTCACCAGTTGCGGAACCTACGATAACCAGTCCACTCAGGGCGTCAAAATTGCCTACCACGTAGCAGTAACCGGCCCAGGCTTCGGTAAGTCCGAAAACTTCATCGAAGGTGACGATTAATGATTCGCCAGGAGCAATAACGTCGGTTTCAGCAGTAGCAACGGAACCATCGGAGGCTTTGTAGCAAGTAAGAGTTGCTGTGCCTTCGGTGTCTCCACCAGTGGGCATTCCATCGAGAGCAGGTGCGCCCAGGCTGTTGCTGATAACCATACCGGTCCATACAGCGCCAGGAATGTGGTTAACATAACCAGCCTTCAAGGCCTGCATGGAAGTTGTTGCGGCATCACCTGCAACAGTGACGGCACCGGTATCACCCATTGCGTTCAATGTAAGTGCCAGAAAGATTAATCCTATAAGGAAAATCCATGTAGATTTTTTCATGTTTTCTACCCCTTTCACAAGTAGTACTCACTTTAAATTTTATTAAAATTAAACTTAAAAATTTTTCCTGTAAATTTAAACAGCCAGATTATACCAAACTATTCCTACATTTTTTGTTCTACCAATAATACTAATCAAGTTTCAATGGGTCAAGAGCTCAATTAAATAAAATTACTAATTATTATCAACAAATATCCCAAATCGCCTCTTTTAGTATTCTTAAGTTACTCCCGCAATGCCTGCGCTTCTCTGAAAACGTCAAGAGCGGCCTTTAATTTACCCTCCTGCTTATAAACTTTACCCTTTAATATCAATAAAGTAAACCGATTATCTGGTAGTTTACATTTTTCCAGGGTAGAGTCAATAATCTGGTGAGAAAAATTATACTGTTTTGCTTCCAGCAGTTTTTCAGTGATCTGCCAGGCCTCTTCGGCCAGGCTGCTTTCGGCTTCCAATCCCAAATCCAGGTCCAGTATCTTGTAGTATTCGGTAACTGCCTGGTTCCAGTCACATTCTTCAATCAGGATGGAGATTATTTCGTGCTGCGAGGCCGCGTACTGGAGCTTGCTTATGTCGGCCTGGGATACGGCCAGCGCACCTCCGGCGGACAAAGTGCCTATGCAGATACACAGCACGATCAAAAGGTAAAGAGTCAATGAATGAAGATAGCTTTTTTTCCTATTCATTTGTCGGCCTTTACATTGCTGTCAAAAGGATTAACTGATTTGGCTGCGTAGCTGAAGAAAGGATTGCTGCTGTCCGGTGAAGTCATGTCGATAAACGGATTTCCCTGAGCTTCAATAGTAAATGCATCCATTTCTGCCAGCAGCTGGAGCTCTTCGGAGGATGGACCTCGTAACTGTACAAGAGCCGCCAGGGAGATCAGCACCATTGCCGAAGCCAGGCCATAGGCCAGACGGGGCATTCTCAGGTAATCCAGGAATGATTGTCTGGGGGCTTCTTCGGGTTCTGATGTAATCCTGCGTTCAATTTTGTTCCAGATGAAGGGAGACGGGACCGCGTCCGCGGCCTGGGTGCTGAAGAACTCGTTTAAAGCGGAGTGCTCCTGGTGAAAGCTCCGGCATTCCGGGCACGATTCGATGTGGCTGAGAACCTTGCTGCTTTCAGCCTCATCCAGCGCGCCATCCAGGAAGGCGGAGATTTTAATTTTCCAGTTTTTACACTTCATCTGTTTTGTTCTTAATTGTTAAAGATACCTGTTTAATTTTTCTTTTACTGCCTGGCGAGCCCGGTAAATATCAGTTTTAACGGAAACAACCGATCGTCCAACTATTTGCGATATTTCCTCGTAACTCATTTTTTCCTGTACCGCCAGGACAAAAACATCCCTGTACTTGGGTTTCAATGACAAAAGAGCTTTGCGGATGACTGAATCAAGTTCCCTGGACATAATCTGCTTTTCGGGATCAAGCTCATCTTTGTCGTCCGAAATGAATTCATAATATCCAATCTCTTCATTGTCGATCGAAACCTCGCTTCGACGTTTTAACTGCCTGTGCCTCTGGTAAACTTCGTTTCTCGCTATCCGGTAAAGCCAAAATTGAAAATACCCGGGATCTTTTAATTTTTTAAGTTTATAAAAAACCTTAATAAATGTTTCCTGGGTAACATCATCGGCTTCCGATTCGTTCCCGACCATGCCGAGAATAAATTTGTAAACAGGAACTGAATAAACATCGTAAAGCTTGCGAAAGTCTTCAACTGAACCTTCTGCAGCCGACTTTACCAGTTTCTCCAGCTGTTCCTTACTGATTTCAAGAACCATGAATACCGTAAATTATCAAGATTTAACCGCAATAAGTACTTTTTTCCAGCCTTGATATCAGCATTAACAACAGAAGCAACTATAAAAGATGGCTGAAAACTGAAAAAGTTGCAAAAGAATTTTGAGAAATTTAACTGGCGGCCATTTTCAGTCATCAAACTGGATGATTAAAATAATGTTACCTCTAAAAACTCCAGCAAGATTATCTCATGGTTACAGGTTCCTGACAAAGAGATAATCAGGCACATATGGAATATAAGGATAAAATAGAGTGCTTGATATTCTAATTGCTGCCGGTTCACAAGCGCCGTTCAGAGAATATTGAAAATAATTGGGATAAGGAAAGTCATTTAAGGGTTATAATATCTATTCAGGATTAACAATGAAGAATAGTTTTAAAGACCGGTTAAAAACCTTTGTTAAGGGAATGTGGCATATTGCCGCGGTTATCCTTCTGCTCTCCCTTCCCACATTCAGCTTTTTTATGCCGGGATTCGAATTGTCTGATCTTGTGGATCTTGCCGTTCCGGGAGGCTATGGAGCTTCTTCCGGTGAAAAGGGATCCTTTTCCGCCTCCGCTTCAGATAGCGGGGCGGGAAGCAATACCGATCAAAGTGTTGGTTTCACCCGTTCGGTCAACCGGTCTTCCGGAAGTGCCGGGAGCGCCATTAGGAGAAGCGGGCGGAGCGGAAGTCCCTCAGCCGCGGACCGGAGAACCCGGCCTGACCGGCGAGGTATTATTTCCAGGGAAGGCCTGGACAGCTCCGGCAGGGATAGCGGAGGCCCCGCGGAACCGGGAGACGAAGACCAGGTTTCAGCCGACCTCCTGGAAGCTGTGCTGAGCGATCTGGAGAGCCTGGATGAGGTTGTGAAGAACTTGAGTTCCAGCTACCGCAGCCAGGGGTATTCCGGCAGCGGCGCGGGCAGGAGTATCAATCCTTTCCTCCGCACGCTGGCCAACAGTACCGACGCCGGTGATTCCGGCGGTGATTCCGGCGGCGACACGGGCGGGGGAGACTCCGGTGGAGACACGAGCGGCGGAGACACGGGAAGCGGTGACACCGGCGGCGGAAGTTCCGGTGATGATGACCAAAACGTGGACCCTGAAGACCGCTACTATGATTCATTACTAATAGGCAGTTTCCAGGAAGATCAGGAAAACAGGATTTTGAAGGCCAGCCATGTGGATTCCGAATTGAGATTCTACCTCGATGACGGCTCAGCCGTTGATTTGTTTTACAGCAGCGCGGGAACTGCTCCGGGAGTGGTGGTTGAGTATGAACAGGGGGAGATCGTCCTGACCAGCGATTTTAATGACGACGGACTCGATGACCTCCTTGTTGTCGAAGAAGAGGAGTTTGGTGATGTTGTGACCTGCTGGGCCAGGATCATGGATAACCAGCTCGAGAAAGCCTTCAGTGGAACCTTTCCCTACCGGACCGTGTCAGGGCTTGATTTCTTCGACTGGGATTCCGATGGGGTCAAGGAACTGGTGGTAGCATTTGAGAATACAAATAATCTTTTTATATACGACATAAATAACGGTTCCCTCAGGTATTCCCGTGAATTCACCCTTCCGTTTGAACCGTCTACCCTGGTCCCCACTGAAGTGTCGTCTCCATTTCAGACCAGCTACCTGCATGTAGGAAATGACACCCTGGACAGACACGTGCTGTTCAACTCCCGTTACCCTGGGGTATATTCCTATATTACTCCTTTGACCTTCTTGTCTTCGGTTATTGTTGAACTGGATATCGTTGAATCGGATGGTTCCGCCTGCCAGTTCATCGCCGTTGAATATCAAGACCGGCTGGTGGTTCTCAGAAGAGAAAATGACAACTATGAGACGGTTTGCAGCCTGGGCCTGGAAAACAGCCAGCCAACGGCTTCAATCTATGAAAATGGTGACAGCGGGAATATGAAGATTATTCTCGGATTTTAAATTTCTTGAAACTATTTCCTTTTTTTTGAATCTTTAAGAGGAAATGAATTTCTTGTTTTTGAAAATCAATCATAGATGGAGCTAGTAAAAATATTACAGATTGATGAAGCTGCTCCGGCTGATTTGTCTGTTTCAGAGGTTTTATAATAATGAAAAAATTAACAGTGATTGTCCTGAATTTAATCCTGTTGTCAGTAATCTCTCCTCCGGGCTTGATTATTGCCCAGGATGGCGCTTCCCAGACCGGGGCCGTCACCTACTCAGCATCAGAAGATACCGTATACAATCGAGCTGTATTTGCCCATTATCTGGCGCTTATTCCTGGAGAAGATTGGGAATCCAGCGTGAATTGCGCAATCTCAGTCAGTAATGTTTGCGCTATTCCTGAAGGGTCCAGGCTGGGAACCTATCTTTCCAATAGCGAGCTTCCTGATAGCGGAGGTTTCGCCATTATTCTGTACGACCGGGACGGTACCGTTTATAATTTTTCATCCATCGAAAACTATATGGTCGGTTATTACGGTGAGGATCATCCCGGTAATGGTATCCTTGAACCGGGACAGACCTATACCGTAAACCTCCAGGAGGTTTTAGCGGCTGTTAAGGGCGTTGATTTAGGCGACGAAGGGGAATTTGTGGGATATGGATGGGTATTATCTGAATTTGGCTGCCTGGCCGGAACTTACAGCAACACTATATACGGCCTTGGTTTTACCCAGGCTTTTGAATTGAAACCCGCCATGGGGCAGGGAGGTTTTAATTTCGGGGGGCTTCCCCTGGTAGAGTAGCCTTGATTTTTCAGCATGGATGAGGCCTTGGGCCGTTGTCCTGTCTCGAAACCTTTAAAGCCGGCGGATTTTAAGTCCGCCGGCTTTTTTTTGCGCCGGATACCGGGAATGTTACCTTACGGGGAAACATTCCTTCCTGTTAGCAGAGCAAAGGACCTGGTCTTCCGGCCTCAGAATATACACCCGGGTTTTGTCAGGAGTGTATCCAGCTTTCCCTTACTGGATATAACCAGGATTGGAAACGGGATTTTTGCGGCAATGTTTTCTTTCGTTTTACCCCTCCATCACGGGGTTGAAATCCGGTTTTGCCTGTTCTACACTGAATCTTTGTTGAGCGGCTCCCTGGCAGGTTGAATTCGGGATGATAATCCAGGCGTTGTAAAGTCCCCTGAATACCTTTCGACATCCCTTTCGGACAATCAGGATAATTTATTCTGCCGGGGGAGTCGGCGTTATGATGATCTCAAGGTAACACCGGTCGGATGGACCTTGTCCAGGATTTATTATTCCGGCATTGTTACTGGTCGCGCGGATGCCGGCCGGCCCTGTTGAACAATGAGTTTTTCCAGGCGGAACAGGAGTGAAATGATTTTATTAATGAAGCAGGTTGTGAAGACAAGTTTGTATCTGTTCGGGGGTGTTATGCTCGCACTTTTGGCCTCTGGCCTGGGAGGCTGCTCTGATTCGAAAAACGATGCGGCGGGTCCTTCGGGAGTGATAATTGAGAATCCCGAGATGATTCTCGTCCTGGGCAGTGACGGAACGGCAAAAAGCCTGGTTCATAAGGCTTCCGGGCAGGAGTGCCTGGCAGCTGACGCGAACCTGCCTTTTTTTGCCATTACCCAGGACAGGCCCTATGACAATGAAGTGCAGCTTGCCTATCCGGCCAAGTCGAAAACATTTGCGTCTGATTCAGTTCGCAGGGAGGGGGATGATCTCATCATTGGCTTTGAGCTGACGGATTACGAGGCGACAGTAGGACTGGATATCACCGATGAATATATAGCTTTTAAACTGAAGAAGCTGGAATATCACATGGCTGAATTCGGTGTGAAGCGCAAGACCGAAATTGATGAATTCACCCTTTTACAGCTGCCCATCAAAAACCGGACCCATTTTGGAGAATGGCTTAACGTCGTGTGGGATGATGAAGTTGCGGTTAATGTTCTGGCTACCGACCAGTACGCCAGGATCGACGCCCAGAAACGGAAAGGCTATAGAATCCTTTACGCGGGAGGCGACGCCGAAGTTAAGGTTGAAGGCGTCGGAGCCGCGTTGATCACTACCGACAAAAGCAGATTGTTAGACCGGATAGACCGGATTGAAAGAGATTATAAGCTTCCCCTGGGCGTTGAAAGCCGAAGGAGTAAGGAATACAGGAACTCCTATTATGAATTGAGGAATGTGACACCAGGAAATATTGATGAACATATTGAATTCGCCAAACTGGGCGGATTTCAGCAAATGGTCATTTATTATCCTGACTTTGCCACCTCAATGGGCCACTTCCCGTGGAGGCCTGAATACCCGAACGGCATGCAGGATCTTCAGGAAATTACCGGTAAGATCAGGGATGCCGGTATGATTCCGGGATTCCATATCCATTACAGCAAGGCAATGAAGAATGACAGCTACGTTTCTCCGGTCCCGGACAATCGCCTGAACCTGAGAGAATTCTTCACGCTGGCCAAAGATCTCAATAAAGGAGATACCACGATTGCTGTGGAAAACAATCCCCACGGGATTACCCTGGAGGATAACCGCAGGTTTCTGAAAATCGGGACCGAGCTTGTGACCTATGAATCCTATACAACCGAGCCTCCCTTCCGGTTCCTTAATTGCGAAAGGGGTGCCCTGGATACAAAACAGGTCAATCGAAAGTCAGGTGACCTTATCGGGTTGCTGGATGTGGATACCTGGCCGATATTTGTCCGTTTTGATCAGAGCACTGACATCCAGGAAGAAGTGGCGGAGAGGCTGGCGGGGATTATCGAAGAGGCCGGATTCAGGTTCCTGTATTACGACGGTGCCGAAGATGTGCCGCCTCCGTACTGGTACAACGTCTCCAAGGCTCAACTGGCAGTGCATGACGCGCTGAAAGAAAAACCGGTTTTTGCTGAAGGGGCGCTTAAATCTCATTTCAGCTGGCATATCCTTACCCGCGGCAACGCCTTTGACGTATTCCCTCCGGAGCATATCAAGGAGGCTACCCGTAAACACCCGCTTGCTGAAATGGAACTCGTATCAAATGACTTTACCTCCATCGACTTCGGATGGATCGGATTTACCCCTCCCGGTGAAGAAACAATGGGGATCCAGCCGGATATGCTGGAGTTTGTAACCAGCCGGGCTGCAGGGTGGGATTCAATCATCTCCCTCCTGGGAAACCTGGATAATTTCAGGGCGCACCCCAGGACTGCGGATAATCTCGAAGTGATCCGTCGCTGGGAAGAAGTCCGCTTGACGGACTGGTTGACTGATGAACAGAAAGAAGGCCTGCGCTCACCCGGGCAGGAGCATATTTTGTTGATCAATGAAGAGGGCGATTTTGAACTTGTCCCATACCGTCAATTAACTGATACCGGAAATGATAATCCGGATTTGCGGGCATTTATCTTTTCACGGAACAGCAGGACCTGGGTAGTTTACTGGCATTGCCGTGCTGATGGGAACCTGGTACTCCCGGTCAGCGCGGACCAGGTGAAATTGTATGAAACACTGGGTGATGAGCTGGCCGTTGACGGGCATCAAACCGAGTGTTCTGTTCCTTTAGGAAATCGTCGATATTTATCATTCAGCCTGTCGGCTGACAAAGTGATGGATCTGTTCGAAAAGGCAAAAGTACAGTAGGCTCCATATTAGAGAATTGCTGCTGATATGGAATCTTCACAGGATTATCTTCATTTGATGATCCGGGTGCATTGATATAACTGGCGGCGGAATTTTCCCCGTCATCTTTTCGTGTGTTTTCCGCAAGGACCGGGTCAAGATTATATGAGTAATATCCAAAATACACTGAAAGCATCAGCTGCCGGCACAAATAGAATTGTTTCCATTGACGCCCTTCGTGGTTTTACCATGCTGTTTATTATTGGCGGCGGAGAATTTTTCAGCAGTTTCCATGAAGTCTGGCCGAATTTCCTGACAGCCGCACTGGCTCAAAATATGACCCATGCCGGCTGGGAAGGATTTTATTTTCTGGATTTGATCTTCCCGCTGTTTCTTTTCCTGGTTGGCCTGCTTCTTCCTTTTGTAATCCTGGGCCGCCTGGAGGGCGGCGCGAAACCTGGTGACCTGTATGGACACATACTGAAGCGAACCCTGGTGCTAATTTTTTTGGGACTGGTAAATTACGGCCTGCTGCGCTTTGAATTTGACACCATGCGCTGGTCAAGCGTGCTCGGGCGGATTGGGATATGCTACCTGTTTGCCAGCTTACTGGTTATCCACACCAGCTGGCGCAAACAGGCCGGGATAGTATTGGCTGTCCTGCTGGGATATTGGGCCGCCGTCATGTTTATACCTGTTCCGGGTTATGGCCCGGGCGTTCTGACTCCGGAAGGCTGCCTGACAACCTGGCTGGACCAGAAACTCATCCCCGGCGCCCTGGGTCTCGGAATATATGACCGGCAGGGTATCCTCTCCACCTTTACCTCCATCGCGACTACTTTAATAGGGGTACTGGCGGGGCACTGGCTGCGCTCCGGCAGGGAGCCTCGCCGGAAAATCATGGGATTTGTTATTGCCGGACTGGCAACTTTGGCGGCAGGTTGGGTCTGGGGACAGTTTTTCTTCATCAGCAGGAATGTCTGGACAAGTTCATTTGTCTTGTATTCCGCCGGATGGTGTTTGTTGTTACTGGCTCTTTTTTACTGGGTGATAGATGTAAAGGGTTATCAGAAATGGGCGTTGCCCCTGGTCGTTGTCGGGATGAACGCCATAACCATATGGGTAGGCCAGCGGCTGATTGATTTTGAATTTACGGCTGACGCTCTTTTCCTCGGATTTTCCAAATATCTTGGGATTGTGGCCCCCGTTTTTATGGCGTTCAGTGTACTGGTAGTAAAATGGCTGTTCCTGTGGTTCCTCTACAGGCGGAAGATTTTTTTGAAAGCTTAACCAGGCCCTGGAAAGGGCCGGCTATGTGTTAAGCATGGCTTGATATTTGATTCAATCCCTTTGCTTCAAGGAGAGAATGAGGATGCTTATGTTTACCTGGAGGCAGGATTAGACTCAATATCCGGGTAAGGGAAGAGGGCGTGAAATAAGGGCTCGGTCCAAAGAGGATTTAATAGGCGCAATGCAAATCAGATTGTTTAAAAAATGAAAATTATTCCAGAACTCAAACCGGACTTATTCAATTTTGATGTGGGTCTACCGGGAGATGCCAGTCAAAATTGTACCGAAACTGATTTCCTCCAGGCCGTTGACGATGCCATAGGATCGGTCGAACAATTTGTTGGTAAAAGTAAGGAAAGTACGGTCTGTATTATCGTTGATGACTACACCCGGTCGACACCTACCCCGGAGATCCTGTCATACCTGCTTCCGGCCTTGAAGAAAAAAGGAATAGAAAGGGAGAACATATTCTTTATTTTCGCTTCCGGCTCTCATCGTTTGATGACTGAGAAGGAAAAAAGAGCCCGGCTTTCTGATGATGTTTTTGAGAATTATCGCTCTATTGACCATTGTTTTTTCGATAAGGATCAAATGATAAATAAAGGGAGTTTTGACGATGGAACTCCCATTTACATCAATAAGCATGTCCTTGATGCTGATATCAGAATCGCCGTCGGAACCCTGGTGCCCCATATGCCGGCCGGATTTTCAGGCGGAGCTAAAATGCTCCTGCCGGGAGTCGCCGGGGAGGATACCGTTCATCACATGCATGTCATCGGCGCTTTAGATCCAAAACAGGCTATCGGAATAACCGATACCCTGCCCAGGGAATTAATGGAATCATTTGCCGCCCAAACCGCTGAGCCGTTTGCCATCCTCAATGTGATCCTGAATGCTGATAATTCTCCTGTCGGAATTGTGGGGGGTCATTATATAGAGGCGCACCGCCGCGGTGTTGAAATCGCTGAAAAAACCTACTTTGTGGAAGTGCCGGTGCCGGTTGACCTGGTGGTGTCCGATACACGGGGCCACGATGCTGATATGACCCAGGCAAATAAAGGCCTCTTTTCTGCCGCCCTGGCTGTGAAACATGGAGGTGAAATACTGCTGGTAACCGACTGTCCGGATGGCGTCTCGCCAGTCCATGGGAAAGAGATGCTGGAGTTTGGGATGCTGACCAATCAGGAGGTTGAAGAAGCGCTCGAGTCAGGTGAAATTACAGATCCGATGTCTGCCATAGAAGTGCTTCACAATAACGTGACTCGCGAGAGAGCGAAGCTTTATCTGTACTCTCCCAATATTACAGAGGAAGAGGCGGAGCGGATGAATTTTACCTATGTGGATGACCTGGCCGAGTTTGTTGAAGACCGGAAAAATCAAGGAAAAACAATAGGCAGATTGAGAGATTCAACTTTTATTGTTCCTTATACACAGGGGGCACGGGATGCAGATGCATAGTCAATCATACCTGGTAATCAGGAACGGAACACTGATAACCCCTAATCGTGAGATCCGTGAAGGGGTGCTTGTCATTCGAGGCGCTACAATTGTCGAGGCCGGTAAACAGGGTGAAGTGCAGGAACCTGAAAATGCCGTGACAATCGATGCCGGCAATGGATACATTTCCCCCGGACTGATAGATATTCAGGTGAATGGAGCCAACGGAGCCGATGTCACCAAGGCGGAACCGGATACCTTTGAGAGGATGGGACGTTTTTTTGCTGGATATGGAGTTACCTCCTATGTGGGGACTGCCATAACCAGTTCAGACGGGGATTTTCTGAATGCATTGAACCTTGCCCGCGAGCATATGAAAAAGAACACGGGTGGCGGGGCCGAATTACTGGGCATTCACATGGAAGGCCCATACCTCAGTCCCGGGCAGAGCGGCGCCCATCCCAGAGAATTTCTGGCGCTGCCCAGGGCTGACCATTACACGCGGTTTCTTGAACACAGCGATGTGCTCAAAAAAATGACTGTCGCCCCGGAACTGGACGGGGCAGTGCAATTAGTGAAGGATTTGAGGGAAAGAGGAATTTTGGTTTCCGCCGGGCATACAAATGGCATTTTTTCAGAAATCATTGAAGCTATTGATGCCGGCATCAGCCACGCCACTCATTTCTACTGCAATATGTCCCATTTCCGGAGAGACAATTTAAAGCGTGTGGCGGGTGTTGTCGAAACCCTTTTGTATGACGACAGGGTAACCGCGGGACTGATTGGCGACGGATGGCATGTTGGCCCGCAATTGATGAAATTGCTGATAAAAGTGAAAGGCGTTGACAGGGTTTGCTTTGTCACAGACGCAATGCCCGCGGTTGGATTGCCTGAAGGCTTCCATAAAATAGGGGAGGTCGAGGCAGTTGTCGAAAACGGAATAGCCCGCCTCAAGGACAATACGGCTTACGCGGGAAGTGTCACCACCATGGATGTATGCCTGAAAAACGGAATCAGACAGGCCGGTTTATCGCTGGTCGAAGCTGTCCGGATGTCCTCTTTAACCCCGGCGGAAATCATGGGTGTCGATAGCCGCAAAGGAAGCCTGGAAAAAGGAAAGGACGCCGATATTGTAATATTCGGAAAAGATCTTGAAGTGAAGAAAACCATTGGTATGGGAACTTTAATTTTTGAGCGGGAATAACTGAATTCAATGATAAACACGAGATCAAAATCCTACGCGTGGACCATAGTGGCGATACTCTGGTTCGTCTCCATGTTGAATTACCTGGACCGGCTGCTGATTGCCTCAATGCGGGAGCCCATAAAAGAAAGCATCCCCATGAGCGATGCCGAGTTCGGGCTGCTGACTTCCACTTTCCTGATAATTTATGCCATCCTCAGCCCTTTTGGGGGATTCCTGGCCGACAGGTTCAGCCGCAAATGGGTGGTCTTCACCAGCCTTCTGGTCTGGTCAGTTATAACTCTGTTGACAGGATTTGTGCACACCTATGCCGAGCTTATAGCTACCCGGGCGATTATGGGTGTGAGTGAGGCGTTTTACATGCCGGCAGCAGTCGCTCTGGTGATGGATTATCATAAAGGTTCAACCCGTTCCAAAGCTTCCGGAATTTTGATGACCGGTTTGTATGCCGGAATGGCTCTTGGTGGATTAGGGGGATATATTGCCACAATATGGGATTGGCGCCTGGGATATCAGCTGTTTGGCGGGATCGGCATTTTGTATTCAGCTGTTGTCCTGTTTACCCTGAAAGACGCTCCGAAAAGCGGTTCCTCCGCTGAGGCTGGAGAAAGTGACAACGACTTTCAGGTCCTGGCAATTGTCAAAAGCCTCTTCAGCTACCGCGGCTATCAGTTAATCCTGTTGTATGGCATGTTGGTAGGGGTTTCTTTCTGGCTGATTTATGCCTGGCTGCCGACTTTTTTCCAGGAAGGATTTCACTTGTCCCTGGGTAAAGCGGGGGTCTCGGGCACTGCCTTTATACAGGTGGCCTCCCTGGCTGGGGTTCTCCTGGGCGGTTCTCTGGCCGATAAGTGGGCCAGGAGCCGGGACAAGGGACGAATATACGTGACCGCTATCGGCTTTATTATTGGCGGTCCGTTTCTCTACCTTATGGCCGCGACTGACATGTACTGGATAGCAATTCTGGGCATCGTCATTTTTGGATTGACTAAAGGATCTCATGACGCGAATTTCATGCCTGTCATTACCCAGGTCGTTGATAAGAAGTACCAGGCAACAGGTTACGGAATCATGAGCTTCTTCAGTGTGATGAGCGGCGCGGCAATGATCTGGGTCGGCGGTTATCTTAAAGATATGGGTATTGAACTGGACCTGGTCTTTAAGATTGCGGCTGTGGGAATTTTGATTTCCGGATTGCTGTTACTGGTGATTCGTCCAAAAGCAAAAGCAATATGACAGGTGAAAGAGGCTGATCCAGGGGGTAATACAATTGAAAACGGAGACTCTATTAATAGACAGGTTGGCAGGGGAAGCAAACGGCGGTTTTCTGAAAACAGTGGTATTTGAAAACGATGTCCGGGATGTGCTCCTGGAGTTCGTTTCAATAAAGGGAAGGTATCATCTGGGAGAGAAGCCGGCGGAGGATGGTTTTGACGTTCTGCTGATAATTGCCGGGGCGGGCGTACTTGAGGAGAACAGCGGTGATAACAGAATCGGCTCCGGGACTGTTGCCAGGATTCCATATCTGTCAGGATATGGAATCCGTGCTGAAGCAGATGAAGAGTTGTCCTTTGTGCGGCTTCGGAGGTTGCTTGATGAGAAGGATATCCAGGTCATCGGCGACAGGCTGGAAAGCTATAAAACTCCTTACATCAAGGCCCTTTCTGAGTGCCCGACCTACAAGGAAGATATCAAGAGCGAGAAAACCCTGAATCGTATGATCCTTCCTGAAGGCCTGGTGCCGCGGCTGGCCATGGGATCTGTGGAAACCGTTGGCCCTGACGAAGTCGGGGAGCATGAGCATCCCATGCTGGACCAGGTTTTCCTGGGACTGGAAGGATGCAGGTGCAGCTGTCATGCCGACGGTGAGGAGATCGTGTTGACTGAAAACATGATGCTGCATATCCCTTTGGGCTCTACTCATCATGTTTCCGTGGAGAATAAGGAAAAATTAGCTTATATCTGGATGGATTTCTTTTTGAGCCTTGAAGGGGAGAAATACATGGGCGAGCAGCACCAGGTGGAGGATCAGCAAACCTGAAGTAATCGGCTTGAAAAGCCGGTTTTGATCAGGCAGATAGTCCTTTTCTACTACTTTTTCAATCCCTTGAAAAATCCCGCGGACCAGTAGCACGATCCCAGGAAAACCAGGGGAGAAAGAACCAGGGCCTGCGGGACCTGTGCCGGATTCGCCCGGACCACCCTTCGCAAAACAACAGCAGTCCGGTAAAAGGGCAGTGCCAGGGCAATCCACCTCAGCTTTGCCAGCAGCACTCCGCGGCCGCTTCCTTCAGCCCTCATTCGACCTCCCCAGAAACCCAGGTCCCCGAGGTGCTTCATGACTTCCCTGAAGCCGGAGCGATGCCGATGGCAGGCAGAAGTTGTTGAGTCCAGGTACATCCTGCCCGAGAAGTAATGGGAAAGCAGCATGTCTTCAGACATGGCAAACGTAAGTTCGAATCCCGGAGAATCAATGAAATCCTTGGTCCTGAACAAGAGATTGGAACTGGATAGATATGATCGGAATCCGCTCCTGGTACCAGGCAGGAATTCACTGAATTCCATCCAGTAGAGGACCTTTGACCAGGTTTTGTCAGGATTGACATTATAAATAACACTGCCGGCAGCCTTAATGCCCTTGACCGAAATCATGCTGCTGTAGAGTCTTATAAGCCAGTTTTCCTGGAGAGTGATATCCGAATCCACAAAAGCCAGGAATTCACCTTCGACAACCCGGGCACCCAGATTTCTGGCCTGTCCCGCGTATAGCCTTACCGGGTTGTGCACGTACCTGACCCCGGGAAACCGGCTGACGACTTCCATGACTTTGCTGTGGTCGGAAGAGTCAATGACAACAGTTTCCTTTATTAAAGGTCCGGCCTGCGACTGGATAGAGGTTATGGTATCAGCGATTGTTTCCTGGCTGTTAAACGAGGGAATTACGAAGCTTACTTTAATTTTTTCGGGAGGCCTGTTATCCGGGCTCATTTATAAAATCCTCCGGGTGATTTTCGCTGATGCCCCTGGTTCCGTCAATGAATCCGGAGAAGATGGCCCGGGCCCGCCTGAATCTCAGGCACAAAATCGTGAAAAGAAAGCTGGAGAACATGGTTCCCAGGCATTTTATCCATTCAGGAATTCCGGCATTATGCTTTTTCAGGAAGTAGATGCTGTTCCTCCTGGTCCAGTAGACTTTTTTCAGGGGGATATTCCTGGTCCCCAGCCCCATCGAATGCCTGGCCCTGGCCGAGGGGCAGTAGTATGACGGGAAACCCTCCTGTTTAGCCGTGTAGATAAAATCGACTTCTTCGTGATACATGAAATACAGGGGATCAAACCTGATTCCGGCTTTGATTATCGAGTTGTGGATCAGCATAACACTTCCCAGGAGGAAAATATTTTCAGCCGGATTATTCCAGGGAGACGAGGAAACTGAGGCATTTTTCCCTTTTAAACGGGTAAGCACATGGGACCAGGTAAGCTCTCCCCAGGCGGCTTCAAGCCGGTCGGGATCATTCATCTGTACAACCGCCGGACCGTAGATTCCGGGGCCTTTTGCTTCAGCGCAGGCAACCAGTGTGGATACTGTGTCCGGTTCCAGTTGGATATCGTTATTCAGGATCATGTAGAAGCCGACCGGCGCATTCCGGTTTTTTCGTTCAAGGTAACTGATTCCGCTGTTAATGGCTCTGCCGTATCCGGTGTTGGCCTGTAGCTTCAAAATCTCTATGCTTTCGGGCAGTCCGGACAGCGAATTATCCGAAGAAGCATTATCTACAACAAGGATCTGCAAATCCGGGTAATCTGAGTGCAGCAGGGATTCCAGGGTTTCCCCCAGGGCCGATCCTCCGTTCCAGTTGATACAGACTGCAGCTACTTTTTGTACTGTTTGCATAATTTATTCAGAGGCACCCGGCTGGTTTTCTGGATTTCAGATCTTTTCTGCCAGGCTTGCCGGGTTCCTTTTATCCCGTCTTTTACTCCCTTGAGGAATTCCCTTGTGAATCCGGCTTTCAGCATGTGGAAAAACAGGCTTTTTGTCCATCCGTATGCCAGCCAGGGAAGATTCCTGAAAGGCTGCCAGGTAACCATGAGCAGCCAGCGGTTCCGGGTTATCCAGTAAACACGTTTTCCCGAATAAAAGGCCATAGAGGTCCTGTTCCGGCTTCTCTCCGGATCAGAAGCGGCTTCCCTGTGCTTGACCACGGCAGAGGAAAGATACATGCAGGGAAATCCTGCCGACTGGAGCCTCAGGCTAAGATCAACATCTTCCAGGTACATGTGGAATGATTCATCAAGCAGCCCTGATTTTTCAAGAGCCTCCATGCGGTAAACGGCAGCCCCGGCTGAAGCAGCCAGCACCGGCTGGTCTTTTGAATAATTCTCCCTGGGCTGGCGGTTGCCCCTTTTGAGGGGCAGGCCTGATCTCAGGTAAAGATCCCCGGCGCTGTCCAGTAGAACAGGATTATAGAAGTTTATTATCCTTGAGGCGAAGAATCCGTGTCTCGGATATTTTTTCAGTCCTTTCAGGACATTTTCCGCCCAGTAACGGCCTACTTCAGTATCATTATTCAGGAGGGCCGCGTAGGGGGTTTTAACCCGGCGCAGTCCCTGGTTTGCCGCTTTGGCAAAACCTGAATTTTCTGGAATGGAGAGGATTCCAGCCACCGGGAATTCACTCCAAAGCATCTCATCTGTTTGGTCAGTTGAGCCGTCATCAACAACCAGGATGCAGCATTTTTGAGTTCCCTTTTCAAGTGAGCGGAGGCAGCGGCGCAGCAATTCCTTCCCGTTCCAGCTAGGGATAACAACCGTCAGCTCAGACCTGTACAGGGGAGGGGCCCACTTGGCGCTGCTTTTATTTTTCACGTATCAGCTCTCCCTTGTGAAA
Organism: Acidobacteriota bacterium; assembly: GCA_963666915.2. Classification (GTDB taxonomy): domain Bacteria; phylum Acidobacteriota; class UBA6911; order RPQK01; family JAPXNP01. The sequence continues at coordinate 88,727 of CAXXEX010000023.1, forward strand.
ATCAGCGCTTTTTGCTGCAAATCCTTGAGTTACCCCCTTGATGTACCAGTAGCTGAGAAGATCCGGATAGTAGCGGGAAAGGTCCGGCCATTCCATTTTTTCGGTCAGGCGGCAGGCCTGATAGAGCAGGTTCATCTGGATTCGGCGGCGCAGGGTATCGTGAGGCATCTTGTTTACACCCAGGAACTCTCCCAGTTCCGGATGCTTTTCCAGCAGGTGACAGGCTGAAAGTCCTACCTGGTGCTGGCGCTCCGCAAAGGACCTGAGGTCCGTCGGGTGATAATGGAAGGCTTTTGCTTCGGGATTGAAGACAATTTTTATTCCCATTCCCTTAAGGCGCAGGCTCAACTCTATGTCCTCCCATCCGTAAACCGTAAAATCTTCGTCAAATCCTCCGGAGTCACGGAACAGTTTGCCGGACATCGAAAGATTGCTTGTATAAAAGAAGTTGAACGGGACATCGTTGAAGTCTTCAATAAGCGAGAATCCGAATTGCCATCCTTTTTCTCCAATAAACTCCAGGAAGCGGGTTTTTTCCCATTCCGGAGGCCAGGTTGTATATCCAATGACAACCGGGGAGATCCCGGGTTTGCTGTTGTTTATAAATTCTCGATGTTTAACCAGGTGCTGTTCGGCGAATTCCCTGCCTGGAACAATGTCATCGCCCAGGAACAGGAGGAAGTCGCCTTCGGCGAAACGGGCACCCAGGTTCCGCGCGGCTCCCTGTTTGCGGTTCGGCTGGTAATAGTAACTGACCGGAAGCCTGGATTTGGAGGCGAAGGACTTGGCTAGTTCCGCCGTGTTATCCGTGGATCCGTCATCTACAACAATAACCTCAAACCCGGAGTCTGTCACCTGGGCATCAAGTGCCTCCAGGGTCTCCTGAAGGGTAGAGGCCCTGTTATATGTGGGAATTATTATGCTTAAGTCCATTATTATTCAATCGACAATTTAACAACCGGGAAGAATTCTCATTTTTAAGAGCTCCATAATCTTTGCTGTTTATCCGCTTCCCCGTTCCTTAAACAGCAGGAGGCATCGCTGTCGGCCATTTATCTGCGTGCTTCCGGCTGATTCCTCAAGGTTTTCCATGCGGCGGAAATCGCCGTTCGCGGCCCCTGTTTGATCGCGGTCCTGAAAAATTTTTTCAGCTTTCCGGCGGGTTTTAAAACTTTTTCAGGAGGATGAGCCAAGGCATATCCGCCAAGCCACTGTAATGCCCGCAGTTCCTTGGCGCAATTTGCTTCTGCCTGGCCCTCGGCTGAACTGAATTTTCGCCCTTTCCGACTGTAATCCTCCAGGTTGAACATGGAATCCATTCCCAGCATCTCCAGCAGTTCCGCCTCGGTCGACACGTACTCTGAATCTTCAACTATTGGCCTGAGCGGATCTTCAAAAAGCCTGAGTACCTGGTTGTCATCAACCTGGCGTTTTTTCTGGATTTCGAGACGTTTTTCAAGGATGGACGGAATCATTTTTATAGCGTCTTCAACCGCGACCAGGTGATTGAACGCGTCGAGATTTGAAATTTGAACCGCCTTGTCGCCTGCTTCCAGGCTCCTTGAGGCCGCCTCCCACAGATAGAGTGATTCCTTCCTGACGCCGGAGCAGCGAACTGCTCTTCGTACCGCCATCATCAGGGCCATGGGAAAAATCTTTTTTATATTTTCTTCACTGTAGTTTTTCAGGATAGTCAACATGGCGTTACGGTGCATCAGGTAACGCATCCTTGAATTATCCTGGGTTTGAAAGGTGGCATGGCCCCGGTGGTAAACGATGGATTCAGGATCCAGGACCACCTTGTGCCCGGTTATCCATAGCCTCCAGCCCAGGTCCACGTCCTCGTAAATCGCAAAAAAATCCTCATCAAATCCGCCGGATTCGAGGAAGGTGTCCCGCTTGATGAACATTGATCCGCCGCATGGGAAGAGAATTTCTCCCCCATCACCGGAAACGGAATTAAGAAGCTGCCCGGTGTCTTTCTGCAGGGCATAACCCAGGTACTGCAGGGAGGAGCCGTTGAAATCGATATGTTTTCCCTCCCAGTCCAGGATCCGGGAAGAGACGCAGCTGCAGGTTTCAAGCTTCCTGATACCTTTTCTTACCCAGTCGGGATCGGCTTTCATATCGTTATTGATAAAGGCCAGTATTTTGCCGTTAGCCTTCCGTGCCGCCAGATTGTTAGGCTGGGAAAATCCGCGATTGACCGGATTTTTAAGGATTTTTACCTCCGGGTAGTTGGTTTCCAGAAAGGCCACTGAATCATCAACGCTGCCGTTATCCACAACGATGATTTCCCCTGCTCCCTGTTCCAGAAGTGAGGGAAGCAGTTTTTCAAGGTGAATCCTGCCATTCCAGTTTACTGTAATGATTGTTACATCAGAGGCGGATGGGGACATGTCTGGATTGTACAATAAGTCTGGTGATTTCGTCGTCAGATAACATCCGATGTTGTTGAATATATCTTCTTTTTTTAAGGATTGAGGGCAGTTTTGCCATATTCCACAGCAAGTTTTTTAACTGTCCCGCTTTCCTGGATGGGCTCTGCCTGAGGCAAACCATGTCGTAAAGGGATCTGAGGGCGTTCCCCAGTTCATAATTTTTCAGGAGCGAGGTCATGTCGTTTCTCTCTCCCAGCAGTTCTCTCCACAGCATGCTTCTGGATTCCCTGGTTGAGCCTCCGAAGTGATGCAGCGCCATGGCCCGTGGACAGGTGATTATCCTGTAACCCAGCAGCCACATCCTCCATCCCAGGTCTACATCTTCATGGTACATGAAAAAAGATTCGTCAAATCCCCCGGAGCCAATAACCGCGGATTTTCTGAACATCGCCGCGGAAGCCGGGGCGAAAATTACTTCAGCCGGAGTATCATACTGGCCCTTATCCTCTTCATACATGCCGATATCCCAGGTATAGCCGAGCCGGTTCATGCCCCCGCCTACTCCATTGAGGAGCCGCGGATTGTCGTAGAGCATAATCTTGGCCGCGACGGCACCGGTTTTTTCATCTGAAGCCAGCGCTGTCACCAGGTGAAGCAGCCAGTCTTTGTCCAGCCGTATGTCGGTGTTTACCAGGGCTGAAGCTTCACATCCGCTGGCTTTCAGTCCGGCATTGGCTGCCGCCGCAAATCCCAGGTTACGGGGAAGGCGGATTATCCTGGTGTCCGGATAATTTTCTTTGATGAAATCCACGCTTCCGTCAGAGGAAGCGTTATCAACCAGCAGTACTTCCTTCGGTTCCAGGGTTTGAGCCTGTATGGAAGTGAAAAGCTCCCGCAGGAAGCGGAGCCCGTTGAAATTAATTACAATTACAGCGGCATCAGGAAGGGTCATTGCTTTCCCGCCTGCTGCTTGTTTCCTCTCCGCAGAATCCTGCTGATCTTGCGAAGGATCCTGGAGAGAGGATTTTTTTCGTACTCATCAAGCCTGGCCCGGAGGTCTTCGATATGCCTTTCCCTGGCCGTAAGCAGGAAAGACAGGTCAGCGGCCTCCCTGGAACGATCTTCCATCAGTTTCAGGAAATCCTTGTAAAAAGGAAAAGAAACTGCTTCTTGAGGCATCTTCACAGATGCTGCTTTTTTATCAGCGCGGCCGGGAAAAGAATCCAGGACTGTGTTTATTTCTTCGGTGAGGTTTTCCCTGGAGATCAGGAAGACTGTGCGGTAACCGGGAGTGACGCAGTCTTTTGGATAATAATTCTCATTATAATAACGGTTGAACTTGCTGTAGAGCTTATATTGATGCATTGAGAAAACCATCTGGGTCAACGGCAGCATCCCGAACCATCGGGGCAGGCAGCCATTTTCAAATCGAGTCACAAACCTGCCTTTCTGATTCTCGAAAAAATCAGTTACAAGTTCTTCTTCGGGCAGCCCCAGTTCGGAGTGTTCATCCAGGAAGTGCAGGCCCAGGTCCTTCACCAGAGCGGATTCCGCTTTTTTTACATGATCTGAAGAAAACGGAGCGGCCAGCAGTACCCATTTTGAAGACACCCTGTCCAGTTCCTCCAGGAACCTGGGGCGGGATTCCGGAGGGATATGCTCCAGGACATCAAGAGAGACAGTCATTTCAAATGAACCATCGGGAAACGGCAGGGCCAGGCCGTCACCCGGGACATGTTCGGGATGATCACAGTGTCGCAGGTCAGAGGATATGATTTTTGCCGGATGATGGCCCCCGGCGGAGTAAAAGAATTCACGGGACACTGCAAGATGGCCTCCGGCATCCCCCAGGTTCCCTCCCGCGTCGAGAATCGAAACAGGTTCCAGAACGGCAGCCAGGTCTCCTGCAAAGCGGTATCGCTGGTAGAGGTCGAAAGGCAGGCAAAGGGTGTGCGACCCAGGATCTATCTCTCCCAGGACTTCAGCGGCCAGGGATTTGATGCTTAGATTATTCTCCTGGGAAGGGTACAGGTCTATATGTATATGGTGTCCTCCGGGAGGCAGTGGAAACGAATCTGAATTTATGCCGCGGGTGTTATCGCAATTCAGAGTGGAATAGCTGTCCAGCACCAGGCTGTCTATGCGCAGCCTGATTCTTGGGGGTGTGGCAGGGCAGCTCAGAACCAGTGAGATTCGGCATTCAACCGGGGAATCTGATTGGTTCAGGATATATACAGAAGCTGATTCCCCCGTTATTCGGCGGCCTTCGGGTCCCAACTTATTCCAGCCCTGCCTGAGGACGGCACTTACTTTTCCGGATTCCCGGTCCTTTATCTCAACCACATCCTGATCGTATGAGAAGTAATCGTGCTGGAATATTTCAAGCTTTGGAGCCGTGGGGCTTTCCCTGAAGGCCGAGATAAACTGAAAGTTCTCGGGGATGTTGGAAAAACGGAAAACGGTTTTCAGTCCCAGCCTCTCCAGGTGATGAATCCAGAATGAGGGACATCTTTCAAAACAGTGAGTCTCCTCATCGAGAGTAAAGAAAAGCGGGTCCGGGGTAGCGCCGATCAGGAGCCCTTCAGGTTTAAGTATTCGAACCGCTTCCTCCAGGGCGTTTAGCGGATCATCCAGGTGTTCAAGGATATCGAACAGGCAGACAATATCGGCGGTGCCGGATTTGAGGGGAAGTGTTTCGGAGTCCCCCCTCAGAAGGATGTCCCTGAAGGAGGGTTCCTGTTTCAGGGCGTAGGAGCTTATATCGCAGCCGAATGCCAGGTATCCTCGGGAAGTGGCTTTGTCAGGCAGGTATCCGAAGGCAGTTCCTATATCGAAAAATGAAGAGGGTGGAGGCATTACGGCCGCGATGAGATCCAGCCACGCGTTCCAGTCTGGATGATTGTCCCGGTATCCTTCCTCAGGATATCCGCTGTTCTCCCCATGGTAGTATCCTCGACCGTAAATCCTGTCCTTCTGCCTGCCGTTTTCCCCAATATTACATTTTGAAGGGGGAGATGAATATACGGGGGATTTGTTTGTCATTGTTTTATTATCAGGCACTTTATATTGGATTATAGAAGAGATTTTTGTTTTGTGGAACAGAAACCGGAGAAACAGCGCGGCTTTTCTTTTGATCTGAACCTTGAAATACCCGGGATGGAATCTTCTGGTGCCTGACCGGAGAAAGAACTTTTGTGTGTAATTGGTTAAAATTGATCGGGCAAATTCGGTTTGCGACAGAATTTATGCGCAATTTATTGAAAAAATTTAAAAAAAAGTGCAACTTTCCCAAAGAATAGTCATCTTTTATAACTGAAATTTTTTAATTTAGAGACCAAAAACAGGCGCAAACTCGAATTTTAAGTGAATTTTTGGAATTTTTTTGGGGAAGAGGCCTGGATTGAGGCTTCTTTCAATCAGTGTTTTTTTAAGGAGGATTTTAATGAGTAAATTCAAGGTAGGAATTATTTTACTGAGTTTACTGGCTTTGACTACTTCTTTAGGTTTGGCCCAAACAGGAGCATGGGACGACGGCTATAACAGCTACAGTCCTTTCGACTATGCCACAACTAAAGATGTACCGGCCGGTTTTGTGAATGAACCAGGTTCCCAGCTGATCTACCTGCTGGATACCGGAATTAATGCTGAAGAGCTTTATGGTGATGATGTCAATTTCACCAGCAATTCCGTACTGCAGTATGGAAATGACGCACCTCTTCATACAAATTTCATCAGCATGACCAACACCAATCCGAGTCACGCGGTAACGGTTCATTTCCGTTACTTCAACTCCGACTGTGTTGACTTCTTTGACTTCCTGGTGGTGCTGACATGTAACGACACCATGATGGTTGATCCGTTCAACTTTATAGTACCCGGTACTGATAATGTTAACGTGAAAGACAGGTTCTTCGGTTACCCGAACAAAGCAGACGGCAACGGACAGAGCTTTGACGCCATCCCGGCTTCAACTTTCGCCGACGGCCGCTTCCTGCTGTTTGTCACCGCTTCAGCCGACATCAAGTATGACTATAGCGCATACCCGGGTTACGGCTCACCAGACTATCAGGACTACCATGACATGGACCTGATTCCGTATGAATTCATCAACTACCGTGAAGAAAAACTGAACGTGCACTGCGCGGCATGGGAAGACGGCAGTGAAGATGATGCTGACGAAGCTCTCTTCGGTAATTATGAAGTGTACGGCGGAACTGCCGGTTTCAGTGATGACAACCTGCACATCCTTAACGCTTCCGCGGTTTCCTTCAACTACCTGATCGGATTCCAGACCGTAGCCAAGGTTACTGATCTCGGCGCCCAGGCAGCTTACATGACCCAGGCCGGAACCAGGCCCGCAATCATCTCCAGGGTTGAAGGGGAATCTTCAATCACCGGCGGACAGTCAGGAACTGGCTATGTTAATGCTCCGATTCACATGATTCTGAGCGGCGGTGAATACATCTGGACTGAAGCAGCCCAGAGCGGAGAGCAGTTTATTTCACTTGACGGCCAGGTAGCAATGCTGCGCCAGGACGCCCATGCCGGCGACCAGTGGGACCGCGGTGAAGATATTCTTGGAAACAACTGGATCATCTCAGAAGGTGGAGCCCTTGGATGGGAACTCTTCCCCTCCTCAGCCATGCCTGCTGAAAAGCAGATCGTGAACTTCTTCTCCTTCATGGATAACTACAACGGCGAATCCAACCTGGCCCAGAGCGCACAGCCCAGCCAGTGGGATGATGTTTCCTACAACATTCAGCCTGTAGTTACTATCTATACAGTTGAAGCCTTCAACAACTCAGAAGACAAATGGATCCCGGGTGATCCTGATGATCAGCCGATTGTATCTCCTGTAACTCCTGAGTCTCCGCTGACCTCAGCCATTGCCGTAAAGTGCATCAATACTTACCAGATTGATCCTGAAAGCAACTTGAATGACGCGGTTCTCGGCCAGAAGTTCGGCGAGTTCACCCTGCAGGACCTGTATGACATGAATTCCGTACTGGGTACAGACAATCTGACCCTGGAAGGTTTCATGGGAGTACTGGCCGGATCAGCCAATGAGCTGGCCAACGAAGTCGGTCCTGGATGGGCTAGGTTCTCACGCTGGTTCACCACCCGCAAATGGTCCACCACTGATCTCTATCCCGAATATGTATATTCATACTGGCAGGGATGGGATGATTCAGCTAATGAACCTAACATACCTTCCATGGTAGAAGGCCCCAGCATATTCACAGCCGGACAGGCCAACTATGTATTCGAGAACTTTGGTGCCGGAAAATGGCTCTCAACAGTTGCCGGATATTCTACTGTTATCGGTTTAGACTAGTTGGTTGATTAGAGGAGACAAGTCTGAGATTGTTCATGACTTGAAATAAGTAAAAAGGGGGGGAGGAGATTAAATCTTCCCTCCCTTTTTTTGTAACTCGGAATATGAGTTAGGTGACCGCGGTCACACGCCTGGAAATAAAGAGATTATATAATCAATATCGGGATAAAATTTGGACAGGGGATTGATGTAACCTGAAATTGGAGAAGTGGGATGAAGGGCCAATTATTAACGGAATGTTATTGACGGAGTCCTTCCCGGGGAAAACAGTTGAATTACTTAATTTGTTATAATAAGTCACTATTTCAGTATAGATTAGGAAGATAGTTATATCGTATGGCAATACGAATACATAAACCTGTTTTAAAGAATTTGGAGTACTGTAAACATTCAGGATGTAAGACATCCCCTGGATATCCGGAGACAGCTTTCTTAAATGATTTTGAGATCTGGTTTTCGGGAGGATCCTCATGGAGATAATTATGAAAAAGAATAAATTTAATTTAATTCCAGTAATTCTGGTTTTAGCCCTATGCTGCTTCTCTTTTGCCATGGCTCAGACTCAGACCACGGTCAATATTTCAAAGAGCAGCATTTCCGCGAAAGCCAACATGGAATCCAGTTTCATGCTTACTGTCACGGATGTCGAAGGCCGGAACATGGATGTGTTCTTTGAAGATGTCTCAGGCATCGGATTCGATTTCACCGGAAATCCGGATTCATTCGAGGATGTTGCAAGTGGACGTAACCTTCTGCAGACAGTGATTGTTCCTCCCGCGGCCTATCCCGGCAGCTACGCTATCAGGGTAGGGGCGATTCCGTCATCTATGGTATCTGATGTCATAAACGAACATGGAGGAATTCCAGCCCTGTCGTTGTTCAATCAGCTGGGATTCGGCATTGATCAGATCACCCTGAATGTTGACGGCATTAACTATGAGCCGGTCATCACCTTGCTGGCCGAACAGGATGACAACGAGGAAGGGTCTGTTTCCAATCCCTTCCATTCCGGAGAGATCCTGCTGCGCATCAGCATTGTTGAGGACGAGGGATATATCGCGTCCTACATGCCCCGCTGGAGCTGGACCAAGATATCCGGAAGCTTCTGCAGTACCGGTTCAAGCATGCACCTGTATGCCGGAAACGGATTGAGCGGACAGCTGGTAGTGCCCCCGGTTAAAACCAGGGTTACGATCAAGGTTGAAGCTACGGTTATTGACGGAATTCATTCGGTGACTACAACCCGTAACCTGTATGTGGATCCCAGCCCGGACGGGTGCGGCGGCGGAACAACGCCTCCGCCTACTGGAGAAGTTACCGCGACCTCTTCTGCCTCCAGTGTGGGTTTCGGTGATGCCATATCTCTAATCGGGCGGCTTGGCGGAACCATGACCGGCGGAGTTCCTGCCTGGTATATGGGCAGCACCACTGCCGGATCGACTCCGATCTGCAGTACCTGGAACTGTACTGTGTACGCGCCCTACAGTCCCGGAACTCTTACCTATACTTTTAAGGTTACAGACTCAACCTCGGGAACCAGCCTTGGCGAAGACAGCGTGGCTGTTACCGTCAATGAAACCAGTTCAGTAGGAAATACCTGTAATTGCAGTACGACCAACGGTTCTGAACCAATGACAGTCGACGCGGGTCCTGCGACCATGCAGGTGATCGGCGGAAATACATTGCAGCTTTCCGGTTCAGCGGACAATCCTAATGTTCCTGGAACCCTGTACACGGTATCGCCAACGTACAACTGGTCGATTATCAGTTACGGCGGCCTGGATACAGGAGCCCTTACCCTCACTGGGACTACCAGTTCTACACCTACTTTGAATACCCCGGTTGTGACTGCTGCTACCGCCGTTACTGTAAGGCTTCAGGCTGAGGAATGGGGATGTGACTGCTGGGACGATGTGATCATTAATATTCTTCCCGAAGGCAGTTCAGTTCGTTCCGCCGGCATCAGCTATTCCATTGCTGGAGAAGCCGCTGTCCCCGCCGGACCAGCTGTTACCAGGAGTGTTTCCGGAACTACGGCGGAAATCGCCTTGCAGGCTTCAGCCACGGGTTTTGAGAGCACCCCGGTTTTCCAGTGGACCGCGACTGGTGGAACCCTGGCTTCACCGACTGCTGCCGCGGCGACACTTTCTGTTGCCGGAATCAGCGGCAGCGGTACTTCTGTGACTGTCACCCTTAAAGTCTCTGAATCAACCGATGCCGGAGTCTTTGAGACTGCTTCCACTGTGTTCACTTTGACTGATTCTTCTTCGACCGGAGGGGATGACGGTGATGTGACTATTCAGTACACGATGAATGGGGTAACGAATTCAGCTGGAAACAATGCCATCATAATCGAAGATATGGACGAAGCCAAGGTCCAGATCCAGCTGACGGGAATAGCCGGGGAGTATGCAAGTCCCCAGTTTGCCTGGAGAAGTGGATCAGGAGCCAGGCTTACCGCTGAAACCGGAGCAACAACGGTTTTAACTGTGGCAACCGACTCAGATGAGATATGGGTGCCGGTTTATTTGAAGGTGACCGAGGCTGACGGCAGTAATCCTGTGGAAATCGCGGCCTTTTTTGGACTCTTCGCTGTAGAAGCCGGACAGCCCACCGATGTCAGTATTGATGTCCTTCCCGGGCTTGAAGTTGAGCCTGGCAGCCTGGTCAAGTTAACAGCCAATGCCGTAAGCGCGACGGCGGCAACAGCTGATACTCTGACTTATATCTGGGATATCAAAACCGAAGAAGGCGTAGAGATAGACTATTTCCCGAATGGCAGGAGGGCGATGTTCTTTGTGCCTGTTCTGGAAGAAGACGAGACAATTGAAGTTCATGTGACTGTAAAAGAAGGCGCTTCAGTACCTTCCGAAGGTGAGGTTACCCTTACAGTCAGCCAGTCTACCCTTATGTTTGCTCATTTCGCTTCCGGCCAGACCCTGAATGAAAACCTGCTGATGGAACTTCAGCTGTTGAACAGTTCAGGTGAAGACTGTGCCTCCCTGCTCCAGTTCTTTGACATGGAGGGTATGCCCCTGGAAGTTGAAGTGGACGGGGTGCTGGGCAGTGAACATGAATTTTCAATCGTAGCCTCAGGCGCGAAGAAAATGATGCTGCGGAATCCTGACCTGGAGAATTCCACGATAGTTGGATGGGTCAAGATTAAATCACCTGTTCAGCTGGCCGGAGTGCTGCAGTACCGTTATGTAGACCAGTCGACAGACGCCCTGGTTGCAGCGGCTTCTCTTGCTTCTTCACAGGAAGGCAGGAAGTTTACCGCGGCCCTGGATGCCGGTGGTAATGAAGATATGGGTATAGCTCTCGCCAACCCCAATGATTTCGCGGTCAGCGTGGAGTTTATCCTGAATGATCCTGTAACCGAAGGTGACGCGGAACCGGGTACAGAGGGAGATTTCGATGCCTTGTCCATAACCAGGGAAATCCCCGCTTTTGGACAGATTGTCGGTTTCCTGCCCGAGATCTTCGAATGGAACGGAATACCGCTCCTTAATGAAGCGTTTACCGGAGGAACTATGATCATCCAGGTTCCTGTGGACCAGAACGGAAGCATTGTTTCAACCATTCTCAGACAGAGTGACGGGCTGCTTACAACAGAGCCCCTGGCCCTGGATGATTAATTGATAGGCAGGCCGGCGTTGCGGTTGATTCGCGGCGCCGGCCGTGCCAGTCAAAATTTGTTGATTAACAGTCAAATAAACGGTGATATTTTTGATGTTGAACTGATAATCTTTTATAATTATTTTGAGTCTTGATCGAGGCTCGAGTTTTTATAGGAAGAGTGGCACCTTGCCGCTCTCGTTTTTGTATATGGAAGAATTTGAGATAAGTTTTTATTGCTGATTTTCATATTAATTTTCATTTTCTTATAGTTAATTTTGTTATGCGAGAGATTGTAACGAGGATCTCTTCAAAGACAACTCTCAAGGAGGAATTCAAGTGAGTAAATTCAAGTTCGTAACTGTTTTTATCGCGCTGGTAGCCTTGAGTGCATCTTTTGGAATGGCTCAGTCAGGCATGTGGGATGACGGCTACAACAGCTTCAGCCCTTTTGACAATTACCAGACCAAGGATGTACCCGCCGGTACCGTTAATGAACCTGGTTCCCAGCTGATCTACCTGCTCGACACCGGAATCAATGCTGAAGAGCTTTATGGCGATGATGTCAACTACACCAGCAACTCAGTACTGCAGTATGGAAATACCGGTCCTGAACACCAGAACTTCATCAGCATGACCAATACCAATCCGAGCCACGCCGTAACGGTGCATTTCCGCTACTTCAACTCCGATTGTGTTGATTTCTTTGATTTCCTGGTAGTACTGACCTGTAACGACACCATGATGGTTGATCCGTTCAACTTTGTCGTACCCGGTACCGACAGTGTAAATGTTAAAGATCGTTTCTTCGGTTACCCGAACAAGGCGGACGGCAACGGACAGAGCTTTGATGCCATTCCGGCTTCAACCTTTGCTGACGGCCGATTCCTTCTTTTCGTGACCGCATCAGGCGATATCAAATATGACTATGATCCAGTAATGTCCGGACCTACATATTTCAATTCTGATTATTCTGATCTGGATCTGATTCCTTATGAATTCATCAATTACCGCGAAGAAAAGCTGAACGTACATTGCGCAGCTTGGGAAGACGGTAGTGAAGATGATGCTGACGAAGCACTTTTTGGACAGTACGAAGTTTATGGTGGAACCGCTGGTTTCAGCGATGACAACCTGCATATTCTTAATGCTTCCGCGGTGTCTTTTAACTACCTGATTGGATTCCAGACTGTAGCCAAGGTTACTGATCTCGGCGCCCAGGCAGCATACATGACCCAGGCCGGAACCAGACCTGCTGTTTTTGCGGGCTCTAACGCAGATATGTTTTACGAAACCTCCATCACCGGCGGCCCCTCAGGTGTCGGCGTTATCAATGCCCCGATACATGTCCTGCTGACCGGCGGAGAGTACGTATGGACTGACTCAGCTGACACAGGTCGTCTGATCACCAGCGTTAATGGAGCTGTTTTCTCACTGCGCCAGGAAGCCCATGCCGGCGACCAGCTGGACCGCGGCGAAGATGTAGTTGGTCTCAACTGGATCATTTCAGAAGGCGGAGCCTTGGGATGGGAACTCTTCCCCTCCGCAGCCATGCCTGCTGAAAAGCAGATTGTTAACTTCTTCTCCTTCATGGATAACTACAACGGTAAATCCAACCTGGCCCAGGGCGCTACTGCCAGCCAGTGGGATGATGTTTCCTACAACATCCAGCCGGTTGTTACCATCTACACGGTTACTCCGTTCAATAACTCAGAAGATACCTGGATTCCCAGTGATCCCGAAGATCAGCCGATCGTTTCCCCGGTAACCCCGGAGACCACCCTGACTTCAGCCATTGCCGTAAAGTGCATCAATACTTACCAGATTGATCCTGAAAGCAACCTGAATGACGCGGTACTCGGCCAGAAGTTCGGCGAGTTCACCCTGCAGGACCTGTATGACATGAACTCCGTACTGGGTACAGACAACCTGACCCTGGAAGGATTCCTGGGAGTACTGGCCGGATCAGCTAATGAGCTGGCCAATGAAGTCGGCCCTGGTTGGGTAAGGTTCTCACGCTGGTTTACCACCCGCAAATGGAGCACCACTGATCTCTACCCCGAATATGTATATTCATATTGGCAGGGTTGGGACGAAGGTGCCGGCGAACCAAATATCTCCGGCGTCGAAGGCCCCAGCATTTTCACAGCCGGCCAGGCCAACTACGTATTCGAGAACTTTGGTGCCGGAAAATGGCTCTCAACAGCCGCTTCCGTTTCCAGACCTATCGAAGGCAATCTGTAGAGATATAGGTTTCAGGTTTGAAATATGACCTGAATGCTATTAAGGGAGAGAAGCTTCAGTCTTCTCTCCCTTTTTTTATTCACGACTCAGTCGGCAAATTTCAAATTATTTTTCCCTTCCTAACGAAATGCAGCACTGGAGACCTGCAAGTATCTGGTAAACAATATTTTTTACCTGTAGGATTGCCCGGCCTCTTCCAGAATTCAGGATAATTTTTCTTTATTATAAGTTGATATAACCTGAATTTATCAGTCACATTACGCCGGGCAAGCCATTTTTATCATGGTTATTTATAACAATAATGCAATATTTATTTGCTATCAGATAAATTCAGGATTTATAATCCTGACATATCTATTTGTTATTCTTTAAGATGGAGTTAGGTATATTGTGTGCGGCCTGGGATTTAATAGGCCGTATTTAATCGCATATATCTGGAGTTTTATTTTATTTTTTGAAAATAGGAAGGTTTGAATTTGTGAATTCAGGAGAGGCTGAAAGTTATTTCCTGAAAAACCAACGCTTTTAAGGAGGAGTATTACATGAGATTATTCAAAACGGGGATTCTATTAATCATGCTGCTGGCCCTGAGCGCATCTTTTGGCTTCGGCCAGATGTGGGATGACGGCTATAACAGCTACAGTCCATTTGATGATGGTCTGACCAAGGACACGCCTGCTGGTTTTGTGAATGAACCCGGTTCCCAGCTGATCTACCTGCTGGATACCGGAATCAATGCTGAAGAGCTTTATGGTGATGATGTCAACTTCACCGCCAATTCCGTACTGCAGTATGGAAATGACGCGCCTCTTCATACCAACTTCATCAGCCTGACCAACACCAACCCGAGTCACGCGGTAACGGTTCATTTCCGTTACTTCAACTCCGATTGTGTTGATTTCTTTGACTTCCTGGTAGTACTGACCTGTAACGACACCATGATGGTTGATCCGTTCAACTTTGTCGTACCAGGTACTGACAGCGTTAATGTTAAAGATCGTTTTTTCGGTTACCCGAACAAGGCGGACGGCAACGGACAGAGCTTTGACGCCATTCCGGCTTCAACCTTTGCCGACGGCCGCTTCCTGCTGTTCGTGACTGCTTCGGGCGACATTAAAAACGGATATAATCCTCATATGGGTTATTCGAATCCTACCGACTATCAGGACTATAATGACATGGACCTGATCCCGTATGAATTCATCAACTACCGCGAAGAAAAACTGAACGTGCACTGCGCTGCATGGGAAGACGGCAGTGAAGATGACGCTGATGAAGCTCTCTTCGGTAATTACGAAGTATACGGTGAAACTGCTGGTTTCAGTGATGACAACCTGCATATCCTTAACGCTTCCGCGGTGTCCTTCAACTACCTGATCGGATTCCAGACCGTAGCCAAGGTTACTGATCTCGGTGCCCAGGCAGCTTACATGACCCAGGCCGGAACCCGGACTGCGATTATGTCTCGCTGGCCTACTGAATGGTCCATCACAGGCGGACCATCCGGAAACGGCTGGGTTAACGCTCCAATACATATGCTCCTGACAGGTGGAGAATGGATTTGGACCGATTCTGCCCAGACTGGAGACCAGGTAATCAGCATTGATGGCGAAATTGCCATGTTCCGCCAGGATGCCCATGCCGGTGACCAGTGGGACCGAGGCGAAGATGTTCTTGGAAACAACTGGATCATTTCAGAAGGCGGAGCCCTGGGATGGGAACTCTTCCCCTCCAGCGCCATGCCTGCTGAAAAGCAGATTGTGAACTTCTTCTCCTTCATGGATAACTACAACGGTGAATCCAACCTGGCCCAGAGCGCCCAGCCCAGCCAGTGGGATGATGTTTCCTACAACATCCAGCCGGTAGTCACCATCTACACGGTTACCCCGTACAACAACTCAGAAGATACCTGGATCCCGGGTGATCCTGAAGATCAGCCGATCGTATCCCCGGTAACTCCTGAGTCTCCGCTGACCTCAGCCATTGCCGTAAAGTGCATCAATACTTACCAGATTGATCCTGAAAGCAACCTGAATGACGCGGTTCTCGGCCAGAAGTTCGGCGAGTTCACCCTGCAGGACCTGTATGACATGAACTCCGTAATCGGAACCGACAACCTGACCCTGGAAGGGTTCATGGGAGTACTGGCCGGATCAGCCAATGAGCTGGCCAATGAAGTCGGCCCCGGTTGGGCAAGGTTCTCACGCTGGTTTACTACCCGCAAATGGTCCACAACCGAGCTCTATCCCGAGTATGTATATTCATACTGGCAGGGATGGGATGATGCAGCTGACGAACCTTTTTACTGGAACGAAGGTCCCAGTATCTTCACAGCTGGACAGGCTAACTATGTATTCGAGAACTTCGGCGCCGGCAAGTGGCTTTCCACAGTTGCAGGAAATTCCACCCGGATCGGCGAAGTTGAGAGACACCCTGATATGTATAGGAAGTAGCAAATCCATTTCAAGTTAACGCTTGAAGTTTGGTTTTCTGTTCCCGGATGGATCCTGGATCTGTCCGGGAACAGAAGCTTTGTTGATATTTCTATCGACAGGGAAATTTTTAAGAGGGAGAAAGGCAGACTTTCTCCCTCTTTTTTTGGGGACTTTGATCATAAACCTTCTGCAGTATGGTGACTCACAGCCTTCTTTAACCGGTATTTCTCAGCAGCTGACTGTCGCCCTGGAGTATAAATTCGTCCTGATTGCGTTATACTCTTTCGCTCTCCTCGACCTACCGTCAAGTACGATTTCGGGGATTTCGTTAAAGGTCGCAAGCCTGGTCAGGCCGGCGTCTCCACTGCCTCGTTGCGAAACCCGGCGAGTAATGATGGTTGACAGGGGCATGTCCACAGCAGCCTGGTTTCCAGTTTTTTCTGGACTTTTCCAATCGGGAAATACAAACGCCCCTGAAAAACAATTAAATTCTGGCTGGTCAATTTCCATGTTCTGGTTATTATCCTAATGTGCCGGGCGGGTGCTGTTCCAGATTATTTACCGGCTGTAAGTGTTGAATTCTCCGAATCAAAGACCATCAGAAAATACCTGTAAACTTCAATAATCACCAGATTTGACGGTTTTTTTTGTGAAACTTATTTTTTTGTTGAAAAATGTCATACCAGCGTTTATATTCTAACTTATTGAGTTTATAGTTAAATTGTGAATTCTGTGATATTTGACGGTTTTATTAATAAAATCCTTTCGAAAGGGGAATCAAAATGAAAAATCTCAAGGTAGTAACAGTCATCACTGTACTGCTGGCCTTGAGTGTGTCTTTTGGTTTAGCGCAGACTGGTTGGTGGGATGACGGCTACAACAGTTACAGCCCGTTTGACCAGATGCAGACAAAAGATGTGCCGGCCGGTTTTGTAAATGAACCCGGTTCACAGCTGGTTTACCTGCTGGATACCGGGATCAATGCTGAAGAGCTTTATGGTGATGATGTTAACTTCACCAGTAATTCTGTGTTGCAGTACGGAAATGACGCGCCGCTGCATACAAACTTCATCAGCATGACCAACACTAATCCAAGTCACGCGGTTACGGTTCATTTCCGTTACTTCAACTCTGATTGCGTGGATTTCTTTGATTTTCTCGTGGTCTTGACTTGCAATGACACCATGATGGTTGATCCTTTCAATTTCGTGGTTCCCGGTACTGATAATGTTAATGTCAAGGACAGGTTCTTCGGCTATCCGAATAAGGCGGACGGCAACGGACAGAGCTTTGATGCCATTCCGGCATCCACTTTTGCCGACGGTCGATTCCTGCTCTTTGTCACGGCCTCTGCTGATTTTAAGAGCGGTTACACTCCCGAAATGGAATTATATTCACCGTATATGTTCGGTACCGATTATTCCAACCTGGACCTGATTCCCTATGAATTTATCAACTACCGCGAAGAAAAGCTGAACGTGCACTGCGCGGCATGGGAAGACGGCAGTGAAGATGATGCTGATGAAGAACTTTTTGGACAGTATGAAGTTTACGGCGGAACAGCTGGTTTCAGCGATGACAACCTGCATATCCTGAACGCTTCAGCAGTATCCTTTAACTACCTGATCGGATTCCAGACTGTAGCCAAGGTTACTGACCTCGGAGCCCAGGCAGCCTACATGACCCAGGCAGGAACCAGGCCCGCGGTTATAACCGGTGAACCGTGGAGGGAGACTTCCATTACAGGTGGGCCTTCAGGAGTAGCGGATTCGGTATGTCCTATTCATGTCATCCTTTCCGGAGGTGAGTTCATCTATCCTTTATCCGCCCAGATGGGCAGCCCTTATGCCGGTGTGACCATTTATGAACAGGGCCGTTACGTCGGAGACGGAATTCCCATTCTGCGCCAGGAAGCTCACGCCGGAGACCAGTGGGATCTGGGTGAAAGTACCGACGATGTTGGCGGACTTGGTATGGGAAACAACTGGGTGATTTCCCGTGGCGGAGCCCTTGGATGGGAACTGTTCCCCTCCAGTGCCATGCCTGCTGAAAAGCAGATCGTGAACTTTTTCTCCTTCATGGATAACTACAACGGCCTTTCCAACCTGGCCCAGAGCGCACAGCCCAGCCAGTGGGATGATGTTTCCTATAACATCCAGCCGGTAGTTACAATTTACACCGCCGAACCCTACAATAACTCAGAAGATTTATGGGTGCCGGGTGATCCTGAAGATCAGCCGATTGTATCCCCTGTAACTCCTGAGTCCCCGCTGACCTCAGCTATTGCTGTAAAGTGCATCAATACCTACCAGATTGATCCTGAAAGCAACCTGAATGACGCGGTACTCGGCCAGAAGTTCGGTGAATTCACCCTGCAGGACATGTATGACATGAACTCCGTACTGGGTACAGACAGCCTGACCCTGGAAGGATTCATGGGAGTACTGGCCGGATCAGCCAATGAGCTGGCCAATGAAGTAGGCCCCGGATGGGTAAGGTTCTCACGCTGGTTCACAACCCGTAAATGGAGCACTACTGAGCTCTATCCTGAGTATGTATATTCATACTGGCAGGGATGGGATGAAGGTAATGAAGAACCTTATTTCCATCCAATCATTATGGGTCCCAGCATATTCACTGCCGGCCAGGCCAATTACGTGTTTGAGAACTTTGGTGCCGGCAAGTGGCTTTCAACTGCTGCCTGCATTTCAAGGGCGCTTGGCTGATTCTAGTATCATGAGCCGGCAGGTTGCCGGTTAGTTTAAACATATGAAAGAGGGGAGGAGAGTTATTCTTCTCCCCTCTTTTTTTTGTTGAACAGCAATCCATCCGATACAGTTCCGCCCCTGCCTTCGGGTTTGCTGTGAATGATTCGCGGTTAGGACATGTTTTGGAAGACAGGAGTGATATAATTAATTTCCAGGTTTTATCCATTAAGAATCGCGCGATATATAAAGTGTTAAAAAGCTTGTATGCCAATGCCTGTTAACTTGTAGAGGTTTCAACCAGATGAAATTCAGAATTATTCTTCTTTCAATATTTTTAAATCTTTTTGTCTGCTCTTCAGCTGTTCTCTCTGCTGATCTCTGGCACATCCAGGATGAAGAAACGGGAAACACCCTGGCTTATGTTTACCGGGACGGCAGTGAAACGACTTTCTACAGTTCGGCCTGGAAGAAAAGGATCGCGGAAGCTAGGGATAGCTCTCCTGAAACCCAGTATTCATATTACGCATCCGGAAATCTGAAGATACTTGTCCGGTTGGATTTTGTTGATGATCGACCTGAAGGATACTGGATACTAGTACATCCCCAGGCCCGGACACGCAAGCAGTTTAAGGCGTTCGAAATCGAGGTTGAATCCGGGTGGACGCCTTGGAAGACTGTAAGTGAAAGGGATACTGAACCGATTAGTATCTTCGGAGAGGTAAAAGATGAAGCAGATTCGCTCACCCGGGAAGAGTTTATGGACTACTGGATCAACTCGGTAGAACCGGATTACTATGCCGTTTTTTCCATTCTTTTATATACAGGAAAGGGGTTTGATTTCTCCCTGGAAACAAGAAGAGAGAAGGCCGGGGAAATATATGAATCTCTGAAAAGCGCGCCGGATATCAATCTTGTTGAAATATATAACCAGGTTATGTCCGACATCAATGAGAAGCATCCCTGGTTCAAAACCAAAAAGGGCGTCCTGTTTATCCCTTCACTGGACAGCCAGGGGGTGACCCAGTTCGGCCTGGAAAAATTGACTAAAAGGATGGTTTTTAATACCAGCAGGGTTCTAGAGGATTTTGATCCGGAGCAGTTTAAATATTACCTGGCCCAATCGCTGCTGTATGATTATTTTCAGGAAAACACTTCCCTGGGCGGATCCTCCGGCATGGAGGATTACATCTTAATGAGTGTTTCGCTGAACCTGATCGCTGACCTGGGTTACGGAGAACCCTGCGATTATCTTTTCCTGGATAACAAGGAAGCCCTGGAAGGTATTAAAGAGCGATATCACCAGACCAGGAAGAGTTTCATGAAAAAAACCAGGGGTGGGCAGCAGTGGCGCAGGGCCAAGGATGAAGAACTGTCCGAGTATTATTATCTGGGATATCAGTTCGGAGGACTCCTGCTGGAGGTTTATGAGCCGGAGGACCTGAGAAGCTACCGGAATATGGATGCCATCAAGAGATCCTTTGTGAATTTTTTAAAGTATGAAGATTCCAAGGTGAGACAACTCCCTTTGAAATGATTATCTGGAAGTTACCACATACACTGACTGTTATTTTTGATCTGAGTAAATTTTTGGTGAGGGGCTTTATTTATGCTGAACCTGATTTTCTGCCTGCTTTTGGCCGCTAATTCCTATGCCGGGGTATGGGAAGTCAAAACCGGTGATGACTCATCCATGTTTTATATGATTATCCATGATCGTGATGATGTAAGGGTATTTGATGCCAACTGGTATCCTTCCAGGGTAAGGAGAAGCAAATGGGAAGGAAGCACCCTGAGCGTTGATTTTTACCCTGGTGATAAACTCCAGATGTTCAGCCTTGAATCTGACATGTCCGCTGAATCGGTCCAGGGTATTTTCAGGATTCCTACCGCCAATTTTACAATCGAGAGGGAAGCGACACTGGAGCAGAAATCTTCATTCCCCTATTCGGAACCATGGAAAATTCTTTCTGACAGGGAGAGAAATGAAAAAATTGACCTGATACAGTTTCTCATCCAGAGGGCACCGCTGGAAAGTTTTGAAGGGTTTACTGAATTTTGGGAAAAGGACTTCAGCAGCCGGTACTACTATTTTCTTTACCCCCTGCAGGACAGCGTTAAAGAAACAGGGCAGGCTGTGGATAAAGAGGTACTTGAGAATTTTTACGAAAATCTGAAGAAAAACAGGGAGGCAGCCGGTGATCTGATTCAGGGTCTCAAGGGTGAAGACGGATTTACCACGGTTCTGGTGCCGGATCTTGGACAGGATCCTTCAATAAATGTCCCTGTAACCAGCTATAAAATCCCCATTCCCCCGGGGGTGAAGATATGTTGCGGCCTCAAAACCCACGACATAGAGAATTTCCAGCTGGTGAAAGTTGACTGGGGCAGTCTTATTCAATCCAGCGATGGGGAAGAGTGACAATTCCCGGATAGGGCGAAGCTCCCTTCACTGTAAAGGAGCAATCTGTTTCAGACAGGTCATACACCTGAATCGCGTAGCTGTCCACCGCGACAGCCGTCAGGCTGTATTCACCGTCCATCAAGGGGATATTTTCAAAAACCAGCCGTCCCTTATAGCGGTTGTTTTTCAGCCTGGTCAAGGGCGTATTGCTTTCGTGGCTGGACAGTGAGCAAATTACCAGATCGTCGCTTCGTTTAAGGATGAATCCAAGGCCCGGCTCTCCTGAGAAATCCGGGCTGAAATAGGCTTCCGCTTCAACAAGCAGGCTGTCTCCGCTTTTTGCTGAGATTACCGGATTTCCATCCATGTCTGTAACCGAAAGCTTTTCAATCCAGCACAACTGCCTGTCCGGACCGGGTGTCTTTCCTGCTGTATCGGGAGTCTGGTCCTTACTTTTTCTCAGGAATGACTGGTAGGCTTCCACGGTTTCACGGGCTGGACCCTTGAACATTGATTTGCCTTCATGGAGCCACAGCGCGTTCTCGCAAAGCAGTTTCACCTGGTGCAGGTTATGGGAGCAGAACAGTATGGTCCCCCCGTTTTCCTTGAACTCCAGGATACGGTCAGTACATTTTTTCTGGAATTTCTGGTCGCCCACAGCCAGGGCTTCGTCAATGATCAGTATAGAGAAGTCAAATCCGGTCGCGACCGAGAATCCGAGCCTCAGGTACATGCCTGATGAGTAGGTCTTGACTGGTTCATCTATGAATTCCTTCAGTTCACTGAAGGCAATAATGCTTTCAATTCTCTCTTCAACTTCCTCTCGGGTCAGGCCCAGGATGGCTCCGTTAAAGTATATGTTTTCTCTTCCGGTATGATCCGGATGGAATCCAACGCCCAGTTCCAGCAGGGCTCCAATCCTGCCTCTCAGGTTGAAGCTGCCGGTTGTGGGTATACAGGTTCCAGCCAGGAGTTTCAGCAGGGTACTTTTACCGGCGCCGTTATTTCCAATGATTCCAAAAGCCTCACCGAAGGGAATTTGAAAACTGAGAGGCCGCAGGGCGGTATACAGTTGGTGCCCGTGAACATTAAACAGGAATTCCTTGAGCATGGCCCTGGGGCCGGAGTAGAGCCGGTATGACTTGGATATGTTTTCCGCGGAAATGGCGTATTTCATATTTAAATTAAGTCCAGGATTACGGGTTTGCACCTTCTAAGAACAATTCCGCCAAGGAAATAGATAATTACACAGCACGCCGACCAGTAAAGAATTCCTGTCAGTGAAGGCGCGGGATCGCCGATTAGAATCCACCGGTAAGCTTCCAGCAGGTGGGTGAATGGATTCAGGTTCAGTACGGTGGTAAACGGATCAACAAGTTTGTCCTTTGAATAGATAATTGGAGTGGCCCAGAACAGGGCCTGGAAAGCGACGCCTACAACGTGTATTACATCCCTGAAGAAAGTCTGTATGGAAGCGATCAGCATCCCCAGCCCATACATGAACAGGCACTGGGAGAACAGCAGAGGCAGAAAAATAATAATCAGCCTGAAATGGGCGTTTCCGGTAATTGCCAGGATGACCAGGAAAACCAAGGTTCCCAGCACCTGGTGTATCAGCGACGAGATGGCCATACTGAAGGGCAGGGTTTCAAGCGGGAAACTCAGTTTTTTTATAATATTGCTGTTTTCAATAAAGCAGTTGGCCGCCCGGGTAGCGCTTTCCTGGATAGCCATCCAGGGTAATAATCCGCAGAACAGGTAAATGGCAAACAGGCCCGGGGACGCGTCTGGCCCTATACGCACTTTAAGTACTATGGAAAAGACTGTAGTGTAGAGGGCCAGCTGGATCAGAGGATTCAGAACTGACCAGAAAAATCCCAGAACGGAGCCGGTATAGCGGTTTCGAATGTCACGGAGAACTAATTCAGAAACCAGTCTCCTGCTTTTTAGTATATTCACAATCATTATTTATTGAAGTTGGGTTTTTTATTCCCCTGTTATATATTTATAAGGCCTTGAAGTAAAGGGCAGCCGGGACATAATCAGGAATGAATTTAAGTTGATGAGGGAGCATGGTGAAAAAAGCTGACAGGAAGAAACTGAAACATTCCGGGGAGAAAAAAGTATCAGATCGGGCCGCGGCGACCAGGAGCGGAGCAAGTGTTTTATCTCCAGTGGATAGGGTCTGGGCCGGAATGGTGGCGTCGTTATTTGTTCTTTTGCCGCTTGTTGTAAGTACCTCAGGATTTGAAAGTTTTGATATTCCCAAGAATGCTTTTTTGTGGATATCGGTTGCCCTGCTTTCAGTCCTCGGCCTGCTGGCAGGTAAATTAAGGCTGCCCAGCTCGTTTCATATGGTTGATATTTTTCTTCTGATTACCGCGGGTTACCTGTTTTTCCATACCCTCATATCCGGAAGATTTTACGAAAACCGTACCGGAATCCTGTCGGTCATAGCCATTACCCTGCTTTATTTTATCCTTCGAACTATCTCTTCGGGTGGTTTCCATCGTGGATTATGGCTGGCAATAGCGGTCAGCATCAGCCTTAATGCCGTGTTTACCGTATTACAGCAGTTTGATATGTTTCCGTTGATGGCAGGAAGCGGACGAGCAGATGCTTCAGACCGCCTGGTACCTGCTGGTTTTATAGGGGAGGTCAACAGGGGAGGATTTCTTTTTGCCCTGACCCTGATCATCTTGCTCTATTTTTTGTTTTCATCCAGCAGGAGAAAGAAGGGACAGCTGGTGTTCGCGGCGGGGTTGGCCGCCTTGATTCTTATCGGCTTGCTTTTCTCCAGGACCATGACCTCAATCCTGGGCCTGGCAGCATGCCTTGCCCTATGGTTTGTTTTTCAGAACTGGTTCATGGTGAAAAAGCAGGAGATTCCGGTAAAGAAACTTGTTGTTTTCTGGTTGATAATTGTGCTGGGCCTGGCGGGTATTTCAGCAGTGGGCTATAAAGCAGGCGTTGTTGACAGGGTGAAGGACCTGGCTGATTTTACTGATGTCAATTCCTGGGTATATGCCTCATCAGGCCGAACTCCCATGTTCTATTTAACCTGGAAAATGATCCAGGAATCCCCGCTGGCCGGCAGGGGACTTAACAGCTTCCCGGTAGAATTTTTTAAATATAAGACAGAGACGGAAACCGGCAGGAATGTCAGGCTGATGCCCCAGCCCGGCGCTTTCAAGGAGGCCCATAACGAATATCTGCAGACCTGGCTGGAATTGGGTTTGGCCGGATTGTTTTTATTGCTGCTGATGTTTCTGCTTCCTTTATACTTCGGTATAAGGGCGCTGTTCAGTAACGTCCCGGGTGAAGATAAATATTGGATGGCCGTGCTTTTGCTGGGCCTGGTATTTACAGGGATCACCTGCCTGGCCTTCTTCCCCCTGCACCTGGCAGTTACCGCTCCTTATATTTGCCTTGTTGTCGCCCAAATCGTGCTGTTTTCAGAAACGAATTCCAGTATTGATGAGTTGAAGGGTTCTGATCAGAAGAGAATATTGAAAATAGCCTGGATTAAATATGGACTGTCAGGATTCATAGTATTGTTTGCCTCCCTGGCGGTTTACTGCGGAGTAAATACCTGGCAGGTGAATAAGAAAACCGGGATGGCTTCCTATATTCTAACCCGCAGCATGAGAGAACAGCTGCAGCCCAGGCAGAAACTGCTGATAATCAAAGAAGCTTTGCGGATACTGGATGAAGCTGAAGAAAAAAATCTGCAGCTGCCGGAGATTCAAAATCTTAAAGGAACCGCCTTTTTGATTTCGGGAAGATACCGGGAATCGGCGGATAGTTTTAAAGCGGCAATCAGACTCTCTCCCAGTCCCGAGGCCTATATCAACCTGGCTGCCTCCTGCCTGGCGCTGGGAGATGAAAATCAGGCAGTGCAAAGCTTTAATACCGCCCGGGCTTACGATACTCGGAATTTGAAGGTGCTGCAGATGATGTTCCATATGTGGGAACAGGAAATTCTAGACCGCGAGCAAAGCCTGGGACTTGTGGAAGCCTTGAGCAGAACCGGAACCATATCTCCCAGGCGGCGAAAGAACATGCTTGAAGATATGTTGGACAGGGGCTTGATTTCCAGGGATGAGGTCTCAGGAATTATGGATGATTATCGGAGCAGTGACGACCAATGAGAATAGGGATTGACTACCGGCCAGCCCAGAAAAAGAATTCCCGGAGAAGGGGTCTGGGACGATATACCGATGAGCTGGTTAAGGCGATGTTGGCCGGTGCGGGATATGATAAGGAATTTGTGCTCTACTCCCTCAAAGGAGAAGTCCCTGGTATACCTGGGAAATACGGAACCAGGGAAGTTTCCAGCATACGAAAACCCAGCCGGTTGAACTGGCTTAAAGACAGGCTGTTTCTTCCCGGAGTTATTGCCTCTGACAGGCTGGATGTTTTCCAGGCCACTGAGATACACGCGATCCCCGGTAAAGCCGATTGTTTCGTTTCCGCGGTAGTGCATGATCTTATTCCTTACATATTCTGGGAAGAAACAAAGAAATCTGTTCCATTCGATTACCTGGTGGGGCTTAAAAATGCCCGTAAACAGATAAAGATGGCTGATCTTATCATTGCTGATTCTGAACATACCCGACAGGATATCTGCCGGATCCTGGAGATTGACGGCAGTAAAGTAGAAGCGGTCTACCTGGGCAGGAGCGAATCGCTTGAGTATGTTCCCGCAGACCAGGCCAGGAGGGAACTGGCCCAGGCCGGGCTGTGTTCAGATCCGTTTCTTTTTTATGTAGGTGGAAGTGATTACCGGAAAAACGTGGGGGAGCTGATCCGGTTTTTCTCCCTTGTTAAAAAGGGGGGATATGAAGGTAAACTGGTAGTCGGGGGTGAGACTTTTCTCTGGGATATCCCCGAGGTAGTCGAAATCAAGTCCGTTATAGAGCAGTCAGGGCTGGCTGGTGAGGTATTGTTTCCAGGTTTTATACCCGATAATCTTTTGTCCCGCTATTATTCCGGCTGTGATTATTTTGTATTTCCTTCCCTGTATGAGGGGTTCGGACTGCCTGTCCTGGAGGCCATGCAGTGCGGGGCTCCCATGCTGCTGAGCCGGTCGGCCTCAATTCCGGAAGTTGCCGGTGATAATGCCTGGTATTTTGATCCCCACAGCTGCGAGAGCATGCTGGAAGCTTACACTTCAGCAGTAAATGATCCGGAACGTAAGGTGGAAAATGTCCGGAAGTCTCTGCTCAGATCAGAACAGTTCACCTGGGCGGCAGCTGCTGAGAAAGTTATTTCCCTTTATTCACGGCACTTGTAATAGAATCTGGATGAATTATAAACCAGTGATATATGTTCAAGGAAAAAAATGATACGACTATCCGACCAGGGTTTGATTGGTATTGACGGCAGGTCTCAGGCGGAAGGGATTAAATGGGGCGGCGCGACATATGTCTATAATCTTCTCTTGAATATTCCCTGCCTGGATGCGGTATATGAAGCTGTCCCGGCAAATAATTTTTTATGGAACAACCGCAGGATTCCGCAAGAAGCAGCGCGCCGGAAATGGAAGGCTTATCATGCCCCCAATTATACGGCGCCCTTGTGGCTGGACCTCCCTGTGATCCTTTCCGTTCATGATATTGCCTATCTGGTCCGCAAGGAATGGTATCCCTATCGCAATGGGCCTTTGCGGAGAGCGTTTTACCGCGCTTCAATCAGGAAAGCCGAACGGATAATTGTTCCTTCCGAATTTACGAAGCAGGAGATCCTTAAAAAATTCCCTTCTGTTGAAAGCAGGATCAGGACCATTCCCCTGGCTGTTTCCGGGAGCTTTTATCCTGATCTGGAAACGGCCGCCCGGACCGCCCTGGAAAACAGGCTGCCGGAGAGATTTCTGCTGCATGTGGGAGATATCCATCCTCGGCGACGGCTTGATTTGATGGCGGAAGCCGCTGAGAAAGTCGACCTTCCGCTGGTTCTTGTGGGAAGGGAACTGGTTCCCGTGCCCGAATCATACTACGCGGTAAGGCTGGAAGGGGTTTCCGGCGAAGAGCTCCGCGGCTTGTACTGCGCCGCTGAAGCGTTGCTTTATTTTTCTGAATATGAGGGTTTTGGTCTTCCCGTCCTTGAAGCCATGGCCTGCGGCACTCCGGTGGTGGCCGGCAACCGGGCCAGTGTTCCTGAGGTGTGCGGCAGCGCGGCGCTGATGGTTGAAGATGATGCGGATGAATTCGCCGAAGCAATTCAGGAGGTTTTACATAACAGGGACAAGTATTCCCGCCTCGGACAGGAAAGGGCTGATCAGTTCAGCTGGAAAAAAACCGCTGATATGACTGTCAAGGTCTATGATGAGCTGATTTCCTCATAGTATTCAGTGCCGGAGATTCATGGATCAGGCGGCAGAGATCAAATCGGGCAGGTTTATCCCCTGGATCCCACTTCTTTTCTGGGAGAAAGCCTGATACGGACAACTGCCGCTGTCCTGAGGAGGCGGATGCCGAGTCCAACTACGAACCGGCTGATCCATCCCGATTCAGGGTAGTAATGCTTTCTGTAGAATATCTCCATGGCCCGGAAAAAATGGAGGTTGGCTGATTCCGCTGAACGGGAGGAACTGATCCTTTTGAAATGGAGGATTGAAATCCCGGGGAGGAAAAAGGTTTTCCAGCCGTCCAACCCGGCCCTGTAGCAGAAATCCAGGTCTTCTCCATACATGAAGAAGTCTTCATCCAGGTAGCCCGCGGTTTTATTGACGTCCCTTTTAAACATCAGGAATGAGCCTGAGACGGCTTCGGACTCCAGGGGGGTGTCACCGGCAGGGGCGGCTGGATGATAAGCCTTGAGAGACATCTTCCCTCCCAGGAAGCGGTGCAGGCCGCTGAAGTGCAGGAATGCCGATGCTGGAGTTGGGATATTGCGGCGGCTGGCTTTCTGGTCTGTGCCATCGGGATTGAGTATCCTGCATCCGGCAATCCCGGCTTCCTGGTTTTCAAGCAGGAATCGCGCGCATGATTCCAGGGCTTCAGGATTAACAACTGTATCCGGATTCAGGAGCAGGTAAAGGTCTGCTTCCCTGCTTCTGATCCCCTGGTTGCAGGCCCTGGAAAAACCGAGGTTATCCTTGTTAAACTTAAGTTCAATCCAGTGATAGCGTTCTTGCAGGCTGGTAAGTTCCGGAGTTTCGTCGGAGTTGTTATCAATAACGGTTACCGATATTTTCAGCCTGTCCAGTTCTGGAGGAATCCCGGCAAGACAGCCCTCCAGGTAATCGGTTGACCTGTAGTTGACTATGACTATATGGAGGGTGTTTTTTTTCGCAATATTCATTGATTTTTTTGAAGGCCGACCAGTCATATCTGGCTAAAGCCTGTTCCTTAACCAGTTTCGGTCCAGCAGCCTCCGCAATTCCCGGCTGGTGATTTTTCTTGTCTCCTGGATTTTTTTCCTTTTCTTCATAATCATTTTGAAGTTCCTCAGGAAATCCACTTTAGCCTTCATAAATGAGAAAAATTTTCCCCGGAGCGAAAAATAAACCAGGGATAACAGGCCGAACAACAGCCTTTCCGGAATATACAGCAAAAGCAGGGGAGTCGGCATATTCTTCCAGAACACATATTCAGAATTACGTTGACCATAGTAAACATAGCTATGGCTGAAAGTGCCAATGCTGAAATTGACCCGGTGGTATACCCTGGCACCGGGGACGTACAGGCAGCGGCTGTTGAGCAGCCTGGCCCTGAACCCCAGGTCCGCATCCTCGTAAATCAGGAAGAAATCTTCGTCGAAACCTTCAAGGCTGTCAAGCAGGCTTCTTCGGTACAGGGCTGCCGCCGCGCAGGCTCCAAAGGTTTCCTTTTCCGCATTGTAGAGGGAAGCGCTTTTCTTATGCCCTTTCTTATAGCCGGCACCGATGACAGTCATTCCGTCCCCGGCACTGTCTATTTGATCGGGTGACTCCGCGAAAATCACCTGTGATGCCCAGAAATCCCATTCGGGAGTAACCTTCGATAACATGGTTTTAAGCCAGTCCAGATCCAGCCTGATATCATTGTTGAGTATGGCCACCAGGTCAGCGGTTGAGTTCCGGATGCCGGTATTGCATGCTGCCGGGAAACCGGAGTTTTCGGCAATTCTGACTACTTTAACACCGGGGAATTTTTCTTCCAGTCCCACCCAGCTGCGGTCAGAGGAGGCGTTGTCGACGATAATAATTTCAGTAAATGGGACGGACTGCTGCGCCAGTGACTGAAGGCAGTCCCTGAGAGTCTTTTCCCCATTATAGTTGACGATTACTGCAGCTACAGACATGTACACAACCAGTTATTATTCCAGATGGCCGCGGATTTGGACAGGTTAAAAGACTAATTATTGCAGCGGGCAGTGTAAATACAGTTTGGATACAGGGGAGATTGTATGATTTAATCCGCCGCTCCTGGAAAAAAATCAGTAGCAGCGGGACTTCAGCCGGATCGAAGCATGGTGTTTGCTTCACCTCTTTAAAGGTATAAAATGGTATTCAGCCTGAAAGAGATAATTAATCTTCACTGATTTGGAAAATGTTGCACTGGAGTGAAATGTGAGGCGAAGAAACAACCGCCGGAAACCAGCAGGAAATAGGAATTCCCGGGATGTTCCAAAAAGAAATAACGGAGGGCGCCTGCCGGCAACGCTGATTATTGCGGTTGATCTGCTCATAGGGGCAGTATCGTATTTTCTGGCCTGGTATATCAGGATTGCATTTGAACTGCCCTTGACGGTCAGTCTTTTACCCCAGGAAAACTGGGCTGCCGTAGATCATTTCTGGGTGCTGCTGGCTGTGAGCCAGGTATTCTGCCTTTACATCTTCAGTTTGTATGATGATATCCCCTCTCTGGGTCTCAGGGAGATTATCAGCTACACGTTTCTGTCCTGCGCCGTACAGGTTTTTGCCGTCACTTCCATTTTCTATTTTACAAACGGGGTGTTCCCGCGATCAGTCCTCATCCTTTTTGGGGGATTGAATTATGTATTCCTGGGAACCTGGCGGCTGGTCCTGGCCAGGAGAGGCCTTGGCAGAACCAGGCGGGTTCTCCTCGTCGCCGAGAACCAGGAAACAGCTGAGGAGGTGGTCGGTAGACTGTTGGAGAATCCATTGGAGGACGTGAGTATTGAAGGTATTTTGATCAGTGGGTTTTCTGGAGAAGCGACCTCGATTCGGGATATCAAGGTTTTAGGGGGAGTGAACAGGATTGAATTGTTCATCGAAAATTACCAGATAGACGAATTGATGTTTGCATCCACCAAGAGCTGGAAAGAAAGACTGTTTGAATCACTCAGCCAGGTCCAGGTGGAAAAGGATTTGCTTATTACCGTCCTTCCGTCAGCTTATGAAATAGCCATCGGGCGCCTGAAGCATGTGAACATACACGACATTCCTTTACTTGAGTTAAGGAATTCGCCCAACGAGCCTTTCCAGAGGATGATAAAGAGAAGTTTTGACATATGTTTCTCTTTGCTTGTCCTTTTGGCATCGCTGCCGCTGGTCCTGGTAATCAGTTTTGTACTCAAGCTTTTTTCTCCTGGCCCTGTCTTCTATTCCCAGGAACGGATTGGCAGGGGGAACCGGGTATTCAGGCTGTATAAATTCAGGACCATGGTTCCAGATGCTGAGAGGGATTCAGGACCGGTTATGTCGCAGCTGAATGATCCCAGGGTAACGGGTGTGGGGAGAATCCTGAGGCGCTTCAGGCTGGATGAGATACCGCAGTTCTTTAATGTAATAAAAGGAAACATGAGCCTGGTTGGACCCAGGCCGGAAAGGCCGGTGTTTGTCCGGAAGTTTGGCGAGGAGACGCCGGAGTATAATGAAAGGCACAAGGTTAAACCCGGCATAACCGGGCTTGCCCAGATCAGGGCCCATTATGAAACTGGTGCTGAAACCAAGCTCATGTATGACCTTTCCTATATTTTCAATTACAGTTTTTCCCTGGACCTAGTTATCATCCTTGAGACGATCAGGGTAGTCCTTACCAGGCGGGGAAGCTGAATTAATTGACGATTGACGATTGACGATTGACGATTGATGATTTTGGTGTTGTCCTGTCCACGTTGTCCATCAAGTCCATCCCGTCCACCTGGTCCATTACCTATTTCAGCTGCCTGCAAACAATCTTAAAAATAAAATTTCAGCAAAGGCTCCCGAAAAGTTGAATGAGGGAGTGCAGGTATGTATAATGTGCCGCACTGGTTCAAACTGCAAACAGTTTTTAAAACCAGTGAGATCTTTGACAGGTAGGGAAGGAACGAAACAGCTTGAATGAGGAACCCAGATACAAACTGAGAGTTTGATCCTGGCTCAGAATCAACGCTGGCGGCGTGCCTAACACATGCAAGTCGAACGAGAAAGTTCTCTTCGGAGAGCGAGTAAAGTGGCAAACGGGTGAGTAACGCGTGGGATATCTACCCTGATGAGTGGAATAACTCTCCGAAAGGAGAGCTAATACCGCATAATCCGGTAACGGGAAAGGCCTTCGGGTCGCATTAGGAGGAGCCCGCGTCCGATTAGCTAGTTGGTGAGGTAATGGCTCACCAAGGCTGCGATCGGTAGCCGGTCTGAGAGGACGGACGGCCACACTGGGACTGAGACACGGCCCAGACTCCTACGGGAGGCAGCAGTGGGGAATTTTGGGCAATGGGCGAAAGCCTGACCCAGCAACGCCGCGTGGAGGATGAAGGTTTTCGGATCGTAAACTCCTGTCCCATGAGACGAAAAAAATGACGGTATCATGGGAGGAAGCCCCGGCTAACTCCGTGCCAGCAGCCGCGGTAATACGGGGGGGGCAAGCGTTGTTCGGAATTACTGGGCGTAAAGGGCGCGTAGGCGGTTTCGGAAGTCAAGGGTGAAAGCCCCGAGCTCAACTCGGGAACTGCCTTTGAAACCACGGAACTAGAGTGTTGGAGAGGAAAGCGGAATTTCCAGTGTAGCGGTGAAATGCGTAGATATTGGAAGGAACATCTGAGGCGAAGGCGGCTTTCTGGACAGACACTGACGCTGAGGCGCGAAAGCTAGGGGAGCGAACGGGATTAGATACCCCGGTAGTCCTAGCTGTAAACGATGAACACTTGGTGTGGGGGGTATAAAGTCCCTCCGTGCCGTAGATAACTCGATAAGTGTTCCGCCTGGGGAGTACGGCCGCAAGGCTGAAACTCAAAGGAATTGACGGGGGCCCGCACAAGCGGTGGAGCATGTGGTTTAATTCGACGCAACGCGAAGAACCTTACCGGGGTTTGAACTGTACCGGCAACATCCAGAGATGGATGGTTTCCTTCGGGAACTGGTATAGAGGTGCTGCATGGCTGTCGTCAGCTCGTGTCGTGAGATGTTGGGTTAAGTCCCGCAACGAGCGCAACCCTTGTCTGTAGTTGCCATCAGGTTAAGCTGGGCACTCTACGGAGACTGTCGGCGATAAGCCGGAGGAAGGTGGGGATGACGTCAAGTCCTCATGGCCTTTATGTCCCGGGCTACACACGTGCTACAATGGGTGGAACAGAGGGCAGCGAGCCTGCGAAGGCAAGCGAATCCCAAAAATCCATTCTCAGTTCGGATTGCAGTCTGCAACTCGACTGCATGAAGTTGGAATCGCTAGTAATCGCGGATCAGAACGCCGCGGTGAATACGTTCCCGGGCCTTGTACACACCGCCCGTCACATCACGAAAGTGGGCTGTACTAGAAGCCGCCGGCCTAACCTCTTCGGAGGAGGGAGGCGTCGACGGTATGGTTCATGATTGGGGTGAAGTCGTAACAAGGTAGCTGTAGGAGAACCTGTGGCTGGATCACCTCCTTTCTAACAGGTGTACATATCCTGAATTAATAAAACGTTTCTTAGTTAATTAATTCCTTATTTCTTCTGTTTCTTCCCCCCTCCTGTCAAATATCTTAAAGAGCCCCGGAACTCCGGGGCTCTTTTTTTGCCCAATCTCACAACTTCGAATATCTCACATCTCAATTCTCAGTTCCGATGGCCCAGCCCTCAGTGAAAACCGCGTACCGGATAGTTCCCCGACGCGATTCGGGAACATCATTGCGGTGATAACTGTAGACAGCGTGGAGGCGTCCGTCACTGCCTTCAATGATGGCGGGGTAATGACTCCTGGTGGCATTCTCCTCCCGGGTATCATTCTCAATTTTTACAGGTTCCGACCAGGTTAGTCCATCATCAACAGATACAGATACCGCCAGGCTGTGGCGGCCGCTCTCTGTGTCATTGTAGATAAGCACCCAGTGACCGTTGGAAAGCGTCACCATATCCGCGCCGGATCCAGGATTGGGAATAGCGGAATCTTCGACGATGCTCCAGGTGTTGCCATGATCCTTCGATTCGGAAAAGTGAAGCCTCTTGGGCGCCGGTCCGGCATCTCTCATCAACGCTATAAGGCTCCCATCGGCCTTTTGGGCAATGGCAGGTTGGATATTACCGTTTTCAACCAGAGGATCACTGAAAGACCAGTTCCTCCCCTGATTGTCAGTAATCGCCATTAGTGAAATGCTGAAACCGTCTGAATAGAGCGGCAGGATTATCCGTTGGCCCTCTATAAACGGTTTATTTCGGGTCTGCCAGCCCATTCTCCTGAAATATGGGTAACCGGTAAGCTGTTCCGTATGCGATCCGTCAGGTTTGTAGATATAACCCTTTCGAAGCATGTTTTCACCGCCTGCTTTGGCAAGCAGGTCTGATTTCCTCTGGGACCAGGTATCATTTCCAGTTTGAATGGCTACGGACGAAGATGGCCCGCTGCTTTCGACATATTTGGAATCCAGGGCCTTAAGCTGGCGCTTCACTGATTCCACAAACCGGTCTCCGGGCTGTATGCCGCGCTCGGTAAGGTCTCCGGGCTTTACCAGAATATCGTCCTGCCAGTACCACTCCGGCGGCCCTTCCTGCATATAATTCCGGCTTTTTCTATATTTAAGGAGAGATGTTTCCCACTGATTGGCAATGACTGTATACCATACCAGCCAGAGTTCATCGTCCTGGTCCACAAATAAAACCGGATTGATATCAGGGAAATCTGGCACATCCGCCATCAGGAATGGTTTACTCCAGGAACCGGATCCTTTCTTCAGCCTGGCCCCCATAATCCTTACGTCATTAGCCCATCTCTCTCCCGAACCCTGGAACCAGGCGGCGATAATGTCTCCATTCGGGCATTCAGCCAGGGTTGAACCATGAACATGTTCATGCTGGAGCTGGAAAATATCGGTTCTTTCCGGAAACCCCGAAAAACACAAGGAAAAGGAAGATAGTAAAAGCAAAGATATAACTGGTATCAGGGTGATTTTTTTCATTATTCATCCTTTTTTTAGGCTGCGGATATGAAGTTTTTGACGGGCTATTCCATTGTAACGTCCATCCTGGAAGCGGATAACAGGCCGGTCCTGGGCTGACGCACAACGACAGTCAGCGTATATTGTCCAGGCTTGATCCCCGCAGCGGAGGCATTGGCTGAAACGGTTTTTCGGCTTAAGAGATTTTTAAGCTGTGTTTCGTCCATCCGGATCGGAAACTGTTTGGCAAATGTGTAATTTTTATCGCCCGTAACATTGTTCCCTTCGCTGTCAGTCAGCAGGCCGAATACCTCGAGCATACAGAAAAAATTGCCTCTTTCTTTGACAAAGGTCAATGCTTCAGGCGGCAGAACTGCTTCTGTGGTCAACTGTCCTTTACCAGCCCTGATATTGAAAGACACGGAAAAATCCTGGTAATACAGGGGGAAATTGAAAGCTCCGGCCAGGGCTTCATTACTGCTGGTTTCAATAAGTGAGAAAAAGCTGTCGCGCCTGTTCATTTCCAGGTTATTAATCTGGAGGCCATCGGGTCCAGTTATCTCTATTTCGATTTTTGAACTTGTTTCCCCCGGTTCCTCTCCGGTTTCTCCTTCGATGCCGACAACATATGAAGCCTTGCTGGAGGAGCTGACCTTGTCGAGGAAATTTTGGGGGCTGGATATCAGGATCCCTTTTGTAGGTTCCGTAAAGGTTTTCAGAAACTCATGACCCGCGGTTATGTGCGAGGAATTATGTCTGGCAATGACTCTTTGCGGAAGCCACCTGATTCCAGAGGCTGCCAGTCCGTCGGATTTGACATCCCTGGAGTCAAGCGCGAATATACTAATCTGGTTCCGATTCAATTTTGCCGTTATCTCGTCTATTTTTTCTGATATCGAATTATCCCCTCCCGATCTTAGTTTCGCGCTGAGCAGGGAAGGCGGAATTATGCTCCGGGAGGCATCGATCTCATTGTAGGCCCGGATAATATCCTGCACAACGGGAGAAGGCATCAGGGGATAACCTCCGGAAAACAAAAGCACATTCTTAGGTCCGGAAAGACCGGTGAACCACTCGGCAAAGGTTTCCAGCCCCGCGGCGGCCGTTTCTTTTCGGCTGTTAACCTGGATCAGGAAATGGTTGGCTTCCCTGATGGCCTCTTCCATTGCCTGGGCAGGGTTCTGGTTATATTGTATTGAAAACGCTTCAGAAATAGATTGAATCAGGGACTTGTAGTCAATTCGTCCTGAGAAAGCCCTGACGTTGTTAATCCCCTCCAGGATCTTGGTTGTGTCGGCAGTGAACGGCTGGACAAAAGACAGCTGATTGCCGAGCGTGGCGATCATGATTTTTTTATTGTGGTTATCAGGGAGGGCCTCCAGCATATTCTTGATGCTGGTTCGAGTGCTGTTCAGAGCGGCATTGTCGAGGCTGTTCAGATCCAGAAGCAGAATTATGGAATGCTGTCCCCTCAACTGGTTGGCGACAATCCAGGAATTGGGATTGTCAGGCTGGATTGCTCCAGGATTGATTCTGGAAAAATAGAGGATTTTTCGCTCGATCCCGTCTACCTTGATTGAGACCTGATCCGAGACCAGGTTCATTTCATTGGTATCACCGCTTGAGATGGAGAAATCTATAAAGAGCATATTATCCGGGTTGATTGATTCATCACCGGAGGCGTATATATTCGTCAGCGATAGGAATCCGGAAAGGACTGCCAATCCTGCCATTAAGTATTCGAAATAGTTTTTTGATTTTGCGTTCATAGGTGAAGTGTAACTCGCCGGGGGAGGTTATTTCCAGTTGTTTTTGACCGGGAGCAAGCGGAATCAAACACAGGAATCTCCCCCGAGGATAGTGCGGTTCAATATGCGGAAAGGGGCCTGGGGAATCTGCCGGCGGGCATCGGCCGGCCGGCAGATGAAGATTCACTCGACTGTCACATTCATTTTAGAGGCAGACAGCAAACCGGTGCGCGGCTGGCGTACGACCATTGTGAGAAGGTATTCTCCGGGTTGTATCCCTTTTGCTGACGCGCTCGCCGATACTGTTTCCCTGGCAAGCAGATCTTTATACTGTCCGGCATTCATCCTCAGGGGGAACTGTTTCGCGAAAGTATACTTTTTCTTGCCTGTTACCGGGTTGCCGTCACTGTCAGTCAGCAAGCCCAGAACTTCGAGCATGCACAGGAAATTGTTATTTTCTTTCACAAACCCAAGTTCACGAGGGGATACGGCTACCTGGCCCGTGATTTCATCTTTATTGATCTTATAGGCATAGGCCGGGGAGAAGTCATGGTAGTAACCCGGGAAATTGAATATACCTGCCAGGGCTTCATCACTGCTCGGGTGATGGATCTGGAAAGGAGTTGTGCGGAATTTGAGATCCAGGTCTTCTGCCGCCCCGCCTGCGTTCCCTTTGATCTCTATTTTCAGTTCAGATTTGATATCTTCCGCCTTTTTCTTTTTGTCTGTTTTTATTCCAACGAGGTAGGTGATTCTTTCTGATCCGGTTATTGAAGAATTGATCCTGCTCTGGTCAGATATCAGCATTCCCCTGGTAGGTTCTGAGATGAACTCAAGGAATTCCCGGCCGGTTGTGATGTGAGATGAATTATGTCGCCCAACCAATTGACTGGGCATCCCGTTAACGCTGGATGTGGCCAGGCCATCGGCCCTAACATCCCTGGAGTCATAGGCATACAGGACAATCTGATTTTTATTGAGACGTCCAATGAGGTCTTTCAGTTTCTCAGAAGAAACTGACTCCCGGTCGGATCCCATCTTGGCGCTGAGCAGGGAGGAGGCCATGATATTTTGATTTACATTGCTCTGGTCGGTCATTCCGATGGAGGCAGCTGTATCGCCCGGGGATATATTTTCACTCCCGCCGCCCATCTTGATGCTTCTCTGCGCGGGGGCTGTGCCGGTGGTGGCGCTGTCGTTATAAGTCCTGAGAATATCTTGTACCACCGGGCCGGGTTGGATCGGATAACCTCCTGAAAACAGGAGAACATGCTTGGGGCCGGACAGGGTTTCGAACCAGTCGGCGAACATGCCGAGCCCTTCCACCGCAGCTTCTGCCCTGTTCCTTATCTCGACAAGAAATATATTAGCTTCCCTGATGGATTCCTCTATGGCCTGATCTTTGTCTCCCCGGTACTGGACGGTGAAGATGTTAGCCAGCGATTCTATAAGAGATTTATAGTCCAGTTTTTTGGGGGCGGTTGCGATATCGTCCAGGGAACTGATGACCTCATTTTTATCAGGGGTGAAGGACTGAAGAAATCTCAGCTGATTGCCCAGTGAAGCCAGCATGAACCTCTGGCTGTTGTCGTCAGGCATGGAACTGAGAAGAGTTCTGATCGTTGTTTTAGCGTTTTCCAGAGCAACATTATCAAGGCTGTTGAGATCCAGGAGGAAAATCAGGGACTGGCCTCCGCGGATCTGGTTGATAACCAGCCATGAATTAGGATCAGCCAAGTTGAAACTGGCGGGATCAATCCGTGAGAAGTATTCGATATTCCTCGATTTTTTATCCGCGGTAATTTTTATCTGGTCTGAGGTTAGTTGGTTTCCCGCGGAAATACTGCCGGAAATTGAAAAGTCCGTAAAGAGGATATCCTCAGTGTCAATCGGCTTCTGGGCAATACCGTTGTCAGCAGAGGCCACTAAAGCAATGGCAGGAATGAACAGCCAGGTAAACATCCAAAGCTTAATTTTTTTGTTCATCCTTAAGATTTTAAATCATTTGTCAAGAAATTACGTAAAAAATTTTCGGGATGCCGCACTTGTCATTTGGAGGATATTGCCGTAGATAGGATGAACTGACAGATACTGAAGATATTGAATCCTATAACCGGCTTGATGAGCAAACAGAGTGGGAAAAGTTGGAGACCGGGATAAATGATAGAGGAAAACACTGGTGATTGGTTGCGGGGGGGGGATTCGAACCCCCGACCTTTGGGTTATGAGCCCAACGAGCTACCAGACTGCTCCACCCCGCGATAATTTCCCGGTTTGAATCGGAAGCCGTATTATAAGTTAAACCGGGTTCCGATTCAAACCGGCAGACTAAACCTGTCTTTGATTATTGATAATAGAGGGGAAACCGCTATTCCGCGGCTTCGACTTCTTCTCCACCCCTTGCGCAACGGAAACCCAGTCCATACTGGGCGGAAGGCAGGTAGGCATGACGAGACCATAAAAGAGTTGAGTCTCCTTTGATGGCATAGGAAGCACCGCGAACCGCAACGAATTTTCCGTTGTAGGCCTTGACGCCTTTTGTTTCTCCCCCTTCATACGCTTCCAGGATATCGGAAGTCCATTCCTGGACATTGCCCATAACATCGTAGAGTCCGTAAGCACTCTTGTCAGTTTCAAGCATTCCGACTTCCTGTGTGTCACGAAGTCCGTGTTCGGCAACATTGGCATTACGCCAGTCAAACAGTTCCCCCCAGGGATAGGCTGAGCCTTTTGGACCCCTGGCTGCTTTTGCCCATTCAGCTTCGGTGGGAAGTCTTTTGCCCGCCCATTCACAATAGGCTTTAGCATCAGCCTGGGTGACGTTGGCTACGGGATAGTTTTCTTTTCCGATTTTGTAGAAAGATCTCCAGTCACCTTCGGAGTTGTAGTCGCTTTCGATATTAAATCGCGCGTATTCTCCATTGGTCACTTCATAGACATCAATTTCGTATTCGGGAAGATTAACCGGATGGGCAGGTTTAGCCAGAGGAGGATTCCCTGGACGGATGTCGGATCCCATGGTGAACTCACCAGCGGGGATTGTAACCATTGATCCCAGTTCGGGTTTAACTATTTCCGGTTCAGCCGGAGTTGCTTCAGCGGCCTCTTCTTCAGCTGGCCCGCAGGCAGCAAAAAATAGTACCAAAGACAGCAAAACAATTGTTATTAAGATTTGATTCTTCATAGAGTCATCTTATCGTAATAGATAACAAAAGGTCCAAGTTTTTTTAAGAAAAATAGTAAAGTTTCTGGAAGAATCCGGCATTAATTAGCGGGCTTCGGGAAAGAAGCATATTTTGTTCGGTTTTGATTCCGTTTTTCAGGATGAATTAGCCGCATTCGCTTCTTTCAGTTTGCCTCCTATAGATGCTGATTGTCCGCACTTCAGATAGATAATGGTTGTTAAATTTTCTGTTCACTGTAAAATTTTTTTATGGCAAGTAAAAGAAACCTTGAACACGCGGTTCTGCTTCAATCGATGGCTCAGACCGGACTGGCCTTTTCCAGGGACCCGTTCGATATAGAAAGATATAAGAATATCCTTGAAATTGCGGCTGAAATGGCTTCGGAAGGAAGCGATAACAGCCTGGAGGAGATATCCGCCCTGTACAGGTTTGATTCTGGGTACGCAACTCCAAAAGTTGATGTCAGGGCGGCGGTTTTCAGGGAGGGAAAGATATTGCTTGTCAAGGAGAAGACCGATGGGCGCTGGACCCTGCCGGGGGGCTGGGCAGATGTTGGTGATACGCCTTCTGAAGCAGTCACCAGGGAGGTTTTGGAAGAATCAGGGTTTGAAACCAGGGTAACCAAACTCCTGGCAGTGCTGGACCGCAATAAGCAGGGGCATCCTTTTGAGCCTTTTCATATTTACAAGATTTTTTTTCTCTGCCGGATAACTGGAGGAACCGCCTCTCCCAGTGAAGAAACTTCAGAAGTAGAATTTTTTAGTGAAGGTGAGTTCCCGGACATTTCCCTGCAGAGGGTTACGCACGGACAGCTTGAAATGATGTTTGAGCACTACCGTGATCCGGAAAGGCCGGCGGATTTTGATTAAATCCTGGATTGTTCAACCCTTTAATATATTATTAACCAGCAGAAAGAGATTATGAAATGTCAAAATACCTGGGAATTCTGACAGCCGGCGGAGACAGCCCCGGCCTTAATGCTGCTATCAGGGCAGTAGGCAAGGCATCGCTGGGGACCTATAAGATGAAGTTGGTTGGGTTCAGGGACGGTTTCAGGGGAATTGTTCACAATCGGACCGTTAAACTCGATGATGGGGCTTTATCGAACATCATTACCCGGGGAGGTACCATTTTAGGGGCCAGCAGGGATAAACCCCATAAAATGGAAGTCGGAAACATAGTCATGGATATGACCGACGTGGTAGTCGAGAATTATCATAAGAATCACCTGGATGCCCTGATCTGCCTGGGAGGCGGAGGAACCCAGAAGAACGCTCTCCGGCTGTTCCAGGCCGGACTTAATATAATAACCCTGCCTAAAACAATCGATAATGATGTGGCCATGACAGATACAACCTTCGGATTTGATTCCGCCCTGGCTATTGCCACGGAATCAATTGACCGGCTTCATTCCACAGCTCACAGCCATCACCGAATAATCATAGTAGAGATCATGGGTCACAAGACCGGATGGCTGGCCCTGGGAGCCGGATTGGCAGGCGGTGCGGATGTTATCCTGATCCCGGAAATTCCCTATGACATCCAGGTGGTTGCCGAGGCAATCAGGAACAGAAGTAAGGCCGGGAAGCGTTTCAGTATTATTGCCCTTTCAGAGGGAGCCTTTTCCCGGGAAGACTATGAGATTAAGCAGGCAGCCAACAGCAAGGAATCGACCGGCGGGAACAGTATGACGAGGGAAGAGGTCGAGGACAGGATGGCTAACCGCACCATGCGTCTTTCAGCCCTCCTGCAGGAACTTACCGGGCTGGAGAGCAGGGTGACCATCCTGGGGCACCTGCAGCGAGGGGGCGCTCCTACAGCTGCAGACCGCATTCTGGCAACCCGGATGGGTACCGCTTGTGCCCGGCTTGTGAATGATGGAGTTTACGGTGTGATGGTGGCTTCAAAAGGGGAAGAAGCGGTTCCGGTACCCCTGGACCAGGTCGCCGGAAAGCGGAAAACTGTCCCGCTTGATCATCCATGGATTGAAGTGTCCCGGAAAATTGGAACCTGTCTAGGTGACTTGGTGTGATGAAAATGTGTTGGGAGGTACCGCTTCCATGAGTAAGAGATTTGTTGTTGGAACAGCTTCTGTTTTGTTTGTAGCCTTGTGTTTGATTACTGTCGGCCTGGCTGAACAAACCCTGGTTTTAAAAAATGGGTATCTTATTGATGGTACCGGCGGACAGCTCCTTGAAAAAACGGAGATTGTCATTCGGGGTAACCGTATTGAGAAGATAACCTCCTCTTCATCAGACTATCCGGAGGCCAGGGTTATCGACCTGGAAGGAAGATATGTCCTTCCGGGATTGATTGACTCACACACCCATCTTGATTCTCCCGAAGCCGCTGCAAGGGCGCTCAAATCGGGCGTGACCACTGCCAGGGTTCTCGGCTCGCCATATTTCAGGTCCCTGGGGACACGAGACCTTATACGGAAAGGTTTTCTGGAAGGGCCTGAACTTCTGGTTTCCGGCGGGATTGTAAGGCCCGATCTGGGAGCCCCGTTTCTGGTGACCCTTCCTGAATTCGGACGATATCTCTCCGAAGAACTGCATGGTGTTGAGAATGTCAGGGCTGTTGTCAGGACTCTTTTGGAGAAGGGCGTAGACGTAATAAAAGTGGGTGCCAGCGGTAAAGCAGGATCAGCATATACCGATCCCAGGCAGCCTGAATTGAATGCTGATGAAATCAGAGCCGCTGTGGAAGAAGCGGCAAAATTCGGAAAGCGCGTGGCTGCTCATGCTCACGGTAGAAAAGGAGCCGCGCAGGCAGTAGAGGCCGGAGTTTTGAGTATTGAACACGGCACCCACCTGGATGAGAAAACCTTGAATTTAATGAAGGAAAAAGGGATATACCTGGTTCCGACTCTGGCAGTTATGAGCCCCAGGGCTGACCCTATGGGGGACAGTGCCAATGCCATTGATCTGCGGAGGAGGTTCTGGCACATGTATTCTTCCCTGAAGGCGGTAGTGAAATCAGCTTACGGTAAAGGGATTCCGCTTGCCGCGTCCACAGATGGATCCTATGCGGAATTTGAAGATACCGGCAGGATCAGGGTTCCTCACGACCTCGAAGATATGATCGCGTGCGGGATAACTCCAATGGATGCCATCCTGGCTGCTACCAGAAACGGTGCCAGGCTTCTGGGGATTGAGGACAGAACCGGACAGGTGATTGAAGGGAAAGAGGCGGATATTATCGTTGTGGACAGGAATCCGCTGGAAGATATCAGGACATTGTTTGATCCCCTGGTGATAATTAATAACGGAAAAGTGGTTTCCGAACGTCTTTATTGATGATTGGTCTTTCACTGTTAAACGATCAAAATATGACTACTTTGGCAATTTGGGGTTCAAGTAGAGAGCTTTACCTGTTAAAGTATTAGGTGTGTGTGCTTATAATGCGTTTTGAACCCTTTACGGTTATAGGCTGACACCTGTTTCCTGTATTGGACAGGAATTAAATTTACTGGAGATTTAATTTTTAGATTTTATAAAGACGGGGCGAGCATATGTCTTTCCCTGCGGGAATTTCGGAGGAGAACTAATTATGATAGTGAGGTTAATCAAGACCGCCTCTTTAGTATTGCTCTCATCGCTTCTTTTTGTGCAGGCCGTTGCCCAGGATAGCGATACTTATGCTGAAGAGTACGATATGTTTACAAAGATCCAGGCTGAGACAAGTGCCGCCAATCAGAAGACCATGGCCCTTGAATTCGTGAAGAAATTCAAGAAATCTCAGTTGGATCCCAATGTCTCTTATTACTACGCCCAGGGTCTCCAGGCCTACCGCAAGGCCGGACAGTGGACCAACCTTGCTAACGAAGCCAGTGCTTTTTTGAATCATCGCCCGACTGACAAGACCATGGTTGCGCTGGCTACAGAGGCTTACCAGAAATTGAATCAGCCGAGTAAGATGGTCGAGCTTGGGACCAGGCTTTACCGGCAGGCGCCCAGTGCCGGAACCGCTTACCTGGTAGCCAAGGCCTATCAAGCCTTGGGTGACACCGCCAACTTCAGTAAGTGGGCGGCAACAACCCTCAGGCATGATCCCAATAACACCGAAATGCTTGTCGAAGGCGTACGGGCCGCCTGGGCCAGGAACGACTTTGCGGGGGCTTCCAGGAGTGCCCAAAAAGCCCTTACCGGATTGGCAAAGTCCAAGGATCCCGAGAGTGTTAAATCAGCCCAGGCTTTTTGCTACCGGGCAATCGGGGAAAATTCCTGGGTTAACCAGGATTTTTCCGCGGCTGAGGAAAATTTTGAGAAATCTGTTGAGCTGGATCCCAAAAATGATTTTGCCTATCTCCGCCTGGGGGATATTTACTGGCGGAACAAGAAACTCGACGCTGCTATCAATGCCTTTGCCAAAACAGTGGCAATCGGGGCCAGCAGTGCCAGGGAAGGCCGGAAACAGCTGTATACCTTGTTGAGACAGCGTTACGGAAATACAAGTAACGCCAACACGATCATCAGCGCGGCAAAAACAGAGCTGGGAATATAGGATACTGATTCTCCCGGTTGAAAACTGATCAAAGAGGTGCGGGCCTTTTCCAGGGCCGCACCTCTTTTTTTGTGATGGGTTGTATGAGAATCGGGAGAGATAAACTTAGGGTTGAGAAATAAGGGATTCCCGGTGCTCATTTCCGGATAAGGTCGGAAGGGTG
Source organism: Acidobacteriota bacterium (assembly GCA_963666915.2). Taxonomy (GTDB): domain Bacteria; phylum Acidobacteriota; class UBA6911; order RPQK01; family JAPXNP01. The sequence continues at coordinate 132,734 of CAXXEX010000023.1, forward strand.
AAGTGCCGGATCAGGAATCCTGCTTCAGCTGAAAATCAAGAATTATCGGATCGTGGTCCGAGAGGGGATTCTTCCTGTCATGTACTTCATTGGCAATACGGCAGGACCGGCTGTTATGCGGCGCTATGTTTTTCCCGGCGAACCAGTCAAGTTTTACAGAACATTGACCTCCTCTTCCCGCCAGTGTCCAGTTGATGAACCAGAAGCACCAGAAGGGAACCCAGTCCGCTAATCCGCCATTGGCGGCAATATCTTCAACTGAATAGTGTAATGTGCACCCCCCTGGAACATTCAACTCCCTGTAGTTATACTCCCGTCTCTCCAGCAGCTGAAATAATTTTTTCTCAAAATATATGTCAGGATTAGGGAAATGATTCTGGATGACATTCCGGGCGCCCATGAGAATTTGTTTGCAGTAACTCATAATGGAAGAGAACGCGTTTTTGGCATTATAAGTTGTGGTGTTCCAGTCTCCTCCCAGAAGGACAGGAATCTGGGGGGACATCCGTTCAATGTGGTCCAGGATCATTTCCATCTGATCCGCCCGGTGTCCCTGGGAGGCGTGAGGATCAAGGTGAATGCTTACAGCCCTGAACGGGCCTGATGGATGTTGTATTGTTGCCCCTACAGCAGCCTGGCTTCCCAGTCTTTTTTCCTTGCCTTTCATTTTATCTTTTCCGTTTACCAGGCGGACGATGAAAGGATGTTCAACTGGATGGGGAGAGAATAGGGCGTTACCATGCAGGCTTTCCTGGTTTTCCCCTTCGGCTTTGATTTCCAGCCCACTGCCTTTTTCCAGGTTAATGTAGGAAGTGGCAAAAACAGAATTAAGATTAAGGGCGTCAGAAAGTTCCCTGGCTACGTGCCTGTTTTCACTCCTTATCATTCCATGGTCGAGTTCAGTTATAAGGAAAACATCACTGTTTTTGATATCAGGATGGCTGGAGAGGATATTCAGGAGTCCTTCAAAGGCGTTTCCTCTTTCAATATTCCAGGCAGTAGCCCTGATAAATTTATGGCCGGGAGGACTTGGCTTTGAAGAGGGAATACCCAGTTCAATTGATTCCAGGACCCTTTCAATCTCAGGCTTCAGGAGTCTGTATATTTCAGATTTCTCCATTTCTGAAGATGAACTGAATCCGGCCAATTCCCGGAAGTGGGCATTCAAAGAGTGGTTGAGGGGATCCTTGTTAATCCGGGTCAAATATTTTTCTCCATTTTAGTAAAGGTTTTTCTATTTTACTGGTTGGGCTCGGCGGGCTTCAACCAAGTCAAGGAATGCTTCATGGATTCCACTGGTTTTGAAGTCTTGATTACAATGGTGATTTAATTGAGAATGATTGTTGGGAAGGAAGGTTTTTTTCAGTAAATGCTGAATTCCTGTTTTTTAGGTACCGGGAACTGTCCGGCGGCAATCGATTTTTTTATTCTCCTGGAAAGATCTGTTTCCTGATGCGGTTTATGTGTAAAATTTTTCGTTTATCCTTAATATTTTTATCCTTGTTTTCTCCTGTTTATGGAGCGGCTGTCCTGCAGGGTAGGATTCTGGACGGGCAGGGCAGCCCGATTAAGGGTGCCAGGCTGATTTCCGGTGAAAATTCCCGGGAAATGGCTGTATCCGGACCCGGCGGGATGTTTGAAATTGGGGACAGTATTCTACCGGAGGAGATTATTGTCAGTTGTCCCGGATATGAAATCCTGAAGATCGCCTTAACTGCTGAACTGCTCGAGCAGGCATCCGGTGAGATTGAAATTACCTTGAGGCGTAAACCCAAGCTTTCTGAAGAAATCACAGTAAACGCCAGCCTTCCGCTCCCCGGTTTCGCTCCCGTTGCCGCTTCCTCCGCGACAATAGAGCCCCGGCAGCTTCCAGATATGCCCAAAGCTTTACTGGACGTGGTTAAAAGTGTGCCCGGGGTTTCTGCTAACGGGCAGGGCGGAATGTTCCAAACCTATTCGATACGCGGAATTTCAAGACACCGGGTGAGATCATCCATCCTTGATGCCCGGCTGGCCGGGGATCGGAGGGCTGGCGTTTCGGCTTCCTTTATTGATCCTTTTTTATATGGTTCGGTCGATGTTCTGAAAGGACCTTCCTCCTCGTACCATGGATCGGGGGCCCTGGGAGGGGTGATCCGCTTAATGCCGCGAAAATTTAGTGGATACTCTCTTGACCTGGGATATGGATTGCAGGGCAATGAGTTTTACACAGCTTCAGGATGGGGTGATGACGACTGGTCCATCGGCTTGGTAAGGAAGGCGGCGGGTAATAGCGAAACTCCTGATGGAACCAGCATTAATTCCCATTTTACCCAGTATTCAGGACTGCTGTCCCGTTCCTGGAAAACCAGGGGAGCAACCGTGGAAGCGATTGTCATGCCTTCGATGGGTTTGCGCTTGGGCAAGGCCAGTACGGATTATGACAAGGGCAAGGTGACCGAATACCCTGCTGAGAAGCACTTGATTGCTCATATGTCCGTGAAATTGGTCAGCGGTTGGGATTTCTCTGGATTTTTCCATCCGCATTCAGTTGCCACTGCAGTAAGAACTGAGGAAAGCTTATCCCGGGTGGAAACAAATAGCTATGATTCCGGCTTGAATGTCAGGAAGAGACTTTACCGGGATGAAAAGACGGAGTTTACTGTCGGAGCAGAGTATTTTTCCAGATCAGGAGTTGATTCTGTTGAGAACCAATGGTCCTTTCTGGAGCCCGCACCATCAATTCCGTTTTATTCTCTTGACGGGGCGAGCCAGGATGAAGCCGGCTTTTTAGGGGATGTAAGGAGAGATTTCAGTCCGCTGATCCTGGAGGGCGGAATCAGGTACACCTGGTCCCGGCAAAGCAACGGCGGAATGAACTCCCTGAAGGATTCGTCGTGGAACGGCTATGGCGGAGTTGTCGTTCCGGTGAACCAGGGATTTAAATTCAAGGGATCACTGGGCACGGGCCTGCGCTTTCCTTCCCTGACTGAGCTTTTTTATGGGGGCACAACCGGGCGCGGATCAGTTGAAGGTAACTCCGCCCTGGTTCCGGAGCGTGCTTTTTTACTGGAGGGCGGACTGGAGTGGCTGGGGCCTAATTTTATTTTTACAGCCTCCGCCTTCAGGAACGGTATCAATGACTATATTGAACGGGTGGAGGTCGATCCCCTGGGTGATCCTGATCATCTTACCTACCTGAATCTTACCAGCGGAACAATAAGAGGGCTGGAATGGGAACTGGCTGCTTCTCCCCTGCATTACCTTGACCTGGTGTGGCGTGGGCATTTGATGAAAGGGCGGGACAATCTCGGCAATCCTCTCGCGGATATCCCGGTGCACAGGTCTACTATTGGAGCCCGCTATAGCAGGGGAAGCTGGGTTGGAGGCCTCAACTGGCAGTACAGGGCGTCAAAAAATAATCCGGGCTCTGGTGAAAAATTAATAGGCGCGGCTTCAATATCCAGTGGATTTATCAGGAAAGCAATTACCCGACAGCTGGAAATAATCCTGTCAGGCTCAAACCTTTCCAACGAAGAATACTACAATTCCGCCGATAAGAAAGTGCCCCTTTCCGCCGGACGATCCATTACAGTTTCTCTCCGGTGGAAACTGTCGGGGCCGGATGATTATTCGGCTGAGCGCAAAGATTTCCAAGCCAGGTAACAGTCCGGCCGATTATTCAGCCCCGGATTCTAATCAAACAGTGGAGTGCTCAGATATCGTTCACCGTTGCTGGGGGAAATAAACACTATCATTTTCCCTTTATTCCCAGGTTCCCGGGCAATTTTTAGGGAAGCCCAGGCTGCCGCCCCGGATGAAATGCCGACCAGTATACCTTCTTTCCGGGCAAGTTTTCTGGCAGTGGCAAGTGCGTCGTCTATGGAAACAGTGACTACCCTGTCAATCAGCTTCGTATCGAGAACTTCAGGTATGAAGCCTGCTCCAATCCCCTGTATTTTGTGGGGTCCGGGTGACCCTCCCGACAGGACGGGTGAATCTACAGGTTCCACGGCGATTATTTGCAGATCCTGTTTCCTGGGTTTGAGGGTTCTGCCGATTCCGGTTAACGTTCCTCCGGTTCCGGCGCCAACCACTATGATATCGACCTTGCCGCCAGTATCTTCCCAGATTTCTTCAGCAGTTGTCCTGCTGTGAATTTCAGGATTTGCCGGATTGTCGAATTGTCCGGGCATCCAGGAATTTTCCACTTCCTCCAACAGTTTGTTAGCCCGTTCCAGGGCTCCCTTCATGCCTTCGGATCCTGGTGTCAGTACCAGTTCAGCCCCGTATCCTTTCAGGAGCTTCCGGCGTTCAATGCTCATCGTTTCGGGCATTGTTAGTATCAGGCTGTAGCCTCTAACCGCCGCAACCATAGCTAATCCGATCCCGGTGTTGCCGCTGGTCGGCTCGATAATTGTGGTTTCTCCAGGTCTGATCAATCCATCTTTTTCAGCCTTATCTATCATATTCAGGCTTATCCGGTCTTTAACACTTCCACCGGGATTCATGAATTCCAGTTTTGCCAGGATAGTATTTTCAGGGTCAGTCATCCTGTTAAGTTTTACAAGTGGTGTTTTTCCTACGAGTTCTTCTACTGAATTGAATATTTTTTGCATAAGGGACTTTCTATTTGCGGCATTAAGGCGGCTGTAAACTGCCGCATGCAGGATTTTTAGTGGTACCTGCGTTTCGTCCTTTTAATATTTTTGAAAAAAACGGCACATTCCCAGGTTGGAACGCCCCGATATAATTGCCATGTACACTTAATAATACATATGATAAGCAGTAAATGTTTCGCCGAATTTCTTTTTTGCAGGTTGGGCTGACAGGGCGCGATTATTCTGCTGGCTGAAAGGTTAACCAGCTTCTCTTGGTAAAAGGTAATATGCCGGCCGAGAATCTTACTTCTTTTTCTGCTAAAATCATATAGTTTTAATGGATACGGCGTCTTTACAAACCTGGATATAGAATACCCTCTGAAATAGTGCGGGGTAATCAGATCAATAAACCAGAAGGAGATAGATATGGCAGTCATAGACTTTGGCGGAGTTGAAGAGAATGTTGTAACCCGGGAAGAGTTTCCGGTAAGCAAAGCTCTTGAAGTATTGAAAGATGAAACCATAGCAGTTATAGGTTACGGAGTGCAGGGACCTGCCCAGGCTCTCAATATGAAGGACAATGGTTTTAATGTAATTATTGGACAGTCCAGTCAGTTTAAAAAGGATTGGGACCGCGCTGTTGCCGACGGATGGATTCCCGGAGAGACTTTATTTGAAATTGAAGAAGCCGCGACCAAAGGAACTGTTGTTCAGATGCTGGTTTCTGATGCGGCCCAGAAAGCTGTTTGGCCCGCAATAAGCAAATGCCTTAATCCTGGAGATGCTCTTTATTTCTCCCATGGATTCTCTATTGTTTACAAAGAGCAGACCGGGATCATTCCTTCAGAAGATCTGGATGTTATCCTGGTTGCACCAAAGGGGTCCGGAACATCAGTTCGAAGGAATTTTCTTTCAGGCGCGGGCATTAACTCCAGTTTTGGCGTGTTTCAGGACGCAACCGGAAAAGCCGAACAGCGCGCCATCGCCCTGGGCATAGCGGTTGGTTCAGGCTACCTGTTCCCCACCACGTTTGAGAACGAGGTTTACTCTGATCTTACTGGTGAAAGAGGGGTCCTGATGGGTGCCCTGGCCGGTATAATGGATGCCCAGTATGATGTCCTTAGAGCCAATGGACACAGCCCCAGCGAAGCTTTCAACGAAACCTGTGAAGAATTGACTGAAAGCCTGATCCGGCTGGTAGGGGAAAACGGCATGGACTGGATGTATGTCAATTGTTCAGCCACCGCACAAAGAGGAGCCCTTGACTGGAGGCCTCGCTTCAAGGAAGCTACACTTCCGGTGTTTAAGGAACTCTATCAGAGGGTTAAGGACGGCTCCGAAACCCGCAGGGTTATTGAGGCCTGCGGAGCTCCTGACTACCAGGAAAAATTGGCAGCCGAGCTTTCTGAAATGGGTAACTCCGAGATGTGGCGTGCCGGAAAAGCCACTCGTTCCTTGAGGCCGAAAGAAAAAGCCAGGCAGATCACGGATGCCACCAAGGGTATTGGCGGACGTCAGGGTAACTAGATTATTCCGCAAGCAATATATGAAAAAGGGCGCCGGTTTGAGGCGCCCTTTTTTTGTGCCTTATTTCCCAGGTGTCGTTTTTGTTTTCGCTGCAAAAGCGGTCCAGCGGTACTGAATTTGAGGAAATTCTTTGGTATTTTCACTGTATAAGGACTAATATATTAATCTGCTCTACTCTATGGTAAACGAAATAGTTTTTAATAAAGTTAATCAGGAGGTACTGAACATGAGTGAATCAACATCATCATCCCGAAGGGATTTCTTGAAATGGGCTTCAGCCGGCACCCTGTCCGCCGCCGCGGCGCCTATTATGCTGAAGGGAACAAATGCCTATGCTGCGGCACCTGTTTCTCCAAATGACAAAATTAGAATCGGCCTGATTGGTTCCGGCATCATTGGTTTTGAAGATACCCAGACCGCTTTGAAGGTCCCGGGTGTGGAGCTAGTCGCGGCAGCTGACTGCTATGACGGAAGGCTCCAGCGCATCAAGGAGGTTTTTGGAAACCACGTCGCGACTACCAAGGTGTACCAGGAGATCCTGGATCGTAAAGACATTGATGCTGTAATTCTTGCTGTTCCCGATCACTGGCATCAGCCCATGGCTATTGAAGCCCTGAAAGCCAAAAAAGCCGTGTACCTGGAAAAACCCATGGTACAGAAGATAGAAGAAGGCGCTGATCTTATCGCGGCCGAAAAAGAGACCAAGGGACTTCTCCAGGTTGGATCCCAGGTTGTCAGCTCAACGGTTACTGAAAAAGCCAGAAAACTCTATAAGCAGGGTGTCATCGGCAAACTTAATATGGTTAATATTTTGATCAGCCGAAATGATGCCATTGGCGCCTGGCAGTATTCGATTCCAACGGATGCTTCTGAAAAAACAATTGATTGGGATTCCTTTGTTGGAAACGCCCCCAAGAAACCTTTTGACGCTGACAGGTTTTTCCGGTGGAGAAAGTATTGGGATTACGGAACCGGAGTTGCCGGTGACATGTATGTTCACCAGTTTACCGGGCTGCACAGAATTCTTGATACCAATGGGCCAGTAAAGGGAATGGCCACTGGAGGAGTGCGTTTCTGGACTGAAAAACGTGAAGCTCCCGACCTGATCCTGGGCCTTTATGAATATCCTGAAACTGAAACCCATCCCGCTTTCACTCTGCAGCTGGGTGCCAATTTTGCCGATGGCGGACATGGCGCTGTTTTCCAGCTGATAGGGGATGAAGGGATCATGGATATTGGAGAAGGTGGAGTTAGAGTTAAACGCAATGTCCGAACTGAAGCTTCACTTGAAACCCTGGTCAAGGGTTACAACACTGTCCGAACTTTCTCTGAAGCCGAACAGAAACGCTGGATCGCTGAATATAAGAAGGAACACGCGGGACAGTCCAAGAGGTATATGGAAAGTTCACTGGGCGGTGAAGTAGAGTATGTCGCGCCCAGGGGCTACGATCCCCGTGTGGACCATTTCATTGTTCTATTCAACGCAATGAAAGGGAAGGGCAGTATTGTGGAAGATGGTACATATGGGCTCAGAGCCGCGGCACCTGCCTTGATGGCCAATCTCTGTTATCTCGAGAACAAGATAATTGAGTGGGATCCTGAAGCAATGAAGCGTCTCAACTGATACCAGGTTCCATTATGAGTGATTTACGGCCGGGGGTTTTCAGAACTCCCGGCCTTTTTTTGCGGAATATTTCCTGGCTGACATATTACCGGCCGCAAATTGTGCAGGAGAAGCCTTTCCGGCTGGAAATTGAGGCTGAAAAGTTTAATAATAGGAACTGCAGAATTAAAAATTATACTTCTTCATTTTTTAAAATTTATTGACCCAGGAGGTTTAGGTTTTATGAGTAAATTTAGGAATTCATCCCGAAGGGATTTTTTGAAATGGGCATCAGCCGGAACTGTAGCAGCTTCGGTTGCGCCGATTGTGCTTCCCGGCCGCACTGCTCACGCGGCAGCCGCTTTTTCAGCAAATGACAAGATTAATATCGGCTGTATCGGCATGGGTATTCAGGCTTTTTCAGATCTGAGAGCCGCCCTTGCTGTCCCGGGAACAAAATTGGTTGCCGCCTGTGACCTCTATGACGGCCGCCTGGAAAGAGCCAAAGAGGTTTTTGGCAAAGATTTGTTTACTACCAAGGATTATCGCGAAATCCTTTCCAGGCAGGATGTGGACATGGTGATCGTTGTAGTACCTGATCACTGGCACCAGACAATTGCCATCGCCGCCCTCAAGGCCGGAAAGCATGTTTACTGCGAAAAACCCATGGTTCAGAAGATTGAGCAGGGTGAGGCGCTGATCAAAGCAGTCAAGGATTCCGGAAAATGCTTCCAGGTTGGTTCTCAGCCGGTCAGCTCCACTGTGACCGAGAAGGCTCGCCAGCTTTTCAAGCAGGGAGCTATCGGAAAATTGAACATGGTCGATATCCTGATCAGCCGCAACAGCGCCAACGGCGCCTGGCAATATCCTATCCCTACTGATGCCAGTCCCCAGACAATCGACTGGGATACCTTCGTCGAACCTACCAACAAGATTGCCTTTGATGCCGATCGTTTCTTCCGCTGGAGGAAGTACTGGGATTACGGAACCGGTGTTGCCGGTGACATGTATGTACACCGCTTCACTTCACTGCATCGCATAATTGATTCCATCGGCCCGGTTAAGGGCATGGCTACCGGCGGAGTCCGTTTCTGGACTGAAAAGCGCGAAGCTCCTGACATGATTCTTGGGTTATATGAATACCCTGAATGTGAAAGTCATCCTGAGTTCACTCTGCAGCTCGGTGCCAACTTCGCTGACGGCGGTCACGGCAACACCTTCCAGCTGATTGGCGACGAAGGAATCATGGAAATCGGCTACGGAGTTAAAGTCACGAGAAATCTGCGCCCGAAGGAAACCGCGGAAATGGCCCAGAGGTCTCTTTATAATTACAGCTCCGCTGAACAGAAACGCTGGATGGCCCAGTGGAAGAAAGAACATTCCGGCCAGACTGAAAGGGCAAAGTCCAATCTTAATGGGAACATTGAGTATGTGCCTCCCAGGGGCTATGACTCTCATACTGATCATTTCCTGGTGCTTTACAATGCCATGAGAGGAAATGGTGAGATCCTCGAAGACGCGGAATATGGATTGAGAGCCGCGGCTCCGGCCTTGATGGCCAATCTTTGCTACGAGCAGGAAAAGATCATCAAGTGGGATCCCAAAGAAATGAAACTTGTCGGTTAAATGTTTTTCTGACAATTGAATCCATGGCCGGAATCCTTAATTGGGATTCCGGCCTTTTTTTAGGGCTGAGGGTGAGCAAGTTCCTTTGTTCAGGTGTCTTAGCCCTCTGTTCCCCTGGACATTTTCCACTGCCAGGATAAAGCCCCAACATATCTTTTCTAATCCCCATGAATCCCTTTCGGTCCCAGGGCCGGGCCTCAACTAATCGCGGGCAACAGTTCCAGCTAAACGGTTACCTGCGGCTGCGAGGTGAAATCAACAGTTTCTTCACATTTCTTTTCCCTTACCTTTATTTCCGATTTATTTTACTGTGACTTTTCTGTGACAACCCGGCGTTATATTTCACGCTATCAACCAAGCTATCGGCATGGATATCCAAAGTGAATAAATAAATAGGAAGGTATAACTTGCGTAAATTACTAATATTTATAACGGTTGCAGTTTTCGCGATCGGAAATGTTTTCGGTTTGGCCCAGGAAGCTGCGAATAGGGGAACTCTTTCCGGAATTGTGATCAGCGTTGCTGACGGTTCTACACTGGTTAACGCGAAAGTCAGGATTTATCCAGGGGAATTTACCGTTGGCACAGATATGGATGGGATATTTGAAATCCAGCTGCCTCCGGGAAAGTACGAGATTGGCGTTAACGAGGAAGGTTTTCTTGAGTACCGGGTAGAAGGGGTTGAAGTGAAAGCCGGGGAGACCACTTTCCAGGATCTCGCGATTGCGCCGCAGGGATTGAACCTGGGCTCAGTCACGGTCACGGCGGATGTGGTTAAGGCTTCAACTGCTGCCTTGCTGATTGAGCGGAAAAGCCTGTCCACTTTAAGTGATTCTATTGGATCGCAGGAAATGAGCAAGCTGGTTGGAGGCGGTGCTTCTGACGTAATGGAACGTGTAACCGGGGTTACTGTTGTTGACAGTAAATATATTTTTGTAAGAGGCCTCGGTGAAAGATATTCGAGCACCATGCTGAACGGATCGGTAATCCCATCAACCCAGCCTGATAAGAAGGTAGTAGCCATGGACATGCTGCCTGCCAGCCTGCTTGAAAATGTTAGAACCGACAAGTCCTATACCCCGGACCAGCCTGGAGAGTTTTCGGGCGGGGTTGTGCGGGCTGAAACCAAGGACCTTCCCTCAAAAGCGGCCATGAAGCTTTCTGTCAGCCAGGGATTCGGCACCAACACAACCTTTAAGGATTTCCTTACCTATCCCGGCGGGAGCAGTTGGGACTGGCTTGGTTTCGGAAAAGGGGCCAGGCAACTGCCTTCCGCGATCCCTGGTGAAAGAATTTTTGCGTCAAGCCGTTTTGCTGAAGGCGGATATTCACCCGAGGAACTCCAGGCAATCGGCCAGAGTTTTTCAAATGTGTGGACTCCTTCTGCCGGCAAGAGCGCGCTGCCCAATACCGGACTGAATTTCTACGCTGGAAATACATTTGGAAAGCTGGGGATGGTAATGGCCTACAGCTATTCAAACAAGTTCCACAACCAGGAGGAAGTCAGAAATTTTTACCAGCTCGGATATGGATCCAAGCTGGAGCGGTATCATAACTATGATTTTGATTACAGCAAGTATTCAGTCCGGCAGGGCCTGACCGCTAATTTTGCCTACCAGCTGAGTGACTTCAACCGTTTGCTTTTCCGCAATTTTTATACCCGCGATACCAGTGATGAATCCCGGTTCTTTGAAGGATTTGACGGTGAGGTTTATACCCGGGTCAAGAATCAGCGTCTCCGCTATGTTGAAGAAGGTATCTATTCAGGGCAGGTCGGAGGAGAGCACTATATAGGCGCGCTCAATGACAGTTTTTTCGAATGGAAAATCACCTATTCCAAGTCATCCCTTGACGAGCCCAACATGAGGGAAGCCTCATATGAAGAACGTAATGGGAGTACCCTGGTACTGGCCAATGAACCGCAGAGTGCTTTTATTATGAACAGCGGTCTGAATGAAACCATGTGGGAGCCTTCCATTGACTGGAATACGTTCTTTAATACAGATTGGGCTTCCATAAGTGTCAAGGTTGGAGGTTCCTACCGCAATCGGGAAAGGGAATTCAGCTCAAGGCGTTTCAGGTTTACCCAGGGAAGTGATGTTAACGAACTGGATCTGAGCCAGCCGGTTGAAACTCTTCTCAGTACTGAAAACATTAATCCAGCCCATTTCGAGATTACAGAATCAACCAGGAGCAGTGACGCATACGGCGCTAACCAGATAACTAGGGCCGGCTACGGAATGATGGATGCCAGTATGGGTGACTGGCGTTTTATCGGCGGACTCAGGGTTGAGAGCAACAGCCAGCTGGTTGACACCTTTGACCCCTTCGATCCAGGTAATGCTGACACGTTTACCTCAGCCAGGCTGAATGACACTGATTTACTCGGCTCGCTTGCTACTGTGTACCGGGTGAATGATTCTATGAACCTTCGAGGTTCATTTGCCCGAACAGTAAACCGTCCGCAGTTTCGCGAAATGTCTCCATTTGAATTTACTGACATTTCCGGGGGGCTTGCTGTTGTTGGTAATCCCGATCTTCAGAGGGCGGTAATCCTGAATTACGATGTGAGGTGGGAATGGTATCTCGGAGAGTCCGAGTTGCTTTCCTTCAGTTTTTTCCACAAGGATTTTGACAGCCCAATTGAAAGATACCTGGAGCCGACTTCCACCCTCAGGTTGTCCTACCTGAATGCCGACAGGGCAAGGAATTCAGGATTCGAATTAGATCTGAGAAAAAATCTGGGTTCAATAGGCAGCAGCTTTTTTACAACCAACTTTAATTTTACCTTTGTTGATTCCAATATAACCATTCCCCAGGAAGCCCTGAACGTCCTGACAACTTACGAACGTCCTCTCTCAGGACAGTCCAAGTATGTTTTGAATGGAATAGTTGAGTGGCAGATGCCTGAAATAAGAAGCCTGGCCAGGGTTCTCTTTAACTACCATAGTTCCAGGATCGTTGATGTTGGAGCTTTGGGTTGCCTGACGTTTACGAAGAAGGATATCCCAAGCTGGATGCTATCTATATGAAAGATATCTCTCCTGCATGGAGCCTGAAGGTCAGTGCCAGGAACCTGCTTAACCAGGCTCACGAATATTCCCAGGGAGGTCTCCTCTATCGAAGTTACAGTACAGGCCAGGAATTCTCGATAGGCCTCAGTTATGACTTCTTTGCGGAAAATTAACATTTCTTTAATTCTGTGTTTACGAAAGTATTTAATAATTTCGCTTGTATTTGAAAACATGAAAGGAGCAATACTATGCGAAGAATTTTAATGGTACTGGCTTTATCAGTACTGATGGCGGCTGGCTCAGTCCAGCTTTTTGCCGGGGTCAATTCCGGTAATACAGATGTGGATTATTCCTATTTTGCAGATGATACAGCTGGAGTGAAAGCTTCAGCCTGGCTGAGGACTAATGAGGTTGTTTACGATCTCAGTGTCGCCCAGGGAAATGCCAACTACCGCGCTGTTGAGGTTATGTTGGATATCACCCCTAATGGACATTTCTTCAGCAAGACAATGTTCATGTATTTATTGAATGCAACCACTGGTGAAATTCAGTACATCAATGTAAATGAAGGCATCATGGATGCCGGCCAGATCACTGACTACAGCGGAAATGAACTGGCTGCCGCGGCTGCTATTTCAATCCCTGAAGTCGAGGATTTCGTGATTTACGGTCCTGGGGGACATGTGGGTGCCGCGATTGATCCTTCCGACCTTGGCCAGGGTGTATATCAGCTGGTATTGGAGCTTCGTGACGCAACCGGCCGCAATGTGTTCCAGCGTTTTGACACTGGGTTCGCGGTTGTTGATTCAATTGAGGTAATGCCTCTGGAAGTGACCGCTGATCTCGAACTGACAAATGATAAAGCATATTTCCTGAATAATGCCACAACCTTCGTCCGTGATGGCGCAACGCTCAGCATTGAACCTGGCGTATTTGTGCTCGGACTGGGCCAGACTTCTGCACTGGTTATTGACCAGGGCGCGAAGATTAATGCCCTGGGAAGCGCCAACGCTCCTGTAGTGTTCACAAGTGCCAATTCCGTCGGTGACCGTGCCGCGGCTGACTGGGGCGGACTTATCATCAATGGTAAAGCCCGCCTTAACGTTCCGGGCGGAGAAGCCCTTGGTGAAGGCGACACTGGTGCATACGGCGGTAATGATGATAGCGACGACAGCGGAATCCTTCGTTATGTTCGTGTTGAATTTGGCGGAACCGAGTTCAGTCCTACCAACGAATTGAACGGTATTGCATTCCAGGGTGTTGGAAGCGGAACAGCTGTTGATTACGTACAGGTTCACCAGAACCTGGATGACGGCGTCGAATTTTTCGGCGGCAATGCTAATGCCAAACATGTATACCTCACTGGCAATGCCGATGACAGTCTTGACTGGACAGACGGCTGGAGAGGTAAGGTTCAGTTTGTTGTGATCCAGCAGTACACAGCTGATGCGGACAATGGTTTTGAAGCTGATAATAATGCTGATAATAATGAACTCGAACCCCGCTCCAATCCTACAATCTACAATGTAACCTTTGTAGGTCCTGGAGAAAATCCAGTCGAAGGCGATATAGGTTTCCTGCTCAAGGTGGGATCAGCCGCAACAATGAAAAACGCGATTTTTGTGGGTGCCGGCGAAGAGGCATTCATCATGAACGGCGATTCAACTGTGGCCCAGGCCAACTCCGGGAACGTTGTCTTTACCAATTCAATTTTCTTCGGTAACGGAACCTCTGAAGGACAGGGTAACTTCGACGCGGTGAATGTATCTGCTGCATTCGATACTGATGCCTTCATGAGTGAAGCCGGAAAAATGAACCGAATCGATGTAGATCCTGAACTCCGGGATGCTTTCAATGTAATGTCCCCCGACTTCAGGCCTGTCAGAGAAGGTGCTGTGACTGATGTTAATTATGTAGCAGTCCCTCCCTCCGATGGATTCTTTGAGCCTGCTAACTTTATTGGTGCTATCAGCCCAGCTATGACTGGAGCGCCGGCTGGACAACTGCCTGCCCCAACTAGGTTTCAGGAATCGTTTTACAGGAAGCTCCCATAATATCCGGATATTTGATAAATATGTTACTCAGAAAAAATATTCTAGTATTCAAGGTTGTTGTTCTCTGCCTGTTTTTTGCCGGTGCCTTGTTGGCCTGCAAAGGATGCCAGGGTGGGAGCTCTCCTGAAAAACGTTTGGACAAATCATTCAATTCAGTTGAAAAGTTGACCGAAGAGTTTCTTGTGACACTTCAAAATGAAGACCTGCAGACCATGAAGGAAATAGCTGCTAATCAGGAAGAGTTCGAGCGCCTGCTTTGGCCTCACCTTCCAGCAAGCAGACCAGGTACCAACCTGACACCGGAATTTGTCTGGAGACAGTCACAAATCCAGAGTCTTTCCAGCCTCCGTTCAACCATGGACAGGTACAAGGGATCGGATTTAAACCTGATCAGAGTCGAGCTCTCAGGTGAAGTCCGGGAATATGGGGAGCTAAAGCTTTTCATGGATCCTGAAGTAGTTGTTTCCGTTGAAGGGGTTGAAAGGAAAGTGGATCTTTTCGGGGGCGATAATGCAACTGGATGGTGAATATAAAATATACAGTTATTCTTTATAGGTCTGAATTGAACTGCTGTTCCAGCATGTTCAATTCGGGCCAGGGAGAAGAAAATTGATAAAGAAAATAGTACTGATTGTTACTGTGGCTTTTCTCTTTACCGGCATGATGCTTGCCGAGAGTGAGATCGTATATGTACCCGCAGGTCGGACATGGGGCTGGATTCGAAACCAGCTTTGTATTCATGAACCTGTCGGCAACTACTAACAGGCTGGAAGTAAAAGCGTTTGATTCAAACGGTCTCCCGGTTGAGTTGCTAAAGAATCCGGGTTCTGCCCTGGAAACGCCCTATTCGGCCAATGTGATTGGTGTTGAGGTTCCGGGTTATGGAATCTCAGAAGCAGTTACCTTGAATGCAGATACAAATTCTCTCCAGGTTGGTTATGCTGAAATCAGTTCTGATTTTGGCGAACCCTTCGGAGTTGAAGCTGTATTCAGGACCTATTCCGGAAACAGTCTTGTGACAGCTACCAGTGTTTTACCGGTGGAACCTGTTGAGCGGTTTTCATTCATCGCTTATTCAGATGGCTGGAACCGCAGTGGAATTGCACTGCTCAATCCTGCAGAAAACGAGGCTGCCGCGGACGTCACCGTCACTCTTATGAATCGTTTCGGTGATATAGAAGACGAGCTGATCCTTAATCTTGATGCAGGCGTAAAAACCACCCTGTTTGTTGATGAGCTGTTCTCGGCTTATTTTTCAACTGCCGGTGATTTCATGGGTTCTGTGGAAATCAATTCAACTGAACCTGTTACTGCTACGATCCTTAAATTTGAGGGATCATTCATGACCACCCAGACTGTACAGCCTGAACGCGGTATAGATTAGCAGTGGTATTAAGGTGAGGAATATCCAGGAGGATACAGGACTATGAAAAGAATACTTGTGATTGATGATGATCAGGATATTCTTGATCTGGTTGCATTTAACCTGTCCAGGAATGGCTTCAGGTGCTTTACCGCACGAAAGTGCTCATCAGGAATGGATATCCTGATGAGCGAGAAGCCAGATCTTGTGATTCTTGACATAATGCTTCCTGGTTTCAACGGGCTGACATTGCTTGAAGAACTCAAGAATAATGAGAGTACCAGTATGATCCCTGTGATCATGCTGACTGCCAAGGGAGAAGAGTCTGATCGTATCCTGGGCCTGGAAATGGGCGCTGATGATTATGTGCCCAAACCTTTCAGTGTCAGGGAGCTCGTTCTCAGAGTACAGAGAAGTCTGGACAGAAGCGAGCTCTCCGGCACTCATCCCAGATTGATGTGTAACGGGATCTCTTTGGATACCGACCGTTACGAGGTCAGGGCCGGAGGTTCAGAGGTGCATCTTACGGCAACGGAATTCAAGCTGCTGGCTTTTCTTTTGAAAAACAAGGGGCGGGTTGTTTCCCGGTCCCGTCTGCTTGAAAAGGTCTGGGGTTATAATTTTGATGGAACCACGAGGACCGTCGACACCCATGTGCAGCGTTTAAGAGATAAACTGGATGCAGTCCATCATGGAATACAGACTGTTAGGGGTATAGGGTATAAGATTGTACCTGCCGGCATTGAAGGCGGGAACTCCGGACCGCTTTCGCTTGAGTTGGAACACGGTTATTTCAGTTGAATCCTTCGTGAAGTACAATACCGGGGAGGGTGGAAAAGCTTCCCGGCCCGCGAAGCTTCGGTTGATGGTTACGCGGAAGAAGCGGATTGAAATCCTTCGATAGAGAATTGCCGCCCCGTTTTCAAGGATAACGAAGTATAGAAATTATGTCTTTCAGGTGGAAACTGGTCCTAACCTATATTCTGGCTGTAGTAGTGTCTATTACGACCATACAGATCTGGTCTGATTCAGCTATCAAGAGTTTTTTGGTGGAGTTTACTGCACAGAGTCTAAAGAAGGATGCGGTAATACTTGCGGGAATTATTCAGGTTGATTCCCCGGATTCTTTCGCCAGTCTGGATGATTTAAGCGGTAAATCCACTGTGAGAATATCCCTTTGGGACCTGGAGGGGAACCTCCTCACAGATTCAGCTGGGAATCTGGGTGCCCCTGTGGGCGGAAGCGGGCAAAACAGGGAATTGATTCAGGCAGCCAAAGAAGGATCAAGCCAGGAGATAAGGTACGATCCGAGAACCCTCCAAAGAACCCTGTATATAGCTGAACGAACCAGGGACGGTAAAGGGATTATCAGAATTTCAATATCACTGGAGGAAGTTGAAAGTCTGGTAAATGACTTCCGGCCGATTTTATTACTGATTGTTCTGCTGCTGCCCGCGCTTGGCGCAGGAGTGATTTGGTTTGTTTCCCGCAGGCTGGGCCTGTCCATAGTGCGCCTGGTTGAGGCTTCCAGGAGAATATCTTCAGGCGAATATATTGAATCAATAGCTGTCAGCTCCAGGGATGAAATAGGATTGCTGGCCCGGCGGATGGAGGAAATGTCTTTCAGGCTTCACCGGCAGTTAACTCTCCTGGAGTCCGAGAGGAACAACCTTACCATTATCCTGAACAGCATGACTGAAGGGGTCATGGTCACAGATCCCGACGGCAGGATCGTCGTCACCAATCCCGCCTTCAGTGAAATTTTCGCCTCTTCAATAAATCCCGACGGAAGGCTTCCCCTGGAAGTGATTCGCAGCATTGAAGTGGACCAGGGCATAAGTACAGTACTGGAAACCGGCGAAGAAAACCGCGAGGAAATAAGATTCGGGGGAAGGGCGCTCCAGGCCCATTTTTCTCCGATAATCACCGACGGAGATGTGAGCGGAGTCGTCGTCGTCTTTCATGATGTGACTGAAATAAGGCGACTGGAAACCCTGCAGAAGGAATTTATATCCAATGTGTCCCATGAGTTGAAAACACCTTTGACTTCCATACAGGGATATGCGGAAACTCTCCTTGATGACGATCAGCTTGACGGGTTCCCCAAGAAGTTCATTGAACGAATTTTCAATAACGCCGGCAGGCTGTCTGAGATGATTGCTGAACTTTTCAAGCTGGTGAGGCTTGAGAGGGGCCTCCAGGAACTCGATTGGGTGGATATCAGGTTTTCCCAGTTGGAAACCGAAATTAAGCTGGATTTTGATAATTATCTGGCAGGGAAAAATATTGAGCTGAAGTTCGAAAACAATTTTGGAGGAGATACTTTTCTGGCTGGAAAAGGTTACATTAACAGGGTTTTCAATAATCTGGTTGAAAATGCTGTTAAGTACACTGAGGAAGGTTCAGTTGTCGTCAGGATATCCAGGGATGAAGGTGTCGCCCGCATAGAAGTGGAGGATACCGGGATTGGGATTCCTTCTGAAAATATTGACAGGATCTTCGAAAGGTTTTACCGGGTCGATAAAGACCGCTCCCGCGGGAATGGGGGCAGCGGCATCGGCCTGGCCATTGTCCGGCATATCGTAAGCCTCCACGGAGGGGATGTCTGGGCTGAAAGCAGGCTGGGCAGGGGTACCAAGATCATCTTCACAATTCCCCAGCCTGATTGATTTTGGTTCGCCATGCCAGGTTGTGCTGTCAGGTTTTTTGCCTCGGGGAGTCCTTCCATGTCTTCGATTAATTTTCCCCTGATGGGTTAAAATGATCCAATGCGGAAAATAATTGTAGTCGGTGCCGGTGCTTCAGGCCTGATGGCCGCTGGAAGGGCCGCCGCCCTGGGAACTGAGGTCCTTCAGCTTGAAAAGATGAAGTATCCGGGACTTAAGCTGAGGATCACGGGTAAGGGAAAGTGCAACCTAACTAATGTGGCGGATCTCGAGGACTTTATAAGTCGTTTCGGCAGGAACGGAAGATTCCTCCGCTCCGCATTTTCTTCTTTTTTTGTTTCCGAATTAATGGAATTTTTCGAGGATATCGAAATTCCCCTTGAAATCCAGAGAGGAGGCCGCGTGTTTCCTTCAGGTCTCGCCGCCCCGGCGGTTGTGGATGCCCTGGTGAAATGGGTAAGGGGAAATGGTGTTAAGCTCAGGAAGTCAGTTGCTGTCAGGTCAATATCCATTGAAGATGGCAGGGCTGTTGGAGCAGTTTCGGTCCAGGGGGAGGTTTTCGAAGCTGATGCCGTGATCCTCTGCATGGGAGGCTCTTCCTATCCAGCTACCGGCTCTGATGGGGATGGCGTCAGAATAGCTGAATCTGCGGGACATACTATCTCTGAAATCAAGCCCGCCCTCGTACCCCTTGAAACCGATTCCAAAACCGCTTTCAGTTCTGCAGGCCTTCAGCTTCAGAATGTGAATGTCAGCATGTATGTGAATGGCCGGAAAAAGGGAGAGGCTTTCGGGGAATTGCTTTTTATGGAGTATGGCGTGTCGGGACCTACTGTTTTGAAACTGAGCGGGGAAGCTGTTTCCAGTTTAAATGCCGGGAAACATGTGGAACTTTCCATAGACCTCAAGCCCGGACTGGACCAGGTGAAGCTGGAAGCCAGGCTCCTGCGTGACATTAATAAAAGGGGCACAGAGCCGATGTCCAGCATTTTAAGGGGCCTTCTCCCCCGTGAACTGGTGCCTGTATGCCTTGAATTAACCGGGCTTAATCCAAATGTTACTGGAAATCAATTGAAATCGGCAGCAAGGAAAAAGTTGAGGGCCTGGCTGAAGGATTTCAGGATGGACGTTCGCAGGCCCCGGCCTCTAAAAGAGGCGATAGTGACAGCCGGGGGTGTGAGACTGAAGGAAATTAATCCCGAAACCATGGAATCGAGAATTGTAAAAAACCTGTATATTACCGGAGAAATGCTTGATCTGAATGCTGACACCGGGGGTTATAACCTGCAGGCGGCTTTCTCGACTGGCTGGCTGGCCGGGGAAAAAGCCGCGGAACCTGAATCGTAGAGTTTACAGGGCGGATAGCAGTATCCGGCCGGAATCCTGAATTTTGAGGGAACCCTATGTTCATACCTACCACGAAAAATGAGGTTAAACGCCTGGGCTGGGACCGCCTGGATGTAATCCTCGTTACCGGAGACAGTTACATAGATTCTCCGTATATAGGGGCTTCGGTTATTGGAAAGGTCCTGATAAATGAAGGATTCAGGGTGGGCATAATTGCCCAGCCTGACATTGATTCAGACAGGGACATACGCAGGCTGGGGGAGCCCGGTCTTTTTTGGGGGGTAACAGCCGGAAGCCTGGATTCCATGGTGGCCAACCGTACGGCATCCGGGAAGATTCGGAAACACGATGATTATACTCCCGGGGGCGAGAATAACCGCAGGCCTGACAGGGCATCCATAGTCTATGCCAACCTGATCAAGAAGCACTGCCCCAGGAGTTGTCCTATAGTTATGGGCGGGATTGAAGCCAGCCTCAGGAGGATTGCGCATTTTGATTTCTGGACTGACAGGATCAGGCGATCCATTTTATTTGATGCCAAAGCGGATTTTTTGATTTATGGCATGGCGGAGAGGACGGTTCTTGAGCTGGCCGAGGCCTTGAAAACAGGCGCGGATACTGAAAATATCCGGGGACTTTGCTACATATCGAAAACAATTCCCCCGGACGCGATTGAACTTCCATCCTTCCAGGAATCAGCCGCTGATAAAGATGTGTTTACCAGGATGTTCAAGATTTTCTATTCAAACAATGATCCCCTGACCGCCTCCAGGATGGTTCAAAAACAGGATACCCGTTATCTTGTGCATAACCCTCCGGCCCCGGTTCTTACCACCAGGGAAATGGATTCCGTGCATGCCCTGGATTTTGAACGGGACATCCATCCTTATTACCGGCAATACGGTCAAGTTAAGGCTCTGGATACACTCAAGGATTCGATAATTACTCACCGGGGATGTTATGGGGAGTGTAATTTTTGCGCGATCACTGTACACCAGGGGAGGACTGTTAGCTGGCGAAGTGAAGAATCTGTTGTCAGGGAAGCCCGGATCATTGCGGCTTCACCCGGTTTTAAAGGTGTCCTACATGATGTAGGGGGCGCCACCGCCAATATGTATGGGTTTGAGTGTCGGAAAAAGGTGACCGAGGGAGCCTGCAAGGATCGGAGATGCCTTGTGCCGGAGATCTGCGAGAAGATGCCGGTTGATCATTCCCGGCAGATCTCACTCCTTCAGTCTCTAGGGAAGGTTGAAGGTGTTAAAAGGGTGATTGTGGCTTCGGGAATTCGCTATGACCTGATAATGGCTGACAGGAAATCCGGCAGGGATTATCTGGCCCGGGTTTTGAAATCTCACATTTCAGGCCAGATGAAAATTGCACCCGAGCATATGGAAGACAGGGTTTTGAGGCTTATGGGCAAACCGGGAACTGACGTGCTGTTGAAATTCAGGGAACTGTTTTACAGAATGACCTCAAGAATGGGCAAGGATCAGCACTTGAGTTACTACATTATCGCCGCTCATCCCGGATGTGCGGAATCTGATATGACCGCGGTAAAGCGCTTTGCCCGGGAAAAGCTGAAGATTAATCCCAGGCAGGTGCAGATATTTACGCCTACTCCCTCAACTTATTCTTCTTTGATGTACTGGACACAGAAAGATCCCTTTACCGGAGAGCCGCTCTTTGTCGAAAAAACCTTCAAGGGAAGGGAGAGGCAGAAGGATACTGTTACCGGGAGGGTGAAGGGATATAATGGTAAATGATCAGCGGGCATTCTGCTTTCAATACCAGGCATCTGGTTTTTTGATATGTGCCGTTATGGGATAAACGAAATGGGAGAGGCTATGAAAAATCGTTCTATTCTTATTATTGAAGATGATCCGGATATTGTTGAGCTGCTCAGTTTCAATCTGGAAAAAGAGGGATACCTGGTTTTCTCAGCATCTACCGGGGAGGCGGGCCTGGCTATTGTCAAGGAGGAGAAGCCTTCTCTTTTAATCCTTGACCTCGGACTGCCCGGCATACAGGGCCTCGAACTCTGCCGGATGCTGAAACAGAAACCTGAAACAGGTTCCATGGCGATTGTAATCCTTACGGCAAAAGGTCTGGAAAGCGATGTCGTAGCCGGCCTGGAACTGGGTGCGGATGATTATATTGTCAAGCCATTTCGTATAAGGGAATTGATCGCCCGGGTGAGGGCTGTAATAAGAAGGTCTTCTCCTTCAGTATTGCCAGGTGTAGAAGACTCCATATCAGCTGGCAGCCTGACAATTGATTCTTTGAGGCATGAAGTTTATCAGGATGGAAGACGTCTTAATCTGACCCTGGCAGAGTTCAATCTGTTGAGGCTTCTTACATCTCAGACAGGCAGGGTTTTCACAAGGGATCAGCTTTTACATGCCATTACCAATGGTGAAACCTACATAATTGACCGGAATGTTGATGTGCACATACGGTCAATCCGAAAAAAAATAGGCCCTGAGAGAGACCGGGTAATAACTGTCCGGGGAATAGGTTATAAATTTTCCGAACCCGGCATCGAATAGCTATTATTTCCGAAGGCCATTATTTTCAAAAAATATCCTCTTTCCCGGACAGTTTGCGGGAATCCGCCGAGGCTGTCTGCCGGTTCGATATCACTCTTATTCACCGTAGATGGAAGGGTCCGGATTCATTTTTCCGCGGGCAGAAGACCGATTTCCGCGTCTTTATATTTTCTTAATAATCCAGTGCTAATATTGGTTGCCGGCATAATATGGAATACTGGGGACGATTTGTGAATCAGGGGCGGGAGCGTATATCCCCCGATTGTTAAAAGCTTGCGAATTTTATGAGAAAAGCAATTACATTATTATCGGTAATCATTGGATTCATATGCCTGGTGCAGACTTCATGTTTTCTGGTTTCCACACCCGCCGTCAGCATCGAGGGATCAAGCACGCTTTATCCTTTATCTGTGGCCGTAACTGAAGAATATCAGCGGGGCAAGGAAAACGCGAGAATTGCGGTTGGGTTTTCAGGGACGGGTGGAGGCATTCGACGGTTTATTGAAGGTGAAACCGACATAGCAGATGCTTCCCGCCCAATCACGCCTGAAGAGAAGCGGCTTGCCTTAGATAGAAACCTCGATTTTATTGAGCTCCCGGTAGCATATGATGGCATAGTGATCGCGGTCAATTCAGACAATACCTGGTGTGATTCCCTGACTGTTTCGGAGCTTAAAAGGATATGGGATACCGATTCCCAGAACAGGCTGCAGTTGTGGAGCCAGGTCAGGCCGGACTGGCCGGAGAAGAGGATTTTTCTTTTTGGGCCGGGCACGGATTCAGGAACACTTCACTATTTCAGTTCCTCAATAATCGGGGAAGCCAAGTCAATCAGGGGAGATATTTCTTCCAACGAGGATGATAACCTGACTGTTCTGGCATTGCGCAACAATCCATTGGGGATGGGTTTTTTCGGTCTTTCCTATTATGAGAAGAATCAGGACAGATTGAGACTGGTTGCCGTCGATGATGAGAATCCCGGCAACGGAAAAGGACCGGTAAAACCCGGAGTCAGTTCGATCATGGACGGGACATACCAGCCTCTTTCCAGGCCATTGTTTCTATATGTGCGCCGGGATATACCGGAAGGCGGGGAACTGGATGATTTCCTGACATTTTACCTGGGCAATGTTTCCAGGCTGGCCCCTGATGTGGGGCTGGTTCCTTTGCCTGACAGGCTATATGAATTGGTGAAGGAGAGGTTTGAACGCAGAATATCCGGCTCAATGTACGAGGGGTTGGAATCCGGTTTCGGGATTTCGGTGGCTGAATTGCTGGAGAATAAGGAAGGAAAACAGTGAGGATTCCGGAAGGCAGCATCAGGAATAAACTTAGTGACAGGCTGACGGGGATAATTCTTTTCCTGGCTGTCTGCCTGGCGGGTCTGGTTTCGCTCTGCATGTTGGGGATTCTATGCCTTCACACTTTTGAATTTTTTATACAGATATCCCTGTTTGATTTTTTTACCGGAACCGTCTGGAATCCCCTTTTCACGGAGAAGCAGTTCGGGGTTCTACCTCTCCTTACCGGAACATGTTCGGTAGTGTTTATCGCCGCCCTGGTATCAGTGGGGCCGGGATTCCTGATTTCCGTCTACCTGAGCGAGTATTCAAGTGAGTCATTCAGGGAGACTATGCGGCTGGTACTGGAGGTTTTGTCAGGTATCCCTACGGTTGTTTTCGGATTCCTGGCCCTTTTCTGGGCCACCCCGGTTTTGAAGGCTATAGTACCGGGCCTGCCTCCATTCAGTGCTTTTACTGTTGGGATAATGACCGGCCTGATGATTCTCCCCATGCTTATATATTTATCTGAAGCGATAATAAGCTCGGTGCCGGACAGGTATAGAGATGCCTCCCGGGCCCTGGGGGCAAACAGGATGCAGACTTTATTCAGATCGGTATTGCCGACTGCTTTCCCAGGGCTTTTGTCTGTGTTTTTTCTTGTTATTATTCGTGCTGTAGGTGAAACCATGATTGTTGCCGTTGCCGGAGGGCAGCAGGCTGAGTTCGGCTTTGACATTCTTGCACCTGTCCAGACGATGACTGCTTTCATAATCCAGGTGAGCCTGGGAGATATGGCCCCGGATTCAGTGGAGTATCATGGCGCTTTCGCCGTGACCGCGGTTCTGGTATTGACTACAGTAGCACTGAGTATTATTTCGAGGCATCTCCATAAGACTTTTACCAGGCGGATTAGAGGATGAAGAAAACTACTGATGGCAAACCAGACAAAATGGAAACCTGGTTCATTATTTTGAGCCAGTTATGCCTGGGTGTTTTTGTTCTTATTTTTACTTCCTTTTTTCTGCTTCTGCTCATAATGGGCCTTCCCCGACTTAACTGGGATTTTCTTGTCGGCCTGCAGTCCAGGTTTCCTGATCATTCTGGAGTTCTGTCTGCTTTGACAGGAACATGCGAGCTGATAGCACTGGTGATCGTGATTGCCGTTCCCCTGGGTATATTAACCGCTGTATTTTTGGAGGAATACGGGGAGACCTCCGCTAACCGATTTGTTCGTCGTTTCAGCCGGTTCTGTGATTATCTTTTTTCCGGCATGGAAGCTGTACCTTCGGTTGTATATGGATTACTGGGACTGGCATTGTTTACCGGCTGGTTGTCCCTGGGGAGAACTCTTTTAGCCGCGGCTCTAACCCTGTCGGCGCTGGCTGTCCCGATGATTGTGAGCAATTGCAGGAAGGCGCTTCAGTCTGTTTCCTGGGATATCAGGGAAAATTCCCTGGCTTTGGGGGCCTCCAGGGCCCAGTCAATCAGAACCAATGTGCTTCCTGCCGCTCTTTCCGGAATCATATCCGGAACCTGCATGGCCATGGTCAGGGTATCCGGAGAAGCGGCGCCTCTCCTGGTAATGGGGGCCCTGGGATACATGACTTTTGTGCCGGATGGCCTTTCCTCCCCGGTTGCCGCCCTCCCAGTCGAGATTTATAACTGGACAGTACAGCCCGGGACCGGGATGCATGCCAACGGAGCGGCGGCGATATTGATCCTGATGCCGTTTCTGCTTGCCTTCAATTCAATAGCGGTATTTTGGCGTCGAAAGTCAGAAAAGAAGATTGATGGGGATATTTCCAAATGACCGGAAAAAATACTGAATGCGTGCTTGAGACTAAAAAACTGAATGTCATTTTCAGTAAAAAACAGGTTCTTTATGACCTGAGCCTGGCTTTTTCTTCCGGGGAAATAACCTCGATTATTGGGCCCTCAGGATCAGGGAAATCAACCTTGTTGAAAACTCTAAACCGGATGATAGATTTTATTCCTGAAGCCCAGGTCGAAGGGGAAGTGTTCTTTCATGGCCGGAGCGTTTGGAGCGTTGACGCTGATCCCGCGGAGATCAGGCAGAAAATCGGAATCATTTTTCGGGATACGGCAGTTTTCAGGAAGTCTGTTTTTGAAAACGTGGCCTTTGGACTCAGAATCAATGGTTGGCGTGATTCCGGCAGAATTGAGTATCAGGTTTCTGAAAGCCTTCGTAAAGTCCATCTTTGGGATTGCCTGAAGGACAATCTTGACTGCCAGGCATCAAGTCTCAGCCTGGAACAGCAGCAGAGGCTTTGCCTGGCAAGAGCCCTGGCAGTTTCTCCCGAGGTGCTTCTCATTGATGAACCTACCGGAGACCTCGATTCGGGTTCAACGAGCCGTATCGAAATTGTTCTCCGGGAACTACGGGAGGATCATACTATTGTATTTATTACTCACAGTCTCCACCAGGCGGCCAGGTTGAGTGATATTACAGCGTTTCTTTACTTTGGCAGCCTGGTGGAGTGCCGGGATACGAGGACGTTTTTCACGAATCCCAGGATGAAGCTGACTGAAGATTACCTGACCGGAGGAATCATGGGCGATGAAAGATAAATTTCATTTTGAGTTGGAAAATGTCAATAAAAGCCTGCTGGATATGGCGGCGAAGGTGGAAAATAACATTGACCGGTCCATAGAGGGATGTCGGACATCCGATATCGGGACGCTTGAAGAAGTGCTGGCAAGGGACCTGGAAATTGATAAGGCCGAGAAGGAAATAGATGAGATGTGCGTCTCGCTGCTGGCGTTATACCAGCCGGTAGCCAGGGATCTTCGCTTTATAACAACCGCCCTTAAAATAGTCAGGGATATAGAGCGGATAGGAGACCTCGCGAAAAATCTGGCTCGCTATGGACTGCACAAAAATTATGAAAAGATCGTTCCGTTTCCTCCTGTGTTGAATGAAATGGCCGGAGAAGCCAGAAGCTTGCTGAGGAAGGCTTTGGATTCCTTTGTGCGCCAGGATTCTGAAGCAGCCCGAAAGGTTATGGAAGAAGATAAAAAGGTGGACCGGTATCACCGTGAAAACCTGCGGAGTTTCATTAATGAAATGATGGCTGATCCCGAGGTTGCTGAAGCCTATACTCAATATATTTCAGTGAATAAATTTATTGAAAGGATAGGGGATCATAGTGCTAATATCGCGGCTATGGTTGTCTATATGGTTGAAGGTCGGGACGTCAGGCATATGTAACCAAGACCCGCAAAGTGGGTGGCTTGGTTAAGCTGTAAACCTCTCCCAAAAACTGTCTTAGCAGTTATCCCCGCGGTTTTATCTGGATGACATCTTTACCAGGTGATACAATGCCGCTTTCAGTTAATAATTGGTATGCCTTAATGGTGTCGGGATTTATTACTGGTCCCGGCAAGGATGGTCATTTAACCAGGATCGGACTTACCAGGTTGTTTCATAGTCTGATCTGTATGTATAGATAATATGTTGAAAAATATGGATATGAATTTTGCGGGTATGAAATTCTTGGTATCCGCTGTGCTTCTGTCGCTGTTTTTTTTCTCTGGTTGCGGACCCGGGGAACCGGATGCCGAAAAACTCTGGCAGACTTATTTTTCTGGTGCTGAATCCTATCCGGATTTGGAACTGCTGCACCCCCTTCCCGGTACACTTTTCCCTCCAGAGATGCCCGCGCCCAGGATTATCTGGAACAAGGACTCCGCCGCGGCCTGTGACAGCTGGCTTATCGCGGTCTCGTCAGGTAACGGGAATCCGGTCTGCCTGAATATTACGTCTTTTCCCAATTACCGCCTGCCTGAAGATAAATGGGAAATTATTAAAAAGAGGTTTGCCAAAGAGGAAGCCAACCTGACTGTCCTCGGTTTTCAAAAAGAGAATCCTGGCGAAATCCTGGCCGCTGGAAAATCAGCGTTTATGATTTCAACGGATCCGGTGGAAGCTCCGATATTTTATCGCGAGGTAAATCTTCCTTTTAAGGAGGCCGTCAAGGATCCGACCAAGATTCGGTGGAGATTCGGGACAATTGACTCATTAGATCAGCCTCCTGTTGTCCTTGATAATCTGCCTGTATGCGGGAACTGTCATTCATTCTCCAGCGACGGAGCGGTCCTGGGGATGGATGTCGACTATGCCAATGATAAGGGCGCTTATGCGATCACCGAGGTTGAAGAGGAGATATCCTTAAGCAAGGATAAGATTATTTCCTGGACTGGAAATAGTTCCAGGGGGAGCGAAAAGAGTTTCGGGCTTTTGTCCCAGGTTTCTCCTGATGGCCGGTATGTATTGAGCACGGTGAGAGATCGCTCTGTGTTTGTCCCCAAGGATGATCTGGCATTTTCACAGCTTTTTTTCCCGCTTAAAGGTGTTATAGAAGTTTATGACAGGGAAAAGAAGGTTTTTTATGACCTGCCTGGGGCCAGTGACCCGAAATACGTTCAAAGCAATCCTTCCTGGAGCCCTGACGGTAAATATATTGTATTTGCCAGGAGCAAGGCATATGAACTGAAGACCCTGGACGACCAGGGGAAAGTAGTGTTGACTCCCGCTGAATGCGTTGAATTTCTTGTTGAAGGCCGAAAATTCAAATTCGAACTTTTCCGGGTTCCTTTCAATAACGGGCGAGGGGGCAAGGCGGAACCACTGCAGGGAGCTTCAGGAAACGGCTTGAGCAATTATTTTGCCAAGTATTCTCCGGATGGTAAATGGATAATATTCTGCCAGGCCGAAAGTTACATGCTGCTGCAGCCTGACAGTCAGCTTTTCATAATTCCCGCGGCTGGCGGAGAACCCAGAAAGATCGCCTGCAATACCGGACGCATGAATTCCTGGCACTCCTGGTCCCCGAACAGCCGCTGGATTGTGTTTTCTTCCAAGGCTTTTTCGGATTACACCCAGTTGATGATTGCCCATATAGGAGAGGATGGGATAGCATCTCCCGCCGTCCTCCTGGATCGCATGACAGTACCTGACAGGGCAGCCAACATTCCTGAATTCGTGAACATTGAACCCGGGGCAATTCACAGGATTGTCAAGAATTTTGTGGACGATAACTCCCTTTACCGGGCCGGATTCGAATTTAACCGGGCTAATGAACCGGAAAGTGCTGAGTTCATGTTCAGGAAAGCCCTTGAGCTGAATCCTGATAATCTGGAAGCTCATCTGAGCCTGAGCTACCTGCTTTCCAACCGAGGGATCTATGAAGAGGCTATTTCCCACCTTGAAGAGGTGATCCGCCTGGAGCCCAGGCTGGCGAAAGCCCGGAGCAATCTGGGATATGTATACATGAGGAAAGGTAATCCTGATGAGGCCTTCGGATGCTTTTCCGAAGCTGTACGGCTGAATCCCAACCTGACTGAGGCTCATCTGGGAATGGGTGTTTTAAGGCTCAAACAGGGCGATTTCAGCCTGGCGGAAAAAAGATTCAGAACGGTCCTGGAACAGGATACGGGAAATATTCCTGCTGGAGTGGGACTTGCCAAGGCCCTCCGTTACCAGGGACAGAAGAAGCCGGCCCTGGCCCTGGTCATAGATATTGTGCGAAGGGAACCAGGTCATGTGGAGGCCCTCCTGGAGACTGGTGAAATGCTGGCTGAAGAGGGACGCCTCCGGGAAGCCCTGCTTCATTTCAACAGGGTGCTGAGCCTGTCCCCCGGCGATGCCCGGGCCTTGCAGGGTAAGAATTCAGCAGAGACAGCTATTAACCAGGCTGGAGGACATACCCGCTAGCAGCCTGGTCAATTCCACTGGCCCTACTGCGGTTTTTTCTGGAACAAGGCTATCCCTATGATACTTCCGATAGTGGAGAATAATACTGAAATTACTGCCATCATTAGAATGCTGATTATCAAAAAGAATGGCGCCAGCGATTCTCCGGTCATGTAGTTGCCCAGTATATCCTGCAGCATTTCCCTTATCTCTGAAGGAATTTCAGGATTAGAAAGCGCCTCGCGAAGCACCTCCATTCCGGCCATGCTGAATCCCATAAGGCTCTTCAGGAACATCATGGCAATGTGAATACAGGCCCAGAAAACCGTCCCGAACAGGCCGGTCAGGATCCCCAGTAATGCCCCGTCACCATATGTTGCCGGCGTTATGGAAGCAGGATAATTGCGAAGGTATATAAACGACGCGAGAACTCCTCCGCCAATAACCATTAAACAGCACGCGCAGTTGAGGCAGTTAAGGATTGGTATGCCTGAGAAAAAACCAAGAAAGAGTCCTCCTGCCAGGGCGGCCGGGACATAACTGGGTTTGGTTGTGCTCATGTGATTGTACTCCTGATTGGTTTTAGATGAATTTGATCGATTGCCTGGTGAACGAATACCGCGACTGGAAACGATGCCGCCATCCCGGTGATAAAACGGCTCCAATGAGTATTGGGCAGGAGCAGGTCTATCAACATCGGAAGGACAAATAGAATCAGCAGCCTGGGATGGGCCAGCATCAGGTTTCTAAACCTCGGAATATATGCGCTTGCCAGCAGGCCGGGAATAAATCCCGCATATATTCCGAAGCATCTGGCACAGACGGCCATTGGCAACCCTTTTAATAGAAAACACCGGTCCGGCTGCTGGTGGCATATACCGGAAAAAAAGAGATAGATATAGCTCCCCGGCTCCTGGTAGTAAAAGCTTAGGAAAGGCGCAGCCAGGATTAAAAGAATCCAGAATACAGACGCGGCAAGCAACAGGTAATATCTTGAAGATGCTTGAAAATCCATGGCTGGTAAAATCTTAATGAAAGACGGTGGAGTTTGCAAGCAATTGTATTGCGGGCCGGGGTTTTCAGCCTGGCCGCGGCGCGGGTACTGGAACTGTCTTTTGTAACTGCTGTGAATACTGAATTTTCTCCCGAAAAAAAGCCCGGATATTGGAATTGTCCGGCAATCCCAGCGAACGGGATTCCACCCTTGATAAAGGAAGGATTTCTTTATGGAAAATTTTATGTATGTGTAAAATACTGATTAATAGAATCTTAAGAGATTTTACCCTTCCGGGTCAGCCATTTTGAGGGCTCACGAATGTCACACAAAAAGATACAATAAAAATAAACCACCCAAAGAACATTAATGGAGGGAAAATGGATCCCAAGTATATTTTCGTAACCGGGGGAGTAGTCAGTTCGCTTGGAAAAGGCCTCGCCTCTGCTTCAATCGCCGCACTTTTGGAAGCCAGGGGCTTCACAGTAACCATACTTAAACTTGATCCCTATATTAATGTGGATCCCGGCACAATGAGTCCTTTCCAGCACGGAGAGGTTTTTGTGACCGATGACGGGGCCGAAACTGATCTGGATCTCGGTCATTATGAGCGGTTTACCAGCACCATTCTGGGCAAGAATAACAATTCCACAACCGGAAAAATTTATAGTGCCGTTATTGACAAGGAACGCAAAGGTGAATACCTGGGGAAAACCGTCCAGGTTATTCCTCATATCACCAACGAAATCAAGGGCGTAATCAAGAAGCTGGATAAATGTGCTGATATCGTGATGGTGGAAATCGGCGGGACGGTTGGAGACATTGAGAGCCAGCCCTTTCTTGAGGCTATTCGGCAGATGAGAGTGGATGTGGGGGTTAAGAATTCCCTTTTTATACATCTGACCCTGGTTCCCTATATCAAAGCTGCGGGTGAACTTAAGTCCAAGCCTACCCAGCATTCAGTTAAGGAATTGCGGGAAATCGGAATCCAGCCTGATATCCTTCTTTGTCGCTGTGACCGGATTATCCCGAGGGAAATGAAGAATAAGATTGGACTCTTCTGCAACCTTTCCCCTGATTCAGTTATTTCGGCTCTGGATGTTAACAATATTTATGAAGTTCCCGTTGCCTATTCCAGGGAAGGGCTGGATTTCATGGTGATGAAGCATCTGGATCTGCCCTTTCACGAATGTAAGCTCCAGCCCTGGGAAGACCTGGTTGAGAACATCAATAATCCCAAGGATGATGTGACCATTGGAATAGTTGGGAAATATGTCGCCTATGAGGATTCGTATAAAAGCCTTAATGAAGCCTTGTTCCATGGCGGCTTCCCCTCCGGCACGCGAGTTAATCTTGACTGGATTGAAGCAGAAGACCTATTGAAAGACAGTAAACTTTCCCGGCTGGACAAGGTAGACGGAATCCTGGTTCCCGGAGGATTCGGGGTCCGCGGGGTAGAAGGCATGCTGGTGGCTATCCAGCACGCCCGGGAGCAGAAAATTCCATATTTTGGGATATGCCTGGGAATGCAGGCCGCGGTGATTGAATATGCCCGGAATGTCTGTTCTCTTGATGCCAACAGTTCTGAGTTTGACGAGAAAACTTCAGCCAGGGTCATTTATATGCTGCGTGAACTGCTGGGGGTGGAAGAGATGGGCGGTACTATGAGACTTGGCGCTTATCCCTGTAATTTGCAGCCCGGCTCCCTGGCCGCGCAGATATACCGGAAGAAGAGCATTTCTGAGCGACATCGCCATCGTTACGAGTTTAACCGTGATTTTGAAAAGGATCTTGTAGACAGCGGCCTGACTATATCCGGTAATTCTCCTGATGGAAATTTTGTCGAGATCGTGGAAATTAAAGACCATCCCTGGTTTTTGGGATGCCAGTTCCACCCAGAATTCAAGTCCAAACCCCTGATTCCTCATCCGTTGTTTGTTAGCTTTATTGAAGCCTCGCTGGCCCATAAGAAAATGAGGACAGCCCCGCTTGGAGCATTTGAATAGGCATGGAAAAGAACCGGAGTCTGTTCCTGGATAATTTCAGGTACACAGGTGATAGTGGCTTTTTCCTTATTGCCGGTCCATGTGTGCTGGAAAATAGCGATCATGCTCTTAGCCTGGCCCGGCAGCTGAAGGATGTCACTTCTTCCCTGGGAATACCTTTTATATTCAAGGCTTCTTTTGACAAGGCAAACCGTACAGCCATGGATTCCTACAGGGGCCCCGGGATGGAATTGGGGCTGTCAATCCTCCAGGAAGTTAAAGACAAGCTGGATGTTCCCGTCCTGTCTGATATCCATGAGTCTTCCCAGGCAGAAAAAGCTGCCGCCATTCTGGACGTGATCCAGATACCGGCGTTCCTTTGCCGTCAGACTGACCTTATCGTCGCTGCCTCATTGACGGGAAGGCCCCTCAATATTAAAAAAGGACAGTTTATGGCGCCATGGGATATGTCCCATGTGGTTAAAAAGGCCGAGGGTGCCGGAGCGGAGAACCTCTTGCTGACTGAAAGAGGTGTCTCCTTTGGATATAACAACCTGGTCGTGGACTTCAAATCGATTCCAATACTGAAATCACTGGGATATCCGGTTGTATTTGATGCCACCCATTCAGTGCAGCTGCCGGGAGGTAAAGGTTCCAGCAGCGGGGGAAGTCCCGAGCATATCCCGGTTCTGGCGAGTGCGGCCGCAGCCGCCGGTGTTGAAGGATTCTTCTTTGAGGTGCATGATAATCCCGAGGAAGCTCCCAGTGACGGCGCGAATTCCCTGCGGGTTGACAGATTAGGCAGCCTTCTTGAAAAATTACTCCGCATAAGGGCCGCCGCGGTTTCTTCCTGACAATAGCCGGACCGGGTTCCTGGACTGGGAAAGCTCATATCCTTATGTCTGCCGTTAACAGATACCGGGAAATTCAGCTGCTGGAAATGCCGCGGCGTTAGATCTGGAGATGTTTAAATATGATCCTGGAAACAGCCAAGAGGGTTCTTGAAATTGAATCGGATTCAGTCAGGAGAATGATTGAAGTCCTTGATGATCAGTTTGAGAAGTCGGCCCTCCTCATTTCAGAATGCAGGGGAAGGGTGGTTACAACCGGAATGGGCAAGTCCGGGATAATCTGTCGAAAGCTGGCCGCCACCCTTTCAAGTACAGGTACCCCCTCACTTTTCATGCATCCGGCCGAGGCAATACATGGGGATCTGGGAATGATAGCCAGGGGGGACGTGGTCCTGATGATTTCCAACAGCGGTGAGACGTCAGAGCTCCTCAAACTCCTGACTACGATTAAGCGTCTTGATGTCCCCCTGATATCCATGCTGGGAAATATCGAATCGACCCTGGCCAGTCATTCCGATATAACCCTTAACATAGGCGTTGACCGGGAAGCCTGTCCGCTGGGCCTGGCCCCGACAGCTTCTTCAACCGCGGCACTGGCTCTAGGGGATGCCCTGGCCATGGCGGTCTCGGTGTTTAAAGGGTTCAAGCCGGAGGAGTTTGCCCGCCTGCATCCCGGGGGGAAGCTGGGCAAGAAACTGGCCCTGGTGGGAGATTTAATGCACACCGGAGAGCAACTCCCCCTGGTGTTTCCCGAAACTATCATGATCGATGTTATTTATGAAATGTCGAGTAAGGGGCTGGGAATAGCTGTTGTAGTGACCAACAATGAAAGTCCGGGCGGGAGCAAGCTTCTGGGAGTGATTTCCGACGGAGATCTTCGCCGCCGCCTTCAGGAAGAAAAAGAAGGAGTCCTGGATTTGACGGCTGAAGCGTGTATGACTCCGGATCCCGAAGTTATATCATTGGATCGACTCGCTGTAGAAGCCCTCAACGTAATGGAAAATAAGAAGATCACATCTTTGATGGTTACGGGAGAGCGGGGAGAGTTGGCCGGGTTGATTCACCTTCATGATCTCTGGGGAACAGAGCTTTTTTAATCATTTTTACAGCACGGATTTTCACAAACAGGAAATGTAATATTGTTTTCCAAAAGGCTTGAATTTGATCTGGATCCCAATGAGCTGACCGCATTGCTCGCCAAGAAGCAAAGTGATGGCGTAAATATTTTAGACCTGACGCTGTCCAATCCAACCAGGGCCGGATTCGAATATCCTGCAGACAGGATCAGCAGGGCTTTTTCCCGGGCTGCCGCGTCAGAGTATCTGGCTGACCCGCGGGGCCTCCCTGAGGCCAGGGCGGCGGTTAGTGATTATTACAGGAACCGGGGGCAATACGTTCCCCCGGAAGACATAATTATTACAGCCAGCACCAGTGAGGCTTATTCCTTCATTTTCCGGATCCTGGCTGATCCCGGGGACAGAATGCTGGTTCCCTGTCCCGGTTACCCCTTGTTTGATTATCTTCTCCGCCTGGATGGCTTGAATTCTTCCTTTTTCAGAATGAAGTATTCGCACGGCTGGTGGTATGACTTTTCTCCTGGACTTATTGATGAAACCGTCAAAGGCGTGATTATTGTCAATCCCGGAAATCCGGCCGGAAATTACATTCATAAAGATGAGTGGGATAAGGTCCTGAGAGTGTGCGGAGACGCTGGTATTTCTGTTATCTGCGATGAAGTATTCCACGAGTACGCGCACCCTGGAGTGAAACCGGGAGCGGATGTCATTAATGAGACCGGGACCCTGTCGTTTATCCTCAATGGATTTTCCAAGACCGCCGGCCTGCCTCAATTGAAGATGAGCTGGATTGCGGTTCGTGGACCCGAGGAACTGAAGCGGACGGCCTTGCGGAAACTGGAATTTGTGTCAGACGCCTATCTTTCCCCTTCCACAGCTGTTCAGGCGGCTTCAGGGGAGATTTTCAAACTGGCACCGCTGATCAGGGAACAGGTGAAGAGCCGCGCTTCTGAAAACCTCGAATTTTTGAGAAATGCTGTACAGAATTCAAGTGTTGATGTGCTGCTGACGGAAGGCGGATGGTCAGCAATAATAAGGCTGCCAGGAGTGACCCAGGGTGTGGATTGGGCCCTGTATATGCTGGATCGACATGACCTCCTTACCCATCCCGGCGAATTTTATGATATGCCGGAGGGATCATATCTTGTTCTCAGCCTTCTTCCGGAAGGGAATCAGTTCCGGGAAGGGGTGACCCGGATTCTGCGGGCGGTTTCTCAGAGGATTGCTCCCTGATAGTACAATATCCCGGCTAGAGAGAAGTTATGCCCAGCAGTCGGAGAGGCGCATACACGGCTGCTGATTCAATCGAGGTTTTCCCCAGGAAGCCCAGTGAATCGAGGTACTCAACGCATTCCCTTATATTCGCACTGGATCCTGCCAGATGATCTCCCTCCGGGACCCATAGCTTTCCGGAATCTTCAAGCACGACATCCTGTCCCAGGGTGTTGTACTGTCCGGGCGGCAGCCCGGCGATGGGAGCGGAATCACTTACTATAGCCACGTTTCCGGTTCCCTTCATATCGAATACCGATTTAATTAAAGATGGGGGAAGGTGGTGCCCGTCAGTAATAAGCATGGGAGTCAGGCGGTCTTCAGCCAGCTGGTCCCAGATCTGGTTGGGGTGTCGGGGAATCATGTTGGGGATTCCGTTTCCAAGATGGGTGACAGCGGTTGCCCCGGCATCCACTGCTCTTTTTATGTCATCCGAACCGGCATCATGATGACCCAGTGAAACGGTAATGCCCAGCCTTGAGACATGGTTGATCAAATGATGCGCGCCTTCGGCCTCAGGGGCCAGGGTCAACAGGCAGACATTATCCTCGGACAGATCTCTGAAATGCTCGAAAAGATCTATGTCAGGAGGGATGATGTTTGATTCCTTGTGGGCGCCCCTGGCTCCGGGTTTGGGGGAAATAAAAGGGCCTTCTATATGGATCCCAAGCAGCCTGGCTGACAGGTAGGGGTCCCTGAAGGCCTGGGCGAGTATCGGCAGGTTTTGTTCATAGGTTTCCAGGGGGCTTGAAATTATTGTGGGGCAGAAGGCCAGGGTTCCCTTGTTGTAGAGCTCTGTGGCCACTTTTCTGATCCCGTCCAGGGTTAAGCCTGGCTGGGAGAAGTCAATTCCCAGATATCCATTAACCTGTAAATCAATGTAGCGTTTCATGGTTCAGCCTCATTCGAAAGTTGATCAGGAATCTGTAGTCTAACAAATTTTAGTCCATAGTTATCCTGATAATCCATGTGCCCGAAACCCGGGAAGCATTCATTTGGCACGGGGAACTGGTTTTGCCCCAGGAGCAGCGCATCTATGCATATCTTTAATCGGAATAAGTGATCCCGGTAAAACCTGGAGCGTTCAGCCCAATGACCGGGACATTTCAGTTGCCTGGGCATAATGGTTGCTATCAGGTGCTATTTTGAAAAAAATAGAGTTCGCGGACTTGTCCGCTCAGCCCTGTCTCTCTATACTAAAGGGCATGCAAATTGCCATAGTAGACTGGATAGTATTGATTGGATATCTTGTGATAATGGTCGGAATCGGAGTAGCGGCGGCCATTAAAGTTAAGAATACAAAGCATTATTTTCTCGGCGACCGTAAGTTCGGGAAATGGCTGATGATAGGCCAGAGTTTCGGTATTGGAACCCATGCGGAAATGCCGGTTTCATTGGCCGGGGCCGTATATACAACGGGAATGTCCGGCATCTGGTTTCATTGGAAAAATCTTTTTGCCACCCCCTTTTACTGGATCATGGCCCCGGTGTTCCGGAGAGTACGGCGTACCACAATCGGGGAGCTGACCGAGGACCGCTATGGAGTCTGGATGGGAATGGTATACACCATTTTCGCCCTGGCATATTTCACCCTCAATACGGCAAGTATGCTCAAAGGGGCCGGAAAAGTTATTAACCAGGCCGCCGGAGGGGATATAGGGGTTAATAATGTGGTCATAGCCATGACAGTTATTTTTATCCTCTACAGTTTTCTTGGAGGCCTGATCGCCACGGCATGGACCGATTTCTTCCAGGGATTTCTGATCATCGCCCTGTCCTTCATGTTGATTCCACTCGGCTGGTCAGCCGTCGGCGGCCTCGAAGGAATGAGGAGCTCAGTTGAGGTCTACAAGTTCTCTCTGGCTGCGCCGGAAGGAATTACGATCTGGATTATTTTCATGCTGACCCTTAACGGGTTGATAGGAATAATGGCCCAGCCCCATATGCTGGCCGCGGTCGGAACCGGAAAAGACGAAAAGACCTGCCGGATCGGTTTCTTTTATGGCAATTTCACAAAAAGAATCTGTACAGTCGGCTGGGCCCTGGTAGGAATCATGGTCGCGGCCATGGTTGCGAAGGGAATGTATGGAACCACGTCCCTGGCTGACGCCGAAGACGCTTTTGGCTTCGCCTGTCATCATCTGCTTTTCCCGGGAGCCCTGGGACTGTTAATAGCTTGTATCATGGCAGCCAATATGTCTACCTGTTCCGCATTCATGGTCGACAGCGGAGCGCTTTTCACCCAGGGAATTTTTAAATCCCATATCGCGAAGAATAAATCTGACCGGTATTACCTGTGGGTTGGTCGGATCAGCGGATTCCTGGTGACAATGCTGGGTGTTGTTTATGCCCTGTTTCTTATTGATAAGGTTCTATATTCATTCCTGTTTGACCGAAACCCTGGCTGACTTTCATGGGGATCAGCATTCTGGGCGGGATCGTCTGGAGAAGGGCCAACAGGTGGGGCGCGGTTTCAAGCCTGGTGGTAGCCATGGCTGTGAATTTCAGCCTGTATTATTCAAGGGGGCAGAGGCTTGATAACTGGGATGCCGATGTTTTTTGTATCGCCTTGATTGCCGGGATTGCCACGATGGTTATCGTAAGCCTGATTACACCTCCTGAACCGAAAATGAAGATGGATTCCTTTTTTGACAGGCTGCAGGTTCAACTGATATGAAAGAGGAGGATCCTGAAACTGCAGCAGAGGTGGAGGCGGAACAGAAGAGGGCTGCTGCCAACGGAAACCAGTCTCTGCTTGTAAACCTGCTTCATATCAAAAAGGGGACAATGGGATTTTCGTTCTGGAAGGCCTACCGGACAGACATAAGAGGATTCCTGATAGGCAGCAGCCTGGCTGCCGCCCTGGTTTTCCTGACATGGCTTATGCTGAAGATGTGAAATTTTAAGGACCTGAGGTTCAAATATTAAATAAATGCAACTTTCCGCTTTGAAATGCGTCTTTATAATTGAAGCGTGAAAGAATCCCACAATAAGAGGCGTGGCTTCGAATCCTCCTAAACATAAACCCACGCCTCTTCCTTTTTTTTAGTCACAAGTCGCGAGTGCAGAATTGTAAATCGCTACCTGCTGATTGAGACGATAAACCCGTGGAACTCGTTGGCAAACCAGCTCCAGGTAAGATTCCCTGTGTGGAACGCCAGTCTCTTGATTGGCTCTGAAATCAGCGGCACCAAATGGGCCAGCAATCAGTTGTGGCTTTCAGCCCGAAAAATTCACGTTTTTCAGGTTTGGGGTCATAAAGGGCCTTTGTAACCAGTAACATAAGGCTCGCCCATTCCAGCCACAAAATCGTCGACCGTCAATCTGAAATCGTCAATTATCCCAGATCCTCGAAGAAGTCGTTTCCCTTATCATCCACCAGGATAAATGCCGGGAAGTCTTCAACTTCAATCTCCAGACGGCCTCCATTCCGAATTCAGGAAAATCAAGAACAGAAACCTTTCTTATGTGATCATGAGCCAGCAGTGCCGCCGGTCCCCCAATACTTCCCAGGTAGAATCCTCCATGTTTCCTGCAGGCTTCTGTTACCTGGGGCGACCTGTTCCCTTTTGCAATCATAATCATGGAACCACCATTGGACTGGAACAATTCAACGTAAGGGTCCATCCTTCCCGCGGTCGTGGGCCCGAAGGATCCTGAGGCCATGCCTTCCGGTGTTTTCGCCGGGCCCGCATAGTATATGGGGTGATCCTTGAAGTAATCGGGAAGGGGTTTGCCGGATTCCAACATTTCCCTGATACGGGCATGGGCCATGTCCCTGGCTACGATAAGCTTACCGGTTAGAGACACCCTCGTTTTCACAGGATGTTTTGAGAGCTCCTTCAGGATCTCCTTCATTGGCCTTTTCAGGTCAATCTGCACGGGAGGTTTGTCATGACTTCGCCTTCAGAAAGAAGCCAGCGGGAGGGATCGGAATCCATTTTTTCGAGCCAGATGCCTTCTTTATCAATTCTGGCCTTGATATTCCGGTCAGCGGAACAGGAGACTCCTATTCCTATCGGGCAGGAAGCGCCATGGCGCGGCATGCGTATGATCCGCACATCATGCAGGAACCGGCTGCCGCCGAACTGGGCCCCGATGCCAATCTTTTTTGATGCTTCAAGGAGAAGCTTCTCAAGCTGGCGGTCCCGGAAGGACCTGCCCAGCTCATTTCCCGATGAAGGGAGATTGTCCAGGTAACCTGAAGTGGCAAGCTTTACTGTTTTCAGGCAATACTCAGCGCTGGTTCCCCCAATGACAAAAGCCAGGTGATAAGGCGGGCATCCGGAGGTGCCCAGGGTTTTCATTTTTTCAACCAGGAAAGGAAGCAGTGTTTCCGGATTGAGGATAGCCTTGGTTTCCTGGTAAAGGAAGGTTTTGTTGGCAGAGCCGCCTCCTTTACATATGAACAGTAACTGGTAGGAATCTCCGGGCGTTGAATAAATCTCTATCTGGGCCGGTAGATTGGTGCAGGTATTTTTTTCCCTGTACATGTCCAGGGGGGCTACCTGGGAATAGCGCAGGTTTTCTTCCCGGTAGGCGTTGAAGATGCCCTCTGACAGCGAGAAGTAATCATCTTCTTCAGTCAGGACTTGCTGGCCTTTCCAGCCCATGACAATTGCGGTTCCGGTATCCTGGCAGAAAGGCAGCTGCCCCCCGGCCGCGATTACCGCGTTCTTGAGCAGGGCCCTGGCCACATACCGGTCATTTTCCGTGGCATCAGGATCATCGAGAATATCAGCCACCTGGCGATTGTGAGCAGGCCGCAGGAAGAAATTAGCCTGGCGGACAGCTTCCCTGGCCAGCATAATCAGCCCTTCTTTCCGGACCTCCAGGAATTTTTTTCCATCCAGGTCCAGCAGAGAGACATATTGATCTGAGAGCAACTGATAGTCAGTTTTATCAGGTCCGGTTGTCAGCAAAGGTTCGTATCTGAAATCTGTCATGTTTTTTTTCTGTCCCGGTATGAAGAACTTCCCCATACTAGATAAAAGGTTGACATTTAACCCCGGAAACCCGCACCGGGCTGAACCGGGATTCACTCCGGATTTTGCCTGTCGCCTATATCTTCCCACAGGATATTTTGATATTCCAGAGGGTTTTTTGAAAATCAATCCAGATAGGATCCGGCGGCCGGGTTTGCCGGATTTGAGGGGATGGGAGAAACCGGTAAATTTACTGTTTCAAGAGCCGGAAGCATGAAAAAATCCGGGGTCCCATGAGGGAACCCCGGATGAATTATCTCAGCCCGGATCAGAGCATAATGGACCTGATCAAGGACCTTGAGAGTTGGTGTGAAGCATCAGGACTATAATGCGGCCAGGACTTCTCCGAGGAGCCACTTGGATCCTGCCACATCATCCCAG
This sequence comes from Acidobacteriota bacterium, assembly GCA_963666915.2. Lineage (GTDB taxonomy): Bacteria > Acidobacteriota > UBA6911 > RPQK01 > JAPXNP01. The sequence goes on from CAXXEX010000023.1 coordinate 173,600, forward strand.
GGGCCATGCTCATACTCGATTGAAATTATGCCCTTGTAACCGTGGGAGTTAAGGATCCTGACGTTTCTCTGAACATCATTCCAGTCCTTTTCAGGAGTCTTCCAGCGGTCCCAGTACTTGGCGTGGACATGAGTATGGGTATAGGGCGCCAGAATATCGATTCCGTGGAACAGGTGGTACTCGTGCTCCCAGTTGCAGAAATCAGGAGTAGCTTCACAGAAGGGATGATTTACTTCATCTATGATTATCTTGATGTTCATGGGACTGGCGCATAAACCCCAGTGGTTTTCAATAGAGATTTTGACCCCCACCTTTGAACCATAGTCGGCCAGTTCACGCATGGACTTGATACACTGGTCGAAATATTTGACTATGACGTCATTACGGGGATAACCCGTATCAGGATCGGGTGATGCTCCGGGCATTGACCTTACACCTGTAACACCGGTATTAACCCTCATTGTTTTGGTGCCGAGTATGGCTCCGGCATCCATCCAGAGTTTGGCCACCCTGACGCCCTCTTTCCTTTTTTCTTCATCAGGATCGGCAATATGCTGCGGGGCATTGTTGGAGATGTGGTTGCATTTTGTTCCGGTCTTCACCATTATATTGGCCAGCTCTTCAAGCCATTTGATGGAAGCAGGCCTGGACGGGTCCCATCTGCTGCGAGTATAGGTTTTCCCGTTCCGTTCCGTTTGATATTCGATATACTGTTCGGCATCATCCGGGTCTCCAAAAACGGAAGACCACAGATCCATGTGGTAAACACCGGGATAAGTATCTTTGGTCCACTGTGGAAAATCATGCATGGTCAGGGTTCCGTATTTTTTCTTGAGTTCCGCCACTTCTTCACTGTCAGGCCTTGAGGACCTACCCCTGAAGAGCTTGCGGGCCGGCCAGCAGTTTGAAGCGATACGGGCCAGTTTTTCTTTTTCAGTGAGCGGATGGCCAACATAGGCATTAGCCGCAGTGGTGACCGCTCCGGCAACCGCTAAACCAGTGGCCGCGGTTTTTATGAAATCTCTGCGATCGGATTCTGACATTGTTTCTTCCTTCCTACATAAAAAGTTAATTTAAAGCTTGATCAAATCTGGTGTTTTTTTGCGAGAGGTGAACCCCCTAATTTTTTAGATGCCGGTATTTAGACGTGGGTTCCTCAGACATTATAAATAGTTGATCGCTGTATTGTTATCGGACCTGACCTTATCATCCCACAGGGTATATTAATTTTCCAGAAAGATTTTCCGGAAAGGTGAATCTGCAGGGGTAAAGCCGGAAACGACTATTGATTTCTGCTTGAAAAGGAAGTGTTCGCGGAAGGGACAGCCCGGGACCCGTAAAAGAGTCCCGGGCAAGTGGTAGCCGGTCGAGATGATTAGGCCGGCTTCTGACTGATGATTTGATGAATCAACAGTTTATAACGCGGCCAGGACTTCCTTGAGCAGGTAGTGAGAGCCCTGGATATCATCCATTGGACCGTGTTCGTATTCGATTGAGATGATTCCCTTGTAGCCGTGGGAGTTAAGAATCCTGACATTTCTCTGGACATCATTCCAGTCTTTTTCAGGAGTAGTCCAGCGATCCCAGTACTTGGCGTGAATATGGGTATGGGTATAGGGAGCCAGAATGTCAATTCCATGGAAGAGGTGATATTCATTTTCCCAGTTGCAGAAATCAGGAGTGGCTTCGCAGAAAGGATGATTCACTTCATCAATAATTATTTTGATATTCAGCGGATTGGCACAGAGGCCCCAGTGGTTTTCGATAGTGATCTTGACGCCAACCTTTGAACCGTAATCAGCCAGTTCACGGAAGGACTTGATGCACTGGTCGAAGTACTTGACGATTTTGTCATTACGGGGATAACCAGTTTCAGGATCCGGTTCCGCCGGAGGCATGATTCTCCCGCCTCCATCAGAGCTGACGCCGGTGTTAACCCGCATTGTCTTGGCTCCCAGGATAGCGCCGGCATCCATCCAGAGTTTTGCCACCCTGACGCCTTCTTTACGTTTTTCTTCGTCGGTGTCAGCGATATTCTGGGGGGCATTGTTGGAGATATGGTTGCATTTGGTGCCGGTTTTAACCATGATGTTGGCCAGCTCTTCCAGCCATTTGACTGAAGCAGGCTTGGATGGGTCCCAACGATAATAGGTTCTGGTTTTCCCGTCCCGGGTATATTTGGTTTCCACAAACTGATCACCATCTTCAGGATTTCCGAATACGGATGACCAAAGGTCCATGTGGTAAACACCCGGATATGTGTCTTTTGTCCACTGCGGGAAATCGTGCATGGTGAGGGTGCCGTATTTTTTCCGCATTTCCTTAACGTCGTCTGTGATTGCCGCGTTGCCTGTCCATCCGTTTCTGTTTTTAAAAAGCTTACGGGCCGGCCAGCAATTGGAAGCTATACGGGCAAGTTTTTCTTTTTCAGTGAGCGAGTGGCCTACATAGGCATTGGCTGTTGATGCTACAGCACCGGCAACCGCCAGCCCGGTGGCCGCGGTCTTGATGAAATCTCTGCGATCGGAGTTTGACATTATTTCTCCCTTTCTACTTTTGCAGTTAGTTGAATGTTTCAATTAAATCTATGGATAAATATATTTCTGTTACAAAAGATAAATTTTTCTTGGTGTCGATTTTGTTCAGCCTGGACCAGAAACCATCGGTAACCGGAACCGCGTCAGAATATTTTTACTATAACATTTAGATGGCAATGGAAGGTAACAGTTCCCGTTCCTCTCCGCAGCCAGCCGGATTTGGATTGCGCAGGCAGTTTCCCCGGGCATTTTGCCTGTAGCGGTCCCCTTTGTCCTTTTATGAATACGATTTGTTTCAATGGGTGTTTCACAGGTTGAATTATTCCCTGTTGGTGTCGTCCCCTGTCAATTGGTGTTGTAATATTTGTCTTTATTACATATATTGCCTGAATCGGAACCGTGATTAATAATGGTAAAAGAATATGGAGGGAATAATGGACAGAAGAAAATTTATGGCGGCATCAGTGGCTGCCGGAACCGGGGCGGTTTTAACCGCTGAAGCTGCTGCTAACAGTGAACGCTGTTTTTATGAACTGATCAGGGTTGAGGTTGTCAACAACGCCCAGAAAGGACCGCTGGAGAAATACTGGGGAGAAGCGGCCATTCCTGCCCTTAACCGGCTGGGCATAAGCCCCGTGGGAGTGCTTAAATCAAAATACGGCACCCATGGACTGGATTATTTTATCCTGATTCCCCACCCCGGCATTGATTCCTTCCTGACCGCCTGGGACAAATTGGCGGAAGATAAGGAATACCTGGAAAAGGGTAAAGATTTTCTGCAGGCGAAGATGGGCAGCCCGTCCTACTACAGGTGTTCTGCCTCCCTGCTGCATGCTTTTACCCATCTTCCCAAGCTCGAAATGCCGGAAAAACTTAAATCCGTCGGCGGGAGGATTTTTGAGATCCGGATTTATGAAAGCCACAGCAGGGAAAAGGCCCAGCTGAAAATTGAAATGTTCAACGAAGGTGGAGAAATCCAGGTGTTCAAGGATACCGGCCTGAATCCTGTAATGTTCGGGGAAACCCTGGCCGGGGAAAAGATGCCTAATCTAACCTACATGCTCGCATTCAAGGATATGGCTGAGAGGGATGCCTCATGGAAGACGTTTGTGGAGAGTGATGGCTGGAACCGCCTGAAAAATCTGCCGCGCTATAAGGACACCGTTAGTTCGGTAACAGATGTCATTCTCAGCCCTGCATCCTGTTCCCAAATTTAGATATCAATGTTTGGCAGGCATTTTTTGGGCGGCTGGTATCAACCAGTTTCACACAGACCCATGGTTCGATTTGTATAGTGACGGGGAAGAACTGACAGATGAGTGAAAAATCCAGATTTCTCAACGCCTGTAAAGGCGTGCCTGCGGACTGTACTCCGGTCTGGTTTATGCGCCAGGCCGGAAGGTACCTGGAGGAATACCGGAAACTGAGGGAAAAATATTCCATGCTTGAAATGGTTCGCGATCCTGAGCTGGCGGCGGAGGTGACTCTGCAGCCCCTCAGGAGGTTTGATCTGGACGCGGCCATCATTTTTGCTGATATTCTCCTGCCCCTTCCGGTTATAGGCATTGACTTCTCCTTCATAGAAGGTACAGGGCCCAGGATACACAAGCCTTTAATGGATCCGAGGCATTTCGATCAGCTCAGGGAAGGTGATCCCGAACAGGAACTTTCATTCGTTGCAGAGGCTCTCTCCCTGGTCAGGGAGAGGCTTGATGAAAACCGGGCCCTGATAGGTTTCGCCGGAGCTCCTTTTACCCTGGCCAGTTACATTATCGAAGGGGGACATTCCCGGAATTACCTGGCTACAAAATCTTTCATGTACAGCTACCCTGAAAAATGGGAGGTCCTGATGGAAACCCTGACCCGGACAACCATCCGTTATCTTCAGATGCAGATAGAGGCCGGGGCCCAGGCTGTGCAGCTTTTTGACAGCTGGGTTGGCGCTCTTGCCCCTGAGGATTACCTGAAATATGCCGAACCCTACACTTCCCGGATTTTTAAAGCTGTTTCCGGTTCATCAGTGCCATCCATTCATTTTGGAACAGGCACATCAGGCTTTCTGAAAGAAATGCGTTCAGCCGGAGGTGATGTTCAAAGTGTGGACTGGAGAATACCGCTGGGGAGAGCCTGGGAAATTATTGGAACGGATTCTCCCATTCAGGGGAACCTGGATCCCTTGGCCATGATGGCTCCTGCTGATATCCTCAAAAAGAAAGTCGAGGCTGTATTGGAAGAAGCCGGGAACAGAAAGGGCCATATTTTCAACCTGGGACATGGATTTCTCCCCCAGACCCCGGTCAGGAATGTCGAAATGGTTGTGAACATGGTCCATGAGTTGACTTCCTGATCGCGGATTCGTATGCGGGAAGTGCTTCAAGCGCGTTTCGGGGGAATTCATCCCTGATTCCGGAGCCTGGTTTCCCGGGATAAGTAATGTCGCTGCAGGTGTTTATTTCAGACTGTTTCAATATATTAATAGAGCAATACGTTTAAATAATCCTCACGCTTTGAGAGGTAAATGACACTTTTGGGAAAAAATACGGTCAAAAATAGAGGAGAGAAATGAGAAGGATTCTGCCGGCAGTTATCTTGATATTTTTTAGTTTCAGTTCAATATCGGCGGCTCAATGCGAATCGCTGCTGAATAAGTTTGATTTGCCCGTCAAAGCCAAAACCAGGGGGAAGCCCAAGGTTGTCAAATGGGAACTTGTGGATAAAACCATGAGTAATTTGAATGAGTTTGAAGGCGTACAGCCAGGATGTGAGCTGACTTTCGGCCAGGTATTCAAGACTGACCGGAAGGATTTGTATTTTCCCCTGACAAACACCCTGATAAGGCTTGCTCCAGAAGAGGTTTTCAAGGGACTGAAATTTTACTCAAAGGACGGAGTTGAGCAGGGTACCTATGTGCAGCGCACTGTTTTTGAAAAGACCGGGGGATTGTATGCTCGCCGGAGTTATAAGATATACATCTTTCAATACACAACTCCTTCCGGCAGGCTTATGAAAGTCGGTTCACAGCTGTTGCTGGATAATTTTGTATTCAAGTGGGATGACATAAAAGACAAGGTGGCTTTCACGACAATAGAGCAGTAATCCGGTGATATTTAAAGTCCGGGTTGCTGAAGAGTCTGAGTGATGATTAACATAAAAAAAACTTTAATCCTGGTGGCATTATTTATTGTTTTACCATGCGCGTCTATAGCGGCGTATGGCACGGATGATACCTACAGGATTGCTTACGACAAGGGATTTACGGACGGTGAGGTCTCGGGGCGTAGCGACAGGCAGAACGGGGAGGGGTATGACTACTCGAGATGGCCTGAATTTCTAGCTGCCGGCGGGGATGATGCCCGGCAGGATTATGATCCTGAGGTCTTCAATGTAGCATATCGCAGGGGCTTCAAGGATGGATACGAGAATGGATATAATGATCCTTTTTCAGGTTTGAGCAAGCCTCGGCCTGCTGCCCCCCAGGAGAATAAGGCCTTGCCTGGAAACCTGCCTGATAGTCAGGAATGGATTCTTCCAGGCGGCACCAAGATAATGGTCCGGCTTCTCGACCCGCTTAGTACCGAGATTAATAATCAGGGCGACAGGTTCATCGCCGAACTTGCCGAGAACGTTGAACTGTCTGAAGCTGTTTTTATACCGGAACACACAAGGATATATGGAGAAATTTCCCACTTGAAAAGAGCCGGCAGAATAAGGGGGCGGGCTGAAATGGAACTCCAGTTCAACCGGATTGAGATAAGCCAGGGGTATTCGCTTTCACTTAATGCCGAGATGGTTGGCCTCATTCAGAATCCCATGCGGCGGATTGAGTCCGAAGATGGCACGGTAAGGCAGGATAGCGGAGTCAAGGGAGATCTTGGGAGAATTGGAGCTTCCGCCGGTATAGGCGCATTGATCGGTGTTATTACCGGGGGCGGAAGCGGGGCTGGAAAAGGAGCAATAGTGGGAGCGGCCGGTGGACTTGTGGGTACAGTCCTGACCAGGGGAGACGATATCCACCTTCTTTCCGAGACCGAGGTAGTTATCAGGCTGGTAGATGACCTGAATATCCCGAAAAACAGAATTGACAACTGAGCACCCTCTGCTGATAATTTCATTAAGTACCAAAATCTAGTCGATTATCTGATCATATGCAGCCTGAAGCCAATCATACAAAAAATATCCTGAGACAAGGCCAAACCGCGTTCGGGACAATGGCCACAACATTCCGGGCCCCGTCCCTGGTGCCCATGATGGCTGCTTCCGGATGGGATTACCTGATACTGGATAACGAGCACAACGCCTTTGATTCAGAGACAATTCAGCATCTGGCCCTTATTGCCAGCTACGAAAAAATAAACCTTCTCGTAAGGATTCCATCCCTTGAATATCACCATGTTGCCCGTACCCTTGATCTCGGCGTTGACGGCTTGATCGTTCCGCACGTTGAAACAAGGGAAGAGGCGGAGCTGCTGATCCGGTCCTCCAAATATTTTCCGCTGGGGGAGAGGGGAGCCAGTCGCTCGGCAAAAAGCGCCAGGTATCCTGATCTTAAGAGTCAAGAGTACCTGGAGTGGGCCAACCGGGAAATCCTGATCGCGGTTCAGCTGGAAACAATTAAAGGTGTATCCAGGGCGGACAGCATTCTTTCTGTTGATGGCATTGACGCTGTGATGATCGGGCCGTTCGATCTGTCCCAGAGCCTGGGGTGTCCGGGGGAGATGGATAATCCTGAAGTGGTTTCAGCCTGCATGGAAGTCATAAAAGCCTGCGAGCGGAACAATGTAAGTTCGGGCATCCACATACAATCGGTTGAAGACGCCGGGAAATGGATTTCCAAAGGGATGAGATTTATAACCTGTAAATCCGACGCAGAACTTTTCAACCAGGCCAGCAACGCAACGGTTGCCGGTTTGAAAGATCTGGTCCGGGACTGATCATTCGGCCGCGGGCCGACCTGATCCGCAGCATTTTTTGAATTTTTTTCCGCTGCCGCAGGGGCAGGGATCATTTCTTCCGGTTCGGCGCTTCCCTGATTCCCTTAAATCGTTCTGCCTGGTCCATTCCATTACGTTGGCGGGAGCCCTTCCAGACCGGAGCTCTCCGGCCATGAACCTCATGAAGGGGTCCACGTGACTGAAGAAGTGCTTGTATCCCTTGCATAAATAGTTGAGGCCCGGATCCCCGTCCGGAGATTTAACAAAGCGATGCTTGGGGCACTCTCCGCGGCAGGCAAACAGGAAGGGACATTTTATGCAGTAGGGAGGTAAAGCCTCTTTTTTTCTATTTCCAAAAGCTTTCTGCTGATCTGAATTCACCAGTTCGGACAGAGGCGTATCCGCAATATTTCCCAGCTTGTTCCGGGGATACACATAATGATCACATGAGTAGAGATCGCCGTTGTGTTCAATGGCCATGGCCTGGCCGCATGTCTCCTGGAATACACAAAGGCTGGAAGAGCCCTGGAACCATGCTTCTAAAGCCACATCAAAGGATTGTATGTAATATTTGGAGACGTCATTCCGAACCCATTCATCAAAAATGGCTGACAGGAATTTTCCATACTGGAGCGGATTGACTGACCAGTCAGTAACAGAGGCCTCATCTGGATGCTCTGATGAAATGAGGGTTAGGCCTCCTTCTCCACCGGCATGGGTCCTCCTCTCGACTATGGGTATGAACTGCATGAATCCCTGGCTGATTTCCTTGAGGAAACTGTATATCTCCAATGGAAATTCGGAGTTATGTTTCTGGACGCAGGTAAGGGTGTTGAATTCCACAGAGTGCTTAACCAGGACAGCTCTTCCCTGCATCACCTTTTCAAATGTAGGCTGTCCGCCTTTATAAACCCGAAAGCGATTGTGGAATTCTGCCGGGCCGTCAATGGACAGTCCGACCAGGAAGTTGTTTTCGGACAGGAATTCTCCCCAGGCATCATCCAGGAGAATCCCGTTGCTTTGAAAACAGTTTTCAATTTTTTTACCCCCCGCGTACCTGGTCTGGAGATCAACCGCTTTCCTGAAAAATTCTATTCCCAGTAAAGTAGGCTCTCCGCCCTGCCAAGCGAAGCTGACGACAGGAACATCCTGGGATTCAATGTACTGTTTTATGAATGACTCCAGGATTTCATCCGGCATGGCCCATATTTTTTTGTCAGGATACAGGGTCTCCTTTTCCAGGTAAAAGCAGTAACGGCAGTTAAGGTTGCAGAGAGGTCCGGTGGGTTTGGCAATGATATGAAAAGCCTGGGGTTTGATCATGGAAACCATTTTAATGTTTTATTCCAGATATTGCACCAGCCTCGTTTCAGGATGCGACTTGTCTTCCCGGTCCGGGATGATTCGCTTCCGCTTCCATGATTCCTTGAGAAGTTGTCGGATCTAGTCTAGAATCAGTGGACCATGTATCAGAAAAACAATATTGAAGAGGATTCCTCTTCAATGAAATGGACGATAGTTTACGTTTTGGTCTTTTTACATACGTTAGGCGTGTTTTTTCTATTATGGTTATTTCCCCGGTTGTTTTCCTGAATGTTATGCGGAGGTCCTTCTGAATGCAGTGGCTTGACTGGGCAGTAGTTGTTATTTATCTGGGTTATGTGATTATCGACGGGATATACCGCTCCAAATCCACTGGGGAGCTGAAGGGGTATTTCCTGGCCAACCGGAGCCTTCCCTGGTGGGCGGTTGGCATGTCGATAATGGCTACCCAGATGAGTGCCATAACCCTGGTGGGTACTACCGGACAGGCATATGCCGATGGAATGCGCTTTATACAGTTCTATTTCGGGCTGCCGTTCGCAATGATAATCCTCTGCATCACGGTAGTCCCTTTTTTTTACAGGGCCAATGTTTTTACCGCCTATGAGTACCTTGAAAAACGTTTTGATTCCCGAACCAGGGCCTTGACCAGTTTCTGCTTTCTTGTTTCCAGGGGCTTATCCTGCGGAGTTATTGTTTCGGCCCCGGCAGTAATTCTCTCAATAGTATTGGGCTGGGACCTGGAGTTGACGGTCCTGGCTATCGGTCTGCCGACGGTGATTTATACAATGATTGGAGGGGTCCAGGCCGTTACCTGGACTGATGTGAAGCAGATGGTCCTGATCCTGGTGGGGCTCGGCGCTGTAGTAATAGTTATCCTGAGCAGGTTTCCGGAAGATGTTTCCTTCGGGGGCGCAATGAGTATTGCCGGTGCCACCGGGCACCTGGACATGCTCGATTTTGATTTCAGCCTCAACCAGACCTATACCTTCTGGTCGGGGCTATTGGGCGGACTTTTCCTGATGCTATCCTATTTTGGATGTGATCAGAGCCAGGTGCAGAGGTTCCTCACGGCAAAATCAGTGTCTGAGGGAAGAACCTCGCTCCTGATGAGCGCGGTGTTGAAGATTCCACTTCAATTTGGGATCTTGCTGATTGGCGTGCTTGTTTTTGTGTTTTTTCATTTTTATGCGAATCCCCTTGTATTTGACCCTGTCGCTGAAGAGCAGCTTTCCGGGAATCCCGCCTACAATGATCTTGTTGCAGAATATGAGTCGGTTTCTGAAAATTTGTCAGCCAGGGCGTCCGCACTGGCTGTTAATCCAGAAGACCCTTTACTGCGTGAGCGGTACCTCGAGAGTTATAACCGGAGAGGTGATTTGAGGGACAGCGCGCTTGGCCTGGCCAGGGAGGTCAAGGGAGATCAGTCCTTTACGGATGTCAACTATATTTTCCCGGCTTTTGTTACCCGATATCTGCCGATGGGAGTTGTGGGCCTGTTGATAGCCGCCATATTCGCGGCCGCTATGTCCAGTATTGCGGCGGAACTGAATTCTCTGGCCACAGCCAGTGTTATGGATTTCTATCGCCGTTTTTTCAGGAAAGAGGCCAGCGACAAGCATTTTCTTAGGGTTTCAAGGGCGGCAACCGCGTTCTGGGGCATCCTGGCCTGCGTTGTAGCGGTCTACGCCGCTCAGCTCGGGTCGCTTATAGAAGTGGTCAATTTGTTCGGTTCTTTTTTTTACGGTTCAGTGCTGGGAGTTTTCGTCCTGGCAATTGGAACCAAATGGGCCACTTCCAAAGGGGCGTTTTTCGGCCTTATATCCGGAATGGCTGTTGTCGGGGTAGTGGCGTTATTTTCTGATATTTCATTTCTCTGGTATAACGTAGTCGGGGCCGCGGTAGTGATCACGGTAGGAGCTGTCTTTGCCGTCTTTGAGAGAAAATCGGCAGCTTGACCGGATTCTGGTTTATATTGATTTATTTCCCCAGGGAAATATCGGGAGATCAGGAGGCCTGATCGCTTGATCGGGCCTGTAAAACAATAAAATTCGGCATTGATTTGAAACCAAGTTGACTTGGGGATTTGTTACAATGAAAAGTATGAAATCTTTGTTAAAAGCTGGAGTTATTTCAGCAGTCATTATGTTTGCCATGATTACTGCGGCTGCCCAGGAGAGGAAGATCACGATTTTTTTCACCGGGCATATTGTAGGTAATTATGAACCCTGCGGCTGAAAAAGCAATCCCGCGGGAGGACTGGCCCGGAGGGCTGGTTATATAGACTCATTTAAAAAGGAAAACAGTGACGCGGTCCTGGACCTGGACCTGGGGAATTTTTTCTCTCAGCCCGGACCCGATGCCAAAAAGATAAACCAGTATATGAGAGATGCCCTGACGGCTAAGCCGGTTGCTGTTTTTAATCTGGCCTCTGAAGACCTGAATTTAGTTGGAAATCTTGATTTCGGAAGCCTTGAAAAAACAGATACTATTTCGACTAACCTGGTTGCTCCAGACGGGGCAGGATATGATCATTTAAAGAAATATTCGATACAGGAGGTCATGCTTTCAAACGGCTGGCCTGTGAAGATAGGAATTGTGGGTATTGCCGACCCCAGGATGGTTAAGCCCAATTCGGGATTTACTGCCCGGGATCCAATGGATTCAATCGCCGAGGTTATTCCGGAGTTAGATGCGCAAACAGATTTTATTTTTGTTATTGGTGAAATGAGTGAAAAAACCGCTGATGAGATTGCGGGAAAATTTCCTGAAGTATACGGTGTTCTGCGAACCGAGAGATCTTTAAGGATGATTAAACCCAGGCAGGTTAACAATGCCCTGGTAATGTCGGCGGTCGAAAGAGGAAGAATGCTGGGGCGAATGACCCTGGTTTTGGATTCTGATAAGAAAATAGCTTCATATACTTACAGATATATTGATTTGAATCAAAGGATTAAAGAGGATCCAGCTTTGGCGGCCCGGGCCAGGGAACTGCTTAAGTAACTGGATGATACTTTTAGGTCCAGGCGGCATCCATTATCAGAGAGAAGTACCGGTATGCCCATAACGGTGCCTATTAATGGTAGAATCTGGGACCTGAGATAACGATAATTTCCCGGGGCCTTCACCCCGGGATGTTACTGTCATTCCCATGTTTATGGGAGAGATTTAAAGATATTCGAAAGCCTATGTTAAAAAGAATAGCTATCATCTTCTGTTTGTTACTGCTTTTGGTTACCTGGGGAATGAGCCAGCGAGTAGTGGGGACAATTGATCCAAATACGGAATTCGACTTAGAGGAAGACCTGAGATTCGATTCCAACTGGATGCCTGTCAGCCAGACAACCATCGACCAGAATAATATTGCCGCCCAGTCCTATGGAAGGACGATTGACCTTAATTTCTGCCCTAACGTGGTGTTTTCACCAGACTCCAGCAGGGGTTTCGTCAGTTACACCGGCAGTAACAAAGTGATGGTCTTTAATCCCAAGACATACGAAATTATCGAGATAATAGATGTGCCGTCAAATCCCGGCCATATGGTCATGTCTCCAGACGGATCAAAAGTAGCTTTTCCCTGTCATTATCTGAACGAACTTGTGCCTGACGCCCAGAACCTGTATCCCCTGGCCGGAGGTGTTGCTGCTATTGACACAGAGACCCTGGAAGTGACGTCAGTATTTTTTGATGATCTGGCTTTCAGTTTTTATAACAACATAATTTTTTCAGACGATGGTTCGACTATATATATCCCAGCCTTGAGACACGATGAAATGTTGATGCTGGATGCTGATGACCTGACTGAAATGAGCCCCAGGATTAAATTCACCCCTGGGACCAGGCCGGCTTCTATGACAAGGATTCCCGGTACTGACCGGGTTGCCGTGGTCCTCGTCGGGTCAAATAACCTGAACCGTGATCAGTATCCCGACTCCCTGGCTATCGTTGACCTGAACCAGTTTGAGATTGTGGGCAATATCGCTCCGCTTGTAGATGAGGACTCCACCGACAGCAGTCTTCTGGTAGATTTTACCGCTACCACAACCATAGCTTTTTCAACTGATGGTAAATGGGGCGCCATTGCCGACCAGGAGCTCTCATCAATGGCCGCGCTCCCTTCATTAAGCAGTGACCGTTTATGGATTCTGGATGTTGAAAATGAAGAATTCTATGATTATGTTTATTGCTCGGGGATGGCCGGCAGTCCTTACTGGATTCCTTCCACAGAGGAATTTGTTGTCGCCGGGGCAATGAGCCTGCTTATTGTTGATCCACAGAAAGTGCTTGACGCTGATGACGATGCGACAAGGGTTATCACGCCTTCCCGAAGTGACTTCAGGGCCAGGAGTTCCATTGAACTCCTGGAGGACGGAAGAACCTTGATGATTCCGTCTCCCTCCTACGATTCCATAATGGTGATTGATTATGTGGATAACATAACAATGCGCGGTGTTGTGACCGGTGGTCTTTTTATCAGGGACCCATCCGAGGAAAAGGATTGTGACATTTGCGTGGAATGTGTGGATGATTGCAACGGTGCTTGTGAAGATGCCTACGAGGCTTCTGACAAGGAGGAAGAGGACTTCGAGGATTACCAGGATTGCGTCGAAGAATGTACTGAAAGCTGTGAAGAGGTTTGTGACGGCTGTGAATACCTTATGGAAGGGCCGATGCAGATTGCCTATACTCCCGACAGGGAGCTCTTTGCCGTGGTAAGCTTCAACAATAATGTTGTTTATATGGTGGAAGATACCTTTCACTTCCCAATCACCAAATTCTGGCTGAATGATGAAGATATTTTCACTGGAATTGCCCTTGTTAATCCATCTGAAAATGACGCTGAATTGTGGGGTGCAGCCTATGCCTCCAGCGGCCTGGTGCTGATTGATGATCCCGACACCGATGACGTTGAATATGCCAATCCGATTATTGTGAATCTCCCGGCCGGACACCAGAAGACCTTTTTGGCTGAGGAACTCGTAGAGCCCCTGACCCAGGATGACTTTACAGGCTGGGTTGATATGGATTCCGATTCCGAGGGAGTTTCAGCACTGATGCTTTATGGTGATTATGATCTCAAAAGCCTGGACGGTTTAGTCTCCCATAATGGTAATTACAGGAGAATGATTTTCCCCGATATCCGTGTCAAGGGGGAATCCCTTAATGGCGAACTGACGATCCTCAATCCCAATTTGAAATCGGGTGATGTCGAAATTAACCTGTATAACGAGTTTGGCGGAAGGGTAGACACATTTAGTTTTCCGATCGCTACCAGGTCTTTTTATTCCGTAATGCTAAAAGATATAGACGCAACTGTAGCTGAAGATAACGGATTGTTTACGGAGTCTACCTGGGACAACCTGAACTATGGATACATTGAAGTTTTAAGCAGCGAAGGCGCGTTGCAGGGTTTCCAACGCGGAATTGAAAAAGGCAAGATGTCGATGCTCAATGCCTGGGGTGAAGGAAGCCTCGAAAGTGAATCGACGGAATTTTATGTCCCCACTGTAGTGACCCTGCATGGAGCGGAATCCTGGATCAATGTCATCAATACCAACTATTCAGATGGTGAGGACGATGATGGTGACGGGGAAGACGATGATCTGGATGACGAGAATATTTGGGTTACGATCAAGTTCTGGACAGACTATGGAGCCCTTCTGAGTGAAAGGCTGGTTCTTATTGAGAGAAACTCCTACAGAATTGAACTGGCTGACCTGTTTGATCTTTATGAAACAGGTGAATATGTGACCGGTTGGCTTGAAATTGAAGCCAGCAGAACGGGGCTGGCCGGGAATGTTGAGCTTCGGCTGAATGATAAAAATATGACTCAGCTTCCCCTGCAGGTTGCCGGTTCAGGTGAGTTTTTACTGGGGCACGTGGCTGAAGGATTTGGAATCGAAACCGGGATTGCCATGGTTAATCCTTCAGAGGAGGATGCCCAGGTAGTGATGCAGGTTTTCAATGCTGAAGGTGAAATTACTGGTGAGGCCGAGTTTACAGTTCCGGCCCAGGCCCATCTTACTCAGCTTCTTAAGGAATATATACCTGGTTTTGGGAACCAGAACGGAGGCTACATCAAGATTAATTCCGACAGCAGTATTGTTGTACTGGAACTCTTTTATAAACAGGATTTGGAGTATGTTGCCTCAGTTGTACCCATGTAGGCTCAGGCCGCATGTTTATATTCCTGTCTTACTGGCGGTTTTTGCCGCATTCCTGATCACCCTGGCGGCTGATCAGGCCGGTACTGTTGAAGTTAACAGCAAGGATGCCTACTACCACTACAGCCTGGGAATGTCCTTTCACCTGGATGGTGATTATCCGAATGCCATAAGCGAATTTGAGCTTGCCCTGCAGGCTGATCCTGATAATCCTTTCCTGATGAGCCGCTTTGCCCAGACCTTGTCCAAAGCAGGGTACATATCCAGGGCCGTGGAGATGCGGAAGAGGGCCGTTGAATTAAATCCCGGAGACGCGACCCTTAGGTATGCTCTCGCCCGGGTCTATTTCGATTACCGGGCCCAGGAGAGCATGCGGGAAAGTGCTGAAAAGGAGCTGGTAGCTGCCCTGGAAATCGATCCTGCCCATAGCGGAGCCCTGATGGACCTGGGCCAGATCTACTGGGAAACCCAGCGTTGGGAAGATGTTATCAGGATTTTTTCCAAGCTGAGGCAGCTGGACCCTTCTATAGTCAGGGCTTACCTGGCCGAGTCACAGTCCCTGGAAAGGCTCGGCAAACTTCCCGAAGCTGTGGATGTTCTTATCGCCGGATTAAGCGTTGGAAGAAAAATCCCGGATTACATGATCCTCCTGGGATCCTACCTGGAACAGCTGGAAAGGAATGAACAGGCGGAGGAGATTTACCTGGAGGGGCTCGGGGATAGTTCAGAACCACATAAAACACAGTTCAAACAGCGGCTGGCGTTCCTTTATAACAACATGGAAGAGTACGAAAAGGCCGTTCCCTTCCTCCAGGATTTGAATGTAAGCTATCCCGATGTGCCTACCATAAAGGTGGAGCTGGCCAGGGCTTTCAGGAACACCGGTAAACTGGAAAGTGCCCTGGAAATACTTGAAAAGGCTATTATCCTGGCTCCTGATGACGTCCAGGCCAACTATGAGTTATCCGTGGTCCTGACAAGAATGGGGGAAATGCACAAGGCTATAGAGGTGCTCGAGCATCTTTTATCCCTTGATAAGGAAGAGATCCAGGACTTCAATAACCATTTCCTGGTCAGGCTTGCTCTCTTATACAGTGAAACCGGCAACCACCTTCAAGCTGTGGAAAAATTAAAAGAGGTAGTTTCCCTTAATGCCGGTGATGTTGAGGCCAGGCTGAGATTGCTCCAGGCATACAGGGAGGCGGGTATGCATGATGACGCTGATACATTGAGCAGCGAACTGCTTCTGGAGCATCCCGATGATCCTTATGTCTTAATAGCCAGGGGACAAACCCTGGTAGCCCAGGGAAAAGTCGGAGAGGGGATAAGGTTCCTCAAATCCAAGGCCCGAAGTGAGCTGGAAGCAGACGGGCGAATCATTGTCTACCTGGTTCTCGGACAGATCCTGATTGATGAAAAGCGTTTCGATGAAGCCCATAGAATCATAGACGAGGCGCTTTCTATGCAGCCTGAAAGCGAGAGGGTCAAATTCCTCAAGGCCTCGGCCTATGAACGCCAGGGTAATTTTGGAGAAGCCGAGAGAATATTCAGGAATCTTCTTGAAATTTCACCTGATGACACATCGGTTATGAATTACCTGGGATACATGCTGGTTGAGAACGAACTGAAGCTCCAGGAGGCTGGTGAGTTTCTGGAAAAGGCTGTCAGCCTGGATCCCTATAACGGGGCGTTTCAGGATAGCCTGGGCTGGCTCTATTACAAACTGGGAGATTTTGGGAAAGCAGAAAAGCATTTGCTGAACGCGGACCGCCTGCAGAGTTCCGACCCGGTGATCCTGGAGCATTTGGGAGATCTCTATCAAAAAATGGGAAATTTTGAGTCTGCCAGGATTTATTACAGGAAATCTATCAATGTTTCCGAATCGGTTGAGGAATCGAGAAGAATCCTGAAGAAGCTGCAGGAATTGCCGGAGTAACCTTTAAAAGAGTCAACGGCAGATACTCCGGTCGCCGAATGAGTTTTTTTTGAAATTGCAGGTTTGCCTCCCCGGGGATCCTGTAAAAGTATAAAAGTGAAAATTAGAGTTCCCTCATACGCCAAGATTAACTGGTTCCTTGATATTCATGGGAAAAGACCTGACGGTTTCCATGAACTCTTGACATTGTTCCAAACGGTGAATCTCTGCGATTACCTGGTATTTGAAACTGAAAGTGATGTTCTCCAGCTTGAGATTGAAGGACGGGATTTGCCCGGGGGCAGGGAGAACCTGGTTTACAGGGCTGCTGAAATGCTTCAGCACCGCACTGGATGCTGCAAAGGGGCCAATATTGTTCTTCACAAGCGGATCCCCGCCGGAGGAGGGCTGGGCGGCGGATCCAGCAATGCGGCCATTACTCTGCTGGTGCTGAATTATCTCTGGAATTGCGGACTTGGCATAGAGGATTTGTCGGAAATGGCTGCCGAACTGGGTTCCGATGTGCCCTGTTTTCTTGTCGGAGGTCCCTGTATAGGGTGGGGGAGAGGTGAGAAAATCATTGTTCCGGAGGGGCTTGAAACCGAAAGGGAATTGATCCTGATTTATCCCGGTTTCGGGGTTGCTACAGCAGTTGCCTATTCCCTGCTGGATAAACCGGGAGTTGAATCCCCGGCAGAGTTGACAACTGAAAGCCTCCGGCATACAATTCGACGATCTGAGGAGATAATTGAAGCAGGTAATTATTCCTGGATGAGCAATGACTTTGAAGTTCCTGTTTTTAATCATTACCCCGATTACAGGGCTTTAGCTGAAGGAATAGGTCAGGCTGGTTCAGGGAGGCTTATGATGAGCGGCAGCGGATCGGTTTTAATTGGCGCGGGTGACCCTTCATTTCTGGACACGATAACTGAATCTCTGAAGATATTAAAAAAGCAATCCCGGGAAATTGAGTTCTATAGGTGCAGGACCATATCCCGCAGCAGTTATAAGAGGCAGTTGGAAAAATTTTTAAGATATGCCGAAACTGCTTCCCGGTCCTGACCGGGAACGGATAATATTTCCCCAGGGTTGAAGGGTGATGAAAAAGAGGATTTCCAATCGGTTTCAGGCTGTGTCCATAATCCAGGTACAGCTGTTCCGCTGGCTGGCGGACAGGTATTGGACAATGGCAGGTTTAGTGTGAACAACCGACAAGTTCAGAACAGGAGAAAAGCGGCAGATGTCAAACCTTAAGGTATTTTCAGGATCATCTAATATACCCTTGTCCCAGGAGATATGTGATCATCTCGGTGTCCCCATGGGCAAAACCAAACTCCGGAGATTTAGTGACGGAGAGGTAAGCTTTCAGATATTGGAGAATGTCCGGGGAGCAGATGTTTTCATAATTCAGCCAACCAGTTCTCCCGTAGCAGAAACGCTGGTTGAACTGCTGGTGATGATAGATGCTTTTAAAAGAGCCTCAGCCAAACGTATTACTGCAGTGCTTCCCTATTATGGTTATGCCAGGCAGGACAGGAAGGATAAACCCAGGGTTCCTATCTCGTCCAAGCTTGTAGGGGACTTGCTGACCATAGCTGGAACAGACCGTGTCTTGACCATGGATCTCCATTCCGACCAGATCCAGGGATTTTTCAACATACCCGTTGATAATCTCCGGGGAAATCCGGTAATTATTGAATATATGAAAAATCTGGCACTGGAAAATCTGACGATAGTTTCCCCTGATGCCGGCGGAGTTGAAAGAGCCCGGTTTTATGCCAAGTATTTGAATGCCACGCTCGCCATAATTGATAAAAGGAGAGTGGCGGATAATGAAGCCGAAGTGATGCACATTATCGGGGATGTAGAAGATCGGAACGTCATCATTGTGGACGATATGATCGATACTGCCGGAACGATTGTCAAAGCCACCCAGGAAATGCGGAATAAGGGTGCGTTAAGTCTTTATGCCACAGCAACCCATGGGGTTTTGTCCGGTCCGGCGATTGAGCGTCTCCGGGCTTCTGAATTTAAGGAAATCGCGGTTACCAATACAATCCTGCAGCCTGAGGATAGGCGAATTGACAAGATTAAGGTGCTAAGTGTTGCCTCGCTTCTCGGCGAAGCTATCAAGTCAATTCATGAAGAAACATCCGTAAGCACCCTTTTTGTTGAAATTCCCTGAACCTGAAGAGGGCGGGGTAAGAGTTTAAAAGAACAGGGGAGAGGCCGGTTACATGCCGATACCGGATGCGGAACCGGAGGTTATCTGTCCTTGGTTTCTAAGGATTATCCGGAAATCAATTTTCTGGTACAATGTAGGATCTCAAAAATCCGTTATAAGTTGGAGTTAAATAAAATGCCCATTACACTATTAGAAGCAGTTGAAAGGGTCGAGACAGGCAAGAATGCAAATCGACGCCTTCGCAGCCAGGGATTGATTCCCGGCGTTCTGTATGGTAAAGAAATTGAAAATAAAAGCGTTACAGTAGATCCCTCTGAAGTAACCAGTATTCTGAAATCCGATTCCGGACAGAACACCATTTTTAAGCTGAAAATGGGCCGGAGCAAGGCAGATGTGCTGATCAAAGATTATCTGCTGGATCCTCTTAAAGGCAACCTCGTGCATGTGGATTTTCAGGCGGTTAACCTTGCGGATGTCATGACATTTCAGGTGCCGATCAGCATTGAGGGAGAAGCTACTGGGGTCAAGGATTTCGGTGGAATACTTGATACTATCCTGCGCGAGATTGAAGTGGAATGTAAGGCTTCTGACGTGCCTGAGAATATTCTAATCGATGTGTCTCCCCTTGGACTTAATGAACAGGTTCGTGTTAAGGACCTGGTAGTTGCTGAGGGAATCCTGATTACAACCGATCCTGAACAGGTTGTACTCACTGTTGCTCCTCCGGCAGTTGAAGAAGCGGTTGAGGAAGGCGAAGAAGAAGAGCTTGGCATCGAAGGCGAAGAAGCTGCGGAACCTGAAGTACTCAAGAAGGGTAAAGCAGAGGAAGCTGAAGACGAATAAGCCATTTCGGCTGAGGTCAGAAGATTTTGGTTACTTGGTAATTCCGATATCTGGGGAGTCGGTCTTGTTTGGAATAGTTGGACTTGGAAATCCGGGCCGGCGATACAGGAAGACCCGGCACAATATCGGATTCATGCTTGTCGATCAGCTGGCTGGCAGGTATGATCGCAAAATCGAGCAATTCGCGTGCCGGTCACTGGTGTGCGAACTTGATATCGCCGGGCAGGATGTGGTTTTAGTTAAACCGCAAACCTATATGAACAGGAGCGGGGAAGCCGTATCCGAAGTAATAGAAAGCTATTCACTGGATATTTCCAGGCTCCTGATCGTTTACGATGATATAGACCTCCCGCTCGGGCGTTTACGCTTGAAGGCACGGGGGAGTGCCGGCAGCCATAACGGCATGCGTTCAATTCTGAGCCTTGTTGAAACCGAAGAGATTCCAAGACTCAGGATCGGGGTAGGATCCGGGGAGCCTCAAACGGACTTGTCCTCTTATGTTTTAGGGCGTTTTCGCTGGAAAGAACGGAGCGAGGTGAAAAGAGTTTTAGCCGCGGCGGAAACCGCGCTGGAAACTTTTTTAAGTGACGGAATTGAAAAAGCAATGAACGGGACTAACCGCGCTTCAACGGATTAATCCTGCTTTATATGGTTAACCGATAATTGCAGTCGGTTTTCCTATAGTTACATAGATGTTGTTTTGACAGTAAGATTAAAACTTATTCGGCCTTCATGCATATGCAGGGACCGGACATTTGCCGGGAATTTATAGTTTTTCCGGGAAGGGGTCAGAATCAATGGATTTCATAATTTGGTTGCCGCTGCTGGGTGTAGTGGGTTTGCTTACGGCTGCCCTGATTTATTCCAGCATTATAAAGGTGAAAGTTACTAACGAACTTATGGTCGAGATTGCAGAAGCCATACATCATGGCGCAATGACCTTCCTCCGTCGCGAATATACGATATTGGCTGGTTTTGTCGCTCTGGTGTTCCTGATCTTGACTTTTGGAATTACCCTGGAAACGGGAATCGCTTTCCTGGTTGGTGCCATTTGCTCTATGCTGGCTGGTTTTTTCGGTATGAAAGCTGCCACAAAGGCTAATGTCCGTACTACCCAGGCCGCGAATGATTCCGGAATAGCCAAGGCCCTCAGTGTTGCCTTTTCCGGCGGCGCGGTTATGGGGCTTTCAGTTGCAAGTCTTGGTTTAATTGGTGTAAGTACAGCGTTTATTCTCTATACAAAGGGTCTTATCAGCGCTTCAGATATTAACGGTTTTGCCATGGGTGCCAGTTCAATCGCACTCTTCGCCAGGGTCGGCGGCGGAATTTATACAAAATCCGCGGACGTCGGAGCTGACCTGGTTGGTAAAGTGGAAGCCGGGATTCCTGAAGACGATCCCCGGAATCCAGCTACTATCGCTGATAATGTTGGCGACTGCGTAGGGGATACCGCTGGAATGGGCGCTGACATTTTCGAAAGTTATGTTGGTTCTGTAATTGCTACCATCGCCATTGCCGCCGCAGGCGCAGGTGGTGTTTTGAGTATTACTGATGAAAACAAACTGGCTTACATGGCCCTTCCGCTCCTTTTGATCGGAGTTGGCCTGATAGCCTCCTTGATCAGCGTAGCCGCGATCAAGGTTTTAAAGAATATGAATCCGGCTGCCGCCTTGAGATCCTCAACCTTCCTGGCGGCTATTCTGATGCTGGCCGGTTCTCTCGGAATGATCCAGATACTGGGTGTCGAGCTCGGTATTTTCGGTGCGATTTTCATGGGAACCCTCACTGGTATTGTTATTGGATTGATTACTGAATGGTATACAGGCGGAAGCCCGATCAGGAAGATCGCGGAATCCTGCAAAACAGGATCAGCCACCAATATCATTGCCGGGCTCGCTACCGGTATGCAGTCAACCGCTGCTCCGGTATTGATGATCTGCGCCGCTATCCTGGTTTCTTATCAGATGGCCGGACTCTACGGCATCGGTATCGCTGCCGTGGGTATGCTGGGTACAGTAGGTGTTACCATGTCAGTTGATGCCTACGGCCCGATTGCTGACAACGCCGGCGGAATTTCCGAAATGAGCGGACTTGGTCCAGAAACCAGGAAAATTACCGACAGCCTTGATGCACTGGGTAACACCACCGCAGCCATGGGTAAAGGTTTTGCGATTGGTTCCGCGGCCCTTACCGCCCTGGCTCTTTTCTCGGCTTACGCTGGAACAGTTGGACTGGAATCCATTAACCTGATTCAGCCCATGACCGTTATTGGTCTGCTGGTCGGCGGAATCCTGCCATTTATCCTGGGCTCGCTTACCATGGCTTCGGTTGGTAAAGCCGCTTTTGCCATGGTTGAAGAAGTTCGCCGCCAGTTCCGTGAAATCCCCGGACTGATGGAAGGCAAGGCGAAACCTGATACCGCCAGATGCGTATCGATTTCTACCAATGCCGCTCTCAAGGAAATGGTGATGCCTGGTTTATTAGCTGTTCTCTCACCGGTTGTAGTCGGCTTCTCCCTTGGTGCGGAAGCCCTGGGCGGAATGCTGGCTGGAGCTACTCTTTCCGGTGTTCTCATGGCTCTGTTTATGGCTAATGCCGGCGGTGCCTGGGACAACGCTAAAAAATATATCGAAGAAGGCAACCTGGGAGGAAAAGGGTCTGACGCTCATAAGGCCGCTGTTGTCGGCGATACCGTCGGAGATCCTTTCAAGGACACCAGTGGTCCTTCAATGAACATCCTGATTAAGCTGATGTCCATTGTTTCACTGGTAATCGCTCCTCTTCTGATATAATTTCAGTGATTTGATTTAGTTATCATTGTTTTTTCTTCAGGGGATTGGATTTCATCCAGTCCCTTGAAGGTTTATTAACCTTAATATTTTGGAGTATAAATGACCATGAGACGATACGAAGTAGTATACGTTCTCGCTCCTACCCTGACCCAGGAAGAAGTAGATCAGTACGCTGAAACTTATTCCGAGGCTGCCAGGGAACATGGGGCCGAAATTATCAATGTTGATAAGTGGGAGAAACGTAAACTGGCTTTCAGAGTAAAAAAATTCTGGGAAGGCTATTACACTATTCTCACTCTTGAAGAAGAAGCGGCTGATGCGGTTACCGAACTGGAAAGACGCTTCAAGGTAAACGATACCGTTATCAGATTTCTTACCGTTCGCATTGACGAAGAACTGAAAAGAGCTGAAAAATTCCGCAAGGAAGACGAAGAGGATGAAACTCCTGCAGTTCCGGAAGTGAAAAAGGCTGTCACTGAAGAGACCGAGAAAAAGGAAGCAGTGACAAAGAAAGCCGCAACCAAGAAAGCGGAAGATAAAGAGGTTGAGTCTGAAGAGGCTGAGGAAAAGGAAACCGAGAAGAAGCCTGCTAAAAAGACAAAGCCTGCTGAAAAAACAGAAGAACCTGCCGCAAAGGAAGAGAATCCTGCTGAAGCTGATTCAACTGAAAAGGCTGAAGAAAAACCGGTTGAAAAACCGGAGGAGGAGAAATAAAAATGGCTAGAGGCAAGAAATTTTGCAAGCTGTGCGCAGGTAAATATTATTTCGATTATAAAGATGCCAGGTATCTGAGCCGTTTCATTTCTGAAAGCGGAAAGATCATGCCCAGGCGGATTACCGGAACCTGTGCCATTTGTCAGAGAAAATTAACAACGGCGATTAAACGGGCCCGTCACCTGGCCCTTTTGCCCTATGTACAGCGTTAAGGGCGAAGTCGACTCTTAATTCATAAAGTAAGGAGAATATTCGATGGAAATCATTCTCAGTGAAGATGTTTATGGTTTGGGCCGACGCGGTGACATAGTTACAGTCGCCGACGGATATGGCCGTAATTACCTTATTCCCAGGAAACTGGCAGTAAAAGCCACCCCTGGAAACATTAAAGAAATCGAACAGAAAAAAATCCTGCTTGCCAAGCAGGAAACCAAATATGTGGAAGAAGCTGAAATTCTGGCCCAGGAACTGGCTTTGCGTCATGTCCTGATCAGCAGAAAATCAGGCGATGCCGGAGTTCTTTTCGGTTCTGTCACAACCAAGGATATAACCGGAATCCTCGCTGATAACGGGATTATTCTGGATAGACGTAAACTCATACTCAAGACCCCTATAAAGAGTCTTGGCAACTATGAAATTGAAGTTCGTCCCCACAGCGACGTGGAAGCGAAATTCATGGTTTCCGTGCTGCCTGAAACCGATGCCCCCGTGGCAAAGGTCATTCCGCGCGGTGAGGAGAGTGACGCCATAATCGCTGAGCTCGAAGAAAAACTGGCAGACGAAAACGAATAGGCTTAAGGTTTTACAGCCAGCTGGTTTTTTGAAATATAAAAAGGCAGGGCCCCGGAGAACCCGGTGCCCTGCCTTTTTTGGGTTCTGAAATTGATGTTGCCCCGTCAGCGGAGTTTCCCTTCAAGCATTCCGTTTTTTATCTTGAAGTATTTTGTTAACCAGCCATTCTGAGTTAATATTAGTGGCATGCTTGATGATGTAACCCTGGCAAAAACCATGCCTCAGAATTTGGAGGCGGAAAGGGCGGTCTTAGGTGCCGTTCTTGTCAATACCACTCTTTTTGACCAGATAGCCGAAATACTTAAACCCCACGATTT
This sequence comes from Acidobacteriota bacterium, assembly GCA_963666915.2. Classification (GTDB taxonomy): domain Bacteria; phylum Acidobacteriota; class UBA6911; order RPQK01; family JAPXNP01. The sequence goes on from CAXXEX010000023.1 coordinate 198,113, forward strand.
TTACCTGGAAATCCACCGGAAAATTTTCACCTCAATGGAAGAGCTTTCTTCCTCCTCAAGCCCCATTGATTTAATAACCCTTACAGATGTTCTCGATAAAAACAATGAGCTGGACGCGGTAGGCGGAGCCACCTACCTGGCTTCAATCCTTGATGGTATCCCGGCGATTTCAAATATCGAGAATTACGCCAAAATAATCCGGGAAAAAGCCCTGCTTCGTAGATTGATCCATTCCACCAATGAGATATTGATCAGCAGCTATTCCAGTGACCATGACGCCGCTGAACTGGTTGAAAAAGCCGAGCAGGCAATCTTTGAGATAAGCAGGGACCAGGTTCAAAAAGATTTCCAGAAGATGTCGGTCATCACTCCTGAAGTTATTGAACAGCTGGAAGCCCGTTACCAGAACCAGCAGGCAATTACCGGAGTTCCTTCCGGATTCAAGGACCTGGATGACAAAACCAGTGGGTTCCAGCCTTCTGACCTGATAATAATTGCCGGGCGTCCGGCCATGGGCAAGACCAGCCTGGCGATGAACATGGCGTGTAATGCCGCTCATGAAGGTAAAAAAGTAGGTATTTTTTCCCTTGAAATGTCCTCGATTCAATTGGTAGGCAGGCTCCTCAGTGCTGAAGCTGAAGTCGACCTGCAAATGATCAGGCAAGGGAACCTGAACCAGGAAGACTGGGCCCGGGTGACGAATGCTTCCGGAACCCTTTTTGAACTGCCGATTTATATCGATGATACCCCGGGGGTTTCAGTTGTTGAAATGCGTTCCAAATGCCGCCGCCTGAAGGCGGAACATGGCCTGGATATGGTCATCCTTGACTACCTGCAGCTGATGTCCGGATCTTCATTCGGAAACCGCGGAGGCCGTTACGAAAACAGGCAGAATGAGATTTCAGCCATCAGCCGTTCACTAAAAATCATGGCCAAGGAGCTGGATGTTCCGGTCATAGCCCTTTCCCAGCTAAGCCGGGCCCCTGAACAGCGGACCGGAGACCATAGGCCCCAGTTGTCTGACCTCAGGGAATCAGGTTCGATCGAGCAGGATGCTGACCTGGTTTTGTTTGTCTTCAGGGAGGAAGTCTACAGGAAAAAGGAAAAGAAGGAGGGCGAAGATTTTGAACCGGCACCGGATCCGAGTCTAGACGGAATCGCCGAGCTGATTATAGGGAAGCAGAGGAATGGGCCTACCGGAATCGTGAAGCTGGTCTTTTTTAAACGTTACACCAGGTTTGACAACTATACGGAACAATCGGAACAAGTCCCATGGTAAGGAGCTGCCTGGAAGTCTCTCTCAGCAGGATTATCCACAATCTCGGGATCATCCGCGGCCTCATGCCGGCCGAAGTCCCGGTTATTGCCGTAGTAAAAGCTGATGCCTATGGACATGGAGCTATTCCCGTCACCAGGGCACTTCACCTTGCCGGGGTCAAAGATTTTGCCGTAGCCTGCCTGGATGAAGCCCTGGAGATTCGTGAAGTATTGCCGCTATCCTCCGGGATACTAGTGTTCGGAGGGGTAGAGGAAGACCGAAGCGGCATTTATCGGGACAAGAATATTACAGCTTCCCATTTCGACGATTCTCCGCTCCCGGCTGGAATTAATGTGCACCTCAAGATTGATACCGGAATGGGGAGGCTGGGAATTAACTGGGACTGCTTTCCCGGTTCCATTTCAACCCAAAACAGTAATGTGACCGGAGTGTATTCGCATTTTTCTTCCGCGGATGATTCGGATGAATACACCGCGGAACAGTTAAGGAGGTTTCGCCGGGCCACAGATGGCTTCAAGGGTATCAGGCACATATCAAACAGTGCCGGCCTGAGATTTCCCGAAGCCCACCTGGATGCGGTAAGGCCTGGACTGGCCCTGTATGGTATTGCCCCCTGTCCTGAACTGTCAAAGTTGAAACCGGCCCTTCGCTGGAAAGCTGGAATCCTGGCGGTTAAGGACCTTCCTGAAGGGTCCGCTATAGGATACGGCAGGACCTTCATAACCTCCCGGCGGAGCCGGATAGGGATCCTGCCGGTTGGATATGCCGACGGATATAGCCGCTGCCTGTCAGGGAGGGGTATGGTCAGGCTTGCCAGCGGCGATTTTGTCCCGGTCAGGGGTATAGTCTCCATGGACCTCACCGCGATTGACCTTACTGACCATCCCCATGTAGGGAAGGGTGACATGGTTACCCTTCTTGATGCTGATCCGAAATCCCCGGTTTCAGCCTGTGGTATAGCTGATAAAACCGGGACGATTCCCTATGAGGTCCTGACCTCCATAGGCAGGCGCGTGGAGCGCGAGTATGTAGATTTTTAATCATGCACGGTACCGGAGCTGAATGAGATATGTCCAAAAAAACCAAAGGTAATATGTTTGTCTGCCAGTCTTGCGGAACCGCCAGCCTGAGATGGATGGGGAGATGCCCAAGCTGCGGCGAATGGGATAGCCTGGTTGAGGAGGTGTCCGGAGTTTCAGCCGGCAGGACCGACAGGGAAGTTAAAGCGGTAACCCTTGCCGATGCCGCAAATATGGACTTTGCCCGGGTCATAACCGGTAATTCTGAATTTGACCGGGTGCTGGGAGGCGGATTAGTACCAGGATCATTAACTCTCCTGGGTGGTGAGCCGGGTGTGGGCAAATCCACACTGCTTCTGCAGATATCCAATCTCCTGGCTGAAAAAGGAGCGAAGGTTCTCTACGTTTCCGGTGAGGAATCCGCGGAGCAGATAAAATTAAGGAGTGACAGGCTGGGGGCAGGCAGCCGTAATCTGCTGGTTTCAGTGGAAACCGGTATTGAGGATATCAAGCTGCTCGTAGAGATGGAAAAACCGGATTTGCTGGTTGTGGATTCCATACAGACGATGTACAGCCCTGAGATGTCCTCGGCTCCGGGCAGTATCGGACAAGTCCGTGAATGTACCATGGCCTTCCTTGAAATTGCTAAAAAAAAGGGCCTCTCCACCATACTTATCGGGCATATTACCAAGGACGGCTCGATTGCCGGGCCCAAGGTCCTGGAACACATAGTTGATGTTGTACTCTATTTTGAAGGAGATATGAGGCAGAACCAGAAACTGGTCAGGACTGTTAAAAACAGGTTCGGCCCTTCTAATGAGCTGGGGGTGTTTGAAATGACCTCCAGGGGCCTTCAGCCCGTGGATAATCCTTCCGGATTATTCCTGGCAGAGAGGAAAAAGCACGTTTCCGGATCAGTTGTCATGGCGGCAATGCAGGGAACCAGGCCCATACTTGTGGAACTGCAGGCCCTGGTGACCCAAACTTCCTTTAGTACGGCAAGAAGGATGTCGGCAGGAGTGGATCCGAACCGGGTGACATTGCTGATGGCCATGCTCGAAAAACGAGCCGGAATAATCTTAAACTCATGCGACGTGTATATGAATGTGGCAGGTGGCCTGACCCTTTCAGAGCCGGCCCTTGACCTGGCTGTTATTGGGGCGGTAGTCTCCAGTTACAGGGACGTTCCCCTGGATGACAAGACAATCATATTCGGGGAAGTGGGACTTGCCGGGGAGGTGCGGGCTGTATCCTCGGCCGATGCCAGGATCCGCGAAGCATTCGGAATGGGCTTTAATCAGGTGATTATGCCGGCTACCAATGTTGACTCCATGGAGAAAAAAGAGGTAAAAAAACTGAAAGCTGTTGATTCAGTTTTGGATTTTCTTGAAGCTGCGGGTTTGTAAATATCTAGGAGATAAATCCAGTGGTCGAAGATCAGATGTATGAAAACAAGCTGGGGCTGCTCCCCGGACTGGTGCTTGTGGCCGCGGGTAAAGGAGTGCGCTTCGGCGGTGATGTGCCCAAGCAGTTCCGGCTGCTGGACGGAATGCCCGTTTACCTCACAGCCTTTCGGAAATTTCTTCCGTTTACTGATCCGGTTGTGATCGTAGTGCCCGAGGGCTGGGTGGAACAGATCTGTGACCAGATAAGTGAATGCCCATGGGTTTCATCTGGAAAAACAGACGTACGGGTGATTGCCGGAGGGAAATCTCGACAGGAATCGGTGTTGAAAGGGCTGCGGATTCTTAAAGGGAAATGCACCCATGTTCTAATTCATGACGCCGCCCGCCCTTTTATCAGCAGTACCCTGATTACCAGGGTAATCAGTGCCATGCTTGAATATGGAGCGGCTATCCCCATGGAACTTGTCACTGATACGGTTAAAAGTGTCAAAGATAATATGGTCGTTGGAACCCTGGACAGGCGCGAACTGCGAAGAGCCCAGACCCCACAGGGATCCAAGCTGAAGCAGCTCCTGGATGCCTCGGAAAAGGCCGCCCGGGAGGGATTCACCGGTACCGATGAATCGAGCCTCCTGGAGAGAGAGGGCCTTCCGGTCAGGGCGGTGGAGGGTGAAAAGATGAATATAAAAATTACCTGGGAAGAAGATCTGGACTGGAGAAATGAGCATGAGGCCTGATATAAGAATTGGAACCGGATTCGATTTCCATCCTTTTGCCCCCGGGCGAAAATTGATCCTGGGAGGGGTTGAGATTAAGTGGGAACAGGGCCTGGCCGGACACTCCGATGCTGATGTACTGTGCCACGCCCTTATAGATTCGCTTCTGGGCGCAGCCGGTATGAGCGACATCGGGAGTTATTTCCCTGACACGGATGAAAAATATAAAGACATAAGCAGCCTCTTGCTGCTTGAAAAAGCATTTCTGTTAGTCAGGGGGAAAAACTATCTTATCGGAAATATCGACCTGGTGATCCTGGCAGAGGTTCCAAAGATAAAACCATGGGTTCCCGCGATCAAGAAAAGGCTCTCTTTTCTGCTGGGGATAAGCCCGGACGATCTGGGCATTAAAGCCACCACAATGGAAGGTAAGGGTGTTATTGGACGGCGCGAAGGCATAGCCGCTCAGTGCTCGGTGCTGATTTATAAAGAATCTTCCGTGTCATGAGCTTCCAGCTATCGTACTGCGGGCTTCCAGCCTGTAGCTTGTGCCATACCCATCCCTGAGGTGAGGTTGGTTATTCCGGCGAGGTGTGAATTTCCCGCGGAGTTACTGGAGCCGGAGGCCCCAGCTACAACAACCCATTGTACGATGCTAGTTGTATTTTTCGTCTTCCAACCGTTTTTTCCTATCCCTGCGGGCTTTAAATATCCAGGATATTCCAATGCTGATGGTGTAAAGCACCATCATTGGACCGCTCCAGAGGAACAGGTTCAGCGGGTCAGTGGTAGGTGAAACCACTGCCGCAATGATTGTGATCAGAAGGAAGGCATATTTGAAGTTACGCCATAGGAAGCCGGGGGAAACCAGTCCAAACATGGAGAGGAATGCGACTATTACCGGGAGTTGGAAAATTGCCCCCATTCCCACGATTATGATCAGTTCGAAATCATAATATTCAACTGCCGATATCATGGCTTTGAATTCAGATCCAAACTCATTGAGCAGGAAGTTCAAAGCTGGCGGAAGAATTATGTAGTAGGCGAAAAGACCGCCCAGAATGAAGAGAATCGAGGATGAAAACAGGAATGGCAGGGCGTAAATTTTTTCTTTGCGATATAAACCCGGGGCAATGAAAAGCCATACCTGGAACATTATGTAAGGGATGGCAAAAAATATCGCGGCCGCAAAAGAAACCTTAAGATACACGGTAAAAGGTTCAGTCGGCCTGAGAACGACAAGTTGATCCACTACATCCTTGATGGGCGCTGAGAGAAAACCGAAAATATATTCCCTGAAGATCCATGCGCCGACAAAGGTGACTATAACTGCGATCATGGCATGGAAAATTCGTTTTCGGAGCTCATCCAGGTGATCCAGGAAGGACATGCGCCCGCCCAGCTCTTTTTCCTTCTCTTCAAAAGGATCTTCGTCTTCGTCCTCTTCCTCGGTACCAGGTTTCTTGTCGGCCTTTTCTTCAGCAGTGGATTCTTTTTTTGTCTCCAGGACACCCGCCGCGGCAACAACTTCTGTGGCGGCCCGGTCTTCTTCTTCCTGCTGGTAAGGATCATCCGGCCTTTCAGGCATTGGTTCTACCGCCCCGGCATAGCCCTCTTCTTCGTAATATTCGTTATAGTCCCCATAAATGTTATCGGGATCGTAGGGGTCCTGATAAGGATCTACGCTATCCTTAATAATGTCCTCCGGGCGCTCCTGGTCCGTTTCGTCCTGGATGTCGGGTGATGGCTCCTGGTCAGCCCCTGCTTCTTCCATGGTCCCTGATGCCTCGGAGGATTCACCAGTACCGGTTTCTTCTCCGGATTTATTCCCTTCTAATTCAGGCGCATCCGGGATGCTTTCTTCAAGGGAATGCTCATCTGCGGCAGGTTTTTCAACAGTTTTTTTATCGTTTCCTGGAGATACAGGTTTATTTGAGGATTTTTTTGGATCGTCCATTTATAGCTATCGGTATCTTTCAGTGATTCAGAGGCGACAATAAAGTGATGTGATAATTCAGGAGTTCAGATCTTTCTGGATCTCTTTTAAATCTTCTTCCTCTGCTTTTACTTCTTCTTCCCAGGTTTTTTTTAAATCGTTGGTTGCTCTTTTAAATTCGGCAAGGCTTTTTCCCAGTGATTTCCCCAGTTCAGGGAGCTTCCGGGGACCGAATACAAGAAGCGCGACAACAAAAATGACCATTATTTCTGGAAAACCTAGATTCCATCCCATGATTGGCTCCGTTATTTCTATAAATTAATTAATTATCCTTGGCACAATGCCCATTGAAAGCAGACATTTTTTTCAGCGGGCACTAACTCAATTCAATGCAGGTTAATATTTTAGTATTTTTGGGCTTAAATGGCTATTTTGAATTGTCTCTTTGCCACATATTACCAGCCCTTATTGTATACTAAAAATACATTTCAATGGGAATGTATCACTTAATGAAAAAAAGTAAGAGGTTTCATAAATGAAAAACAGGCTGGGAATACTGATGTCAGCCATGGTGGTCGGCGGAGCTCTCATCGGAGGGCTGGTCGGCACGCAGGTTAACGCTGATACCGAATCAAAAGATGCCCGGAGCGCTTTGCTGAGAAATTTCTCTGAAACTCTGGCCCAGGTTGAATCGGAATACAAGGATAAGATCACCTCGGAAGATTTGATTGAGAGCGGAATCAGGGGGATGCTTCGAACCCTGGATCCGCACAGTTCTTTTTTCTCACATACCGATTATGACAAGCTCCAGGAACAGCAGAAGGGCAAGTACTATGGTCTGGGTATAAGTATCAGGGCTGAAGCCCCGGGAAGCGGAAGGGTGGTGGTGGTTGAGCCTCCGGCCCATGGAACTCCCGCCTACAAGGCAGGGCTGAGAGCTGGAGACATAATCGCGCAAATTGAAGGCGTGTCAATTGACGACTGGGATCTGGATGAGGATGTTATACCCCACTTGAAGGGCCCCAAGGGGACTATCGTAAATATAACTGTAGAACGTCCCGGGGAAAAAGAGCCTCTTCATTTTGCTGTTGAAAGAGATGAAATCCCGATATACACAATTAAGTATGCTTTCCGGATTACCCCGGATATAGGCTACATAAGGATTAACAAATTTGCCGAAACCACCGGTGAAGAACTGGATGATGCCCTGGAAGAGGTGGATGAAAAGACTCTTTCGGGCCTGATTCTGGATCTAAGGGATAATCCGGGAGGATCTCTCGACCAGGCTCTTCGTGTTTCTGACTCTTTCCTGGATAAGGAACAGGTTATTGTGAAGACCCGTTCCCGTACCGGGAAAGGTGACAGGAATTTCAGGGCAGGTAAGGAACAGCAGTACAAATATCCCATGATTGTCCTGATTAACCAGAACAGTGCCAGTGCCAGCGAAATTGTTGCCGGAGCCCTGCAGGATCATGACCGGGCCCTGATCATGGGGAAAACAAGTTTCGGTAAAGCACTGGTGCAGACCGTCTTCCCCCTGGAGGGACGAAGGGGACTGGCCCTGACCACAGGAAAATACTACACTCCGAGCGGACGGCTGATCCAGAGAGATTATTCGAACAGTTTCTGGGATTATTACAATAACCGTGGTGAGGATGAGGTATCAGGAGCTAACGGAGAGGAATTTTTTACCGATTCCGGCCGTACGGTGTATGGCGGGGGCGGGATCACACCGGATCAGGTTGTTGAACTGGATAAGATGCCGGAAGCCTGCCGGAGGCTGCAGAGGAAAAATCTCTTCAGGATTTTCGCTTCCAAGCTTCATGCTGGTGAGGTGGAGACAGACCTGAAGGATTTACCTGAAGCCAAGGAATTTGATGAGCTTTCTCCTGAAAAGAAAGCTGAAATAACTGATCAAATTGAAGTTACAGATAAAACACTGGCTGCTTTCCTGGCTTTTTGTTGGGAGACTGAGCAGGTTGAAGTATCCCCCGCAGAGTTGGCGGAGGAAGACGCGGTTATTCGGAATTTCCTGCTGCAGGAGGTCCTGCTGGTAGTAGCCGGGGATGAAAGAAGCTACAAGTCATAATAGAC
>CAXXEX010000024.1:0-51478 GCA_963666915.2 Acidobacteriota bacterium
AGGGCAACCCTTCTCCTGGAGCAGATTGCCGATAAAGAAGAGATAAAGGTCAGCAAAAAAGAAGCAGATGATGAGATCAGCAGCCTGGCCAAAACCTATGAGCAGCCGGTTGAAAAAGTAAAGCAGCTCCTTTTGAAAGACGGAAACCTGGACGGCCTGAAGGATGACCTGAAGAGGCGGAAGGTTTTTGATGCAATAATAGAGGCTGCGAAAATCAGTTCCGAAGAGAAGACGAAGAAAAAGAAGAAATAAGGGGTGCGGCATGACTTTGGTTCCAATGGTGGTTGAACAGACAGGCAGGGGAGAAAGATCCTATGATATTTTTTCCCGTTTGCTGAAAGACAATATCATTTTCATAGGAACACCTGTTGATGATACTGTAGCTAACCTGGTTACAGCTCAACTCCTGTTTCTTGAGGCGGAGGATCCTGACAGGGATATCTACCTCTACATCAATACTCCTGGTGGATCAATTACAGCCGGGCTGGCAATATACGATACGATTCAGTTTGTCAAAAATGATGTGAATACTATCTGTATAGGACAGGCGGCTTCGATGGGCGCTCTCCTCCTCTCTGCCGGAAGCGCCGGTAAGAGGTTTGCACTGCCTAACAGCCGGATACTGATTCATCAGCCCGCCATGTCAGGTTTGTCCGGACAGGCAACCGATATTGATATCCAGGCCAAAGAGATTCTTCGCATGAGGGAGATCACAAACAAGATTTTTGTGCGCCACACCGGGCAGGAGCTTTCCAGGATCGAACAGGATGTGGAGAGAGACTATATCATGGAACCGGCGCAGGCTCTGGAATATGGTATTATTGATCAGATAATAGAGAAGCATACATAAAGGACAGAGACTGAAGGTATTATCCCATCAGGATTTGCGGCTTTGAAATTCAGGTGTCTCATAATCCGGGAGGATAATGCTCAGTCTTAACGGGAGGTTTCGTTGAAAAAGGATACAGAAGATGTCCTGCGCTGTTCATTTTGCAATAAACTGCAGAATGAAGTTAAAAAGCTGATTGCAGGCCCCAATGTATTTATCTGTGATGAGTGTATAGAAGTATGCTCTGAAATCATCCATGATGATGTATCTTTTGAAGCGGCTTCCCAGGACCGTCCACTTCCTGTGCCTTCCGAGATTAAAGGCCTCCTTGATGACTATGTGATCGGCCAGGAGGGCGCGAAAAGGAAACTGGCTGTAGCGGTTTATAATCACTACAAGAGAATCAGGCTCGGATTTACCCGCAAGCAGGATGTTGAGCTTTTTAAGAGTAACGTTTTGCTGATAGGCCCGACCGGTACCGGTAAAACCCTGCTTGCCCAGACCCTGGCCAAGATGCTTTCAGTGCCCTTCGCTATTGTCGATGCCACTACCCTGACTGAGGCCGGCTACGTCGGCGAAGATGTCGAAAACATTATCCTGAAGCTGCTCCAGGCTGCCGATGGTGACCTGGAAACCTGCATGCAGGGAATTATCTATATAGATGAAATCGACAAGATTTCTCGCAAAGATGAGAATCCTTCCATTACCAGGGACGTATCAGGAGAGGGAGTGCAGCAGGCACTTTTAAAGATCCTGGAAGGAACGGTAGCCAATGTTCCCCCCCAGGGCGGAAGGAAACATCCTCACCAGGATTTCGTACAGGTTGATACGACCAACATCCTTTTTATCTGCGGCGGCGCTTTCGTGGGTCTTGACAAGATAGTCAAGAAACGAATGGGCAAAAGCGGAATTGGATTCGGATGTGAGGTTCCTGAGAACCTGTGGTCTAAAAAGAGTGAATCAGAAGCTTTATCCCAGGTGTTGCCCGAGGATTTGATCAAGTATGGACTGATCCCTGAATTCGTTGGCCGCCTGCCGATTCTCTGCTCGCTCCATGAACTTGACGCGGACGCATTGATCAAGATTTTGACTCAGCCAAAGAATGCCCTGGTTAAACAGTACCAGAAGATGTTTGATTTTGAAGGGGTGTCGCTTAAATTTACTGATGACGCCCTTAAAGCCATATCTGAATTGGCAATAGACAGGAAAATAGGGGCCCGCGGCCTTCGCCTGATAACAGAAGACCTTATGCTGGATATTATGTATGAGCTTCCTTCTTCAGATGATGTGAAGGAGTTTGTCATTACCAGGGAAATGATAGAGAATAAGGAACTGGTATTCAGGGTTTTGAACACAAAAGCCGCAGGATAAGTCTCTGTTTTATGGGAATGAACCGGCAGTGAGCCTGCCTGTTTGTTTTACTGCATCCGGCAGTAAGCCGGGTTGATATATTCTCCCGATAAATTATTCCCCAATTTCTTCCATTAAAGATTTCTGGTGTTCAGATAGATAAAATGATAAAAAAAATCGAAAAAGAAATTGAATCCTATCCGATGGTCCCGATAAGGGATGTTGTTATTTTTCCCTTCATGATGGTTCCGTTTGTCATTGGTCGATCCTCCTCTGTTAAAGCACTCGAGGAAGCCCTGGGCAGGGATAAACAGATTTTTCTGGCTACCCAGAAGGATGCCTCCCAGGATAATCCGGGTGAAGATGACATTTACAGGATGGGGACAATAGCCACTATTGCCCAGAGTATAAGGCTTCCTGACGGAAATATAAGGGTTCTGGTTGAAGGAAATATGAGAGCCCGGGCCCTCGTAATTAACGAACAGGAAGATTTCCTTGAGGCTGATGTGGAGATTGAGGTGCCGGTCCGGGTATCTCCGACCAAACTGGGACTGGTGACCAAGCAGCTGAACCAGCTGCTTGAAGAGTATTCCAAGCTGAATCCCAATGCCAATTATGAAACAGTATTCCAGTCAGTTCGCAAGGCTGATGCCGAAAGACTGGCGGATACCATTGCTTCCACTCTTCCCATAAGTGTTGAAGATAAGCAGACTCTCCTTGAAATAATTGATCCGGTAGACAGGATTTCCCAGATAATCCAGTTTATCGATATTGAGATTGAAAAGATCAATATGGAAAAGTCGATCCAGGGACGAGTCCGCAAGGGGATGGAAAAGGCCCAGCGGGAATATTATCTCAACGAAAAGATAAAGGCGATTAACAAGGAACTGGGCCGGGATGACAAGAACGAAATCCAGGAGCTCCGTGACCGGGTTGAGAAATCCGGGATGGCCGAAGATGCAGAAGCAAAGGTGCTCCAGGAAATCCGCCGACTGGAGGCTATGCCTCCGATGAGTGCCGAAACAACAGTGTCCAGATCATATATTGAATGGCTGATCTCCCTTCCCTGGAAAGAACGCAGCGAAGAAACCGGGGATATTGGAAAGGCTGAGGAAATTTTGAACGCGGATCATTACGGCCTGGAGAAGATAAAGGAAAGAATCCTTGAATTCCTGGCCGTCCGCCAGCTTCTTACCAAATCTAAAACCGGAATCAAGCAGGGTTCGACAATCTGTTTTGTAGGCCCTCCGGGTGTTGGTAAAACTTCCCTGGGCAAATCAATTGCCAGGGCTACCGGCCGGAAGTTTGTAAGGCATTCGCTGGGCGGGGTCAGGGATGAAGCTGAAATCAGGGGTCACAGGAGAACCTATGTGGGCTCGCTGCCCGGCCAGATTATCCAGATGATGAAAAGGGCCGGAACCAGAAACCCGGTTTTCCTGCTGGATGAAATAGACAAGATGAGTTCTGATTTCAGGGGAGACCCCGCGTCGGCTTTGATGGAAGTACTGGATCCTGAACATAATAATTCCTTTCTTGACCATTACCTGGATACTGAGTTTGACCTGTCGGAAGTTCTGTTTGTCTGTACCGCCAATGTTCTTCATACCATTCCCCGGCCCCTGCAGGACCGTATGGAGATAATAGAGCTTTCAGGCTATACCGAACAGGAAAAAGTTAACATTGCCAAGCAGTACCTGGTACCCAAACAGCGGGAGCTCAAAGGTCTCACTGCTGATGACATTGTGATGGAAGAGGATGGTATTGTTGAGATTATCCGCCACTACACCCGGGAATCGGGAGTCCGAAACATGGAGCGGGAAATCGGCAATGTAATGCGCAAGCTCGCCCGTATGGTCGTATCTGAAAAGGGCCAGGAAAAACCCCTGGTTGTTAATGCCTCCAGGGTTAATGATCTTTTGGGAATCAAAAAATACCGGCAGAAACAGGCTTCCGAGGAAAATGAAGTCGGATTGGTTGTTGGGCTGGCCTGGACTGAAGTGGGCGGTGAGATCCTGATGACTGAAGCTACGACAATGAAGGGTAAGGGAGGCCTGGAATTGACCGGTAAGCTGGGTGAGGTAATGCAGGAATCGGCCCGTGCCGCGTTGTCCTGGATAAGGTCCCGCTGGAGCCGTTTAGGACTTGAAGAGGACCTCTATAAAAATACCGATATTCACGTGCATGTCCCTGAGGGCGCCATTCCCAAGGATGGACCTTCCGCGGGAATCACTATCGCTACGGCCATGGTGTCGGCATTGTTGAAGATTCCGGTTAGGCGAGATGTGGCCATGACCGGGGAGATTACCCTGCGGGGCAAGGTTCTTCCGATTGGCGGGGTTAAGGAAAAAATTCTGGCTGCTCACCGGGCCGGAATTACATCGGTGATTCTCCCGGCTGAGAATGAGAAGGATCTGGCGGAACTTCCGGTGGATGTGATCGAAGAACTGAATGTAGTATTTGTCGATTATATGGACGAGGTGCTGAAGGAGGCCCTGGAATCAATTCCCGAGGAAGCTTCCTGCCCCGGAGGCAGCCCTGAAATGCTTGAAAAAAAACCCGAACAGCCGGAAATCCATTAGCCGAAACCGAATTTTGACGAAGAAGTTTAGTAAACCATAATGCTCTATTTGACTGTACTCATTTCCGGTCCGTGTTCCAGGTTGATATGCGAAAGCAGCCGGAAAAGATGAAGTTGAATTAAAAATGAAGTTATAATGTGAACCATAAAGCACAATTCATAAAAAGTACTGTTCAGAAAAGTCAGTACCCGGATACCCCTTTGCCGGGAATAGCATTCGCCGGACGATCAAATGTCGGTAAGTCAAGCCTTATCAATTGCCTGATCGGCCAGGGCAAATTAGCCAGGATAAGCTCGACTCCCGGCAGAACCCAGCTCATAAATTTTTTTTTAATCGACGAATCCTGGATGTTTATAGATCTTCCGGGTTACGGATATGCCAAGGTTCCCAAAAAGACTCGTGAAAAATGGGGGCCTATGATAGAAGAGCTTCTGGCCGATTGCCGTTTTCTCAAGATGACCGTAGTTCTGGTTGACGGCAGGCATGAGGCAACTACCCTGGATAAGCTGATGGTCGATTGGCTTCGCCAGTATGAAATAACGTTTACCGTGGTGGCCACCAAAATAGACAAGGTCGGCCGTTCAAAAAGGATGAAGGCTCTAAAGGGACTTCAACAAGATTTGGGTGTCTCCCGGATCATCCCCTTTTCTTCTGTGACCAGGGAAGGTAAGGATGAACTTTGGGATGAAATCAAAAAATACCAATAACATTTTAGTTTTAAGAGGATGAGTTATGGCAGAAGGAACTGCTTCCAAACCAAAAAGACGCAACGTCAACAACAACAGCAAACCATCGGGAAACAAGCAGACGGGAAACAAGCCGAACAATACTAAGAAACCCGTGAACAACCAGCCGAACAATGCTCCTGCCAACAAGGCCCAGGAAGGTAAGAGGCAGCCCGACCAGGAGAATATGCTGAATCTCCAGGAATTGAAGGAAATCAGCATCCAGAATTTGAACAAAATTGCCAAAACCCTGGAGATAGAGGGTGCCGCTGGCATGCTGAAGCAGGAATTGATATTCAAGATCCTGAAGGCCCAGACGGAAAGGTCCGGGCTGGTATTTTCAGAAGGTGTTCTGGAAACCCTTCCTGACGGATTCGGTTTTTTACGCGCCCCGGAATACAATTATCTTCCCGGCCCTGATGATATATATGTCTCTCCTTCCCAGATTCGGAAATTTGCCCTGAGTACCGGGGATACCGTTTCAGGACAGGTCAGGCCTCCCAAAGAAGGTGAAAGATATTTTGCCTTGATTAAAGTGGAAGCTATCAATTTTGAACATCCCGAGGTTGCTCGTGAACGGACATTTTTCGCCAACCTTACCCCCTTATTTCCATCCGAAAAGATTAATCTTGAAACCACTCCTGAAAACCTGACTGGAAGGGTGATGGATCTGATGGTTCCTATCGGCAAAGGACAGAGGGGCCTGATTGTTTCTCCGCCCCGGGCAGGTAAGACCATGATTCTCCAGAGCATTGCTCATTCAATCGAGAAGAATCATCCAGAGATAAGCCTGATTGTCCTGCTGATTGATGAACGTCCTGAAGAAGTTACTGATATGACAAGATCGGTAAAGGGAGAGGTGGTAAGCTCTACTTTTGATGAACCGGCCCAGCGCCATGTACAGGTGGCCGAAATGGTTCTTGAAAAAGCCAAGAGGCTGGTTGAACACGGCAAGGACGTTGTAATCCTGCTTGATTCCATCACCAGGCTGGCCCGGGCTTATAACACTGTAGTCCCCTCTTCCGGTAAGGTTCTCTCCGGCGGTGTTGATTCCAACGCCCTTCACAAACCCAAGAGATTCTTCGGAGCCGCCCGTGACCTGGAGCATGGGGGCAGTCTCACCATCATAGCTACCGCCCTGATTGATACCGGCAGCAGGCTGGATGACGTGATTTTTGAAGAATTTAAGGGAACCGGCAATATGGAACTGATCCTCGACCGGAGACTGGTAGACCGGAGGATTTTTCCGGCTATTGATATTAATCGTTCCGGTACCCGCAAGGAGGAACTGCTTTTAGGACCTATTGACCTGCAGAGGGTCTGGGTTCTCAGGAAAGTTCTCAATCCCCTTTCAGTCACTGAGTCCATGGAACTGCTTCTCGACAAACTGCGCAAGACCAAGAGCAACGAGCAGTTTTTCAAGTCGATGTCCAAGGGATAATTAATTGACAATTGTGGCTGGAGTCGCTGGCTCCAGCAAGGAACGGCTGCCGGGAATCTCAAAGCAGAAAATGCCTCCGGGATCTGATTAATAAGTCCTTCCGGAGTCTCAAGTTTATGCGTTGAATTGAACTGACTGCCTGGTCAGGATTGGCTGGAGTCGCTGGCTCCAGCCACAACCTTTATCGGCTCCAGCTATGAGGTGTGGATTCCGTCACGCCTATTCCCTGGGAAACAGGTCGGGATTATCAGTGAAGAGGGCATCCGCGCCGAGGGTATAGAGCATGTGCCTCATCTCTTCAGTAACATCAGTGAACCGGTCAGGGAAATCATTCTTTCTGAAAGTGTAGGGCGTCACGGTAAGCCCAGCCTCCCGGGCCCGGCTGATAACCGAAGGATTCTGGTACAGGAGGTCCTTGGATGGGCCTATGCCTTCGGCAAAGGAATCTATTTTCTTTAAATTCCCGGGCTTGAGCCAGTCTTTTCCGGCCTCGCCAACCAGGAGAGTCATGGGATGGCGGCATCCCTCTTTTTTGAGTTTCTTTAACGTGTCTGCCGAAAAGCACTGGATTATCACCGGGGTTGAAGAATCCTGCCCCGGATTTTCCAGCCCAAGTTCCTTCATTTCTTTAAGGAACAGGTCTACAATGTCAAATCCATGGTCCGCGTAGAATTCCGGATCCTTCAGTTCCGGATATATCCCCGCTTTGCCCCTGACCGTTTTTACTGCCTCAGCGAAAGTAAGAATCCTGGATCCCGTGAATTTTTTGTCAAACCATGATCCGGCGTCAAGGGTTTTGAGTTCTTCCAGGGTGAAATCCTTAATGTACCAGTGCACATCATTGCTTCCATCGGAGCGGTCCCGGCTGAACCGGTTGGGGAACACTGACGAAACATTGGTTGTGCGCTCCAGGGTGCTGTCATGGCGGCAGATCAGGATGCCGTCTTTGGTGACCTGCAGATCCTGCTCCACAAAATCCGCCCCCTGGAGAAGAGCCAGCTTATAGGAGGCAAGGGTGTGTTCCGGGGCGTAAGCGGAAGCTCCCCGGTGGGCAACCAATATTTTCCCCGTTCCTCCCGCCGCGGCCTGGGCAAGGAGGGTGAAGACCAATCCCATTAACAAAAATTTTACGTTTAAGGAACTTAGTTCAATCATGAAGATATTCTATTGTACAAGTATGTTTTATTGCCACTGTTAATTCGAGGATCAGCTGCTGCTGCGCCGCGAAAGCTGATGGTAACCAGGTCCGTTTCCCCCGTAGAGTTCAGATCATTGATATTCAGTTGGAGGATGAGAAAACATCTCTTGACCGGGAGTAATTATTTAATTACGATAGCTTTATGTCTAATAAAAATAAATCAAATATAACATCTTGTTCAAGGCGTAAATTTATTCAATCAACAGTAGTTGCTACCGCCTGCACTGCTTCCATGTACGGCTTTCCGGCAATAATCAGTACCCGTTCCCCAAACGATAAGCTGAATATTGTCCAGATTGGAGTAGGCGGTCGGGGCCTGGGCAATATGAAAGGGATATCATCAGAAAACATCATAGCCATTTGTGATGTGAATGATGCCGCTCTTGAGGCGGCTAAACAGGTTGTTCCAAATGCCAAGGCTTTCAAGGATTTCCGGATACTTTATGACGAAATAAAGGATATGGATGCTGTGCTTGTGTGTGTTCCCGAGCATACTCATTCCTTTGCTACCCTGCCGGCATTAAAAATGGGTAAGCACGTTTATTGTGAAAAACCGCTTACTCACAATGTCCTCGAAACCAGGATTATTACTGAAGCCGCCAAAAAAGCCGGGGTTGCCACCCAGATGGGAACCCAGATCCATGCCGGTGATAACTACCGCAGGGTTGTGGAGCTTATCCAGGGTGGAGCAATCGGACCCGTTCGCGAGGCCCATGTATGGGTGTCCAGGGCCTGGGGACGCCAGAGTAAGGCCGATGCCGAAGCAAACAAGGACATCGTTTATTGCGAAGAGCGGCCCAAAGAGGAGCATCCTGTCCCCAAGGGAGTCGACTGGGATCTCTTCCTCGGACCAGCACCTTACCGCCCGTTTAATGAAGTTTATTGGCCCGGACCCAAGTGGTACCGCTGGTGGGATTTCGGAAGCGGAACCATGTCCGACCTGGGAAGCCACTGGATTGACCTGCCTTTCTGGGCACTGAATCTCGATGCGCCAAAGGTAATTGAGGCCAAAGGACCCAAGCCCCATCCTGAACTGGCCCCGGCTTCAATGAGTGCCAGGTATGAGTATGGAGCCAGGGGAGATATGCCCCCGGTTGAGCTGACCTGGTACCAGGGAGCCATGAAGCCGAAAATTTTTACTGAGGGCAAGATCCCGCAGTGGGACAGTGCCTGCCTGTTCATCGGAGACGACGGTATGCTGCTGGCAGATTATCGGAAGCTTGTACTCCTTCCGGAAGACAAGTTTGCTAATTTCGAAGCCCCCGCTCCGACAATTCCTAAATCCCTGGGGCACCACGCTGAATGGATCCATGCCTGCAAAACCGGTGCGCCGACCACCTGTCACTTTGGATACGCGGGTCCCCTGACTGAAGCTAACCACCTGGGCAATGTGGCTTTAAAGAGTGGGAAACGGCTGGAATGGGATCCGGTAAACATGAAAATCCCGAATGCGCCGGAAGCTGAAAAATTCCTCGGCCGTACCTATCGGGACGGATGGAAACTGGCGTAATCAAACTTGATTAACCAATGGCCGGACCAGCAGCGCCCGGCCTTGAAACTGGTTTGTAAAAGGGCGGTACTGATCACGGGAAACCGCGATCAGTACCGCCCTGTATATGGTTTGTAGAATAAGCTTCCAGCATGTGGGTATAAAGCTGCAGCAGCCATTCTCCGTTGCCGGAAGCGCCGGATTCCATCCCCGCGACCTGATGTAGTGGCAATTCACGACTTGTCACTGGAGAGTGCTGTCAGAAAACCAGGTCCCCGGGATCAGGGTGGGGGAAAAGGGGCAGGCCGGTTTCTGACGACTCGTCATCCAGCGTCGAGACTGATACACCTAAAAGACGAATTTCCTTCCTTCCGTCCCAGTTTAAAAGAAAAAGATCTTCAGCAGTCCTGTTTATGTCTGCAGCCAGGTCCACCGGTATCCTGGTGCGGGCCTGGCGGGTGAAGGTTGTGAAATCCTTGTGACGAAGCTTCACACATACGGTCTTTCCCTGCAATCCATGTTTACGCAGGCGCCGGGAAACTTTTTCGCTCAACCGCCCCAGGGTTTCCAGCAGTTTTTCTTTGTCACGGGTATCCGTAAAGAAAGTATGTTCGTGCCCTACAGACTTGGGCTGTCGTGAGGTAACCAGGGGGCGGTTGTCGATGCCCCTGGCCAACTGGTAAAGATGATGGCCATGCTTGCCGAATTCCGCGAGGAATGTCCTTTCATCCGCATCCCTCAGCTGCCCTACTGTAGTTATCCCCATTTTTGTCAGTCTGAGTTCGGTTTTGGGCCCTACCCCCCAGAGTTTTCCTATCGGCAGCGGTTCAAGGAACGCGCGGATTTTCTCAGGCCTGACTGCATAGATCCCATTGGGTTTACGTATCTCCGAGGCGATCTTGGCCAGGAATTTGTTGGGGGCAACACCGACTGAGGATGTAAGTTTTTCTTCAGCGTAGATCATTCGCTTCAGGCCATAAGCAAGCTTTATCGCGTGATTGAAGTCAAGAGCCTGGTCGGTCATGTCCAGGAAGGCCTCATCCACGCTGAGTGGTTCCACGCATGGAGAGATACCGCGAAAGATTTCCATTATGCGCCTGCTGGTTTCCCGGTATTTATCCATGGCAACCCTGAGGAAAACGGCATTCGGGCAGCTGCGCCAGGCCTGGCTTATCGGCTGGGCCGAATGAATCCCGAATCTTCTGGCTTCATAGGAACAGGCTGCTACTACTCCCCGGCCTTTACCCCGCATTGGGTCGGAACCGACGACAACCGGCCGGCCCCGGTAGGCAGGATTATCCCTCTGCTCTATCGAGGCATAAAAGGCATCCATGTCTATGTGGAAAATTATCCTTGCTTCAGCCATGTTCTGTTGAAAAATTTTAGCTTCCGGATATGAATGGAAACGGAAGCATGTTAACCATTGTCATGACTCCACTAACCGTTGCCGCCCGGATCACCCGGGTGTTTAAATAGCTTATGTTTTCAATGGGCACGGTTATTATACTGTAGACCTGAATAAGGGATTCTGGTACTTTATTTGATTATGTTAAAATTCAAAAAATTCACCTTCTTACTATTTATTTCAATATTCCTGATTTCTTCAATTATGGTATTGGCCGAAAGCGATAAACTCAGAATTTTGGTCATTGGCGCTCATCCCGATGATCCCGAAGCGGTAGGCGCGACAATGATGAAATTTGTCCAGGCCGGGCATAAGGTCCGCATGGTCTCCATGACTAATGGCAACGCCGGTCATTTTGAAATGGGCGGCGGCCCCCTGGCCCAGAGACGCTATAAGGAAACCCGGTGCTCTTCAGCGGTTACCGGCTGTGAGTATATTGTTATCGACAATGACGACGGAAAGCTGATGCCCACCCTGGAGAATCGGAATAAGGTTATTGCCCAGATCCGGGAATTCAAGGCTGATGTAGTTATTTCCCATCGTCCCAATGATTACCATCCAGATCACCGTAACGCTGGTCTCCTGGTAAGGGATGCCGCCTACATGGTGACAGTTCCCAATATTGTTCCTTCAGTGCCTCATCTGAGGGAAAATCCGGTTTTCATGTATATGTATGACCGTTTCACCGTTCCCAATCCTTTTGAGCCTGAAATCGTTGTTGATATCAGCGATCTCATGGATAAAAAACTTGATATGTGGGATTGTCACGAGTCCCAGATGTATGAGTGGATTCCCTACAACATGAATATTCTTGACCAGGTTCCCCAAGACAAAGTTGAGCGGAAGGCCTGGCTGAAAAAGGCCTGGACCCCGTTTATGGCTGGCCCGGTGGAAGCCTACAGGGAAAAGCTTGTGGAACTCTATGGGGCTGATAGAGCGGCCAAGGTAACCGCTGTTGAAGCCTTCCAGGTTTCAGAATATGGGGGGAATCCAGGAATGGCAAGATTGAAGGAAATGTTTCCTTTTTTCCCCTGATATATCCGGGAACCTGAAATGATTTAGAACGGGAATTGATTGTACTGTTAATTCCCGTTTAATTTTTGATAAAAAAACAGATAGAGTTCCCCGTCGATTGGCAACAAACCCGGGAATTCTGTTACTATTTCACTGGCTGATTCCAGTTTGAATCCGGCTTTTAGATGTCGTTAATGATACTTGTTAAGAATATCTGCATCTGATTATTATTCAGGCGGCCTTTGCCACGCGCAGGGCGGCCATTGCTTTTTGCATTTAATGGAAAGGAATATTGATGTCAGAGAAGCAAAATAGAGCTTTTTTGTTCCTGGTATTACTCGTGTTCGGGACGCTGTTTTTGTCGAATGCCCTAGCAGAAACCAGCCCTCAGGACCGTATGGTCGTTTTCGAAGTTTTTCGTAACTATGATGATACTGACGATAACGGCGATGACCTGAGCGGTACGTTTCAGTCAGGTGATGCCATTGAGGCTCTTCGGGAAGAGTTTGCAGGCCAGAACGTCATATTTTTTGAATATGACTGGAATGATGCCTATGATCCCGCCACCATCAGGGGCTCCCGGTTTGCCCATGCAGTTAATATTTCTGGTGAAGACTATGATCCGCCCTATGCCATGGTTGACAGCGGACAGCAGATCCTGGGCGGAGACCCGGATGAAGTGGAATACATTACCGATTACCGCAGTATGATCCTGGCTTCCCAGGCTCGTGCTCCCCAGGCTGATCTTTATGCCGTTGCCAAAAGGTCCGAAGGGCAGCTGGTATTCGATGTGGTATTCACCAACCGAAGCGGACAGGATATCAGCGGGGCCCAGCTTGCCTATATTCAGGTTATCCTTTATGAAACCGTTCTGGATGAGGATGATGACAGCGAGGAAGAGGAAGAGCTCCAGGATGGACAGGTATATGACCAGTGTACTGAAAAAGTGGTACACGGATTTGGTTATAAGCGGATTATGGAAGTTGTCGAGGACGGGGAATCTGATACCTTTAAAATTGAGATGACTGAACCAGATGATGTTGAAGACTGGTCGAATATGAGAGCCCTGGTTCTGGTGGACTATACCCAGGCCTCCCAGTCTCAGGCCTACGACATGCTGCAGGCAGTCGATATGGGAATTACTGAACATGTTTATTTTGCCCAGTTCGGCTCCGGCGGAGGTCTCGGTTCTGACATAATCCTGACCAATCCGTCCAGCGAGTATCCTGTTGAGGGAGTAATAGAGTTCAGGGATGGCGATGGTGAAAGCATCGATGTCGAAATCGCTTCAGTTGTAAGCGACCAGGCTGGTGAACTTGAAATGGTTTATTCGGAAAACGGCCCGGTACCTTCCTTCAGCCTTAACCCTTTTGAAACTGTTGTGATTTCTACGGTAACCGAGGGTCCGGTCAAGGTAGGATCTGTTGATCTGTCTTTAACCGCGAGTGAATCCACGGTTGGCGGTGTTTTGAAATTCTCCTATCCGGGAATCGGGTCAGCTGGAGTGGGAACAAGTGATATTGTGACCTCATTTGTGGTGCCTATCCAGAGCATTGATACCGGCATAGCTGTCCATAACACCGAGTTCAACCCGATCACCCTTAAGCTTACCCTCTATGAAGACGGAGAACAGGTTGACCTGGGTGACGCAAACCCCTCTTACTATTACGGATTTCCCGCCAGGGGCCACATATCAATGTATATTGATGAATATTTTCCGACCCTGGGCAGCCAGGATTTTACCGGAACCCTTCTTGTCGAGGCCTTCGGTGGAGAAATAGTGGCTACGGTTCTGGAAATGGGCCAGGAAGTAGGACAGTTCCTGTCCCTTCCCGTTATTCCGGTAGACGAGTAAGACGGATTACCTTGTAGATTAATTGACGTAGTTATTGAGCCGGGATTTCTAGGTTTCGCACTTCGTGTCCCGGCTACTTTTTATCTCCGGCTCCAATGTACTGCAGGCATCCTGCCTGTAGCTTGTAGCTGGAGCCGCCGGCTCCAATGTACTGCAGGCATCCTGCCTGTAGCTTGTAGCTGGAGCCGCCGGCTCCAGAAAACCTTTTGATTTCGGATTATTGTTGATCTGACGATATGTCAGATCATTTCAGCATTCACCAGATCTTCGTAATTTTCTCTTGCCCGGATAAGTTTGACTGAATCTCCATCTACAAGAACTTCAGCCGGACGGGTTCGGCTGTTGTAGTTGGAAGAGAGAACGGACCCGTAAGCTCCGGCATCCATGATTGCCACCAAGTCTCCGATTTTTGAATCAGGAAGACTGATATTTTCGGCAAACCTGTCGGTGGATTCGCAGATCGGCCCGACAACATCAACTGGAGACGTTACCCGGCCGGTTTCTTCCACGGGAAGTATCTGGTGTCCGGCCTGGTAGAGTGCGGGACGCATCAGGTCATTCATGCCGGCGTCCAGGACCAGGAATCTCCGGTTGCCGGTGGATTTTGTCAGGGTGATCCTGCTTGCCAGGGCTCCGGCCGGACCGACGATGAATCGGCCTGGTTCAAGCACAACCCGGCGGGATCCTCTGTTTTCCGCTATATATTCAGCTACTTCATTCAGCCTGAAGGATTCAGCATCATTGTTATAAGGAATCCCGAATCCTCCCCCGATATCAAGAAATTCAGTTTCGAATCCCGAAGCGCTGAGCTCTTCAGCCCATTCCAGCAACCGGTCAAAAGCCAGCAGGTACGGAGAGGATTCCATGATCTGGGAGCCGATATGGGCTCCTATTCCTTTCAGCCTGACCAGGGGATTGTTCCTGAAGATGGCCAAGGCCGCGTGGAGCAGCTCGGTATCCAGCCCGAATTTATGTTTTTTCCTCCCGGTTGAAATTCCGGGATGGGTTTCTGCTTCCACATCCAGGTTGAGACGCAGGGAGACAGCCGCGGCATTCGCCAGGGCCTGGGTGCGGCCGGCGATCATTTCCAGTTCCTCAACCGATTCGACGCCCAGGCTGAAAACCTTGGTCTTAATAGCCCAGTCAATTTCATCGATCCGTTTTCCAACCCCGCTGAAAATAATCCTGGAGCCGGAAACTCCAATTTTGCGAAGACGGTACAGTTCACCGGAGGACACGATATCAAAACCGGTTCCTTCTGAAGCCAGGAGTTCCAGGATGGAAAGGTTGGAATTGGCCTTGACCGCGTAGCAGATTGATGCGTAATCCCCGGGGAAAGCATCCTGCAGCAGCCTGAGGTTATGGAGAATGGCCTTCCTGCTGTAGATATAACAGGGGGTTCCAAATCGTTCAGCTATTTCGGAGACTGAAATCCCTTCACAGCTCAGCTTATTGTCTACATATTCAAAGCATCTGGTTGGTTTCACGGCACGATGATATTATCATTTGATATCATTGTGTGCGAATAAATGTCATTATTTCAGCCTGGATATCACGAAGAATTTCGCGGATCCGGGGCCAGGGAGAAGATTAATTGAGCAGAGATTTCGATTTGGTAACAGGCGGAGCCGGTTTTATAGGATCCCACCTGGCGGAAGGGCTGCTGGAGAAGGGTAGGAAGGTAATAGTCCTGGATAATTTTACCTCAGGTAAAAAGGAGAATATCCAGGAATTGATGGATAATCACCAAGGGTCATTTGAGCTGGTAGAGGGCGATATACGGGACCGGGGTCTGTGTTCCCGGCTGGCTGAAAGAAGCGAAGCCATATATCATCTGGCCGCTATTCCTTCGGTACAGTATTCAGTTGATTTTCCCTCAGAGGTGAACAGCGTTAATGTGGAAGGCACCCTTTCGGTATTTGAATCGGCTCGGGATGCCGGAGTGAAGACCGTGGTTTTTGCCTCATCCTGCGCCGTGTACGGAGATTCTGAGAATTTGCCCCTGGCTGAGTCGGAACCCCCCAGGCCAATGTCGCCTTACGCGGTTTCCAAGCTTACGGATGAGTTTTATGCCCGGGTATTTTCAGAGATATATGGCTTTTCCTCAACCGCTTTACGGTTTTTTAACGTGTTTGGGCCTCGGCAGGATCCATCTTCGGACTATGCCGCGGTTATTCCGCGTTTTGTGACCAGGATGCTCTCCGGCAAGCCTCCCGTCATCTACGGGGATGGTGAGCAGAGCCGTGATTTTATTTTTGTTAAGAATGTCGTGGCCGCCAACCTGGCCGCGGCTGAAGCCGCCGGAAACGGCATGAAAGTTAATATTGGAACCGGTCAGCGACGAACCCTCAACCAGGTTGTTGAAATCCTGAACAGGATCCTGGGAACCTCTCTCCAGCCGGATTACCAGGAAACCCGGGCCGGGGATATCAAGGATTCCGAAGCCAGGGTAACCGCCGCTGAGGAATTAATCGGATTCAAGCCCGCGATCAGCTTTGAAGAAGGCTTGCGCAGAACAGTTGAAGCATTTCGGTTCGCCGTGTAGCGGGAGCCGGATTTTTTAAAATATAGACAGGAGAATAAAAGTTGAAGGTCCCTTATCTGGATTTGAGTTACCAGACCTCAAAGATTGAGAATGATTTCCATAACGAATTGAAGGAACTGGTCGCAGGCAATCAGTTTATAGGCGGAAAAAGAATATCTGATTTTGAGCAGGCCTTTGCTGAGTATTGCGGGGCAGGTTTTTGCGTGGCGGTCAACAGTGGAACCGACGCCTTGAGGATAGCCCTTATGGCAGTAGGCACAGGACGGGAAGATGAGGTGATAACCTCACCGTTCACCTTTATAGCTACCGCTGAAGCGGTGAGCCAGACCGGAAGGCTGGTTTTGGCCGACCTGGATCCGGAAACCTTTACCCTGGATACCGAGGCGGTAAGGGAAAAAGTGACAACCTCCACCAGGGCGATCCTTCCCGTGCACATTTTCGGCCTGGCCGCCGATATGCCTGGCCTGCAGAGAATCGCCAGTGAGTTCAACCTGAGCCTGGTGGAAGATGCCTGCCAGTCTCACGGTGCTTCCATACAGGGAAGGCGCGCAGGTTCCCTGGGGCATGCCGCGGGTTTCAGCTTTTATCCTTCCAAGAATCTGAGCGCCTTCGGGGACGCCGGGGCCATAACCTGTAATTCCGCTGAACTCGCCGAGCGTTTTACCCTGCTTAGAAACCATGGCCAGACCGGCGCCTACAATCATGTTATGGAAGGGTTCAATTCCCGCATGGATACGATCCAGGCCGCGGCTCTCTCCCTCAAGATGAAATACCTGGAGGAGTGGAACAAGTGGCGGGCTGACCTGGCTGATATCTACAGGGACGGACTCAGCGATATTGATGAAGTGAAATTCCAGAAAGTTCCGGATGGGTATGAGCATGCCTGGCATATAGTGGCCTTTCTATGTGAAGAACGGAACGAACTGGGAGCCTGGCTTGGAGAGAAGGGAATTGATACCAGGGTGGTATACCCGACACCCCTGCACCTGATGGAGGCCTATAAATACCTGGGATTCGAGAAAGGATCCTTCCCTGTGGCTGAGCGGATTTCAGAACAGGTGCTGTGCCTTCCGGTTTATCCCGGGATGCCTATGGAACAAGCCCGGTATGTGGTTGAGATGATCCGTGAGTATTTCACCAAAAGATAATCATTTCAGTCATCTGTTGATTTGACCTTATCCGGATCCTCTCTGAAGCCGGGGCTGCTGATTAATGAAGGTGAGCAGCCCGGGTAAGGCGTGAATGAATGAATCAAACCGGATATCATTGGTTTTATGGAGCATTGCTGAGCCTGTGAATAAACAAACCGGCCGGAAATTAACCCCCTTGGAAAAGGGGAACCCATGGGCCGGGCTGTGGAAGAGTCCCGGTTCCCTGGCAGCTGTGCTGGTGCTTGCCTCGGTAGTATCATCGCTGGTTTCGGTGGCGGCTTCAGGAATCTTCCTGGGGCTGGGCTTGCTGGCCTGGCTTGCGGACTGCGTGAAGAGCGGGAAGATTGTTCTCAGGGCTGTCCCTTTCAGTTGGGTCCTGTTGCTGTTTCTCCTGCTGACGGTCCTCTCCGCTGTTTTTTCAGAAGATCCCTGGCGTGATATCAGGCATCTGAAGAGCTGCATAAAATTTATAATTCCTTTCATACTGGTTACCTATATGACCGGTAAACAGGCCAGGACAACACTGTTCTGGATCTTCGGGATTTCAGGAATAAGTATGTTGTGGGGATTGATGCAGTTTCTCTCCTCTGACGGCGTGGACCTGCTGGACCGGATAGACGGCTTTATGAGCCACTGGATGACCTATTCCGGACAGCTTATGATGGTCCTCGTTGCCAGCGCGGCCTATGGCGTGTACATTCTTAAAAAGGGTGAAGGCGGCAGGAAATTTTACAGCTTCATATGGTTTTTGTTTTCGGCCCTGATGGCCGGAATCCTGATCCTTACCTACACCAGGTCCGCCTGGGGCGGAGTGATTGGCGGGATCGCTGTTTTAACCGTGCTGAACCTCAGGATGAGATGGCTCCTGGTCCTGGCAGCTTCGGTTGTGCTGATGGCCGTGCTGATGCCGGCGTCATTGCAGGACAGGCTTGCTTCGGGATTTGACCCCCGGGACACAACAACCAGGGGACGGCTGGATATCTGGCGGTCAGGGATTATGGTAGCGCTTGAGAATCCTCTGGTCGGGGTCGGGTTTTCTTCAGTGCCCGTTGAGAGCCTGAAATACCGGGAGGAGAAGGATCTTCCTGAATGGGCTTACCAGCATTCCCACAATAACCTGATACAGGTGGCAGCCACCTCGGGTATCCCGGCGGTAATTGCCTGGATATCATTGTGGCTTAAGATTTTCTGGGATTTCTTCAGGATCAGGTCGGGCAATAAAAAGAATGTTTTTATTGCCGTGCAGTCTTCGTCAGGAATTGCAGTCCTGGCGGCATTTCATTTGATGGGACTGCTGGAATTTAATTTCGGAGATTCCGAAATTATGGTCCTGCTCCTCTTTTTTATTTCGATTCCCTATGTTTTATCCCGGGAGACTGAGGCCCGGAAGCGCGAGGAAACCGGCAGCCTGCCTGAATCATGAGGCGAGGAATCTTGAATCCGGGCTGTTACTGAAGAAACCGGAGTTTAACCGAAGAGGATTGAATTTGAAGATAGCGATTATAGGCACCAGGGGAATTCCCGCCAATTATGGAGGTTTTGAAACTTTCGCCCAGGAGCTCTCGATCCGCCTGGCCGCGAGGGGACATGAAGTCTGCGTTTACGGCAGGTCCCGCTATATCGACCGGAACCTGGAGGAATTCCAGGGTGTTAAACTGCAGGTGCTGCCCTCGGTTTCAAGCAAGTATCTGGACACTGTCTTTCACACATCCCTGTCGGTGCTGCACGCCATACCTCGCAAACATGAGGTTATCCTGGTCTGCAACGCGGCCAATGCCTTTCTCTGCTGGATACCCAGGATGTTCGGGCAGAAGACAGCGCTTAACGTGGACGGAATTGAGCGGATGCGGAGAAAATGGGGACTGGCGGGAAGGCTTTTCTATCGATTGGGTGAGAGACTTGCCCTGGTAACCCCCAACCGGATTATTTCTGACGCGGAGGTGATCAGGGATTATTACCTCTCCAGGTATGGAAAGGAGACCTGCTTCATTCCTTATGGCGCGTCACTTGGGGGGATAAAGAGAAGCTGCGTCCTGGACAGGCTGGGCCTGCAATCAGGGAAATACCTTCTTTATGTAAGCCGTTTGGAACCTGAGAACAATGCTGATTTACTGCTACGTTCTTACCTGGATTCCGGCCTGGAGGAGATTCCGCTTGTACTTATAGGCGGAGCACCCTATGCTGAGGAATACCAGGCGGAGTTGAAAAAGCTGGCAGGCAGGGGAAATGTGATAATGCCCGGACCCATTTACGGTGAGGATTACCATGAACTCCTGGCCCACTGCACCTGCTATTTCCAGGGAAGTGAAGTGGGAGGCACCCACCCGGCCCTCCTGGAGGCCATGGCTGCCGGGGCCATGGTTGTTGTCCATGATACGCCCGAAAACCGGGAGGTGCTTGATGATGCCGGAATAGTCTGCAGCTTTTATGATCAGGCCGGATTGAGTAAGATAATTTTAGACATAACTGCTGGCGGTTCTCAGTATGAAGAATATGGAGAAAAAGCCCGGGCCAGGATAGAAAAATTTTATGACTGGGATAAAGTGACGGATCAATACGAGAAGCTGTTTAATGAGTTGGCTTAAAAAACTGGCGATAGTTCAGATACTCATGAACTTCGCCGAACAGACCAGATTAAGAAAACACCTGATACTGAACCTGGTGGGAAGAGACCTGAAGAATCGTTATGTCGGTTCACTTATGGGTTTCTTCTGGTCGGTGATCCATCCGGTGGTGTTGCTGATTTGCTACACCTTCATATTTTCGATTGTCTTCAAGGTGAAGCCGTTTATCCAGGCTACTGACAATTTTGCTGTGTTCCTTTTCTGCGGAATCCTTCCCTGGCTGTTTTTCCAGGAAACAGTTACCCGCAGCTGCACTTCAATCATAGACAATTCCAACCTGATCCGTAAATCGATTTTCCCTTCCGAGATACTTCCCCTGACTCTCCTGATATCAAGCCTGGTTACGCACCTGGTTGGGCTGGGTATTCTTTTTGTTGTGCTGCTGATTATGGGCATGTTCAGCTGGACCTGGGTGTTCTTCCTTGTCTACCTGCTGCTCCTGATGGTACTGCTGCTGGGGGTGGGGTGGATGGTGGCGGCTCTCCAGGTTTTTCTCAGGGATACGGTTCAGCTGGTAAATGTGTTCATGGTGATGTGGTTCTGGTTCACCCCTATTTTTTATTCAATGGACAACCCGAACATACCGGGAAAACTGCGGATGCTCCTGTACCTCAATCCCCTTTCCTACGTGGTCAGGGGATACCGGGCCTGCTTCCTGGAGCACCGGATTCCGGATCCGGGGGAACTGTTGATCCTGGCCGGATTTGCCTTTGCCGCTTTTATCCTGGGTGGTCTCCTGTTCAGGAATACAAAGAGGGAGTTTATAGATGTCCTCTGAGAAACATACTCCCCAAACCGGCTCCGACAGGGTAATAAGCCTGGTCCATCTTTCCAAGAAATACCCGATTTATGATTCTCCGGCTAAAAAGCTGCTGGAGTTCCTGGCCCTGCGCAAGGTCAAGCTGCACCGGGAGTTCTGGGCTCTCCAGGATATCAGCCTTGATATATTTAAGGGAGACGCGATTGGAATTATCGGCGTGAACGGTTCAGGGAAAAGCACCCTGCTTCAAATAGTCGCCGGTATCCTGCACCAGAATACCGGTATCTGTGAAGTGGAGGGACGGGTCGCGGCCCTTCTGGAGCTGGGAGCCGGATTCAATCCGGAGTTCACCGGGCGGGAGAATGTTTACATGAGCGGGGCCATCGCCGGATTTACCAAGAAGGAAATGGAGGACCGCTTTGACGATATACTGGAATTCGCTGAAATCGGGGATTTTATAGACCAGCCGGTGAAAACCTACTCCAGCGGAATGTTTGTCAGGCTGGCCTTTTCGGTGGCTATCCATGCCGATCCCGACATACTGATCGTTGATGAAGCTCTTTCGGTCGGCGACCTGATTTTCCAGCACCGCTGCATCAACCGGATCCGGACCCTGCAGCGCCAGGGGAAGACGATCCTGTTTGTTACCCATGACCTGGCCGCCCTGACCCAGTTCTGCTCTCGGGCCGTGCTGCTGGACCAGGGGCGGAAGGTCTGCGAGGGGGAGCCTGAAGATGTGGCCAACCGCTACCGGGCCCTGGTATTTGAGAGGGAGAGCCGGGAAGCCGGCACCGGGAAAACACGGATAGAGGTGGATGAGGAAAAAGGCCTGCCCCTTATTTCAACCATTCCCTATGTGCATAATCGTTTTGGGGAGGGAGGCTCTGAACTCCTGGGAATTATCCTGCATACCGACGATGGTGAAGTTATAAGTGATGTCAGGTCCGGGCAGCAGGTTAATATCCTTATGTCGGTTAAGTTCAGGCAGGATATCGAGTTCCCGATTGTGGGGGTCACTGTCAGGGATCGTATGGGTTCTGAAATCACTGCCACCAATACATCTTACGAAGGACTGGACCTCCCGGCCCGCAAGGCCGGTGATGTGATCACGGTTAAGCTGAAGATGACCATTCCGCCGCTCCGTCCCGGAAGCTATTCCATCTCCACCGGAGTCTCCAGGGGCAACATCTGGGATCATGAAATTGACGACTGGATCGATAACGCTTACATCATCAATGTGATTGAGACCGAACTGGTCTACGGATTGATGAAGTGGGATTTTGAGGCATCGTGGATGAAGGTGGAGGACTAGCCATTGTAACTGGAGCCGGCGACGTGCCATGCCCGTCTCGGGCTTGGTCCTGAATCGTACCACGAGCTTCCAGCCCTTGGTCTTAAAACGGGCCATGTTCAGCCTGGGTATGGATAGTGTGGCTGGAGCAACCTGCTCCAGATAATACGGAATCGCTTCGATTTCCGTCTTGTATGGAGGGATTACAAATGTCAGAAAACAACAAGCTTAACGCCTTGATCCTGGGGGCTTTCATTTTTGCCGGATTGGCTGTCCTCGGATATCTTCTGGGTGACGCGGCCATTGAATTCAAACAGTATGAACGCAGTGTCACTGTAAAAGGGCTCTCAGAAAGGGAATACGATGCCGACATAGTTATCTGGCCGATTCAGTTCACCGCGGCTGGTAACGATATTGAAAGCCTTTATTCCTCAATCGATAAAAGCACAACCGAGATAACCAGGTTCCTCAGGGAGAAGGGTATAGGCCCGGAGGAGATAAGCGTCTCCTCACCGGCCATAACCGACAAGCTGGCCCAACAGTACGGAGGCAATGCCCGGCCCGAATTCCGCTACACCGCTTTGCAGACCATTACCGTCTATTCAACCGCTGTTGACACTGTCAGGGCGGTGATGAGTTCCCTCTCCCAGCTTGGGAAGCGGGGCATTGTTTTTACCGTGGATAATTACCAGAACAAGACCGAATACACGTTTTCGAAGCTGAACCAGGTCAAACCTGAAATGGTCGAGGAAGCCACCCGGAACGCCAGGGAAGTGGCTGAAAAATTTGCCTCGGACTCACGAAGCACCCTGGGAAAGATCAAGAGGGCTTCCCAGGGGCAGTTCAGCATCAGCCCGAGAGACCAGTACAATCCGCACATCAAGACGGTTCGGGTAGTCTCCACGATCGAATACTACCTCTCGGATTAGGCCTGGCAATTTACGATTTCAGATTAACTGTTGACGATTGGGGCTCCAAGTCAACAGAGCCTGAGGAGCGTACAATAAATCGGGCCGAAGGCCCTGAAATTCAGTAGCCTGGGGAGACCGAAACCCCTTCAGGGGTGAAGGGAACCCCAGGTGAAATCAGCCAGAATAGTGTTGAGCGCTGAAAGTGCGACATTAGATTTACTGGGAAAAAGATTTTTTGTTGGGTTTTCATCCATGCCCAAGATGGGCATGGCGCGTTGCGCTCGCACCTTCAGCGCTCGCCGGTATGTTTTGGGATTCTTTATCCCAGGGTTCCGCCGGAGGCTGGCCTGCGGCCAGCCTCCTTAGCTCCACCCTGGGCTACGAGAGCCGTCCCGGAGGTACGACTCTTGTCGGGCTTCCAGCCCTAACTGCTTGTTGGCACTTTCAGTGCCGTTGATCAGGAGCCTGATTATTGGAACTACGATCCCGGGGCTGCTTCCAGTCTGAGATTGTCTCAAGTTTCTGTTGACGGATGTCAATAATGTTTACTATAGCAATGCAACCCAAGATCCCTGACTGTCCTGGAGCCGCCGGCTCCAGCTACGAGCAGTCCCTGCGGGACCCGAAAGCAAGGATGCTTCCGACCACAATAACTGGAGCCGGCGGCTCCAGCCACGGTGAATGGCACGCTTACCTTCGCGCAATTCGCTTCAGGCCCTGCAACAGGGTTTCGCCTTGGCGGAAGGAGCCGGACCCGAGGTAGAAACCGGCAAATCTGCGGATGCGCTTTCGACGCCGGTCACCAAGGCTGCGCTCCCCAAGGTAGAGGGAGAGAAAGCGGGATTTTTCATTCTCGCCAGGCACCCCTTCCTCATCCGGGAGGGAGGTGAGCAGCTGTATGATATCGCGGGCAGCCAGGATATCCCTCGCCAGTGCGGGAAGAAATCGGCAGTGCCTGGTTTTTTCCAGGTCCACGAAATAGATGAGGCAATCAGCATCTCCCGGATCACCTGAAAAAAGTACGTGCCTGGATTTAAGATCGCCGTGCACCAGCCCGGCATCGTGGAACCTGGCCAGTTCAATAGCCGTCCTCTTCACTACCTCTCCGGTAAAGGGGAGTGATTCATGAACCTTGTAGACATGGTTTCCGGTGGCGGGCAGTTCCCGGACGTCCAGGATTTCCCGGGCGATCAGCAGGCTGTTCCGGTTTCGCAGTTCATCGGCCGGCCTCAGGGCGGCCAGTACTTCGAATGAGGGAAAGCCCAGGCTGCGCATTTTTTGTGAGATCCGCATTATCTTGAATGGCCAGGGACTTTTTAGCGATCTGCTGAAAGAGGTGTTCCGGAAAAAATACACAAAACAGCTGCTGGGAGAACCCTGGAAGGGGAGATCAATCCGGTAGATATCACGACCCCGGCAATGAAGAACCTGTTCGCCTTTGGCAGAGATGCTCTTAAGCAACTCATCGATGTGGGAAACAGCCGGAGACCAGTCAAGCTCTTCGTGGATCCATCCTTTGAAACCGTTTGTGTCTGTTTTTTTTAACATGGAAGTGAATCCGCCCATTCCAGTCCGCTGCTGTACCCCATCATTTTAATCAGCAAAGCAGGATAAAACAGTATCATTATACTGAAATAAGAGCTGATGCCGTGTAGAATTCAGGTTATTCAAGTGGACATTACAATTCTCATCATAAACTGGAACAGCGGAGACTGCCTCGGGACATTATTAAGCTCCCTGGGAGATTTTTCTGGAATAGTCTCCGGCGTGAAGGTCCTGGACAATGATTCCCGTGATCATTCCGCCGATTGCGCCTCCTCTTTCCCGCGGGTGGAGCTGGTGAAGCTAGAGGGAAATACCGGATTCGCCGCGGCCGTTAATTATGGATTCCGGACAACCGGCAGCAGCTATGTTCTGCTTGTTAATCCCGATATTGAGTTTGAGTCCCTCCGGGATACCGTGGCGGAATTGCACAGGACTGCCGTGAGACAAAGCCGGGCGGCGATTGTAACCTGCCCTTTGCGTGATCTCCCTTCCGAAGGCGCAAAGCTTCAGTCGGAATTTCAGTTTCGGCCTTATCCGACCCTCTGGAATACCCTTTCCGATCTCCTGTTCATTGATGAGCTTGTCGGGTTATTGAAGACAAAGACCGGGGGAATCAACGGAAGGGAACTGGAGCCGGGAGTAATTGAGCTGGAGGATCAGCCGGCCGCGGCCCTCTGGCTGGTGCGCCGCGCCGCCTGGGAGGAGGCAGGAGGTATGGATGAGCGCTTCTATCCGGCCTGGTTTGAAGATGTTGATTTCTGCCTGCGGCTGAAAAAGGCAGGCTGGAAGATCCTTTTCACCGAAGGCATGGGCAAGGTTTATCACAAAGGCGGAAGCTCCCTGGATACCTTGGGTTTTTCCGGTTTCCTGGGCCACTACTACCGCAACCTGCTGCGCTTCTGGCGGAAGCATCATCCTGTCTCTTTACCCCTGGCGGCTGTGGCGGCAGGAGTGGGGTATGTGGTGAGAAGAGCCTGCCAATTTACGAATTCAGATTGACGGATGACGATTTAATTACCGTGGTCGGAAACATCCATGTTTTCCGGTCCCTAAGGGACAGTCTGCAACTGGAGCCGCCGGCGTACCACGGACATCATGCCCTTGGTCTTTGGGAACACAGGCTCATAGGCTGGAAGCCAATGGCACATTTTAAGACCAACCCCAGGATGGGCCTGGCACGTTGAGCCCCGCGTCATGGCGTCTTTGTGTTAAAACCAGGCCTTAACAGTAGATTCAATTCCGATCCCGATAGCAACCCCGAGGGAGGACGAAGCCTTTTACGCAATTCGTGGAGGGACAATGCCCTGTTCCGGGGTGATGAACGGCAGGTTCCTGGTTGGTCATTCGCCACCCGACATCCGAAAATCGACACTGGCCATTGGGACAATCGGCACTCGAAAATTTCCATAGACTGGAGCCGCCGGCTCCAGTGAGGGACGGCCTCCAGTGTGTGCCGGCCATAAAATAGCCGCCATTTTCGTTGTCACAATTGTGCTCGCTTATTTAAGATCGATTTATTCCATGGGAATGTGAGGCAGTGATTCTGTCAGGTTTTTCGAAATTCGATTACGGATACGAAAACAACAACGATAGCCGCTTCGCTGACAACGACAAGGAGGGGGTGAAGACTTCAATTAAGTAGAGATCCGGAAACATCAGACGCACAGGACTTAAAATCCTGCGAGGCTTATACCTCGTGCGGGTTCGATTCCCGCCCCGGGCAAACTCCCCAAGTCCCCGTCCCACGGGCCTCTGCGTCCACTCGTTCCGTCATCCAGGGATTGTGCCTGATGTGCCTCAAAACCCCTGTATGTGCCCGTAGTGTGCCTGAAATGTGCCCGCGAGGAACTCACTCCAGCCAACTCCAGCCAAGATAGGGGAGCCTAGGGAGGAGGGGAGGATTTATAGGGAATGATGAGTTGAATAGCCCTGGTTTTCTTGATAATTTTCGCAACTATCCGGCCTCCTGCGCATCTGTATAAGGTGGAAATTTAAATGATTGCTATCTTCAATGATCAATCTGTCGGGGAGTAGTTGAGTTTTGTTTTATTTGAGTTTATGACTTTTGGCGCAAATTTCTGAAACAATGTACAAGTAATCACATCTAAAGAACCATATTCCCAAGTAGAGTGCAGTTTTAACAGTTTAAAAGGAGAAATTTTTATGACTAAACCAAAACTGATTTCTATTCATTGTCTTCTTCTGATGGTTCTACTGTTCTTATCATGGACATCGTCATCAATCGCCGCTGATACTCAGGTGTTTCCTGATGATGGGCTAAGAAACACCAAGATTGAATGGTTCCACACGCGGCATTTATTTAGTGGCGCAAAGAGTACCAAAGACCTAAACGTTACAAAAGTTAAGGAATTGCATGAAATCGTTTCGAAAATTATTGATGAAGGGAAAACACCTATTGGGTCGGTTAATAGCTGGTCTTTTCCGGAATTTGCAGATGCTCCCCAAATGCCTGGTAGAACAATGCGGGCTAGGCTTGCCAGTTGTCAAGAAAGATACAATTCCGTCCTTTATTGATCCGGAATACAAAAGGCTCTGTGATATTCGAGCACAAGTTTTTGAAGGTATCGCTTTGGAATTTCCTGAAATTGATACATGGTTAATTGGATATGAAGGGAATTATTTTTTTAAGGATACTAGAGGAGAAGATCTTGACTTGGATTCCTATATCACTTTCTTACTGGATACGCTCGAAAGCGCTAGCAAGTCAATCAAGAAGGGCAATCCTGATGCAGTAGTAGTAGCTCATTTTCTTGGTAGGTGGAGTGCCCCATTAATGATATCTGGAAAGATTATACAACCTTCTGAAATTTTGACCGAGATTTATAAGACAATTATTGCTCGTGGTATGAAGGATTCTACATATTTTGATCAGATTATTACGGATCTCGTACCCAGTTTAGCAGATGACAGGGAAGAGTCCACTTCCGGTCAGATGTATGGGAGCAAATCTGCAGGTTGGAACACAAAGTGGTCTGAAACATTCCCCGACGATGTAAATGCTGGAGATCCAGACTACGATACTATGACTGATGATATTAACTACGATTGGGAAGATGTGAGGTCTCCAGAAACAGATATGCTGAATGTGGGGGTTTCAAGTGGAAAGGCAATATGTTTACTTGGAGATGGTGATAAAGACTATGTAGGCGCAGGAGCGAAAACCGATGGAGTAACCGTTGTCCCTTCTGCAGCCGAGTTAGATGATGATTTTACTGAGAAGGACTACTGGACTGCAGTTATGGATTTTTATCCTAAAGAGAAAACAAATGGGGGATACTTTTGAACACGCAGGAGTATTCATACGGGTAAATGACAGGGCTTGGGATAATAGTGATCCGGATCAGACTCGATTTGGAACCACTGTTTATACTAACGACAGCAGTATTTTCCACGTGCAATTTACAGGGGATTGTGAGGATACTGCTGGTGACGGCTGTACCTGGGAACCTTCATTCACCCTCGATGAACAACCTTTTGATGATGATGGGGAAACAGCATGGCGACTCCAAATCCATGAACGGAAAGTAATTCAAATAGACTATAGTTATGAACTTCAGTGGAAAGGGCAAATTTGGAAATTTGGGGATGTAGGTGATAAAGGTAGCAGCTCATGGATAGAGGCTTCAACTGTTGAGGCGACATGGACTAACCCCCCCGAAAAAGACGGTGTTTCTATACCTGAATTAAGTGGTTCTGGATATCTTTTTGGAATCATTGGTGAAGATGAAGCTGTGGGTCAGATGAATGTTGATTTTGCAGCCACTGCGTGGTGGGAATATAACTAATAATTATTGGTCTCTTCGGCTCGGAAAGATTAATCCGGGCTGAAGAGATTATTATAAAAATTCCCTTTGAAAAGAAGTTAAAATCGGTCCCAATTTATGCAACTTTTTATCACCTGGCGAATCTTTAAGAGAAGAAGTTCAACAATTGGATTTTGTTATGCATAATACTGAAAGGAACTAATGACATGCATGATTTGCAGATGACGAAAATATATTCGTTCCTGATTATCTTCATCATATTGCTGATAAACAATATGGTTTATGCAGATTTTTTACCTCTTTGGGATTTTGAACCGTTTGAGGATTCACTGGTATATCCACCAAAAAACGGGCGCGATATATTTATGGTAAAGGATATGGATCCATCCGAGGCCGCATCAATAAATGGAATCATCTTTACTGGGGAGGGAGAGAGCACCCTTACAACGCATAAGTTTGAGGACACATATTCCTTTGGAAACAGATTGATTGGCAGAAGATATTTTGTCCAGGTGCCGTCTGGAATATCATCAGCCCATGAAGGCGTAGTAATTCGATTTAAGTACCCTGTGAAGAAGTTTGGAATAAACAATCTTGAGAGTAGGATAGGTACCCCTGATGATCGCGGGCAGGTGACGCTCACTGCATATTCATCTGCAGGTGAATTGGTTGGTACAGTCGAAATGGAAGAAGAAAATATGGGGTATGATAATTTTCACCTCCCGTACGCCGCTTTTGGCTTTGAAACAACAGCCGGTCCTGGCGTGACTATGATTGTCATGGATTACGGAGATTCTGAAAAGGCCGAATGCTTTGGCAATGTATATTATGAATACAAAACTCCTCGCCCTTTTAAAGTGATCCTTCCCCAGATCGCTCATGGTTCTGTTAGTGGAGCGAGTATTAGCAGCGATGTCTCAATCTTCTGGGATCATTCCGCAGCTGTAGGCATCTTTTCACCAGATGGAGTTATTCTCCCAATCTCAATTCTCAATGAAGGCAGTGAATTTTTACTTAATGTGGAATCTGGGTATTACTATCAGGAATATTTCAAGTCCTCCACCATTCCCGGTTTGGATGACCTGACAGTTGGCTATGTAGTCGCTGAGAGTGACTACCCGATTGACGGCCAGGTGGTGTACCGGACAACTGATGTGGAAGACAAGGTGTACGAAGCGGATATCAGGGGATGTACTCCGGAAACCTACCTGCAGATCCCCTTTGAATTAAACCAGGCTGAGAACCTTAACGCCGCCCTGGCAATAGTCAATCCTTCAGATACAGTTGCAGAGATTGAAATCCATGTCAATGATTCTGAAGGGTCTTACACGGAATTCTGGGAGCCTCCCATCTTCACATTGCAACCCGGGGAGCAGAGAGCCCTGTTCATGTGGGAACTCTGGAATGAAATGCCGTCTGCCGATGGCAACTATATCCTGCAGCTTCGCAGCGCAGTTCCCTTTGCCGCAGCAGCCTTCTATACCCGGAACTGGATCGTAGTCGGAAACCTTCCGGTATGGAGTTACCAGGAAGGCCAGGCACGGTAGTCTTCATCAGAAGAGGGCTTTTACCTACACATGTAAGAAAGGCCCTTTTCTTGCTTTCTGATGCTCTGCAGCTAGGGATATACCGACCCCAGGCTCCGAGTCCAAGGAAGATACTACGGAAGGGCCGGGAGATATATCTCCGTATTCAGGTAGTGCCATTCATGCCTGTCTACTACCTATCCATGCAGTTTCAAATCTCTCCTGAGGTACCGCGATACCTGTCTATGTAGGCGTTTCCTGGCAGCTGCATTCTTCGCCAGTATGATTAGACCAATACTGGAGCTGAAAACCGTGACGGGTTCAAGACAATCCAGTTCATCCTGAATCCTGCCATGAAGTCCATCTAGAAATACCCGGCGTTTGATCATGGGAAAGTGCTGGTAAATAATCAGGACTGAATTCGCATCCATCCTCTCATAGAGATCCCTCGCCTCTGCATATTTTATGTATTTGTGAAATTTGCTAGGCGTTGCGGCCTTCACTTCAAACCCGTTGTCAGGATCGACCATTATCACTGCCGACTTCAGGAATGTATCCGGTATGTTGTGGAAGTATTCCTCCCTGCCCGAATGTGTAAATTCTTTTTCCAAAGTATCGCCATAGGGGCAGTAATCAAATTCGAAATCCTGTTCCTGGAAATACTCCCGCAGTAAGCTTACCTCCCGCTCCCTTCCGCCTAGACATTTCTGCAGGAAGTTGTATAGAGATTCTCTGCCTACACCCATGGGGTATGTAGTCTTATTACCATCCGATCCCCTATCGTTCGGTGTCAGTTGTAAATCAGCGTGCAAAAATGACCCCTTTAGAAGAGAAATCAGCGTTGAAAATTGACCCCTCCAAATGAACCTCCATGGTCAAATTTGACCATGGAGGTTCAGAGAGGATGTTAGTAGTGGAAACGATTGCGAAGATACGCCGATACTATTTTGTAGAGGGAAGAAAGATCAGAGAGATTTCCAGAGATTTGCAGGTGTCTCGAAACACGGTCAGGAAAGTAATACGCAGCGGAGAAACCGAGCACAGATATGAGCGGGAAAAGCAGCCCGGCCCCAAGCTGGGAGCTTTTGCTCAACAGCTTCAGGAGTTGCTCGAAGAAGACATTAAGCGGCCCAAACGGCGTCGACTCACGGCGCAGAGAATATTTGAGATTCTCCGCTCGGAAGGGTATCAGGGAGCCTACGACAGCGTACAGCGCCATGTGAAGAAATGGCGGGAGCAAAAAGGCCGCACGCCTGATCAATGCTATATTCCACTGAAATTCTCCCCGGGAGAGGCCTACCAGTTTGACTGGAGCCACGAGCAAGTCATACTTGGAGGGGTCTCCCAGAAAGTGAAAGTCGCTCATTTTCGCCTTTGCCATAGCAGAATGTTCTTTGTAGCCGCCTACCCAAGAGAAAGCCAGGAGATGGTATTTGACGCTCATAACCGAGCCTTTAAATTCTTCGGAGGGACTTGTAAACGCGGCATTTACGATAATCTGAAAACTGCTGTAGATAAAGTTCTACGGGGCAAGGAAAGGAAGTTCAATACCAGGTTCGAACAATTATGCAGTCACTACCTTGTTGAACCTGTAGCCTGTACTCCAGCCGCGGGCTGGGAAAAAGGACAGGTAGAAAACCAGGTTAAAAGCATCAGGGAGTGGTTTTTCACTCCCCGCCCGAGATTCAAAAACATTGACGAACTCAACAGTTGGCTGGCTGACCAGTGCATTGTCCTGTGCGAAAGAAGAAAACATCCTGAAGAGAAGAGCAGGACAATCCGGGAAGTCTATGAGAAAGAGAAAGCAAGCCTGATTCCGGCACCTTTTCCCTTTCATGGTTATATTGACACTGAGTGCAGGGTCTCAAGTACCAGTCTTGTCAGGTATGACCGGAACCACTACAGCGTTAACAGCAAGCTGGCTGGAAAGACAGCAACAGTAAGGGCAAGCGCCGACAGGATCAAGGTAATCAGCAACGGCCAGCTGGTTGGGGATCATCCCAGGCAGTTCGGCCGGGATAAGGTGATATATGATCCGTGGCATTATCTGAGAATCCTGGAGCGTAAACCTGGAGCACTCCGCAATGGCGCACCGTTCAGCAAATGGGATCTGCCCCCTAGTATAAGCCGGGTCAGAAAGATTCTTTCCAGGCAAGGCGGGGGTGACCGGGAGTTCGTGGACATCCTTCTGGCTGTCCAGAGCCATGGCATTGTGCTGGTTGAACAAGCCTGCCGGAAGGCCATAGAGGAAGGAACTATCCGGGGTGAGATTATCCTTAACTCCATAGCCAGGCAACTCAATCCCAGCCCGGTTAATCCAGCTGATGTGCCGGAGGCCCTGATGGTCTCAATTGAACCGACAGCCGATTGCTCACGCTATGATTCCCTTCGCGAGGAGGTGCCATATGGAACGGCATAACCTC
This sequence comes from Acidobacteriota bacterium, assembly GCA_963666915.2. Taxonomy (GTDB): domain Bacteria; phylum Acidobacteriota; class UBA6911; order RPQK01; family JAPXNP01. Next base: position 32,447 of record CAXXEX010000024.1, read on the forward strand.
ATAGAAAGCCTCAGAGAATTAAGGTTGCACGGTATGGTTGCTGTGTATGACGAGGCTGTTACCCAGGGGATCCGGCGCAACAACAGCGTTCAGGAAATCCTGATGACACTCTGTCAGGCCGAGGCAGCAGAGCGTACGGCTCGCTCGATCAGATATCAGCTCAGCATAGCCAAGTTTCCGATTCATAAAAACCTTGATACCTTCTCGTTCTCAGAAGCCCAGGTAAACGAAAAGCTTATCAGGGATCTGTACACCGCAGACTTCCTTGAGGAACCAAGAAATCTGGTTTTTATCGGTGGTACCGGAACAGGCAAAACACATCTTGGCACGGCTATAGGCACTCAGTGCATCCGCCTGGGAAAACGGGGAAGATTCTTTAGTGTTGTGAACCTGGTAAACAAACTTGAACAGGAAAAACTCGCCGGCAGAACCGGCTCCCTGGCAAGCAGGTTGGCGAATGTGGACTTTGTTATCCTGGATGAACTCGGATATCTGCCTTTCTCTCAAGCTGGGGGAGCACTGCTGTTTCATCTCATCAGCACTCTGTACGAAAGAACGTCTCTGATTGTTACGACGAATTTAAGCTTTGGAGAGTGGTCAAAGGTCTTTGGCGATGCCAAGATGACAACTGCTCTGCTGGATCGTCTGACTCATCACTGCGACATTATTGAAACTGGAAATGAGAGCTGGAGACTTAAGAAAAGAACATGAAAAAATTTTAATCAAGGGGGGTCAAAATTGGACGCTGAAAGGGGTCAATTTTCGACGCTGATTGACACCCAGGGTTCCGTCCCGCGCTCTTCGAGCTGTGGGAGACTCCACCCTGGGCTAGGATCCCGGGACCTTCGGCACGGGCTCACCATGGGCTGTATCCTGCCGAGCTTCCAGCGCTCATTGCTGGGGCGAGCCACCCCAGCTACTTTCCGGCCTCCGGGGGATGCTTCTACTTGCTGGAGCCAGCGGCTCCAGCTACGATCACAGCTCGCTTACGCTCGCAGGAGAGCAGGGATGCTTCCTGCCACAACTGGAGCCATCGGCTCCAGTCACGAACCTTGAACCTTGAACCGTTTTTCCCACTGGAACTGGCAGCTCCAGCTGCACTGGAAGCATATGTCACATGATCTTGAATTTCGGCTAGCCCTGGTCTAGACTCACTTTCGGGGAGACCTCGATGGAAGGTTCGCTGAGTTAACAGCATGTTCAGGAGCAGATATTGAATCCGGAGATATTAGTCAGCATTGTTACCTATAACGACGCCGCGGTGCTGGGCCGCTGCCTGGAGGCCCTGTCCGGTCTGGACACGCCAGCACGAATCAAGGTTTGGGACAATGCCTCAGGTGACGGATCCGGCGGAATTGCTCAATCCTTTGGTGTGTCGGTGACGTCATCACCCGAGAACCTGGGCTATTGCGGGGGGCATAATCGGAATATCGCGGGTGAGGAGTATGACTATGTCCTTTTCATGAATGCCGATGTTGTCCTGTCGCCGGATTATTTTTCGAAGATACTTCCTGTTTTGGGAAAGTACCCCAAAGCCGGCATGGCCTGCGGAAAACTGCTGCGCATGGATGAAAACGGGCAGCCTGTTACCAGGGGCGGAAAAGCGGTAATAGACAGCACAGGAATTATTTTTACCCGCAGCCAGAGGCATTTTGACCGGGGCGGCAATGAAGTTGATACCGGGCAGTATGGCCAGGCCGAACCTGTGTTCGGCGGCAGCGGGGCCGCCCTGCTTTGCAGCCGGAAGCTGATTGAAGACCTGACTGTCCTGGACGAGTTCTGGGATGAGGATTTCTTCGCCTTCCGGGAGGACGCCGACCTGGCCTGGAGGGCGCAGCTGCTTGGTTGGCAGACCATCTACGTTCCGGTCGCCACTGCCCTGCACCAGCGCCATGTTCTGCCGGAGAGAAGAAGTCAGCTATCCCCTTTGATCAACATGCATTCGGTCAAGAACCGGTTCCTGATGCGAAGCAAGAACATGGATTTCCAGCTGTGGCGGCACTGCTTTCCGGCCATAACTTTAAGGGACACAGGGATTCTTATCTATATTCTGCTCAGGGAATGGTCCTCCATCAAGGCCTTCAGGCTTCTCTGGAAGATGAGGCACAGGACCAGGGAGAAAAGAAGAATTATTCAATCGCGAAGAAAGGTTTACGGGAAAGACATTTCCCGCTGGTTCATTTGAACCTTTCAGAGATATTCACCCGGCATTGGCTCAAAGGAAGTCAGGCTTCTCCCACCGCACATCCGGAACATTCTCTGCCTGGTTCATGGCCCTGGCCAGGACAAAGAGCAGGTCAGACAGGCGGTTGAAGTACTGGAGTACGGGGGGCGGAACAGGCTCCTTCCCTTCCTGGGCCACAAGTTTTCGTTCGATCCTGCGGCAGACTGTCCTGGCAACATGGCAGGCAGAGGAAGCGGGTGTTCCTCCCGGGAGGATAAAGTAATCAATCGGCTCAAGTTCACTGTTTAACTCATCAATCGATTGTTCAATTCGGGAAATTTGGCTTGCGTCCAGATTTACCAGGGAAGGGGTCTGCAGCTTTCCGGCTAATCCCAGCAGTTCATTCTGGGCAGGCCGCAGCAAAGCAGCCAGGCGGTCGTCTTTGTTGAATGAAGCCGCCAGCCCCAGGAAGGAATTCAGCTCATCGACCTCACCGCAAATGTCTACTCGGAAGTCGCTTTTTGAAACTCTCTCCCCGGTTGAAAGACTGGTCAGGCCCAGGTCTCCACCACGAGTGTAAATTATGTCAGGACGGTCTTTTTTTCGGTTCATTTCTATCTCCCGGCTGATGTGCTGATCAATTCAATTATACTATCCCCGGGGCTGATAGCCCGGCAAAACATAATGTATGGGTCTTGTTCACTGCTTTCAGCTGTTACAATACCCTATTCGATGGCAGATACGGCTCGGGATTGTTATTATTACCGGGCTTTTTTTGCCATGGATGCTTTTACTTAATAGTTATATTTGGATTTTTGCAGACAGGATTATCCGGAATATGAAAATCGGAGAAATTGAGTTTCGAGACCGGCCGCTGGTGCTGGCCCCCATGGAAGATGTGAGCGATCCTCCCTTCAGGGTGATTTGCCGGAGGTTCGGAGCCGACCTGGTGTACACCGAATTTGTTTCTGCCGGGGGGCTGGTTCATGAGGCCCGCAGTTCGCTGCAGAAGCTGGTTTTCTCCGAATATGAGAGGCCGGTGGCCATTCAGATATTCGGGGGGAGGACTGACTATATCAGGAAAGCAGCCCGGATGGTCGAAGAGGCAGCTCCTGATTTTATTGATATAAATTTTGGATGCCCGGTGAAAAAAGTCATCAGGCAGGGTGCCGGGGCAGGAATCCTTCGGGATCTCCCCAGGATGAAGGAGATAACAGAGATTGTTCTTGCTGCTGCCAGGCGTCCTGTGACCGTGAAAACCCGCCTGGGATGGGACGATAATTCCATACACATTCTTGATACCGCACGAATGCTTGAAGATTGCGGAATCGCCGCCTTGGCCGTACATGCCCGGACCCGGGCCCAGGGCTATAAAGGTGAAGCCCGGTGGGAGTGGCTCAGGAAGCTGAAGGAGGAGAGCGGACTGAAGATTCCCCTGATAGGTAACGGGGATGTCTATACCCCCGAAGCGGCCAGGGATATGTTTGAGCAGACCGGGGTTGACGCGGTTATGATAGGACGGGCCGCCCTGGGGAATCCCTGGATTTTCAGGGAAGTCAGGCATTTCCTGGATACCGGCGAGCATTTCCCTGCTCCTTCCTGGGAAGAGAAGCTGGAGATAATTAAAGAGCACCTCACCATGAAATGTGACTGGCTGGGGGAAAAGGTGGGAGTGCTCGAGATGCGCAAGACCTATGGAGGATACCTGAAGGGTTTCCGGGGAGCGGCCATGTTGAGGAGCCTGATTATGGAGGAGAAAACCATGGAAGGGGTGCTGAAGGTTCTGGGAAATGCTGATCCCGCGGAGTGAAATCCTGACATCGGCTTAGATAATGCGGGCTGACATAAGTCCTTCCCATACTGTAAAATAGTGGGACTATTAGGTTTCACGAGACAACATACTGGAGCATGGAGATTAATTAAAACAATATGAAGAACTCTCATTTAGTTGTGATTTTCGGAGGAGCGGTAGCCGTTCTGAAGCGGCTCGCTGCCTGGCAGAGGAAGAAATCCCTTCCATAGTTTTTGACATGGAAAAACTCCCTTACGGGAAGATCGAGTTTGGACTGCCTAAATGGCATTCCAAGCAGCGTGATAAGGAAGAGCAGGCGATTGATTCGGTAATGGAGAATCCCCTGGTTGAGTTCGTTCCCGGGGTCAAACTGGGTGAGGACATTCACATCCAGGAAGTGCTGGATTGGGGAGTAAGCGCTGTGCTTTTGGCAACCGGGGCATGGCGGGACCGCAGGCCTTCTATTTCCGGGATTGAAGATTTTATCGGTCGGGGATTTGAACTGCAGAATGAATTTGTTGCCTGGTTTAACCAGCACCACAGCCCTGGTTATGACGGGCCGGAGAAAGAGATCCATGACAACGCCATGATTATAGGCGGCGGCCTGGCCTCCATTGATGTAGCCAAGATTTTCATGCTCGAAACGACAGTGCGAGCCCTGAAGGAAAAGATGGGTATTGATGCCGACCTGGTAGCCCTGGAGAAGAAAGGCATCCCCAAGATCCTGGACAGCCTGGGAGTTAAATGGGAAGAGTTGGGACTCTCCGGATGCACCCTGTTTTACCGCCGCCGGGCCTGTGATATGCCCCTTATGCCCATTGATGACAATCCGACTGAGGATGAACTGAAAAAGGCGGAACAGGTAAGGGTCAAGCTTTTGAATAATATGCAGTCAAAATACCTGTTTAATTTTGAACCGCAGAAGGTTCCGGTTGACGTTCTGATTGAAGGAAACCGGGTTGCCGGAGTGGTTTTCCAGGATACCGAGGTTAACGAAGGGCGGGTGAAAAGCCTGGCCGGAACTGAACGGGTTCACAGGGCTCCAATAGTAGTATCGTCCATAGGGAGCCTTCCTGAAGTGATTCCGGGCCTGAGCGGTGAAGATGGAATGTTCACCATTGAAGACTATGAAACCGGGACCCTCAGGGGACTGGAGAATGTTTTTGCCCTGGGCAATGCCGTGACCGGCCGGGGAAATATCAAGGCCTCCCGGGCCCATGGGCGCCAGGTAGTTAGGCACCTGATGGACAATGTTTTGAGTAAAAAGGATATTCTGCCATCGGAGAAGATCGAGGATGTCAGGGCCCTGGTTAAAAAGTGGCAGGACAAGGCCGGCTACAACGGAGATTACGGCAGCTGGCTGAAAAAGCATAAACCGGTACGGTCTGAGTAAGGATCTTTCAGGAAAGCCGGGAGGGTTTAAGCGAACCGGTCCATGGCTTTCCCGGGAGTGATCAGTGCCACTGGTTTCCTAGTAAAATACTCATTGGCTGCTTTAAGGCAGCGGAATTTCAAGCGAAGGCATGTCCCTGCTGAACAAGATAAAGAAAGAGATACTGTGACAGATATTGAAAAAATTGAACCGGAATCAGAAGGCGGCCAGGCTGAGGTGGAGCTCGCGGAATTGCCTTCCAGCGTCAGGGTGCTGGAGGCAAACGGAAGGACTGTATACCTGGTCGGTACCGCCCATGTGTCAAAGCAGAGCCTCGAGGATGTAAGGAAAACCGTGGAGCTGGTTAATCCGGATACTGTCTGCCTGGAACTGGACTCGGAAAGGTATAAGAACCTGACTGATCCCAAGCGCTGGCAGCAGACCAATATTGGCAAGGTTATCCGGGAAGGGAAAGCGGCCCTGCTGCTGAGTTCCATGATCATGAGTTCTTTTCAGCGCCGCATCGGCAAAAAGCTGGGGGTGACCCCGGGTGCCGAGATGGCTGAAGGTGCCAGGGCAGCCGAGGAACGTAATGCTGAAGTGTTTCTGATTGACCGGGATATCCAGCTGACCCTGAAGAGGACATGGAGAAACCTGGATGTCTGGAATAAGCTGAAAATGATGTTTCAGCTGACAGCGTCTCTTTTTTCAGTGGATGAGGTAGATGAAAAGGCTATAGAGGAACTGAAGGAACAGGAGAAACTGGGAGATGTCCTGCAGATTTTCGGTGAGGAGTTCCCCCAGGTGAAAAAACCCCTCATTGATGAGCGCGACCAGTATATGGCGCAAAAGCTGAGGGAGGCGCCTGGTAAAAATATTGTTGCCGTCGTTGGAGCCGGTCATTCCCCGGGAATCACTGAAGAAATCAAGAAGGAGCGTTCGCTGGAACCCCTGGAAATCATTCCGCCGGCCTCCTCGACCGGCAAGATATTGAAATGGGGAATCCCGGGTTTGATTATCGCCCTGTTTGTGTGGGGCTTTTTCAGGGGCGGAGGAGAGGAATCCCTGGGTTCGGTTTATATCTGGTTCCTTGTAAATGGAATTTTATCAGCCCTGGGAGCAGCCCTGGCGATGGGTCATCCCGTGACGGTTTTAAGCGCTTTCCTTGCCGCACCGCTGACCAGCCTTAATCCCATGATCGCGGCTGGATGGGTCAGCGGGCTGGTGCAGGCTTTTGTGAAAAAACCTACGGTTCAGGACCTGGAGGATTTGCCTGAAGCAATCAATTCAGTCAAAGGTTTCTGGATGAACCCGGTCAGCCGCATCCTGCTTGTAGTTGTTTTTTCCAACCTGGGCAGTGTCGCCGGGACCTTTATCGCCGGGAGCTGGATTTTTGCCAGGGTTGTCGGGTGATCATTGCCGACAGCCGGCGGCAACTATAATTCCATATCACTTTCCGATGGTGGAGTAAGGGTTCCGCTATAGGGGAAGCTGTAGGTGGCCCCTTCGTGCTCCAGGTGCAGCTGGCCTTCTGCTCCCACTATCCTTACCGGTTTATCCCCAGCCCGGTTTTTCAGTATATTGGCCAGGGTCAGGGCCTTTTCCATCCCATTTCCCCGCTTGAAATTCCAGACTTCATCGGGCTGGGCCAGGCGGTTTTCGCCGTAAATGGACTCGTCATCCATTGCAAGGAGAAATGAGTGGACTTCACTGGTATCCATCCCGAAGGATCCCGAGACAGAAACCGGGTTGCGTTCCAGGGCGGCTTTTATAAATGGTTTCCAGGGCGACTTGCCTAAATCCCGATAGGCGGTGAAAGCCAGGTCCGCGGTTTCATTGTGTCCTCTCTGGCTCTCCAGGTATTCAATCACTGCTTCCCTGCCTTCTGAAGTTGGAAGCAGCAGGGGTGTGGAGTCGCTCTTGTCGCGGCCCTCAATCCGGGGCAGCCTGGGAATCGTTTCCAGGTATTCCAGCAGGTGGTCCAGCATTTCCCCGGCATGGGGACATTTGCCTGCCAGCTTTTCCTTGATCAGGTCGCGGTCAGTCCTGTAATCAAGGTTCTTTGAGATTTCATCCAGGGTTTTCCCCAGTTCATTGAGGATAATCCGCCCCGGCAGGGGAGAAGGGTAGTAGTCGTCTATGTCTATGTCTTCGAGCAGGTTCTTCTCGGAAGGATCCCCCATACGCGATTTGCTGGAATGTTCATAGTGGAATACTTTTTCAGCCTCAATAAAGCGATCGGTTCCAAATACGCGGTTTTTAACCTGGAAACATACCTGGAAGTTATGGGACTGCCTTAGAAACGAAGTCAGGGCCAGGTAGTTTATTTTTGAAGACAGGTAGGAGCCCAGCTGGTCTGTGAAGTCTTCATAGTGTTCCCTGTTGATCGTGTAACTGTCATAGAGGGTATGGATGTGGCCGGTATTGTTGGCCACCATGGTAACCTTCTCATTTTCCAGGGCCCGGCGAGCCTTGGCCGACAATTCAGTTCCGTTGAACCACATGTTTTTGGTGACAATCCTGCGGTTATTGGTGAGTATTCCATTGCCCACGGCTACAAAATTCTGGGAATGCAGCGGGGTGGCCATCAGGAAAATTTTTTCCAGGGGTACCTCCCCTACAACATGGAGTACTGCCGCGTACAGGGTCGCCAGGCTGACACATTCACCGGCTCCGCTGGAATAGGCCTCCAGGTGACGGAAAGCCTTCATGGCTTCGATGGTTTCAGTTTTCCAGTAAGGGATCACATCTGACTTGTACTGGTCCAGGCCGAAATGCCTGCGGATATCCATGTCAAAGTAATATTTGTCTCCCTCATACCCGAACAGGGCGTTGCTCTGCTGGAGCATCTCCAGGTCAATGAATCCCTCAAACCTGTCCAGTTCCTTCTGCTTGGTTGTAAGCCCCCATGTGTCCAGGTCCAGGTTGAAGGTGAAATTGTGCATGATGAACTGTTTAACCCTCTGGATCTTCTGGTTCTGGTTCATCTTGCCAATATTCGCGAACCAGGGATCTTCCTTGAATTCCCAGGTTATGGGGGACATGATATTGGCCAGAACCAGGGAATACATGATCTCCGGAAAAATGAATATTTCCATATCGGAAAGGGTTACAGCAGAAGAATACTTTTCAAGTGATTGAGGATCGTCTGGATTGTACATTGGTTTTTCCCGGGAAAATTTATATAAACCGGATGCCTTAAGAGCCTCGGTTCTATTTTATGTGTTTGTTTACACAGTTATATGCTTATTTTAGTCTTTGATTTCATTTTAACGAGGAATAATCGCTGACCAGGGCCTCGAGATCCTGGCCGCCAGGGCCGTGCAGGATTAGGCGATACCTGAGGACGAGAGGTTCAGATGAGGAGAGCTTTACCGGCTGCTGCCCGGGGTAAACCGGATTCTGCATGCTGTTTTTGCTCCTCAATATCCACCCCTGGGGGAATCCGGGATTGGAAGGATGCTGAATTATGGCTACCCCGCTTTTCCGGGATCCGCTGAAAGTCCCGGTGATGTCAACTGCAGCCCCGGCAGGAACGGCGTTGGTTTCAGGGGTAATCGGGCCGTTGATTCCACGGAAGTCCACATCTTCGGGAAGCAGAATTCGGGGCGAGAATCCTCCATAGCCCTTCGCGTCTTCAGATCCTCCGATAAAGATTTCCTGTTCCAGGGCCAGGAGCCTGATTTCGAAATCAATCTTCCTGCTTTCTGCCTGAGCCGGATATACCGTGATGACGGCCCTTTCTTCCACAAAGGGGGTCATGTCACCATTTCGGCCGGACAGGTTTGGAGATTTCCAGTGGACTTTGGTCTTCAGAATCATGCATCCGGCCGGGGATAGGGCAGTCTCGGCGGAGAGCACCTCCCAGGCGATATCCCTGCACTCCCATCCGTCCCCCAGTCGTTTGTCTCCCTGCATGATCTGGTGCCAGGTCCAGAAAATTCCCCGCTGGTGCAGGTGGTCGTCAGGGAAATCCTCGGTTATGACCACGCCGTCAAGATTATGGAGGGGGTGTATGTAGTTGGCCCTTTCGAACTGCCCCTGGAAAGACAGGGGCGTTTTCTGGTAGTGCAGTACCGGTTTGCCGTCCTCTGAAATCAATACTTTATCGGCAGTATCTTCAGCATTTAATGAAGGCGAATCCGCGAATGTATGGATGGTCAAGGCGGTAATAATCAGGAGAAGGAGGACGTGAGCTCTGTGAATCATTACCTACTAATAATATTTTATGCGGTAAAAAGCAAGAAGGATCCAGCCCGGACCGAAGACGATCAATCCGGGCGTGAGTTCCATTTCTGAATTAGGTAAGGGCCCACATCTCCTTTTTTTAGGGGCGTGGACGGTTGCCAATGCTGGTGTCATTCTGCGAGTACGGCCTCGGAAATTGAGGAGGCGATCCCTACGGAATCCTGGTCCAGTCCGTTGATGAACAGGAGTTTCGGGCCATTTTGCCGTATGTATACGGGGCCGTTGTATTTGTCATTAAGGAAGATTTCTTCCTTGTCAGGGGCAACTCCTTCAACACCTGCCCATTCGAGGTAAGCCTTGATCATTCCGGTTGTATGTTCCCTGCTGCCCGGCCTGAAGACAAAAACGTCGAATTTTTTTCCTTCCAGGGTATAGCTGATCTTGTAGGCGTCCTCGAGGAATGGATGACCCATGACACTTTCCGTCAGGAATACTTCACCATTGACGGCTCGTCCCTCTTCAGGAAGTGTTTTGATGATTTCCGGCATCTCTGTGGTTCCCTCCAGGGAGTCAGCGATTTTCATGGCCAGGGGCGCCATGGCATCTCTTATCTCCGGGGAAGCCGAGGATGTCATGATTTTCACATACACATTGCCCTTGACGAAATAGATCTGGGTTTTTGACTGGTGTCCCTGGATGCCAATTTCAACAAAGTTGTAGCTTGGACGCCGTTCCTTGGTATACATACCGAAAGCCATCTCAGGAGTTTTATGCACATAAATCTCAACATTGATGCTTTCATCCCCCTGGTTGTAATCAGCGATCCTCAATTCTTCAAACTCGTACATCAGGAAAACTTCAGAAGCTCCATTGATATATTCCCAGAGAGTCTCGGAATTGTAGGTATCGTAATCCGTGTCAACGGTGAACCCGTCCATTTCAGGGAAAACAACTTCCCCCATTACCAGGCCGGGGAAAGAAAAGAGAAATGCCAGTGAAACTAGAATTACTGTTCTGTTTTTCATATGTTTGGTCTTTCCTGATTTTATTTTTTTGGATGTTGCTTCAGGCCTGATTCAGGAGTTTTGTTATGCAAACGTAAACCGTTGCATTGAAAGGGGGAAGAGGCGTTAATCTCCTCCTCCCCTTTTGGGGTTAATTGATCAGGCCAGCATGTCGCCGGGCAGGTTGATGAGCCTGGAGACATCAGCGATTTTATCCCTGACATTGAATTTCATGGTGCAGTTGACCGTGCAGTCGGTGCAGTCTCCGCAAGGATTGGCGCCATCCCCGATATCACTAAGCAGGGTGTGGGCTTTTTCCAGGTTGGAGTACCCGTAGGTATACATGTAGGCCCGCATGTAATCTGGGATATTCAGACTTTTGCGGCAAGCGGGAAGACATTCACGGCATCCGGTGCAGAACAGGCCGGTATCGTTTGATGCCAGGGTGAGATGTTCTTTTTCCTCACCTGTCATTTTAAGATCTGTCAGGACCGTTATATTCTTTTCAAGCTGATCAAATGTGGTCATTCCGGGGATGGAAGTATGCACATTAGGATTGTTCATCGCCCATTTCAAGGCGGCTGTTGTATCGATTGGTTTCAGCTTTTCCTTATCCAGGAAACCGCCGGCCATGGTTTTCATTGCCACTACTCCGAGGCCGGCCTTGTTGGCTCTTTCCAGGGCCGCGTTCATTTCAGCCACATGATCCATCTTGAAGTTGTAGGCAGTCAGGACCATATCCCAGAAACCGTCTTCGATCATGGCGTCAATGACTTCCGGTTCGTTTTTATGGGTTGACACCCCTATGAAACGGACCCGTCCCTCTTTTTTAAGTTTTTTCATCACATCGGAAATCGGCTTGTGCTGGACCATGCCTTTGGCCTGGACCGCGTGCAGGTAGAGGAAATCAACGTATTCAAGGCCCAGTCTTTCCATGCTGATTTCGAACTTCTCCATGAAATTTTCTGGAGTGACTTCATCAGTGGGGAGGCCGGTATTCCGGTCTACTCCGTCCGGCCTGATTTTTGTTGAGATGACGAAAGAGTCCCTGTCATAGTCCTTGATCAGTTCGCCCAGCATCACTTCATTCCGGCCTCTTTGATAAACGTGGGCGGTATCAATGTGGAGAATGCCGCTGGCCAGGGCCGCTTTCACCAGGTTGGGATTGTCAGAGTTCATTACCCCCATGCTGACGATGGGAAGTTCCAGTCCTGTTTTCCCGAATTTTCTGGTGATGATTTCTTTTTCAGCGCCGTTTCCCAGGGTGTGAGACGCGGCAACAACACCGGTAGCCGAGGCTATTCCGGCTTTAACAAATTTTCTTCTATCCATGTGCAAATCCTCTTTTTTTGTTTCAAATAGATTCTAAATTCATCCAGTTCCGAATTAAGCCTCTCTTGACGCGGAGTGACGGAGCTTATTTCCGCAGTCGGGCACTGTAGATGATTATACTTAAATTGTCCAGGTAAGACGGTATAAATTTTAAGGTTACCTGCTAAATTGCTACCCAGCAGTGGTCGTTTCTGCTGCTTTCCACGGCCGCAACCAGGAAGGCAATACCAAAACGCCCATCTTCGACGGTGGCATACCTGGAGCCGTCGCTGCCCTTGAAAGTGCCGTTTTGCCAGGCCCTCACATCCTGCTCAAAAAAGCGGTGAAGCCTGCCGAAAGCGTCATGGAATCCTTCGGGATGTCCCGAAGGTATTGTCGGTTCATCAAGCAGTCCTTCCGGCATCTCTTTCAGGAAGCCGTCATTAGCCTCTACCTGTCCTCTCCAGTAGGTTCTGTCCGGCTGTCCAGGCAGCAGGATCCGCACGCATTCGGGATTTTCCTGGTCCCAGATCAGGGTTCCTTTTTCTCCACAGACTTCAAGCCCCAGGTCATTTCTGTGCCCTATGGAAATCTGGGATGTCCTTATCATTGCCTTTCCACCGTTGGAAAGCTCGCAGTAGGCAGTGAAATGATCATCAAGCATTCGGCCTTTGACAAAGGTTTCCAGGTAAGCCTGGATCCTTGGAACTTCCAGTCCGGTTACATAGCGGAGATGCATCATGGCGTGGGTTCCGATATCTCCTCCGCAACCGCTGATGCCGGATTTTTTGGGATCGACCCGCCATTCCGCCTGTACTGATCCGGTGTCCTCAACCCTTTCAGCCAGCCATCCCTGGATATAACGGGCATCAACCCACCTGACCTCACCCAGTAACCCGGATTGGACAATATGCCTGGCCAGCCGGCTGGTCCAGTGACCCAGGTAAGTGTGGGCTACGCAGAAGGGGATTTTTTTGTCATTGACGATACTGACAAGTGAGTCAGATTCCTCCAGTGTCAATGTCAGGGGTTTTTCACAAAATACGGGAATCCCCGCTTCCAGGGCCATCCTGGCAGGTTCATAGTGAACATGGTTGGGGGTGACTATAAGCACGTAGTCGATTCCTTCCCCTTTTGGCTTTTTGCTTTCTTCCTCAATCATTTCCTGGAATGACTGATATCCCTTGAGGGGATAGGGCCATTCCGCTGCTTCTTTCAAGGCAATTGCCGGATCAGGATGAAGTGCCGCGCAGGTCACTTTCCTGGTTCCATCCATATGAATGGATTTCTGGTGAGGATGAACAATGAAGGCTCCCCCGCCTCCGCCAACCAGTCCAACATTTAACACTCTGTCAGGCATATTCTCATCTCCTTACCCGTGCGCCGGGACAAATATTACTGCCGGAATTCAGGCAATAACAATAAGCCGGCAACTAGCCTTTCCAGCTGGCTCCGGCCGATGCCTGTATCCTTTCCGGCATTAGTCTGATTCAAAAGTTTCGCAGGCAGGCAACCCTGCAGCATGCTATTCTATTTTAACCATGAAACCGGGAAAATTGACAGTTGTTTCTTAATTTTTGATAGAGTTTAGTCCGCTATGAAAAAAAGCCTGAAATTCGTGCTGTGCCTGGTCATGACCTGCTTTTCCCTCAGTATTTCTGTGCCTGCCCAGGCACAGTCCGGAAAGGTTTTATGCACAACCTTTCCGGTATTCCAGATTACAAGGAATATTGCCCTGGGTGTGGAGGGGATAGAGGTCGAACTTATGATTCCGGCCAGGATGGGATGTCCTCACAATTATTCGCTGACTCCCGGTGATATGCGGAAAACCGCTTCTGCTGAAATACTGGTAATCAACGGCCTTGGAATGGAGGAATTCCTGGGGGCCCCTCTTTCTAGTGTCAATCCGGACATAGTAATCATAGACAGTTCCAGGAATATCGAAGGGCTGTTGAGGTACAGCAGTGAATCTTCCCATGAAGCCGGGCCGGATCATCATCATGATTCCGAAGGGCATGACAACGATCATGAAGGAATCAATCCTCATCTTTTTGCCAGCCCTTGGCTGGCCGGAAGGATGGCCGTCAATATTGCGGCCGGACTCGCCTCTAATTTCCCGGCTTCTGCTGAAAAGCTGAGGACGAACGGGATCAGGTATTCGGATAAAATGGACATACTGGCAGAAGAGTTCAGGGCACTGGGAAAAAGCCTGGTCAATAACCGGATAATTACTCAGCATGGAGCATTTGACTACCTGGCTCGTGATGCCGGCCTGGAGATTTCCGGAATCATCAATGTTCATGGAGGAGAACCCCTGTCAGCAGCCGGAGTAATCGGGCTTGTCAAGGAAATAAAAAGGGCTGGGGCCGGAGCGGTTTTTACCGAGCCGCAGTATTCAGCCGGTATTGGAAGGACGATAGCTGAAGAGGCCGGGATCCCATGGGGGGAACTGGATCCGGCCGCCAGCGGCCCCGAAGATGTGCCCCTTGATTATTATGAGACTGTCATGCGGAGAAATATCAAAACTCTCCTCCAGCTGCTGGGAGCCAGGCAGTGATGGCTATTCCTGAGGACTGCAGTTCTCCCGCCCTTACCTTTAACAGGATTTCCGTCACCAGGGGTGAAACCAAGATACTTGAAGATGTCAGCGCCAGGGTCCCCCTGGGTGGAAACACCGCGATTATCGGGCCGAACGGAGCCGGGAAAACTACCCTGCTGCTGGCACTTCTCGGACAGACTGAATACAGTGGTGAGATCCTTTTTTCGGGAAACACTACCAGGCCCAGAATCGGATATGTTCCCCAGAGGTTCGCGTTTGACCGAGGCCTTCCCGTGACAGTTCTCGAATTCCTGGTGATGGGACTGCAGCGGAAACCGCTATGGCTGGGCATCGGCAGAAAATATCGGGAGAGGGCCAGGACCCTGCTTAAGGCCGTCCAGGCTGAAAGGTTGGAGGAAAGCCACCTCGGAGCCCTTTCCGGCGGCGAAATGCAGAGAGTTCTGCTGGCCCTGGCCCTGCAGCAGGATCCTGAACTCCTGGTACTGGATGAACCTTCTGCGGGGGTGGATGTGAAGGGCGGCAAGGTTTTTTGTGAACTGCTTGAAGACCTGGGACGCAAATGGGGATTCACCCAGCTGATGGTCAGCCATGACCTGGCAACGGTAACCCACCATGCCTCTCATGTAATATGCCTGAACCGCAAGGTGATCGCTCAAGGTTCCCCCGACCAGGTGCTTTCAGTAGATGTCCTTAAATCGCTTTTCGGAATCCATATGGGAGTCGTCGATTCCGGTATTATCGCTTCTCCGAAAAAGGATTTCAGCAAGGAAGAGAAGGGGGGAGATGATGCCTGATTTGACTTCCCTCTATGACCTTGTGGGCTGGCTTCTCCCGCTGGAATGCCTGGAACTGACCCTGATGCGGAGAGCTTTACTGGGCCTGGTGCTGCTTGCCCCAATGACGGCAGCCATGGGGGTCCAGGTCGTGAACTTCAGGATGGCGTTTTTTTCCGATGCCATAAGTCATTCGGTGTTTGCCGGTGTGGCAATCGGGCTCCTTTTATCAATAAGCCCGGGCTGGAGCATGCCTGTTTTCGGATTAGCCGTGGGGCTTTGCATAATGCTTCTGCTTCGGCGCAGCTCCCTCTCCACTGACACTGTTGTCGGAGTCATTTTTTCGGGGGTAGTGGCTTTCGGGCTGGCTGTTGTCAGCCGTGATCCAGCTGTGTCCCAGGATGTTGAACAGTTCATCTACGGAGATATTCTAACGATAAGTGACGGGGATATCCTGGGACTGTTTTTCCTGCTGGCCGTCCTGCTGGTTTTCCAGTATTTTGGATTTAACCGGCTCCTTTATATCGGATTGAATGCCGGATTGGCTTTGACCCATCGGATCAGGGTTGGGTTGTATCAATATCTATTTGCCGGGCTGCTGGCGCTGGTGGTGGTCCTGACTTATAACGCGGTAGGCATTTTGCTGGTGACCGCCATGCTGGTAGTACCCGCGGCCGCGGCCAGGAATTTTTCCCGCTCCGCGGGGGGAATGTTCTGGTGGGCAATGCTGATCAGCATTTCTTCGGCAGTTGCCGGCATGGTAATCTCCGCCCAGGAGTGGGCTGATACAGCGACTGGAGCAACCGTGGTCCTTGTTGCTTTCACCTGGTTTTTAGCCAGTGCTGTTTTCGGTGCCTTCTTCAACCACAGCCGGAAGTTCCATTGATTCGGATGCTTGAGCGTCAATCTGGAATCGTCAATATATTGTTTCCCGGAAAGCTGTTATCTCCCATTGTCCAGCACATCGCGGAATCCATTTTCCAGGCAGCTGCTCAATTCAGTTATTTCATAAGGCCGGTCAATGACTTCATCAACCCCAATCATCTGGGAGCGGAGCAGCTGGGGAGAAGTCCCCAGGGCGGAGGCCATGAATTCATAGTCTACGTACAGAGGGATAGATCCATGCTGAAGGAAGCTTCGCCTCAGCCGTCTCTGGGCGCTTCCGGCCAGCTTCCTTCCCCCGGACATAAGTTCGTGCCGGGTGGGGCTGGAAAAGCAGGGGCTCTGCATCCCGGCTTTCCTGGAGCTGCCACTCTCCTTGACTCCGGCTGATGCCTCCAAGGGGATTCCGAAGGCCAGAAAACCCTTTTGAAGGGCCCGGGAAATGACATGGTAGGTAGCCATCAGGTCATCCAGGGGGAAAAGGGAGGGATCATTGGAGACAACAGAGTAGGTGAGCTCATTATCATGAAGAACCGCCCGGCCCCCGGTAGGGCGGTGGACTATCGGCAGCTTATGCAGCCGGCAGAAATCAATGTCACAGGCCCGGGCAGGGGATTGGTGTTTCCCCAGGGAAACTGTGGCTGAAGACCACTGGTAAAACCTGATTACGGTCAAGGGAGAGCTGGATTCTTCCGCTTTCTTAAGGCAGGCTGAATCAATCTCCATGTTTTCCTGTCCGCTTTTCGGCGAATCTATCCGGTAAGTAACCTGCTTCATCATAATTCCTTATGTTTAAAGGATAGGGTTTATCAGGCCCGGTAGCAACTTTGGAAGGGGTTAAATTACGATCCAGTCCGCATTATTCTCCGGGTTGCGCGGCCGGTCCGGATGTGCAGGGCACCGCGGCAGACTGGTTTTGAGGAATTTGAGTTAAAGAGGATTCCAGGGAAATGGAAAAGCCCGCGAACAGCACAATGACTGTTCGCGGGCTGTATCGGGAAGACCTGACTTTCAGGAAATCAGGGTTTTACGAATGAAGTGTAGAGTGAAGAATTAAGACCTCCTGAAGGGTTTGGAGCCAGAAGTTTCAGGATTATCCCTTCACCCGAATCAGTAGCGTCAACCATCTTTTTGAAGGTTTGGGCGTCTTTAACATCCTCACCGTTTACCTGGGTTATTATCATGCGTTTGGCTACACCTGCTTCATCTGCCAGGCTTCCGGGAGTCACGGAAATTATCAGGACTCCTTCCACATCATCAATCCCAAGCTGCTTGGCGTCCCTGCGGTTCAGGGTCTGGAATTCGATACCGATTTCCTTGGGAGGAACTTCTTCTTCCTCCTCGAAACTCAAGCCCTGGCTGGCATCCCTGGTTTTCTTTTCCAGGGTTCTTTCAGCAAGGGTTACATTGGTTTTGATTACTTCACCCTTGCGAACCAGGACTACCGGGACTTCTTTGCCCGGAGGTGTATTGGCCGCGGCAGAGCGGAGATCCCAGAGTTCAGTGATGTCTTTCTTGCCGAATTTGACGATAACATCACCGTCCTTTATTCCGGCTTTCGCGGCAGGACCGGAATCATCCTGGTCTCCGGACTCGTCAATCAACTGGGTGACAATAACTCCATTGCCGTCCTTGATTCCCTCCGGGTCATCGCCGGCTACGCCGAAGAATTCAGCCATTTCGGGAGTCATATCCATGGAATTCATTGATATTCCAAGCCATCCTCTTTTGATTGTACCCTCGGTTACCAACTGGTTATAGGAAGAAACAAATGTCTCGGAGGGAATAGCGAAGCCGATTCCGGCGAATGAGCCTGAAGTGGTTGAAATAAAGGTATTTATCCCAATAACTTCACCGTTCATGTTCACTAGGGGGCCGCCGCTGTTTCCGGGATTAATGGCCGCGTCGGTCTGTATGTAATCTCCGAAGGTAGAGGTTGGAATTACTCTTTTAGTCGCTGAGATTATGCCGGCTGTCAGGGTCTGTTCAAACCCGAAAGGGCTGCCGATGGCCATTACCCAGTCGCCGACATTCATTTTGGTTGAGTCACCTACCTTGAGGTAGGGCAGGCTTTTGTCAGCTTCAATCTTGAGGACCGCAAGATCTGTTTCCTGGTCAACCCCTATAACCTTGGCATCGTAGTTTTTCCCGTCCTTGGTCTGGACTTCGATAGTTTCAGCCAGGGCGGAACTTCCTCCGCGGCTTCCTATGGCCACAACGTGGTAGTTGGTGAGGATATAACCCTTGCTGTCAACGATCACGCCGGATCCAAGGCCGGCTCGTTTCTGCAGGGCGGGTCCTGAGTCCCCTCCCTGACCGGGAGATCCGAAGAAACGCTGGAAAAAATCATCGCCGAAGAATTCCCTGAACTGCTCGTTGTTGCCGCCGCGAGACTGGGCTTTAACGATAGACTGGGTGTAAATATGAACAACCGCAGGTTCAACAGCCTTGGCCAGTCCGGCGAACCCTTTCTGCAGTGAGAGCTGTTCTTTCATTGTGACTGGAGCGCCCTCACCCTGCATCACCATTTCCTGAGCTGCTTCAGGTTTTTCAGCACCGTCAACCCCATTAGAGACTATTGAACCAATGGTTATGCCAAGTGCCAGGGTAAACAAAAGCGAGGCCCATACAGCCCCACGACCGTATAACAGTTTTTTAATAGAAGACATGCTTTCCTCCGTTTATTTTATTCTGAATTTCTTTTATCTTTCCGGTATTCACTAATAACGCTGGAAACCAACCGGTGTTTCTGAATATTATACGAGGAATGGCAGGAATGGTTCCCTTTTTGCCGGGATAGAGATCCGGTCATCCTAAATCATTTTCCGCAGTCTTTCCGGCATCACCACATCTCCATATTACTACTGATCCGTAAATAGGGCAACCAATAGGGCAGGCAGGGGTGAAAGCGGCGGATGTCTATGGGGGAATATCCCGAAACCTCAATTCAGCAGCAGTTATCCTGGTAAAAATGACTTGCATTTCC
>CAXXEX010000025.1:0-66971 GCA_963666915.2 Acidobacteriota bacterium
ATGTCAGCATAGATATTCTCAGTTCATCCGAACCCTTGAACCTCGAAGAGGTTCCCGGGCTGGAAAACACTGTGGTCTCTTTTGGCTCCGACGCGCCGTACCTGACAGCGCTGGGCAAGGTTGTGATGTGCGGCCCGGGATCTATCAAGTTTGCCCATTCGGATGATGAACAGGTGACCATTCCGGAGCTTTTTGAGGGCATAGAGGCGTATTGCCGGATTGCCTCAGTTCTCTGAGCAGCTCCCTTTATAATATTAAGGAGATTCAGCCCCTGGATTTTACAAGAGACCCGGCTGACCTGTATTATTGACAGTTGCTGAAAACTGAATTTCCTTTTGTAAGCAGTGCTGGAACAGAATAAGTGAGCTGCCCTCGGCTGTTAATCGACCTGCTTTCCTTCGCTTATACCCCTGCGGGATAAAATTCCGGATGACAAGATCCGGCTAATAAAGACATAAAGAGAAAAAGAGAAATCATGATAGTAATGAAATTTGGAGGGACTTCTGTAGGTAACGCGGAAGCAATGAAAAGGGTATCCGGGATTATTTCCGGAAAACTGGACAAGAGTCCGCTGGTAATAGTCTCAGCTGTCTCAAAAGCTACAGACGCCCTTGTCAGGATCGGTAAAGCGGCTGACAGTGGGGATTTTGAGGAAGGCCTTGAGAAAATTGAATGGTTTACCGAGCGCTATGGAAAGATTGCTGTAGATCTTGGAGTGCCTGAAGATAATCCTTTCTACAATGAGCTGGAGCAGACCCGTATGCTGCTCATAGACATCCTTCCGCAGATTGAAAAAACAACCGGGGCGGAATCCTTGAAATGGCAGGATTTGTGTTTAAGCCGGGGGGAGTATCTCTCAACCCGCCTGCTGACAGCCTACATGGACGCGGAAGGTATCAACGTGGGATGGGTTGATGCTTGTGATTACATGGTGACTGACAGCAATTTCGGCCGCGCCCTGCCTGTTAAGGAACTCTGCCAGGAAAAGATGGAGTCAGTCCTGAAACCACAGCTGGAAAAAGGCAAGGCCCTCATTTCACAGGGGTTTACAGGAGCAGATGTTAACGGTGTCGTTACAACACTGGGGCGGGGAGGTTCTGACTATTCCGCCACCTATGTGGGCACTCTCCTGGATGCGGAATCAATTGAAATCTGGACTGACGTGGACGGGATCCTGACAGCTGATCCCTCTTTGCTTCCTGAAGCCAAGCGCATCAGGTGGATGACCTTTGAGGAAGCCGCTGAACTGGCTTATTTCGGGGCGAAGGTTCTGCATCCGGCCAGCATTATTCCAGCAATTGAAAAGGGCATCCCGGTATGCGTTATGAATTCTCTTAAACCGGGACAGGAGGGGACCTATATCCTGGGAAATATGCCTGACGGACTTCACGCTCCGGTCATTGCCAAGTCGATCGCTTACAAGGAAGGGCAGTCGGTTTTGAGCATTAAATCAAGCCGTATGTTGATGGCCCATGGTTTTCTGGCCAGGATTTTCCAGGTTTTTGAACGATATCAAACCTCGGTTGACCTTGTGTCGACTTCTGAAGTAAGTGTTTCTGTGACTATAGACAGCCGGGAGCATTTGCCGGAAATCATGGAGGACCTGGGGAAGTTTGCTGAACTGGAAGTCAGGCAGAAACAGGCTATAGTCTGTGTTGTGGGTGAAGGCCTCTGCCTGGAGCCGGGAATTCCTGCCAAGCTGTTCGGAGAACTGCAGGGAATCAGGGTCAACATGATTTCACAGGGAGCTTCAAGCATCAACATCAGTTTTGTGGTTGATGAAGATGACCTGCCGGCTGTCATCGGCAGGATTCACAAGAGGTTTTTTGAAGACGGATTCGATGAAACCTTTTTCGCCTAGGATTCGGGATTCCCGGGAAAGGGTATAAGCCAATGGCTGCAGATATGAATATCGCAATTTACGGTTACGGCCGGATGGGACGAATGGTTGAGGAGTCTGCCCTGGACAGGGGGCACTCAGTGTCACTGATTTTTGACGTGGACCGGCCCCTGGAAGATTCGGCCCTGCTGAAAGGCGCTGACGCGATAATCAGTTTTTCCCTTCCGGAAGCTGTGATTCCAATGCTGAAAGTCGCGGCTGCAGCTGGTGTTCCCGTGGTTGAAGGTACCACCGGCTGGTATGATCAACTGGATGAGGTTCGAAACATACCAGGTTTGAGCATGGTGTACAGCCCTAATTTCTCGATAGGGGTTTACCTTTTTGCCGAGATCGTGCGGGAAGCGGCCCTCCGCCTGGGTAATACTGAAGGATATGACACATACATACATGAGCTGCACCATTCCGGGAAGGCTGACAGCCCCAGCGGAACAGCAAACCACCTGGCCGACATAGTCCTGGAATCGGTTCCCGGGAAGCATGCCGTGCAAAGCGAGTCCAGCCACGGAAAAATCGATTCGGGGCTTCTTCATGTTACCTCCACCCGGGCCGGAAGGTTTCCGGGGACCCATGAAGTTGGATTTGATTGTGAAGCTGATTTGATCCAGCTGAAGCATACCGCTCACGGACGTAAGGGTTTTGCCCGTGGCGCGGTTCAGGCGGCCGAGTGGATTGTGGGCCGGGACGGTATTTTTTCCATGCGTGATTTTATGCAGGCCAGGGATTGAGCCTCGCAGGCTGCCTTCATCGGGGATTAATTTTCGCATAGCAGGCAGGATTAATTCGAACCGGAAAGCCAATTATAAAGATACATATTCGATAAATTCTAAATAGATACAGGATAAGTAATGAATACAGAAAAATTCAGGGGAACTACGGTAGCCCTGGTGACTCCTTTTAATGATGATTTGAGCCTGGACGAAGAGAATATCAGGGATTTGGTGGAATGGCAGATTCAACAGGGCACTGATGTGATTCTGGCCGCGGGAACCACCGGTGAAGCCGCAACCCTTTCGATGGAAGAACATGGTCACCTGATGGAATTGATCTGTGAACAGGTTGCCGGACGGATTCCGGTTATTTGCGGCGCGGGAAGTAACTGCACCCGTGAGGCACTGTATCTGACCAAATGCGCGGAAGGATTCGGGGCAGATGCCATCCTGTCCGTCGGTCCCTATTACAACAAGCCGACCCAGGAGGGTTTCTACCGCCACTTCAAGGAGATTGCCGAATCAACGGATTTACCAGTCATGGTTTATAACGTGCCGGGCCGGACCGGCTCCAATATCAAGGCTGAAACCATGCTGAGACTGGCTGAAATCCCCAATATTTTTGCCGTCAAGGAAGCCAGCGGCAACATGAGCCAGATCAGCGAAATCCTTCGCTGCAGGCCTGAAGGCTTCCTGGTTCTTTCCGGTGATGACAGCATAGGTCTTCCCCTGATGAGCCTGGGATCCGACGGAATCATTTCAGTAGTCGCCAACCAGGTCCCCGGGGAACTTAAACAGATGGTGAAAGCCGCCTTCGCGGGTGAATGGGAAAAGGCGCGGAAGATTCATTTCAGCCTTCTGCCTCTTATGGAAGCAAACTTTGTTGAAAGCAATCCTATCCCGGTTAAAACAGCCCTGGCCCTGATGGGCAGGATTAAAGACAATTTTCGCCTTCCCATGATAAAAGCTTCCGATGAAACCAGGCGGAAGATGGGAGCAATCCTGGATGAGTTGGGATTAATTTGAAGGTGTAAATGAACCGGACTGATTCCATGTCAGTGAAGTGTTATAAGCAGGGAAGTCATAAATTGAAAGATTTAAAAAATAGAATAGTAGAAATATACAACTCCCCGGACAGGGATAAACCCTCTGATTTTGATGAACTGTTCCTCTCCTTCAGGGAGTTATTGAATTCGGGAAAGGTAAGGGCCGCTGAACAAGTTGAGGATGGAAGCTGGAAGGTTAACGCCTGGGTGAAAGAGGGGATTCTGCTTGGCTTCCGTTTCGGTGTCATTGAAGACTACACTACCAACAGCGGTTTCAACTACTATGATAAATCGACCTACCCCCTGCGTCCTTCTGTCGCTGAAGACGGCATCAGGATAGTTCCGGGAGGGACCAGCATCAGGGCCGGAAGCTATGTTGCCCCGGGGGTTGTTATTATGCCGCCGGCCTATATCAATACCGGAGCCTGGGTAGGGCCTGACACCATGATTGATTCTCATGCCCTTGTAGGTTCCTGTGCCCAGGTAGGGGCAAGGGTGCACCTGAGTGCCGCGGCCCAGATTGGAGGGGTGCTGGAACCGGTAGGGGCTTCTCCGGTGATCGTGGAGGATGATGTCATTATCGGCGGAAACAGTGGAATATATGAAGGCATAACAGTGAAGAAAGGGGCCGTCATAGGGGCGGGAACCGTGCTTACGGCTTCGGTTCCGGTTTATGACCTGGTCAAGGGTGAAAGGCTGAAGGTGGAGAGGGGACAGTCCCTGGTAATCCCCGAAAATGCCGTAGTAGTGCCTGGGTCCAGGCCCATGAGATCTTGCGATTACGCGATTGAACATGGATTGCAGATAAACTGCGGACTGATCATCAAGTACCGGGATGATAAAACCGATGCAGCCACTGCCCTGGAAGAACTGTTGAGGTAGATGATGGAGCTGTGACCGCGACTGTAATTGCAGCAGGATTTTAAGGTCGTACCTGTGGCACTCCTGCTTTTTTTTAATGTATCCCCTTACCCAGGGTTACGGCTACGCCTCCACCCTGGGCTGGAAGAGCCCCCCGCCAGAGGCGGGAGACTCTTATCGGGCCTCTTGGCCCTTACTTGACGTTGACACCTTCGGTGTCTTTGATTTCAATGCAAACCAGAATGCCGGCTTATTCAACAGCCTAAAAGTCGAATTGCAGGGCTTCACCAGCACCAGGCTTGACTCCTGTTTTTTCCAGCCAGATATCAGTTTCAGGATTCCCTACCCTGACCTTGTATGTTCCTTTGGAAGTGACCTTCGGGGTATAGGATGCCCCCTTTATCCTCAGGATATAGAGCAGTTCCCCCTTTTGCTCATCCGTTATCTCTACCACCGGGTCCTCTATACCGGATACCTGAATCACCGGGAGGGTCAGCTTAGATTGCTGTACCGCGCCGTAATTTTCCTCCTGCCCAATGGTATGGGGCCATCCGGCAAAGTGCGCTTCAGGCGTATCCTGGGAGGCGTCAGTAAGGAAATGCCAGGCATCAGGGGTAAAGGTGCGGTTGTCACGGTCGAAGGTAATGATGCTGTATCCTGAGGCTTTTTCTTCCGCCAGTATGTAGCGTGGTTTTTTCCTTTCTGTTTCCAAAGGGTTCCCTATGGCGTAGACATAGTTCAGGTTTCCAAATCCGTCAACATATTCTCCCGTATTGGGCAAGCCGTGTTCCGGCCTGTTCTTGACAGGAATTCCCAGGGTATCGGGAACAAACCTGCGTTCGTAGCCAACGCTGATGGCCGGAGTGCAGAAACCCCAGCTGGAATCTCTGAAATCCTTGATTCCGTACTGGATAAGCGAAGGAATATGCTGGTCTCCGGCAATCTGGAAGGCAAAGGCTTTTCGGATCACTTCCAGGGCCCGGTCCCTTCCGGTCTGGGGCCATCCGCCTGAGTCGAGATCAGCCACGAGGAACATTTTTTCCCCGCCATGATGGGTGGCAGCATTGGTGAAGATGGTCTGGCTGAGCAATGTCTTCAGGTCGGCGCCCTTCCAGTCACGTATCCATTCTTCAAGGAATTCCATCTGGCGGTCGCCCAGGAATTCCAGTCCTTTTTTGTCGATGCTCTTTGGGTTTTTCAGCTCGAACTTCAGGTGGTCCAGCCGTCCTTCCCAGTAGGCTACGTTGTGGGGCCCGCTTTTGAAGATCCGGTCGGTTATTATGGCGAAGCTCACCCTTCCATACACAAGATCGGTATAGAAAGGAATGATTCCCTGTTTAAGCGGAGTCGGGTCATAGGGATCGGGAAGATGGCTGCACTGGGTCCTGTTGACAACATTGACCATCTCCGGAGGCTCCAGGAAACCCCCGGTTGAGTCGTAGTATTTGGCATAGTTTTCCATGGAATTGTATTCCCCGCCTTCCCCCCAGAGATTGCCCTGGAAGACGTCATGGTCATCGGGGGTGCATATGGTGGGTCGGTCCCGCATCAGGTCTCCGAAAGCCCATCCGAACATGTACCATTTCCCCAGGTAATTCAGGATGGCCGTTTCACCGGGGAAGCGTATGATTCCGTATCCGCCGTTTGATTCGTAGATCTGGTCCCCGGAGAAGTAAAGGATGTCGGGATTATGAAAGGCCAGGTTGTCAACAACAGGCTTATAGGGAAATCCTGAAGCAAACTGGCAGGTCATGCCGCCCATCCTCAGGTTTTTGTCAATTGGGTCACGCCTGATGGTGCCCTCATAATAATAAGGCTCTCCGTTGTCTTCCGGGTAAACCAGGCGGTAATCCCGGTCCAGTCCGGCGTCCCAGTCCTCCAGCCGGAAGGTCGCGGTGCGGGAATCGGCCTCAATTGCGGCAGTCCCTGCTGTTTCCCAGGCTTCACCGGATTTGAGTTCCAGTTTGACCTCGGAAGGATCGGCAGGCCCCAGGGGCGGCATCTGGGCGGTCAGTTTAACCGTTCCGCGGCTCAGGGTGTACATGGACCATAGAATGGGTCCGAATGAATTTTCAGGGTCGGCTTCCAGTTTTTTGCCCTTGATGGTCCAGTCATCAAACCAGAACAGGGGATTTGTTTTCTTCTCTTGTTCCGCCCTGAATTTATTGGCCAGGGCAACCAGCCCCCGGATTTGTTCAACACCGTTCAGTGAAACGCTCCCGGTTAGATTGTTTTTGTCTGTGGCGCTGAGAGTGAGGGTGTATCCGTCGTCTCCCGGGATACCCTCCAGGGTGAGCGCCACCTCCGAAAGATCGAATTCCTCCGGCAGGGATGCCGCTATCTGTTCAATGAAGACGGATTTGTCTGAAGTGATCCCTGCCGAGATGCCCTGCCCGAAGTAGCACAGGGATTTAGCGCTTGAATCAACATCGTCCCATAATCCGACGCTGAATCCCGCGTAGCCGCGAAGTTCTCCTTCCTTAAGGAGACCGAGACGCACTGATGTGGAAAATGATTCAGCCTTGTCATTCAGGACAGCAGTGAGCAGGTTCACCCGCATGTTTTCCCGTTCTCCGGTGCATTCAAGGCGTCCGTCCTTAACCTGCCAGTCCTCCATCGGTACGGCCCAGTAGTCTTTGCCGATCCAGGTTCTGTCTCCAGTGCTGAAGTCGGCGGAAAAGGAGTTTTGCCTGAACATTGAGCAGGAGTAAGATCCTGCCAGCAGAAAAATTGTCAAAAGAGTATATAAAATCCGGTTTTTCATAATGATTTCTTTCGAATATGTTTTTAGTAGAAGCATTGTTACCTGGGCTTAATCTAAATTAAAACATGGATAGGCGAATCCAACAAACAACAAAACAGGATTTTGGCGGGACGATGTGGACTAAAGCGACGGGACAGGAGGAGTGGACCGAAAAAAAGGATTCTTTTGCTGAACACACACTGCTTCGCTTTTCGGACATTCAACTATTTTGGTTGGGCCCTATAATGAAGAATGAACCTGAATCCTTGATTGCCTGGCGGCATTACGCCATGACCGGGGCCAGCCATTTCTCCATTTCTTCCAGGGGAAGGCCCTTACGCCGGGCGTAGTCTTCCAGCTGGTCCCTGCCGATTTTACCCAGGCCGAAATAGTGGGATTCCGGGTGGGAGAAATAGTATCCGCAGATCGAAGAAGCGGGCTGCATGGCCATGCTTTCCGTCAGATGTATCCCGATATCCGGGGTCACATTAAGGAGTTCGAACAGGGTGGTTTTTTCAGTATGTTCAGGACAGGCCGGGTAGCCGGGAGCCGGGCGGATACCGACATAGGCTTCCCTGATCAACTCATCGGCGCTAAGCTTTTCTCCAGGGGCGTATCCCCACAATTCTTTGCGAACCTGCTCGTGCAGTCTTTCGGCCAGTGCTTCAGCCAACCTGTCGGCCAGGGCCTGCATCATAATATTGTCGTATGCGTCACCTCCGGGGCTGTCGATCTCTGCAATCACGCCTTCTTTTATCTCGGCTGTGACGGCAAACATTCCCACGTAATCTGGAATGTTTTTTCCTTTTGGCGCAATGAAATCAGCCAGGCAGCGATTGATGTTTCCTGCCTTTTTCTCAGCCTGCTGCCTGAGGAAATGGAGGCGGTTTAAAATCTGGTCACGGTTTTCGTCAGTGTAAAGTTCGACATCATCATCATCGGTACTGTTGGCTGGAAAGAATCCCAGCACAGCACGAGTGCTGATAAGCTTTTCCGTTACTATTTTTTCGAGGAAGGACTGTGCGTCTTCAAACAGCTTTCTGGCTTCAGGGCCGGCAGCCGGGTCCTCGAAGATTCCAGGGTAGCTTCCTTTCATGCCCCAGGCCTTGAAGAATGGCGACCAGTCAAAATAGTCGGGGAGATCCTCTATCGGGTATTTGGTAAAACTCCTGACACCCAGAAATGACGGGACCTGGGGTGTATATGTGCTCCAGTTTGATTTCAAACCGTTTTTACGGGCTTGATCCAGGGAAGTCAGCCTGCTTTTCCGGTCCTTCCTGGAATGACTTTCCCTTATGGAGTTATGCTCCTCATTTATCTTCTTTATGTATTCGTCTCTGTTGTTTTCGCTGAGCAGGCCGGAGACAACCCCAACCGCACGGGAAGCATCCACAACGTAAACCACAGGTGCGCTGTAGCAGGGATCAATTTTGACAGCAGTGTGGGCCTTGGAAGTAGTGGCTCCGCCGATAAGCAGGGGAGCTTTAATTCCGGCTTTTTCCAGTTCCGAAGCCACATTGCACATTTCACCCAAACTGGGGGTGATAAGGCCGCTGAGCCCGATAATGTCAGCTTTTTGTGCAATAGCTTCCTCGACAATCCTGGCCGCCGGTACCATTACTCCCAGGTCTATCACTTCATAGTTGTTGCATCGCAGTACAACCCCTACGATGTTTTTGCCGATATCGTGTACATCGCCTTTCACTGTAGCCATAAGGATCCTGCCTTTGGAAGCCGGTACAGCTCCATCTTCGCCCGTTTCCATCAGGGGCAGCAGAACGGCCACGGCTTTTTTCATGACCCTGGCGCTTTTTACCACCTGGGGGAGGAACATACGTCCGGAGCCGAACAGGTCTCCAACCGTGTTAAGTCCGTCCATCAGGGGGCCTTCAATCAGTTCAATTGGATGGCTGAATCCGGGCAGGGCTTCCAGCACATCATCTTCGATGTGCTGGTCGATGCCCTTAACCAGGGCATGCTGCAGTCGTTCGGTTACCGGAAGGTCTCTCCATTCTTCCTTGGCGTCTTCTGCCTGGGCCTGGCCGGAATAGGATCCCGCGATCTCCAGCAGCCGTTCGGTGGCATCCGGCCGTTTATTGAGAACAACATCAATTACCCGCTCTTTCAGTTCAGGATCAATATCTTCGTAAACTGCCAGTTGTCCGGCATTGACGATACCCATATCCAGTCCGGCGGTTATGGCATGATAGAGGAAGACCGAATGCATGGCTTCCCTTACGGTGTTGTTTCCCCGGAAGGAGAAGGAGAGGTTGCTGATTCCTCCGCTGATCCTGGCTCCGGGAAGTTCTGCTTTAATCCACTTCACCGTATCAATGAAGTCCACCGCGTAGTTATTGTGTTCCTCGATACCGGTTGCCACGGCGTATACATTGGGATCAAAGATTATGTCGGAAGGATTGAACCCTACTTTACCGGTCAGAATTTTGTAGGCCCTGCGACAGATTTCTTTTCGGCGTTCCAGGGTATCGGCCTGGCCTTTTTCATCAAAGGCCATGACAATAACGGCCGCGCCGTAGAGCAGGGCCGCTTCAGCCTGGCTGATAAATTCTTCCTCACCGTTTTTGAGGCTTATCGAATTTACTATGGATTTGCCCTGCACGCACTGCAGTCCGGCTTCGATTACCTCCCAGCTGGAGGAGTCGAGCATAACCGGAACCTTGCAGATATCAGGCTCACTGGCGATCAGGTTCAGGAACCTGATCATGCAGGCCTGGGAATCCAGCATTCCTTCATCCATGTTGATATCGATGATCTGGGCTCCGTTTTCCACTTGTTGCCGGGCAACGCTGAGGGCGGTATCGTAATCTTCCGAAGCGATAAGGCGGGCGAAGCGGCGGGATCCGGTTACATTGGTCCTTTCCCCGATATTCACGAAAAGGGAATCTTTCCCAATATTCAGAGGCTCCAGTCCGCTCAGCCTGGTTCGAGTGTCAGTCTTACGGGGCAACCGAGGTTCCGCCCCGTTAAAAACTTCGGCAATGGCCTTGATATGATCGGGTGTGGTGCCGCAGCATCCGCCGATTATGTTTACCAGCTTTTCATCGCGGTATTCGGTGAGGATACCCGCCATTTCTTCAGGTGTCTGGTCATAACCCCCGAACTGGTTGGGCAGTCCGGCGTTGGGATAGGCGCTGATGAAGGTATCAGCAGTTTCACCGATTTCATGCAGGTATGGTTTCAGGTCGGCGGCGCCGAGGGCGCAGTTAAGGCCCGCGGCCATTGGCCGGGCATGGGCCACTGAATTCCAGAAAGCTCCAGGGGTTTGCCCGGTCAGGGTGCGCCCGCTGGCATCGGTGATTGTGCCGGAGATTATTATGGGCAGGGGATCGGCGGTAAATGCCGGACAGGTTTTTACCCCGTAGATTGCGGCCTTGGCATTAAGCGTGTCAAATATTGTTTCGATCAGGATGATGTCAGCGCCGCCGTCAATCAGTCCCCGCGCGGCTTCCCGGTAAGCGTCAGCCAGCTGTTTAAAGGTAATGCTCCGGTAGGCCGGATCATTAACATCTGGTGAAATTGAAGCTGTGCGGTTGGTTGGTCCCAGGTTTCCGGTTACGAAGCGGGGCTTGTCCGGAGTCCGGGCAGTCATCAGGTCAGCTTCTTTTCGGGCGATCCGGGCGGCGCGGAGGTTCATTTCATAGGCAAGGTCGGACAATTCGTAGTCAGCCTGGGAAACAGAATTGGCGTTAAATGTATTGGTTCCCAGGATGTCGGCACCAGCCTCCAGGTAGCGGCGGTGGATCTCGGCGATCAGTTCAGGACGGGTGAGTGTCAGGAGTTCATTGTTTCCCTTGAGTAATCCGGGATTATCCCGGAAACGATCCCCACGGAAATCCTTCTCAGAGAGATTGTACTCCTGGATCACAGTGCCCATGGCCCCATCCATTATCAGGATGCGCTGCTGTAGAATTTTTGTCAGTAAAGAAGTTTTGGTATTTTTCACTTAGATTATTCCCGGAAGAAAACAGGGATTATCCCTGGGAGATTGTATTTTCAGCTAAATATTGTAACCGGATTTTACCATTTAGGGCGCGAAAGAGAATTTTTATATCGCCGGGTATTGTTGCCGTGCGGGTAACAATACCGGTAAGGGGAGTAGATTGGCAGGAGGGTATCAAAACTCCTGGATATTTTCTATTTCTAAACGAAACAGGACCCACCCTGAAGGGTGAGTCCTGCAATATTTCAACCCGATTAATTAGAGGTTTATAAAATTTCGCGGAAATTTAAAATCTAAATTTTTTTGCCACCGGTACGGCCATCAAACCAAGTCCCAATAATACCAGGGTAGCCGGTTCAGGAACGGTTGTGGTTCCTGTCCAGGCCGAGGTGTGGGAAATTGCAAGATAAGCATTGCCTGGAGGATTCATGATCTGATCCTGGTTGACTACCTGGGAGTCTCCGGGATTGAGCGGATTGATTAGCTCAAACAAGGTGTAGAAATTCCCAGCCTTGATCGAGATATGGGTGATTACACCTGAACCATTCCAAACAAAAACTCCGCTGGTGCCTCCGTTGGTACCGGACCATCCATCACCTGATTCATCAGATTTGCCGGCCAGGGTAAGGGCTACTCCAGCCAGTGTGCTAATCTCATCAATATCGTTGTCGTTTCCGCTCTGGATACCGCCGATTTGCACCATGTTGCTGAAATCATAGGCCACAGGATCGGCCATCAGGCTGCTGCCGAAGGACAGGAACACCATGATTGCCAGGCTTGCTAAAATTTTCTTTTTCATCAGTAATCCCCCCAATTTACGGGTTGAAGTTTCACACGAATGAATCTACAACAAGGTATGAAACATTTTTTCTTCTAGATTCAAATATTTTCTATTTCAATAAGAAACTGGCATTTTGTGTGCCAAAGAGTGGTTTTTTGTGATTTTCCGCACAAAAAAAGGGATTACGGGGGAAATGTGATGTATTTCGGGTACAAATTGTTGGAAACAGACCCAAAATTCTCAGGGTTATGTAATGGAATACCTAGAATTTATGTAATAGACTACCCAGAATTCTTCAAATTCAACGACGGAATCAGCTATAGCGGGTCAATCTTTTATCATAAATCCTCCCCCTGACAACTGACTTCTTTAAATCCTTACTTTATAATCGAACTGCAACCAGATCTTTTAAACCAAATAAAAAGGAACCAAAATACCAACCGGAGACTGAAATGAAATATTGGCTTTGTTTTTCCCTGTTAGTAGTTTTTTGTTTAACCGCGCCCGCTTTTGCCGGAGCAATTGAACCGACTGCAACCGTACAGCTGTTTGACGGTAAATCGCTGGATGGTTTTTATACCTGGATGGCCGGCACCGGGCGTGAGGATGTAAACCGGGTTTTTTCAGTTGTTGACGCGATCGACGGAGCTCCCGCCATCAGGGTCAGCGGCCAGGGTTACGGGGCGTTTATTACGGAGAAGGAATACAAGAATTACCACCTGACTGTTGAATTCCGCTGGGGACTCCTGACCTGGGGGAACAGGAAGGACGCTGCCAGGGATTCCGGAATACTGGTTCATTGCCAGGGGCCTGACGGCAACACCGGAAAAGATTTCAAGGGGCCCTGGATGCAGTCCATTGAAACCCAGATCATCGAAGGAGGGGTTGCGGATATAATTCTCGTAGCCGGATGGGATAAAGACGGCAACCGGCTCAAACCTGTGGCCACATCTACGGTAGTGAAAGACCGGGACGGTGAAATGGTTTATTCTCCGGAAGGTGAAAAAGTTACCCTGGACAGCGGGCGAATAAACTGGTCAGGCCGTGATCCTGACTGGGACGGAAGCCTGGGTTATGTGGGTAAAAATGATGTCGAGGGTCATGGCGCGGAGTGGACCACCCTCGAAGTGATTTGCGACGGTGATACCATCACCAACATTGTGAACGGCCATGTTGTAAGTAAAGTATGGGATACCAGCCTTACAGAGGGGAAGATTATCTTCCAGACTGAAGGGGCGGAGCTTTATTTCAGGAAGATTGAAATGAAGCCGGTTAAGTAGGGCTTATTAGGTAAATACAAACCTTGAGAAGCAAAAAGGGCCGGGAATTCCCGGCCCTTTTCAGTTTTATTGCTGCCCCTGTCATAACTGCCTTTGATCAGAGTTTGGTTTGTTGGAGCATACTGTTCCGGCCATCTCAGGCCCCTGTGATTTTAAGTCCCCTGGATTTTTATTCGTCAATTGGTTGGGCGGGCTGAAAGCCCAGCATGCAAAAGCCTGGGGTGACCGGAGGCGAAGCCGAAGGGAACCCCAGGAAACCAGATGTGTTTCTGCAATCGGAGCGCTGAAAGTGTGACGTTGAAAATTCAAAATCAATCCCACAGGTACCGTTCGTCATATTCAAGATTATGTTTACGAAGCAATGTCCGCAGTTCTTCCTGAAAACAGCGCTGGTGGTGATGTTCGGGTTGTTTTTCAATATATCTCTTTACATCCTTCACCATGGATTCGCTGACTGAAAAGGAGGCGTATCCTCTCTGCCAGGAAAATTTTTCACCTCCCGAAACGTTGGTGTGCACCCAGGCAGAAGACAAAGACTTCACCTTCATCACCATATCGGAAACCGTTGTCGTTTTGCCTATCGACGAGAGAAGGAGAAGATGGTCTGCTGTCCCTCCGGCTGAAATCAGGCGGCAATTCATTTTTTTCATTATTCCCCAAATGTAACCGTACAATTCCAGTGCCCATTTACCCCTTATCATTTTTACCCGGCCTTTGGTGCTGAAGAAGGTGTGATGCAGATTTTGAACTAATGACTGAGACATGCGTTTTCCCTTTCGTGATAAACAACGTCCGGAAAAACAAATTTGCGAAATTTTGGAAGGGGATCGCTCCTTCAGAGCTCTCTTTTTATATTCTAGATTACTCTTTTCCTGGGGCTCTCTTCGGTCGCCCCAGGCTATTTAACTTCGGGCCTTCGGCCCTCTTTAATGTTGCTGCCTGCTGGAACTTCCTACCGTTTGAACGCTTCGCTGTCGCCTTACTTCTTGTACCATTTGCTTGCCTCTTCTAAAGGTGACAACCTATCACAGGACACGACCCCCAACCCTGGACTCTTCTTCCGATGGCCTCACTTAAAGACCCTCTTAAATACCTGGTCCACGTATTTTGTTTTTTCCTTCAGGTCGAAGGTGCTGCGAACTTCCTCTTCACTCATGTGTTCGCGGATGTCGGAATCAGCCAGGACCAGTTCCAGGAAATCAGCCCCTTCATCCCAGACCCGCATGGCGTTGCGCTGGACCCACGCATAGGCGTCCTCCCGCAGTATTCCTTTTTTGACAAGCTCAAGCATAATGGTTCCGGAGAAGACCAGGCCTCCCATCAGTTCAATGTTTTTCAGCATCTGTTCCTTGTTCACTAGCAGGTTGGCTATTATCCGGTTGATTTTGATTGTAAGGTAGTGGGCCAGGGTAGTGGAGTCAGGCAGGATGACCCTTTCGGCGGAGGAGTGGGAGATATCGCGTTCATGCCAGAGGGGCATGTTTTCAAAAGCCACTACAGCATTGGAACGGAGGATTCTTGACAGGCCGCTGATCTGTTCGCAATTGATGGGATTCCTTTTATGGGGCATGGCAGAGCTGCCTTTTTGTCCTTTTCGGAACGCTTCCTGGGCTTCACGCACCTCGGTACGCTGAAGGTGCCTTATTTCAGTGGCTATCTTGTCATAGGTGCCTCCCAGTATGGCCAGGGCGCAGATATACTCGGCATGGCGGTCCCTTTGCAGGGTCTGGGTGGAGGCAGCGGCGAAACCAATGCCCAGCCTGGCGCAGGCTTTTTCTTCAACTTCCGGCGGCAGGTGGGAAAAGGAACCTACCGGCCCGCTGATCTTCCCCACCTCCAGGTTTTTCCTGGCATGACGGAAACGTTCCAGGTTACGTTCCATTTCCGAGTACCAGATAGCCAGCTTGAGCCCAAAGGTAGTGGGCTCGGCGTGGATCCCGTGGGTGCGCCCCATCGTATAGGTGTGCTGATGTTCCAGGGCTCTTGTTTTAAGGGTTTCCAGGAACAGCAGGATTTCTTTCTCAATCAGGTCAGAGGCTTTCTTTACCCGCAGGGCCTGGGCGGTATCTACTACATCCGTGGAAGTGAGGCCCAGGTGAATCCACCTGGATTCCGGCCCGACATTTTCGGCCACGGCGGTGGTAAAAGCTATAACGTCGTGCCGGGTCACTTCTTCTATTTCTTTAATCCTCTCAACGGTGAAAGAGGCTTTTTCTTTAATGACCTTGACGGCTTCAGCCGGAACCTGGCCCATTTCAGCCAGTACCTCGCTGACGGCGATTTCGACATCAAGCCAGGCTTGAAATTTAGATTTTTCCGACCAGAGTTCAATCATTTCCGGTGAGGAATATCTTTCAATCATAATTCTAGTACCTCGGATGGTTCATTTTGATGCGTAATATAGAGCCGGGGCTTCAATTTGAACAAGCTTCCCCGGTTTCTCCTTGTCAGTGCTTCCCGGGCCGTATCAAGTACCAGGTTGGGAATGTTGTTTTTTCTGCTGATGTGAGCCAGGAAGATGTGTTCCGCGTGGCCGCTGAATTCATGCTCCAGAAAATCGGCGACAGCCTGGTTTGATATATGCCCTTTGTCTCCAAGTATACGACGTTTCAGTGCCAAGGGGTAGGGGCCGATGCGAAGAAGCTCTTCATCGTGGTTGGATTCCATGATTATCCAGTCAGACTGGTTAAGAAATCCGACAACCCCTCTGGTCAGCTTGCCAAGGTCTGTTGCCAGGGTTCCGGTTATTCCTCCAGTCCTGAACTGGAAACCTACTGATTCAGCGCTGTCATGTGAAGTCGGAAAGGCCTGGATTTCGATGTCCCCAATCGTGAAGC
This sequence comes from Acidobacteriota bacterium, assembly GCA_963666915.2. Taxonomy (GTDB): domain Bacteria; phylum Acidobacteriota; class UBA6911; order RPQK01; family JAPXNP01. The sequence goes on from CAXXEX010000025.1 coordinate 16,117, forward strand.
CGGCCCGTCTGGAAATTTTCTGGATTTGATGGGGGCCGCAGTCAACGGAGATTTCGTCAGCCGTTCCGGATGTCATGTAGACAGGGACGGGGAATTTCTTTAACAGCGAGGGAAGACCTTTGCTGTGGTCGTAGTGGGCATGGGTAAGCAGAACCGCGTCAAGTTTTTCAATTGATATTCCGGCATCCCGGCTCCGTCGGGCAATACTGCGGGAACCGAAGCCGGCGTCAATCAGGATGTGTGTTTTCTCTGAAGCAATATAGGTGCAGTTTCCGCTGCTTCCGCTTCCTAAGACTGTAATTAGCACTGTGGAATAGAATGTAACAACAGGGTATGAAACGAAACAGTTACAAGGCGGGGAATCCAGGGGAAATGAGGAACAGTCGCACTGCATTAATCCAGGGTTATGGCAAGGGTAATAAAGAGTTTCTTTTCTGGTCCGGGCAGGATTGCATTTATTATCTGTTTTTCAAATGCCGCGCAGATTACAGAAACAACGATGAAGGCAGCGGCTGGTTTCCAGAAAAAGATAAAATCTTGCAGGTTTAGACCCCGTGTCCGCGGGCGACAGCCAGCTGTTGATAACGGCTTAAGGGCTTGAATCTGGCTGCCGGCATTCCCATAGTGGATTCAGGGTATCAGGGATAGCAAACCGGACAATCCGGAACTTGTGGTAATCTTTGCTTTTGCTGAAGATCTTAACGGAAACAACGTAAACCGAGGCAGACAGCCTGCCGGTCGATTGAAAATATATATGGATAAAACAAATCTTTTGGGCCTGGACTTGAGTGAAATGGAAAACATTGCCGCGTCCCTGGGAGAAAGTACCTTTCGGGGAAGGCAGCTCTACGTGCAGCTATACCGGCGAAAACAGTTCAATTTCGAACAGATGACGGACCTGGCAAAAATATTCCGAAAAAAACTGTCAGAAGGGTATGAAATCAGGCTGCCTGAGATAGCAGACCGCAGAGTCTCCTCAGACGGTACAATAAAATACCTGTTCAAGCTCAGGGATGGCGAGGCGATTGAATCAGTATATATTCCTGAAGAGGGGCGGGACACGCTGTGCATCTCATCCCAGGTTGGATGCAGGGTAGGATGCGGATTCTGCATGACCGCGCAGATGGGCTTCCGCCGGAACCTGGGCGCGGGAGAAATTATCGGGCAGGTCCTCGCGGTTATCAATGATGGCACCCTGGAGGAAAAAGGATTCAACGTGGTGTTCATGGGGATGGGGGAGCCTCTGCATAATTACGACAAAGTTATGAAGGCTTTCAGGCTTCTGACTGATTCGGGCGGGATAGACCTTTCCTACCGAAAAATCACGGTTTCAACCAGCGGCATAGTTCCTGTTATGGGAAAAATGTCCGAAGAGGAGAGGCCTCCCAGCCTGGCGGTTTCGCTTAACGCGGCCGATGATGAAACCCGAAGCCGGATTATGCCGGTCAACCAGGAATGGAATATAAAGGAGCTGCTGCAGGCCTGCCGTGATTATGCCCGGGATGACAGGAGGCGGATTACAATTGAATATGTGTTGCTCCAGGGGATTAATGACTCAACCAGTGATGCTGAGAAGCTGGCCCGTCTCCTGAAGGGGATCCCGGTAAAAGTTAACCTTATTGCCTATAATTCTAATCCCGGATTGCCCTTCCGGGCCCCGGAAAGAAGCCAGGTTTTAAGGTTCCAGGAAATACTTATAAATCATGGTTTGTCAGCATTCATAAGGGCATCACGCGGTTCGGATGTCGCCGCGGCCTGCGGCCAGTTGGCAGTGTTGAATAGTAGCAAGTAGCAAGTAGCAAGCAGCAGGGGCCTGGTGCCGGAATTTTGATTTCTGAAGTTAGCGGGTAACAAAATTGGACAGGAAAAGTTTTTTTATAAGCACCTTTGGATGCCGGGCCAACCAGGCTGATTCGGCGGCTCTGCGAAGATCTTTGCGGGAGGCCGGATATTCCGAGGCGCGCAGCGAAGAAAAGGCCGACCTGGTTATAGTGAATTCCTGCACGGTGACTCACCGGTCCGACCAGCAGGTCAGGCAGTTCACCCGGCGGATCCGGAGAAATAATCCGGAAGCCAGGGTGGTGCTGACGGGGTGTTACGCCCAGAGAGACCCGGAGGGCCTGGGAGAAGAAGGGTTTGCCGACCTGGTGATAGGTAACCGACGCAAACAGGATCTGGTAAGGATTCTCGATGAGGGCCCAGCCGGCGGGGCGGGAGAAGACGGATGCCGGGTAGTCTGGGACGATCTCTCAGGAGAGAGGAGTTATGATCTGGAACCGGGTGACCCGGGAACCAACCAGACCAGGCCTCAGCTGAAAATCCAGGATGGATGTTCAGCTTCATGCTCCTACTGTATAGTGCCCCTGGTAAGGGGCCCCAGCCGTTCAGTACCTCCGGAACAGGTGCTGGAAGGAATCAGGAAATACATTGATGAGGGCTACCGGGAAATCGTTCTTACCGGGATCCACCTGGGAATCTACGGCATGAATCTCCAACCGAGGTCATCCCTTGACCGGCTCCTTGAGCAAATCATTGAGCTTCCCGGCCTGGGGCAGGTAAGGATAAGCTCAATTGAACCTATGGAGCTGTCCCGCCGGGTCATCGATTTGGCTGCCGGCAGCGGGAAAATAGCTCCCCATTTTCATATCTGCCTGCAGAGCGGTTCCGACCGGATATTGTCGGCAATGCGGCGCCCTTACAAGGCAGCTGAATTCGCTGAACTTGTGGAGTATGTCAGGGAAAAGATTCCCCTGGCCGGAATAGGGACTGACGTAATAGCCGGATTTCCCGGTGAAACTGAAGAGGATCACCAGGAGACTGTCAGGTACATAAAGAACCTTCCCTTCACCTATCTCCATGTTTTCCCCTACAGCGACCGCTCCGGCACCCTCGCTTCAGGGATGGATGGCAAGATACCTCCCCAGGTCAGCAATGCCCGATGCCGCGAACTCAGGGAGATATCTTCAGCGATGAAGGCCGGTTTCATGGAATCAATGACCGGGAAGAACCTCCAGGTGCTGACCCTGACTTCAGAGGTCAGGGGCCGGCGGCGGGCCTTGACCGGCAATTACCTGGATGCCTTGCTGCCCCGGGCAGTCCCGGGGAATGTCCTGGTCCGGGCCAGGGTTAAAAAAGTATCCGGCGGCTACCTGAAATGCGAGCCGTGTGATCTCTGATTGACCAGGCTGCTTTTCGGCGTCCTAATGTTAGCGGTATTTTAAGCGGAGGTTTTTGAATACTCCCAGGGGAACGGTGACACTGGTCATGTACACCGGGTTCTGCCGGTGTCCGTTGGGATGAATACATTCCCAGGGGGATCCGTTTTCCCCGCCTTCGCGATAATCCCCCTGCCTGAGTTCCTGTATGAAATTCTCAGCCAGTTTTGCCGCTGAACGGTGATTGATCCGGTCCACCGCGCAGCAGACCCAGCCGGTCGGAGTGTTCCAGTAAGCTCCGTTTTGATAGGTGTTTTTTTCCGCCAGGCTGATTTCCCAGGCAGTGTCTTCACTGAAATCCATATCAATTGGGATATGCCTGATATTTCCTTTCCAGGAAATGGTCCCTTTCTCAAGGCACTCCGCCAGTGTCTTGCAGACCTCATTGGAAAGGGGTTCTTCAAGGGCATCTAAATAAACGGCCAGGGCGGATCCCCACACATCGGGCTGGGAGCTTTTTCCGGTTGAGGCCCTGAGCAGCCCGGAGTCATCAGCAAAAATATTTCCGGCATTGGCCTTGATAGTCGCCGCCATATCCCGGTATTTATGGGAGAGGTTTTTATTGCCGGCCAGCTGGCAGAGTTCGGCCAGTTGCTGGGCGGCCCGGAATTTCAGAAGGGAGCATACCAGAAGTTTTCCGGTGTGCCGGGTCGTGTCGGTAAAGCCGAAAGCAATGCCACGCAGATCCTCCGTGGTATACACAAGGTGATCGGCTGGATCAGAGGGAGGCATTAAAATAGCGTTTTCCAGCCTTTCCAGGAGGGTCTTGCCGTTTATCATTTTTTCAAGAATCTCCTTATCATTGCTGCTTTCGACATAGACCCAGGCCATTTTCACAAAAAAGAAGGCATCATCCAGGCTGGGGAGGTCCCCCCACCTTTGCCCGCCCTGGCCCTCATAATCGTCTATGGTGCCGGGAAAGAATATGGGTTTGTCCTGGAAGGTGATGTGATCAGGGATAGACCCGGGGGGAATGAAACTTCCGCTTTTCAGCCTTATTTCCTCGTCGGGCTGGTGTCCGGCGGTGAGCAGGAGCATATGGCGCTGTTCATCCAGAGGGATTAATTCACTATCCAGGGACATGGCGTAGTCACGGATCCAGAAGGCCGGGTAGCAGTCTCTCCCTCCGGGTCTGATCAGTGTTACACCGGTTATATTGGGACCGTATTTCCCAATTTTTTCTCCCTCCCGCACCCGGGATGCTTCAACCACGTCCCGAGCCATTTCATCAAGGAAAGAGAGGTCCTCCGGGGAAAGCAGGCCGGGACCGGCAGGCGTTTGTTCCAGCTTTTTATCCGGGGAGCATCCCGGGAAAAGAAGGAGCAGCATGAATACACAGGCAACGATTTGTTTGGACATCGTTCTGTAATAATAGAGGAAACTCGGGAAAGAGGAAATAGCGGGAGGTGATCCTTAATTTAGATGGCCCGGGGCCTACAGGGAATAAGTTCAGCCTTTAAAATCTTTTTTCGGGTAGTCAAAAAACCCAAGTTTTCCCAGGCCCCGGCCTGTCATGGACCAGGAGTCCATCTCCAGTTCAATACAGGCCAACCCGCAGGTAGGAATGTTGCCTATGTAATTACCCGTCAGGTATTCGGCCAGGCCTGTAATCCCGGGATTATGCCCAACCAGGAATGCAGATGAAGAGGTGTCAGGGAAAGCCTCGATAGTTTTCAGGAGAGTCGTTACCCCTGCTCCGTAAATATCCGCCTCAAATACTATCTCCTGTTCAGGAAAGCTGATTTCCCGGGAGATTTTCAGGCTGGTCTCCCTGGCGCGTACCGCCGGGCTGCTGACCAGTATATCGGGATAGATGAGACGGGACTTCAATCTCCGGCCCATCTCCGGAGCGTTTCTTTCTCCCCGTTTACCCAGGGGCCGCTCGTAGTCAGGCAGGTCCGGGAAATCCCAGCTGGATTTGGCATGCCTTATCAAGTATAGAGTTTTCATGATGCAACCATTTATATTTTAAAATGCTTGTCTGTACAGATTCTATCACTTAGCCTGTACAGATGAACGGCGGTAACGGTTGAAGCAGTGGAGTAGAAATGAATAAAAAAGGTGTTTTATACTTGGGTTTGATTTTGTTTGCGGGAGCGGCTTTACTGGCGTCCGGTTCCTGCGGGAGCGTTCCCGATCCCCCGGAACAAAGCCGCCCTAACATTGTATTCATCATGTCGGATGATCACACCAGCCAGGCCTGGGGCATATACGGGGGCCCGCTTGCTGATTATGTGCAGGCCCCCAATATCAGTCGGCTGGCTGAGGAAGGCTGTGTGCTGGACAACTGTTTTGTGTCCAATTCCATATGCACCCCCAGCCGGGCGACGATTCTCACAGGCCAGTACAGCCATCGAAACGGGGTCAGGACCCTGGCCGATGCCTTGGAACCGGGAAGGCTTAATATTGCCGGACTGCTCCGGCAAGCCGGATACCAGACAGCTGTCATCGGTAAATGGCACTTGGAAACCAGGCCCGAAGGGTTTGACTATTTCAACGTTTTGCCCGGACAGGGAAGGTACTGGGACCCGGTTTTGAAATCGGCTGAGACCTGGGAGGATGGAGGCCGGGTATATGAAGGTTTTTCCTCAGATGTAATTGGAGAGCAGGCCCTGGGATGGTTGAAGCACAGGAATGCCGGCCGGCCTTTTATGCTGATGTGCCACTTCAAGGCTACCCACGAACCCTTTGATTATCCTGACAGGCATAAGGATCTTTATAACCGCGCGGAAATCCCGGAGCCTGAGTCGCTTTATGATTTCGGGCCGGAAACAAACGGCAGGTCTTTCGCCGGGCAGAAACTGGACATCCTGGCTGATCGATGGCGAAAGGCTTCTGAGAACCTGGGAGAAAGCCGGAGCCGTTATCCCGGGCTTCCCTTTTCAACAGAAGGAATGAGCCGGGAGGACGCCCGGAAGGCAACCTACCAGAAGTTTGTCAAGGATGTGATGAGGGGCGGCGCCGCCATTGACGATAATATCGGGAAGCTGCTGGATTACCTCGATAAAGAGGGCCTGGCTGATGATACGATTGTCATTTATACTGCCGACCAGGGATATTTTCTGGGTGAACATGGATGGTTTGATAAGCGCATGTTTTATGAAGAAGCTATCCGCATGCCTTTTGTAATCCGATTTCCCGGAGAAATCCCGGCTGGAACCAGGAACAGGGACCTGGTCGAAAATGTGGATTTTGCCTCCCTCCTGGCCGATTTTGCCGGGATTGAGGTCCCGGAAAACATGGCGGTCCAGGGCCGCAGTTTCAGGGGAAATTTGCAGGGGAATACTCCCCGGGGATGGCGGAAAAAGACTTATTACAGGTATTGGCTGCACCAGGCTCATCGACCCGCCCATTTCGGCATCCGGGGCGAACGATATAAGCTGGCTTTCTATTACGGACAGCCTCTTGATATGCCGGGAGCGGAGCGGGAAATGACCGAGCCGGCCTGGGAATTTTACGACCTGGAACAGGATCCCCGGGAGCTGCACAATGCTTATGGTGATCCGGAATACCTGGAAGTAATCACTGATATGAAAGAAGAGCTCCTGAAGCTGAGGGCGGAACTGGGAGATACTGATGAGCAGTTTCCCGTTATGAAAGAGATCCTTGATAAAAATTGGGATTGATCAGTGTTATCGAGATTCCGGGAATTTCAGGTCCCGGTTCAACTGGGAATAATGACGATGAAATATTTTTATACAGCAATATTGGTGTTCCAGGTTTTTGCCGTTGTTTCAGCGGCTCCGGAACCTGTAGTTTGTGAGGGGACCTACAGCGGACACCTCCAGGGTGTTGCCTCGGACGGAGAAGGACATATTTACTGGAGCTTTACCAAGAGTGTGGTTAAAACTGATCTGAATGGAAAAATTCTTGTCACCAGGGGGGTGGATAACCACAGCGGTGATCTTTGTTTTCATGAGGGCAGAATATATGTGGCGGTAAACCTGGGAGAGTTCAACAAGGAGCCGGGGAAAGCGGATTCCTGGGTATACGTATATGATTCCGAAAATCTGAAGCTCCTCGACCGGCACGCCGTACCCCAGGTTGTTCATGGAGCTGGGGGAATGGATTTCGCGGACGGCTTTTTCTATGTCATAGGGGGTCTGCCCGAGGGGTATGCGGAGAATTATGTATACAGGTATGATCCTCAGTTTAATTTTATGGAAAGACATGTCCTCGCCAGCGGTTATACGCTGATGGGAATACAAACCGCCTGTTTCAGTAAAGGCACCTGGTGGTTCGGCTGCTACGGCAGTCCCCGGGAATGCATCAAAACAGATTCAGAATTCAACGTGATTAAGAGGTTTCAGTATGACTGTTCACTGGGAATCACCCAGTTCAGGGGAGGTTTTTTGGTGGCGGAAGGTTTTGATAGATACCGGGGGAGAGTGAAATTTGTTGAAGCGCTCCCGGAAGGGCCGTGATCCCGGATTTTCCCCACTATAAGCCGCCGGTTTATGGGAGCCTCCCTATCCTGTTTTATCCCTTCAGCCCGGGTTTTTTGCCAACTGAGTGCTGCCATCGCCTTGGGCGGATCATGCAGGGAAGAAACTTGGGGGAGTGAAAAGTCCGGACCAAGGATATTTACGCGGCCAGGGACCGATTTTGACTATCTTCATCATTTGGATTTCGGACCCGGCAACTAACGCCGGAGGCGTGTCCGCTAATAGCCCCAGTTGACGACGAACCGAAGGTTCGGAGGAGCCTGGGGTGACGAAATTCCGCCCAACCTCTCCCAGCTCTGGAAGAGCGACACAATTTTCAAAATCACAAGCACCAAATCTCAAATCTCAAGTTAGTGGGGCCACCGGCCAAGCTGGCTCATACAGTGGAGAAACCTTGGGGAGGTGAACCCCGGAGTGAATTCACGAAATCCGGGCTAGTCAATCCTGACCTTGATAACCACCTTGCGGACGCTGGAATTATCTTCGTTTTTCACACATGGACGGTGGGCGTCGTCGGGAAAGAATATAAAGAATGTCCCGGGGGAAGCCAGCCGCAGATTGTCTTCGTCCGACTCGAAAAAGGCGATATCGTTTTCTTCATCATAAGGTTCGGTTACCCTGGTTTTCTGCAGGGGAAGGACACCGATTTTTTCTGTTCCGCTTACGATGAACTGGATATCGGCATATTTTTTATGGGCTTCATACCTGGTATCCGCGGCATCCCTGGTCTGGTATTCATCAACATTGGCAAACAGGTCTTCTCCCTGCAGTTCATGCCGGCCTGGTTCAACAGCGTTCAGGTCGGTCGAGCTGAGAAAGGCAAAAGCCTTATTCCAGAGCTCAGGCTGGCGCATATACTGGCGCTGGAACTCTTCCCTGTTGACAGTGTCGTCGGGGGAGACCGTCCAGCCCTGGCGCCATTCTCCGGCTTCAAACCAGTCAGGGGCAGTATCAAGTTCCAGGTTGTCGGGGGTCTTGGATTCAGGTTTTGAACAGGCCATGGAAATCACCATAATTAAAAGAATCATTAAAAGGGATGTGCTTGGTTTCTTCATATTAATGCTAATTATAAGATTGTTTTCTCTTGAAATTACAGGGAGCAGGCTGAATCAGGGCGGATTTATTTGCCGCGGGTTTCTTTTTCCGCCCAGAGAGACAGTTTTTCACGGGAAATTTTGGAATTATGGCGGATGTCCACCGGAAATCCGGGATGGAAGAGGATTTTTTCTATGCGGCGGCAGCAGGCATATTCCCCGGAAAGCTCGAGAAGCTCCCTGGTTAGCTTTTCAAGGTTGATCCCCCTGGCTTTCTTGTGCAGCTCAATACACATGACCGGTGCCTGGTCCGGCACCCGGCCGATTCCCGCCAGGGCGGACCTGAACACGGCAGGATGCTGGTTGAATACCCCTTCAGCCATTACCGAGTATAGTTCACCGGAACTGGTTGTCACCCGGTGGGATTTGCGTCCGCAGAACCAGAGCCTGCCTTCGCTGTCCCGGTATCCCAGGTCTCCCATACGGTGCCGGACAGTACCGTCAGCGGAGGGAATTTTTGCCAGCTTATCCGCATCCGGCCGGCGATAATATTGTTTTGAGACATTGTCTCCGTGGACCGTGAACTCTCCCACTGTCCCGTCCTCAACCAGCAGGGAGTCATCCCATGCGCTGATGGGATCGTCGGTAATCCTGATGATGTCGAGGGTGACTCCGGGAAGGCACCTTCCAATACAGGTTCCGGAACCCGGGGGAACTTCCTCCTTTAACCGCAGCAGTTCCTCATGATCGATTGTTGAAACCGGAAGGGCCTCGGTGGCACCGTACGGGGTGTGGATTTTTGCCCCGGGAGACAGCAGGCCGGCTGTTCTCTTTATGACAGACAGGGGAACCGGGGCTCCGGCTGAAAAAACCCTCCGCAGGGAGGGCAGTTTTATATTGTTTTTTTCTCCATAGAGGCTCACCCGGTTGAGAAGCGCCGGTGATCCAAACATGTGGGTTGCCGAATATTTATTGATTGTGGCAATAAGCTTACGGGGGTTTACTTTACCGGGGCGGGTGAAATCCATATCCGGGAAAACCGTGGTGGTTTCCCAGAAAGGATCGAAAAGGGCGAATAGCGGAAATGTTGCCAGGTCCACTTCACCCGGCCGGATGCCGAACTGCTCTTTCTGCATGGCTGCCTCAGCCAGGAACATGCGGTGGGTATAAATCACTCCTTTGGAAGGTCCGGTGCTTCCGGAGGTAAACACAATGGCCGCGGTATCGTCAGGGGCAGGCAAAATCCAGTCGGGGGAATCCGGGGATTCCCGGCGGAGCAGGGAACTGAGGCCATAACCAATCCCGGGAAATGAGGTTCCGGCTACTATGTTGATCTTTACGCTTTTTTTCCCCCAGCCCAGCAGGACTCGCCCCAGGTGGGCGGCCGGAATTCCGAAGAACGCTTCAGGGGAGGCTTCGTCTATGCAGGCCTTGAAATTCTTTCGGCCGATACCCGGATCAATCATAACCGGAACCGCGCCGCATTTAATGAGGCCGAAGGCAATCACGATCATTTCCGGCCCGGGTGTTACCAGGAGGGCTGCCCGGCGGCCGTCCTTCAATCCCAGTCTTCTGAAAGCCCGGGCGGCCTGGTTGCTTTGCGCCTCCACTTCCTGGCAGGTCAGGCTTCCGCGGGGTGAGTTCAAGGCCGTCAGCGCGGGAGTTTCCGCCGCCCTTTTTGCCAGTGACTCAAGAATTCCGGTGGTCTCAGGCATGATTACAGGATTTCTCCAAAAATTCCTTTATATATCCGCAGACTTCTTCAGGTTCGTCTTCCAGCACATAGTGACCTGCCAGCGGAAAGCGTTTAACATCCGCTTTGGGAAATCTTCTCTGCCACTCCCTGAGGAAGTCGAGGTCAAAAACAAAATCCTTTTCTCCCCAGCAGATCAACATTGGTTTTCGATTCAGTTTATAGAGGGAGTCTGAGATCTCCTGTATGGTCCGGTTGGTTACGTGACTTTCTTCGAACGGAATGTCCTGCACAAACCTTACAATAGCCAGTCGGTCGCTGGAATTGTGATAAGGAGCTTTGTAACCTTTTTTTACCTGGGTCGGCATACGGTGTTTTCTCACACCCAGGATTACGGACGCGGCGGAGAAGGCGTTCAATTTCTCCATAAGGGAAGCGGCCAGGGAAGACTGGCTGCAGAATCGTATGGTCCAGTGCAGCTGCTTGCCGTTGGGAGTATTGAAAGCGGAACTGTTCAATACAACAAGTTTTGCGATTCTTTCCGGGTGGCGCACTGCATATCCGGCTCCGATAAGGCCGCCCCAGTCATGCACTACCAGGGTAATGTTCTTTCGAATTTCCAGCTGCTCAAGCAGGGATTCCAGGTCGTTGATCCGCTGCTGCAGGTTATAGATATATTTTTCATCCGAAGGCTTGTCGGACATGCCGCAGCCGATGTGGTCCGGCGCTATAACCCGGTGGAAATCCCGGATTTCGGGAATCAGTTTCCGGTACATGAAGGACCAGGAAGGGTTCCCGTGAAGCAAGACGACCGGCGAACCAGATCCTTCATCAATATAGTGCATATTGTGCCCGCCTACGTTAGCGTAGTTGGGGCTGAAATTGTAGAGCTCTTTGTAACCTGAATTGGTGATATGCATTTTAGAAAAGAAATGGCGGGATCATGTTAAAGCGGAGAAGGGGGGTCGGGAACCCCCCTGTCCGGCAATACCAAAAGTGATTTAGTACTTGAATGAAGCCATAGCTGTTGAAACTCCGGCGCTCCCCATCAGGAGCAGTACCTGCATGCCTCTTTTCAGCCGTCCTTCTTCTTCAGCCACCGCCATTCCCAGGGGAAGGGAGGCGGAAACCGTGTTTCCAAAGCGGTCATGGGTTTCGAAAACAGAAGCAGTGTCAAGGCCAATCAGGCTGGCTGTTTTTGAAGTGGAGGCAACGCTGACGGAATGGCCGAAGACAATATCGTGGACTCTTTCTGTGACTTCCCGGGTTTCTTTGAAATGGCCTACCAGTTTTCGAATTGTAAAAGAGAGTAACTCACCGGGGGAGGTGAAAAAAGCCAGGGGTTTCAATCCGTCGGTGTCCCCATTGGTTGAAAATTCACTGGCATTGGGGAGAGGGATCTTGCAGAGCCCGTGTTTTCCGCCCCAGGTCTTAAAGGAGTAGATTGAATCATCGGGATCATCATCGGGATCCGCGGCAAGTATGGTAGCGGTTGCGGCCTCTCCGATTGTGAAACCGGAGAAGGAGTGTTCAAGGTCTTCCGCTTTCGGAATATCAAAGTTGGCATGTTCCTTGAAGCCGCATTCGCAATTTACGATCATCACTTTTTTATAAATTTTCTGGGCAATAAATGATCTGGCAACAGCCATGGCCCTGATCCAGCTGGCACAGGCATCCAGAATGTCGAAACAGGTGGCTGATTTAAGCCCCAGTTCACTCTGGAAGAGGTTGGCCGTGGCTGGTTCAATCCATCCCCGGGATACTCCCGCGTAAATCAGCAGGTCGATGTCTTCAGGTTTAACCCCGGTTTTTTCCAGGGCTTTCTGCCCGGCCCTGACAGCCAATGTCAAAGCTTTTTCTCCGGCTGCCCGGTGGAACCTGAATTTGCTGCCTGACATCCTGAAAAATCTCCGGAACATGGCTTCCAGGTCAGACTGGCTCTGCGGTGTCAATTCATTTTTATTGCGTTCAATGACTTCCTTGATAAGGTCTTCGTTACCAACCTTTTTACTCGGAAGCGCATAGGAAATATTTAAAATTTTCATTCTATACCCCAACGAAGGACAATCGTTTATTTCTTATCTTCCTAATTTGAAATTAAGAGGATCGAATCCCTGAGAAGAAATCAAGGATATCATATTATAAGTGTTTTTTATTCCGGCTGATAGAAAAATAAATATCCTTACAATCCGGTAATTGTTTTAAAGGATGAAAGTTTCAGGGAAGCCCAGGAAACAAAGGCCTGATTTATCCTGGAAAATTTCATTGATTTTTTGGATGACCTTGTCAGGCCCTTTCTCCTGGTACGGGGTCAGGGGCCTGAAAGGTTCATTAAATCAGGGAATTAACCCCAGGGCATCAACCGCCGCTATCCAGCTGCCGTCCTCAGTTGGAAGGAGATCCACATGGTGCATTGATTTGGCGTTCCAGCCTGTTGCTGAGGCCTGAACCAGGGGAGGTTCTAACATTTTTTCCTGGTAGGATGTTGGGCTGATTTCAGTTATTTTAAAGGCATGTACCTGGTTGCCGTAAGTGGGATCACAGTCCTGGCCCATCCTGTAAAGTGCATCGTTGTACTGGAGGATTCTTCCACCAGGCCGGGCAATGTCGGGATTGCTTTCAACGATCGGGCTCATGGGATGTTCGGTCCATTCCCCGGTAAGGTCTGACGCGTAAAAGAGCCGTAGTGTGTCATTGCCTTCGGGGGACACAAACATCCACCAGGTTTCGTTGTAATAGGCCACCGAGGCGCTGATGAAGATATCGCCGCTTAACAGGTCCTTTTCGTAGGTCCACTCCAACGGAAAATCAGTCGCCTTGTAAAGCCTGACCGACGGTTCCGTGTGGGTTTCCGGAATCATGTAGTAATCTCCCTGCCATTTGAATACATAGGGGTAGGCCACTACGTAGGGCTCATCTACAACAAGCTGCTGGTATTCCCAATCGAAACCGTTATCGCTTAATGCCAGACCTATTCCCCCTTCTTCAGTTGCCCCGTATTTAACAGTGAAAAAAAGATAATAACGGGAATCCTCAACAACCATGAAAGGGTGAGCCAAAATGTCGGCGTCGAAATCTGTGACATCCGAGGGTGTCAGTACCGGGTTTGACAAATCCTCGGGCTGGGAGAGCTCAAAAGGTGTCGGGCCGGTATAGATGCCCAGCGACCAGACACTTTTTGCCTCAGTCTGGGCATCCGGCTGGGGGTCTTCATTCTGGGGGCCGGGGCCGCAGAAGCAGAGTCCCAGGGCCAAAAGGATTATCAGGAAAGCTGAAAATGTTCGTGTCACGGCAGCACCTCCTCTTTAATGCAGGATAATGGTACCAGCACCGGGAGGACAAACCAAGGAAATGATTTTTTAATTCAGCCCTAATCAAACATGGGCTCCAGCCTTGTGGTCGGAGGGATGGCGGCCATATAGCGCAGGGACTTATCCCCGAACAGCTGCTGTCCGGCTACAGGCCGGGTGCTTTGGATTTTAATGTATCCTCCTGACTGGGGCGGAAAAACAGGCCACATATCAGGATCGGTCAGTGTCCTGGCTATTCTTTCCCCCGGACCGAGGGTAAGTATTTTTTCAGCTACGATATTTCCATCCGTACCGATAGCTTCGAGTGTAATTTCAGCAGGCTCGTCTCCGGGATTGAAGAACGCGAATCCGGTGAAAACCGTGGGCAGGTTGGCAATATGATTGAATACAGCCTCGGTGAAAAGCCTGTCCTGCAGAGGCAGAGACATGGCATATTCCAGGGTGTCTCCGTTGGCAAAAATGATGTCTCCGATAATCCCGTGCCCGTCAGTTTCAACTAACAGTGATCCGGTGGTTACCCCGCCGTCGCTTTCCAGGCTGAAGACCGTGCCGAGATCGGCGCTGTATATACTCAGGCCTGGAATCTCCACTGTTGTTGGATAAGCTAAATCATCCCCGTTGTCTCCAATTGCCGACAAGGTTACTTTCCTGCTCATTGCTGATGTGTTTACCAAACGAAGGTTGGTGGCAATATTCATTCCATGGGCCAGCTGGGCGGAATAGAATCTCCGGGAAAGTGACGCCTGGACGGCATTCATGCCCAGTGCCGTGCCGACCTGGGGGAACTCAATTCTCGCAAAGCCGATCACTCCCGGGCCTTCGGTTACCTCAATTTCAATAAATCCGTTGATGATCCCATGGCCGGGGCCAATCAGCTCATTGGAGTCGCCGCTGATGAAGCCCCTGGCAGGGATGGTATGGATGCTTTCGGTCTCCCCATTGGAACCTCTCAGGATGCAGCGGACAGTAACCTCTTCAGCATTTGGATTGACTACCGACATCTGGATATCCGGATTCCATCCTTCGAAGAATCCTTCATCAAGCGGGCGTGTGAAATAGAGTTTCCGGGCAAAGGCAGACTGGGATTCAGCTCCGTCCATCATACTTGTGTCACTTGTTCCATACAGGAAGATGCTTCCCATTCTGCTGGAGCCTTCCGCGCCCAGTTCAATCCAGGAAAGGTCATCATTCCAGGGGTCCCCGTCAAAGAATTCACAGCCAAGCAGGCTGTTCTGCAGTCCGGGTCCAATCGACAGGGAGGCGGGATTCTGTCCCAGGTTTTCGTACTCCCCGCCAGGGTCACGGGCCGCCAGGTGAAGGCTGAAAGCCGAATCTCCAAAGTTGGAGGCAACTACCCCGGTCCAGTATTCCGGAGCCTGTTTCCAGGTCGGGATGAATGTCCGGCAGTAATTGCCGGATTCCGCCGAAGCGGTCTCACTGGTATCGCTGAAGGTATCCAAGGCAGACCTGCCTTCATAGTAGGGCATTCAGGAAGGGATGAGTTTCTGGTAATCGTGGGCCCAGGTTACTGAGCTGACCTTGAAATCATACTCGATACCCGGATCAAGATCTGAGACAGTTATCGAGGAGGAGGCTTTATCAGCTGTCGCGGCGTAATACTGGTAATCCGTATCAGTCGTTTTCTTGTAGAAAACCTGGTAGCCTCCTTCATCTTCGACATAACTGATAGGGTCCCAGGACAATTCAATGCGATTCTCTGTCTTCCCGTCAATTTCGGATGGCCGGGCGCTCAGGTTTTCAGGAGGGATGGTCTGGGTAGACCTGAACCGGTAAGTATGAACGAGTTCAACCGCGTCCAGGACAGACTGATCCGAAGCCGTTAGATGGTTGTATCTTAAATCTAAATATTCGGGAGGATCAGCCAGAAACAAGGGCAGTTCCCCTGAGAGGTTGTTTCCGTCAAGCCACATTAATAAAAGGGAATTTAGATTCCCCAGTTCCGGGGGAATTTCTCCGGTCAAATTGTTGGAATCAAGCATCAGGCTCAAAAGGTTGGGCAGGTTTCCCAGTTCCGGAGGGATTGTGCCTGTCAGATTGTTGGAGGGGAGGACGACTCCGGTGACATGCCCGTTCTCCACTGTTATTCCGTGCCATGAACTAACAGGAAAAGAAGACAGCCAATAAGCATTGTCAGTCCAGTTGTCGCCACCGGTGGCGGTATAAAGCGTGTATAAAGCCGCGTATTCGCCAGGCGGGATATCGGTTGCTGAGTCCTGGGGACAATCGCAGTCTGCCCAAACCGGAGAAATGGAAAACATTAAGGCCAGGATGATAGAGATGTAAGGAGTCCGATTTTTCATGATATTTATAGAATTATAGGATAAGCCGCGGTTAACCAGGGAGAAAGTATATTCAGCGGCACTGTTATCACAACCATGTTCCCAATTAGTATAAATCAGTCGAGAATGACAGCTTTTTCAAAAGCTTCAATGACGTTATCTTTCGAGGTGCCGCTTATCTTCAGGAAACGACGATTGCCGACCGGAACAGTAATGGAATTATCTGTGTTGGAATCAACAGGCGTTTCCTTACCCAGGCTTGCGCACAACCTGACATTTGCTGCGTCCAGCTGCAGCTGCAGTCGCCCGCTGCCGGATATATGCCAGTAAACTATATAAAGATTATCATTTCTGCTAAACATGAAAGCCCGGATCTCTTTGCTTCCACCTGCCGCATCCTCAATCTGTTCATACGGCACCAGTTCGAGCTGTTGTTGTTCATCCAGCAGTAAGATATGTTCCTGGTCCAGGTTTTTCAGCATTTCTTTCTGTTCAGGTGATAACCAGTTTTTTACCCTGACTTCCTCCCATCGTCTTAATACTTCCAGATTATCAGGGGTCCTGGGATGGCTGTCGAACTTTTCCAAATTCACCTGGATTGATAAAGGGCAATCCCAGGCTGCCGCCCTGCTGGTGACATATTCAAGCATGTCCGGCTGGGTGCCCACGGTTGTTTCATCAGGAACCCAGTAACCCAGCCAGCCGAAATTAATGCGGGTGAAATCCTCCCGCATCCTTGGAGCTTCTTCAGCTGGAAATTTACGGATGGATTCCTTAATGTACTCAGGTTTCCAGACGTCGAAAGCATTTCCCCCGCTCAACATGTGCCAGCTGAAATGTGTTTTCGCGGCTCCCTCGGCGAATAATGGCTCCGGCTCTAATCTTCTGAAGACTTTATATTGAGCTGCAGATACGTTGTACCAGAAAGGCGAGTTGACACCCTCGGATCCGTCAAAATATAAAAATCTAAACCCGGCGTCATATATATTCGCGAGTTTTTCGGCGATTTCATCCTGGAGGCTGGTAGTTTCATCGATGTAAACACTGCTGGCACCAAACTCACTCACATCCAGTAATCCAAAAATGAATCCCCGTGGCTGTGAATTCACTGTCGTTTCGTCTATGCCCCTGGAGCATCCCGTGAATTTATAAGGAGGGGCGGAGGTGTAACTCTCGTAAGAGATTAATTCGGTGCCGATTTTTAATACCCTGCACCCATCTGCCATGGTAGTGCCGCGCGGATTCTGTTCAATGAACACTTCTGTGTCGGTCTCACCCAGCGGTTCCGACAGTGTGAAATATCTGAGCAGGTTCAACCGGTGATCAGGAACCGGGGTGACATATTTGCTGTCCCGGCCTATATGGGAGTGCAGGAAATGAAAACCTGGTGTAATCCCCTGCTCCTGGATCTTATTCAGCACATTTCGCAGGTCTTCTTTGCCGTTTGGATATCTGGATTTTTTCCAGTCGTAATTTCCCAGTTTCCGATACCCCGTGCCTTCAATAAAAGAAGGATAATAGATCAGCATGCAGCGGAAACCGCCCATTTCGGCGTATCTCAGGTGTTGCTCCAGGTTGTCCGGATTGACATCGGCCGACCAGTAATATGACGAGTTGATCATTTTATCCCGCCTGCTTCGGACCCCTTCTGGCAGGTTGAAATCGTCCTCCACACGGGCGATGTTATCCAGGAAATCATCCGTATCGCACACAATTAGGGCCGCGCCCACCCCTTTGAGTTTTATATCATTCACGGCATCTGCCCTCATGATGCGGTAGCCTTTATGCTTTTCGGCATCTATACGGGCATATTGATCAGTGCCCAGGATGTTCACTGCGATATTGTTATCCCAGCTGACATTGAGCCATTCGCCGAAGTGATCCCTGTTTTTTACGGGCAGCTGTAAAAAACACATTTCGAAAACGGGAGGAGGAGTTATTCTCACGCGGTAATCATCTTCTTCTACAATAAAGCCTTCAAGGCTGAAACTTATGTATCCCGACTGCTCACGCACTTTCACAACAGCCTCATACGGGATAGTCTCAAAGCCAACGATAAGTTGATCCCCTTTCCTGTGAACTGTGTTCGAGGGGAAGGTGGTTTTTTTATTGGGATGCGCCAGTTTCACTTCATTATTATATGGACGCTCTTGGGTTACGGTGAAAACCGGAACCTCCAGATCCTTTGCCAGGCATTCTTCGTTGGTCGGCTTAAATAAAAGACTCTCAGCTGTTCCATCGTGGCCGATAATTAATTTCAAGCTGCTGTTTTCGATAATAATATCTTCCCGGCTGTCAGCAAGAACATTTGTGAAGGGCAGAAAAACCGTATATACAGCAGCGATAAACACAACAAAATATCTCATTGGATCAGCATATAGGAAGACACTTTTGGGGGCAATTTGATTTCCCCCGGGAGTGACGTTTCAGGACAGAGGGGCAAAGAAAATTTTCACCGGATGACAGGAACTGAATTCCGGGCAGCCGAAACTGGCGCCGGGGGAGGTGTTCCCGGCGTCGTTTCTATTGCGATTTTGAATAGGAAACCGTTTGGTTTTTCAGGATTCAGGAAAAGAACAAATTGTTTTAGTTGCTACTTATTACACTTGTCGAATTTGCCGCTCATCACCTCTTTTACAGCTTCCAGGTAGCCATACCCGTTGAGCATATCGGGCAGCAGGTAGCTGCCTTCCACCCACTCGTTCCAGGCATTGATTGTAATCAGTTTCGGCTGTTCGGGATGGCTGTCGGCGTACTTTTTGGCCCGGGAGAGCAGGGCGGCAAAACTCTCGGGAGTGTTGTGGTAGTGAACCACATCATCGGCGCCCTTGGCCGGGAATCTTGGAGTATCGTCCCAGCCGACGGAGACGCAGGGAAACAGCGGAACATCCAGGATGGAGTCCATGCGTGTCCGGATTTTCACGGAGTTGGCTCCGTAAACCAGGTAATCTTTATCCAGGCCCCCCATGTTGTACAAGGCCACACTGTTGAAGCCCATATTTTTTACCTTTGCGGAGAACTGCTCGGCTGCCTCATCAGATAAATAGGATCCTCCGCCTTGATTCCACTGGATATGCAGCCCTGGGAATCCGGCTTTTTTCACTTCATCCCTGAAATAATCCAGGGCCTCGCGAGTTTCTTCAATGCTCCCATTAAAACTTTCCAGCAGGTTGTCCACGCTGAATATGGAAAATACCGGCTTTCCGTCAATCTTGAAATAGTTGGACTGCCTGAAATACTGTTCGATCACCCTGTCCACAATGATTTTGAAATTGTCCCGGTCCACAGCCCCATCCCAGAGCAGGGAATCATCATCTTTGAATTTATGCACATTCCAGTAGTTGCGTTTAACGTCGTGATTGGCCCACATGAGGTAAAACTGCATTTTTGAATTATTTTCCGCTTTCAGGAAACCATCATTGAGGGCGCTTTCCAGGTAAGGGCCGCCATCGTACCAGTACCAGTCATAGACAAAAATATTGATACCGTGATTGACTGCCGTGTCGATCCATTTTTCAACCACCTGCGGATCATTGTCCATCTCACAGCCCCACAAAGGAAGGCGCGGCTGGTAATGCCCGTCAAAACGGGGATTACCTTTGTTTATCACTTCCCATTCACCTGTGCCTTCGGGCCACAGCATATCGCCGAATCGTTCGTCGTGGTGGCAGGAAGGCCAGACGTAGGCAGCTACATAATAATCGCTGTTTTGTTTCTCGGTTTTTTCATTTTGCTGTTCAGCGAAAGAAAAGGAAATCAGGAAAGTGCAGACAAGCAATAGAAACAGATAAGGGCTTTTGCCCTGTTTTGTGCGGGTATTCATAATATTTTGTTTCCCGGGTTATTAAATAAGTGCCATTCGTGATTTGACCCAAGCCGTAAAGCCCCTGTTTTTCAAGGCATTTATGAAACTCCCGCCGCCTCGGCCTCCGCTGGTGAAGACTGAAGTTGCCGGGGGGACAGCCGGCAGGTTAACAGCTTATTCTTCCATCAGCCTGGCAATCTCCCCTTCCAGTGCCTGGAACATAAGCAGGTGGCCTTCAGCGTTGGGGTGCAGGTAGTCAGGCATCAGTTCATTCTTTACCTTGTTCTGTTCATCCAGGTAGACATGTCCTATATCTATGTAATGAATATTGGAATTTTTTTCAGGGAATTTCGAAATAATTTCGTTTGTGGCTTTATTGATATTGTTCCGATAGTTGGGATTGTAGCCATAGGGCAGGATTCCCATTAACAGGATTTCTGTTTCAGGCAGCTCCTGGTTCAGGATCTCGCAAATTTTCCAGATGCCTCCGATAATTCGTCGGGGGTGCTGATGCTCAGAAAATGATTGCCGTCAGTGTTGTTGGTGCCGATCAGAATGACAGCGAGCCTGGGATTGATGTTTTCAAGTAATCCGTTCTGGAGCCTCCAGATTACATTTTCAGTGCGGTCCCCTGAAATGCCCATATTGACCGTCTGGTATTGATCCAGGTATTTTGTCCACACCTCCTGCCGGTCTTCATTATCCAGAGAATGGAATATGGAGTCGCCTACAAGGATCAGCCCGGGATTTGTTTCCCGCCGGTCCAATATTTCCCGGTGTCGTTCAACCCACCACTCCGCGTCCCTGTCGACCGCGGCGGACGCGGGATTTTCAGGAACTGCAACCGCGGGATTTTCGGGAGCTGTGGTTTCTGGTTTGGGGGCGCAGCTTACAAGTAAGAGCAGAGTTGTAAATGCAATTACGATTCTTTTCATATCAAGATCCTTTTTAATTGTCTTCATACCACCAGGAAGTTCAGCCGAATAAAAACCTGCAGCCTGAAAAAAGCGGTTATACATAAGCCGGCATCCGCGGGAAGGCATATTTCAAAAAGAATATACCTTCATGGCTCCCGCGGAGATTTCTTTCCAGCATGGAGGGACAAGTCCCGTCCAAGTCCCGGTAAATGGAGAAAAATCACTCAGTGCTTCCCCTGGGATCTTCCAGTCCGTGCTTCTGGGGTCCGGTTTCATGTTTCCTCAGGAGATAAGCGAATACAAAACCTACTATGCCCAGAACGGAAAGAATCCACATCCCGGCTTCATAACCGCTTGGATTCTCGGCTGAAGCCTGCCATGTATCGTTAGCCCATCCCAGCAGTAAATTGAAGAGGGCTACACCGATCTGCTGGATTAAAGTCATTAGAGCGTAGGCTGTGCCGAGACGGCTTACATCAACCAGGTAGGCAACTGAAGGCCACATGATCGCCGGAATCAGGGAGAAGGCGATACCCATCAGCGCGACGGGAATGTATATAGGCACTCCGGAATAAACCAGCAGCAGGTAAACCGGCAGGATGGCAAGTGAGCCTATCATCATCATGAGAGCCCTTTTGCCGATTTTATCAGCCAGCAATCCGAACAGGGGAGTGGCAATCATGGAAGCGAAAATAAGGGCGCTGTTCAACTGTCCGGCCAGATCCCTTTCCGCACCATGGAATTCCATGTAGAACTTGATGGCAAAACTTCTGAATGGGAAGATCGCGGAATAGAATGTCACACAGAGAATTACTATGTACCAGTATGACCTGTCGAACTTGAACAGGTCCTTGAATACGAATTTATCTGTTTCTCCCGCGTCCCCCAGGGTGTATCTCTTGACCGCGTGCCTTTCCATGAAGTAGTAAATGAACCCGCCAACAAAACAGGTCAGGCCGATCATTGTGGCAAGATAAAGAGGATCCTGCCAGTTGCTGTAATAGGAACTTCCCCAGGTTGGTGACCAGTCAGCGGAGAAGGACCCCAGGCGGGCGATGGTCAGGTTGATACCGAAGGCGAAACCCAGTTCCTTGCCCTTGAACCATTTGGCCAGGGCTGCGGTAACCGCGACAATCAGTGGTTCGGCGCCAATCCCCAGCAGAACCCTTCCGGCCAGCATTACAGTCAGGTCGGGAGATACGGCTGTGACAAAAGCTGAAATCGTGCATATGGAGCCGAACATGAGTATTGATATTCTGGTACCAAAGCGGTCAATTATTATTCCGCCGAACAGGAGCACAAGTACGGCCGCGATGCTGTAGACAGTGTACATCTGGCCGATATTCACATCTACGAAGCCAAGTTCCGATTTCAGCATGTCCGCGATTGGCGCGATGCTGTCGTAAATATAGTAGTTGCCGAACATCGCCAGGCTAACAAATACCAGGGTAATCCAGCGGAACAGGGGTGAGGGTCTTTCCTTAATTGTTTCTGTAGTCATAATTACGCCGTTTTTATTTTTTTGATTAGTAAAAAGATAACAGTCAACCAATTAGCCTGACGGGATATTTTTTCATTATAAGGAGGCCAGTTATAAGCCGGATATTGTCCCCCGTAATTTTTGCCAGAACTTCATGATAACGCCGGGAATTGAAGTACTCAATGAATAAATGGATTTTCGGCTTTAATTCATTAGCGGTTGGCACCCGCCCGGGATTGCAGCTGGGCGGAATTTGCCCCCGGCAAGGGGTGATGTGAAGAACTTTGTGTGGATGAAGAGTCGTCTCTGCCCCTGTCTTTGGGAAAGAGGCGTTAAGAGCCAGGCCCTGCGGGACCGGAAAACAAGGGTGTTTCCGACCACGGATTCCAATCGTCAATCGTCAATCTGAAATCGTAAATTGAAATGGCGGAGGAGGTGGGATTCGAACCCACGGTACGAGGATCACCCGTACAACGGTTTTCAAGACCGCCGCATTCAACCGCTCTGCCACCCCTCCATAAGGTTTCCAGCAGTGAAGAGCCAATATTGTACCTTAAAAAAGCCAGATTTTAAAATTACAGGAGTTCTGTTTCGTTGTCGTTGTCGTTTCCGCGGGATTCGTCCACCGTACTACAGGCTGGAAGCCTATAGTACAAGCTACAGGCTGGAAGCCCGCAGTACGGAGCTGCCGGCTCCAGCTACATACTGAAGGCGGATTTGATGAACTCCCGCCGCATGCGGGCGATATGCTCTATGGAGACCGACTTGGGGCAGACAGCTTCACATTCGGCATGGTTGGAGCAGTTCCCGAAGCCCTCCAGGTCCATCTGCCTGACCATTTTTTTCACCCTTATATTTGCTTCAACTTTACCCTGGGGCAGGAGAGCCAGCTGGGAAATCTTGGCGGAGACAAAAAGAGCCGCGGAGGCATTGGGGCAGGCCGCGACACAGGCTCCGCATCCTATGCATGAAGCGGCGTCCATGGCCTTTTCAGCCTGGTCCTTGCTGACCGGGATTGCCGCTGCTTCGGGTGCCTGTCCGGTGTTGACCGAGATGTATCCGCCACTGGTGATGATCCTGTCCATTGCGGTCCTGTCTACCACCAGGTCCCGGATTACAGGGAAAGCCCGGGATCGCCAGGGTTCCACGATAATTGTGTCCCCGTCCTTGAAATGACGCATGTGCAGCTGGCAGAGTGCCGTGTTCTGTTCCGGGCCGTGAGCTGTTCCATTGACAACTGAACCGCAGCACCCGCATATTCCTTCGCGGCAGTCATTGTCAAATTCAATCGGGATCTCGTCCCGTGCCGCCAGCTCTTCATTCAATACATCCAGGAGCTCCAGGAAAGACATGTCAGGGGAGACGTCCTTCACACTGTATTCAGCAAGATGACCCTTTTCCCTGCCATTCTCCTGGCGCCATACCTTGAGGTGGATTGTCATTAGCTCCATTTTTACCTGTCTCCTCCGGAGCCCTGCTGATCGCAGCCCCGGATATTTCAATCGTTTTCGAAAGGAGATCCCTGTTGCCCGGGCCTCCCCGTCCCACAGTTTTCAGATCCAGATTTATTTATAGCTCCTGGTTTCAGGCAGTACATCCTTGAAAGTAAGAGGTTCGGAATGCATTTCAGCTTCCTGCTCTTCCCCCTTGTATTCCCAGGCGCTTACAAAGGAGAAATCCTTGTCATTACGAAGGGCCTCTCCCTCTTTAGTCTGGTACTCTTCCCTGAAGTGGCCGCCGCAGGACTCCTGTCTCTGCAGGGCATCCCTGGCCATAAGTTCCCCGAGCTCTATGAAATCAATGGTCCGGGAGGCAAATTCAAGATATTTGTTCATATCCGTGGCCTCTCCCGGTACCCGCAGGTCTTTCCAGTATTCTTTTTTAAGGCCCCGAAGTTTTTCAATTGCTTCGGTCAGTCCTTCCCGGTTGCGGGACATTCCCACAGCCTCCCACAGTATATGCCCCAGCTCCTTATGGAACTGCCTGGGGGATTTTCTGCCGTTTACCGAGAGCAGTTTCTCGTTGAGTTCGCTGACCTGTTTTTCGGTTTCCTTGAATTCGTCTCCCTGGTTTTCAACCTTCTCCATTTTTTCACCGGCCAGGTAATCCCCCAAGGTCTGGGAAATAATGAAATAACCGTCTGCCAGTCCCTGCATAAGGGCGCTGGCCCCCAGGCGGTTGGCCCCGTGGTCGGAGAAATTGGCTTCGCCCAGTACAAAAAGGCCGGGGACGGTGCTCATAAGGTGGTAGTCCACCCAGAGTCCACCCATGCTGTAATGCACAGCCGGATAGATTCGCATGGGAGTGTTGTAGGGATTTTCGGCCGTGATTCGTTCGTACATATCGAACAGGTTTTCATATTTATCATGGATATAGGAGCGGCCTTCTCTCTGGATCACGTCAGCAAAGTCCAGGTATACCGCCAAACCTGTTGTTCCTACGCCTCGGCCTTCGTCGCAAACGGCCTTGGCGGCCCGGGATGCGACATCCCTGGGAACCAGGTTGCCGAAAGCCGGGTAGCGTCTTTCCAGGTAATAATCCCGTTCTTCTTCCGGTATATCAGAAGGCAGTCTTTTGTCTCCCTTGTTTTTGGGAACCCAGACCCTGCCGTCGTTGCGAAGGCTTTCGCTCATCAGGGTCAGCTTTGACTGGTGATCCCCTGAGACCGGAATGCAGGTTGGGTGAATCTGGGTGAAACAGGGATTGGAAAAGAGGGCGCCTTTTTTATAACAGCGCCAGGCCGCGGTGGCGTTGGAGTTAATAGCGTTGGTGGAAAGGTAGAAAGCGTTTCCGTATCCGCCGGTAGCCAGCAGGACCGCGTGCCCTGCGTAGGATTCAGTTTCGCCGGTTAGCAGGTTGCGGCAGACAATACCCCTGGCTTTTCCGTCCACCTTTACCAGGTCCAGCATTTCCCGGCGGGGATAGATTTTCACCTTTCCGGCCGCGACCTGTCTCATCAGGGCGGAGTAGGCCCCCAGCAGGAGCTGCTGCCCGGTCTGGCTCCGGGCATAAAAGGTCCGTGACACCTGGGCTCCCCCGAAGGACCGGTTGGCCAGGTATCCGCCGTATTCCCTGGCGAAGGGGATCCCCTGAGCGACGCTCTGGTCTATGATGCGGTTGCTTACTTCGGCCAGGCGATATACATTGGCTTCCCTGGCCCTGTAGTCTCCGCCTTTTACAGTGTCATAGAACAGCCTCCAGACACTGTCTCCGTCCAGGGGATAATTTTTGGCGGCATTGATGCCCCCCTGGGCGGCTATGCTGTGGGCCCTTCGGGGTGAATCCTGGATACAGAAGACGCTTACATCGTACCCCTGTTCAGCGAGAGTGGCGGCGGCTGAGGCTCCGGCCAGGCCGGTCCCTACCACGATCACCTGGAATTTGCGGCGGTTGGCCGGGTTCACCAGGCGCAAATCAGCGATTTGTCTTTCCCATTTTTTTTCAACCGGGCCATCGGGTATCCTGGCATCTAATTTCATTACAGGGCACCTCCCAAAAAGTAAAACCAAACAGGTATCAGGAAAAATCCGGCACCAAATGCGATGGCAGCTATCGTACTCAGAACGTATATGACCGGAAGAATTGAGGGATTGGTGAGGCCGAGGGTATGGATGGCGCTCCAGAGGGCGTGTTTGAGATGGTAACCAAGAACCACCATTACCGCCAGGTAGGGAAACACGTAGTATTCCTTGCTGAAAGATTCAGCCACCAATCGGTAGAGGTCCCTTACATCTTCCCCGCTCAGGTTGGCTACATAGCCTTCTTCCATGCCGGGACCATACTTGAAGGTAATGACGTGGATAACGGTAAAGATGATGATTATCAACCCACTCCAGATCATGGTTCGGGATGAAATGGTGATCCTGCTCGGTTTCCCCTGGTATTTGGTTTTTTTATAACCTTCCGGACGGGCTTTCCAGTTGACTACCTGTATATAGACGGCCAGGCAGAGATGAACCGTGAATATGGCCGCAAGGATGATTTCCGCTGCATAGAGCAGGGCACCCATGGAGAGCAGGGTGTGGGCGTATAGGTTAAACGCGTCGGCCCCGACGTACAGCAGGAAATTACCAGCCAGGTGAACCAAAATAAAACCGGCCAGGCAAAGGCCGGTTACAGCAAGAAATATTTTTTTAGCAACAGTAGAAAAAACCGGAAAATCCATCCCACGTACCCCCTTTAGAACGGGTGAAAAATGCAATTTTCTACATCGTGTATTACTTTACTTCAGTGTTGTGAAAATTTCACTAATCCGATCACCAATTTTCTGCATTAATGCCATTTTTTCTCGATAAGGAAGGAATGACAGGGAGACACTTTTCATGCAGAGTTTTTTGAGGTCAGGGATTCCCAGGTTGAAGCGGTTTACAGCCAACTCCATTTCGTCGGTGAGAGAGCATACTAGAATTCCGGGATTATCAGTGCAGAGGGAAACCGGGACACCCCTTTTCCAGAGCAGGCTGAAAGGATGGGACAGGGTATGTTTCCAGACACCGGTCCGGGCGTCTCCTGTGAGGCAGATGTCCAGGCCGGCGGTCCTGTCCTTCAGGTATTTCATCAGCTGGGGGTCGCGGGCGGCCTGGATTCCATGCCCGATCCGGTTGGCCCCCAGTTTTTCGAGGGCGACACGTACCTCATCGGGGCTGTCGGTTTCCCCGGTGTAAACGTGTATGAAAAGCCCCTGGACTTTCGCCCAGGAAAAAATTTTGGCATATTCATCGGGATCAAAGGACTCTGCTGTCCCAACTGAACTTCCCAATCCGACGGCTACTACACCCTGCTCCCGGTAGCGAATTGCCAGGTCAACCGTTTTTCGGGCCGAATCAGGACCCAGGTTTCTCTGGCAGTTCAGGATCCAGCGGATAACAGGCCCGCCATTTTTTTCTACACCGGCACTTTTTTCAAGCAGTAGTTCAAGGACGTTTTCAGCGTCCAGGCCCAGCCGCCACCTGGCAGCCGGAGAGAAAAACACCTCTGAATAGACTATATTCTGTTCAGCCATGCTTTTGTGGATTTCGTCCAACACCAGGAGGTAATCCTTGGGTTTCCTCAGGTGTCTTCCAATAAGCTGCCGGGCCCCGTCCAGATCCTCCTGAGAGTTGATGTTGTATGGATTTCCTTCGTTGTCAGGAGCCAGGTTGATTTCCTCTTCAGTAGAATATTTACCAGCCAGGGTTTTTAAAACTGCAGGGGTGACCGCGCCCTCCAGGTGCAGGAGGAGGTCAGCTTTCGGCATGGTCTTAATCAATTTGAAAAGGGCGCTTGTTTTCATAAAAATCCGTTAACCCTATATCAACCTTCCCTGGAGAAAAGGAAGAAATGGATTTGCTTGCGGAATTATTTTTTTAACTGCTTCAATACGGAGTTTCTCAGTATTAATGTGATCCTGTTTACCCGGAAGAACAAGAGATCAGCCTAACAGTTGAATTTCCTTAAGCTGATCAATTGTTTCCTCGGAAATGAAGGATTCATAAGTTCTAAGTTCAATTGAATCGGGAGCAATTTTTTTCATTTTATCCCAACACATAGGTGTAACAAAAATCAATTCAGCTTCGGACAGGATTTCATCAATGATCTTTGTATTATCAATCGTGGTTATCCAGAATTTGTTTTCTGTCGACGGACGATAAATGCTCATATAAATATCCCAGGAAGCATGCATTGTGTTTTCATCCTGGATTACTATGGCTATATTCCGGGTCCGGGCGGCCTCCAGGATTTCCTGGTAAATCGTGTGGCTCGGCTTAATTTCGACAATTTCCTTCTCGTATCGTTCCGCCATCTCAGATACTTCCTGGAAATGCCAGCTGGTAGTCAGGAAATAATCTGAGTCCTTCAACCGCGAAGAGACTTCTTCCTCGGGAGAGCCCAAGGTAATAGCCGCGACTTCAGCCCCGGTTCTTTTCCTCAATTCCCTGGCAAAACAGTAAGCCTCTTCTACGTGGTCAATAACTGCCAGTTTCAGCCGCCGTCCCCCGGATTCACCGGACACGTAATCCATGTAGAGCCGGGCGAATTTACGGTCAGAGATTCCCAGGTCGGAAGTCTTGGCTGAAATTTCCCGGAAGAGCCTGTAGATGGCTCTTCGGCG
Source organism: Acidobacteriota bacterium (assembly GCA_963666915.2). Taxonomy (GTDB): domain Bacteria; phylum Acidobacteriota; class UBA6911; order RPQK01; family JAPXNP01. The sequence continues at coordinate 44,408 of CAXXEX010000025.1, forward strand.
CATTTTTTCGTATGACTGGGGACCTTCATGAACCTTTAGAAAAGCACCGCTGCCCTGGATTATTTCAAGATAGCCCTCATCAGCCAGCTTTTTGAATACTTTCCGAACGGTTTTGTAATTAACTTGAAACTGGCTGCTTAACTCCCTGATTGAAGGAAGCTTGTCTCCTTCCTGGATTTTCCCGCAGTAAACAGCTGACATGAGCTGACCTTTCAGCTGCTCGTAATATGAAAGCTTAACTTCTTTATCCAGGTTGAATTTGATCATATGAACAGCTTATCCATAAATCAGCCTGAGGGATAGTAAATCAGTCGTCATCTGGTGATTTCAGTCAATCCATTCATGTAGGGCTGCAGGGCCGCGGGAACAGTTATGCTGCCGTCGGCCTGCTGGTAGTTTTCAATTATCGCCACCCACGTACGGCCCAAGGCCAGCCCGGATCCATTCAGGGTGTGCACAAAGCGGGGTCTCTTTCCTTCTTTAGGTTTGTAGCGGATATTGGCCCGGCGCGCCTGGAAATCTTCAAAATTGCTGCAGGATGAGATTTCCCTGTAGGTTTCCTGGCTGGGAATCCAGACCTCCAGGTCATAGGTTTTAGCTGAAGTAAAACTCATGTCGCCGGAAGCCAGGGTCACTACACGGTATGGAAGTTCCAGCCTTTTCAGGATCTCTTCGGCATTGGCAGTCAGCTTTTCAAGTTCATCATAAGAGGTTTCAGGGGTGGTGTACTTAACCATCTCCACCTTGTTGAACTGGTGCTGGCGGATAAGTCCCCTGGTGTCGCGTCCATATGATCCGGCCTCTTTTCTGAAGCAGGGGGTGTAAGCCGTCATGCAGAGCGGCAGCTGTTCTTCATCCAGAATTTCTCCGGAATGGATATTGGTGACCGGAACCTCTGCAGTGGGCACCAGGTAATAATCAGTATCGTTCAGTTTGAACAGGTCATCTTCGAATTTCGGAAGGTTTCCGGTGCCGAAAAAACTGGTGCTGTTGGCCATAAACGGAGGAAGTACTTCGATGTAACCATGCTCCCTGGTATGGATATCCAGCATGAAGTTCATTAAAGCTCGTTCCATCAGGGCACCGGGTCCGAAAGAGAGTGAGAACCTGGCCCCGGCAATTTTGGAGGCTCTTTCCATATCCAGGATTCCCAGGCTGGCGCCGAGGTCCACGTGATCCTTCACTTCAAAATCAAATACCTTCGGGCTCCCAAAGGTTCTTTCAACCCTGTTGGCCGATTCATCCGGGCCAACCGGAACGGAGTCATTGGGCAGATTGGGAATTCCCGAAAGAAAATCCAGTATGCTTTGTTCCTGTTCAGACAGACTGGTGTCCAGTTCTTTGATCTTACCGGAGACAGTTCTCATTTCCAGTATGGCTTCTGAGGCGTCCTCCCCGGATTTTTTGAGCCGGGCAATGTCTTCTGAAGCTTTGTTCCTGAGGGCCCTCAGCTCTTCGGCTTCCTGCCGGTTCGAGCGTTCCATCCTGTCCAGGCTGGTGAAATATTCTGAATCAAAGTCGAATCCCTTCAATTTTAGTTTTGATTCGACCAGCTCAATATTTTCCCTTATGAAATTTCTGCTTAGCATAATTCTGGTTGATTCCTTTTTTATGTGGAATTAAATTTTTATGGTTCCTATTTTAACCATTCATGGGCTGAACTGGAAACACCGGGTGAAATCAGTCGCGGCCCCGCAAGTCTCCATGCGCCTGTTTCTGTTAACTTTAAGGCCTGATAGGCAGGTGTGAAAACTTGACAACAAAACCCTGTAGTCATATATTTCAGCCTTTAATCTACTTGTCTGACGCAAGGATACCAGAATGGAGACCAGGGAATGCCCTTGTACGAATATTGCTGTAAAAGCTGCGGAAAAAAAATTGAGGTAATACAAAAATTTTCTGATGAACCCCTTACCGTTTGCGAGGAATGCGGAGGAAAGCTGGAGAAGCTTATGTCCGCTCCGGCAATCAGGTTCAAAGGGTCGGGTTGGTATGTGAATGACTATGCCGGAAAGAAATCCGGCGCTGATAAAAACGGGAAAACCAGGAAGACTGCTCCCGGCACGGAGAAGTCCGAAAAACCAGCCAAGGTTGAAAGCTCTTCGGAAAAGAAATCTTCAGAAAACAAATCTTCAGGTAACAAACCAAAGGTGGCGTAAAACATTGAAAGTATTAGTAATTGGATCAGGTGGGAGAGAGCATACTATTGTCTGGAAACTCAACCAGAGTCCGGGTGTTGACAAGATATTCTGCGCCCCGGGAAATCCCGGGACAGCGGCTCTCGGCGAGAATGTTCCGATTGCTGCCGATGACCTGGATGGACTGCTGAGCTTTGCTTCGGAGAAGGGAATCGATTTAACCGTCCCCGGGCCTGAAGTCCCCCTGGTGGAGGGTATTGTAGACATGTTTGAACAGGCTGGACTGGCCATAGTCGGCCCTTCGGCCAAGGCGGCCCAGTTGGAGGGAAGCAAGGTTTTTACCAAGCAGTTCCTCGAAAAGTATGATATTCCCACCGCCAAATACATGGTTTTTGATGAAGTTCAGGCCGCTGAACAGGCCCTGGAAGATGGCGCCTTCAGCTTTCCCACCGTAGTAAAAGCCGATGGTCTTGCCGCCGGTAAAGGAGTGATAATCTGCGCCGATAAGACAGAAGCCCTCGCGGCGGTTTCTTCAATTATGAAAGACCGGGCTTTCGGCGACAGTGGGAACCGTATCGTCATTGAGGAGTTCCTGACCGGAGAAGAGGCTTCTTTCATGGCTTTCTGCGACGGCGAATCCTTTCTCCCCATGGTTCCGTCCCAGGATCACAAGGCGGTATATGAGGGAGATAAAGGACCCAACACCGGGGGGATGGGAGCCTATTCGGTTGATTTTATCCTGACCCCTGAGCAGAAGGCTTATGTCATTGACGAGATAATCATTCCCACCATGAAAGGCATGGCCGCTGAAGGAGCTCCCTTCAAGGGAATCCTCTACGCCGGATTAATGCTCACTTCAGAAGGTCCGAAGGTGCTGGAATACAATGTCAGGTTCGGCGATCCTGAAACCCAGGTGATCCTGCCCAGGCTTAAATCCGACCTGGCTGAAATATTCGCGAAAACCGCCGCGGGCGAACTGGATTCCTGCGAAATTGAATGGTTTGAAGATTGTGCCGTATGTGTAGTCGCTGCTTCCGGCGGATACCCCGGAAGCTATGCCAAGGGTAAGGAGATTACTGGTTTGGACGAGGCTGGGAAACTGCCTGATACCATAATCTTCCATGCCGGCACAGCTGAAAAAGACGGCAAAATAACCACTTCAGGCGGACGGGTCCTGGGCATCACAGCCACCGCTCCCGGCCTGGAGGAGGCAATAGCGAAAACCTACCGGGCCGTGGATGAGATTGATTTTGAAGGTATGTACTACCGCAAGGATATTGCCGCGAAGGGTGTCCGTAAACTGAAGGAATCCGGGAAATAGAATAATACCGGCAGAGGAGTTTAAAAAGTGGAAGCAATCAAAGTAAGTATTTTAATGGGAAGCAAGTCGGATTCCGAGGTGATGAGCAGCGCTTCGGCAATTCTCGACCAGTTTAATGTTTCTTATGAGGTGAAGGTTTTATCCGCTCATCGCACACCGGAAGATACCAGGGATTATGTTATCAGCCTGGAAGACAGAGGTGTTGAGGCAATCATCGCCGGAGCAGGATTTGCCGCCCATCTGGCTGGGGTTGTAGCCAGCCATACCATACTTCCAGTCATAGGGGTTCCTTTGCCCGGCTCGGCTCTTAACGGGGTGGATTCTCTCTATTCCACAGTACAGATGCCCGGAGGAATTCCGGTTGCCACCATGACCATTGGCAAAGCAGGAGCCAAGAACGCCGGACTGTTCGCGGTCCAGATCCTGAGCCGTAAAGATCCGGAACTGGTGAAAAGGCTGAAGGACTACCGGGCCGAAATGCGTAAGCAGGTACTGGAATCCAACAATTGACCGTGGTCGGTCCGGTCCCCGGGCCGGTCCGCCAGGACCTGGAACAATCACGGATTGCGGGGCAGCTTGAGTCCTCTCGGGGATGGGGTCGGAATCGATTCATTTTAAACGATTAATCGACAACGACAACGATCAGTACCCTTTTGCATTAGAGGGTCAATTTTATGGATCTTCAAGGTGTCGGGAAAACAGGGATGTTTCCGACCGCCCTGAGGAATGAATCCCGCGATGGTGTGCACCCGGTGCGGAGTATTCTCCCGGCGATAGGAGTAGAAGAGATCATTATCGCAGGCCGTGCAGAATCCTGAACTTGAGATGTCCGTGATTCCCAGGTCCAGTGCCTGCAGCAGATTTGCCCTGACCAGGTCCAGGTTTCTTCCTGTCATTATCTGCTCAAGGTTGAGGCCTGCTTTTTCAAAAGCCGTAACAACCTCTGTCCCCACCTCATAGCAGCATGAATGTATGCATGGTCCAGCGAAGACCCTTATATCATCGGGTTTTCCTGAGGTGAGCGTCAACAGCCTTTCGGCGGCCTTGCCGGTGATGCCGGCACAGGTTCCTTTCCACCCCGCGTGGACAATTGCCGCGGCCCGGGCCCCGGCATTTACCAGCACGACGGGCACGCAGTCGGCAGTCGATACGATTCCGAACAATCCCGGTTCCATGATGATTATGCCGTCTGCTTCAGGGGCAGGTGGAGAGAGATCACATCTTGAATGGATTTCAATGATTTTGTCTGAATGCACCTGCATTATACGCGCGGTACGGCTCCCCGTGATGCCGGCAGATCGTCCAAGGCTTGAAGCCTCAAACGGTTGGCCATTATTGTTCCTCAATGAAGTCAGGCAGATGAACTCCGGATTGTCCTTGAGCAACTCAAAACTGGCGTAACTGCAGTGGGAATCTTCGAGGATTTTAATCATTGGTTTCAGCCATTGTAATGTTTATTTGTTCGCGGAGCGATATCCGGCTTAACAAACCTGGAATAACCTTCCCGGAGACAGCCTGAACTATTAGAATGCTGTTATGAACGTACTTGTTACCGGGGCCGGAGGTTTTCTGGGCGGCGCCATAGCTGAAAAACTGGTTGCCAGGGGTGAGAATGTCAGGAATTTTTCCAGGCGGAAATACGATCGGCTGGAAAAAATGGGAGTGGAACAGTTCCAGGGGGACCTGGGGGATGAGTCCGCGGTGACGCGGGCCTGCCAGGGATGCGATCTGGTTTTCCACGTTGCCGCCAAGGCCGGAATCTGGGGTAAGGCAGAGGATTTTTATCAGGCCAATGTTACCGGGACGGAGAATATCCTGAAAGCCTGCCGTCGTTGGAATATACAGCGGCTGGTCTATACAAGTTCACCCAGTGTTATTTTTGACGGGACGGATATGGACGGAGTGGATGAGTCGGTTCCCTATCCTGATCATTACAAGGCGCACTACCCGAGAACCAAGGCCCTGGCTGAACGGAAGGTCCTGGCCTCGGCATCTAAAGATTTCGCGGCTGTAGCCCTGCGGCCTCACCTGATATGGGGGCCGGCGGATACCAACCTGATACCCGGAATCCTGGCCCGGGGGGAAAAAGGCAGGATCCGTAGAATCGGGGGGAAGGGCAAGCTGGTCGACTGCACCTACATAGACAACGTGGTGGAAGCCCATCTGGCAGCAGCCGAAAGGCTCGAGCCGGGAGCGGCCCTTGCCGGAAAGGCTTATTTTATTTCCCAGGACGAGCCGATTGATATCTGGGATTTTATCGCCAGGATACTGGAGTGTGCCGGCTTGCCGCCGGTTAAAGGTCAGGTCTCTCCCGGCCTGGCCTATGCCGCCGGGGCAGCCTGCGAGGTGGTGTATAAGATTTTTCCTTCCCTGGGAGAACCCCCGGTGACCCGTTTTACTGCGGAAGAGCTGGCTACATCACATTGGTTTGACAACAGCGCGGCCCGGAGAGATTTCGGCTATCGTCCTGTTGTGACCATGGAGGAAGGCTTCCGACGACTGGAGAAATGGATCAGGGAAATTGGCGGTTGACCTGAGGGAGTTCCGATCCTGGGACCAGTGCCGTACCAGCGGCAGCGCAACCAATTTTACCCCCTGGGCGGTTTGCCGGGACTGCTCCCTTCGGGAGCGGAAAACTGGAAGTTTCCGACCACTTCTGCTGCTGCACAATCAAGGCATCAGCAACCCAAATCATTCAGCGGGGAGGAAGCGAAAGCAGCCTCCCCGCCCTTTTCCACAACTTTTAACTTACAGGATAATCAGGTTGGCCTCTTCTTTCTCCAGGAGTTTATTGAAATCCTTTAAATCGTTTTCAATGATTGAGTCCAGGTTTTCCCTTATAGGCTGGAATTCTCTTTTGAGATCATCGAAACGTTCATAACATCCGGAAGTGGGTTTGGCATCCTGGTAATTTACTATGGAAAGCAGGTAGGCAAACTGGTTGTCCAGTTTTGGAGGATAGTTGATGGGATCCTGTCCGGCTTCGGTCATAGTCTGGATCAGCTTTTCTTCCACAGCCGCCATTTTTTCGTCCAGGACCTCGAATGATTTTTTAAGGGTGTCCGCGTAATCCTTGTTTTTTGCTTTGTCCAGGATGAACTCAGCCTGCTCCCTGATACTGCGGATCTGCTTGATGGCGCTGTTCACCCTGCCAAGTTCTTCCCCTATATCTGAAGCCAGGGCAAACTGGTCCCGCAGGTCGGAATCGGTGGCGCTCCACCGGGGATCACGGACAATTTCAAATTCCCGCGTTTGGGCAGTTTCCCCGACGGTCAGCTTTACTGAATATTTTCCCGGAGGCGCGGCGGCCCCCCTGATCCGGGCCAGGGACATTACGGCTCCCTCTACCACCTCGGGCGCGGGGTAGGAAAAATTCCAGACAAACCGGTTCAATCCCGGTTCGGCGTTAACTTTTTCCCTGGATTTATCGTCGCTGCTGAAGGTCCTGATCACCTGTCCTTTCGGATCCAGGACCTCAAGGGTGACCCGGCTTTCCGGCCGTTCTTTGAGGAAGTAGAAGAAAACTGCTCCATAGGGAGGGCTTTCGGGTGCGGCGCCGCCCCGGAAACCCCTGGCCTGGGTGCGGTATGCGTTTCTCGGCTGGAACAGCACTGAAGGATCTTCCAGGACTTCAGGGGTGATATTCTGGACTGGTGTCAGGTCATCCAGAATCCAGAAAGACCGGCCCTGGGTGGCTATCACCAGGTCGTTCCGGTGAACCAGCATGTCGGTTACGGGAACCACGGGAAGGTTCAGCTGGAAGGGCTGCCATTTTGTCCCGTTGTTAAAAGAAATGAACATACCGAATTCAGTGCCCGCGTACAGCAGGCCTTTTTTAACCGGATCTTCACGAACAACCCGGACAAAGTGGTCTCCAGGGATTCCGTTGTTTCCGTCGGTCAGCCTGGTCCAGCTTTCCCCGTAGTTATCGGTTTGGAATATGTAGGGGCTGGGATCGTTGTCCCGATATTTGTAGACTGCCACATTGGCCCTGCCGGCGGCATGGGCTGAAAGGTCTATGGAGTTTACGGTTCCTTCGGCCGGCATCTGGTCCGGTGTTATGTTTTTCCAGTTTTTTCCGTTATCCATTGAAATGTGGATCAGGCCATCATCACTTCCGGCCCACAAAACCCCGGCTTTGTGCGGGGACTCTTCAAAAGCGAATACCGTCGAGTAAAGCTCAACTCCGGTGTGGTCATGCTGGACCGGGCCTCCGGGGATGTCATGGTACTCATCCTTGTCCAGGGTAAGGTCCGGGCTGATAACTTCCCAGGACTGTCCGCCGTCGCTTGACCTGTGAATATACTGGGACGCGTGATACAGGATCTCGGGATTGTGCGGAGAGATCCTGATGGGCGCGTTCCACTGGAAGCGGTAGCGAATGTCACGTCCGGCCATTCCGTCATGCATCTGGGGATAGGCCACCACATCACGGGTGTGTCCCTCCTTGCGGTTCATGCGGGTTATCTGGCCGATATAGTTTCCGGCATATATGATATCCGGATTTTCAGGATGGACTGCGATGTGTCCGCTTTCCCCTCCTCCGACATCGTACCAGTGTTCCTTGGGGTCCACCCCGCCGGGAGACCAGCTGGGGATGGAAAGAGTGGTGTTGTCCTGCTGGGCGCCGTAGAGGCGGTAGGGGAACTGGTTGTCCACGGTCACCCGGTAAAATTCAGCAGTGGGCTGGTTCAACTGGGTTGACCAGGTTTCCCCTCCGTTGAAGGAAACATTGGCGCCCCCGTCATTCCCATTGATCATTATCTGGTTGTTGTCCGGATTGATCCAGAGGGCATGGTTGTCTCCATGGGGGACTTCAATGGTTGACCAGGTTTTGCCGCCGTCGATGGATTTAAAAAAGGGAGCGTTCATTATATAGACAGTATTTTCGTCAACCGGATCAGCGATTATGTGGTTGTAGTACCAGGCCCGGCCTCTAAGCTTGTGCTCGCGGTTGATTTTGGCGAAGGTCTCCCCTCCATCATCTGACCTGTAAACACCTCCCTGGGTCTCGGTATCGGTTTCCACGATGACATACAGTCTTTCGGGATCAGCTCCTGAGACATCAACCCCCATACGGCCTATATTGCCGCTCAGGCCAAGGTCCAGTTTTTCCCAGTTGTCTCCGCCATCAACAGTTTTGAATAAACCGCCATCAGGACTTCCGTCAATCAGGGTCCATGGTTTTCTTTCAGCTCTCCACATCGCTGCGTAGAGAACGCGGGGATTCTTTTTGTCCATTGACAGGGCGCTTACGCCGGTCTGGTCATTGACATAGAGGACTTTTTCCCAGCTTTCGCCGCCGTTGGTTGAACGGAAAACGCCGCGTTCCTCCCCGGGGCCGAAGATATTGCCCAGCACCCCTATGTAAACAATGTCAGGATTGCCGGGGTGTATTCTTATTTCAGAAATCTGCCCGGCGTCTTTGAGGCCCGCATGGGTCCAGGTCTTTCCGGCATCTGTTGATTTATAGACGCCGTCCCCGGGAGAAACATTTCCTCTAGGGCAGCCTGAACCGGTTCCCACGTAAACAACGTTTGGGTCTGATTCGGCTACAGCAACAGCTCCAATGGAGCCGACTTTAAGATAACCGTCACTGACGTTGTTCCATGACTGGCCGGCATCGGTAGTCTTCCAGACCCCTCCCCCGGTCGCCCCGAAATAGTAGGTGAAAGGCTGTCCGGGGATTCCGGTCACGGTTGTAACCCTGCCTCCTCTATAGGGGCCGGCCAGCCTGTATTTCATGGCTTTAAGTGCATCTCCAGGGATATATTCATCAACTTCTCCAAGAGCGGAAAAGGAAGTTAAAACTAAGAGCGAGCAAATAATTAAAATGTTGTAGCCCAGGTGCTTATTGAGACAAGCCATGGTAACCCTCCTGATTTTTGAAAATGATTTCGAAATTCCGGTTCAATTGTATTCTGCGATTTAAGCAGGCGCAATCATTAATAGCACCCAGCCCGCGGCTGTTCTTATATCCCCGGGGAAACTATCGGACGGAAAACATTTGTTTCCGGTAAAGTTCCTGTGATAGAACTGGGTCATTGAGATGGAGAAGCTTCGGGAATTATGGTTAAAGTCAGGAGGGGGTATGGACAGAGGTGTTTTAAGCTTTTTATTGGTTTTGGTTTTAACCGCTGCGGTCGCGATTGCTGGAGAGGTTCCTGTTTGGGATAAATACGAAATTGAATTCCAGAGTTCCAGGGAATATGAGAATCCGGTTTATGACCTGAAATCTTTTGATGTCGAGTTTACTTCGCCTTCCGGGAGAGTACTGAATATAAAGGGATTCTGGGACGGGGGCAGGAACTGGAAGGCGCGGTTCTGCCCTGATGAGCAGGGGGAGTGGGCCTGGAAAAGCATCTGTTCTGACAAGGAAAATTCCGGGCTTTACAACCAGAAAGGCAACTTTACTGTCACTGCCAATAAGAATCCGCTGGACATATACAGCAATGGTGTAATCACCAGGTCTCCTGGAAATTACCATCTTGTTCACGCTGACGGGACACCATTTTTCTGGCTGGCGGACACCGCCTGGAATGGAGCCATGAAATCAACGGATGAAGAGTGGGATGTTTATCTCCGTGACCGACAATCCAAGGGATTTAATGTTATCCAGTTTGTGACGACCCAGTGGAGGGCCCTGGAAAGGGACCGCAACGGGGAGGCCGCCTTTACGGGATGCGGCCGGATCAGGATCAATCCTTCCTTTTTCCAGAGCCTTGATGCCAGGGTGGACAGGGTGAATGAGATGGGCCTGGTGGCAGCCCCGGTCCTGCTGTGGGCACTCCCGAGAGGGCAGGGGAGAGAGTTGAGCCCCGGGTATTATCTTCCTGAAGATGAAGCTGTAATACTTGCCCAATACACCATGGCCCGATACGGGGGAAATCATGTCGTATGGATCCTGGGGGGAGACGGCGCTTATACAGGGGAATTCGAACAGCGCTGGAAGAATATTGGGAGAAGAGTCTTCGAAGGAGATCCTCCCGGATTGGCGGCCCAGCACCCCCATGGGCATTCCTGGATAGGCGAGGTATATAAGGATGAAGCCTGGCTGGATATAGTGGGGTACCAGTCAAGCCATTCCAATACCAGGGGAACAGTTGACTGGATCAACAAGGGGCCCATGTCGGCTATGTGGGACAAGCTTCCGGCCCGACCGATCATGAACCTGGAGCCCAACTATGAAATGATCCGCCACCAGATCACCTCCGAGGATGTGAGGAATGCCAGCTACTGGTCATTGTTCGCGACCCCTGTTTCAGGTTTGACCTATGGACATAACAGCATATGGCCCTGGCTGCGTGAAGGGGAGTCGATCCTGAACCATTCTATGCCTGACGGATATCCTGCCTGGGGAGAGGCTCTAAGTTACCCGGGGTCCAGCCAGGTCGGATACCTGGCGGAGTTTATCCGTTCGTTTGAATGGTGGAAGTTCAGGCCGGCCGGGGAACTCCTGGCTGAACAGCCGGGAAATGAAGTTTACAACCACTTCATTTCGATAGCCCGGAATCCCGAGAACGGAACCATCATGGCATACCTTCCGAAAAAAGGTGAGGTGAAGATTTTAAACTTGTTAAAAAGCCGATATGATGGACAATGGTTTGATCCGGTTGAAAATGTTTTTTCGGATGCTGAGATTTCAAGAGAGGACAACGTTTTGCGGGCTGTTTCTCCCAAGGATCAGGATATGGTGCTGATCCTGAAAAGGAAGAAGTGAGGAATTTTTTCGCAGGGGAAGGGAGGCTGGATTTTGAAGAGATTTTTTATGTCAATTCTAATGTTGGCGGGACTGACAGGGTGTTCAGGAGAGGTTGATCCCCGTTTTGTCGCGGTTAAGGACTTTGATATATCCCGGTATCTCGGCACCTGGTATGAAATCGCGCGGATGGACCATTCTTTTGAAAGGGGCCTGATCAGGGTGACAGCTGAATACTCCTTGAAGAAAGACGGGAAGATCAGAGTTGTCAACAAGGGGTATAACCCGGCCAAGGATGAATGGAAGCGTGCTGAAGGCAAGGCTAAATTCAAAAATGATGAGAATACCGGATGGCTTAAGGTTTCCTTTTTTGGACCTTTTTACGCGGACTACATAATCCATGAGCTGGACAAGGACGATTACAGCTACGCCCTGGTATCTGGTCCTGACCCTTCTTATCTCTGGATTCTTTCCCGCACCCCGGTTATGGATGACGATGTGTTCAATGAGTTGAAGCAAAAAGCCGAGGACGTGGGATTCGACACCGAAAAGCTGATTATTGTTGAACAGGAGAGCTGAATTATTTAGTCCTTTTCAAATGTCGGTGAGCAATTGAACCGGGCCCGGATTTGACATAAATATTGCATATATATACCAGGCTTGCCACGGGGGGATCATTCCGGCTAAAATGCCTTGAAAGCTGGATTTGCCAGAAAATTTTTTCAGGAGGAAATTAGAATTATGCCAGTAGAAAAGGGTGTCAAGACTCGGGAATATATCGAAAAGGATTTCAGGTTCGGAGCGGGAAATTATGCTCCCTTGCCAGTTGTCCTGGAGCGGGGTGAAGGAGTGTTTGTATGGGACGTGGAAGGTGACCGGTATTACGATATGCTGAGTGCCTATTCCGCTGTAAACCAAGGGCATTGCCATCCGGCAATCATTGCCGCTGCCAAGGCTCAAATGGATATACTCTGCCTGACTTCAAGAGCTTTCCATAACAACATCATGGGGGATTTCCTCGAAAAAATTTGTGAGCTGACCGGATTTGAAAAGGCCTTGCCCATGAATTCCGGAGCCGAAGGGGTGGAGACCGCGATTAAAGCGATGCGCCGCTGGGGCTACCAGAAAAAAGGTATTGCCAAGGACCAGGCGGAGATAATTGTATGCACCGAGAATTTCCATGGAAGGACTACGACGATCGTAGGGTTTTCAACCGACCCGGGTGCGACCGAGGGTTACGGGCCGGTAACCCCGGGATTCAAGATCGTGGAATATAATGACGCTGAAGCACTGGAAGCCGCCATCAACGAAAACACCTGCGGATTCCTGGTTGAACCAATCCAGGGAGAAGCCGGTGTAAAGGTTCCGGATGATGATTACCTGGTAAAGGTCAGGGAAATCTGCACCAGGAACAACGTTCTTTTCTGTGCTGATGAAATCCAGACCGGGCTCGGCCGCACCGGCGCGTTATTCTGCTTCCAGCACTCCGGGGTAAGGCCTGACATAGTGATTATGGGAAAAGCCCTTTCCGGCGGAGTTTATCCGATTTCAGCCATAGCCTGCGATAACCACATAATGGAAGTTTTTACTGCCGGGTCCCACGGAAGCACATACGGAGGCAATCCACTGGCCAGTGTTATAGGTATTGCGGCCCTCGATGTAATAGTGAACGAAAAGCTTCCCGAAAAGGCCGCGGAAAAAGGAGCCAGGCTGATGGAAAAACTGAAAGCCCTGGACCATCCCGCGATCAGGGAAGTACGGGGTAAAGGCCTGTTGATCGCAATCGAGTTTTACGAACCGATAGCCAAGAAATTCTGCAAGCAGATGCAGAAAGAGGGTGTCCTGGCCAAGGATACCCATGATGTGACTGTCAGATTCGCGCCTCCGCTGGTAATCAGTGATGAGCAGATTGACGATGCTTTCCAGCGCATAAGCCGAACCCTTGGCTGGCTGGAAAATAATCAATAAGGGAGAATTCGCATGACGTTTAAAGGTCGGAATTGTTTAACGTTAAAAGATTTTAGCAGGGAAGAGATCCTGGAACTTCTCGATTTTGCCGCAGAGGTGAAATCTCGACTGAAAAGAGGAGAGGATTACCGGCCCCTGAAGGGCAAGGTTATGGCTATGATATTCCAGAAGCCTTCCCTGCGTACCAGGGTCTCATTTGAAACCGGCATGTACCAGCTGGGCGGAACCGCCCTGTATCTTGGGCCTTCTGATATAGGACTGGGGAAAAGGGAGACCACTGAAGACATTGCCAGAGTCCTCGGCCAGCAGGTGAACATAATCATGGCCCGGGTATTCGGGCACGATATCGTTGTGGATCTTGGCAAGTATGCCGGTATTCCGGTCATCAACGGACTGAGTGATTTTACTCATCCCTGCCAGGCCCTGGCTGATCTGCAGACGGTTGCCGAAAGAGGAAAGCCTTTTAAGGGAACCAAGCTGACCTTCGTTGGGGAAGGGAACAATGTGGCCAATTCCCTGGTATTTGGGGGAGTAAGGCTGGGCATGGATATCTGGGTGGCTTCTCCCAGGGGATATGAAATCACAAGTGACGTCCGCGAGTGGGCTGAAAAAGAAGCTGTCGTTTCCGGAGGAAGCCTGACGGTTACCAACAATCTGGAAGAGGGAGCGGCCGGAGCTGATGTTCTATACACCGATGTATGGACTAGCATGGGGCAGGAGGCTGAACAGCAGGCCCGGCTGGCCGCGTTCAAGGATTACCAGATAAATATGGACCTGCTCAAGTTGGCAAAGGAAGACGCCATAGTACTGCACTGCCTGCCGGCTCATTATGGTGAAGAAATAACCAGGGACGCCGCCTATTCTTCGAATTCAGCCATATTCGACGAAGCTGAAAACAGGCTTCACGCTGAGAAAGCCCTGATAGTAAAACTGATGGGCGGAGAAGAGTAATTGATTTGAAGGGATCGGGGGGGGGGCTATCTCCCTCCGATCTTTTTGCGTCGTATTGTTAGAGTGGACTTGATAATCAAGCCTGGAAAAACTCAATTTCAAACATGAATTACGGTGCCGGCTTTTCCTTCCAGCGCCTGGGTTATCTGGCCCGGAGAGCAGATAACCACATTTTTCCCGCCATTTTTCAGGAATTTTATTGAAGCCTTGATCTTCGGTCCCATTGAGCCTTCGGCAAAATGCCCTTCCTCCAGGTATCTTTCGGCTTCAGCAATGCTTATACGGTCCAGTTCCTTTTGATCAGGAGTGTTGAAATTCAGGGAAACCTTATTGATGTCTGTCGCCACAATCAATGTGTCGGCATTGCAGGAGTTGCCAATCAGGGCAGCTGTCAGGTCCTTGTCAATGACTACATCCTGTCCTTCGAAATCACCGTTATCTTCAACAATGATCGGGATGCCTCCTCCTCCCCCGGCAATTACAATAACCCCGTCCTCAACCAGCCTGGAAATCGTTTTCCGCTCAATGATTTTAACCGGCTCCGGCGAAGGTACTACCATTCTCCAGCCCCTTCCGGAATCCTCTTTCATTTTCCAGCCTTTTTCCCGGGATATCTGTATGGCTTCTTCTTCAGTAAAGAAACGCCCGACAGGCTTGGTCGGGTTCTGCAGTTTTGGATCATTCCTGTCCACGACTACCTGGGTGAGGATCGTTACAACCGGCTTTTTAAGGTTATTTTTCCAGAGCACGTTCTGGAGGCACTGCTGGATCATGTAGCCCATCCCGCCCTCGGTATCAGCCACAAGCACCCCCAGGGGAAGCTCGGGTGCTTCAGGGTGGGCCGTCTGGGACCTTATCATTTCATGTCCGACCTGCGGCCCATTGCCATGTACGATGATCAGTCCGGCGCCATTCTTAACCGGCTCCACGATTCCCTCGAGAACTTCCCTGGTGTTGGCAAACTGGGTGTGTATGTCTCCGTATTGTCCCTGGCGGATGATCGCGTTTCCGCCGAACGCAAGAACTATCAAATTTGTGTTTCCCATAATAATGTTCCCGGCAGGGTTGTTCTACCAGCTGCTGCAATGAATTAATTGTTGTTGTCTTACTCGGGCAAGCGATAAGGAATACTACATTTTTGATGATTTAATCAAGTGAAATCATTAGGTTATTTGAAGTTTTTTCAACGGTTTTGGTAAGGGCATGACCTGCCAGGGAAGCCAAACAGGATAAAGGTCTGGTATGATTATTCACCAGATTATCCGGCCCTGAATCCAGGACCGACAAACTTCTCAGGTGAATACTGATAATTGATCGAGGTAGTTCAGTAACCAGGCATTGAATTTCACCTCGTCCTGACCCGGAAGCTATTGTTTATGGCTGATATTGATAGATACGATAAAAATGTCCTTGTGATTTTTGATTGTGACGGGGTTCTTGTCGACAGTGAAGTTATCAGTTCCAGGGTGGAATTGGAGGCTCTCCACCAGGCCGGATGCCTCATTTCCATGGACGAATATCTGGAAAGGGCCCTGGGCCGCACTGATGAAGATTTTATATGGGGCAGCATCGCTGATGAGTGGGGCGTGGAACTGGCACCTGGTTTTGGGGACCTGGTCAGGAGCCAGGTGTCCCGGGCCCTGGAGGATGAGCTCCAGCCTATTGAAGGCGCGGGTGAGGTTTTGGCTTCTCTTCCCTGCCAGAGTTGTGTAGCCTCAGCTGCCACTTCAACCCGGCTTGAACACACCCTAGAAATATCCGGACTGGCCGGGTTGCTTGAAGGGAGGTGCTTCAGCGGATCCATGGTCAGGCAGAGCAAACCCGCCCCGGACCTTTTCCTCATGGCGGCCGGGGAAATGGGATATGAGCCATCCAGCTGCCTGGTAGTGGAAGACAGCGTTAATGGGGTTAAGGCCGCCGTTCGCGCGGGTATGAAGGTCCTGGGATTTACCGGGGCCACTCACTGCGGGCCTGGACTGGGTGATGTTTTGACAGATCTGGGCTGCCGGGAAATCTTTTCGGATTTAAGGAATTTACCCTTTCTGATAGACCTCCACATGGGGGAATCCAGGAAGGTATAATTATTCGATAAATATAGATGAGAAAAATGCGTTATTATTTTGTAATCAAAGGTTTATAATTGGAGAGAGCTATGAGTAACTTGATTAATGTGTCACTGAAAATCAAACCTGTCCTGGATCCGGGATTTGTTCCTGCCGCGTTATGGAACAGGGCTTTTAACGAAAAGCTGAAGGAGAACGGCAATCCTCAGAAACTGACAATCGCGTTAGAGAGGAGTGAGGACTCAAGATCTGTTGCGGAGAGTGAAGTCTTCCCTCATGAAGGCGAGTTTGTAGAACTCAATAACCGTTTTGCTGAAAGGCTCCTGAAATACCTCCTCTGGCAGAAGGGCGGATACAAGGTCAGGGTGGCCGGAGTTCCCGGCATAGCCGAATACCTGAAGAAGACTTATGCTCCCGGAGGCGAAAGAGCTTTTGATTATGAATTCATGGGAGAGAAGATTTACGGAAAGCCTTTCAGTGTTGAATACTGTGAAGATGCCGGTGAACTGGTTGAAATAGAGAAAGCTGAGGCCCTGGGCGGACACCAGGACGGATGCCGTATAGGGTTTGACCTGGGCGGCAGCGACCGGAAATGCGCCGCGGTGATTGATGGTGAAGTAGTTCATACCGAGGAAGTTGTTTGGGACCCGTATTTCGAGAAGGACCCTGAATTCCATTTCCAGGGGATAAACGATTCCCTGAAACGGGCTGCTGCCAAGATGCCGAGAGTGGATTGCATTGGCGGAAGCGCGGCCGGTGTTTATGTGAACAACGAAGTCAGGGTTGCCTCTCTCTTCAGGGGAGTGAGTCCTGAAGATTTCAAGAAATATGTGGAACGGATTTTCTACAGGCTCCAGGAAGAATGGGACAACGTTCCCTTTATCGTGGTTAACGATGGTGAAGTTACCGCCCTGGCCGGAGCCATGGCCCTGGAAGATGGTGCTTTGCTGGGCGTTGCCATGGGGACCAGCTGCGCTGCCGGATATGTCAATCCCGATGGAAACATTACCGACTGGCTGGATGAGCTGGCGTTTGTTCCGGTTGACTACAGGACCGAGAATCCACCCCAGGACGAATGGTCCGGTGATTACGGGATCGGCGCCAATTATTTTTCACAGCAGGCCATTGCCAGGCTGGCTCCGATAGCGGGGATTGAATTTCCCGAGGACATGCCTTTTGCCGAAAGGCTGGTTGGGGTCCAGAAGCTGATGGACGAGGGTGACGAGAGAGCCCGCAGGATATATGAAACTATCGGGACCTATTTCGGCTATAACCTTGCTCAGTACAACGACCGCTATGAACTGCGGAACGTGCTGGTGCTGGGCCGGGTCATGAGCGGACCCGGCGGAGACATCATTCTTGACCAGGCCCGGAAAGTTCTGGAAGTGGAATTCCCTGAACTGGTCGACACTGTGAAGTTCGCCGCCCCCGATGAAAAAATGAAACGTCACGGACAGGCAGTGGTTGCCGCCAGCCTGCCGGAAATAGGTTAGCCCCGGGCTCCTGGGAAATTCGTGACGAGCTGATAATTTTAAGTGACTTTTTGTGATTCGCTGAAATGGCGGGGACGGGAAGATTGTTGAAAAGCAGTTGTTTAGTCCCCGCTTCAGATTTTTTTAGTGAATTTGGTTTTGTGATTATAAATATATACGCTGAACACAGGGTGTGATCCCGAAGGGGTGCACTGGTCGGAGGGGTTTTTATTTTCAGAAGGAAAGAGGGTTAATTTATGTCAAAGGTTAAAAACGTCCTGATTATGGGCGCAGCTGGTCGTGATTTCCACAATTTCAATACTTATTTCAGAAAGAATTCTGACGTCAGGGTAGTAGCTTTTACCGCCTACCAGATTCCCGGGATCGCCGGCAGGACTTATCCTCCTGATCTTTCAGGGGAACTGTATCCTGAAGGCATCCCGATTTTTGATGAATCCGAGCTTCCCCGCCTGATAAAGAGCCTTGAGGTAGAGGATGTGGTTTTTTCCTATAGTGATGTCAATCATCTTGACGTGATGCACAAAGCCGCCCTGGTCAATTCCTGCGGCGCAAATTTCTGCATGCTGGGAACCGCCGGGACCGAAATTGCTTCCACCAAGCCGGTTCTGTCAGTCTGTGCTGTCCGCACAGGCTGCGGCAAAAGCCAGACCTCCCGCCGGGTCACTGAAATCCTCCAGGCCGCGGGGAAAAAGGTCGTGGCCATTCGCCATCCCATGCCTTACGGTGATTTGAGTGCCCAGAAATGTCAGCGTTTTGCCGAGCTTTCCGATCTGGATAAGCACAAATGCACTATTGAAGAACGGGAAGAGTATGAAGGCCATATCCGCATGGGTAACGTGATCTATGCCGGAGTTGATTACGAAGAGATCCTTCGTTCAGCTGAAAAGGAAGCTGATATTATTTTGTGGGATGGCGGAAATAACGACACTCCCTTCTACAAATCAGATCTGCAAATCGTTCTTGTGGATCCTCACCGTCCCGGTCATGAGGTCGGGTATTATCCGGGAGAGACCAACCTCAGAGTGGCTGATGTGGTAGTTATTCCCAAAACGGGAACCGCGGAACCAGCCAATATCGCCGCCGTCAGAAAAACCACCACCGAGGTTAATCCTTCAGCCAGGATTATTGAAGCTGATTCCGTTGTTTCAGTCGCTGATCCTTCCCAGGTCAAGGGCAAAAAAGTGCTGGTCGTCGAAGACGGTCCCACCTTGACTCACGGGGAAATGGCTTATGGAGCCGGCCACGTGGCGGCCAAGAAATTTGGTGCCGCCGAGATCATTGATCCCAGGCCTTACGCGGTGGGTTCAATTAAGGAAACTTTCAACAAATTCGGACAGGTAAGTGAAGTTCTCCCCGCCATGGGTTATGGTGATGAACAGGTCCGGGAACTGCAGGACACAATTAATGCAGTGCCTTGTGACGTTGTCCTGGTTGGAACTCCCTTTGACCTGGCTGGAATGATTGAATCAAACAAACCGCTGGTCAGGGTGACTTATGATCTGGATGAGCCCGGATCAGCAGCCCTGAAGGCTGAGCTTGATGCTTTCCTGGTAAAGAACCGGAAGTAGAATCAGGTTTTTTGAATACTTGAAATGAAGAGAAAGCGCCTGGTTAATCTTAGGAGAATCCGGGCGCTTTCTTTACACGGGGAAATTTTTATCAGTCTTCCAGGCAGGGAAGGTTGAAATCAGCGAGGTCCGTATAAATCTCATCGGCCAGGGAAAGGTCCTGCGGAGGAGCTCCGGGCCTCTTCAAGCCTACACAGTGCATTCCCGCGTTCCTGGCGGCGGAAACACCGGCTTCAGAATCTTCAAATACCAGGCATTCTTCCGGCGGGACATTAAGAATTGAGGCTGCTTTCAGAAAGCATCCCGGGTCCGGCTTTCCCTTGGGATAATCATCCGCGCCCAGGCAGAGGGATAGAAGATCCTGCACTCCCATATATGAGGCGGCTTCCCGGACCGTTCGGGTGTGAGATCCGGATACAATGGCTGTGGGAAATATCCGGGCAAGTTTTTTAAGCAGTTCCACAGAGCTGGGAATCAGAATGTCATTATCCCGGCAGTATTCTATGTAAATCTCTTCAATTCCTGATTCAATCTCCTGGTCAGAAGCGAAGAATCCGGGAAAGGAAAGGTGGATTTCGCTGTAGATATCCCTGGCGCTGCGACCCAGCACCAGTGACTGGGCCTGGTCGCGGGATATGGTGCCGCCCTTGTTTTCAATGAGGGTCTTGATGGCGTCTATAAGCATCGGTTCAGTGTCGATCAGGGTTCCGTCCAGATCAAATAATACTGCGCTGATTTTTTTCATATTCCGCGTATTTTACCTTATCAGGCAAAGGTGGGGGAGAGAGGCCAAACCGTATGATTGGTTTTTTTGCCTTATCGTAAAATTCAGGGCATGCCATTGACCTGGGAGGGGACTTCCGCAGGCACGGGATCTTTCTAGTAAAATAGAGGCCTTGCTCGCGGGCGCGCCGCCTTCTTGTGAATCATCAAGGTTGATATACGGTAATTACAATAATTCAAGAATATAGAAGCAGATAAAGTATGAACAAATTAAGTTACGCAGTTGGATGTTCAGATGTGCCGCTAATCGGTTTGACCCTGGGGGAGATGCTTAACAATATTGTCGCGAAATATCCGGATAATGATGCCGTGGTTTCAGTGCACCAGGATGTGCGGTGGAGCTACCGGGAATTCCTGGAAAAAACCGACCTTGCCGCCCGCGCGCTTATGGGTTTGGGGGTTCGCAAAGGTGACCGGGTGGGGATCTGGGCCATGAATTACGCGGAATGGATCCTCATCCAGTTCGCGACAGCCAAGATGGGGGCCATCATGGTCAACATCAATCCCGCTTACCGGACCCACGAATTTGAATACGCCATGAAGCAGTCAGAGATCCATACGCTTTTTGTGCAGGACAGGTTTAAGACTTCCGATTACATGAGCATGTTTCAGGAGGTTTGCCCTGAAGCAGCCGAATGTTCAAAAGGGAAAATAAGCAGTGAGCGTTTTCCTTTTTTGAAAAATGTGGTTTTCATGGGTGATAAGGAATATGAGGCGGTATTCAACTGGCATGATTTTTTTGATAAAGCTGAACTTATAAGCGAGGATGAACTGAAGGAGGCTGAATCATCACTGGATTTTGATGATCCCATCAATATCCAGTATACCAGCGGGACTACAGGTTTTCCCAAAGGGGTGATCCTGACCCATCACGGATTGCTTAACAATGGCTATATCATCGGAGAAGGGATGAAATTCTCTGAAAAGGACCGTCTCTGCATCCCGGTGCCCTTTTTCCACTGTTTCGGAATGGTCCTGGCGAACATTGCCTGCATAACCCATGGTTCAGCCATGGTCCTGCCGTCTCCGTCTTTTAATGCCAAGGCAGTGCTGGAGGCTGTTCAAAAGGAAAAGTGCACCGCCCTGCACGGGGTGCCCACCATGTTTATCGCTGAGCTGTCCCATGATGACTTCGGCAGCTATGATCTGACCTCCCTTCGCACTGGAATCATGGCTGGATCCCCATGTCCGGTTGAGGTAATGAAAGAGGTCAGCAAGCGCATGCACATGAATGAGATCGTAATCGTTTACGGGCAGACAGAGACTTCTCCCGGAGTGACTATGACAACCACTGATGATCCCCTGGAAAGAAGGGTGTCCACTGTGGGTCGGCCTTTTCCCCACTGCGAAATAAAGATTGTCGATCCGGCCAGCAACAGGCCGGTTTTAAGGGGCGAGACCGGGGAGATATGCGCCAGGGGCTACATGGTGATGAAGGGCCTACTATAACAATCCCAGCGCGACCAGCCAGACCTTGGACGAAAATGGATGGAACCACACCGGTGATCTGGGTATTATGGATGAAGAAGACTATCTGCGGATCGTGGGGAGAACCCGTGATGTAGTGATCAGGGGCGGAGAAAACATATACCCCCGCGAGATTGAGGAGTTCTTTCACCAGCAGCCGGAAATTGCTGGACGCCTATATAATTGGAGTTCCGGATAAGAAATATGGTGAGGAGCTGATGATCTGGGTTAAACTTGCCGAGGGATATGACGAGGAAAGTATCAGCATTAAAAGAATGTGCCACGGGAGAATCGCCCATTACAAGATTCCCAGGTATGTGAAATTCACTGACAGTTTTCCGATGACGATTTCAGGGAAGATCCAGAAATTCAGGATGAGAGAACTGTCAGTAAAGGAACTGGGGCTCGAAGAGCTGGACAGGATAGAGACTGCCTAGAGCGGCGGATGCTGCCAGGGTGAAAGAAAAATAATTACAGTTATTTCCGGGGTATAAATGCCGGGTGGGTTTTCAGGTAAGGCGGAGGATGCTTCTGACAGGGAAGAACCGGCCTAAAACGTATGACAGGAGACAGATTGGGTGTTTAAAGTACTAAAAGCGGAGCAAAGACCTCGGGAAAAAGGCGACCGTTACGAAGTGTTATCGTTCCTCCCCCTATTACAACGGTTACGTGAAGCCGTTTGGCGATTTGATCGGTATTGAAGAAGTCTTGGTTAGTCCGGGGGGCGGACTGGTTCCGGTTCAGGAAGGGGTGGAAATGCTTTTCATCGGCAGAGCCGGCAGCCTGGAGGTCTTCAGGGAAGATGAGGAGCCTGGCCTTCTGAAAAAAGAATACTTGTTTGGTTTCCCGTTCGGAGGACTCTGAGATTACATTGCGGAATGAGCGGGAGCATGGACTCAGCCGCATGATTTCACTGGGATTCAGGGTAGGTGAGGCCGAGGCGCCTTCCCGGTCAATGGAAACCCTGGAAATGAGATTCAGGGGCACCCGTACTACCCTGCAGACCATTGCTTCAGGCAGTTCCGAAGAGCCTGTGATACGCCTGAGCCTTGACGCGGACGTCAGCCTTGCCCAGATTGGAAAAGAGGAAAAGCTTGTCCTGGAGACACTTCC
>CAXXEX010000026.1:0-98979 GCA_963666915.2 Acidobacteriota bacterium
AGGTCGGTATCATCCAGCCCATAATCCTCGAGAAGCTTCCTGGCAAATGATCTGACCTCATCAAAAGCAGGCCGGGAAAAGGAACTGTATTTCTCCAGTGTTTTCCGGGCTCCCAGGTCGGTAAAAATCCTGTTGGGATCGACCTGGTATTCAGCCTCTCCCATCCTGAATGAAATCAGCCGCTCCCCGGTATGCTGCAGCTCAATAAGCCTCCCGCCCTTTTCTCTTATAACCTCCAGGGCCGCTTCCACCGCAGTATTCTCGTCATCGTGCATGTTGAAAACTGTGATGGCCGAATCCCCGCAAGTATGCTCAATGACTCGAATCTCCCGGTCCCCGATCATGTACGCCTGTTCAGTGGACCGGCATACCGGCCCGGCTGAACAGAACGACAAAAAAACAACTGAAGCCAGGCATATAATGACAGCTATACTGAATTTCATCGGCTCATTTTCTCTCATAAGAATTTCGGGGGAAACAATTTATCCCGAAAAATCCAGGGATTGATTTTATCAGCGCAGCAAGGGGCGCAGGTAGTCAATGATCTCTGCCAACAGGGCTTCCGCCTCTTTCAGCTCACGCGCTTCGACAATAACCCTGACCACGGTCTCGGTCTGGGATCCCCTTATGTGCACCCAGCCGCTGCCCTTGAAAATCTTCAACCCGTCAAGCTCTTCCAGCCTGTAATCTTTATATAAATGTCTCAACAGGGACTTGAAATGAACAATGTCCCGGGGCCTGCATGGCACAACAGATTTGATCATCTCGTAAGACGGCAGCCGCGCCTTCATTTCGGCGATGGAAAGATTCCGTTCAGCCATGGCTTCCAGGATATATCCCATTCCCACAAAACTGTCCCGGCAGGGATTGAGTTCGGGTATTATGACCCCCCCATTACCTTCCCCTCCTATCCTGGCGCCTGTCTGGAATATCCTCTCGACCACATGGGTCTCCCCCACTTTAGTACGGAAGACTTCGGCTCCAAACCG
Source organism: Acidobacteriota bacterium (assembly GCA_963666915.2). Classification (GTDB taxonomy): domain Bacteria; phylum Acidobacteriota; class UBA6911; order RPQK01; family JAPXNP01. The sequence goes on from CAXXEX010000026.1 coordinate 990, forward strand.
GGCGGCCACGTCTTCCATGACCTGGCTCGTGGACACATTAACCACAATTGGTGAAACATTTGATTCCAGGTAGTAATCCGCGACCAGGGCCAGCGTATAGTCTTCTCCCAGGGCATTCCCCTCACCGTCCACCAGGGCCAGCCTGTCGGCGTCAGCGTCAAGGGCAAAGCCGATTTCAGCCTCAGATTCCCTTACAAACGAACAGAATTCTTCAATATTCGGCTTAACCGGTTCCGGATTGCGCGGGAAAGGATCATCGAGGCTGCAATTGAATTCATGGACCTGGCAGCCCAGTTCTCTCAGGAAAGCCGGAGCGGCAGTGCTGGCGGCCCCGTTACAGCAGTCAACGGCGACAGAGAATTCCCGGTTTTTTATCAACCCGGATTTAACGGCTTCGATGACCATCCGGGAATGCCTGGAAACTACGGAGTCATCCTTTTTCAGCCTCTTGATAGAGGATGAAGGCACCCGGGCATAAACACCCTGGTGATAGAGACCGGTCAATTCAGCAAACTGGTTGGGACTCAGGGAGATTCCTTCAGAATTGAAAAATTTCAGGGCGTTCCACTGAACAGGATTATGACTGGCAGTTATGCAGATGCCTCCCGCGGCGCTGCCGTTCCTGATACTGTGTTGAAGGGCCGGAGAAGGAACAATTCCAGCTTCAACCGGGGTACATCCCACACTCAGCAGTCCGGAGACTACGGCATGGGTGATCATGGTCCGGGAAGTACGGGTATCAGTCCCCACTACAACTTCGTTGGGGCCGCAGTAAGATCCGAAAGCGGCGGCAAATTCAGCGGCCAGCTGGGGGGTAAATGATTCGCCTACAATACCCCTGACACTCGGAGCTCCAATCTTCAATGAAGGCAGTTTTTCCATAACAATCTACCTGTCGGCCAACGGATTCCGGCTTGTGGCCTTCGTTTCATCCGGGAAATCAGACGGCACTGGAATTGTCACCTTGCCGGTAGCCGCCCATTCTGTTCCCCTGGCAAAGGTTGTCATGAATCCCACACCCGAACAGGAAACATCATCATGCCCGAGAACGGTGTGGAACACCCGGCCTTTGCCGTATTTCACAGTGAAAAGTATCGGCTCATGTTTCCCGGTTCCGCCGGTGTCAGGATCAGAATAGGAAGTTGCCAGGAGGGTCAGGTTTTCGGCAGGCCCCCTGAGGCTGTCATAGAGCTCATCCAGGGTATGCTTCCAGCTGGGATTCAAGCCCTTGAGCACAGGATGCTCAGGCATACGGTGATCAACAACATATTCATGCCTCTTCCCATGGCTTCCGGCCCGGCCCGGACTGTTGTCCCGAACTGCCTCGCCGTTTTCCCATCGCAGGTAAGGACCGTCTTTTTCATTCCTGTCACCCCAGCCGCCCAGGCCGATCATCCTGTTAAATTCCTTCCATTGGGGAAATGAATTATCAGCGGCGTGATAAATGACCAGGCCTCCGCCATCGGTGACATATTGTTCAAAATCACTCATGGTTGCGGAGGGCCAGGAGTCTCCATTGTAGTTCATGACAAGCACATCATATTTACTGAAATCCGGCCGGAATCCGGAAAGGTCTTCCCCTGCGGCAGGAGTAGTAACTACATGCACATCAAAGATACCGCTGTTTTCAAGAATTGCCTGGAGATAAGGGGTAGTGAGCTTCCAGTCATGGTTGTTCTGCCCATCAATAATCAAAGCGGTAATCTTGTCTCCGCTGAAAACAGGATTTACTAAAAGAAACAGGACCATTATCAGCAGGGATAATCTCCCTAAAAAGCATTTTTTCATCACGTTCTCCATGCCTGTCTAAATCAAATTTCACACAATGACCTATCAGTTAAAAGTTCAAGGTCTACCGTACTGTAGGCTTCTACTGTACTGTAGGCTTCCAGCGTACTGTAGGCTACCAGCGTACTGTAGGCTTCCAGCCTATAGCTTGTCCCCTGAGCTTCAAGCTCAGGAGTAAAGAGCAACTACAGACAAGATGTCCGCAGTACATACCGTAGGCTTCCAGCCTACACCTCAAAAAGCACAAGGTCTATTGTCGGCCTTCAGCAGCCGGGCGTCAACCGTAATCCTTAAATTGTGAACCAGCTCTCACACCCGGTCTTATTAAACATGCTTCTGCAAAAACCTTCAGGGGAGCAGTCGAATCAGGAATGTAATCACCTCAGTTTTCAGGCTCGACTCCCTTTTACTGTTTTTTTCTTCATTTCCCTAAAAAATTTCTAAAAAAACTGAACCCTGAAGGATAAAAACAGTCTAAGTAAACAGCGATAGAAAATCGCTAAATAGAAATGATCTGCGAAAGATCATTTTATCCCGAAAGTGCAGCGCCTCTTACCCTCCTCCCCAATTTAGCGGCGCTGCACCCCCCTTTAAGGCAGAAAAAAACCTTTATAGAGCACGCATTTCCCATCGCGGATTTATTCCCTGGTCCGGCCTGCCGCGAATCCTTTCCCGCCCCAGAGAAAAACAACGGCCGAAACGACAAGTGCGGCCAGCACAAAGCCTGCCGCGGAAAGGAATCCGGGATTCATGACAGCTTCCTTTGCCAGGCCCAGGAGAAGCAGGCAGCCGACCGCGGAAGGGATCACAGCCAGGCTGGACCTGACCAGGAAAACATAAGCCAGCACAAATACCAGGCCCACCAGTAAGCCGGATACAATCCAGGCAGTTGTGCCGGAATAACCCTGCGAACCTGAGATAAGAAATCCCGCGGCAAAGAGCATGACGCTGAATAATCCCTTCCGGCGGGTCCATCCCCCGGTCAGGCAGGAAACCGCCGAAAACAGGAAAAGAAACAGGGTGCAATACATTATCAGGCTCATAACGGGCGAGACAGCGTATGACAACAAGGGGGCCAGTTCGTTTAACGGCCCCGCGTCCGGCCAGAAGGGTTCAAGATCCGGTTGAACCAGCCCGGCCAGGGTGGCCAGGCCCGCCGCCGCGAATCCAAGGGCTATTCCCTTGAGGTGAATTCCCCTGCCCGGCGTGCTGGCCCCGGCCAGGTAATGGGAGAGTCCCAGAAGCAATCCAACCGCGCCGGACAGGAATACCGAAACCAGAAGACCTCCCATCAAAACAATCAGGACCTGGTTCAGGAAGGGCTGGGCGGTGCTGAAACCGGACAGTGCCTGGTACCAGCTGTTAAACAACCCAAGGGCGTTCAGCACAAAAAGTGCTCCGGCTCCGAATACAAAGGCGCGGACCGAAAACTTCCTTCTGCTCCAGGAAATAATGCCCCAGATAACCCCGGCAAAGCAGGTCAGGATCAGGATGCCTAAACTTCCATACCGCAGAATGTCTCCGATGGTCTGCCGGTTCCTTTCGTTCCGGCTCCACTCTTCAGGAACAAAAACAAACCTCCTGCTGTCGGTAACCTTATCACCCGAGATGGTCACTTCAATCCGGGCCTCGCCCTTATCCAGGTTGTAATGAGCGCTGTCGGAATAGACAAACCTCCAGTCGCGGCGGTTATCCCTCTTGATCGGTTCAGAGGAGACAAATCCCAATCCGTCCGGGGACAGGCCGTAAAGATCGGTCACGGTCTCATCAGCCATTTTCCGGGCTTCGTCTTCTTCAATAACCGCGCCAACCGCATTTTCCGGGAGCCTGTGCACATAACGGAACGGATTCCCCTCCCCGTCATAATACAGCCGGTATTCTTCAGCCCTGTCCGCGATGTCGCCCTCAAATGTCACATACCTCACCATCCACTGGGGAGGGGCCAGGTATTCACCGACCAGTTCACTGTATTTCCCCGGTCCGCCCTCACGCCACACAAAACTGTCATCCATCCCCAGGGGATCAATGATGATGCTGACGGTTTTCCAGCTATCATCAAGTTCAACTCCCCTGGAATCAAGTTCAGCGGCAGCTTTCGCCTCAATGGCTTCGCGCCCAACAGAAACCGGATTGGCATCATAAGAAAAATCAGAAAAGGCTATCCACGAACCCAGTCCGGCAACTGCCAGCACTACCCAGGCCGCTGTTCCCCATTTTAACGGGGGAGCACCTTCAGCGATCTCCTCAAGATGCCCGGCTTCCGGGGGTTCCGCGCTTTCAACCGCTCCCCAGGTATCCTCAACTGCCAGTTGTTCCCGTTCCGGCGGTTTCCAGGCCCTGTTATAAACACTTTCCGGGACCGAGCCCCACCTTCCCGCCCTCAAGCGGGCCAAAATTACAGCCCCCATCGGCACCAGGGCCAACAGGACAACCATGCTCCGGTCAAACCAGATTCCGGATGCCTTTGATACAAACAGCGGCAGAGACATCCATACCACATCATAGGCATAGTGAAGGACTATAGCCGGAAGCAGTCCATAATATAGATAAATCAGCCCGAATCCCAAGGCGGGAATTATCAATTCCACCACCCTGGCGTAGGCCGGCTGGGCAGGGTAATTGGCGTGGCCGGCTCCAAAAATCAATGCCTGCAGGATCAGTGCCCCTGCTATCCACAGACCTTTCCTTCCATACTTTTTCCCCAGTAACGCGGCACAGGCCAGGGGAACCGCCCTGAACAGGCATTCCTCCCAGAATCCAGCCTGGGCTGAATTGGCGATTGACGCAAGCCATGGGAAATAGGTCGCCAGCAAATCCGGATCAAAAAGAGCGTCTGACGGGGACCACCAGCCGAACCACCGGGAATTCATGAGATACAGTATTACCTCATAAGCAAAGAAAACCGATATCAGGAGATATCCGGCTGAGGTATATCCGGCGACCCTTGGGGTCGATGCCGTATCCCGGGACCAGATCTTCCAGAGCTGTATATGTTGCGGAAAAGCCTTTCTTGAAAGGCTCTCTGCTGCCATAAATGACAACGTCATCAGTGCCGCCATCAGGAATGCCGAAGCAAGCGAACCCCCAATTTGCTGCAGGGTAAAACTGGCCGAGGATATGGCCGTGTCATAATACATCCAGATGATCGGAAAATAATTTATTCCTGTCAGGAACTGCAGTATCCCGATCAGTCCCCCCCACATCAGGGGAGTTTTCCAGATAACCCATTTCTGCCTCATCAGGAAAAACAATCCAATGATGCATCCCCCCAGGATATAGAGAAGGAAAAAGGCGATGTTCGATATCAGGGCAATAGTATCGTTGGCCGAACGCATCTCCTCGTAGGATCGGATAAACTCCTCGGGAACCTTAACAAAATGGCGCAGCTCGGTGAGCCGGTCTCCCCCGGTTACCAGCCGCAGCCGATAGGTGGCTTCCTTAAGCCTGCTCCCCTTCCTCTCGTAAACAAAACTATGATCAACCCTTCCGCCGGTACGGACTTCCTCAGATTCCTCGATCAGCTGATAATCAGAGAAATCAATATTCCATTGATCACGGGCGGCAGCCTGGGCTATTTCCCTGGCTTCCTCCCGATTTTCGGCTGCTCCGGGCTGTTCCTCCGGAAGCTTTTCGGCAAATCCATAAGGTTCTCCGGCAGGATTAAAAAAGATGGCGGTTTCATTGGTTTCATGTTCACGGAAATGCCTTACTTTCCAGGTATATGGTGAATATAGCCCTCCCCGGATCATATCCCGGAAAGCCTCAGCGCCTCCCGCCTCCAGCTCAACGTAGGTTTGAACCTCAGAGTCCACCCCGAAGGAAGCAGCCTGCCGGTAGTCGTCCGGTCCCCAGCCAAATTCCGCAGCCAGTTCCCGTGAAGACTGAAAAGCCGCTGACCTGTCCATCTTCAAGTCCAGGTTTACCAGGGGAAAGGCATCAGAAAACCAGGACAGGGTAAATACCAGAGAAACTACTGACAGAAGAAGAAATACACTCCAGAGAATCGCTTTTTTTCCCATCCCTGCATTCTAATAAAGTATGGAAAAATAATGAAGTGAATAATGATCATGGTCAGGAAGGCCGCAATTACAATTCCAAACCCAAAATTGTGACCAAATCACAGCCTGTCAGCCCGAAACAACTCTCTCCGGTTTTCCACAATGTCCGTCAGGTCCATTCAGTCCACATGGTCCACCGGAGCATCAATAGAAAGCCACTACCTACTCCTCAAACCTGAGATAGAACGGCTCCCCTATTATGTGGTCAGATTTCCGCAGGTGTTCCATGGCATCCGCAACAGTCTGGAAAGATTCCGGCTCAACCGTGACAATGTCCGGGATTACCGGCACACCATCCATATCCTTCTTGAATCGCCAGCGCTGGACCGAATCCTTGACATTCATTCCGGCATCAGCCAGGATCTTCGAGGCCGCGGCGAAACTTCCCGGAACGTGGGTCAAGCCTATGCGGATATAACCCTGGCGCTTAAGGGAGTTCACATCAGCGATTTGAACCTGGTTATCCAGGGATGGCAGCGGATCATTTACGCCGCGCCTGATGTTTTCGGCAATGCGGAATATATCTGAAACAACGGCGCTGGCCGTGGGTTTCATTCCGGCTCCCTTGCCCAGCATTAATTGAGGACCGCAGTAAGCTCCTTCAAGATATACCGCGTTAAGTTCATCCCGGACCGAAGCCAGGGGATGATCCTTTCTTATCAGGGCTGGATATACGTAGAGTTCCAGGGATTCACCATTGTGCTGCACCGAAGCCAGAGATTTCACGGTGTAGCCCGGTTCCCCTTCTTCCACCCGGTACTTGACGGCAAAATCAAGGTCGGTATCAGTGACGCTGGTAATGCCCTCGCAATATATTTTTTCAGGATCTATGTGGGTATTGAAAACAAGGGAAGCGATAATCGCCAGTTTATCCCTGGAATCAAATCCCCCGGTGTCCAGGATATGATCCGACTCGGCAAATCCTTTTTCCTGGGCCAGGGACAGGGCTTCTTCAAAACCCATTCCGGATTCCATTCGGGAAAGCATAAAGTTGCAGGTGCCGTTCAGGATGCCGGTTATTTTATGGAACGGCTGATTCCTGTAACCCCTCAGGACACTGAGGATCGGAATTGATCCGGCTACAGCCGCTTCAAATCCAAGATCAGCACTTCCGGAGCGGGCCGCTTCAAAAAACCTGGGCATATGCCTGGATACCGCGTACTTGTTAGCGGTTACTACTGATTTACCCTTTTCAAGTGCTTCTATTATAAAATCGCTGGCCGGCCGCTCCCCTCCAATCAGCTCCACAACAATATCAATCTCAGGATCGTTAATCACAGCGGCGGCATCCGCGACCAGGTTGGAGAACTTTATATCCCGGGGGCGGGCTGTATCAGCATCAGCCACGGTTTTCAGGAATACTCCACACTTATCAGTTTCGGAGAATTTCTCCTGGAAATAACTGACAACACCGCTTCCAACCGTGCCGAATCCGATAACCCCTACATTGACTGTTTTCTTCATGTTTATGATAATCCTTTCCCCCTCGCGGCCGTCGCGGCTCACATTACGGGACTGGTAAATGCTACAAAAAAAAGAAGCAGGCTCGCAAGCCCGGACCAAGGCTGCCGGCTGGTTCCCTAGAAAGAAAATTTCACTTTACATCCCAGGACGTGGGCATCTTTCCATTCCAGAGATCCGTTCTTCTTCTGCCAGAGATAAAACGCGTCCAGCGACATCCCCTTGGGCAGGTAAAAAGTATTTCCAGCTGTAATCCTGTTCCAAATCAGGTGATCGGTTGAATTCAACGCGGTCAGGTATTCTTCAGACAGATAGGGTTTAACCCGTAAATCCTTCAGCAAAAAAGGAGTTGATATCTTAATCCTCTGCTTCAAACGGACTTCGAGAGATTGATCGTCCAGTGCGTGCCAGAATTCCAGGATATTCCTGAAATCAACCTCATAACGAGAGGGATACCAGGTAAGTGACGCTCCTACTCCCGGAACATAATAACGATTCCAACCCAAATCACCCAGGAGATCAAGCCCCTTAAAGCTGCCCCTGACACTCAGCCTGTTTGAGACTTCATACTCCCCTCCAACTTCAATCTTCCTGAAATACTCGGATTCAAAAAGGCCCCTGTGCTTCAGCATGCCGTCAACAAATCCTTCAAATCCGCCGCCAAAATCCTTTTCCAGGCCAATACCCGTATACGTCTCTTTCTCTATTCCTTCACCCCGCAGGCAAATCGACGGCAGAAAAAGGGTTAAAAAAAATATCGGCAGCAGTCTTTTCATATATTTGTCCGGCATCTTAATGCGCAGATATTCGCGAAACCGCGACATTCGAATACAGTTTCAGCGAATAATTCTCTTATCCTGATTCGAAGACGAACGAGCCTGAAAAAACAGCCCGTCAAACAGGGAAAATCGAACCCTCACGACAAAGCGGCACTGTCTAAAAATCGCCTGTCAGGATTTGCTCCGCCAGCCCAGTGGAAACCTTATTTTTTGTATCCGCATTCCTTGTTGGGGCAGAAATGCACTGTCCCATCCTTGCGGGTCGTTTTCTCAAGCAGATATTTCGAACCGCAGTCAGGACAAACCTCTGCCACCGGCTTCTGCCAGGAAACAAACTCGCATTCAGGGTAGCAGTTGCAGCCGTAGAACATACGCCCTTTCCTGGTGCGCTTTTCGACAACATCACCTTTACCGCAACTGGGGCACTTCACTCCCACTGAAACCGAGATCGGCTTGGTGTTCTTGCACGTGGGATACGCGGAGCAGGCCAGAAATGAGCCGTACCGCCCTTCCTTGACCACCATCTTTGAACCGCATTTGTCGCAGGTTTCATCAGATTCCGCGGGTTTGCCGTTGGGCCCGTTATTTTCCTCTCCCTCAATGGGCTTGGTGTTCCTGCATTTGGGAAAATTGGAGCATGAAAGAAATTTCCCGAACCTTCCCCATTTAACAATCATGGGATGGCCGCATTCACTGCACACCTCGTCGGTCTTCTCTCCGTTCTTACGGAGATCCTTCATCTCAACCGCGGCCTTTTTGAGACTATCCTTAAAGCCTACGTAAAATGCTTCGAGGGTTTTTATCCAGTCAGCTGAACCTTCTTCGATTGAATCCAGGTCTCTCTCAAGCTTAGCGGTATAGTCGTAGTCAAACAATTCACCAAAATGGCTGATAAGAAGGTCATTTATCAGCTCTCCCAGTTCCGTGGGAAAAAACCGCCCGGTCTCCTTCCGCACATAATCCCTGGTCATGATAACCTGCAAAATCTGCTGGTAAGTCGATGGGCGCCCGATTCCTTTTTCTTCCAGGGCCTTTACCAGGGAGGCCTCATTGAACCTGGCCGGAGGCTGGGTGAACTTCTGTTCTTTTGTAATCTTCTCGGCCTTCAGATCATCACCGGCCGATACATCAGGGAGAACAACACCGGTATCGTCCGAATTATCCCCGCTGCCGTCAGAGGCATCAGTATAGAGCTTCAGGAAGCCGTCAAATCTCATTATGGATCCGGTCGCCGCGAACTCCGCTCTTCCCGCTTCCACCTCTATTTTCGTCTGGTCAAACAGGGCTTCTTTCATCTGGGAAGCGATGAACCTCTTCCATATGAGGGTGTAGAGCCTCAGCTCATCCCGGTTCAGGTAAACCTTCATGATCTCCGGATCACGCCCGGCTGAGGTAGGCCTTATCGCTTCATGGGCATCCTGGGCATTCTTTTTCGATTTGAAAATCCTGGGTTTCCCGGGAAGATAATTGTCTCCGAATTTCTCCAGGATATAATCACGGGCTTCACCCAGTGCCAGGTCTGAAACCCTTGTTGAATCGGTCCTCATGTAAGTTATCAGTCCGACTAATCCTTCCTCGCCGATTTCAACTCCTTCATAAAGACGCTGGGCCACGTTCATTGTTTTCTTAACCGAAAAACCCAGCTTCCTGGCAGCATCCTGCTGCAGCTTACTGGTAATAAACGGGGGAACAGGTTTTCTTTTTCGGGCTTTCTTACTGGTCTTTAAAACCTTGAAACTGGATTTGAGCAGTTCTTCGTAGAGCTGCTCCGCATCATCCTGGTTGTCAATAGAAAATTTCTTCCCATCCAGTTTTGATGCCTTGGCAAGGAATACCGGAGGTTTACCTGAATCAAGCAGGACCTTGAATTCCCAGTATTCTTCTGACTTGAAATCCCTTATTTCTCTCTCCCGGTCGACAATCAGCCTTACGGCCACGGTCTGCACCCGTCCGGCTGAAAGCCCTACCCTTACCTTTTTCCATAAAAGCGGACTGATCTTATAGCCCACCAGCCGGTCCAGGATCCTGCGGGCCTGCTGAGCATCCACCTTATCCTGGTCGATTTCCGCCGGATGTTCAAAAGCCTTCAGTACTGCTTCCTTGGTAATTTCGTTGAAAAGCACCCGGTGAATAGGCTGATTTTTCTCAGACTGGAGAAGGTGAGCCAGGTGATAGCAAATAGCCTCTCCCTCGCGGTCCGGGTCAGCGGCAAGATATACAACTTCAGCCTTGGCAGCCTCTTTCTGAAGTTCTTTTACAACTTTTTCCTTGCCGTGAATTACCTTATAGGAGGGATTAAATCCATTCTTTATATCTACTCCCAGCGCTCGGGGCGGAAGATCTCTAATATGCCCGGCTGATGCCCGCACCGCATATGATTTGCCCAGATACTTGCCAATTGTCCTGGCTTTCGCCGGAGACTCTACAACAACAATAGATTTTGCCATTAGTTAATTACCTTTGATCCAGCCTTAACCTTCCCCCGGTTATTCCAATACTGAAATCACGTAAATTTTCCCGAAACAGAAAACGTCATTCTACACATTTATAAGGAATTGTAAAATTATCAAACCTCGGATTCCCTTATTAAGTTATGAGAAATCCGGTTATAAAGTTTTTAATAAAATGTCATTAAGTTCAAATCAGCGTCACCTCAAATCGGTCGCCGCCTGTGAAGGGGAATGCCAAATTACCAATGCTAATCACATAATGGAAGCACAAATTTTCACAAACATCTCCTCCGGCTGAAATCCCAGGGAATCAATAACCCGTGGGAAGGCAGCCAGGCGGAACTCTAGACAAATCGCAAACCCCGAAGTCAAAGATCTTGAATTAAGCAGCTCAAATCATTATGTCCATTTTCTGTACTGCCTCCGGTGTTTGGATCTTAACCTTTAACCACAGCCAGTTACCAATCAGAGGCATTTGCAGTAGTGGTTTCCCGGCATTCTTCTGATAACCCCCCTTGTTTCCAGCTGCAGGAGAATCCCGCTCAGGCGAGGCCAGGAAAATCCTGTCCCGGCAACTAGCCTGTCCATGTCAGTGAGCCGGTCAGGGGAGAGCAGTTTCATCACCTTCTTTTCATCCGAGGACAATTCAGCAAGACCCTCTTGGGCGGGTTCTTCGTCCGCCTGCTTAAAACAGAGTTCCCTCAGGACATGTGCCGGGAGGTTGTCTACGATCTCAGCAGGATTCAAAAGCGGCCTGGCACCCTGCTTTATCAGGTAGTTTGGTCCGTAACTTTTTCCATTAGTAATATTTCCCGGTATCGCCCACAGTTCACGGTTCTGTTCAAGGGTCAGCCTGGCGGTGATAAGCGATCCCGAGAACTCGGCGGCCTCGGTAATAAGTGTTCCCCAGGAAAGACCGCTGATTATTCGGTTGCGAACCGGGAAATTCTGGGGCGCGGGATAAGCGCCAAGCGGGAACTCCGACAGGACGCATCCGGTTTCCCTTATCCTCCGATAAAGCTTCCTGTTTTCAACAGGATAAGGCACATCAGCGCCAGTACCCAGTACGGCCACGGTAAATCCTCCGGACTTCAGCGCCCCCAGATGAGCCTGGCTGTCTATGCCCCGGGCCATTCCGCTGACTATGCACAGCTTCATTTCAGCCAGTTCACGAGCCATGTAAGCCGTTACCTGCTCCCCGTAAACCGTACACTTCCTTGCCCCCACAATAGACACTGAAGGGATACTCAGCACCTCAGTATTCCCGGCGGCATAAAGGATCAGGGGAGGATCGAATATCTCCCTGAGCAGTTCCGGGTATTCCTTTTCATTCAGGCCGATTATCTGGATCCCCTTCTCCGCCGCCGTCCTGAGAGCCTCTTCGGCCTGCTGCTCTGATTCACCCGAAACAAGAGACAAACACGCCTCCTTTCCGAATCGGCACTCCCTCAATCCGCTCTCCTTCAATTTCAGCAGATCCTCGGCATTCCCAGTCAACCTGATCGCCCGGAGAATCCGGGCTACTCCAATACCACGAGTCAAGCTCAGGGCCAGCATGGCAAACTTTTCATTATCCATTTACCATTACAACGTTGTTCGGGAAGAAAAAACGAAAATTGCCACGGGTTCAGGCTTATTTACGCCCCCCCCAGGGGGGAATGGAAAGGAGTGAATATGGAAGCGATACGGAAGGCAGTTCGCTACCTGAAGCGGTTCGCCCAAAACCAGGGCTGAATAATTTTAAAAATCAGTATTGAATTAACCGAGGCCGAATGGCACCATTTTACGTTAATATGGTTCTCATGAAATTGAAGGTCGGACTCGATATATTGCTTGAAGAAAAAACAAATCTGCTGAAGGGCCTGCGTGTCGGCCTGGTCGCGCACCAGCCTTCGGTATCCGAATCCCTTGAACATGCGGTAACCCTGCTGCACCGGCATCCCGATATCAACCTGACAACCGTTTTCGGCCCCCAGCACGGAATCTGGGGTGAAACCCAGGACAACATGATTGAATGGGAGAGCTACCAGGATCCTAAAACAGGTCTGCCTTTCTACAGCCTTTACGGGGAAACCAGGAAGCCTAAGCCGGAAATGCTGGGAGATGTCGACGTAATGGTAATCGACCTCCAGGATGTGGGTGCCCGCTATTACACCTACATTTATACAATGGCCCTAACCATGGAGGCCTGCGCGGAACAAGGCAAACAGGTGATCGTCCTGGACCGGCCCAATCCCATCAACGGAACAGATATTGAAGGCCCGGTTCTGGATCCGGAATTCAAATCCTTTGTCGGGCTGTATCCTATCCCCGTCCGCCACGGTATGACTTCCGGTGAACTGGCTTTGTTTTTCAACACAGAGTGCGGGATCAACTGTGACCTCACAGTCATCCCCATGCAAAACTGGAACCGGAATGAATATTTTGATGAAACCGGATTTCCCTGGGTTATCCCCTCACCAAATATGCCGGCCCTTACAACAGCGGTTGTTTATCCCGGAATGTGCCTCTTTGAAGCTACCAATGTGTCTGAAGCGAGGGGAACCACCCTTCCCTTCGAATTAACCGGAGCTCCATGGATTAAGGACCCCCATGCCTTTGCCGAAAGATTACATGAATTCAACCTTCCGGGAGTGACCTTCAGGCCTCTTTTCTTTATCCCCACATTCCACAAAAACAAGGACGAGCTTATCGGCGGCGTCCAGGCACATGTTAATGACCGCGGTATTTTCAAACCCTTCATCACCGGGGTGGCCATGGTCAGCGCGTACCGGGAAGCCGGAGGGCCTGCTTTTGAATGGAATCCTCCTCCCTACGAATATGAATATACCTTGAAACCTTTTGATATCCTGTCGGGCGGCGACCGGATAAGACGGCAGATCGAAAAAAATATTTCCCTGACTGAAATAGAAAAAACCTGGCAGCCCGCCCTGGAGGAATTCCGGAACACCAGGGAGGAATACCTGCTTTATTAGCCTTTTTCAACAGCGAATCTAACCCGGTTAATTTTTATGCCCAGACGTAATTGTTCAGATGAGATTGAAGTGAAAATAAGGATTCCTGAAAGCAGCCTGGGTTCCTTCAGGGAAAAACTCCTGGAGAATGGATTCATAAAAACCGCCTCGAGAAACATGGAGATGAATACCCTGTTTGATTATGAAGACCGCAGGATTTGCGCGTCCGGATCCGCCGTGCGCCTTCGAAGCTATGACAGCCGGCAGATACTGACCTGGAAAGGGCCGCTGAAGCCAGATCCGGAACTCAAGATCAGGGAGGAAATAGAAATTGAGGTGTCCAGCCGGGAAGCCGCGATGCAAATATTAGAGCGAATAGGCCTGAAGCCGGTACTGGAGTATTCCAAATTCAGGGAAAAATTCAGCACCCGGATTATTGAGAATGTAGAGGTGTGCCTGGATGAAACCAGGGTGGGATGCTTCATTGAAATCGAGGGGGGAAAAAAGGATATAACTAATGTTACCGGCCTTCTGGGACTGGAAAACCCGGAACCAGTCAAGGAAACTTATGCCGAACTTCTCGGCCAGCCAGAACTAAAAAACAGGGATATGGATAAATGAAAAAGCTTCGAGGAATGGTACTGGCGGCGGGGGAAGGAACCAGGCTGAGGCCTCTCACCTATTTTCGTGCTAAACCAGCTGTTCCCTTCCTCGGAAAACCACTCATAAACTACTCCCTGGACCTGCTTGAGACACTGGCAGTAAAGGATATTGCCGTCAACCTGCATTATCTCCCCGAAACTGTAGAGACCGCCCTGCAGGACAGGAACGAAAATATTACGCTTTCCCGAGAAGAAACAATCCTGGGAACCGGCGGATGCCTGGGCAAATTGAGGGATTATTTTTCCGGCTGCACAATTGTTCTTTCAAACGGGAAAATTTTCTTCAGGGAACCGGAACTTGAGAGGGCCCTGAAGCAGCACTTTGACAGCAGGTCAATGGTCACCATGGTGCTGGTTCCTTTCAGTGAGGATATGCCCTTTAAAAAAGTCTTCCTGGACCCGGAGAACAATATCCTTGGTTTTTCAAGAAATGTTTCCTCCGGGGCCGAGTTGAAGAAAATCCAGGAGAAATGCGGGACCGGGGCATATGTCTATACCGGAATACAGATCCTCGCCCCGGAAGTTCTTTCCTATATCCCTGATGGGTATTCCGATACCGTGGCAGATATCTATCCCCGGCTGATAAGTGCAGGCTATCCGCTGAAAGGCTATGTGAGCAACGGTTTCTGGAGGGAATGCAGTACTCCGGAAAGATACCTGGAAGCCTCTGTGGACGTTATCAGGGATATGGGAGAAGAAAGACATTCCCGGCCCGGCATCCAGGGAAATGTATCGTTCGAAGATGGAACATTTACAGGTGATTCTGTTAAGATTCCACACGGTACCCGGCTGCAGGAATGTGTTATCTGGAATGATTCGCTGATCGGGCCAGGTTCCTGTTTTGAAAACGTGATAATTACAGGAACTTCAGGGATTCTTCCGGACCAAATGAAAATCAGCAACGCGGTGATAACTCCCTGGCCGGTCGGCTCCGTCATATCCCCGCCGGACTGTGTCAGAATCGGGCCGGGTTACGCGGTCTGGCCTTTATAAAAATCAGGGAATGGCCGCCCTGCAAAATATCAGAAGGAAATAATCGAATTGAACCAGTTGAATCCTAATCCCATACAGCAAAGGCTGATGGAATTTGTCCGGACAGAGATTTCTCCCCCAAACGGGGGTTACAGCGTCAAAAAACTGCTGGGGGACGCTTCCTCCCGCCAGTATTACCGATATGCTTCTGAATCAGGAGAAACTTACATACTGGCGGCCTATCCTGAACCGTTTTCAGCTGATCATTTTTCCTACAAGGAAATTTATGATGTTCTCCGTGAAATTGATGTTCCAGTCCCGGAGATCCTGAAAATCAACGGGCCTCTTGGAATTGTTTTCCAGGAAGACCTGGGGGATGAATCGCTGCAGAGCACCCTGGCGGAAACACCCCCAAACATGAAAAAAATCCTCCTGGAAAACGCCATTGAAATGATAATCAAAATCCAGGAAAAAGGAACCAGGGCCTTCAAGCCTGAATATAAAGGTTACCAACTGGCCTTTGACAGGGAAAAACTGAACTGGGAATTCAATTTTTTCAGCCGCCATTACCTGGGCAATTACCGCGGGACCAGCTACGACTCCATGGACAGGATCAATGAAGAGTTTGAAAAAATTGCCGGGGAACTGGCTGGTCTTCCCAGGGTCCTGTGTCACCGGGATTACCACGTCCGAAATATAATGGTTAAAAACGGAATTCTCTACCTGATTGATTTCCAGGATGCCCGGTGGGGGCCCCTGGTTTACGATCTGGCTTCCCTGCTGAAAGACTCGCTCAACCTGGACAAAGAGACAATAGAAAGCGTACTTCACTACTACCAGAAGGAAATCGCCAGATGTAACCTCCCTGGACTGAATCAGCCCTGCCTGGATCCGGATGCATTCATGCGCCAGTTTAACCTGATGTCAGTTCAGAGGCTGCTTAAGGCCCTGGGTACATACGGATACCAGGTGATTGTCAGGGATAATTTCATTTACGAACAGTATATGAAAGGATCCTTGCAACGGGCACTGGGATCATTGAGGGAGTTGAAAGAATTTCCCTATATTGAAAACATGGTAGAAAAGGAACTCCGGTACAAACTGGAGACAAAATAAACAGGCTTCCGGAAAACTGCTCAGGGATTCCGGAAGAAGAACCCGCACGGCGGAGGACTTTATTTTTATGCATACCTACATATCAGATGTCAGTAAATTTGAAGGAGAAGAAGTCACAATAAAAGGCTGGGTCTATAACAAGACCAATAAAGGAAAACTTCGCTTCCTTCTGTTAAGGGATGGAACCGGTGTGATACAGGCGGTTGTATTCAAAAACGGGGTGAGTGAGGAAACCTTTGAAGCAGCCGATTCCTCGACCCAGGAATCTTCTATCATCGTTACAGGGACGGTAAAAAAGGATGACCGGGCCCCCGGCGGGTACGAACTGGATGCCAGCGAATGCTCCATAGTACAGCTGGCCGAAGAATATCCGATTACTCCAAAAGAACATGGCACAGCCTTCCTCATGGAGAACCGGCACTTGTGGCTGCGCTCGTCCCGCCAGCATGCCATCCTGAAAGTGCGCCATGAAATAATCAGGGCCGTCAGGGATTTCTACGATAACAACGGGTACACCCTGGTTGACACGCCTATACTGACCCCGGCTTCCTGCGAAGGCACCACTACTCTTTTTGAACTGGATTACTTCGGGGAAAAAGCCTTCCTCAGCCAGAGCGGTCAGCTTTACAACGAAGCGGCCTGCATGACAGTCGGGAAAACCTACTGCTTCGGCCCGACCTTCAGGGCGGAAAAATCAAAAACCAGGCGCCACCTGATGGAATTCTGGATGGTGGAACCTGAAGTTGCCTGGGCAGAGCTTGACGACATCATGAAACTGTCCGAGGATTTTGTTTCCTATGTTGTGGGCAGGGTTCTGGAAAACCGACAGGAAGAGCTTAAGGTACTGGAAAGAGATACCTCCCTCCTTGAATCAGTGATGCCGCCGTTCCCAAAAATCTCCTATGATGAAGCATTTGACATCCTGGAAAAGGAAGGAACCGAAACCCCGCGGGGAGCCGATTTCGGTGGTGGCGATGAGACCATAATCTCAAGCAAGTTTGACCGGCCGGTAATAGTCCATCGCTACCCTTCTGAAATCAAGGCCTTCTATATGCAGCCCGATCCCCAGAATCCGGAACTGGCCCTGTGCATGGACATGCTGGCCCCGGAAGGATACGGTGAAATCATTGGGGGAAGCCAGAGAATCCATGACCTGAACCTGATCATGAAAAGGATCAAGGAACATGACCTTCCTGAAGAAGCATTTCAATGGTTCCTGGACCTGAGAAAATACGGCTCTGTTCCCCACTCAGGATTCGGAATGGGAATCGAAAGGGTTGTGTCCTGGATCTGCAAACTGGACCACGTCAGGGAAACCATTCCCTTTCCCAGGATGCTGCACCGGATCTACCCATAATCCGCCTCCTGATGCCGGGACGCGCAGATTACATGAAACAAAACCGGGAAGAAACAGGCTTCCCGAAAAAAAGGCCCGGGTTTCAACAACATATCCGGGCTGGTGATTAGGCTATAATTATGACCATGGAAACACGAAAATTATCAGGTAAAGTTACCGCCGACGCGATAAAGGCAGAGATTGCCGAAGAAGTTAACCAGCTGAAGAAAAAAGGAATTAATCCCGGATTGGCCACCGTGCTTGTTGGTGATGATCCTGGTTCTGAAATGTATGTTGGAAGCAAAGTCAGGACCTGCAACGAGCTGGGAATGCATTCTGAACTGGTTAAAATGCCCGCTGATACTACCCAGGAAGACCTTCTTGCCACCATCGAAAAGCTTAACAGCAATGATGATATAGACGGAATTCTCGTCCAGCTGCCTCTTCCCGGACAGATAAACGAAACCGCGATATTGGAGGCGATCAGGCCTGATAAGGACGTAGATGGTTTCCATCCTGTCAACACCGGGAAACTGATGAAGGGGGAGACGGCCCTGGCTCCATGCACTCCCATGGGTATCATGGAGATGCTGGCCCGGGAGAAAGTGGAAATCAAGGGCGCGGATACGGTAATTGTCGGCAGGAGCAATATTGTCGGTAAACCCATGGCTCTGCTGATGCTGCACCAGCACGCCACGGTTACAATCTGCCACTCCAGGTCCAGGGACCTGGCCGGAATCTGCAGGAGAGCCGATATTCTGATTGTTGCCGTCGGGCGTCCCGCCATGGTAACCGGTGAATACATAAAGGAAGGTGCTGTTGTTGTGGATGTCGGAACCAATCGAATCACCTCCATGGAACAGGTTGTCGATCTTTACGGACCGGATTCTCCGCGGGTGGATTCAATCAACAAGCGCGGTTCAACAGTGGTCGGGGACGTACATCCCCGGGATCCCTACGGAATCGCTGCAGCAATCACTCCGGTTCCGGGGGGCGTGGGTCCCCTTACCATCGCCCACCTGATGAAAAATACACTTATTGCCTGCAAAATGAGGAGAGCTGCTCTAGAATAAACTGGGGCAGGATACGAACCTGCTGTAAATTTTTCACGGTTCCCGATATTGAAGGTGAACCAAAACAGGCCGAAATCTGGTCAATAACAGAGACATTATGGTTAAAACATTTATAAAAACAGGAATCGCCGGGCTTTTACTGATGTTGGCCGGCTTGTTTATCACCTTCTCCCCAGCCTTGGGCCAGGGCAAACCTGTTGAACAGGTCAAATCAGCCAAAGGCCCATATTTTGCGACATTCGACGCCGAGCACACCAAGCTCCTGGCTACATGCTTTGCCGAAAGTGAAGTGCAGATTGTGGACCTGAAAATGAACCGGCCGGGAACCCGCTTTTACGCCGGTTATGAACCGGTTGGAATAGTCGCTTCGCCCCAGGGAGATAAAATACTTGTAACCAACCTGAGCCCCGGACTGGTCAAGGTCATTGGATCAAAAAATTATGAGATCCTGGATGATATCAAGGTGGGGGGCAGGCCCTCCAATATTGTAATGTCTTCCAACGGCATCCATGCCTATGTTTCCAATTTCGGCACCGGAAGAATTGGCAAGATTGACTTCATAAATGTCAGCACCCACCGGGTAGAAGGTGAAGTCGAGGTGGGAGTCAGACCTTCAGACCTGCTGATCTCCCCCTTTGAAGACCAGTTATTTGTCGTCTGTTCAGGCTCAAATGATGTCTACCAGATTGATATCCCCAGAAAAACAGTGATCGACAAGGTGGACGTGGGACTGGGCCCGGATGGGATCGCCATGTCCAACGACGGCCTGACCCTTTATGTGGCCAACAGCAGTACCGACGATATATCTGTGATCGATGTTCTCGAAATGGAGGAGACCAGGAGGATTCCGGTTGGAAGCAAACCTTTCAACATTCGGATTACTGAAAATAATGAAATCTGGATAGTGGAAACCGGGGATAAGAGAATCAGCGTTTACGACACTGAATTCAACCGCCTCCGTTACTATGAAGCCAAGAAGAAACCTGTGGATGTGCAAATTTCAGAAACCTTCGGCCATTTCTACGTGACGGATGAAAAAGATAACAGAATCCTGATCTACAAGCTTCCGTAGGAGATAGTTGCAAGTTGCGGGTTGCATGAACGGGATGCTCTGCGGCATATCTGCAGAGCCGCACATCCTCAATGGTCCGGGCGTCGAATTGAACCTTGGCCACATTCCCCTTAAACCTCACTTCTGTTATCATTTCCAATCAAGTGAAAATCCAGAAAAAAACGATATTCAAGGCCTTGCTGAGTTTCGGGCTGCTGGGCTTTCTTTTCTACCGAACGGATACTGAAGCCCTGGTTAAAGTCCTGAGTTCAGCCAACTGGCTGATGATTCTTCCGGCCACTCTCATACTTTTCAGCACCACCTTGATGCAGAACCTGCGCTGGTCCATAATTTTGCGCAGCTTTGACCTGTCGGTAAAATACCTGCATCTCTACAGGATTGTGCTTATCGGATGCTTTTTCAACCTGTTTCTCCCGTCATCGGTGGGCGGTGACTTTTTCAGGGCCTATTACCTTAGTAAACATGAAAAAACCGGGGTTCCGGTTGCGGCGGCAACAACCCTGCTCGACAGGATTTCCGGAATGTTTGCCCTGATGCTTCTGGGCCTGGTCTGCTCCTTTTTCTCACCCCAGTCACTGGGCGGGATTCCTCTGCAGTTGATATTCTCCGGTATTTTCCTGGTCTTCACCGGGGGAATCATTGTTTTCTTCCATCCCGTGCCGCACCGGATTCTGGAAAAACTGCTGGTCCGATTCAAGGCCGGGGGACTGGCTGAAAAAACACCCCCGATATATGAAGGAACGAGCCGATTCAGGAAAAATATCCCGGACATGCTGAAAACGACCTCCCTGTCACTGGTCATCCAGGTTATTTCCATCTCCTCTGTATGGGTGGCGGCCCGGGCCATGAATATCGATGCTCCGTTCCTGCTGTTCCTTGTGTTCGTCCCTCTGATAAATATTGCCATTGCCGTACCGCTGACCATAAACGGAGTCGGCCTGCGGGAAGGCATGTATTTTCTGCTTTTTTCGCAAATCGGAGTCCCCATGGAAGCCTCAATAACCCTCTCCCTGGTTACCCTGTTTATGTACCTGGGGATGGCGCTTCCCGGAGGATTTGTATACTCTATTTTCAAGAAAGATGAAGATTTTTCAATTGATTCCTGAGTGCGGCTGATAAACCGATGAAAATTGTAACCGTGGTCCAGAGATACGGAAACGAGGTGATCGGCGGGGCTGAATGCCTGGCCGGTGAAATCTGCCGCAGGCTGTCCCCGGAACATGACATAACCGTGATTACAAGCTGTGCCACTGATTACCGCACCTGGGAAAATGTGCTTCCGGAAGGCGAAAGCAACGAAGGGGGTGTCAGGATCATCCGCTGCCCGGTCTCCAGGATACGGCACTGGAAAAGATTCGGTTATTTAACCAGGATCCTCTTCCTGCTGAGAGGCCTGGTCAAGCTGCCCGCATTCCTGGAACAGTACTGGATCAGGGCGCAGGGGCCTTTTTGCCCGGACCTCCCCGGCAAATTGCTGGTTGAGTACGGCAAGGCCGATCTGGTCCTCTTTTTTTCCTGCCTTTACTATCCAACCGTGGCCGGCCTTCCCCTGGCAGCAGACAAAGCCGTCCTGGTCCCTACGGCCCATGATGAACCAGCCCTGGAGTTTTCACTGTTCCAGAAGCTCTTCTGCCTTCCTGAAGCCCTGGTTTTCCTCTCCCCTGAAGAAAAGGAACTGGTCAACAGGAAATTCAAGGTTGCCGGGATCAGGCAGGAGATCGCCGGATATGGGGTAGATTCCCCCGAGGACTCCGAAATTGATTCCGGGGAATATTTCCTCTACCTGGGACGGATTGAGCCCGGAAAAAACTGCGGAGAAATGTTCTCCCACGCCCTGAGAGCCGGACTGAAACTGAAGGCAGCCGGCCCGGCAAACATGACTGTACCTAAGGGCATTGACTACCTGGGAGTGGTGACGGAAGAGGAAAAAAAAGAACTTCTCGCCGGGGCCAGAGCGGTTATCATTCCCCTCCCGTAATGAGAGCCTTTCCATCATCGCCCTGGAGGCCTGGGCAGCTGGAAGGCCGGTGATTGTTTCTGCTTCCAGCCCGGTCCTGGCGGGCCAGGTTAAACGCTCCGGAGGAGGATTGGAATATACCGGTTTTGATGAATTCGTGGAGGCATCGGCAAAAGTTGATTCAGAGATGGGCCGGCGCGGCCGGGAATTTGTCCGCGACAACTATTCCTGGGAAGAGGTCATCAAACAATGGAAAACCATTCTTGAAGATGTATCCTCTACAAAAACAGTCACGCCGAGTTTCGACTGATTAGGGCCTGATTGTGAATTTCGAATCCCGCGATTCAGGGAAACAGCTCTCCAGAAAGACCCGGCCTGTGGCAGACATCTTCAGCATTGAACCGCCCAGCCTGCTGAATCGTCACCCATCATCAGCTGCCCGCAACTCTTTCAGAACCTTCAGCTATAATACTTTCTTAAAATAAACCATTGACAACCGGGAAGGAATTCCTGGACGGCCAACCGGAAACAAAGAATATGCCGAGAGGCTTCCGTTCAGAAACTTAATTGCCCATTACCCCATGGAAACAACCATATGAAACAGAAAAACGCGCAATCCCCTGACTATCGGCCGGAATTTCACGAGGAGGTCCTGAGGAAAATCCGGAATAAAAAAGCATTAATAGGTGTTGTAGGCCTGGGCTACGTGGGGCTTCCTTTATGCCGGGAATTTTCTGCCAAATTATGCCCTACCCTGGGTTTTGATACCGATCCCTGAAAATTGAAAAGCTTAAAAACGGCAAAACCTATATTGATCATATCCCTGATTCTGAAATAATCCGGATGAAAACAGGCGGATATTTTGACGCTACAGATGATTTCACGAGGCTGGATGAACCTGACGTTATACTCATTGCGGTCCCAACTCCTCTGGACAAAATGCGGCAGCCCGATCTCAAGTATGTTATCAGCAGCTGCACGGACATCGCGGCAAAGCTCAGAGAGGGACAGTTAATCGTGCTGGAATCTACCACCTACCCCGGAACTACAAGGGAAGTCATGCTTCCTATCCTGGAAGAGGGATCGGGGCTCAAGGCGGGTATTGATTTTTACCTGGCCTACAGCCCGGAGAGGGAAGATCCTGGAAGAAGCAATTTTACGACCAGCACCATCCCGAAGGTTGTCGGTGGTTATAACCAGGCCTCCCTTGAGGTAGCCGTTGAAGCTTACCGCCTGGCAATTGAAAATCCGGTTCCGGTTTCCAGCTGCGAAGCTGCTGAAGCCAGCAAGATTCTGGAAAACACCTATCGCAGCGTTAATATTGCCCTGGTGAATGAGCTGAAAATGCTGTTTGACCGTATGAATATCGATATCTGGGAAGTCATTAAAGCCGCGTCAACCAAACCATTCGGATTCAAGGCTTTTTACCCCGGCCCCGGACTGGGCGGGCACTGCATCCCGATTGATCCATTTTACCTCAGCTGGAAAGCCAAGGAATACGAAATGGCCACCAGGTTTATCGAATTAGCGGGAGAAGTAAATATTGCCATGCCGGAATGGGTAATCAATAAAGTAACCGACGCCCTTAACAACCAGGGCAAATCAGTAAAAGGCTCAAAAATCCTCATCCTGGGCCTCGCTTACAAGCCTGATGTGGATGATGACAGGGAATCCCCTACCTATAAATTGTTGAAATTGCTGAAAGAAAGACAAGCCGAGGTTGATTTCCATGATCCTCACATCCCTGAAATACCGCCAACCCGGGAATACAGCAGGTATGCCGGTATAAAATCAAAGGAACTGACAGCGGCCAGCATCAAATCCTACGATTGTGTTTTAATAAGCACAAATCACAGTTCAGTCGACTATGAATTTGTTGTAGAAAACGCTCAACTGGTGGTAGATTCCCGCAACGCAACCACGGGAATCAATGATCCGGAGAAGAAAATTGTAAAGGCCTGAAGAATAATTGAACCAGGCAATCCCGGGACAGGGGCAGCACCCCTTCAGAAAAAGCCGGATCAGGCCGGGATAATAAGCGCGCGGCTATAGGAATCAGGGCGGGAATGGCTATTATTGCTGTAAATACAAAAATAATTAAACGGATTATCCTGCACTACTCGGACCTTGTTTACTGTTACACCAGGGCCAATGTCAGGGGAGAAGTATCCAGGAATTTCCTGGGATACGCCTGGTGGAGCCTGGAACCCATGCTGGGCATGCTGGTCTACTACCTTGTGTTCGCGGTCGGACTTCGCTTGGGGGATGATGATTTCCTGACTTTCCTCCTGGTTGGAACCAGCTTCTGGCTCTGGTTTAACAAGACTGTTTCCCAGTCGGCCAACAGCATCACCAAGGCCAAGGGGATCATTCTCTCCGCCAAGGTTTCCAAGATAGTATTTCCCCTTTCAGCTATCCTGCACACGGCGGTAAAACAAATCGTAGTGGTGGGCGTTCTGCTTGTTTTTCTCCCGTTGGCCGGGATTGAGATAACAAAGTACTGGTTTATACTCCCCCTGATAATGGCAGTTCAGCTGGCTTTCATAGCCGGGGTATCCCTTACAGCCGCTATCCTGGTCCCCATAATCCCTGACCTGAGCTTCCTGATAGATACAGCCTTGAGGCTCATGTTTTTCGTCTCCGGGGTCCTGTTTTCAATGGATCGAATCGGCCCTCCTTATGGAATGTATCTCTATTACGCCAATCCGATGGCAGCCCTGCTGACAAACTACAGGAAAATTTTGCTGTATGGGGAATCTCCCGATTTTCCATACTTGTTCGGATGCCTTATCGCTTCCACTATCCTGTGCCTGGCAGCGGGAATAACACTTCGTAAACTGGACAGCTATTATCCCAGGTGGGTGCTCAAATGACATCAGAACAGGTATTAATCAGGGCCGAGAATGTGGGAGTCACCTACAGTATGGGAGCGTTCTGGAAAAAATCCTATTACACCCCTATTGAAAACATTTCCTTTGACATCATTTCAGGGCAGAACCTGGGGATAATTGGCCGCAACGGGGCGGGGAAATCAACCCTGCTCAGGCTTCTGGCCGGCATAATCCTTCCTGATGAAGGCCGGATTATAAAGGGTCCGGAAGTATCAGTCAGCATGCTGGTGGCCAACGCCGGGTTTGATCCATTCATTTCAGGCAGGGACAATATATACCTGGCCGGGATGATCTTCGGCCTGAGCAGGAAGGATATTGATCAGAAGCTTCCCGGGATCATAGAATTCGCCGACATAGGGGACTGGATAGATAAACCGCTGCGCACATATTCTTCAGGAATGATGGCCAGGGTGGGTTTTTCGCTCTCGCTTGAAATGACTCCCGACGTACTGCTGATTGATGAGGCCATGGGAGCCGGGGATGAAAACTTCCGCAAAAAAGCCCGGACCAGGCTCCTTGAGAAAATCAAATCTGACCAGACAACAGTCATTGTCAGCCATGATCTGGATGTCCTGGCCGATCTCTGCTCCAGGGTTATCTGGATCCACGACAAACATATACGCATGGATGATGACCCCAAAAAGGTTACCGAAGCATATTTAAAAACTACCGGTAATAAAGGGAAAAAGAGAAAGCGGAGCATCCTGAAAGAGGATTAGCGCTTTTGAAGCCATCTCGCTCACAGGACTCCCGGGTTAAGCGCCAAGACATTCGAGTCGGAAAACATCGTCAGTCAGATTCCAGATCCAGGGAAGTCACATTACCGCGATTGCTTTTATCCGGGCAGACAATATTCAGGGTTTTATCATAGAGCGTAAACCTGCAAGAACCCGATTTAATCACATCTCCGTCAGCCTGGATCGGCAGCTCTTCCGGCCCATGCAGGAATAGTTCAGTGGTCTTATAATAGATGACGTCACTATGCTCCAGGTGACGCCCGGTCACTGATTCACAAAGCAGCCTCCCCAGCCTGACTATGCTGTCCGAAGTGAAAAGGCAGACATCCAGTTCCGGAGAGAAAAGGCTGGCCCTAGGGGCAATTTTGAAAAATTTTCCGTAGCTGCTGCTATTTGAGATTACGGCCATTGTTGCCTCTCCACAGAACTCTTCTGATTCAATGCTGAACGGCTTCATCTCATATTCAGGCCCTTTGGTTATGGCAGTGACACCAAAGGAAAGCACCCCCAGGTATTTCTTCATATTAGCCGGAACACTGTTGATTATGTGCCCGTCAACCCCGGCGCTGGCCATCAGGTGAAAGGGCTGTTTGTCCGCGGCCCCCAGGTACATCTTCCTGACCCTGCATTTCTGAACCATCTGGAGATCATCAATCAGGAAATAAGGCATGTTCAATTCCTGTACCAGCACATTGGTTGTGCCACCGGGCAGCATCATCACCGGAATGCCCCATTCAGTCAGTTCAGGGAGCAGGTAATGAAGGGTCCCGTCCCCCCCATAGATTATGAGGAGATCACGATCGGCAAAGCGGGAGGCATAACCCGGTTTCCCGGTAGCATCCACTTCAACATCCAGTCCCGTAAGCCTCAGGACATTGAGGGCGAAATTCATCCTGACAAACTGAATTTCACGGTTTCCGGCCAGTGGATTGTGCAGCAGGAGAGCTTTTTTGAATCTCATCTGATGATATTTTTCTCCAGGAACCTGTTTTTTCGGATGAACCGAGGTTCCGGACCTGCCGGATCACGGCTTAGAGAATTAAATTTTCATTGTCAACGGGACGCGGCAGATAGAACATTCTCTTCAGAATCAGTTTCAGCCATATAGAGACCGCTGTCCACATGGTTCAGTTTCTCAAGCAAGGCATCTCTCACCTCTATAAATTCCGCCATTGCCGATTTACTCACCCCTGTTTCAGAAGGCAGCGCCACCATTTTCCTGGGATTCAGCCACTTGCCCCGGTTGTCCTGAATCCTGTAATCAAGATGGGCTCCGGTGGCTGCTCCTGTCGCGCCGACCAGCCCTATCCGGTCTCCCTGGGAAACACTCTGTCCCGCCCGGACAAGAAACTTCGAAAGATGCAGGTAATAGGTGTGGAAACCGTTGGTGTGGCGCAGTTTAATATAATTGCCATTATCCCCCTTGTAGCGGGCATCCACAACCCTTCCGCTGGCAGACGCCAGTACCGGAGTGCCTTTCGGGGCCGCGTAATCCACTCCGTAATGAGGCCGTCTCACCTTGTAAACCGGATGCAGCCTGGAAGAAGAAAAATTGGAACTGATCCTGTGATCATATTTAAAAGGAGCTTTAAGGAAAGCTTTTTTAACACCCTTTCCGTCATAGTCGAAATAGGTACTCCTCCCGGTTTGAGGATTCTTGAATAAAAAGGCGTAAAAATCCTTGCCCCCGTTTGAAAACATTATGGCTTTAACCTGGCCGTAACCCAGGAAATCGCCCTCGCAAAATTTCTTTTCCAGGTAAACCTTGAAAGTGTCTCCCGGCTGCAGGGCAAAAAAGTCCACATCCCACTGCATGGGCTCATAAATGGACATGACCAGTTCACCGCTCTCACCCCGGGCGATTATGGTATCCCACAAACTGGTTTCTATGGAACCTTCAACGAAAACATCCCTCACCTCAACAGGACGCTCCACCTTTAAGGCCTGAAATTTCTCACCATCCCGGAGGACAATGACATACTCTTCCCGGTTTATGTTGTAAAGGAATCGGCGGAACCTTCCATCTGAATATTTTTCGAGAGACCAGGAAGCCCCGGATTTGACCTTGTTGAAATCATAAACCTCTTTGGTGTCAGCAACCAGGTAATGGAGTTCCTGGGGGGTGAATCCATGCTCCAGGAAAACATCCCTGAGATTGGAATCCCTGCCGAACTCACCTTCAGTCCGTTTTATTTCATAGGCCGCGGGTACAGGGGGTCCCAGGACCGCGGAAACCGATTCCACCGGGTCGGCCGACTCTTTTTCAGTAACGGGAAATACCCGAAACAGCAAGGCCGCGGCAACAACCAGAAGCAACGCGGCTAGTGTTAAACCGGTTTTTTTTATCAAAAATTCTCATAGGCTCCATTTATTCCCGGTTACTTTTGTCCCCTGATTCTCTCCAGCTTATCCAGGATCATCTGTTCAACGAAATCCGGCACCAGTCCTTCAACTGAACCTCCCAGGGAAACTGCTTCTTTCACCTGGCTGGAACTGAGGTAGGAATACTCGGCGGAAGGCATCAGGAAAATTGTTTCAACATTCCGGTTCAGCCTTCGGTTCATAAGGGCCAGCTGAAATTCATAATCAAAATCAGTCACCGCTCGCAGGCCCCTGATTACAACCCCGGCATTCATTTTCCTGGCAAAATCAACAAGCAGCCCGTCAAACCTGGCTACCTCAACATTTTCAAAGGATTCAATTGCCCTGGCCAGCATCTCACTCCTTTCAGCCACGCTGAAAAAAGGATCCTTCCGTTCATTCCTTAATACAGCAATGATTACCTTGCTGAAAATCCGGCTGCCCCTTTGAATAATATCCAGGTGACCATTGGTCACCGGATCAAACGATCCCGGGTAAATGGCAATATGGGACTTGTCCATAGTCTTATCTTTTCCTGATCCGCTCTAACTATCTGTTAATTAAATATTTACCGGCAAAACGAGAACCATGCAAACAATACCTGCCGGATTCATCTTTCTATTATAGCTTTTCTGACTGCGACATGAATCATTTAACAGCTTATGTCTCAATAGGCTTTTGTTTCCTGGAGGATGCCCGGCCTGGGCCGGACCCCGATTTTCCGACCCCGGACCCGGCAATACAAAAAAACCTTGACCGAACCCGGCACTGCTGAGAGAATGAAAAAGCTCACCACGGTATTCTTCCGGGATTTCTGCGTCCCGGCGTCAATTTTACGACACAATTTTTCGTGCTGATAGAAAAGGTCTGGGAAAAAAATCAGCGTCTGTTCAGATCAATCGTTCGTGCCACAATCAGGAATCCTGAGGATGTTGACGATGTACTGCAGGAAACATACCGCCGGATCCTTAATACGCCCTGGCGCATCACTGATCCCCAAGAGACGTTTTACTACCTCAAAAAATCCGTCCGCAATACCTCCATAGACTGGAACAGGAAAATGTTCAGGAGAAACCTCACTGTAAAGGAACAGGTTTCAGACTATGAAAAGCTGGAGGAACTGCAGACTTCGGGTGACAATCCGCTGTCATCCCTCCTTGAAAAAGAAAGAGAGCTGACCGATGCGGGATTTGCCAGGGAAGTGCTTAACGCCGTGGACGAACTTCCAGAAAAGCCTCGGGAAGCTGTGAAATCCTTTTTTTCCCTGGATGGAGTCTCTCCTCCCAAACAACTGTGCGCGCAAAAAAACATCCCCTATTCAACCCTGCGCAGCAGGATGGAGAAAGGGATAAACCTCTTAAGGGAAAAAATCTCCCAAAAAAATCCTTCACCTTTCGTTAAAAACAAATCTCGGACGTTATTACATACAACTGGAAGGAGAGCCGTGAAATGAATTGCAAAAATGTTTTGCTGTATGAATACCTATCCGGCACCCTCACTCCTGAAGAAGCCGGAAAAACCGGGGATCATCTGGATGAATGCGATGAATGCCGGGAAAAATTCAGGATAATGCTGGCCCTGGACAACCCCCGTATGATTGACCGAGAAAGCCGGTTTCAGAGGATTCTCAAGACCAGTATGCGGGCACGCATGGCAGTCGCCGGTTTTGTGCTCGCTATCCTGGTTCCAGTTCTATACAGCTATTTTCTCCTGACAGGAGTCCCCGGCAAAACAGCGAACCTGGCCTCAGCCGAACCTTACCCGGCAGTCCTGCTCGATACCCGCAACAGCAGCCCGGAGGCCGGTATCTCCACAGGGCTCCTGCTCTATCGTGAAGGTAAATTCAGGGAAGCCCTGGCTGAACTGAAAAAATATGAAAAAAACAGTGATGCCATGTTTTTTGCCGGAATTTCCATGTACATGCTCAATGACCCGGCCAAGGCGCTGGAACAGCTGAACCGGGTAAAAAACATTTCCGGAAAATGGTCGCTTCCTGCTGACTGGTACCGTGCTCAATGCCTTCTCAAACTAGGTAAAACCGATGAGGCCCTGGCTATTTTGAAAACAATCTCAGAATCGAAAAACCACTATCAGCAGGACGCACTTGAACTGCTCAGGAAAATCAACAATCAATGACCAAAATAAAGATTTGCCCCGGTTTGATTATCCTTTTACTGCTGGGTGTCTTTCCCTGCAAAGCCAGGGGTATTCCAGCCTGCGGATTCAAAGATGATCCTCTCTGCTTCCATGAAAATCTTAGGCGCAGGGCCATGGAAGGTGCTGATAACCGGGATATTCTGGAACACCTGCATTCCGGGTTTAAAGAGCACTCATTCGACGGTCTCCTGAAAGGTTCGCCAAAAGGCAATGCCGGATTCATACTCCTGTACAGCGCATGGTCCCTCTGGGGGCAGAGAGAATACAGAAAAGCGCGAGATCACTACCTGATTGCCAGGAATCTTTTCCAGAAATCCGGCATGGACAGCGAGGCAAGCTTCTGCCTTTATTACATGGCGGGACTGGCTTCGGAAGAGGAAAAATTTCCGGAAAGCCTTAAACTTCTGGCGCAGGCGCTGGAGGAGAGCCGTTCTCTCCCCGCCCCCTACCTGGGAGGACTGATAAATGAAAGCCTTGGTTACGCCCTATGGTACATGGACCTCCTGCCGGAGAGTGCCGAGTCTTTCCTGAAGGCCGCCGATCTATGGGGACGGATTGATTACAAGACCGGGATGGTAAACTGCCTGAGCAACCTGGGACTTTTATACCAGGAACTTGACCTTCCCGGCCATGCCTGGCGGTCCTACGAAATAGCCCTTCAACATGTACGAAACAACACTTTACCGGAGACCAAATTCCTGCTCTACCGCAACTGCGCCCTTTTCCACTATAGAAACCGCAATCCAGTTCCGGCCCGAGACTATCTGCTCAAATGCCGTGAATTCAGGCATTGCGGTGAAGACCTATATATCCTGGCCAAGTCGGAAATTCTAGAACAGCCGGACCTGCTGAGTTCTGTTGATTCCGAATTCCCTTCAATTAATTTCATCAGGGATCTGCTGAAGGCTAGATTTTCAAAAAAAGCAGGCGAAATAGACGCGGCCATACGGATGATCCGAAATGTTATACGGGAAAGCCAGGCCGGAAATCTACCCAGGCATACCAGGGAAGCCCGGCTTTTTCTGGCGGAAATCCTGGAGGAACAAGGGTATACGGCTGAGGCCCGCCAGCTTTTCAGCGATGCCTGGAACGGCAGCGGGACCCAGGCCGGAATTGATGTCCTGCTTCCCTTTTCCAGATCAGCAGAACGACAATTAAGCGGACTTGTCCGCTGCCTTCTCCGGAAGGGAGAAACGAAACAGGCCCGGGATATTATTCAAAAAGCTGTCTGCCTTAAAACATCAAAAGGAAAAAAACTGCTCAGCAGCCTTAAAGAACATCCTGGTTTGTCACCGGAAAACCTTCAGTTTAACCAAGTAATCAGGTCATCAGGCCTTAAAACCAACTCCCCGGAAATAGACCCGGTACCGGCGGATAATACCGCAAGCTATTCTGTCGTTGAAATATGGCCGGATGGAAAGGAAATATTTATATGGATTGACAATCCTTCCAGCCACCACTTCCTTTCCCTGGAACTGGACAACTGGATACAGGATACAATCCCCATGTTGACTTCGGCCCTCTACTCCAGAGAGCCCTTCCTTCCTCCCAGGCCTCCGGAGGAGTTGTCAAATGAACTTTATCGACAATTGTTCAAACCCATGGAACGCCTGTTTGCCGGCAATCGGCTGCTAATAATCGCCCATAAGGAACTCCAGTCCCTTCCTTTCGAAATGCTGAGGACAGACAAAGGCCGATACCTGCTTGAAAAATATACGTTCAGTTATCTTCCCGGAAAACACTTCCTCAACCGGTTCAGGGAAATCCGCGGTTCACCTGCGCTTATCCAGCCAGAGGATTTCAGCGGCAGATCAGGGGCCGTGCTTGAACTAAACTCCCTCAAATCACTTTATCCCGACCTTGAAATATTGAATTCGCTGGACCTTAAAAACAGCCTGACCGCCGGGTGGATACATATAGGGTCACATCTGCGGCTCGACCGGAGGTACTGGCTGCATTCCACTCTCACGGATGGAAAATCCTCAAAAACCATGGCGGACCTCCTCAAAAAGGACATGAATTGCACCCTGCTCTCGATGGGGGTCTGTGAATCCGCTAATTCTGACCTGGCGGCCTCTCCCTACTGGATGGGATTTTCAGAAATGCTTCTGCTGAACGGGGCGGAAACCCTCCTGACCAGCAGGTGGAGAATGGACGAACTGTCAGCCAATATCTATACAGAGTTCTTCAGGTTATGCAGCAAAGGCCTGCCCATGGATGAAGCCCTGAAGGAAGCCAGGCTGAAATACCTGCATCCTGATAAATTCGGATTACCGGCACATGCTTCCCATCCATTCTACTGGGCGGGAATCACCTATGTAGGTCAACCAGGCAGCAGACTGCCAGGCTCAGGGCGCATTGAATCCAGGGCCGTCCTGGTCCCGGTCATCCTGTGGTTGATCCTTGCGGGCGCTTTCCTGTTGAGGAAGGAATTTCCGTTTCGTCGAATAAACTTCTGGTTCAGGAGATTCCCCCGGAACCAGCCCGGATCGTAAATAAATCTGCGCGTACCGCGGAGAAGGTTTTTGAAACTTGACCTTTGGACTTTGCATCCCGGCACGCGACCGACAAATACTGAAATTCTGATTACCCGATAAGCTTCAACAGGAGGATATGGCTGTCCCCACCCTCCAGCCGGCGCTCTATTGAAAAACGGTCAGGAACCAGATCAAGAGGAGTCTTTTTAAATAATTCAAGGATCACAAAGGTTTCTTCATTGACCCAGTCGGAATCAGCAAGCTTATTCAAAAGCTTGGTATACCGTCCAAAATCAAAAGGAGGATCCAGGTAAATATGGGTCGGGGTCCGCTCATAAAAGTTGCTGAACGGCTGCCGGATCAGGGTAAAGGCATCTTTCTGCAGGATCATATGCGGTATATCCATCCCTGTACGGCTGATATTGGTCTCTATCATTTTGATTCCGATGCGGTCACGGTCATTAAAAAGCACAAAATCAGCATCACGGCTGGCTGCTTCAATGCCAACAGCCCCGGAACCCGCGAAAAGGTCTACCCAGACAGAATCCTGCAGGGAGCTGTTTATAACGCTGAACAGTTTCTCCCGCAGACGATCAAGGGTCGGGCGCACATCCCCCCTCACTTTTGCCAACTGTCTTCCCCTGTATTTCCCGCCGATTATTCTCATGTCCTGCTTCCCTGATAAATTAATGCCTGACAATTTTATCAGAAAGCCTCCCCCGCGGTCCATTCATAGCCAGTGGGAAAAATAACTGCCTGAAAAAGCCATACCCGTTTCCCAATTTTGATCCGCTGCCGCTATGGCATCCGAGCAAGAACTCTAATTCTCAGCAGGAGGCGAAATAAAAAAATAACGTGGGTGTCCTTCTGGGTGCACTACCTGAAAAATCTGTTACTGCTTCAAGAACAGGATATCAAGGCGAGGTTCAGGTCAATTCGCTTATGGCCGCGATTACACCTGCAGTCCTCTCGATTTCCTCAACTGCCTGGATAGCAGCAACAGCGGCCCCAGATCATAACCAGCTGTCTTCACTCCATCAGCCGGAAGAATAAAAACCTGCTTTATCCCCCCACTTTTTGCTAAAAGATTCGAGAAGCAGTTTTTTGGCATTCCGGCTAATGCCGCCCTGGTCAAATAAATCGGATACATCCTGCCTGGCGTCGGCCAGAAGGGAAAAAT
Source organism: Acidobacteriota bacterium (assembly GCA_963666915.2). Lineage (GTDB taxonomy): Bacteria > Acidobacteriota > UBA6911 > RPQK01 > JAPXNP01. The sequence goes on from CAXXEX010000026.1 coordinate 34,471, forward strand.
GCTTAACCAGGTTACCAAAGTGAAAATCGGCAGCACCGCTCTGCCTGGCTCCCAGGTAATCCCCCGGTCCCCTGATTTCCAGGTCTTTTTCAGCTATGACAAATCCATTATTGCTTTCACTCATTACCCGAAGCCGGGCCGCAGCCTCCCGGGTACCCTTCCCTGCCACCATCAAAACACAAAGTCCCGGGCGCAGGCCCCGCCCTACTCTCCCACGCAGCTGATGCATCTGGGAAAGTCCGAAGCGTTCAGCGTGTTCTATAATCATCACTGTCGCCGACGGGACATCAATCCCAACCTCCACAACTGTTGTGGTCACCAGGACCTGCAGGTTTCCTTTCCGGAAATCCTCCATTACCAGTGTTTTCTCTTCAGGGCTCATCCTGCCGTGCAGGAGCCCTACCCCCGCGGCAGGGAAAATATCCTGGAGGCGGGAACAGGTTTCAGTCGCGGCGGTTAAATCGCTCTGCTCCGATTCCTCAACCAGCGGGCATACAACATACACCTGCTCCCCGGCTTTCAGCTTCTCCCTGACCAGGGAGAACACCTCCTCCCTGCCAGACTCGCTTTTAACAACAGTCTTCACAGGAATTCTGCCGGGAGGCATCTGGTCAATAATCGAAACATCCAGATCTCCGTACAAAGTCATGGCCAGGCTTCTCGGAATCGGGGTGGCAGTCATTACCAGGATGTCAGGTTCAAATCCTTTTTCTCCCAGCATTACCCTCTGGGATACTCCGAACCGGTGCTGCTCGTCAATGACCGCCAATCCCAGGTTTTTGAACTCCACTCCTTTCTGGATCAGGGAGTGGGTTCCGACCACCAGCTGAATCTCGCCGGAAGCCAGGTTTTCAAAAAACTTATTCCTGGAGTTACCTTTCACACTGCTTGACAGGAACCCGACCCGGTAAGGAGAGTTGCTCAGCAAGCGGGATATGCCGATAAAATGCTGTTCAGCCAGGAGCTCTGTCGGTGCCATTATTGCCGCCTGGTAACCATTTTCCACCAGGACAATCATCGCCTGGAGAGCGACAATCGTTTTCCCTGAACCCACATCGCCCTGAAGCAGCCGGTTCATGCGGCGAGGTGCAACAATATCCCGGACAATCTCACCCAGCGCTTTTTTCTGCGCCTGGGTAGGCTTAAAGGGAAGAATTTTTATCACCCGTTCCTTCAAGCGCGGGGTGATTTTAATATCCTTCGAACTGGATACGCGGGCATTATCAATCCGGGCCTGTTTCATTCCGGCCTGGAATACAAAAAATTCACCATATGCCATTCTCTTCTGGGCCACTGTTTCCCGTTCGTGCAGGATTCTGACAAATGCTTCGGGGTCTACACCAGGGGGAACAGAAGGAAAATGAATTTCTTTCAACGCCTCTGATATTTCGGGAAACCCGTATTTTTTCAAGATTTCATTGGGAATCATCTCCCGCATTTCGGGCGATTCGGACAGAAACATAAAAACTGTTTTCCTGATCATCCTACCGGAGATTTTATCTATCCTGCGGTAAACCGGGACTATACGGTCACTGTGGATCAGCTCATCCTCACCACTGCCCATAATCTCAATCTCCGGATTCAGCATTGTTAGAAATCCGTTGTATTTATCAAGGGAAACCCGCCCGAAAAAAACCGCGGTTCGCCCCTCTTTCAAAATATTGGACATATAGGGCTGGTTAAAAAACTTGATGCTGATAGCACCTCTTCCATCACTGACGATAACCTCAAAAAGACTGAATCCCCTCTTTCGAACCGGCCTCTTACCTGAAGCGGATATCTTCCCCTTGACAACACACCTGTCTCCCTCGCTCAGCGAAGCTATGGGAAGAAATTTTGTGCGGTCCTCATAACGTACAGGTATCCAGGACAGAAGGTCTTCGGCTGTTTCTATTCCGGCGAAGTTGAACATCCTCGCCCGGGCTGGCCCGACCCCTCTCAGATATTGAACCGGGACTGATAAATTCTTCATATCCTTCAATTATTCATTCTTTTCCTGTGAATATTAATTTAATCAACGACAATAAAGGGCCCCTGACCTAAAACGTGATTGATGCCGGATGCTCTGCACCAGTCAGAGCCGCTCCAGAAAACATTATCCAGATAACTTTGCCCCATCTTCCCAAACGTGCGCCAAAAACAAATAACGAAATCAAGGCTTAATAATGTCTCGACTTTGATAATTCTGAATCATATAGCTGACTAATCTCATAGGGATTTATGGATATGACGTCCGGAAAAACTTATGATATATTCTGGACTGTGCATATGCGAAAAATTTTATTTCTGGCAGTGCTTCTGCTTTTATCTTCATGTGGTAAAAGCATAGAAAAACAAACCAGGGACCAGGTACGGAAGCTTAGCAACGCCGAGCTGAATGAAAACCAAATCAGGGTTTTCAACGTCAAAGATATGGGAGACTCGGCAACCGCGGAATTAGAGATTAACACCGCTGTGAAAATGCGCAAGCAAGATGGAAACTGGCTGGTTGAGGAAATTCGCATAGGCAGCCGGAAATGGGAAGATATACACAGGATAGTAAGGGCTGTAGATCAGATTAGAATTGAAGACACAATGGCTGATATGCAGGTCGTCCGGGACGCGGTCAGGAAGTATCGCAGCGCGAAAACTGATTTGACTTTAGACCTGGATTACCCGGCCCTGATTGACCTGCTCTATCCTGAATTTATTTCTGTCCCGATGCGTGAGGATGCCTGGGACAATCCTTTTACCCTGCTTGTTACAAAAGAAGGTTTCCAGATCAGGTCTACAGGGCCTGACGGGAAACGTGGAAGCAGTGATGACCTGGTACTTAATGATGAAAAATAAACTTTACTATATGATTTTATGCTCCCTGACTGCTGTTACTCTTTTACTGGCAGGAACAGCGTGTTCAACCGGAGACACCGTTGAGGGTGCCGGAATATCCTGGCAGCCCGATGTATACACCGCTTTCAAAACCTCTTCCCAGGAAGACAAACCGGTCCTGCTTTACCTGAATGCCGACTGGTGCGGCTACTGCAGAAAGATGGAAGCTGAGACCTTCACTGATCCTGAGGTCCTTAAGGAACTGGGTGATGCTTTTCTTTGGGTAAAGCTGGATGGTGATGTCGATCCCGACGGGCAGCGATTCAAGAGCAAGTTTAACGTCCGTGGCTATCCCGCCATTTTCCTGCTGGACTCCGAAGAAAATGAACTTGACCGGATAGCAGGATATCTTCCACCCAAGAACTTCCTTGAAATGATGATATCCATGCGGGATGGCGATACCTTCGCCGATCTCCAGAAAAGAACAGAAGAAAATCCGGATGACCTGGCAGCAGTTCATAAACTTGCTGAAAAGCTTCTTTTCAGAGGCCAGCCCGGAGAATCCCTGAGAAACCTGAGAAAAGTCCTTAAGGATGATCCCGAAAACAAACAGGGGCAAATGGAACCAGCGCTTTACCTGATGGCGCAGGCTACCTATTCAATGCGCCAGTACGAACCCACCCTCGCGGTTCTTGATAAGTACAGCGAAAAGTTCCCGGAAGGGGATCACACGGCTGACTTCCTGCTTCTCAGGGCTCAATTGAATATTGAAAATAACGATAATGATTCGGCCCGGACAACCCTGGAAAGATTCCTTGAACAATTCCCGGAGCATTCCAAGGCTGAGATGGTCAGGCAACACCTGGCAAGCAACTAACAATTGACGATTGAAGGATTTACCCGTGGTCGGAAACATCCCTGTTTTCCGGTCCCGAAGGGACAGCTTTTGACAGGAACGGCTCGGGACGGGGGAGATTTCAATCCTGTTGTCGGATGGTTGACAATAACAACGCTACTCTCAACTGGCCCTGTCCAGGATGGGACATGGCACGGCGCAACACGCAGCTTCAAATCATATGCCCCATGCGGTCTTTTTTCGTTTTCAGGTACCTGCTGTTGTGCTGTGAAGGTTCAATAACCAGGGGGACTCTCTCTGCTACCCGGATTCCCTCTTTTTCCATGCCTTCAAGTTTACGGGGATTATTTGTGAGCATCCTGATACCGCCGACCTCAAAATAACGGAGAATCTCCGCACAGAATGCGTACTGCCTTTCGTCTGACCTGAAACCAAGCTTGTGATTGGCATCAATCGTGTCGAGGCCTTGATCCTGGAGGGCGTACGCTCTTAGTTTATTCAAAAGGCCTATGCCCCTTCCCTCCTGCATCTGGTATATCAGAATACCGTTGTCACTTTTACCTATGGCCTCCATTGACGCGTCCAGCTGGTTACCGCAATCGCAGCGGAGTGAATGCAGGGTGTCTCCGGTGAAACACTTGGAGTGAATTCGAGCCAGGACCGTTTTGCCTTTAAGATCTCCCAGAACCAGGGCAACCGCCTCCTCCCCGCTTACGGAATCCCGGAATCCGAAGATTGTGAAATTGCCAAAGGGAGTTGGGAAATCAGCCTGAACTACCTGCTCAGGATCTATAGATGACCTTAAGGGGTCTTTTAATTCGTGACTTTCCATCTCCGGAATTATAACAGAATCACCTTTTCCAGGGCTCATCCCCGGACAGATGCCTGATTGTGAAAAAGGGCGACATTCGCCCTGATCTTACCGGTCTGATTAAAATACCTGCTCGATTATTTCCTTTTTTACATATTTCCTTGCCAGAGATATCAGGCTGTGTTAATAAAATGGGATACACTATTTTGACGCTATATAATTTCAACAAATCTTTAATAAGCAATTTTTCACTTTTAGGAGAGGATTTGAATCATGGAAGAAAATAACACCCCAACTCCACCGGGAGCGCCGCCTGAAACTCCGCCCGAGACCCCACCAGAAACTCCACCCGGGTTTTCTCCTCCGCCCCCGAAAGAAGAACCCGTTGATGCAGGATTCGTTTCACCGAACCGCACTATCATGCTGATCCTTGCTTATCTGAGCCTACTGGCGCTGATTCCCCTTCTGGTTGAAAAAGAAGACAGGGAAGTCCAGTGGCACGCTAAAAATGGACTGGTGATCACCGCAGCATGGATAATCATAGCCATTGGATTAATGATTCTGCAGATGATTCCGGTAATCGGACAAATCCTGGGATGCCTGGCATCTCCACTGCTCCTCATCGGCGGACTGATTGTCTTCATCCTCTGTATTGTCAAAGCTCTGAACGGAGAACGGTTCCGTCTTCCTGTTGTCTCTGACTATGCCGACAAATGGCAGTAGGCAGCAGTTGATCTAATCTATAAGGGAGGGAAGAGGCCGCATCCCGGCCCTTCCCCCAAATCCAGGCCTCTCAAAAATTGAATCAGGGCCTGAGATGAAAAATACGGGTTTGTTTAATATCAATTCAAAATTCCGGAAGCAGGTGGCCGGACTTGTAATCATCCTGCTCCTGACCGGATTGTTTGCCACTGACCTGCCTCTCCGGGCAGAAATCACCTTAATAAAGTTCTACAAGGGATGCATTTCCCCTTTTTCAAGCACGTTTATCACCTGCCGTTTCAATCCTACCTGATCCTCTTACGCTCTCCAGGTGCTGGAGGCCGACGGATTCTGGTGGGGGAATATAAAAATCACCCTGCGCCTTCTCCACTGCTCGCCGTTCGGTTATGCCTGGGATGCCCTCTCATCGTAGACAAGAAGGTTTCACCTGCACGCCGAAAATCTAATTTTATTGAGCCTCTACCTGTCAGTAAACCCAACCGGAATCCCTCCCGTTCCTGATCACATAAACCTAATCTTCACAGGAATATACTACGCATCCTAATCAGAGAGGATCCCCCGCTGAATCAGGTCCGGAGTGGCTGTCCAGGGTTCAGCTCGTTTGGGCCATGTTGACTATCAGGATTTTTACTGCAACCATTATGTGCATGGTTTGGTACAAGCGACTGCACTGGCAAATTATTATTGGGCTGATACTGGGATTAATCTACGGGGTTTGGGCCTCGACAGTAGGTTTGCAGAGCTTCACGGCTGACTGGATAGCTCCGTTTGGAACTATCTTCATCAACCTTCTTAAACTGATTGCGGTTCCCCTGGTGCTGTCATCATTAATATGCGGAGTAGCCTCCCTTTCCGACCTGCGAAAACTTTCCCGTATCGGGGGAAAAACCATCCTCATATACCTGATAACCACCACCATATCGGTCACCCTGGGCCTGGCCCTGGTGAACATCCTGAAGCCCGGCTACAGTGTACCCCCGGAAATGAGAGAACAATTGCAGCAGACTTACCAGGAAGATGCTTCCAGCAGGGCGGATCAAGCCATGAAAGCCCAGGAAAGAGGCCCCCTTCAGCTGCTTGTGGATATTGTGCCTGAAAATCTTTTCAGTTCAGCCGCCGACAACAGTAACATGCTGCAGATAGTTTTTGTGGCTCTCCTGGCCGGAATCGCCCTGATACAGCTGGACAATACCCAAAGCAGGCCCCTGCTTGAATTTTTCGATTCACTGAATGAAGTCATAATTAAAATTGTAGACATCATAATGCTGATGGCTCCCCTGGGTGTGTTTGCCCTGATTTCGGGAACCATCACCTCCATCGCCGAGGACAACATAATGCAGGTAATAAATCTGCTGGGCGCCCCCTCGGGTATTATTGTATTGCGGTCGTAGCCGGTTTGGTGATCCAGGGATATGTTACCTATGGCCTTATGCTGAAAATGTTTACGCCCATGTCCCTCTCCAGATTCTACAAGGGTATTGCGCCGGTCCAGCTGGTTGCTTTCTCAACCAGTTCCAGCGGAGCCACCCTTCCGGTTACCATGGAAACATGCCACGAAGAACTGGGAGTCTCCGAAGAGGTCACCTCTTTTGTTCTACCCCTGGGAGCGACACTGAATATGGACGGGACAGCCCTTTACCAGGCTGTTGCCGCGGTTTTCATAGCCCAGGCCCTGGGAATGGACCTGACCCTTACCGCCCAGCTGGTGATAATACTGACCGCCGTGCTGGCATCCATCGGGACAGCCGCTGTCCCCAGCGCGGGAATAATAATGCTGGTGATTATCCTCGAAGCCATTGGAATTCCCAGCGCGGGCATCGCCCTGATCCTGGGAGTGGGACCGGATCCTTGACATGCTTAGAACTGTAACCAACGTAACCGGAGACAGCTGTGTCAGCGTGGTAATTGCCGCCTCAGAAGGACAGCTGGATATGGAGAAATAGATCAGCAATGGACAATATTTCCAGGAGAAAATTTCTGCGGGCTACCGGATGCGGAGTGATCGCCGGATCAGCAATTCCGGCTTTAAGAGGCTCTCCCGGAAATCCCCGCCCCAATATAATCGTGATCATTTCAGATGATCACCGCTATGACGCCCTGGGCTGCATGGGAAATCAGGTGATAAGAACCCCTGTCCTGGATGATCTGGCCGCCGGAGGAATAATCTTTCCCAATAATTGCTGCACTACTTCGATCTGCTGCTCCAGCCGGGCCAGTATCCTGACAGGGATGTATACTTCAAGGCATGGAATCGTTAATTTTAACGACGATCTTCCGCCTGAAATCTGGAAGCAATCCTACCCGGTATTACTTCGCGACGCAGGTTACCATACCGGATTTGTAGGTAAATTCGGCGTCGGCACCAATCTTCCCGCTGAATCCTTTGACTTCTGGAAAGGCATTCCCGGACAGGGTCAATACTGGAACGAAGTTGACGGCGAAAAGAGGCACCTTACCGATATTTTCACGGATGACGCCCTTGAATTCCTGGACAGCTGTCCGGTTGCTTCCCCCTTCTGCCTCTCAATAAGCTTCAAAACCGGGCATACCATGGACTATGATCCTCATCCCTGGCAGCCTAAACTTGAATTCAATGAACTTTACCGGGACACGGATATTCCCGTACCCTCGACAGCCACTGAAGAGGCCTACAATAACCTTCCCGATTTTTTAAAAAACTCAGAAGGAAGAAGCCGCTGGAAAAACCGGTTCATCACCGCGGAACGCTACCAGGAAACCGTTAAGGACTATTACCGGCTCATTACGGGAATGGACTGTGCCATTGGTAAAATCCGGGATCGGCTGACGGAAACAGGGGCCGCTTCTAATACGATTATCATCTACCAGGGAGACAATGGTTTCTACATGGGTGAAAAAGGACTGGCCGGTAAATGGTACGCCCATGAAGTTTCAATGAAAACACCATCTATCATCTACGATCCCCGGTTGCCCTCTGAACTGCGGGGCCAAAGGCCGGAAGAGATGAGCCTTAACCTTGACATAGCACCTACTGTCCTGGACTGGGCGGGTATCCGGATTCCGGAAAACATACAGGGCACCAGCCTGGTTCCCCTGCTTGAAGGAAAAACCGGAAAGCTGCGTGAAGACTGTTTCTACGAACATCCATTTGAATACGCGGGGAAGATCCCGCAAAGCGAGGGTGTTAGATCCAATAGCTGGAAATACATAAGATGGACCAGCCAGGATCCGGTCTATGAAGAGCTTTATGATCTGGAAAATGACCCGGAAGAAATGAATAACCTGGCCGCAGACAGTCTCCACCAGGAGCAGCTGAAAAAGATGCGTTCCCGCTGGGCTGAACTGCGTACTGCTGCTGGAGCCGCTCCGGAGTTGTAGCTGGAGCAGCCTGCTCCAGTAATTCTACACTAGATTTATGACTCGCTGAAAATATCTATCTCACCTGTAATTATGAACTTACAAGTAAGAGCGCCAGGTGTTTAATAGTCAGGAACAGTTATTGCCAATCAGGGGATTGGCGTTCCACACAGAGAAACTCATTCGGAGTTGATTTGCGTACCTGTCGTACCCGGCGGGACCTCCTCCCTACCTCTCCACAAGCACCGCCCTGACCGGGGAGCCATCGGCCCCGGATATTTTCAAGGGAAGGGCAATTAATTCATACTCCCCGTCAGGAACATTCTTGAGATACAGGTTCTCAATTATGGGTATGCCCGCTCTCATCAGGATCCGGTGAGACCCCAAGCTTTTGGAGTTAGCCGGGTCTACCGAAGGGGCATTGGTGCCGAGAAGCCTGACTCCAGACTCAACCAGGAACCTGGAAGCTTCCGCTCCCGGAACCGCAAAGGAATCCTCAAAGCTCTCCAGCGCCTCCAAGCCGGGGCAGCGCAAAATAACCCGAATAGCATTTTTCGCCCTGACCACTTCCAGCTCCTCAGGACTTATTACCGGTCCCTCAACAGTAACAACCAGGGCCGGGCCTATTAGGACAGACAAATCAATTTCATCTATAGCAGGGCCATCTTCAATAGTGTGCCGGGGTGCATCCATGTGAGTTCCGCAGTGGAGGGCAGTCCGGATATTGCTTGAATTGCTTCCTTCACCGTTTTCAATCCTGCTTGAAATTTCACGGCTGAATTTCCAGTCTCCAGGCCAGACCGGCAGGCCTTCATGAAGGGTTCGGGAAATATCATATATCTTCATAATTAGTCTCTCTCTCAGGTCCCATCCCGGACATTTGCATTACAGGCCCTGAAAATCAGCTATCTGAGGGTCACCATTTCGGGGGGAAGATGCCCGGTACAGTTGAACTTCCGCAATACCGGCCCGCGTAAGGTCAGGGCAAACTCGGTTGCGGAGCAATTATTCAATCCAAAGGTTATCTCCAGGGTCTGCCTGTCTTCCAGGTTCAACAGATGGCCGGTTATTAACGAAACCGGGCTGGCGGAAGAAAACACGATTATATTGCCCTGTCCCTCATAACTTGCCAGGATGGTATCAAGAGCTTTCACAACCCGCTTTTTAAGCTCTGCCAATGTTTCAATTCCCGGCCCGCTTAACCGGTTGCTCATCCAGAGAAGCATCACCTTCTCAAAAAATTCCTGGAATATTGAACCTTTTTCCTCTGGAGTTTCTGCTTTTTCGTAAGACCCGATCAATTGGTCGAGGGCAGGATAATCCTTCCTCATCCTCATTATGTGGCCCATGATCAGGTCAGCATCAATTTCTTTAAGGCCATCCAAAATCACCGGTTCCGGCATTTCCAGGCCGCTCTCCTTTAGACATCCTGCCACGATCTCGGCTGTCCCCCGCTGCCTTTTGAGGGGTCCCGAAAACACGCATGTGGTATCCATCTTCCTTTTTATCCACGATTTACCGAGCAATGCTGACTGTTTGCAGCCGACTTCAGATAGCCGGTCATAGTCATTTGTAAAAGCTGAAGCCTGTCCATGCCGCACCAAAATCAGTCTGTTCATTTGCAGTAGTCTTTCCAGGATCGATCAATTCCACGCCTTGTTCACACAGTAAAAAAGTATATCGCGAAGAACCATCCAGTTAAACCGATACATCTGAATGGCAGAAGTGAAAATATGACAGGTCATGAGCCAGGAATGACCGGCTGCATATTTAGAGAGGAATCATCGCCCCTTGTTACACAGTTTATGGATTACACCGGCACCAGTTGCCTGAAAATAACTCTTGCGCCGGCTGGAGATTTTGGTTTAATAATAAGTTGACTCAAAGATAATGCGCTGATTTGACCAGGGACTGAAATTACTGGCTCAAAGCAGAAAGACACTTTCGAAATAACCGGAGGACGAATAATGAAATTAGGGATTATTGGTGCGGGTTTCATCGCAAAATTTCAAACTATTGCCATTGCCCAGGTACGGGGGTGGCAAATCGCCGGTATATCCAGTCCGGAAGGAGCAGAGGCTCTTGCCGCGTTTGCTGAATCCAAGGGCCTTGGCCCTGTGGTTATCTATCCTTCGGTATCGGAAATGGCAAAAAATGTTGATGTCCTGGCGATATTCTCACCGAATTTCACAAGGATTGCAGTCATGGAAGAAATCCGTGATGCCGTGAAGTCCGGCTGCTCCTTAAAGGGAATTATCTGCGAAAAACCGCTGGGACGCAATTATGCCGAAGCCTCCCGAATGGTCTCCCTGCTGGAAGAAACCGGGGTTCCCGATGCCTATTTTGAGAACCAGCTATTTATGAAACCCCTCACTGCCCAGCTGGATCAGCTTGCCGGGGTAAGAAAAGCCATGGGTCCTATGTCCCTGGTTCGATCAGCTGAAGAACATGGCGGGCCCCATATGTCCTGGTTCTGGGATCCTGTTAAGCAGGGGGGAGGCGTATTGAATGATATGGGATGCCACAGTATAGCTGTGGGCTGGTACGCCCTTACGCCCGAAGGCAAGGACCTCACATTCCTCAAGCCTGAAAAAGTCTCCGCTGAAATCGGCCTGCTCAAATGGGGTCGTCCGGAATGGCGGAAAAAACTTCTGGATACCTATGGCGCGGATTTTGAAAAAACTCCGGCGGAGGATTTCGCCACAGGAATGATTACCTACAGGAATCCGGATACGGACCAGCTCTCAATGGCCCAGTTCACGAATTCCTGGATGTTTGAGAAACAGGGCCTCCGGATACTCATGGATGGAACCGGCCCGGGATACGCCTTTGAAATAAATACCCTGGTATCTCCCCTTACCGTATTCATAGGGGATGACGCGGCTGAAGCCATTGCCGACCAGGAACTGGCCCTGGAAAAAGCCACCTCAAGCCGGGGGCTGTTGTCGGTTCAGACAAATGAAGCCGACCTCTACGGATATACTGACGAATTTGCCGATGCCCTGGAATCCTTTGAAAAGGGAATCCCCGGCAAACTGGGATGGAGCTACGGCAAAGAGGTCATAAGGCTGGTCATGGCTTCATACATGGCAGCAGAAAACGGAAAAACCGTTGACCTGACAAATCCGGAGACATGCAGGGAACTGGAGACATACATCCCGCTTATTGCCCGCGGGCAGGGAGCTGAAATCCTCTATTAGGATTGAAACAGGGACAATTCAACTGGAACAGTTACTGGGGAATCCAACCGAATCAACATGGCTGTATCCAGAATTCTCATGGAGATTAACTGAAGATTAATTAAACATACCCTCCGCGCCGCTCAAGCCGGAGCATTTAATGAAAAGGGAGAGAAACAATGTCAAAAAATATGGGACGGCGACAATTCATTCAAACAGGGGCCGCAGTCGCGGCAGCTTCAGCCGCAGTCGCTCCATCCATGGCCCAGGAAGCACCTGTTGCTCCTTCAGACCAGGTCGTCATGGGATTCATAGGGACTGGAAGAATGGGTAACGGAAGCCTTAGGACTTTTTGCAACCATCCGGGATTCAGGGTTGCGGCAGTCTGCGATGTCTACCAGCCCAACCTCGACAAGGCCCTGGAGGAACTTGACAGCCGTTCAATCAAAGCCGATTCCTACAAGGACTTCCGTAAAATCCTGGAACGTGATGACATTGACGCGGTCAATATCTCCTCTCCTGATCACTGGCATCCGATGATGGCGGTTATGGCCTGCCAGGCCGGCAAGGATGTCTATGTGGAAAAGCCAATTTCAATTACCGTTGCCGAAGGGCGTAAGATGGTGCAGGCGGCCAGGAAGTACAAACGGGTTGTCCAGGTGGGAACCCAACAGCGCTCAGGTAAACATTTCCAAAAAGCGGTTAAGTTGATTCGCGGCGGGGAAATCGGCGCAATAACCGCGGTCAAAACCTGGAACCTGGGAAACGGTTTTCCTGATGGCTGGGGGAATCCCCCGGATTCAGATCCCCCCGCGGGCCTGGATTGGGATATGTGGCTGGGTCCGGCACCCAAGGTTCCCTTTAATAAAAATAAGTTCGGCGTTGCTCCCGACAGGTGGTCAACTTTCCGGTATTTCTGGGATTATGCCGGGGGCATGATGACTGACTGGGGAGTTCACCTGATTGATATCGTCCAGTGGGCCATGGATGTCAAGGCTCCGGAAACCGTATACGCCACGGGTGGCAAATACCAGATTAAAGACAACCGTGATACTCCGGATACCCTGATGGTAAGCTATCAATATCCCGGGTTCGCCCTTACCTACGAAAACCGTGACTGCAACGCCCGGAGAATCAACGGAAAAGGTTACGGAATTGAATTCTACGGAACCCAGGGGACATTGTTCGTGGACCGCTCTGGTTACGAAATCCTTCCGGAGACCGACCGGGATGGTGACAGGACCATCCCCAGGATGTATTCAATGCAGGGAGTCAGTACCAATAATTCCAATTATGATCACGCGGAAGATTTCTACAGCTGCATAAAATCACGGAAAAAACCGATTTCCGATATTGAGGAAGGCCATACCTCAACAGCAGCATGCCTGCTGGCCAACGTTTCCTACCGGACCGGAACCAAGCTGGTTTATGACGGAAAAACCGAAACAATCAAGGATAATCCGGAAGCTTCAAAACTCCTGGATAAGGAATACCGGGAGCCCTGGAAACTGGAAATCTGACAATTTTTGATTGACGATTGACGATTCCCCTCCCTTTTCTCGAGGGAGGGGAATGTTTTCCCAGGCAACCCTTTTCTTCCGGCCATAATTGATTTTCAGGATTGCACAAAAATTTTGCAGATCAGGAGATCTGCGTTCCCGGCGGGGAGGTCGAACCTGCAGCCCTCCTTCTCATATGCTGCCGCATCTTTGAGCATTTAATCCAGGAGTGCAATCAGGTGATTTCGCATTACCCATCGGCGTCGGGGTCGGAATCGGGATCGGGATCGATCAGGATTCCGGATTTTCTCCCTGCCCGGGGGCGGAGGGACGGAGGGCCACAGGCCCGATAAGCAGAGGCCCGAAGGGTCACCGCTTATAGCCCAGGGTGGAGGCCCCCGCTCGAAGAGCGGGAGACGTAACCCTGGGTATGAGGATGCGCGCAATTCGCAGGGAGCGCCATCGGTGCGACCGTGTTAAAAAAGGGTTTTGATTTCCGGATTTCCCTCGCCCAGAGGCGCACGAACGTAGGGCCACAGGCCCGATAAGCAGAGGCCCGAAGGGTCGCCGCTTATAGCCCAGGGTGGAGGCCCCCGCTCGAAGAGCGGGAGACGTAACCCTGGGTATGAGGATGCGCGCAATTCGCAGGGAGCGCCATCGGTGCGACCGTAAGGTTTCAGTTCCATAGGTATCGTTCGTCGTATTTCAGTTTATGTTTGGCCAAAAGAGCCTTGAGCTCATCCTGAAATCCCCTCCGGTCATGATGTTCCCTCTGTTTTCGAATATATCTTGTAACAGCTGGAACCATTGATTCACTTACTGAAAACGAGGCATATCCACTTTGCCAGGAAAATTTTTTCTTTCCCGGGATGTTTTTATGTATCCAGAAAGAGGAAGCGGATTTAACCTTTGACACATATTCGGGAATCGACAATTTTCGATCAACCACGGATAAAAGATGGATATGATCAGAATACCCGCCTGCCGCTAATAGCTTGCAGCCCAATTTATTCAAGATCCCTCCAATCTGCTTGAACAAGGCAGCTTCCCAATTATCGTTTATCCATTTGTATCGATCCTTGGTACTGAAGACTGTGTGCTGAATGTTCTGAACCAAAGACTGGGGCATGTTTACCTCCTTTTCTTATAAATAACGTATGGAGGTTTTAAATGACGAAACGTGGATTTATTCTCCGGTCGTACCGGTGGCACTCCCTCTCATATGTTGCCTCATCTTTGACCCAGGGCTCCGGCTTCGCCTCCACCCTGGGCTACAAGAGCCCCCCGCCAGAGGCGGGAGCCTCTTATCCCGACCTGTGGCCGGCTTTGTCCCGGATTCTGCAAGGGATACGGGGGAGTGGATGTTGCCGCCTGGCGGCGGCGTTTATTAAAGAATCACTTCGAAAACGTCCATAACGTCCACAAAGTCCTCGCCTTGAACCTTTATGGTTTCCCTACTTTTTCATCAATTCCAAAACGGCGCTGGACATCAGTCTCACTCCGGTACGCAGGGTCGGCTCAGGATCCGGAGCCAGCATCGGAGAATGAAGCGGAGGCGGGGTTTTCCCTGCGCTCTTATACTCTGCGGCCTTTTCCGGATTCAGTGAGCCCAGCCAGAACAGGAAAGAAGGTATCTGGTTATCCTCCAGCCGGTAACGGGCAAAATCCTCTCCCGGCATTACCGGATCCAGGATCTGGACGTTCGACTCGCCGATTTCCCGACGAAAAACATTGCTTATCTGCCCAGTTAAAGCCACATCATTATAAACAGCCGGGGTATAAACCTGGTTATCGGGCGAGGAAACAACCGGCAGCAGATCTTCGGGCAGTCCGTGGGCCAGGGCTGTATTCCGGCAGATAACCCTTATCTGTTCCAGCACCTCTTTCCGGACTTCCGGTTTATAGGTTCTTACAGTAAGCTCAAGCTTCACCTGGTCTGGAATGATATTGTGCTTGGTTCCGCCATGAATGGAGCCGACAGTCACAACTACCGGATCCAGCGGTGAAATTATCCGGCTGGAGATGGTCTGCAGTCCCAAAATTATCCGCGAAGCCAGTACTATTGGATCCCTGGTTTTATGGGGGAGTGCTCCATGTCCTCCAATTCCCCGGACCACTATGTCTACTGAATCCACGTTGGCCATGGCATATTCCGGGGTGTACCCCACTGTCCCGGCCGGCAGGGAATCATGCAGGTGCAGGGCCAGTGCGTAATCTGGTTTGGGGAACCTCTCATAGAGGCCTCCCTTCAGCATGGCTACGGCACCGCTGCCCATTTCCTCGGCGGGCTGACCTATCATCATAAGGGTTCCGCTCCACTTGTCGCGGTTCTCAGCCAGGGTCAAGCCTGTTGCCATAAAGTTGGTCATATGGATGTCATGTCCGCAGGCATGCATAACTCCGGTTTCAATTCCGGTATCATCAAGGACTGTAACCTGGCTCGAATAAGGCAGCCCGGTCTGCTCGGTCACCGGCAAAGCATCCATGTCTGTACGGACCAGGACCACCGGCCCTTCCCCGTTTTTCATAATCGCGACTATTCCGTAGGAAGTCATCCCCTCCATTCCATAGTCGCCGAATTTTTCTGTCACCTCAAACCCGGCTTCCCTCATTTTCAGGGCCACCAGGGCTGAAGACTCCTTCTCCTGGTATGAAAGTTCAGGATGGGTATGGAGATGCCGGTAGGTCTGCAGCCATTCTTCCATATGGCTGTCTATTGAATTTACGATTGACACGCTATCCTCCGCTGTTACAGGAATAATGCATAAAACAAAAACAATGGTAGAAAAAATTAAGTATTTCATAAAACCTCTTTTTAATCCTCGCGAACCGGGGCCGTCAATCCAGGAAATCCTCCACAGGAACCGGGAAGCTTCCGCTCTCGGCCGAAACCTCCGCGGCCCATATTACCGCCTCCGTGTATTTAACCAGGGGTGAATCCAGTCCCAGGAGAGGATCCTTCTCACCTTTTCTGACATGATCGATAAAATCCCTGACCGTCCTGCCGCACTGGTGCGCCCAGACGTCCCCGCTGTCCAGGTGATGCCTGGCAAAACCAGGATCCGGAGCATACTGCCGGCCCATTGATTCTGATGACCAGCACACCCTGCTCTCCAGAGGATTGAATGGATTGTAGTCAAACTGCCCGCCGGTACCGATAACCGTATGCCTGGCATCGTACTTTTCAGCAAAATCGATATTACCCTGAACTACCGCGGTCACCTGATTATCAAATATGATCAGGATATCCATTTGGGTGTCATAATCAAATGAGCGTATGCGCGAGGAACTGCTTTTACAGATAACGGTTTTGGGCTTTTCCCCAACCTGAAACATGGCCGCTGAGACCGCGTGGCATATGCCCATAGGCAAAGCCCCGCCGCTCTGCCTCCTGTTAAGCTTCCATACCTGTTCAGCCGACTGGGAAACCTGAATCGGATGGCGGTAGGTGAAATGAACCGAGGCCAGTTCACCGAAGGCCCCTTCCCTGATCAGGCCGCGCAGTTTCTCCTGTTCATCATAATGGACAAGGATATAGTCAAGCTTGGTAGTCAGCCCGCAGTCCTTTACTGCTTCAGCCAGTCTCCGGGAATCGGTCCAGGTCGTGGCAAAAGGCTTTTCAAGAAAAAGATGCTTGCCGGCCTCCAGGGCCTGTACCGCCAGATCAGCGTGGAGATAATTGGGGACAGCTATAATCAGGGCGTTGGTATCACTTTTTTTCAGCAGGTCTTCATAGGACTTAAAGATCTCCGCTCCATCTAATCCCAATGCCAGTCGACGTTTCTCCACAGCTTCGGGATTGAGGTCACAGAGAGCAGTCACCCGGGAATTTTCATTCTTTTTTCCCAGGCCGGTTTCCGCGTCAAATCCTTTTTTATCATACTCAACACCCACCGCCAGGGCTCCGGCCATCCATCCCGAAGCTCCGACAATGCCAACCTTGATTTTTTCAGTCATTGATCCACCTGAGTGATTGATAATCTGTCCATTAACCATGCCCCGGGGTCAGCTCTGAATAATTCAGACCCCCGGGGCAATTCCGGATTTAAACATTTTCCGGGACTACATAAGGATACCGGTATTCACGGGTCAGGTAGGAATCCGCTTCCGGATCCCCAACGAACCTCTCGTTACTTGAATCAAACCTGAGTTCCCTACCCGTACGGAAAGCGATATTGCTCAGGTGGCATATTGAGGTGGATAAATGCCCTTCCAGGATATCCGCCTTGAGTTCTGCCCTCTTCCGCGACCTCATGCAGTCTATGAAATTGGCCACATGCAGATCTCCGGGATCCGGGGAGCCATCCTCCGCCTGGTAACTCTCACCGGGTTCGTTCTTCCTTCCGAAGTAAGTTTCCCACTGGTGGTACTGCAGCTTCATCCAGCCCTCGGAACCATAAAGCAGCACACCCATGTTCATTCCGGCATCCGGATTGGTGTAGAGATTCCTGACTTCAACCTGGATCCTGGTACCATTCTTGTATTCCAGGACGGATATCTGGGTATTAGGGGTTTCCTGCTCGCAGTCAAAAACGTCGTAGTTTCCCATACTCACTATTCTTGACGGATGATCATAAGCCTGCAAAGCCCAGCGGGTTTCGTCGGTATAGTGGGGGCCGTTGTTTCCGGTTTCCCCGTTCCCGGTATTCCAGAACCAGTGCCACTGGTAATGGAAACGGTTTTCATTGAATGGATAGAATCTTGCGGGTCCGATCCAGCGATCATAGTCCACACCCTCGGGAACCGGGCTGTTACGTTTCCAGCCAAAACTCTCCCGGGGCCGGTAAATGACGCACTTGGCCATGTAGATATCGCCCAAACCTCCTCCGTGAATAAAATCCATGGCTCTCTGGGTCACCGGATTACTGCGCTGCTGGGTTCCGACCTGTACCACCCGGTTATATTTCCTGGCGGCTTCAATCATTTTCCGGCCTTCAGAAATATTATGGGAAATGGGTTTTTCCACGTAAACATCCTTGCCGGCCTGGCAGGCCCAGATGGTAGCCAGGGCGTGCCAGTGATTGGGTGCTGCAATTACCAGCGCGTCAATATCCTTGTCGTCGAGCACCTTGCGGATACATGTTTCCACCTTCGGTTTATATCCAAAATCAGTCTCTATCTTAGCCGCGGCTGCGGGGAGAAGATTTTCATCAATATCACAAAGAGTCGCGATCCTCACTCCCGGCACCTTGCCGAAATGTCCGGCCAGCTGAGCTCCCCTGGAACGGATTCCCATAATCGCAACGTTGATTGTTTCATTGGCACCCTGGGCAGCCCTGGCGGATCCTTTCAGGGAAGCGGCTGCCAGTGTCGCGGCAGCTCCCCCTGTTTTTATAAATCCACGCCTGTCTACAATTCCCATAATCACCTCCATCCGGATCCTCCTCTATTGGGGAGAACCCCGGTTCATATCTCCAATTTTTAGCTTACTTATAACATCCGAAAACAAAAACTGACACGTTAGTCATTCTACTTGGAAATTATCAGCCAACCAAGCTGAAATTAGCTGTCCCGCATTCCAACAACCCGCTGCTGCCAAGCTTTCAGAAATTACCTTCATATTCGATTCAGCAAACTCCCGCTCACTTCTGTTTCTTTCACGCTTCAACATCCCGCCTTTACAATCCGAGCTTTTCCGCGTCAACTTGGTTACAATGTAGCCAGCCATGGGAAATAAACGCATGAATAAATTTGGATACCTGGTCGCGACATCTTTACTGCTGGCCTGGTCACAGGCCTGCTCGCCTCCCCCTGCGCCACAGGAGGAACTCCAAGAACCGGAACAGCCCAATATTCTCCTGATAATTTCTGATGACCAGGGTTACGCCGATATCAGCGCCGCCGGGCTGGCCTCAGATGTATACACACCAAACATTGACCGGATAGCGGAGGCAGGCATACGCTTCACCCAGGGGTACGCGACATCTCCAATCTGCAACGCTTCCCGGGCCGGACTGATGACCGGAGTTTACCAGCAGAGATTCGGCACTTTCTGGTACGGGGGCCAGGGAATCCATGACCCTGCATACCCAACAATCGCCGAAGTGCTGAAACAGGCGGGATATGCCACCGGGTACGTGGGAAAGTTTCATTACGGAAATCTCTCCCTGCACGGGCCTGAACACCGAAATTTTCCTTTAAACCATGGATACGACTTCTTTTTTGGTAATGGTACACCAAGAAAGCATTACCAAATTCATAACAGCCAGGCTGAAGAGGATTTCCAGAAAACCAGAAAACGCTACAACCGAAAGGGACAGAGCCTGCAGCAGGGCCCCATGTGGCTTAACAGTGAGAAAAAAGATGTAAATGGTTTCAGCACTCAGATTTACGCGGCCCAGGCCAGCCAGTTCATCATGGATCACAGGAAAAAACCTTTTTTCCTGACCCTCTCCTTTAACGCGGTGCATAATTTCACTCATCAGCTTCCGGCGGAGTATCTGAGGGAAAACGGCCTTAAAGGCTTCCATGACTGGGATCCGGCCAGGGAGGAATATTATGAGTGGTACCAGCAGGCACGATTCCCCAACAACCCTGAAGGAAGGGCCCATTACCTGGGTCAGCTGTACTACCTGGACCGGGAAATCGGAAAAGTCCTGGACCTGCTGGAGCAGCAGGAACTCACCCGAAACACGATTATCGTATACATCAGTGATAACGGGGGTTCCACTCCCATATACGCGAACAACAAGCCCCTGAGGGGTAGTAAATATACACTTTATGAGGGCGGAATCAGGATTCCCTTCCTGATTTCCTGGCCGGGCAGTGTGCCGGAAAACACTGTTATTGATTCAGTGGTCAGCGCCATGGATATATTCCCTACTCTCTGCGGATTGACCGGCACCAGTATCCCGTCTCACCTGGACGGCACCGACCTCTCAGGAGCTTTTTCATCCGCTAGCCCCCCAAGCGGACACTCCCTGCTGGTTTGGGATACCGGACATGAAACCGCGCTCAGGGAGGGAGACTGGAAACTGAAAACCGCTTCAAGCAAACAGCATGCTGAACATGAAATGGTTGAACTGGAACTGGGGGAGTTTCTTTATAACCTGGCCGAAGATCCGGGAGAGACAACGGATCTGGCCGCCGAGCATCCCGAGATCGTTCTCGCCCTTAAGCAGTCCTACCAGGAGTGGAAAGCAGAAATATCACAGAAATAGAAAGAATAATTATCCCGAATAAACTGCTCATTTTTATAATTTGCGGTTCCTGAAAAACTCGGATCCCAGCGAAATAGGAACGGCTGTTTCACTGCCAGCACCAGGAACCTTCACCTGTATCAGCGCGCGGCTGTTTCCCTGTTTTTTATTCATCAATGACCTCATCCGGCATAAAATCCCAGGGACTTGAAGCCTGAAATATTCAGGTTATCAGCCCCTCTGTGATAAAATTGTCTGGTTATTGCATCCATATTTCCAGTCATTTGTTTGCCGGAGCAGGTTCATAGGTTGCCCGATACCCGCTTATGGATCAATAAACGGAAATTAACCGGGTTGAAAACAGCTTTCAGCCGGCACTCCCGTGATTACCAGTTGCTTTTATCTTTATGAATAAATATCGAATAATTTTGTATATATTTTTACTCCCGGCCTGTCTGGCGCCATTGTCGTCATCCGTACAGGCGGAAAGCATAGATTCTCCTTTCCAGGATTGGTCTGAAAAGTACTCCTTAAACATCCTGAATGAATCCCCCTGGGCCAACAACGAAACCTACATCAGGCAGCTGCGGGGTGTGGGAAGCGGAATACAAGGGGAAAAGGAAATTTACAACACTTATTTCGTAAGGTTTCTTTCAGCCAAGCCGATCCGCAAAGCCTTTGCCAGGGTGAGAGAACTCCATATTGATTACGCAAAGATGGGTGAAAGCGAAAAATCGACTTTCCAGAAAGAAAACCAGAAGGCCGTTGATATGGATCTTAAGGACTGGATTGTCGTTTCTGTGGCTTTCAGGTCAAATGTTCCCAGGGAGGAATCCAGGGTGGACCAGTTTCTCATGGGCCAGACAACTGAAACCCTGAAAACCCGGGCTTACCTGTCCACAGCCAAATTCCCCAGGATCGAAATTGCTGATTATATTCCTCCTACAGAGAAAATTGTTGGGGCCAAGTTCATTTTCCCCAGAACCAAGGACGGCATGGATATTGTCACTGCAGGGGATGAAAAAATAGTCTTCGAATTCGACGCTCCGGGATCTGATCCCCTGCTGCGCACAACATTTGAAATCGAAAAAATGATGCTGGAAGGGGAACTGATATTATGACCCGGCAAAAACTCCTCTTCCTCCTGGTTTTTCTACTTATCCTGCTTGGATCCTCGCTTCTTCAGGCCGGCACGGTTAACGGAATTGTCCGAAATGACGCGGGAATCCTGCTTTCCAACCAGAAAATAAGCTTTTCAGGGAGTGACACCCTGGGTGAGAGAATTGTACTTTCTGACCTCGAAGGAAAATACAGGATTGAACTTCAGGCCGCTATCTACCGGGTTTACCATATTCTGGGACAGCAAAAGGTTTTCCTCCAGGAGATCAGCGTTGATGAAAGCGGAGAAGTCACCATCGAATCAACTGTCGAGGAACACCTGGACGAAACCCTGCAGGCAATCAAGGAATTCAGGATAGGTTCCAGTACCCTCAGCAGCGATGATTACCAAAACCTGGCTGAGATCATAAATCCTTTTCCTGATAAAGGAAAAGGATGGCTTTATGGTTCCGTTTACGAATTCCACAGGAATGACAACTTTGATGCCAGGAATTTTTTTGATCCGGTCGGAGAACCGCTTCCGGAATATAAGCGAAACCAGTTTGGAGCTACAGTAGGAGTGATCCTCAGCCCGAATCTTACATTCCAGGGAAACTACGACGGTCTCAGGATTATCCAGGGATCAACTGAAGTTTCCCACGTACCCACATCCCTTATGCGAAACGGGGATTTCAGTGAACTGGAAGAGGCCCTGATAGATCCATTCTCCGGGGAACAATTCGCGGGAAACAGAATTCCGCTTGATCGGATAAATCCGGTGGCACTCAAGGTTCTGCAAGTGATACCAAGCCCAAATCTGGATGATTTCGACCGGAATTTTGTTAACAATGATCCCTTTGTCAATTACCAGGACAACTGGTCCACCCGTATGGATTACACGGCGGAAGACAATTCCAAGCTGATCATCAATTACAGCCTTACAGACAGGGACCGTAATGACGTGGAGGACCTCCCGGCATTCACATCGCATCGCTCCGACCGTTACCAGGCCGTGTCCATTTCCTTTAATAAAACCCTGTCTGAACGGCTGGTCTCATATTCCCGGCTGTCATTCAACCGCAGCGTATCAAACGGCCTGTCTCCGTATTCCGGCAGCGATGGACTCCTGACCTCCCTGGGAATCAGAGGATTACTCCTGGACGATCCCCTCGAGGAAGGTTACCCGGATTTCGAGCTTTCCGGATACGCGGATCCCGGAGATGGCAACAATCCCACGACTTCGGCCCGAAACGGACTTGAGCTCGATCTGTCATTTACCTACGCCATGAATAACCATTCCATCCAGTTCGGCACGGAAATCGGGGGCAGCCAGCTGAATAACTACAGGTCCGGCAGCAGGCACCGAGGGAGATTCGACTTTTCCGGTGAGTTTACCGGCGACGCTTTTGCCGATTTCCTGATGGGATTCCCCAACGCTTCCTCAAAGGGAATCGGGACCGACAGGGTAGATATCAGAAGAAAACACTGGGAGTTTTTCCTGAGGGAATCCTGGAAGGTTCACCCGAAACTCGACTTATCCATGGGCATCACCTACAGCTTCCAGCAGCCTTATCATTCGATTGCCAACAATGTTTCTTCATTTTATCCCCTCCTGTTCGAGCCTCCGGCCAACGGGAAAATAATAACCTTCGGAACCCAGGAAACCAGAAACCTCGGTTTTGCCGGTGTGCAGGACGGATCACTGGTTTATCCCGACAGGAACAACTGGGCTCCCAGGTTATCAGCAGCCTTTAGCCCTTTGGGAAGCAACCAGCTGGTTTTAAGGGGCTCTTATACACTGTTCTACGATCCTCCGGACGAACGGGATTTCTCGAGAAGGCTCACCCGCAACTATCCTTTTTTCTACATAGTCTCGGCGGAAAGCCTCCAGGATCAACCTACAATTAACCTGGAAGATCCCTTTACCGGAGCCACCCCTCCGGCTATAACCATACAGGGCATCTCTCCAAACCTGTCCTCGCCTTACTTTCATTTCTGGAGATTGTCTGTCCAGAATGAGCTGGCTCCCAACTGGAATATTGAAGCTTCTTATTCCGGCCGCAGGGGAATCCATACCAACCGCTCCATTCCGGCAAATGTCCCGACACCGGGCGAAGGTGATATCCAGGAAAGAAGGCCTAATCCCGAATACGGAAAGTTTACAATTTTTGATGATGGAGGGAATTATTCAGCCAACGAGTTCCGCCTCTCCCTTGATAAAAGATTTTCTAAAGGCCTGTCCCTTAATTCCGGAATGATCTGGAATAAATCCATCACAGATTACCATTGGGGGGACCCCAATAATCCCAGGGATCTTACTGCTGAAAAAGGACCCACTTCATGGCAGGCTGAAAAAAGATTCTACCTGAGGTATATCATAGATATCCCGGCTCATTTCATTTTTCCATGGAGGACCAACGCCGGTTTTTATAAATGGGTACTGGACGGCTGGAGGCTTTCAGGCATAACTGATATCGCCGGGGGTCGTCCTTTTACCGTATATGACTCATCAGATCCTAATAATGACGGCGTTTACGGAGACCGCCCTGACCGGATCGGCAGCGGGGCTCTCTCTTCCCCCAGCGTCGACCAATGGTTCAATACGGCCGACTTCGTTGCCGCCCAGCCCTATTCCTTCGGGAACTCAGGAAGGGGAATACTGAAGGGTCCGGGCCGACAGACCTGGGATATCAGCGTGATTAAGCAGACCCGCCTTAACCAGGGGGATATTGTCGAGCTGAGAATCGCGTTTTTCAATGCCTTAAACAATGTCAACTTTGACAATCCCGTAGCCAATTTCAACGACGATTCATTCGGAACGATATTCGGAGCGGACCGGGCCCGCGAAATCGAAGTGGCTTTAAAATATTCCTTCTGAGTAGTCGCGAGTCGCAACTTGCGGGTTGCGGGCACATGCCACTTGACACTTGACACTTGACACATGCCACTCGCAACTTGCCCCTTGCAACTAGTAAAGAAACATCGGCTTACCCATGACGCTGGTCACCTTGGGCTTGTACTGCTCCAGATCATAAAAGGTGTCTACATCAACCCTTTTTACGCCCTGGGAAACGATATCCAGGTCTTCGTGGGTATAGCGCCCGTCTCGAGAGGCAACCAGCCGGCCGGTTTCTTCCTTTTGAATCAGTTCGATTGCCAGGCTTCCGAAATTGGCTGATACCATACGGTCCAGGAGGTCAGGAGTTCCACTCCTCATAAGGTAACCCAGCCTCTGGTATATGACTTTCCTGCCGGTTCTACGGCGGATTTCATCGGCAGTAACGTCACCTATACCTCCCAACTTACGCCTTCCGAACTCATCGGCAGGGCCGCTCTGCATAACCTCGTCACCTATCATCCTGGCGCCTTCAGACATGGCAACCAGGGCATAGTTGCTGGGGCTGTTGTCCTGGTCCTCAACCAGAAACTTGGAAAGCAGTTCAGGATCAAAAGGTACTTCACTGATTATGGCCCTGTCCACACCGGCAAGGTAGGCGGCTATCAGGGATGTTTCACCTGAATTCCTGCCAAACAGCTCCACCACCCCGATCTGTTCATGGGAGCCGACCGTGGTGCGCAGCTGGGTCATGTAATCCACGCTGCGGCTGATAGCGGTTGAAAATCCTATGCAATAATCAGTGCCGTGGACATCGTTATCCATGGTCTTGGGAACTGCTACTACCTTTACCCCTTCTGAATGCATACGATGGGCATAACGAAGAGTATCGTCACCGCCTATGATTATCAGGCTCTCAAGTTTCAGGGTTTCCAGGACTTTTAGCACATGGTTGCTGCAGTCATACCAGGCCCGGTCTTCCTGGAATTCAGGCTTCGTCCTCAGGAACATGGGCAAGCGCTCTTTCTGTACCCTGGCGGGATTCGTCCTCGAGGTATGCAGGAAGGTCCCGCCGCTTCTGGCAACGGTCCTGACAAGTTCAGGTTTCAAAGGCATGACGTTGTCTTCTATTGAAGCCTCATCATCAAGATTACAGTTCAAAAGCCCTGCCCAGCCTCGCCTGATCCCGAAAACCTCATCACCATCAGCCACAGCCCTGTCGACAACAGCCTTGATGCAAGGATTCAATCCAGGTACATCCCCTCCGCCTGTAAGAATTCCAATTCTTTTTGCCATATAATTCCTTCTTATCTGCGTAGTATCGCGCTTTTATAAATGCTTCCATCCGCAGCCGGTTCACCTGCAGGCTATCGGCAATTCTCAATATTTCGATCAACTATATTCATTAATCGCCAACCTGAAAGCCACCCTGTCCTGCTGGAAAAACCTCTCCCGGCTTTCTCGCGTTCAGGAAATTCAGGTGCCAATATTGTTTACTGTCCGTTCCTAGTATATTACCTTATTAAAACCAAGACAAAATTCTTATCAGGGAGTAATATACTAAATCAGGCAATTAATCCTAATTTAATAAGTAATAGCGGAGGTAATTTCATGTCTAATATCAACCGAAGAGAATTTGTAGTTAAGTCGGCTGCGATCTCAGCAGCGGCATCAGCTGCAGCCCCCACCATCCTGGCATCAGATAAATGGAAAGGCGCCAATGATAAAGTCAGGGTAGCAGTTGCCGGAATAAGAAGCCGGGGGAAAAACCATATAGAGGGTTTCCAGAACCTGAAAAATGTCGAAGTTACGGCAATATGCGATATCGACCAGAGTGTCCTGGACGACAACCTTAAAGACTTCCAGGAAAAAGGATGGAACAAACCTGAAACCTACGTGGACATCCGTAAGGTTCTGGAAAATAAGGAAATTGACGCTGTTTCCTTTGCCACCCCCAACCACTGGCATTCCCTGGGAACTATCTGGGCCTGCCAGGCAGGTAAGGACGTTTACGTGGAAAAGCCCGTATCCCATAACATATGGGAAGGCAGAAAAATGGTTGAAGCCGCCAAGAAATATAACAGGATCGTCCAGAGCGGCCTGCAGATCAGGAGCAATCCCGGGCTGAGAGCCGCGATTGAATACCTGCGGGGAGGACAGCTTGGCGAGGTCTATATGGCCAAGGGATTGTGCTACAAATGGCGCGACACTATCGGGAAAACACCTGACGCCCCGGTTCCGGCGGGAGTTGATTATGATCTCTGGACCGGCCCCGCTCCTAAAAAACCTTTCTCGCAAAACCGTTATCACTATAACTGGCACTGGCACTGGGACTACGGAAATGGAGACATCGGGAACCAGGGTGTCCACCAGTTTGATATAGCCAGGTGGGGCCTGGGAATGGATGATCATCCCGTCAAGGTATCCTCCATGGGAGCCCACGTGATGTTTGACGACGACCAGGAAACTCCCAATATCCAGCATTCCACCTTTGCTTATGATCCCAAAACCACTGGCGGGAAATGCAAAACCCTGCAGTTCGAGGTACGTCACTGGATTACCAATCACGAAGGCGGTATAGGAGAAGGCCCTGGTAACACCGTCGGTGTAATTTTCTACGGATCCGAGGGCTACCTGGTTGTGGATGGTTACGCAAGCTGGCACGCCGTACTTGGCCGGGAAAGAAAACCCGCGGCTTCAGCCAATGTTGAAGGCGATCACTATAAGAATTTCGTAGATGCGGTGCGGTCGCGGGATGCCGGAATCCTCAACTGCAACATTGAAGAAGGACATAAAAGCACGGTTCTCTGCCACATGGCCAATGTTTCATACCGAACCGGGCGTTCCCTGGAGTTCGATCCGGTCAAGGAAGAGTTCGTTGGTGACGATGAAGCAAACAAGATGCTCTCGCGCGACTACCGGGAACCTTATGTAGTGCCGGAAAACGTGTAGGCTGTTTTTTTAAAACAATCGCCAGATCCGGGAACATCCGGCTCCCGCTGCATCAAGGCCGGAGGCCTGGCATGATTTAGCCCGGGGTGACACTCCGCAGCTCACAGAGCGAAGGAGGGGAACCCCGGGTATCGCCCCCCCCAGTAAGGGAAAACCCTGGAAGGGTGACACGGGGAAGAAAGAATGCCCAGACACGAATTTCAATTTTAGAATGTTAAAAGATCTGGAACCTGCCCACGGCAACTATCCATAAGCCGGACGCTTATGCCACGATCCGGTTAAGATTAAACTCATCCCAGTCCAGGAATCTCTATCCTTCTTTTCAGCTTCCAGGATTCCATCCCTTTTTCAGCCAGCTGCACCCCTTTCGCGCCCTCCAGGAGATCCCAGGGGAAAGGTTCATCCAGAAGCACATGTTTCAGGTACAGCCTCCACTGGGCTTTAAAAGCATTTTCAGGAGTCTCTTCTTCCGGTACATCCTCCCAGCCGTCGAAGAAATTCAGGGGGCTTTCCACATCCGGGTTCCATACCGGCCGAGGTGTATTTTCTGCCTTCTGCAGCAGGCATTTACGCAGGGTGGCTACAGCTGAACCTTCCGTACCGTCCACCTGGATCGTCAGCAGGTCATCTCTCCTTACCCGAACCGTCCAGGAGGAATTGAAACTGACTATGGTTCCGTTCTCCAGTTCGAAGGAAGCATAGGCGGCATCCTCAGCAGTGCAGTCATAAGACTCCCCATCTTCATCCCACCTGGTCGGGATATGGGTTGACGCCACACAGTTCACGGTACTTACGGCCCCGAAAAGATTATCAATCACATATCTCCAGTGAGGAAACATGTCCAGGATGATTCCGCCGCCGTCTTCCTTCCGGTAATTCCAGGAAGGCCTCTGGCAGGGTACAGTATCTCCCTCAAAAACCCAGTACCCGAATTCCCCCCTCACCGAGAGGATCCTGCCCAGGGCCTTTTTTTCAAGCAGGGACCGAAGCTTCAGCAGTCCGGGCAGCCACAATTTATCCTGTACAACACCCTGTTTGACTCCCGCACTTTTTGCCAGGCGGTAGATTTCCACCGCGTCTTCTGTGCAGATCGCGGTGGGTTTCTCGCAGTAAATATGCTTGCCCGCGGCTATGGCCTTTTTCACGGATTCCACCCTTAATCCGGTGGTCTGGGAATCAAAATAAATCTGGCAGTCATCCCTGGCAAGAGCCTCATCCAGGCTGGTAGTCCAGTCCGGAATCCCGAATTCTCCGGATATCTTTTCCAGTTTTGCCGGATTCCGGCCTACCAGCACCGGCCTGGGAAGCACGAAATCGCCGTTTGGCATTTCAATTCCACCGTCTGCCGCCAGGGACAGGATTGACCTTTCCAGGTGCTGGTTTCGTCCCATGCGACCGGTAACTCCATTCAAAATAATTCCGATTTCTTTCATATCGCCTTCCACTGGGATACAGCAGACTCAGATAAGCCCGCGATTTAATCATACATATTCGGCAGCACTATCAAATTGAAGGCTTGCTCAAACTTCTGTGCACTGCGGCCAGGCTCCTTCAGGCAGCGGGGGAACGTCCCTGCCGGCCACCGGAAGGGTGCCGCTCAGTTCCTGTTTCCAGTGAGCCACATCTCCGGCCGGGCCGTAACAATAAATCATCACCATTGGTTCATCACCGGTATTGGTCAACTGGTGAAAAACACCGCTGGGCACGTAAACCGCCTGCCTTTCCCTGACCGTTTCTATTTCTTCACCCAGGCAGAACTGACCTTCTCCCTGGATAATAAAATATACTTCCTCCTGGTCATGGTCATGCCAGGGCACTTGCCCGCCCCGGGGTTCCAGGGTCACGTATCCCATGCTGAAAGCTTCAGCCTGGATAGGAGACTGTCCCCCGGACAGATTCTGGGTCTTCCTCCGCGCCGGGTAAGTTCGTCCTTCAATATCTCTCAAGTCTGCAATCTTCATAACTCACTTTTTCCCTTTATTAATATCAGCCTTCGAGTATTCCCTGGAGGTATCCAATAGCCCTCGCTGCCTGGCTTTTCCCGTCCGGAAAATAATCGAATGGTTCAACCGCCAGCACACCCCGGTAATCATTCTCCTCCAGGGAAGACAATATTTTCCTGAATCTTAGCTCTCCCTGTCCCGGAGCTCTCAGGCAGGGATCGTTAAGGTGAACATGCCGAATCATTCCGTTCGGCACCCATTTATCTATAAGGTCGGGGATTGATTCCTTTTCAGCTCCCGAAGCCGCCCTGGTATCCAGCATCGTCCTGAAGCAGGGGTTTCCCACCTTGTCGACCAGCTCCGCCGCCTCGGAAATCGTGTTGATAAAATCTGTTTCCTTATCAGTTAACGGCTCTATGCAGTACATTATTCCTGCCTGTTCAGCTTCCCCTGCAACCGGGGCAAACATTTCGGCAGCCCGCTCAAAGGAACTATCGCGGTCTCCATATACCTTTCGTTGACCGGGAGAGCCGTGTATCAGGGCCCTGCCCCCCAGGTCGGCGCACAGATCAACCAGGGCCAGCATTACGTCCAGAGTTTTCTGCCTGACCTCGCTGTCAGAAGAGGTAACCGACAGTCCTTCCGGAGTCAGAAGAAGCCAGTGCAGGCTGGTTATCTCAATCCCATTATCAGCGGCAATCCTCCTGAAGGTTCGCCTCTCCTCGGCCGAAATCCCGCGGGGATCATCCGCGATGGTAAACGGCGCGATCTCCAGGCCGGAATACCCTATATCAGCAGCAAACCCGCACTGATCAGCAAAACTCTGGTCTTTGATCACTTCATTGCACAAAGAAAACTTCATACTCGAATATTACCACGCTCAACCAGTCTAAGGTAGCGTTCAAAAGCCCGCGGTTTATGCCGGAATATCAATACTCCCCGGGATCATACTCGGGCTGAATTTCAAAAACAAAATAACAGCTACTGACTTTTTTTTATCGCTGTTCTGTTTATAATATTTCTATGATTGATATCCAGGAAAACCTTACGGCCCAGGATTTGAAACCTCTGTTCCCCGAATTCTGGAAAACTTCAGGAAATAAAATCCGTTCTGTAGAGAAACAGTTCAATTTTGATAAAGGATCCCCGGTCTTCACGGTAAAAGGTAAATACACAACCCGCGGCTGGACCGACTGGACCATGGGCTTCCTGTATGGATCAGCGCTTTTACAGTTTGAGGCCACACGAGACCAGGAATTCCTGGATATGGCCCTGCGGGGGATACAGGAAAAGATGCCCCCTCACCTGACCCATACCGGCGTCCATGATCATGGATTCAATAATGTCAGCACCTACGGGAACCTGCGGAGGCTGATAATCAGCGGGGTAATCCCGAATGATAAATGGAAACTTGAATTCGCCGAACTGGCCCTGAAGTGTTCAGCTGCCGTGCAGGCCGGGAGATGGACCCCTGTTGAGCCGCTGGGTTATATATACTCTTTTAACGGCCCCCACTCCCTGTTCGTGGACACCATGAGAACCCTGCGAGTCCTCGCCCTGGGCTGGCTCCTGGGCCATTACCTTTCCGGCGAAAACGACCGCAGGATTTCCCTGCTTGAAAGACTGGTCTCCCATGCCCGCATGACCGCGATGCATTCCGTTTTCTACGGGGAAGGAAGAGATATTTATGACCTGAGAGGACGAGTCGCCCACGAGTGTATTTTCAATATCAATGACGGCCAGTTCCGGTGCACCAGCACCCAGCAGGGTTACTCCAACCATACTACCTGGACCAGGGGCCTGGCCTGGGCCATAACCGGGTTCACCGAACTTCTTGAATTTATACAGATAGTACCTGGGGAAGAATTTGCTGAATTCGGAGATAAAGAGAGTATTGAAAACCTGCTCCTTCGCGCGGCCCTGGCCACCAGTGATTTCTACATCAAATATACTCCATCTGACGGAATCCCCTACTGGGACACAGGAGCACCGGGATTAACCAATCTCGAAGACTACCTGGACAAGCCGGCAGATCCCCATAATCAGTGGGAGCCTGTCGACTCCTCAGCGGCAGCCATAGCCGCCCAGGGGCTGCTCCGTCTCGGGAGAATCCTCAAGCTGAAAAACCTGGAGGATCCGGGTGACCGATACCAGAAAGCTGGACTGACCATAACCAGGTCTCTCCTTCATGATCCGTACCTGTCAAAGGAAAATGATCACCAGGGATTGATCCTGCATTCGGTGTACCACCGCCCCAACAACTGGGATTACATCCCGGAGGGTCAGGCGATACCCTGCGGAGAATCCAGCATGTGGGGCGACTACCATGCCAGGGAGCTGATCCTATACCTGGAACACATGCTCAGGAATTCAAATTACACCTTCTGGGGAGAAGAGCCTTATGAGTAGAGTTGCATTGGTAACCGGGGGCGCCCGCGGAATAGGACTCGGCATATCCTCCAGGTTGGCTGAAGAGGGAATCAGCCTCTGCATTTGCGGCAGGAAGCCGGCTGAAGAGGTTTTCGAAACTGTACAGACCCTTGAGGAATCAGGCATAAAAGCCCTCTATGTGTCGGCGGATGTTTCAAGCGCAGGAGACAGGCTCCACCTGGTAAATTCCATTATCAGGCATTTTGGGAGGCTGGATATTCTCGTAAACAATGCCGGAATAGCTCCCCCCGAACGAAAAGACATCCTGGATGCCAGCGAAAAAAGCTTCGAGAAGGTTATGAAAGTCAACCTGCAGGGGCCTTATTTCCTCACCCAGATAGTGGCAAACTACATGTCTGAACAGAGAAAGGCGTCTCCTGAATTCAAGGGTTGTATCGTTAATATTTCCTCGGTCTCAGCAGATTTTGCCTCGGTAAGCCGGGGCGAGTACTGTATTTCCAAGGCCGGAATAGCCATGGCTACCAGGCTTTGGGCCGCCAGACTGGCCGAATTCGGGATTTCAGTATACGAAGTGCGTCCCGGACTTATCAAAACTGATATGACCGAGGGAGTTACTGATAAATATGACAAATTGATCGAGGAAGGACTGACCCTGCAGAAACGATGGGGCTTCCCTGAAGATGTAGGTAAGGCAGTGGCTTCCCTGGCACGCGGCGACTTCCCCTACTCCACCGGAAGCGTTTTCATGGTGGATGGGGGAATGATCGTGAATAGGCTGTAGAACGTGCCATGCCCATCCTGGGCTTGGAGAACGTGCCATGCCCATCCTGGGCTTGGAGAACGTGCCATGCCCATCCTGGGCTTGGAGAACGTGCCATGCCCATCCTGGGCTTGGAAATTGTGCCATGCCCATCCTGGGCTTGGAGATTGTGCCATGCCCATCCTGGGTATGCAGTTCAAAGTTCAAAGTTCAAATAGGCAGGTTGATTATGAAATTATCAAATTTGCTCACCCGGTCATTGATTGCGTTTCTCCTGGCAGGAATTAATGTCGGTCTGTATGCCCAGGAGCAGCCTGAACAAACAGAATATGTACCAAAAGTAGGCGAGTACGGAAAGGATGTAATCTGGGTTCCAACTCCTGATGAACTTGTCAGCAAAATGCTGGAGATCGCGGATGTTTCAGCAGATGATTTCGTCATCGATCTCGGTTCGGGCGACGGCCGTACCGTTATTTCCGCCGCAAAACTGGGGGCGCGTGCCCGCGGCATAGAATTCAATCCCGCCCTGGTTGAGCTTTCTAAAATAAATGCTGCAAAGTCAGGTGTCAGCAAAAAAACGGAATTTATCCGGGCGGACTTCTTCGAGTGTGACCTCTCCGAAGCTACCGTGATTACATTGTTTCTCCTGCCTAACCTAAACCTGAGATTGAGACCTCGTCTTCTTGAACTCAAGCCTGGAACCCGGATTGTGTCCAATACCTTTTCCATGAATGATTGGGAACCGGATTATGAGGTCAAGACCGCAGGCAATAATTTTGAAGACAGCTACGTGGACACGACCGCGGATATCTGGGACGGCTGGCATAAAGCATTATTGTGGATCGTGCCGGCGAAGGTTGAAGGGGGCTGGAAATTCCAGGAGGGGACACTCATGCTCCGGCAGGAATTCCAGAAGCTCTACGGAAACTACGTGACCGAAAATGAATCAACCGAGATAACCGATGGCCGGATTAAAGGCTACGCGGTCACGTTCAACATTGATGGCGAGGAATATTCCGGCCGCCTGACCGCGGACGAAACCCTGGAGGGAACTGTTACTTCCGGCTCTGATCAGAGAGCGTGGGCGGCCCGCAGGAACTGAGATCGGAGATGTTCGAACTTCGAACTGGCTTCGGGCCGATCTGGAGATCGGCGATCCACATATGGACCTCATGCAGGAGGCCAGAATGAAACTCAACGACACCGAAGGTGTCAAGCTCAAGATCTCGACTCCCTCACGGAATCCGGGCCAGAGAGGGCAGGAAGCCCATGGCACCGTTTCAAGACCAAGGGCTGGAAGCCCGTGGCACCGTTTCAAGACCAAGGGCAGGATGCCCGTGGCACCGTTTCAAAACCAAGGGCTGGAAGCCCATGGCACTTCAGAACGCCTCCCACTGGGACAGGATCTCCCCTTTCAGGGTCAGTACCCTCACCCGGGCGGGACGTCCCCGGCCCCAGCCTTCTCCGGCCACCAGCTCATCGATCCCGTCTCCATCGACATCAACCGCCGCCAGGTTCAATCCACAGGTCCCCTCGTCCTCCCAGGGAGCCATATCCCTTACCGTTTTCCATCCATCTCCAGCCGAAAAGACCTTGATCCAGGGGGGATAGCCTTGTAAGGGGCCGGGAGCGGCGGCAAATCCCCACTCTCCATCCCCCAGTTCAACCAGGGCCAGGTTAACTCCATAGGTGGCCGGAAAAGCTTCAATAAGATCAATATTCTCGCCGGTTATATCAGCCGCGGCCACAACCGAAGGATTCACCGCGATCCCGCTTCCCCACCTAAGAAGAACAGGTTTCTTCCCATCATCCTTCAACACACCTCTTATTCCATTTTGAAAGGTACTTTCATCGGTTACCTGCCCCCCAGGTAAAGACCATTTTTTAATCATTACTCCTGCTGGTGAATACTCGGCCAGAACCTGTGAAGATCGGGGAGCCGGTCCGGGAGCCAGGTAAATATTTCCTCCTTCGACATTCACTGTGAGACCATAGGAAACTGTGAAATCAGGATCTTCTATCCTGAACTCCTTCAGCATCTCTCCGGCGGGATTGAAGATCCTGACCAGTGAGGGGTTCCCCGCTCCGGGCCCGGGTACCGCGATGATCTCATGACCCGGTCCGAAACCCATGTCTCCGGCCGCTATCATGGCTGAAAAATCATATTCCTCAAAAGCCGTCCATTCAGCTTTCATTTCCCCTTCGGCCGAAAAAATCCGGATCACCGATTGATTCCCGCGGTCCGGACCGGGGACAGCCGCGATAAAGGCCTTGCCGTCACTGTCATATCCGGCGGTCACCGTAACTCCGTCTCCGTATGACTCGAACCGGAACCCTCCCGGCCCCACCTGCAGTTCCCCCATCACCCCGGCTTTCAGGAAAAACGAAAGGCAAATTCCCAGCAGGAAGTGAGATATCAAGGCCCAGTAAAAACTGGGTATTCCCGTATAAAGAAGGCACCAGAAAAACGCGGCCGTAAAAGTGACTGCCACAAATGCCGGTGAGGGAAAATGAAACAGGGAAAAAGCGGCGGCCGAAAGCAGGGATGATAAAATCCTGGTTCGCAAGCTCAAAGGCATTCCGGCCCGGGCATATAAACCGTCATTTCTTGACGAAAAGATGACCAGCGATAAACGCAGGAAAAAATTCTGCAGCGCGTACTGCTGAACCGCCGCCCAGACCAGGTATCCCGGAGCCTCTTCCATGATACGAAGATTCAGATCAGGATTTCTCCAGCCGATTATGGAAATACCCAGGCATCCGGCTATTGTCAGGCCTCCATACCATTTCCCGGCCCTCCAGAAATTTTTAAATCCCAGGCCCAGTGAGGTTATATCCGGCGCAAAGAAAAAATGGGAAAATCCCATCAGGCTGATACAAACTGCTTCAACACCCAGCAGGATCGGGAAATGCAGATAGCTGAACCTTCCCGCCCATAAATAGTAAAGCAAGGCGCCGCTGAACAGGGCCAGCATCAAGACTGCCTGAATTTTCTTATTTTTCAAGAATCACCTGCCGGCTTTCCTTCTCTCACTATGAATCTACCGGGACCAATATCTATTGAAGTGATCCCCTGGCTTCAACCTTCCATACCTTTTCCACCCGGCCATTCCTGATCCCTGTAATTTCGTTAAACAGGTTATTGCAGACACAGCAGTGATTGGGAAGAATCGTTACTTTCTCTCCTATATCCGGCTTACTGGAACAAGCTGAAAAATCCACATTCCCATGTTCCTCGGACAGGCCATAAATTCGGGCCTCCGGATACTCCAGGATCAATCCGTGTCCATCCTGCCCCAGCAAATCCGAAGAAAGAGCCTTGCTGCCGGCATCGAGTATTCCCCGGTCGGGAGTAGGCCTGCTCACCACCATGGCCCTGACGTGAAAGGCGCATTCATCAAGGGTATGGGTTCCGGCTTCAACCGTATAGCGGTCACCATATACATAAGTACCTACCCGGTATTCGGTAATTTCCTTATATTGATGAGCATTCCAGAGCTGGGGGCTGCCTCCGGCAGAGACGACATCAAAGCTGATTCCCGGTAATTTCCTGGTTTCCCTGACAAATGTGTCAGTATATTCATTTACCGGGTAAGTCATCAGCCCGGTGAATTCCAGGCCTGGTGATTTACCGATCAGTCGGGCCAGGTCAGCGGCTTCAGCTGGTGTCTGCACTCCGCACCTGCCCACTCCGGTGTCAAATTCAACCAGGACCGGTAACGAGATTCCACTCCTTTCGAAAGCACGGGACAGTCCCTCAACAGTAACCCGGGAATCAGCGGTGACGCTTACCCGGATCCTCCGCGCCAGGGTCATCAGCCTTTCCAGTTTAGCTTCGCCCAGGATGTTGTAAGGAATGAAAATGTCCTTTATCCCGCCGTCGGCCATAATCTCCGCTTCAGATATCTTCTGGCAGGTTATGCCCTTGGCCCCCGCGGCCAGTTGCATCCTGGCTATTTCCGTGTTTTTATGGGTTTTGATGTGAGGCCGG
Organism: Acidobacteriota bacterium; assembly: GCA_963666915.2. Classification (GTDB taxonomy): domain Bacteria; phylum Acidobacteriota; class UBA6911; order RPQK01; family JAPXNP01. Next base: position 70,793 of record CAXXEX010000026.1, read on the forward strand.
CTGACCAGGCCATGCTCATCCAGGTAAGCCTGGGCTTTATGGATGTTGGCTTCCAGCTTGTCCAGGTCGACAATGGCCTGGGGTGTGTCGAGTTCCGATACCTTAAGATCAAGAATATTCATGCAGTTTATTGTATCCCGAAGCCGGGCCTTTACCAAACCGGAAAATCCGTCTCACCCCCGCATGAAATATTTTTCCACCATAGCGCGGTCAGGTTTTTCAGGGCCATAAAGAGACACCGCTATCCCTATCAAAAATGAACCTGCCAGGCCCCAGATTACCGGGTGAAGCCCAAAAAGGTCTATTCTAACGCCCCCGAAAACCGTGGGGACAAACATCAGCAGGCATATGGCAAGACCGCCCGCGAAAGCGCTTATGGCTCCTATCCTGGTCATCCCTTTCCAGAAGAGGCTCAGGCACATGGGAGCCAGGAAGGCGCTGGCAAATCCACTGCTCGTGAAAACCACAATATACTGCAGGAAATCAATCTGCTGGGTCGCCCCCAGGGTGACGATTACACCCACGGTTACAGTCGTGCCGTAGCTGATCCACTTTGTCTTCCTTTCACTGACGTTCGGATTTATGGTCCTCTGGTAAAAATCCCGGACTATCGATGAACTTATCATAAGGAGAAAACTATCCACCGTTGACATGACCGCGGCAAAGGGGGCGGCAACAAAAATAGCGGCAAGCACGGCAAACATTGGCCCCATATCCCCTACTATCCGGGTCGCGACCAGGATCATGGACTTATCAGCAGCTTCCGGCGGGACATAGGGCAGTAAAACCTTGGCGGATGTAAAAATCAGGACCAGCGGAATGTAGATCAGGGTGAAATAAAAGGTAACGATGATAATGGCCCGTTTCAACGATCGGCTGTCCTTGAAAGCCATGAGGCGTACCATCATTCCCGGCTGTCCCATGGCAACAATGGCCCACATGACAAAATACGACATGGCCAAACCCAGCGGATGAAATGGCAGACCGTCCGATTTGCGGCCCGGCCCGAACATGTACTCCCCGCTTTTAACAAAGCGAATTCTATCCATGGGCGCCACAATTCCTGAACCATCATTGTCATAAGCGAGGACAATATCTTTCAGCTGCCCGGACAAAGCCGCGTCCCCGGTCACCAGGGCCCTGATTTCTTCAGCTGTTGTGACAACTTGTCCTTCACGGTCGGTTTCCAGCACCACTTCGAGATACCGCAGCCCTTCAGCATCAGGCACGGTTGAGGCCGAAAGAACCGATTCACCACTCCTTGCCGGGAGAACATAACGGACTCCCCGCAGTTCGGTTCCAGGATCATCTTCATTCAGCAGGAAAGCCAGGTCATTATTCTCTCCGCTGATTGAAGTCAGTGCCGCGGCAGGCTGGGAAAGGATTCTTTCCGCGGCATTATCCAGTCCTCCCACATGGTAAATAACGATCGGGCAAAGGACTACGACTCCCAGTCCCATAACAATACCCTGCATCACGTCGGTCCAGACCACAGCCCTGAAGCCTCCGTAAGAGGTATACACCACCACTACCACAGCAAAAATCAAGAGCCCGGCCGTATATCCCCAGGAAGATGGGAAATTGAAGGTTTCTTCAATTATTATGGCGCCGGCCTTGAACTGGGCCACCAGGTTGCAGGTAGTAAAAAAGGCTATGGCCATTGAAGACATCAGGCCCAGGGCCGGGGAATCGAACCGGTCCCTTAAAACATCAGGAATGGTTATAGCCCCCGATTTTCGCGCCACCTGGTTCAGACGCTTACCCAGGATCCCCATGGCCGTCAGGGGATAGATCATGTAGCTGGCAATCCAGAAAGCCAGCACCCAGCCATAGCTGTAGATCAGGGCTGGAAACCCGATGTAGCTTCCGGCTGAGGTAGCAGTCGCGGCAAAGGCAAAAGCGAGGGTCCAGCTTTTCATGCCCCTGCTTCCCAAAAAATACTCCCCCATAAACTCCCGGTTCTGCATTACCTTGTGGGAGATAAAAGCCAGCAGCATGACTCCGGCCACATAAATCACAAAAGCGGCGGTGGTTATAGGATTGGTTTCAGCCATTTTTCGTCCCGTTTTTCCCGGCCTGGTCGGGGCACTCAGGACCCAACTCATCATCCTTCATATAAAAGACGCAAAAAATCCAGGTGATTATGATGCAGAAAACCCAGGGCATGACGATCGCGTAAAAAACCCAGTCCGGTATACCCAGGCCCAGGGGAAAGGTTATGGATTCCGGATCGCGGTTCAAGGATTCCAGGGGTCCGATCGCCTCCTCAATTGAAAGCCCAACAGACAGGCCGGAAGGTTCGTGGCTGGTGTAACCATAGGTGTAGGATATGATTATTGAAAAGGAACTCACCGCCAGCCAGAGCAAAAATATGATTACTGCTTCCCGCCTGCAATTCAAGTACACCCTATCCAGGATTGTTTTATCTGACATGGCTTTTGCGGAAGATCAGGCTTCCCCGTAAATAAAAAACTCCATTCCGGAATAACAGCTAATGAATCAAACTGAGCCAGCCAGTTGAGCGGCCGCCTCTAATGACGCGGTGTAGTCGACGTGGTTATAAATATCCTCACAATATTCGACATACCTCAAGACGTTATTCTCATCAGCTATGAAAACAGCTCGGGACAACAGTCTTAATTCCTTTATCAAAACCCCGTATGATTCTCCGAAAGAAGCCTCCCGGTGGTCTGACAGCATAAAAAAGGAATCGACTTTCGACAGGGTGCACCAGCGATCCTGGGCGAAAGGCAGATCCATGCTGACCGTATAGCAGCGGACACCCTCGATTTTTTTTGATTCCTCACTGAAACGCATAGCCTGGGTTGAGCAAATCGGGGTATCCAATGATGGAATTACACTGAAAATCTTGATGCCCTTTTTCAGATCTTCAAAGGTTACCGGCTTAAGCGCAACATTCACCATCCTGAAATCAGGGGCCGCGTCTCCAATCTCCAGCTTGGGCCCCATCAGAGTCAAAGGTTTTCCCTGGATCTTAACAGCATCTGGTCTTTCACTTTTTCGGTTCAAAAATCTGCCCTCCAAATAGATTAGGTATCTAATTCTAAAAAATAATTCCGGAACGTGAAACCTCTTTTTAAAAAATGCGTCTATATTTAATAAAGATAGAAGGTTAACATCTTTACCTTCAGCCGTGGTCAGTTCAGGCCGGGAATGACCTGTAATTCGCTCCGTTTAAATCATTTTGTTATAACAGATTCGGCGGTTACTCAGCTTTTTTACATGAGAATAAAAAAAGTTCTGTAAATTTTCAGAGAACTGTGTTATAAATGTGTATCCTCGTAATTATGAGGAATGCTCATAGTGCGTTCAGCACAAATATCACCCAAAATTTCGGGAAAAATCTTTATTATATTTATAGAGGAAATATTTTTGTCATGAGAAGTTCTGCATTAGAAAGTGAAGGTTTGTATCCACAAACCAGGAAACCTGATCCTTCTTTGTTAAACCTTGCTTTAGGTATTTTGCTCCAGGCATTCAGGGATATAGTGGCCCCCAAAAAGACTTCTAACAAGGAATGGGAAGAATGGCGCCAGGACGCCCTGGATTGGTTTTATTCCTACGAAAACCAGCCCGGCAGTTTCCATTGGGTTTGTGAAGTATTGGAAATGAGCCCCAACGAATTGAGGGGATGGCTGCAGGAGTACAGGCAGAGCACAGCTAAACAGAAAAAAGAAATGGCAAGAAAACTCACCCGCTTCCAGATCCGCCACTAATTTTCTAACTGGATTATTTTTTTCAGGGGGCACTTCGTATAATCGACGAAGTGCCCCTGTTTTTTCCCGGCTTCAACAGGACCAAAAAATGGGTTTATTCAGCCTGTTCATACTTAGTCTGTTCGCGGTATACGCCATCATCCTTGCCATCTCCGTATACATGGTTCACAAAAGTGAATTGCGCCGCCGCCGAAGCTCCCCCAGGAAAGAAACTCTTCCTTTTGGCCAAATCACCCCCGAAACTCCCCTGCTTGAAGTGATTTCTGTCCGGAAAGCTTTTGATCATCCGGTTTTAAACGGCGTATCTTTCAAAGTCTATCCCGGACAGACACTGGGTATCCTAGGCCAGAGCGGAACCGGGAAAAGCGTTCTTCTCAAACTCATAGCAGGATTCCTCAAGCCGGATTCGGGAGAAATCATTTACCGGGGCATCGGCATTCGCCATTTCGAAGAACGAAAACTGCTGACTCTCCGGAAGGAAGTATCCTATGTATTCCAGAGCGGGGCGGTCTTTGACTTTTTCGATGTCAGGGAGAATGTGGCCTTCCCCCTGCGGGAAAGAGGAGAGTTGACTGAGAAAGAGATCAACGCGAGGGTGGACTACCTCCTCGATTCAGTAGAGCTGGAAGGAATGGGTCACCTGCTTGTCAATGAACTGGGTGTGGGCGCAAAAAAACAGGTAGCCATTGCCCGGGCCCTGGCCACGGCTCCAAACCTGATTCTCTATGATGAACCCACCACGGGAACCGACCCCCTGATAGGGAAATCCCTGAGTGCCCTGATAAGGAAACTGAGCGTAAAAGAAAATCTGACGTCTATTGTAGTTACCCATGACATGAAATGCCTGTCAACGGTATCCGATCATATTATCCTTCTAAAGGACGGGGTAATTCATTTCGCCGGAGAGGCCCAGGATTTCAGGGTTTCTGAAGACGCTTTCGTTACAGCCTTCAGGGAAGGCCGTCTCTATAAAGAGTTTCCTGCCCCGGAAAACATTTAACCCGGCTATCGCGTCGACCTTTTCCCCAGGATTTCAAAGATCGCCTTGATGTTTTCATCATGAACGGTCCGCCCCCGGCTGTCTTTGATATTGGCATCGACCAGATCAGGAAACTGCTTTTCTATCGATAAAACCTTCATGGCCATGTCCAGGCTGTTTCCTGAATCCAGTTCCCTTTCCGCGAACTCCCACAACTTAATGCGGTAGTCAAACTGCCTGGCCAGATCATCGGTCTTCATCAAGGGACCGTGCCCCGGAATAACCGTTCCAAATTCCTGATTTCCCGCTAAAACAATCTCCCGGACCTCCGCCCATCTTTCGATATCAGGATCAATCCAGCGGCTGAAAACCGGAAGCCAGTTATTGAAAAACAGATCTCCAGTCAATAATATATCGGCCTCAGGCACAACAATCAGGATGTCCGATATTGTGTGTGCTTTACCAAAATAGTAAAGATTGAAGGTAGTGTCTCCGCAGTACAGGGACATGGAATCTTCAAAAGTTATATCAGGGATGGTTAAACCATACCTCTCCCCCTCAAACCAGATGGTTCCTGCCGGAGGAGGGGGCGGAGGCAGATCGGCTTCAGCTTCATTTGCCAGGTCCTCCGATGGACTTTCCGCGGCCGTTTCAGCACCAGGCATCATCCCCGGCCCTTCGCCCTTTTTCTCTATCAAATCCCTGCAATTTCGGTGGGCCACTATCTCGGCCTCGGGAAAAACAGAGTTACCTGATATGTGGTCCCAGTGGGAATGGGTGTTAATCACATAGGTGAACCCATGCCCGGGGAAAGTCGATTCAACAAGGCTCCGGGCCTCCTTCCCTTCAGTTTCAGAAGCTCCGGTGTCGACAAGGACAATTCCTTTTTCTGTCTGGAAAGCTGCAATGTTAATGTTTTGGGGGCCTCCGGACACTAAAACCGCCCGCGCGTTCAGCCTACGGAGATGCAGATCCCCGCCCATCAAAACCTGTCCGCATAAGGCCATGCCCATACACAAAAACAATGTTAAAAATCCGATTACCGCAATGGTCCTTTTAAAACTGCCCATGGCTTTTCCCCCAGGTTCTGATTCGGGACATAAGAAATCCCGACTCAACAGGAGTTTCATGTGGTTGGCTCATATTGGAAATACGAATTTCCCGGATATCAGTTCATTTTATTCAGACCGCCCGCAAAAAAAGGGCAGAATCAGGACGCAAACTGAATCCTCAATTCTGCCCTGAACGGGTGGGTAGTGACTATTCCTGGAGACTGTAATCGGACGGTGGCATGAGGAGCCATAAGATTATGTAGACTATAATTCCCGGGAACATCACGCTTACTATGGATACCAGGATATATACCAGGCGGAGCCGGTTGGGGGAAACCCAACCCAGGTATTCCGCGATACCCGCGCATACTCCCCCGATCATCGGATCACTGGACCTCTTAAGTATTCTTCTCTGACCTTCGGCCATGCTTTTTCCTCCTGTCAATCAACATTTTTGAATTGAATCTATCAATTAATACAACGGAAAACCCAGGGTATTTGTTCAGGGATAGTCACAGGCGGGACGAGTATTGGCGCGGCCGGGACACAGGTGAAACCAGCCGCTGCACCAGAGCCGCAGGCTTCCGGTGACAGGGAACCTAAGGTTCAGTGGAACCTGGAGAATCTGCAGTTTTGCCTAAACTACGGCGTTTGAACAGGGGTTCCAAGAAAAACGGTTATCTCATATCCAAAATTGCGCCAGACAAATGGATTTCCAGATCATCACTCTTCCTGACCAATCTCAAGTTTCAGGTTAAAGATAAAACATCCGCTTCCTTTCGTGTATAGTAATTTCCCAGCTGCCATATTCGTTTAAAAAACGGGATTACTACACAATGAAATCACAAAAAATCCTTCTTTTCCTGACCTGCCTGCTTTTCTCGGCTTGCTCCAGATCCAGCCCTATCCTGCCTGTTGAAACAGGCGTATCCAGGAGCCTGGCGGAATACCGGAAAAATCACATCAGCAACTTGGAATACGAACTAAGTTTCGATATCCCTGCTGCCAGAGAAGACGGAATCCCGGGTACCAACAGGATTACGTTTGATTTGATGGACACAGCCCAGGACCTGCAGATTGATTTCAGGGAGAACGCCGATCTTGTTCAAAAGGTGGTTTGCAATGGCAACAGTTCCAACTATCGATTTGAATCAGAGCACCTTGTTATCCCGAAAAATGAATTGCTGGAGGGAAGGAATGACATCGAAATTGAATTTACCGCTGGAAACACTTCACTGAATCGAAACGATGATTTCCTCTACACGCTATTCGTCCCGGACAGGGCAAGAACCGCGTTTCCCTGCTTCGACCAGCCTGATTTGAAAGCTGCTTTCCAGTTGGATTTAAGTGTTCCCTTGGAATGGAAAGCAGTAACGAATGGCAAACTTGATTCCATAAGTGAAAAAGGCGAGAAAACCCACTACGGCTTTGCCATAACCAGGCCGCTGCCCACTTATTTATTCTCGTTTGTTGCCGGTAAATTTGAGACTGTTACCCGGGAGCGGAACGGTTCACAGCACACCATGTATCACCGTGAAACCGACCAGGAAAAACTGGACAACAACACTGACGAGATTTTTCGCCTGCTTTTTGAATCCCTGGACTGGCTGGAAGAATATACAGGTGTGCCCTACCCTTTTGCCAAATACGATTTTGTGGTTATTCCATCTTTCCAGTATGGCGGAATGGAGCACACTGGAGCCACTCTCTATAAATCCTCAAGATTGTTCCTCGATAGGGATGCAACCAAAAACGATCTGCTGGGACGTGCCAACCTTATAGCTCATGAAACCGCGCACATGTGGTTTGGGGATCTGGTGACAATGAAATGGTTCGACCAGGTCTGGTTAAAAGAGGTTTTTGCCAACTTCCTGGCCGATAAGATCACCAATCCCAGCTTCCCGGATATGAACCATAAATTGAAATTTGTGATGGCTCATTTCCCAAGCTCTTATTCAGTTGACCGCACCAGCGGGGCAAATCCGGTCAACCAGGTTTTACCCAACCTGAAGGACGCGGGCACGGTTTATGGCGCGATTATCTACCATAAGTCGCCAATCGTAATGGATATGCTTGAAAAAATCACCGGCGAAGAGTCTTTACGGAAAGGTTTGCAGAGTTACCTCAAAAACTTCGCCTATGACAATGCCGGCTGGGAAGACCTTATTGCCATTCTCGATCAGTCAACGCCTTCTAACCTCACGGAGTGGAGCAGGGTCTGGATCGACAAAGCCGGAAGAGCCCATATAAGCACCCAGATCAAGGAGGCGAACGGAAGGGTTGAAGAATTAAGCATCCTCCAGGCCGATTCCCATGGGAATCCTGGCGATTGGGAGCAGGATTTGCGCCTGGTTCTGGGATATGGAGAGAAGCAGGAAAGTGTATCGGTGCACCTGGATAAGCCTCAAATAACTGCTGCCGATGCAAAAGGCATGAGGATGCCTGATTACATCATCCCGAATGGCAATGGTAATGCCTACGGATTCTTCAGGCTCGACGAAAAAACAAAGCCGTTCCTGTTGGAGAACATGAACAGGATAGATGATGCCCTGTTGAGGGGGATTGCCTGGATCAACCTGTACGAAAACCTTCGCGAGGGATTCGTGGATGGCAAGGATTTCGTTCTTGCCATTGAAAACCAGCTTGAGTATGAAAAAAACAGTTTGGTTTTGGAGCGCATGCTTTCTTATTTACAGACGGCCTATTGGCTGGATCTGACTTCGGAAGACAGGTTTCAAATAGGCCCGCACCTGGAAGAAAGCCTTTGGGTACGGCTGAACCAGGAGAAGGATATGGGCAACAAATCAAGTTTCTACTCCTGTTTCAGCAAAGTAGCCGAAAGCAGTTCAAGACTGGAACAGCTATACAATGCCTGGAAAGAGGACGCTCCCATTGGAGGATTCAGTTTATCGGAAACCAAGGCAACAGAATTAGCGGCCGCCCTGGCCATTAAGATGCCTGAAAAAGCCGGGGAAATCGTGAACACCCAGATCGACCGAATCATGAATCCTGACCGTAAAAGAAAAATGAAGTTTGCGGCCCCGGCTCTTTGCGCCGATCGGAAGGTTCGCATGGAATTTTTTAATAGCCTGGAGGATGCCGAAAACAGGGAGATTGAACCCTGGGTCCTGGATGCCCTGGGTTATTTGAATCATCCGCTCCGTGAAAAGGATGCTTTAATTTACCTTCCCCGGGAACTGGCCCTATTGAAAGAGATCCAGGTGACAGGTGATATCTTCTTCCCCTACAACTGGTTAAGTGCGGCCTACAGCGGACACGCCTCCAGACAGGCAGGTGACATTACCCGCCAATTCCTGGAGAAACGTCCCGATTATCCCGAAAACCTGAAGCTGAAAATTCTGCAGGCAGCGGACCTGGTGCTGAGGAAGTAGACATCTGCTTCACCCTTAGTAGTGGAATGCCTTTTTTAATTTCTTAAATGCGGGAATAAGCACCGAGGTAATACCTTTTTAAATGGCCAAAATTTCAGATTCCCAGTTCACTCACGGGTCAAAGGCCCAAAGCGTATACTCCATCCGAACAAAAAAACCTCTTGCAACAATAACAAAACAAGTATATTATCCCATCATATTAACTCTATAAATCCATACACGAGGAGTTCATCATGAAAGCAAAATTCCTTTTAATCGGATTTCTGATTCTGGTTCTTTTCACAACATCTTCAGTTATTATGGCCGGGGCCAAACGGAATTCAAAAACGTTTACAGTATCCAATGGAGAAGGTGATACATTCCAAATCTGGATCAAGTTCGGCGTCGGTTATAATTCCAAAAATAAAGTCAATAATGTCGATGTAACTGTAGAGAATAAATCCTTGTCTGACAGCTTCACGGTGAAAACAGGCAAGGTTAAAGTTGCTACTACATATGACGAAATTGCTACAAAAGATTTCACCGAACTGCTGGCTGCAGATAAAAAAATGGGGAAAACCCACATAATAAAAAATGACACGCAGAGTTACACTTATAGCCAGATAGTAGTAGACGTATCGGTCGATTTCGGTGGAACCACCCGTTATTTCGTCTTCTGGCCAGGAAGCAACAATCGACAGATCTCAATGCAGAATAAAGAGTACTAATAACTTAGCGGTCTATCAAAGAACCCGAAAACCTGAAGCTGAAAATCCTGCGGGCAGCAGACCTGGTGCTGAGGAAGTAGATATCCGATTTCATCTGGAAAATTGAAAGCTTTCTCTCTTTATTATCAGCAGGTAACAAAATACGTGGGGAAATCAGTCTATTGCCCAGAGAATTCGGAAAGCTTTGCGTAGTAATGCTCTTTCAGCCTGCTGTTTGCCCAGAGAAAAAAATCAGTGGCAGACGGGACACCTGACCAGGCAACAGTTGAAAAACGCATCCTTTCGGGCAGCCGATTGAAAATATAGAAATCAAGGCCGGTGAATACATATGCCACTCTTTCGCTCAACCATGAACCGTAATTCTTGCCTCTCTTCTTAAGGAATGCGGAGAAATCCTCCTGCAGTTCGGCGGAGAAAGGCTTGCGGTAAGGGCGATTGAAAGACGCGGCCTTTTTACTGCGGGCAAAACTGTCGCGCGGCAGGCCGGCCTCTTCCAGAATCCTGCGGGGTACCGGCCGGTCATAACTTGTACCGAGGCGCCACGGGGACATCTCAGCTGCATGCGCCAAAGCAATTACCTGTTTCCTTTTCTCGCAGCCCCAGAACACCGGGCTGCAAATAAACACTCCACAATGCAGCCGCCCCTCGCTGAAACGAGCCCCGGAACTGTCGGTACGGCTCAAAAATTCAGAATGCCCCTTCCCTAATCCCCAAATATTTCCGCCGAAAAATCCCGCGAACAACAGTGAAACTGGTCCAGAATACTCAAACATGCACAAGTTCAAATCTCCGGGCTGCCCCATGGCCGCCCACCCGGCAACCTCGTGCGCAAACCTTACATCCTCACGACTGTAGCCCTTACAATCAATATTAAGATGCCTGGCTATTGCCATGCCTGAATCGTTCATATCAAACAAATTTCTTGCCTGTCGACGAGCTCGGGTAACAGTAAATCCTTTTTCTACTCCGCACTCCCGGGCCAGCACTGAAACAGCTGCAGAATCATATCCGGAAGAAACCGTTGTACAGGTGCTTACCGCATGCTTTCTACTGGGGCAGGCAGCATTCCGGATAATTTGCCGCATGTTCGAAGCCAGGTACTCCCTGTATATCGCGAAACTATCGAAATCAGGTGCCATTTTCGGTTTACGAATGCGATTGACTCCACCGCTGTCGATCCGAAGATTCTCAAAGTACAAAATCTGAACCTCACCCTCATCTACTGGTATCAAGCGCTGATAGTAGTCAAGTCCGTCAATAACAGACTGCATCGCGGCTCCATAGTCAAAGTCATCAACGAGTGACACATCAGCAACCGCAAGCAGAACCGGCAGGGAGTTTGCAACATACAGGCAGTCATCAGCCTGATAATAGTACAATCCATTCAGCATATCCGAAGAAGTCACGCACTGCAGGCCTCCATTTCTCAACCGAATCCCGGTGCCGACGACCACACTTATCTGGTCAAAATCTCCATTCTCGAAATCTCCAGCCCAAACTGCTTCTGCAAACCATTCAGGGGCAACTTCTACATGAGGGCCATGAAAAACCTCCACCAGGGGATCTTCCAGGGTACACCGGGCAATCCAACTCAGTTTCGGCCACCCTGCCACTTCCCTGTAATCAAATCCCGAAAACCAAAAGTCAGTGTTGGTCAAAGGTTTCTCCTTTAAAAATTCCAGGGATTAGCTTCACATTTTCGAATGACATTTATTTGCATTGACCACCAGCCGGAACAAGTCGAGTCTGTTTAAAGGAAGCAACACTATTAATCTTTAATTATTTGACTTTGGGATTGACGGGATATCCCGGAAACCTTCATACCACTGTGTGAGATGCAGGCGTGGTCGGATGCTTCCAGTTCCCGGCAACCGCAGGGAGTCAGTTGAGCCGGGAGGTAATGCTTTCCAGGCATCCGGCTCGAAACGGCCGCGGGTTCCGAGTTGCAGGACAAGACCGCCACACGCAACTTGCGACTCGCGACTATGATGGAGCCGGCGGCTCCAGCTACAAGCTATAGTCTGGAAGGCTACAGTACGGCAGATCGGGAGATACCGCCTAGTGCATGGATGAGTTCGGCCAAGGGCTGGAAGCCCCATGGTACGTCAGAGCTCCAGATGCAATCGTCAATCCTCAAACATCCCCTCCACCCTTGCAGTAGGAGGAATGGCCGCCATGTAGCGCAACGCCTTGTCCCCAAAAAGCTGCTGCCCCGCTATCGGCTGGTCACTCCGGATCCTTATGAATCCCCCCGACTGGGTGGGGAATGCCGGCCAGACGTCAGGATCAGTAAGGGTTCTCGCAATCCTCTTCCCCGGATCAAGAACAAGGATTATCTCAGCTACCTTGGTGCCATCGGTTCCGATTGCCTCAATCAACACTGTTGCGGTTGCAGTCCCCGGATTGAAGAATGCGAAGCCGGTAAATACTGTCGGCAGGTTGGCAATGTGATTGAACACCGCCTCCTTGAAAAGCTGGTCCTGTAACGGAAGAGACATGGCATATTCAAGAGTGTCGCCTTCAGCAAAGATTATATCGCCGATAATTCCGGGGCCATCAGATTCAACAACCAGGGAGCCGGTTGTGACACCCTGGTCATCCAGGCCAAAAATGGTTCCAAGGTCAGCACTGTAGATCTGCAAGCCGGGAATATCAACCTGAACCGCGTCAGCTATATGGTCCCCATTATCACCAATAGCCGTCAGTGTCACCCGTCGACTGAATGTCTGGGTGTTCACCAGCCTCAGGTTGGTCACAATATTCGATCCATGGGCCAACTGGGCTGAATACATCTTGGTCGCGGTTGATTGTTTAACAGCATTCATCCCCAGGGCCGTACGGACTCCGGGGAATTCAATCCTTGAAAAACCGACCACTCCAGGCCCATCCGTCACTTCAACATCTATGTAAGCATTTGTGAAGAACTCGGTATAGTCGGTCAAATAATCCGCGTTTCCCGCCAGGAATCCCATAGAGGGAATGGTGTGTTGAGCCTGGGAAGATCCATCGAAAGCTTTCAATGTACAGGTAACTGTCACCTCTTCATCAGTTGGATTGACCAAACACATCTGGATATCAGGATTCCATCCATCGAAAAACCCTTCTATGATCGGCCTGGTAAAAAAGAGTTTTTTGGCATAAACGGACTGTGATTCGGCACCGTCCAGCAACAGTAGTGGGTCGGCATTAATTCCATACAGGAATATGCTCCCCATCCGGTTGCTGTTGTCAGCACCCAGTTCAATCCATGATAAATCTTCCTCATAGGGATCCCCCTGGAAAAACTCCCAGCCAAGCAGGCTTTTCTGCAGCCCTGCATTGACCGTAGTGGAAACAGGGTTCTGTCCCAATGGCTCCAGGTCTCCGGCTGAGTCATAGGCGGCAAGATCCAGGTCAAAACCAGTATCGCCAAAATTGGACACAACCACCCCGGTGAAATATTCCGCAGCCTGTTTCCAGACCGGGATAAATGCTCTGGACAGGGTGCCGGACACGGCTGAATCAGTATCACTATCAGGACTCTCAAGATTGTTCGGGTGATCAACATGAGCCCAGGTGACTGCATTAACCCGGAATTCATACTCAGTGCCGGGTTCAAGATTAGCCACTTGTCAACTCAGAACTGTTTTTATCAAATGTCATTCCATAATAATGATAATCAGTAGTACCCGTTTGCCGATAATAGACCTTGTATCCTCCTTCATCTTCGGTGTAGCCAATTGGGGTCCAGGAGACCTGGACACGGTTTTCCTCTGTGCCTGAGGATTCAACTGTTTCGGCCGTGACGCCTGTTGGCGGAACCGTCTGTGTGGACATAAAATTACTTTCACTCTTCCCTTCAACCGCTGCCAGGACAGCAGGATCAGAAGCGTGAAGGCAGTTCCAGCGCAAATCTATTTCAGGAGGAGAGGTGAGAAAAAATGCCGGCAGATCGCCAGATAACTGGTTTGAAGAAAGTCTCAAGAAAATAAGTTCGGTCAGGTTACCCAGTTCCGGCGGGATAGTTCCGGATATTTGATTGTTGTACAGAAATATATAGTTGACACTTGTTAAATCACCCAGTTCCGGGGGAATAGAGCCGGTCAGTTTATTGTTGTACAGAAACAGATGCGTGAGTAATGTCAGGTTGCCCAATTCCGTGGGGATAGAGCCGGTTAATGCATTGCCCTGTAGCGCTAAATATCTAAGATTAGCCAGGTCGCCGAATGCGGCAGGGATAGAGCCGGTTAAATAATTATCCTGGAGATACAAATACATCAGCTTGGTCAGATTACTTAGTTCCGAAGGTACAGAGCCAGATAAATCATTATAGGCGATGCCTAAATGGGTCAAATTGGTCAGGCTGCCGAGTTCCGGAGGGATAGAGCCGGAAAAATTGTTACTGGAGATGTATAGGCGCTCAAGCTTGGTCAGACTACCCAGTTCGGAGGGGATAGAGCCAGTCAGACTATTTCGGCCCAGGGATATGTACGTCACATTAGTCAGGTTATCCAGATCGGTGGGGAGAAGCCCAGCCAGGCCATTTTCGTAGAGATCCAGCTCGGTAACATGCCCCTCCTCCACGGTAACTCCATACCAGTCATTAACGGATTGCGTGGACAGCCAATTGCTATTATCAGTCCACTGGTCTCCACCGGTTCCGTTATACAGGGCATACAAGGCCTGGCATTCCGCGTCAGGAATTCCAGTACAGGTCTGGGCCAGTCCAGGGGAAGATGCCGAAAAGAACAGAATCAGCACCAGCAGAATCCCGGGAATACCGCATTTTGATAAGATTAATGGAGAAATTCCGAAGGTTGGATAGCGCATAGTCACTTGCCTTTCTCTTGCTGAACAAAAACAACTTAAACCTGAAATCCTTGAATTCAGGCCAAGTGATAAAAAAGCTTATGATTTGGCGCAGCTTCCGGAATAGCTGCCGGCTGGAGACTGATGAACCTGCGGCAAGAATAAAAACTGAGCTTCAGTGCTGACGGAATCCTCTTAAAAAATCAACATCCAGCCTGTCACATAAGATTTCATTCTACGACCTGCGTGCGGTAATTGTAAATGAAGAACTCAGGTTTTCCTGGCAGATTCCAAATCCAGGATATGATTCCCGATGGATAGCCACATCGACAAATCCGGCGTTGTTGAAATTTGCAAGCAGTGAGTCCAGGGCAAACAACCGCATTTCAAGGGTAGAGCCCTTCCCTCCATGAAAATTCAAATCCTTAAAAACCTGCTCCGCGCCATCCCTTGTCTTGTTTATGAGAACCTTTTTATCTCTACTGCTTTCGATCCTGAATTTAAAAAGATCGGGAAAGTGCTCTTTCGTCACCCCTTCAGCGAGGTAAGGCACCGTAAAAACACAGAAGCCTCCAGGCTTCAGCAGGGCGTAAAGATTGGCAAATGCTTTCTCAACCGGTGGAGGCACATGTTCAAAGACTTCACTGGCTATCACGAAATCAGCCGTCCCCTTCAGCTCATCGCTGACATTGGTAATGTCCAGCCTGGGAGACTTGTGAAAGAAAGTATTGGTGTAGGAAAATTTTTTCCGCAGGAGCGACGCGTAGACCCTGGAATCACTTATACCTATCCCGGTAAGATTCTTGCTTTCCTTCATTGCGGCAATCGGGATTATTTCACCGAACAAACCAGCGGATAGAGCCGCGGCTATTGACCTGAACCGCAGGTTTGACCCGCAGTAGTAGCAGGAAGGAGCTTCCCGATCGGCTATCCTTGAAACCGGTGAGAGGGGAGATTTTCCGCAGATATTGCAGCGGAAACGAAACAGGTCCCGGCCTGAGTAACGCCTGGCCAGCAGTGCTTCGATGTATTGTCTCAAATACTCAATTCTGATCATTTAAAATCGGATTCAAATCCTAAGCACTGTTCCAGGGCGGAAATCCCCAGACAGAGACCAGGATTACACAGCACAGATTACTACCTCCTGTGCCGTCCTTCCAGCTCCTTTACTACTTCTTCAAAAGCTATATCCTTCTCGGCAAGCAGTACCAGCAAGTGATATATCAGGTCAGCGGATTCAGAAACTACGCGATCCCTGGATTCCAGGGTGGAGACCATGACCTCCACGGCTTCCTCTCCAACCTTCCGGATAATCTCCGGGAGTCCCCGGTCAAAAAGATGGTTGGTATATGAACCTTCCACAGGAGAGAGCTTCCGATTTCTAATAAGATCCTCTAGGCTGTTCAGAAATTCCAGGTTCCCGCTTTTCTTTTCCATAACATTTATCAACTTTCCCGACCCGTTCAGGCTACAGCCTCATTGTCACTCCATTGTCACGCAGAAATTCCTTTACCGCGCGAATGGTGTATTCCTTGTAATGAAAGATGCTGGCAGCCAGTACAGCGTCGGCATTTCCTTTAACAAATCCATGCAGAAGATGCTCAGGTGAACCCGCTCCGCCAGAGGCAATCACCGGGATCCTGACCAGATCGGATATCTTATGCAGCAGCTCCAGGTCATAGCCATCCTTGGTCCCATCGCAATCCATGGAGGTCAGCAGAATCTCCCCTGCTCCCAGCCTTTCCGCTTCACAAATCCATTCAACAGCATCTTTACCGGTCGGCCACCTGCCGCCTCCCACGTAAACCTCCCAGCTGTCTCCGCTTCGCTTGGCGTCCACCGCGACAACAATGCACTGGGAACCGAAAGCCCGGGAACATTCCCTGACCAGCTGCGGATTCTTTACGGCTGAACTATTTATGGAAACTTTGTCAGCCCCGGCCCTGAGCAGCTCCTGGACCTGTTCCATGCTGCTGATGCCTCCCCCGACCGTGAAGGGAATGAAAATCGTGTCCGCTACTTTTCTAACCCACTTCAGCATGGTTTGCCGGTTTTCAACCGTGGCGGTTATATCCAGAAATACAAGTTCGTCCGCCCCTTCCCGGTAATAGCGCCCGCCCAGTTCAGCAGGGTCTCCGGCATCGCGGAGGTCAACAAAATTAACGCCCTTGACCACCCGGCCCTCGGCGACATCCAGGCAGGGTATTATGCGCTTAGCCAGCATGTAAAAAATCCTCCAGCGTAAATTCCCCTTCATAAAGAGCCCTGCCGACCACGGCTCCTTTTACACCGTTTTCAGACAGTATCCTCACATGATCCGGAGAGCAGACTCCCCCGGCGGCAATCAGGAATGCGTCTCCCGGAAGCAGGTTCAGCAGCAGGTCCATGGTCTTCAGGTTGGGCTGTTCCATGGTACCGTCTTTTTCAATATCAGTGCAGATAACCTGCCGGATTCCCCATCCGCTTATCCTCTCAATAATTGATTCAAGCGGCTCTTCACTCTCCCTGAGCCAGCCGGCGGTGCGCATCCGGCCTTCTCTTACATCCAGGCTGACGATAAAGCGCTCCGGACCGAAAGAATCTATCCACTCCTCCACAAGTTCAGGCGTCTCGGCAACAGCAGTGCTTATGATCAGGTACTCAACTCCACCCTCCAACAGCTGTTCCACATCCTTCCGTGAACGGATGCCTCCGCCAACCTGCATGGGAAGAGAGCAGGATCGGCGGATCGCGGAAACTGTTTTCCTTTCCCGGCCTTCACCATCTCGGGCTCCTTCCAGGTCAATCACGTGTACCCGTTCAAACCCGGCATCCTGATATTTACCCGCCTGTTCTTCCGGGGAAATTTCATACCTGGTTTCGGCTCCATAATCACCCTTTAGCAGGCGCACACAGGATCCGCCTATAACATCTATCGCTGGAATTACTAACATTCTCGCCTTCTTGTCCTTATAAATTCACAAAATTACTGAGCAGTTTCAGCCCGGTCTCACCCGATCTTTCGGGGTGAAACTGGAATCCAAAAAAATTATCTTTTTTAACGGCCGATGAAAACACCCCGTCATATTCAGTCTCCGCCATGGTCACACCGGCGGCCGGAGGCGCATAATAACTATGCACAAAATAGTAAAACCCTCCGGAAGGAATACCCTCCAGGAGAGTATCCCGCAGTCCGGCGCACATCTCCTGGTCCCATTGGACCTGGTTCCAGCCCATGTGGGGGACCTTTACATTGTCCCGGTTGAAGAGGCTGACGGTTCCCGGAAGAATTCCCAGGCACTTGACATTGTCCTCATCAGAATTTTCAAATAGAAGCTGCAGTCCCAGGCAGATACCTAAAAAAGGGACCTGCAAGTTCCTGATCACCCGGCAAAGGCCCTTTTCTTCCAGGGAATCCATGGCAGCCCGGGCTGAACCGACCCCCGGAAGAATCACTTTTTCGGCTGAAGCAACTACTTCAGGATCCGACGAAAAGGTATGCTCAACTCCCAGGTGTTTCAGGGCCAGGCCTACGTTGTATAAATTACCTGCCTTATAATCAATTACTACTATCATGCGCTTTAAAGCTTGCCTTTCGTGGATGGAATTCTTCCCGAGGCCTCGCCCTCGCCGCCGGCCATGCTAACGGCTGCCCGCAATGACCGGCCAAAAGCCTTGAACATGGCCTCCACCCGGTGGTGTTCATTATCTCCCTGGTTCATAAACTTGAAATGCAGGGTCATCCTGGCTTCGGCCGCCACGGAATAGAAAAAATGGTTGACCATGTCAGCCGGCATTTCACCCAGGTTGTCACGCAGCGGAGAGTAATCAGAGACATACCAGGGCCTTCCGCTCAGGTCCAGGGCCGCGGCAACCAGGACTTCATCCATGGGAAGCAGGAAATATCCGTACCTCTCAATCCCTCTCTTGTCGCCAACAGCCGCGGACAGGGCCTGGCCCAGGACAATTCCCGTGTCCTCAATGGTGTGATGGGCATCAACCCGCAAATCGCCCTCAGCCTTTATCTCCAGATCAAGTCCGGCGTGCCAGGCCAACAATTCCAGCATATGATCCAGGAAACCTACCCCGGTACTGATATCAGCTTTGCCGCTTCCATCCAGGTCAAGGTTCAGTGAAATCCGGGTTTCCCCGGTTTCCCTTTTTACCTCGGCTGTTCTCTTTGTGTCCTCATATACTCATCGCCTTTTCTCCCTTTGCCCGATCAACCCTCAATTAACCATGTGTAAATTCCCGGCACCTGCAACCGCGCTGGATCAGGATCTATTTTCCGGATCTCTCCCCCAAAATACGGATCAGTTCCTGGAGAAACTGGTTATTTTCTTCCGGGGTGCCTACCGACACCCTTAAACAGTTTCCCAGCCCATGCTGGGTTCCGCGATCACGGATTATGATTCCCTTATCAAACAACGACTCGTAGACAGAGCGAGCTTCTTCACACCTGATAAGAATAAAATTAGCCTGTGAGTCGGTCACTATCTCAAGGCCATCTATTACCGCCAACTCTGATTCCAGCCTTTCTCTTTCACTGACAATCAGATCAATATCCTCTATAGCCTCCTGGATACTCTCCATGGCTTCCAGCCCCGCCTTCTGGGTCATTGCATTCAGGTTGTACGGGAGCTTCACCTTCAGGAACAGATCAATGACTTCCGGGTCCGCCAGCACGTATCCCAGCCGAATCCCGGCTGAACCGAAGGCTTTTGACAGGGTACGCGTGACCACAAGGCCGGGATATTCTTCAACCAGGAGAGATGCTGAAACAGCACCGGAAAACTCAATATAGGCTTCATCAACAACTACGATGCCTTTCCAGTTTTCAAGTACTTTTTTTGATCTCTGCTTCAGCAACCAGGTTGCCGGTAGGATTGTTGGGCGAGCACAAAAACAGCATCTTGATGCCCGCGGTGTCTCCTTCCAGAAAATAATCCGCCTTAAACTCGAATTCCCTGTCCAGCTGAAATTTCCTGACAGGTATCCCGAAGATCCCGGCAGTCACTTCATACATCCCGTAAGTCGGTTCAAAGATAGCAACGGCATCTTTTCCCTGGGCGCAGAATACCTTGAAGAGCCAGTCAAAAACTTCATCAGAACCGCTCGCGGCCAGAATGGACGACGCCGGAAGCCTGGTGAAACGGCTGAGCGCGGCCCTCAATTCTTCCTGGCGGGGATCAGGATACCGGTTCACGGGAATATTACCCTGCCAGCGGGGGAAAGGATTCTCATTGGCATCCATCAGGAGTCCTTCCTTGATTGTATCCCTGGCGCAGGTATATGGCTTCAGCTTAAGAATCTCAGGGCGAACCAGTTCCAGCACATTTTCAACCGCAGGCATTACTCTTCCCCCCGATTTATCAAACTCATGCGGGTTGTAACCGCGTTGGCATGCCCTTCCAGGTCTTCTTCACGGGCCAGCAGCCTCAAGGGATCGGCCAGCTCCGACAGGCCCTTTTCTGAAATTTCCTGAAAAGTCAGTTTCTTCACGTAACTGTCCAGGGAAACTCCTGAAAAGGCTCTAGCCGCGCCGGAGGTCGGGAGAGTGTGATTGGTTCCCGATACATAATCTCCAGCTACTTCGGGGGTCCACCTGCCCACAAACACCGAACCGGCGCTTGTAACCTGGCTGGCACTTTCCCTGGCGTTTTCAAACAGAAGAATCAGGTGTTCCGGAGCATACTCATTGCTGAAACTGATGGCTTCTTCCAGGGTCTCGGCAATAACCATGTAACTGCTGGCCAGGGCCGCTTCGGCGATTTCCCGGCGCGGCAGAACCGAGAGCTGACTGCTGAGTGCTTTCTGGACCTTATCTACCAGATCACGGGAAGTGGTTACTAGTACAACCTGGCTGTCCCGGTCATGTTCAGCCTGGGACAGGAGGTCGCTGGCTATAACTTCCGGATCAGCGGTATGGTCAGCTATAACCAGAACTTCACTGGGTCCGGCCACCATGTCAATTGCGGTTCCCCGCAGAGTCGACACCAGCTTGGCCATCTGGACTATCCGGTTACCGGGTCCTAATATTTTATCTACCCGGGGGACAGTCTCGGTCCCAAGCGAAAGCGCGGCAACTGCCTGGGCGCCGCCAATCTTGAAAACCTGGCGCACACCGGCAATCCTGGCGGCTGCCAGCACGGCAGGAGATACAGTCCCGTCCTTCAGGGGAGGAACTGTGAGAGCCACCCTGCTGCATCCGGCTAAAACTGCCGGAATTCCCAGCATGAGAACAGATGAGGGCAGCACTGCTGTACCCCCGGGAACATAAAGTCCCACCGACTGAATGGCGCGGGACGCTCTCCAGCAAGTAACCCCATCCTGGACCTCAACCGGATTTGAGGACAGCTTCTGGGAAGAATGAAATTTTTTGATGTTCCGGGCCGCGAGTTCCATGGCCGAAACCAGTTCTTCCGAAACCTGTCCGGCGGCATCCTGGAATTCTTCAACACTTACCTGGCAATCAGCAAGCTCCACCTGGTCATATTTAAGGGTGTATTCCGCGACAGCCTCATCGCCCCTGGCTTCCACCTGCTCAAAAACTTCCCTGCAGAAGTCGAAAAGGCCCTGATCATACACGGGATTCCTGGCACATAAATCCTCGATGTCCCGACCTGATAACTCTTTCAAATCATATACTTTAATTAACATCAAAGCACCAACTTCTCTATGGGGACAACCAGGATGTCGGTTGCCCCGTGTTCTTTTAACTGTTCCGCCACATTCCAGAACTGGTCTTCCGGAACAGCCGTGTGAATGGCTATCAAACCATCCTGGGCCAAAGGCAGGACAGTTGGACTTTTCATGCCGGGAAGAGTTTTCTTTATCTTCTCCAGCGACTCTTCAGGAGCGTTCATCATTACATATTTTGTTTTCCTGGCCCGGAGATGGCTCTGTATCCTGAATCTCAACCTCTCGATAAGCTCAAGTTTCCAGCGCTCCTCCAGTGTATCAGGATTCGCAATTAAAATTGCCTCCGACTGCAGCACAGTTTCAATAGGGACCAGTTCATGCAGCCTCAGGGTACTCCCGGTTGAAACCAGGTCACACACCGCATCCGCTACATCCATGGTAGGGGTTATCTCCACAGATCCATGAATTTCTACTATATTCACGTCAGCTATTCCACGGCTTTCGAGAAATCCTGACAAGATGTTGGGATAGGAAGTGGCGATTCGCTTCCCCGCCAGCTCTTCAACACGGCCCACTCCGGATTTCCTGGGGACGGCAACTGCCAGTTCACACCTTCCGAATCCCAGTGAATCAAGATGCTGCACCCTGGCACCGGTCTCAGAGACAACATTCTGGCCCACTATTCCCAGGTCGGCATTTTCCGTCCTGCACATATTCCGGAATGTCATCATCCCTCAAGAAAATTATATCAAGGGGGAACTTCCTGCACCTGGCGAAGAGCCTTCCCTGGTGTATTTCAAAATCAACCCCGGAAGATTTAAGGACTTCCAGGGAAAGTTCTGACAACCTGCCCTTTTTCTGGACAGCTATTTTTATATTGTTTCCATTCAGTTTCATATTTTACCCCAAGCCGACTAAACGGCATATCCCATACAAAAATTCAGCAGTTAAGGTTACTCTTTTTCTTCGTGTCTCTGAAGCATGACTTTATACCCGCCTTCACCATGTTTACACCAATGGGCAATCCGGGTAACAGTAGTAGTACTGGCCCCGGTCACCTCGCTTATCCGGCGGTAAGAAAGACCTTCCTGAAGCAATCGGGCCACTTCCAGCCTCTCCGCCATGGCTTCAAGCTCTCCGGGGGTGCACAGGTCCCGGAAGAACCGGGCGGCTTCATCCCGGGTGTGAAGCAGCGAAATCACTTCAAAAAGATCCCATAACCTCTGGTTCTGTTCCAATGTTTGTTCCATCGTTTTAATACGCTAACACAAAACAGGCTTAAAGGCAACCTTTTCCGCCTGATTACGGCTTGGAAATTGTGCGCCGTTTTTCCCGGCCTGTTCGCTATCGATTGTGGTCGTTGCCGTAGATCGTGGATTCGATCCCGATTCCGAAGAAGACTGGAAAGGTCATTCGGCCAATTAAGCCTGGCAGTCCATTTATGAAGATCTTGTGTGGGGACGATTCACTAACCTTACGGTTAGATTGGTAGCAGGCGGGAATAATTCATCGGCTGAAATACTTTACTACAGATGCTAATTTCAAATACGCGCATCAATACGATAAATACAACCGCTTCGCTGACAACGACAACGGAGTCCCTGCCCAGCCTCCAATGTTCCATTCCCTCGCTCTGCTTTCTTCTTTCTTTACAAATCTTTACGAAACATTCTCCCCGGCTTTCGTTCTAATGGGTAGTTGAGAAAAACATTGAGGTATGTGATCACAGGACGGCAAAAATCAGTTAGGTAACAAGAGTCAAAAAGGAGCAATAAAATGAAGAAGCACACAACAGTTTTAGTAATAATGGCATTAATAATGTCGTTCGTATCAATTGCAGCTGTTAGCCCAGCCTTTTGGCGGCGGCGGACCGGGCGGCGGAAAATCCTTCAGGGGCGGCCCCGGCGGTGGTCAGGATATGCTGATAAGGGGGCCTGAGGAATCTTGATCTCACCGATGATCAGCGAGACCAGATCAAAACCATTCTCGATGAGCACCGTGAAGTGATGATGGCTGACTGTGACGTGACAAGAGAAGAGATGAACGCGATTAAAGATGAACTGGATTCCTTGATGGATTCAGAGGTATACGACGAAGACGCCGCCAGGCAGATCCTGACGGAGAAGTCTGGAATCAATACCGAGAAACAGATCCTCAGGCAGAAAGTTCACCACCAGATTCTCTGGGAAGTGCTGACCGCTGAACAGAGAGAGACCCTGGCAGAACAGCGCGCCAATGACGAAGCTTTCGGCCGCGGTTTTCGCCAGGAAAGGTCAGCAAGAAGCAGATTCTAATTCAGAATCCCTCCTTGAAAGGCAAAACAAAACAAACATAAAAACCCAAAATCCTGCAAAGGGCGGCCTCACCAGCCGCCCTTTGTTTTTATTTTAAGTATATTAAGGTCTTCTTCAGCCCTGATGTTTCAATTGAAAATACGGATAAGAATCAACGAAACAAAAATAATCGCGGGAGCTAGCAGAACAGCCCCTAAAAACCAGTATGCCCCTGCATTGCTTCCCAGATTTATCGTCTTTCCCAAGGCAGGATTCGGCTTGGGCACCCAGGTGCGGCTGTCCCGCTTGCTGAAATAAAGCCGTATCCAGCTGGGGCCGGACCAGTTATCAGGATTATTCCACTCCGCCTGATTAATTTCTCTCTGCTCCATTCCGATCTCCTCTCAGGAAGAACTCTTCACAGCTTTCTCAAGAGGCCAGAGCTCAAGCTCTTCCAGGCAAGACTTCACCTCTTCAATTCCCCTGGTGACATAGGACCGCATCCCTGCCGCCCTTGCCGCCTCGACACATTCAGTATTGTCATCAAAAAAGAGGAATTCAGCAGGATTCAGATCAAAATCTTGAATCACGAAGTCATAAATCTCCGGATCAGGTTTTATCATTCCGATTTCATGGGAGAGATAGCAGCGGTCAAAATAACTGTCAGCCCGGTATCTTGTTTTCAGGCGATTCCAATGAAAGGCGTTGTTATTGCTGAGACAGGCAAGTTCATAATTGCCTCTTAATTCCACTAGAAGCTCAACAGCTCCGGGCATCGGGCCCTCATCCCAGCGATGAAAACCTTCAATAATCTGTTCTTCTGAAATTTCAAAATCAAGTTCAGAAACTACTCCGGCCACAAATTCAGCAGCATCGCATCGGCCTCGTTCAAATTTCCTTACCCACTCGGAATTCATCCAGAAAAGACGGGCCTCTTCCAGGCTCATTTTACCGCCTGAGAAATCGCGAAGGCCGGCAACTCCTTTCCAGGTTACCAGCACCCCTCCCAAATCAAAAAGCAGCACCTTGACATCACAGCTCAAATCCTCACCTCAGCTCTCTTCTCACCACCATCCCAGCGTTATTTGAAAAGGTGCTCCTGAAATCCTCCGGGACAAAGATCACGGTCCACATGTATATATCAAAAAGATAAAATCAGTCACCTCCTCAAACCGGTCAATCTGAAGGGTGAAAACCTGATCACGGTTGGGTTTTTGGCTTCCTGGGAACAGCGGAACTCCTGAAAGGAGGCCTCTTGTACAACTTGAGCTTCACGGTTTCTTTGTCAGGTAAAAACACGAGGATTTTGTCCTGGTCATTGATTTTGAGCCTCAAGGCGGCAGGTTTGACGGGGACACCGTCAACATCGGTGCTCCACCTCATGTTTCCGGCATGGTTCACAGTAACTTTCGCTCCGGATTCGACCTCAACACCTGCCAGCTCTTTGAATTTAACGGAATCTTCAATTACTGCTTCAAACTGGCTGAATTCCTCATTTACTCCAGGCGAGTCTCCATCTCTCATCCCAAGCTGAGCTGAATAATCCGGAAGCCATCCGGTACCTGTGAAAGCCATGATTCCCGGTGTAAGAAAAGTCATGGCCAATATAAAAAGCAGCCCAGCCCGTAAAACCTTCATCACGTCTTCCCTCCAATTTTAAGCCGAAAGCAAAGCGCCGGGAACCATCCCGGCCGGTACACTTCCGAATTAAAAAATTATATCAGAACCGGCTCTTGGTAAAATGATTCTTTTTGTAGGGAAAGTACTTTCGCGGGCACTCGCTATAGAGGGAAATTTACAGTACTGAAACCGATGCCTTCACCTCTGCCAGGAGTTGGCATAGATCGATTGGACAGTGCTCAGAGCCGATTTCCAAAGTCAAAACGGCGCATGAATGCAGCTGAAGAAGCTTGCTAGATTAGCCACAGGCTGCCTCCAGCCGGATTTCCGCTGTGTCTATCTGTGTAATATCAAAATATTACAGACAACAGTGAGCCTTACCCTCGCGCAAAAGCAGGGATGCTTCCTGCCGCACTAAATCGTTGATCGCGAGCCGCAAAGTGTCACGCGGCTTTACCAGACATGCGCCCGGCCACAAATCCTACTCCCAGGAACAGCAAAATTTCTAAAGCGGAAAAAATATCCACGCCGCCGACACCGGCAAAAATAAAGCTGGTTACCACAGGAACAGAACTCACCAGAATCCCGTTCGCCATTGCCTTATCTCCGGTTCCCCGGGATACCACCCAGGCCCTCCAGAAAATCAGCACGCAAAACAAACCGGTGTAGAATCCCATAAGAAGCATACTTGAACTGTACATTTCCGAAATTGCTGCACTGATCTGGGCACTTACGGCGGCGGAATCATTCGTTTTCGGGCCAAGTTCAAATCCCATTTTGGTCGCAATAACAATACCCGGAATCATAAAAATCACAAATCCCAGAGCCCATACAAAAAAACTGTTAACCAGGCCCTTAACCCACAAAACCCTGCGGTTGGTTTCCTGTACGGCGTCCATCATAATTACTCCCCTTTAATGAATAAAATGAATTTACAGTCCCCGATGCTGTCGGGGACAGGACGGAACCTTATCAGCTATGGCTGCCAGGCTGAACGGAATCTAATTATCTGCCGCAGCAGTGCTTATACTTTTTACCGGACCCACACGGGCAGGGATCATTCCGCCCCACCTTTGGGACCTGCCTTACAACCTGCTGGACCTGAACGTCAACCCTCGACTGCTGTGGAGCAGCCTGCCGGCTGGGAGCTTCCACCGAGGAATAAGCTGATGCGGAGGCGGTATCGCCCTCCTTGCCGGAGTAGTTATAGGCCCTCATGGCGTTCTGCGCTTTGGGGTAAGAACTGATTCCTCATTCTTCTCAGCGGGCTGAAGGAGGAAAAGCATCTTTACCACCTGGTCCCTCATGCGCACCCGCAGATCTTCGAACAATTCAAAGGATTCCCTTTTGTATTCCATCTTGGGATCACGCTGGGCGTATCCTCTAAGGCCGATTCCCTCCTTGAGGTGGTCCAGGGCCAGGAGGTGATCCTTCCACTGCTGGTCAATAATCTGCAGGATTATCATCCGTTCAAACCAGCGCATGAAATCCGGGCTGAATTCTTCCTCTTTCTGGTCGTATTTAGCCTTGATATTCTCAATCAACAGGTCTTCCAGCTCTGCCCGGGAAAGATCACGCACGGAGACTGTTTTTCCGGCATCCCTTGAACCTTCCGGAAGTTCCACCTGTTCGGGAAGCTCCAGCCCAAAGGAATCCTTCAGCGCGGTTTCCAGGTCATCAAAGCTCCAGACCTTGGGATCCACATCCTGGCTGGCATGGATATCCAGCAGTTCATAGGAGATTTCCTCAGCCATTTCAAGGACGTACTCCTTCTGGTCCATGCCTTCCAGCAGGTCCCTGCGGAACCGGTATATCTCTTCACGCTGCTTGTTCATGACATCGTCATACTCAAGCAGGTGTTTCCTGATATCAAAATTACGCGCTTCCACCTGGCTCTGGGCCCGTTCTATCTGTTTGGAAATCAGCCGGGATTCAATGGGAACTCCTTCTTCCATTCCCAGTCTCTGCATGATTCCGGCAATATTGTCCGAGCCGAAAATTCTTAACAGGTCATCCTCCAGCGACAGGTAGAATCGGCTGGATCCCGGGTCACCCTGGCGTCCAGCGCGTCCCCTCAACTGGTTGTCAATTCGCCTGGCTTCATGGCGTTCAGTACCGATGATATGCAGCCCACCCACTGCAATCACCTCATCATGCAGCTTCTTCCAGGCTTCATATTCAGCCCTGATTTCCTCTTCAGTCGCATCAGGCTTCCGGACATCTTCGGCTTCTTCTTCCCCAGGCACATCAAGAGCATCAAGAGCCTCATTATCAAAAACGTTCACCATGTTGATGTCGCATCCGGGTTTGCCTCCCAGGATAATATCGGTACCGCGACCGGCCATGTTGGTGGCAATCGTTACAGCGCCCTTGCGGCCCGAGTTTTCAATAATCTGGGCTTCCTTCTGGTGATGCTTGGCATTGAGCACGAAATGCTTAATGCCGCGTTTTTTTAAAAGAGAGGAAAGCCTTTCTGACTTTTCAATTGAAGTCGTCCCGACCAGGACAGGCTGGCCTACTTTATTGAGCTCCCGGATTTCATCAGCTACCGCATTGAACTTCTCACGCTGGGTCCGGAAGATCACATCCGGATTTTCTATACGTATTAAATCTCTGTTTGTCGGGATGACAACGGTCTCCAGCCCGTAAGTACTTTCGAACTCCGAGGCTTCGGTTTCAGCAGTACCGGTCATGCCCCCCAACTTGTCATACATGCGGAAATAATTCTGGAAGGTAACCGTAGCCAGGGTCTGGTTTTCCCTTTCGATCTTCACCCCTTCCTTGGCTTCCAGTGCCTGGTGCAGGCCATCCGAATACCTGCGGCCCGGCATCATCCTTCCCGTAAACTCATCGACAATGATCACTTCACCTTCCTTGACCACGTAATCCTTGTCACGGGTGAAAAGGGTATGCGCCTTAAGGGCCTGTTGAATATGGTGAACCAGCTCCATATTGCGGGGGTCGTAAAGATTTTCTATTCCCAGGGCCTTTTCAGATTTCTCAATTCCTGTTTCCTGG
>CAXXEX010000027.1:0-151512 GCA_963666915.2 Acidobacteriota bacterium
TGTCGCTGTTTTTTGCAGATATCCACAGGATTGCGGGAGAGGATGTTTTTCAACTTTTTCCGGTCGGCCGCAATCTCGGGAGAATTTGACAGGGAATGGCCCAGCCAATCCCGGAGCAATGCCGGGAATGTTTCAGCGAGTCGAAAATAAATCCATCTGCCTTCTTTCCGGCTTTGAATAAGGCGAGCCGCCTGCAGGATACTCATGTGCCGGGAGATGGTTGCCGAAGCCAGCTGGAGCATTTCAGTAATCTGGCAGGCGCACAGTTCGTCATGCTCCATCAGGGCGGCAACCGCCCTGATACGGTTTCCGTCGGCGAGAGCTTTTGCCATAGTGAGTGGACGTTCCATTTCTGGCCTCTTTTCTATAATTAGCTAAATAACTAAATGAATTATACATGGTTTTATCGTTAGTTCAAAATTCATCGTTGTTAATGAATCCGGGGTGGCCATCAGCAGCGGAAGTGGAAAGAGCAGGTCCCCCAAACAGGATGAGCCTTAAAGATCATTGGTTTTTCGGTTCGTCACCAATCATATCTATATAAGCGCCTTCAATCAGGGAATCGCTTCCGATATTCAGTTTATCCATAAGCATGTTGGCTTCTTCCCGGCCTCTTTCATGGGATTCATTTTCTTCCAGCACGACTTCCAGCTCTATGAATCTTCCCAGGCCGGACACGTCATCCAGGTGGATTCTGGTTCGGCCGTGCATGTACAGCTTTCTGGTTTTGACAACCTCCCCGGTTTTTCCGTAAGCCTCCGCCAGGAGCTTTTCCAGGGATCCGGGATCAGTTGACTCTGATATCAAATAATATGAGGATTTTGGACCTGCTTCATTTTCTCTGCGGTAGAAAATGAGCTCCGCTTTGCTGCTGGAGAAAATCCGCAGCTTGAGGCGACCATTTGGACAGGAGAAAAATATGTCTCTTTGCCTTAATATCGCAGCAGGTTTCCCGCACAGCTTGGTGACAGATTTTTCAGTTGCTGACGGGTTCCTGTCAATTGCTTTTATTTCGATGTTGCTGGCCATGGTTGCTGGTATGCTACTACAGCGGGATGCTTCCTGCCGCAAAACGATAGCGACAACGAGTAAATACGGGATATCTCCTGACACCGTTATCCGCTATTATTGTCGCTGGGAGCATTTTTACAATTCGATCCGGAATTGCTGGAGCAAGATGCTCCAGCTACGATCGGCCGCCAGGCCGGATAACTTTGAACTTTGAACTTTGAACTAAAATGAACAGAAAAGAGACTTTCGCGAGACTGGATTCACGGGAAGAATGGGATTTATTAGTCATAGGCGGCGGGGCTACCGGCCTTGGTATCTGCCTTGACGCCGCTTCAAGAGGATACTCCACGCTGCTTGTTGAGCAGTCGGATTTTGCCAAGGGCACCTCAAGCCGCAGCACCAAGCTGATACACGGCGGAGTCCGATACCTGGAGCAGGGAAACATCACCCTGGTGGCCGATGCCCTCAAGGAGAGGGGACGGCTGGTTAAAAACGCTCCGGATCTGGTGAAGCCGCTGCAGATCCTGATACCGCTCTATCACTGGTGGCAGGTTCCCTACTTCGGAACCGGACTGAAAATATATGACCACCTGTCGGGCAGATTCAGCCTGGGA
Organism: Acidobacteriota bacterium; assembly: GCA_963666915.2. Classification (GTDB taxonomy): domain Bacteria; phylum Acidobacteriota; class UBA6911; order RPQK01; family JAPXNP01. The sequence goes on from CAXXEX010000027.1 coordinate 1,626, forward strand.
CGATCCAGGGTGATGGGAAAAGAGAAAACCCTGCGGGAGATCCCGGCCCTGAAATCTGACAAGCTGAGCGGCGGAGTGATGTTCTATGACGGGCAGTTTGATGACTCCGCCCTGGCCACTTCCCTGGCTATCCATTCCGTCCGCGAGGGTGCCGCCGTACTCAACTATACCCGGTGTGCTTCGCTGATCAAGGAGGACGGAAAGGTCCGGGGAGGTGAAGTTGAAGATGTGCTGACCGGAAAGCGGTACCAGGTGAGGAGCCGGGCTGTGATCAACGCCGCCGGTGTTTTCGGGGATGAAGTCAGGCAGATGGACAATCCGGACACCCCTGACATGATTGTACCCAGCCAGGGCGCCCATATTGTGGTGGACCGGAAATTCATGCCCGGCGACAAGGCCATGCTCATTCCCCGCACCGATGACGGCAGGCTTCTTTTTGCCATTCCCTGGAAGGGTAAGCTCCTGGCCGGTACCACAGATATTGAAGTGGACAAGATTGAGCTGGAACCCAAACCGATGGAGGAGGAAATTGACTTCATCCTGGCTCACCTGGGAAGGGTCCTGAAGGAGGCTCCGGCAAGAAGTGATGTGCTGAGTGTTTTCGCCGGCCTGAGACCCCTGTTGAAATCCGGAAAAGGTACCGGGACAGCGTCTCTTTCCAGGGACCATACCGTCAAGATTGATGATTCAGGACTGGTTTCAACCATGGGAGGGAAATGGACGTCCTACCGGAAGATGGCGGAAGATACAGTGGACAAAACTGTGAAAGCTCACGGCCTGCCCGTACGAAAGGTGAGAACCCTGGAGTACCGTCTGGATGCCCCGGCCTCAATGGAGCCGGGAGGTAATCCTGTCGAATCGCTGCATTCCTCGTACCCAGTGACCCGCGAACAGGTAGTGGAAGCGGTGCGGAACGAGATGGCCTGCACGGTTGAAGATTTCCTTTCCCGCCGCATACGCCTGCTGCTGCTTGACGCCCGGGCCGCGGTGGAGACCGCCCCGGCAGTTGCCCGGATCATGGCTGAAGAAATGGGCCTGGGCCAGGAATGGGTGGACAGCCAGGTGGAGGAATTCAATGACCTTGCGGAAGGGTACCTGCCGTGAAGAGCATAAGCTGGAAGCTTATGCCACTTCGAACTTCGACCATCTCAGATCTCAGTTCCCATTGGTCCAGTCCAGGGTGCGTTTGACTGCTTTTTTCCACTGGCTGTAACCAGCTTCCCTCTGGTCTGAACTCCAAACCGGTTCCCATAACCGGTCTTCTTTCCAGTTGTTTTTCAGGTCATCTGGGGAGGTGTAGACTCCTGAGGCCAGTCCAGCGGCATAGGCGGCTCCCAGGGCCGTGGTTTCTGTCACCAGGGGCCTGACTACCGGGACTCCCAGGATATCGGCTTGAAGCTGCATAAGGGTGTTGTTAACAGTGGCCCCTCCGTCAACCTTCATAATCTGCAGGTCGATTCCTGAATCCTTGTTCATGGCTCCCAGGACATCCTTTGTCTGGTAGCAGATGGCTTCCAGGGTAGCCCTGGCCAGGTGTCCTTTATTTGCATACCTGGTCAGTCCGACCACGGCTCCGCGGGCATCGGATCTCCAGTAGGGGGCGAAAAGCCCGGAGAATGCCGGTACAAAATACACCCCTCCATTGTCCTCAACCGTGTTTGCCAGGGATTCAATTTCCGCTGCTCCTGAGATCAGGCCCAGCTGGTCCCTGAGCCATTGTACCGCTGAGCCGGTTACGGCGATTGAGCCTTCCAGGGCATAGACAGCCGGTTTTCCCGACAATTGGTAGCAGGGGGTAGTCAACAGTCCGGAGCGGGAAGGGATTATCCTGCTGCCGGTATTGGAGAGCATGAAATTTCCGGTTCCATAGGTATTTTTAGCTTCTCCGGCGGCGAAACAGGCCTGGCCGACGGTTGCGGCCTGCTGGTCCCCAAGGACTCCCATGATCGGCAAATTGGCCTGGAAGGGGCCGGAAGAAAGTGTTTCTCCGAAGGAACCTGACGAAGGCCTGATTTCCGGCAGCATGGCCATGGGGATCCTGAAGATATCACACAGTTCCCGGTCCCATGCCAGAGTTTCAAGGTTCATCAGCATAGTGCGGCTGGCGTTGGTTATATCGGTAAGGTGCAGCCCGCCGTTTTTTCCGCCGGTCAGGTTCCAGATTACCCAGGTGTCCATATTTCCGAAAAGGATTTCACCTTTTTTCGCCCTGGACTCGAGTTCAGGATACTTGTCCAGGATCCAGCGGATTTTACCTCCGGAGAAATAGGTGGCAGGAGGAAGTCCGGCCTTTGACCGGATAATTTCTGATTGTTCTTTCCCTTCGATCTCCGCGATGATTCTGTCAGTTCTCGTATCCTGCCATACCAGGGCGTTGCAGACCGGTTTCCCGGTTGCTCGTTCCCAAAGCAAAGTGGTCTCCCGCTGGTTGGTTATGCCGATGGCAACCAGGTCCTTTCCTTCCAGTCCGGCGCTTTTCAAGGCTTCTTCAATTACTTTTTCTGTATTGGAGATTATCTCTTCGGGATTATGCTCCACCCAGCCCTGCCTCGGCAGGATCTGGTCGTGTTCCATCTGGGCCTTGGCGATCTCTTCGCCGGCCGGGTTGAATACCATGAATCGCGAACTCGTGGTGCCCTGGTCAATTGAACCTAGTAATTCAGCCATATTTCAAATCTCCGGATATGCTTTGTCTGTCAACGAATATTTTTGCTCGGCCCTGTATTTTTAAAAGGCCAGTAATGTGTAGAGGACTGCTCCAATTATTCCTCCGGTCAGCGGGCCGACTATGGGGATCCAGGCATAATGCCACTGGGAAGAACCTTTTCCGGGAATGGGAAGCAGGGCGTGGGCAATCCTGGGGCCCAGGTCCCGGGCCGGATTGATGGCGTACCCGGTGGGGCCGCCGAGGCTCAAACCTATCGCCCATACCAGGAATCCCACCACCAGGGGCTGGATGCCGCCGCTGAAGACCACCGAAAGATCCAGGTCTCCGGCTGAAGTCAGGGCCTGGGCATTGTCCCCGATAGCCAGTATTCCGAAAAGGAGAAGAGCCGCACCGATAATCTCCGAGAGAAGATTGGCGACTGAATTCCTGACTGCCGGGATTGTGGCGAAAATTCCAAGTTTTGCCTCTGGATCATCGGTCTCTTTCCAGTGGGCCAGGAAAGTCAGCCAAACCAGGGTCGCGCCTGTGAATGCTCCGGCCAGCTGGGCCAGTATATAACCGGGAACCTGGGCCCAGGGAAAGGATCCTACTACTGCAAGGGAAACAGTAACCGCCGGATTTATGTGCGCGCCGCTGATCCTTCCTACGCAGTACACTGCCAGCGCGACCGCCAAACCCCAGGCAGTTGTAACAACCATCCAGCCTCCGCCTTTAGCTTTTGATTTAGCCAGGGTAACGTTAGCGCAGACTCCATTTCCAAGGATCATCAATATTGCCGTTCCTACAAATTCCGCCAGGTATATCTCCATGCAGAGTTTTCTCCCAAGTTTTTCATTATGCCCACATGTCAATTATTATCGATAGCAGGTTATATCAGGCGCCGAATGCAATCAAATACAAAAAGGGAAAAAGTGAAAGAATTTTTTAGCTGCTGGAAGTGTTAAATGAGTTTCGCGGCAGGTCCGGTCCTCCGACCTGGAGCGGGCCAGCGGCACTGTGGAGGCCTCAATTGGTGCTTAGCCTGTCAATCCGACTCTCTTCGGGAGCGGAAAACCGGAGGTTTCCGGACACAAAAAAAAGGTATTCGTGCCTGGAGACACGAATACCTTTTGAGACTTATTTTGAATATTGGAAACTTAATTACTGCAGCATCAGTACAACAACGAATGTCAGCAGGGCCAGGAATTCAATAAAGGCCAGGCCGAGAATGATAAAGAAACGAATTGTATCTGTTGCGCCGGGGTTCCTGGAAGCACCTTCGCATCCTTTACCAACAGCAATACTCTGGGCGATACCGCAACCGGCGGCAGCAATACCCATGGCAATAGCCAGGTAGTGAACTTCAATGTTGGAGGTGCCTTCGCCCTGGGCGTAAACAGGCATGGCAATCAAGCTTAATATCATAATAGCGAGTGCAAAAAAACCAATCTTTCTGATCATGTAACGTATCTCCTTTAAACCAAAAGCGTTCTGAAAAATCCTATGCAAGAGGACCCGGAAGCAGGGCCGGACTATTTACTAGTCGTGGTCACTGTGTTCAACAGCTCCTCCCAAATATACCATAGTTAAAACGATAAAAACGAAAGCCTGAATAGTACTGGCAAACAGGCCGATAGCCATTACAGGCAAAGCAACCAGGAATGGAAACATGGCGTTAAGGCTTCCGATAATCAGTTCTTCAGCGTAAATATTACCAAAAAGCCTGACTGACAGTGAAAATGGCCTGGCACAGTGGCTGATAATCTCAATAACAAACATAAGCGGGGCGATCATCAGGGCCGGACCGGCAAAATGAGCCATATATTTCACAAAGCCATTAGCCTTAAAACCTACGTAGTTGTAGTAGAAAAACACCATGATAGCCATGCTGGCTGTTACATTGATGTTGCTGGTCGGGGACATGAATCCTGGAAACAGCCCCAGTAGATTTCCACATAGAATGTAAAAGAACAGGGAGCCAAGCAAGGGAAAGAAACGCCTGGGATCTGTTCCGGTCATATCCTCAGTGAGGCTCATGATTCCGCTGGAAATGAGTTCCAGGGCCTGCTGGAGTCCCCCGGGATTATCCACACTGAGCCTGGACCTTACAATAAAAGAAAATATGGTAAGTCCCAGGAATATCAAAATAACCATTACCAGGTGGGCGGGCAGGATGTCATGATGGGAATGATACCCGAACAATCCGGCTATCGGATTAACAATGTAATGGTTAAACACCGTAGATACAAAAAACTCGTGATGCATATTATCTAAAACCTGTATCTATTCTGAGTCCTGTTTTATAAAGAGGTGGCGGAAAGCTTCATACATACCGGCAATAACAATGATTGCCAGCCCTGCCAGAGCTCCTATCAGATTAAATTTCGCAGTCTGGATCATAGCAAACAGACATAATAAGATCAATAAAAGGCGGCCTATATATCCAAAAATGAGCAGGCCATCCCGTTTTTTTCCGCCGGGATAGAGCATACGGTCGAGGCCGGCTTTCATCAGCCTGAAATTGATAAAGGCCAGAACGCCGCCGATCAGCACCGATGCCGCCATCCATATTCCATATAAAGCAAGGGCGGAAACCAGAGATATCCCAAGAATGATAAGGGCGTTTTTTTCGATATCCTTGAGGTAATCAATGTTGTTTGTCATTTGTTTATTTAAGGTGATATCCCCGCGGTTTCAATCCTTTCCAGGAGCGATTTTTCTATTCTTCATCCAGTGACTTGCCGTTTTTATCGCTGGTGCCCTGCTTTGCAAATCTTTCTCCGCGTTTCAGGACCCTGAACAGTTCAATGAAGGCCCCGACTCCGCCCAGGAATACCCCGGCAATAGTGATCCAGGGTTCGGTCCCTAATCTTTCATCCAGTTTCATCCCGACAAAATAACCCCCTATAAATGCCGAGGGAATAATGAATATGATGGTACTGTAAAGGGCCTGGATACGTCTTGAGTTTTGTTTCCTCTTCATAGCATGCCATTCCCGGCCTGTGTTTCTGTGGAAATTTTCAAGTTATCCGTTCAGTCTAAAACTGTTTCGAAATAGCTTATGGTGCGGGCCAGCCCCTCCGAAAGCCTGATTTCCGGTTTCCATTTCAGATGCTCTATGGCCAGATCAATGCAGGGCCTCCTTCGGGCCGGGTCATCCTGGGGCAGGGGCAGGAATTCTATTTCCGTCTTGTTTCCGACCACATCCCTGATCCTTCCGGCCAGTTCCAGTATGGTGAGCTCTTCCGGATTGCCCAGGTTTATCGGGCCTGTCAGGTCTTCAGCCTTCATGAGCCTGGTGATGCCCTCAATCAGGTCTGAAACGTAACAGAAGGATCGAGTCTGGCTGCCGTCCCCATAGATGGTCATTTTTTGATTCCTGAGGGCCTGGACGATCAGGTTGCTCATGACCCTTCCGTCATTTACCGACATGCGCGGGCCGTAGGTATTGAAGATCCTGGCTATCCTGACATCGACATTGTTCTGGCGATGGTAATCCATCATAAGTGTTTCAGTGGCCCGTTTCCCTTCATCATAGCAGCTCCTGGCCCCGATCGGGTTTACGAATCCCCAGTAATCCTCTTTTTGCGGATGGACTTCAGGATCTCCGTAAACCTCAGAGGTGCTTGCCTGGAAAATTCTTGCTCCCACCCTTTTCGCCAATCCCAGCATGTGAAGGGCCCCCATGATATTGGTCTTGACTGTCTGGACCGGATTCTTCTGGTAATAGAGAGGGGAGGCCGGGCAGGCCAGGTTGAATATCCAGTCGGCTTCCAGGTGTATCGGCTGGGTAATGTCATGTCGAATAAACTCAAACGCCGGATTCTCCAGCATCGGGTAGATATTCTGCTTTGAACTGGAAAAAAGATTATCAAGGCACAGAACTTCATCGCCTTGATTAAGAAAATATTCACAGAGATGGCTGCCAATGAAGCCGGATCCGCCAGTTATCAGGACTCTCAAGATTAAACCCCTTGTTAGTAGTACGACCCGGAATCAATAGAAAACGACTGCGGGGAGAAATTCAAATCTCTCCGGCTTCCTCCAGCCGGGGCATCCCATTCCCGAGTGCGTCATCCTCAATCCAGGCTAATTGCGTGAACTGTTTACCTGCAGGCTTAAAATTAGCATCAAAAAAGGAGATGATCAATAGGCACGGTTACGCTCCCAGTCCCAGGCGCTCTCCATAATGGTGTCCAGGTCTGAGTATTCAGGCGTCCAGTTCAGCATAATCCTGGCCTTCTCGGGATCGGCTACCAGTTCCGGGGGGTCTCCGGGGCGGCGGGGCGAGGTCTCCACCGGAATGTCGGCCCCGGTTATCCGGCTGGCCGATTCCAGGATTTCCCTGACCGAGTAGGCTGTGCCGGTTCCCAGGTTGAAGGCTTCGCTGGCATCATTCTCCGAAATCCACAGCAGGGCTTTCCGGTGGGCTGAAGCCAGGTCACATACATGTATGTAGTCACGGAGGCAAGTTCCATCCGGAGTAGGATAGTCATCACCGAAAACCTGGATTTTTTCATACTGACCCGTGACCGTGCCCAGTACCCTGGGGATCAGGTGGGTTTCCGGGTCATGGGATTCACCGATCCGGGAATCAAGGCTGGCCCCGGAGGCATTGAAATAGCGGAGGGCGCAGAATCTCAACCCGTAAGCCCTGTCGTAATGCCTCAGGATTCTTTCAATAAAATATTTGGTCTCTCCATAAGGATTTACAGGATCCTGGGGATGGGTTTCCTGCAGGGGAAGTTTTATCGGATTTCCATAAGTGGCGCAGCTGGATGAGAAAATGAAATTATTAACCTTATTCCTGAGCATGGCCCTGAGCAGAGTGAGGGCGCTGGAGATGTTTTCTTCGTAATATGCGGCCGGATCGTCCATTGATTCCCCGACATAGCACTTGCTGGCAAAGTGCATTACTCCCTGCACCGGGTATTTTTCAAATACCTGGTCCAGGAAATCCGGATCTTTAAGATCCCCTTCCAGCAGTTCTCCGCACACAACCGCCTCTTTATGACCTTTGGACAGGTTGTCTACAGTAATGGGATTGAACCCCGCGGCATGGAGGTCTCGAACAGCATGGCTTCCTATGTATCCGGCTCCTCCGGCTACAAGTATATTTGGTTTTGGATTCAATTATTTCTCCCTGTCCAGATTCGTTCAATTAATCAGAGGCTTCCAATTAATCCGGATGATGTGCATTTAAATTCAAAGGTATGGGTGAAGCCCGGAATGGATACGGACCTCCTGATTTTCGCGGTGATAATGATTCGCGCGGCCTGTTCAAATCTTCTCCTGCGAACAATTTCAATATCTTCGTTTGAGATCGAGAATTCCAGGTCCTCAGCCAGTTTTTTTGTTTCCGCCTTTATCATTCTTTCAGACCATCCCCGGGCGCCGGCCTTACTTGTGATTTTGTCCAGGTCATCCTGGAAATTGATTTTAGCGACGTATACGGGGGCTATGTTTACAATTAGAAAAACCAGGGCTGCCATTACCAGCAGCATGACGAGGCAACCCATCTTTCCGCTTCCGCGTTCAAGGTTGCTATACATGATACATTCTCCGGAATTTACCGAATTGATATGTATTCATCTAATTAATCGCCTTTTGTAAGCAGGTAAGCGGATTCCGCTACCCTGTTTTCCATCCCGTCATGGACCGAATAGGTTCCGCCCTTAAACAGGCAGACCCCGGCGTATTCTCCCTTTTTATTCAGAGCGTAGAAGTTCAGGTTGTATTTTGGTTTGCCTTCCTTGTCCAGGAGATAGGGTTCCGTTGTATTTTCAATAATCCTCTGCATAACCCGCAGACATGCTTCCTCCGGGGAAAGTCCCTGCCTCATGAATTCCACGGCCATGAAGCTGGCGCAGGTTTTCAGGTTGGCCTCTCCGCGGCCGGTACTTCCGCAGGCTCCCACTTCATTATCAACATAAAGACCTGCTCCTATTATAGGGGAATCTCCCACCCGCCCCGGAATTTTAAAGGGCAGGCCGCTGGTAGTGGTCACCCCGGAAATCTCTCCCTTTTCGTTCACCGCGTTGCAGTTGATGGTTCCATGCATTTCGATCGATTCCCTGATGCCCGGGGCCGCGTTGGAAAGAAGCGCGGCGGGAATCCGATCCTGGGGATCGATCCAGTTATCATCGGTATTGAGGTTTCTCTTCCACCTCATCCAGGTTTCACGAGAGGAATCGGTCAGCAGGTCTTCGTATTTGAATCCCATTGAAAGAGCGAATTTAAGGGCCCCGGCTCCGGTGAGGAGAACGTGATCCGTTTTTTCCATTACCAGTTTGGCGACCAGTGAAGGTGTTTTTATTCCTTCCAGGCAGGAGACAGCTCCCGCTCCGTTAGTCGGGCCGTGCATTACCGAGGCGTCCAGCTGGACCTTTCCTTCTTCATTAGGGATTCCGCCATATCCTACAGTGCGGTCTTCCGGATCAAGTTCAACTATGTTCACCCCCGCGATCACGGCGTCCAGGGTGTCTCCCCCCTGTTTGAGGATTTCCATGGCTTTTGCGGTGGCCCGGATTCCGTTTCGGCTGGAAATGACCACGGGACGTTTCGGGAGGGCCTCGGCTGAGGCTGATCCGGCTGTTTTGGCAGCGGCAATCGCGGCCGCGGAAGATTGGACAAATTCCCTTCGATTCATAATCAATGCACTCCCGTTCGAATAATTAGCGTGGTCAGGCCGGGCTCCCGCCGGGAACCACAGTTTTCCCGGATAAGGCAACACTGGCTCATAATGTACCATATAATTACTGATTATTCAGTCATTCAGACTATCATTAGTCTTATTTTTGAACTGTGTTTGCAGATACAATTTAAGGCTGATAGCGCTCATAAGACAGGTCGTCCGGCGGCCGCTCCGCATACACAACCATCAGACCTTATGCGGGGGTATGCAATTATTTCATTGACAGCATTTCCGCCCTGCGTATTTCTCGGGAGAAATGCCGCATGCCGCCTGTAACTTATGACCCGGAGCTATTTGCGTATAATGGTATGGTGACAGATCAAACCGGACTCGATTATTCAGGGATTAATTACGGCAGGATGCTCAGGGAAACCCGGCCTTTCAACCTGGTGTCCGGGTTCAGCCCCAGCCCTGACCAGGAGGCCGCTATAAATCATCTTATCTCTGGGCTTGAGGCCGGGGAAGACAGCCAGATCCTACTGGGGGTGACAGGTTCCGGAAAGACCTATACCATGGCGGAAGTAATATCCCGCGTCAACCGCCCGGCCCTGATCCTCAGCCATAATAAAACCCTGGCGGCCCAGCTGTACCAGGAATTCAGGAATTTCTTTCCTGAAAATGCCGTTGAGTACTTTGTGAGCTACTATGATTACTACCAGCCTGAAGCCTACATCGCCTCTACTGATACCTACATAGAGAAGGAAGCGACTGTCAATGATGAGATTGACAAGATGAGGCATTCCGCCACCAGGTCGCTCCTGGAGCGGAGAGACTGCGTTATTGTGGCCAGTGTCAGCTGTATCTATGGCCTGGGCTCCCCGGAGGCCTATTACGGAATGGTCCTGATGCTCAACCGCGGAGATGTCATAAAGCAGAGGGAGATCCTGCGGCGCCTGGTGGAACTGCAGTACCAGAGAAATGATTTTGACCTGATAAGGGGATGTTTCAGGGTCAGGGGTGACATGATTGATATTGTTCCTTCCTATGATGACTACGGAATCAGGATTGAACTGTTCGGAGACGAGATTTCCCTGATACAGCAGTTTGATGTCCTGACCGGGGAGATTGTCGGAGAATATGAGAGGGTTCCGGTGTATCCCAAATCCCATTATGTGATCCCGAAAGAGCACTGGCGGGCAGCGGTTGAGAGCATCAGGGAGGAACTGGACCAGGTCTACTCAGGGCTGATTGATTCCGGCCATATACTGGAAGCTGAAAGATTGTTGCAGAGAACCAGGTTTGACCTGGAAATGATTAAATCAATGGGGTATTGCCGGGGTATTGAGAATTATTCCCGCCATCTAACCGGCAGGTCTCCGGGAGACGCTCCGCCGACCCTTATGGACTATCTTCCTGATGACGCGCTTATCCTGATTGACGAAAGCCATGTGACAATCCCCCAGTTGAGGGGGATGTACAGGGGGGACCAATCCCGTAAGCAGAACCTGGTGGAGTATGGCTTCAGGCTTCCCTCCGCCCTGGATAACCGGCCCCTGAATTTTGAAGAATTCGAGGCGAGACGGCCCCAGGTAATATATGTTTCCGCGACCCCGGGGAAGTTTGAGCTGGAGCAGACGGCGGGTTCCGTAGTGGAGCAGATTATCCGCCCGACCGGATTAATGGATCCTGAAATCGAAGTCAGGCCGGTGAAAGGGCAGGTGGATGACCTGCTTGAAGAGATCAGGAAAAGGACCGAAGCCGGGGAGCGGGTGCTTGTGGCCACCCTTACCAAGAGAATGGCTGAAGAGCTGACTGATTACTACACCGAGGTAGGAGTTTCGGTTCGCTACCTTCATTCTGAGATCGAGACCCTTGACCGGATAAAGATAATAAGGGATTTAAGGCTGGGGGTTTTTGATGTCCTGGTGGGGGTGAATCTGCTCAGGGAAGGCCTGGACCTTCCTGAAGTTTCACTGGTGGCTATCCTTGACGCGGACAAGGAAGGATTCCTGCGCAGTGAAACTGCTTTGGTGCAAACCTCGGGGAGGGCGGCCAGGAATATTAATGGACGGGTTGTCTTTTATGCTGACCGGATAACCGACTCCATGAACCGGGCCATAAAAGAGACCGCCAGGAGGCGTGAACTGCAGATGGAATTCAACCAGGTGAACGGGATCACGCCCCAGACCATCCTCAAGCCGATCGATTCCACGTTGCTGGAGATGGCAGGACTGGACTATTATGATGTCCCGATAGTTTCGGAAGACCTGGAGCAGTACAACAGCCCTGAAGATATTGATGCCCAGATAGAAAAATGGAGAAAGAACATGAAGGACGCCGCCATGGAACTGGAGTTTGAAGCCGCGGCCGAATATCGGGATAAAATAAGACATCTCGAGCAGCTTCGACTGAGCATGACCGGAGAAGAACATGATTATTAATCCGATTGACAGCTTCCATGCCAGGGTTTCCGTGCCCGGGGATAAATCGATCTCGCATCGCTACGGCCTGCTGGGTGGTGCCGCAAAAGGTGAAACCCTTATCCACAACTATTCCACCAGCCGTGACTGCCATTCCACGCTGGACTGCCTGGAGCAGCTGGGTGTGGAAGTGATTCGCGAAGGAACCGAAGTACGAATTCAAAGCGAGGGATGTAAAGGCTGGAAAAAACCGGATTCCCCCCTGGATGCCGGTAACAGCGGGACCACTATGCGCCTGCTTTCAGGTTTGCTTGCCGGCATGCCTTTCGAGTCGGTTTTGACAGGCGACAGGTCTCTCTCGGGTCGGCCCATGAACCGGATTATCGATCCGCTCAAACAAATGGGCGCGGAAATAGCTGCTGAAGAAGGCGGATTACCGCCCCTGCGGATCCGGGGCGGAAACCTGCGGCCGATAAAATACGAGCTGCCCGTAGCCAGTGCCCAGGTTAAATCCTGCGTACTGCTGGCCGGGCTCAGCACGGAGGGGACAACCTCGGTAGTGGAAAGGATCCCGACCAGGGATCACACTGAGCGGGCCCTGCCTCTTTTCGGCGCTGGAGTTGTGAAGGAAGGTAGCCTTATTTCTGTCAATGGACCGGTCGAACTGACGGGGACTGAAGTGACAGTGCCCGGGGACATGTCCTCGGCCGTGTTTTTCCTGGCCGCCGCGATGCTGGTTCCGGGAGCGAGCATTGAGATTCCGTCCCTGGGAGTGAATCCCAGCCGGTCGGCAATGCTGCAGCTCCTTAAACGGGGTGGTGCTGAAATTGAAGAGCGGGAAATGCCCCATGCCGGATCCGAACCATGCCGCAGCCTGGGCCTTTCTTACAATCCCCGTATGTTTTCAGATTTTCCCCATGAAGTAATGAGTGAATTAATACCCAACCTGATTGACGAGATTCCGATCCTCGCGGTTATCGGGGCCAGGCTGGAGGATGGAATTGTCGTCAGGGATGCCGCGGAGCTGAGGAAAAAGGAATCCGACCGGATTGATGCCATCGTAGGCAACATGCGCCGCCTGGGAATGAAAATTGATGAATTTGAGGATGGATTTGAGATTCCCGGAAACCAGGAATTCATAGGGGGAACCATAGACTCTTATGGAGACCACCGGATCGCCATGGCTTTTTCAATTGCCGGGCTGATTTCAAGAGATGGAATAGAGATCGAGAATCCGGACTGTGTGAATATTTCATTTCCGGGGTTCTATGATGTCCTGGATTCTTTGCGAAACCAGTGACGATTTTCGAGTGTGGCATGCCCGTCTCGGGCATGAATTGTTGGAATGGTGCCCTGCCGAGAACTCTCAACTCCGTCTCCTCTCGGGGTTGGTATCGGTATCGCCTTCGGTATCGAATAGTGGCGGGGAGCATCCCTGCTTTCCTGTGCCGCGACAGCGGCACTGTTGTAGTCAACCCAGGCTGTGGATGGGCTGCGGTATTTCCGAGTGTCGAATGATCTAATGCCCAGTGACGATTTTCGAGTGACGGGTGTCGAATTGGGGACTCTCGGGAACGCCGATCTCCAGATCGGCATGTTTGCCGTGGTGACCTCCCCTGACAGTCGGTGTAGGGACGATTCACGAATCGACCGGGGCGAGCGGAGTTGTGGCGGGGAGCATCCCTGCTTTCCTGTGCCGCGACAGCGGCACTGTTGTAGTCAACCCAGGCTGTGGATGGGCTGCGGTATTTCCGAGTGTCGAATGATCTAATGCCCAGTGACGATTTTCGAGTATCGGGTGTCGAGTTGCCAGCCCCCGGGAACGCCGGTCTTCAGACCGGCAAATTATGAATTTTGCCATCTGGTAAGCCGTGAAAGACCAAGGGCAGGATGCCCATGGTACGCCGAATGCCGACAACGATTTTAGATCATGTATTCCTTGACCAGGTCCATGGCTTCATCGGAACGGTTCATGGAAACGGCGACAATGGCTTCTCCGTCTTCGCGGTGGATCAGGCGGATGCTGCGCAGGTGAATGTTGTTATCCATAAATCGCTTGGCCACCCGGGCCAGCGAACCAGGTTTGTCGGGAAGTCTCAGTAAAACCACGTCCTCGGTCACGGCGTTTATCCCCAGGTCCAGCAACGCCTGGAGAGCCTCGTCATACTTGTCCACGGTTAGGGTTACCACATCGACGTTACCGGATTCTTCGGCGTCAATGGATTCGATGTTGATCCCCCGTTCGGCCAGGGTCGCGGCGATTTCGGCTACCAGTCCCTGTTTTGTCCGGCACACGATTACAATCTGTTTCATTTTTTTAATCCTTCTATATTCCTTCCCCCTTTTACCAGGGAGGATAATTCTGATTTCCGGTTCTGATTTTTGAACTCCAATCGCCCGCGCGGGTGTCATTCAATAGCCTTCACCCTCCGGGAACCGTATGCAGCGCGGATGCTATATCATCTACCAGCTCATCCACCTGCAGCCTGGTTATGTGCGGCATGAGGATTATATGGGCGTGGTCCTTGTGGACCGCTATCTGCCATTTTGTTGTCACAGAAGGCGGTACCTTGGGAATCACCACGGTGATTGAATGCTTGTTGCGCCATGCTTTAATCCCGTGTTTTTTCAGTTCATCCACGGCGTATACCGCCATGTCCAGGGAATGGCGGATCATCTGGGTGAATCCCTCTTTTCCCAGGGTTTTTATGGCATACCAGAGGATCAGGGGAGTTATGGCGTTGCGGGAACCGGACAAGGTGGTGTCCAGGGTTCCGACATACTCGATTGACCGGGCGATCCGGTCCACGTTTCGTTTCCGGGCCAGGACCACCCCGCACGGAATCGGGGACCCGATAAATTTGTGGCCGCTGATTGCCATGCTGTCAATCCCGGCCCTGAAGTCGAAAACCGGGGCGTTTTCAATGAAGGGAAGGGTCATCCCGCACAGGGCGGCGTCGCAGTGTATGTAGCTGGCCGGAAGGGCGAATTCATCCAGGATTTGCTTGATCTTTCCGACATCGTCCTTGCCCTCCTTCATAGTGGTCCCGATATTGGCGAAGATTATCGGCGGGACATTGCGGTGGATCTGTATTGTTTCCCGCAGGTCATCATAATCGAGTTCCCCGTTAGGCAGGGAACGGAGCATAATATGCTGCATCTTCAGGACCCGCATGCATTTACTGACACTGTAATGGGTGTCCTGGGAATAGTAGACCACCCCTTCCGGATAGAGTTCACGGGCCAGGTAGAGGCCGTACATGTTGCCTTCCGTACCGCCGTTGGTGACATACCCCCAGTAATCATCGGGCGAAATATGATGCAGAGCGGCAAACCAGTCAAGAACCTCGCATTCAATATTTCGGGTGGCTACGCGGTAGCTTCCGGGCAGGAATGGGTCCCCGACATTGTTGAGCGGAAATTTCAGGAAACGGTAAAGCTCCGTGTAGTCGAAACCGCCGGTGCAGGGATAGCCTACAAAGTAGTGATACTGTTCCAGAATCTTGTTGTATAACTCGTCGATCCGGTACTTGTCCTGAGGACTTAATTTTTTTGGCTGGAACCCTGGAAACAATTCCATTTCACTCCCTCCAACAGACCTGTAAAAAGGGTTAATTTCCCGAGCAGCAGTACTTTTTCAGTATAACTGATATTCATGTCAAATTCGGTGACAATTATCCGGAAATCAATTGTGTCATCTTCGGAAAAGCCGGAAAAAAAGAGGCTGCCAGAGGGTTTTTGGTAGAATGACTGTGTATATGATGAAAGAATTCGCCGGAAAAAGGCTTATAAATATATTGTTGGTTTTCCTCTGCCTTGCCGTCAATATCGGGGCGGCGGGATTTGATCTGTCCGAAACCGAAGAGCTGTTTCCTTTCCGGGAATTCGAGACTGAAATCGGATTCTGGGAAAAGGTATTCACCGAATATGAATCAAACCAGGTTTTGCTCCACGATGACCGTGACCTTGCACTGATTTATTACGTTAAGGAATTCAGTTCCGGAATTGAAGGTAATGACCGGGAAGCGCGCCGGCAGAAAAAAGCCCTGGAGCAGGAGATAAAGATCCTGAAGCGGGACCTGGAGCTGATCCATAAGTATGGTCCTGCCTCGGCTAAACTGAACAGCCGGCAGGAGGGAATTGCCGCCCGGCTCCAGGAAGCCGGATACTCCACTGATGCCAATACTATCTACAAGCTGAAAAAAAGATTGCGGTACCAGCGGGGAATCCGGGACAAGTTCCAGGAAAGCCTGATCCGATCCGGACGTTACCTGGAGATTATGAAAGAGGTTTTTCGTCGCCATGGACTGCCTGAAGACCTGGCATACCTGCCCCATGTGGAATCCTCCTTTGACTATAACGCCTATTCCAAGGCCGGGGCCGCCGGAGTCTGGCAGTTTACCCGAAGCACCGGCCGATCTTACCTGAGAATATCCAACTCAGTCGACGAGAGGCTGGATCCCATCAAGGCCACCGAGGCGGCCGCGAAACTGCTCAGGGATAATTTTCAAACCCTGGAAACCTGGGCTCTTACCATGACCAGCTACAACTATGGTAAAAACGGAATGCTCCGGGCTAAAAAGAAATTCGGAACTGATTTCCGCCGCATCGTGGATAACCATGACGGAAGGTATTTCGGCTTTGCCAGCCGTAATTTCTACGCTGAATTCCTGACCGCTCTCAAGGTGGCAAAGCATTACCATGATTACTTCGGAGAACTCCCGATTGAACCGCCTCTGCACTATGAGACTATCCGCCTGAAAAGGAGCTATGATGCCGGTTACTTTACAACGGTACCCGGGCTGAACCTGGAGGTCCTGGGAGATTTTAATCCACATATCATGAGGGTCCTGAACAGATCGCTCAAGGTGATTCCCGCCGGGACCGACGTGAGGATTCCCGGTGACAAGCATGAAGCAGTACTGGCGGCCCTGGAAAGCGCCGGTCCTTCGACAGCCAAACTGATTGCCGCGTCGGATGGATCACTTCGTTATAAAGTCCAGCCGGGAGACTCCCTTGGACTGATTTCCGGGGCACTTGAAATTTCTATGGGATATATCCAGAGGCTTAATGGAATAAAAAATCCCAACCGGATATACCCCGGACAGCTTCTCCTGGTGGCTCCGCCCGATGGAAGCGGAGGAGGATCAGTTCGAACATCCCCTGGAGACAAGGTTTATGTTGTCCGCCGGGGGGACAACCTGAGCCGGATCGCCCGGCGTTTCAACATCTCGGTGGAAGAACTGCAGAACCAGAACTCGATATCCAACCCGGACAGCATCCATCCCGGCATGAAGCTCGAGATTCCCACGTCTTAGACTTTGGCCTCTATGGCCTCGCTGCCAAAGATAATTCAAGATTCAAAACTGTGCCTGGAGCCGCCGGCTCCAGCAATGTCTATTCTGAGGGGACGGTGTACTGCGGGCTTCCAGCCTGCAGCTTGTAGCTGGAGCCGCTGGCTCCAGCATGGTCGCGGTTGGCAGGAAAGAGTCCAATCCCGTTGTCGTGGTCGTACCTGTGGCACTCCCCCTGAACTCCTGACCTTCTCCCCCAGGGTTCCGTCCCCGTCTTCGACGGGAACTTCACCCTGGGCTGGGATCCCGGGACCTTTGGCCCGGGATTATCGGACCTTTGGCCCGGGGAATTGTTGCCGTCACCGCTAACCTGCCTTAATTTCCAGACCACAACCTTGAATCTTGAACTCTGAAGGGCGAACCAATGGATTTTTATTTTTGAATTTTCAATTTTGAATTCAAGGAAGGTTTTCCATATATGATTCTTATCCCTCACCTGCTAGAATTGTTCCCTGGTTTAACTTGAAAGGAAGACGGATAAATGGACGGACTGGGTTTGACCTGGCTTGATGCCGGGATGTTTTTGGTATTTTTTGGAGTTGTGGTTTCGGTCAGCATGTGGAAGAGCCGGAAAGAAACGACCAGTGAAGATTTCTTCCTCGCGGGACGAGGGTTGACCTGGCCTTTTATCGGATTATCCCTTATCGCGGCCAATATATCGACTGAGCAGTTTGTGGGAATGTCCGGCCAGAGCGCCGGATCAGTCGGACTCGCGATAGCGAGTTATGAATGGATGGCTGCCGTCACCCTGGTTATCGTTGCCATATTTTTTCTTCCCAGGTTCCTGAAATCGGGAATTTTTACCATTCCTGAATACCTTGAATACCGGTATAACTCTTCAGCCCGGGCCATCATGGCTTTTTACACCATGGTAATTTATGTGGGAGTCACGATCGCGGCTGTCATTTACTCAGGGGGACTTACCTTGCAGACGCTGTTCGGAAACCTGGAAAATCAGTCACATCTGTTGATAGGTGTCTGGGTTATCGGCGGAATAGCAGCTTTGTATACCGTATGGGGCGGCTTGAAAGCGGTTGCCTGGGCTGACTTGTTCCAGGGATCGGCCCTTCTGATAGGCGGTTTCATCACCATGGTAATTGGATTCCAGGCGGTGGGAGGAGTAGGTAATTTTTTTGAGGTGAATGCTGACAAGCTTCATATGATTCTGCCAAAAGACAACTCCATCCTTCCCTGGACTGCGTTGCTGATAGGAATGCATATCCCGAATTTTTACTATTGGGGATTGAATCAATATATTACCCAGCGGACCCTGGCAGCAAAAACGCTGCGGCAGGGGCAGCTGGGAATCATTTTTGCCGCGTCCTTGAAACTGATAGTTCCTTTTGTGATTGTATTTCCCGGCATCATGGCTTTCCAGCTGTACGGAAACCAGATGAGCGGCACGGGCGGCACTGATGCTGCCTATCCTCTCCTGGTAAGAAACCTTCTGGGTCCGGGTGTCAGGGCCTTTGTTTTCGCGGCCATAAGCGGAGCGGTTATCAGCTCCCTGGCTTCGATGCTGAATTCAGCATCTACCATTTTTACAATGGACCTGGTGAAGAGACATTTTGCCCAGCAGGCCTCTCACAAGAAGCTGATCTGGACCGGGAGAATGTCAACAATTGTTTTCGTCCTGATTGGGTGTTTTATCGCGCCAAAACTTGGTGATCCCAGTTTTCAGGGAATTTTTACATACATACAGGAGTTTCAGGGCTACATATCTCCCGGAATCCTGGCAGTGTTTGTTTTCGGAATGATTTTCAAAAAAGCTCCTGCTGTTTCAGGTGTTACCGGACTGATAATGACAGTCCCGGTATATGGATTCCTGCAGTGGCAGTTTGGCCAGATTGCCTTCCTGAACCGCATGGCCATCACCTTTGCCATAATAATGGTGACCATGTACGTTATTACCCTGATCAAACCCCTGGAAAATCCGAAATTAATGCCGGTCAGGGAAGGTTTTGATATGAAGATCAGCCGTTCGGTCAAGTGGATGGGATCTGTCGTTATCCTTACGACCGCGGTGCTTTACATAATTTTCTGGTAGGAGATTTTACCCGCTGGGAGCGCGGATCGCCTGATCTGCATCAGGATTAACGTCGCCTCCGGGCGGCACCCACAAGTCCACGAATCCCTCACGGGATTCGTGACAGGAAGGGCCACAGGCCCGATAATCCCGGACCAAAGGTCCCGGGATTCCAGCCCAGGGTGGAGGCGCAGCCGGAACCCTGGGAGGTATGTTAGGAAAACATTGGGAGTGCCACAGGTACGACCGCAAAACATGAGGTTGGATATAATCTCCGAATTACGGATTCGTTTACCACAACGACAACGAGAATTAAGGATGCTGTCAGCCTGAAGGCTTTTTCAGGCTGACAGTAGAACCAGTGCCGAATTATTGAGCGGTCTGCTCATCCTCCTCCAGATCAGGCAATTCCGGCTCGAGATCCGCCTCGTCCTGTTTTTTTTCGTCATCACCGTTAAAAAAGTGGTCCCTGATGTGACAAAGTGATATGTAAAGGGTAGGCACCACAAACAGGGTAAGCATTGTGGCAAAAGCCAGGCCGAAAATAACAGCTATGGCCATGCTGTACCAGAACTGGCTGGTTTCACTGCGGGTCACCCACTCCATGAGCCTGAAATCGTAACTGATGCCGGTTGCCATGGGCGTCAGCCCGAGTATGGTAGTGCCTGCTGACAGGAGAACCGGGCGCAGCCTGACTGTTCCAGCTTCTACAGCTGCTTCAACCAGTTCCATACCCTTGTTTTCCAGCTGCCTTGTGTAATGCAGGAGGACAATCGCGTTATTGACAACAACTCCGGCCAGGCTTATTACTCCTACTCCGGTCATTATGATGCTGAAAGGAATGGAGAAAATCAGAAGACCCACGAATACCCCGATAAGAGAGAGAATTACCGTGCTCATAATTATCAGCGGTATCAGCAGGCTGTTAAACTGAGCGACCAGGATCATGGTAATTGCAAAAAGAGCTATCAGGAAGGCTTTACTCAGGAAAGCTCCCGCTTTATCCTGCTCTTCCTGTTCTCCGGAGTAACGGATTGTCACTTGCTCCGGGAGATCCAGGGTGCCGATTGTTTTCTGTACATCAGCAAGAACATCATTGCCCAGGCGTCCTTCAGCGTCAGCGGTAATAGTAATGACCCGATGCTGGTCCGAATGTTTTATTGTTCCCATTCCGCCGGTATATTCGAGGGTGCCCAGCGATGAGAGTGGTACGCCTCCGCCCATGACATTCGGAACCTGGATCTTTTTGAGGTCATCCACGCTCAGCCGCTGATCCTGGGGAAGCCTTACCGTAATATCATACTCATCCTTGTATTCCCGGTAGGAACTGACCTTGCTGCCGAAGATAGCGGTTTTAAGGAAATTCCCGATGATAGTTGTATTGACACCCAGTAACTGTGCTCTCTGACGGTCGACTTTGAATGAAATTTCCGGGCGGGTGATTTCCAGGTCACTCTTGAGGCTGACCAGACCCGGAATGGGCGCGATGGCATTCTTGATCGTGGTGTTTGCCTGCTTTAAAATTTCAAAGTCCTCCCCGATGAGCTCTATTGTCACGGGATCACCAGTTGGAGGGCCTCCTTCTTCCTTGACGATCTCAATCTCCACCCCGGCAAAACCGCTGATAGCTTCCCTTATTTCAGCAATAAGTTCATTGGAGGGTTTTGTCCTGTCCAGGTATTCATGAAAAATCAGGTCGATGCTCCCCTGCCCGGAGACGCTGCTGAACATGTTGCCCCCTCCGACTCCGGCCCTGGCGACAACATCATCTATGTGCTCTCTGTAGGGCTCCACCCGTTCCTCAACAGCGAGGACAATACGGTTGATCTCTTCAAGGCTTGTTCCCTGCGGCACTTCCAGGGAAATGGTGGCCCTGGCCGGGTCGGTTTCCGGGAAAAGCACCACGCCATGCCCCATTTTTCCGTAAAGCATTACCACTCCTACGAGAATCAGCAGGGCAACACTCAGGACGGCTATTCGGTAATCTATTACCGTACGAAGTAATTTCCTGTAGTGATTAAGGAACCATCCTCTTTTCTTCTTATCCAGGGTGGGAGGTTTACCGGCAAACCTGGAACTGACGACCGGGTTGATTACCAGGGCCACAAAAAGGGAACTCAGGAGCGCCACAATCAGGGTCTTGGGAAGATAGCTCATGAATTCGCCCATGATGTCGGGCCAGAACAGCAGGGGTGAAAAAGCGGCAATGGTTGTTGCCGTTGAGGTTATTACCGGCCAGGCAACTTCTCCCGCTCCCATTTTGGCTGACTCAATTGCCCCATATCCCATCTGCCGGTGACGGTAAATATTTTCAACAATGACTATGGCATTGTCGACCAGCATGCCCAGGGCCATGATCAGCCCGAATAAAACGACCGTATTCAGGGTGAGGCCCCACAAATCCAGTATTGTAAAACTGATCAGCATACTCATCGGGATGGCCAGCCCTACAATCAGGCTGGTCCTGAAACCGAGGAAAAGCAGCAGGGCGACTACAACAAGGATAAGTCCGGAAAGGATGTTGTTTTCCAGGTCCTTGAGCATTGAGAAAACATCATCGCTAAGGTCAGATGTTATCTTGAATTCGACACCTTTGGGAGCCTGTTTTCTGGCTTCCTCCAATATATATTTTACTGTAGCCGCGATAGGGATAATATCTTCGCCTATCCGCTTTTTTATGTCTATGGTGATGGTATCCTGTCCATTAAGTCTGGCGTAACTCTCCCGGTCTTTAAATGTGTCTGTGATTTTCGCAATATCCGTAAGGTAGATCGGCTTGCCGTCTTTAACGGTCAGGATCAGCCCTTCAACTTCTCCCGGGTCCGCGAATTCTGAAGGCACCCGGATGTTGAACTCGGTGCCGGGTGTGTCCAGGCTGCCGGCTGAAATGTTCTGGTTTTCCATGGGCACCAGGCTGAGAAGAAGATCCGATGTCAGGCCGTAAGCAATGAAACGGTCATGATCGATTTCCAGCCGTATTTCTCTTTCCAGTTCACCGGAGATGTCGCATTCAAGCACTCCGGGAATTTCTTCGAACCTGTCTTCCAGTTCATCGGCTATGGCTTTCAGCCTGACAGGTGAAACATTGCCTGAAATGCTTATTGTCATTACCGGAAAGTCAGCCATGCTGATTTCCTTGACTATAGGCTCTTCGGCTTCTTCGGGAAGTTCTCCCTTGGCCTGGTCAACCTTATCCTTTACATACTGGAGGGCATCTTCGATCTCAACGTCTGGATAAAATTCTACGACGATCGAAGACATGCCTTCGGCACTGGTGGATGTTATTTCTTTTGAATCCTTGATTCCAGCCAGTTCCTTTTCAATTTTAAGCGTGACCAGGGATTCAATATCTTCAGGGGAAACTCCCTCATAGGAGGTGGTGATAATAATATTCGGGATCGGGATATCCGGGAAAGCTTCCTTGGGGAGAGTAATGTAAGAGTAAACGCCGGATATGGTGATTACAATCATCAGTATCCAGACTACAATTCTGTTGTTTATGGCTGTGTTGGAAAGTATCATTTTGCTCTTCCAGCTTTTCCGGAAACCAGCTCCGGAATAGACATTCTTCTGCCCGGATACCCGGATTTAAATACAGTTGTACTGTTTTAATAAAATTCCACCTGGAGTTCGGGATTCCCGGATCTTGATTATGAGGTTACCGGCAGTGCCTGGCTGATTATCTGGACTTTCTGCTCCGGTCCTACCAGCCGGTGTCCTTTGATGATCAGTTTCTCTCCGCCTGTAAGGCCGTTTTTTATGTGAACTTCCGTTCCCTTTATTACTCCCAGTTCCACCTCGCGCCGTTTAGCCACACCATTTTCAGCAACATATACAACCTTGCCTTCTTCCAGGGGGATAACAGCAGCAAGCGGTATCATGACAGCGTTACGGAGGCTTCTCCGGTTCAGCCTGGCCTTGACAATCTGTCCGCTTCTTACAATTCTATTGCGGTTGTCTATGGATACTTCGGCCTTGACAGTCCTGGTTCCGGGATCAGCAACCTCGCTTAAGTAGGTTACCTTGCCCCTGCAAAGAGGCGTCTCAGAGGTGCTGGAGTAGATGTTCATGGTAGACCCCATGCGAAGGTATTCAACTTCTTTTTCGGGGATCTGAACCTCGATTTTTATGGTGTCGATTTCTACAATTTCAGCTACGGTCGCCCCTTCCTGGACATACTCTCCCTGTTCCACCGGTAAATCATTGAGTATCCCGGTGTATGGTGAATAGACAACTGTTTTGGCCAGGTTGGTTTCAGCCATTTTAAGCGCGGCGGCGTTAACAGCGTATCTGGACTCAATTTCATCCAGGCTGTTGTGGGCTGCCACCCCTTTTTCAAGGAGCATTGAAGTCCGCTCCAGTGATTTTTTGTCGAAATCGGTCTGGGCCTGGGCCCTTACAACCTCAGCGGCCAGGATGGAGTCATCCAGCTTGAGTACGATATCACCCTTGCGGATCAAGTCTCCTTCCCTGGCTGGAAGGCTGACAATCTTGCCGCCCAGTTCCGCGGGGACCTTGACTATCCTGCCGGGCTGAGCTGTCCCGGGAAGGTCCAGGTAATCCGGGACGGTTTCTTCCGGAATGATTTCCTCAACCTCAACATTAATGATGACTTCCTCGGGAATAAGGACTTCCTGTTCTTCCCCGGGAAGGCGCGAAATTGAATAGACACATGCCATTGCCAGGCTGATGATCAGCACGGAGATTATTATTTTTCTGATTTTTTTTCTCGATGATATATCTTTTTTTGTCATGTCCTTAATTACCCGCTTTATTCGATGAGGAGTCAGGATCTGTTGGGAGCAACTCCGAAAAGTTTAAATTACAGTTACCCTTAGTAACGAAATTTTTCCATATTGTGTTCCCCTGATATGCCGTTTTGCAAGCCGTATCGGACGAAGAGGCCACAGTGCACCACGAATGGTTTTATATGATAAGTGAACGGGAAAGGATTCTGTGCTTTTGTAACTAGTGACCGGCTTCCTGATATGAAAAACCAAGTAATCTTAAAATTATACCAGGTAACTTGCCAAACTGAACGATTTCGGGTTTGGCCCCCGCAGTCCCACTTGTACTCCATGTCCAGGTGGCCCTGGTAGCCTGTCTGCCGCAGGGCGTTTCTTGATATTTCAGCAGTCGCGGGCTTCTTTCCATGTGGGATTATTCATTAACAGGCTCTCGTGTTACACCTCAAACGGCTGGGAAAGAAGCTGAATAAGTAATCCGGGCTAATCCCCGGAAACCCTAACCATCTCCCTGATAGCGTCAATAATCAGTTCCTCGGTATCCTTCGCCCAGGTACCGGGCAGGGAGGAATAGCGAATTGCTTCACCGCCTTCATAACCTCCTTCTTCAAGAATTCTTTTTGAAGGAATGTACCCCATTATGTCGTTGGAATAAGAAGCTGTCCATACATTCCGGTCCTGGAAGGCGTTTTTAAGCCTCAGCGAATAATCGACTACAACCTCGCCGGAAAGGGCGGCCAGCATAAGGCTGTCCCCGAATTGTATCACCTGGATCATGTAAGGATATGAATCGTCGATTTTTCCTGTTTCCCCCAGCTGCTCCAGGAGCCTGTCGGCTCTGCGGACATCATATCTGTCACCGTTTGCTTTCATTTCAAGCAGTTCTTTCCTGCCTGGGATGTTGGTAAAACGGAGCCTTACTTCATCCATCCGGACCCTTAAGGGGCCTTCGATAGAATCCTGTTGAGCTTGAAGGGCGGCTTCCACCGCGTTGGCTATGCTCTCTCCATATTGCTCTGCCAGTTCCAGCCTCCGGCGGGGTGTGGGATTCTGATCAGCGCTGCAGCCGTTAATGAACATGGCAGTACAGCCGGGAAATTTTTCCTCGATTTTGTATTGGGCGAATCCGGGCCAGTCCCCACAGAATTTGTAGAGATTCATTACCGTCCCATGGCAGGAATAGCCGAAAAGCAGGGCCTTTATTTTATCCTGACCAGCGGTGATCTTCAGGACCGGAACCTCATGATCCACAACTCCTTTTCGATTGGGGGCAATAATGTATCCCGTGTCTGTTTTAAGCCTCCGGTTCATGGCAAATCCAGCCCTGCCGCTGCTGTATTCCAGGGTCACAGGTTCCAGATTGGAGAGGGCTTTCCCTGCCGCCTCAGCCAGGGCGTTCCTGAAAAATACGCGGTATTGCCTGGATTTCTCCACCTGTTCTTCAGGAAACCCATACAGGAGCGCCTGGTCTACACGGAGCTCCGGACCGCTGTGGGTATGGGTTACATTGATGAGGAATTCTTCCGGATCCAGACCACAAAGATCTTTAAGTTTCTGTTCCAGCCAGGTCCTGTCATCCCGGCGGATTCCCACAACTTCGGCATTGATGATAACCAGCCTGTTCCCGGAACTGTCGCTCAGGGCTACGGCCTTGGCCCATAAGTCATGGACTTTTCCCTCGGACGGTTTATCCCGGGAAGCGTATCCTGCCATCCACATTGATTCCCTGGGAGTTATCGATATACTGGCCGTTCCAGCCTGCCATCCAGCCGCGATGGAAGAACCCGCAAGAACGGCAACCGTACAAAAACATATAAATATCATTTTAAGTCTAATCATTTTCAAGCTCTTCAAATCCGGACATGGGCTGCTGCCGCCGACCGTGTTGGAACCAATCAAATCTCCGGCAATCAGTCAAAAACATGTTTGTGGATTTCCGAGAGTTTTTCCGCCGGGATTTTTTTGACTTTCCGGTCATAGGTCAGCAGGCCGTTCACCTCTCCCTCAACATCACTTGTCTGGGTGTATATCGCGCCGCTGATTCCCACATCTTTCGCCTGCCTGATGATTTCAGTGAATTTAACCTTGTAGGCAGCTACCAGTTCAGCTTCGGTGTTATATTTCTGGTAACCCCAGTTTCGCATCTCGGGATTCCAGAGATGACCTTCCACCGCGTAGCCTATGCCCCCGTATTCGCCTACTACCACG
Source organism: Acidobacteriota bacterium (assembly GCA_963666915.2). Lineage (GTDB taxonomy): Bacteria > Acidobacteriota > UBA6911 > RPQK01 > JAPXNP01. The sequence goes on from CAXXEX010000027.1 coordinate 27,660, forward strand.
GCCTGGCTTCTTTTATTGGATGGAACCCTGGGGACAGGGTCGTAAGTGTGTATGTCGAAAACATCTCCGCAGTCCATTAAAACCCAGCCGCTGGAGGAGTTGGTAAGCCTGGATGGGTCCAGGTTTTTAACCCAGTTGTTCATGCGACAGGTATCGTATTGGCCCCATCCTTCATTGAAGACAACCCACATAACAATTGAGGGGTGGTTGTAGAGGCTGTTGATCATGGATCTTAACTCATGCTCAAAACGGGCGGCTGAATCGGGCCTTTTGATCAGTTCGTCATGGCTACGTGAGTTCACATACTGGTCTGATGCCTCTCCTCCGGGGTGAGACACCGCTGAGGGCATGTCCTGCCAGACCATGATTCCCAGCCTGTCGCAGTGGTAGTAGTAGCGGGCGGGTTCCACTTTGATATGTTTACGCAGCATATTAAACCCTGAATCCTTCAGGTAGCTCAGTTCGTAGATCATGGCCTGGTCGCTGGGGGGAGTGTGCAGCCCGTCCGGCCACCATCCCTGGTCCAGGGTCCCGTTGTGGAACAGCGGCTCGTTATTGAGCATCATAACCGGCTGTCCGTCTCTTTTTCCTGGACCGAGAGATATTTTCCGCATTCCGAAATAGCTGCTGATCCTGTCAATAGGAGTGCCGGTTAAACGGATGCCGGAATAGGCCTCTGCCTCTGTCTTTCCCAGGCGTACCAGCCTGAAATTCTCTTCCCCTGTTTCTGCGCGCTGGGCTTCAAAAGGATCTTCAATTTCATACAGGGAGGCTTCCAGGCCATAAAGAAATGGAGATTCGGGTGTCCAGAGTTCAGGATTATCAATCTTCAGAGAGATTTTCCTGTTGATCCTGGAGATTCCGGAGGCTACAGTCGTTCCCTCTTTTGTTACCTTCAGTTCAACGGCGTATCTGTCTCCTCCCGCTATGCGATCGGTGAAGCTTTCTATAGAAACTGAACTGCTGTCAAGATCCGGGGTCAGGCGCAGCGTTGCCAGGGATAGCTCAGGGTGTACCGGTTCCAGCCATACTGTCTGCCATATGCCGGAGACCGGTGTGTACCAGATTCCGCTGGGGCTCAGGCGCTGTTTTCCGGTAGGGATCTCTTCGGAGTTGGAGGGATCCCGGACCGCGACCCGGATTTCGTTTTCTCCGTCTTGCAGGTAGTCGGAGATGTCAAAGGAAAACGGGTCGAATCCTCCTTTATGAGAACCAGCCAGCGCCTGGTTGATCCACACTGTCGCCTCGTAGTCCACCGCGCCGAAATTTAATATCACCCTTTTCCCCTCCCAGGCAGAGGGCACGGAAAACGTTCGGTGGTACCAGATCCTCTGGTCCGGGCTTATTCCGGTGCCAACACCGGACAGGGCTGATTCCAGGCAGAAAGGGACCAGGATATTACCGTCATACGAAGAAGGCGCCGGGGCTGTCCGGTTTCGTATGGAGTATTCCCACAGGCCGTTGAGGTTCATCCAGTCTTCTCTCTGCATCTGGGGCCGGGGATATTCCTGCCAGGCATTTTCCGGGGTCACTGATTCCCCGAACTCGGACATGATTCGACCCTGAACCGGGGCCCAGTCCTGGGCGGCGGCCTGACTCAAGGTCAGAACCAGTGTCAGCAAGATCAGGGATGCCGCAGGCTTTATTGATGACTTTTTCATAAAGGATTCTCCAGTTTTGATAATTAGGTTCCAGAGATTAAAGCATATGTATACTCCCGCCCGGGATCAAGGGGAAGAAAGGATTTCATTTAAGCATTTTTTGCTGCCCCGCTCCGTCCTGGCGGGGCAGTTTTGGAAGATGTGCGAAGTACGAATCTTTAATGTTGAACCATTAGATCCAGGAGTCCGAAGAAAATTGTTGAAGGTTCGGCATATTTAATCTTGAAAAGCTGCAGGAGGGGTGCATTGTGAATTGTTATGAATTTAAGCTAGACTAGAACAGTCATGAACAGAGAAAAAAATATTGAAATTCCAGTCCGGCCGAGACGCAATCGAAAGAATTCCGCCATACGGAACCTGGTGAGGGAAACATCTGTAACCCCTGCTGATTTAATCTTGCCGCTTTTTGTGGTTGAAGGGGAGGGGCAGATGATTCCGGTTGATTCGATGCCGGGATGTTTCAGGATGAGTCCTGATAAGGTTCTGAAGAAGGCAAAGGAGGCCTTTTCCCTGGGGATTCCGGCGGTGGCTCTTTTTCCGGCGCTTGAGGAATCCCTCAAGGACCCCACAGCCACCGAATCCTGGAACAGTGACGGTCTGCTGCAGCGGACGGTCAGAAAGCTGAAGGATAAACTTCCTGAGTTGCTGGTTATAACTGATGTTGCCATGGATCCCTACTCCAGTGACGGGCACGACGGCCTGGTTGAAGATGGCCGGATACTCAATGACCCGACCCTTGAAATCCTGGCCAGGATGGCTGTTTCCCAGGCTGAAGCCGGTGCCGATATTGTGGCGCCTTCAGACATGATGGACGGCCGCGTGGGATTCATTCGGAAAGCGCTGGACCAGGCCGGCTGTTCAGAAGTCAGTATCCTGGCGTACACAGCCAAGTATGCTTCAGCCTTTTACGGTCCTTTCCGGGATGCTCTGGATTCGGCGCCCAAGGCCGGGGACAAGAAAACTTACCAGATGGACCCTGCCAATTGCAGGGAAGCGGTACGGGAGGTGATTCTGGATGATGAGGAAGGTGCTGACATAGTTATGGTGAAACCCGCGCTGCCATACCTGGATGTAATCGCCACGCTGCGTGCCAATACTCTTTTACCGGTTGCGGCGTATAATGTCAGTGGAGAATATGCCATGGTCAAGGCCGCCGCGAAGATGGGGTGGCTGGATGAGGATGCCGTTGTTGATGAGATTCTCACTTCCATAAAGAGGGCAGGGGCGGACATGATCTTAAGTTATTTTTCCCTGGACTTCAGCCGCCGCTGCTGATCGGGGATCCTGGCCAGAAGGGGTATATCATAACTGCTGCAATCGAAGTTGTCCGGATTCGGTCCCGCGGGGACTGTTCCGGGTTATGCCTGAAATTGTGAAAAATAGACGTACTGGAGCAATCGAAATTTTATGTTTCTCACGATATTAAGCCATCCGATTTTCATTAACCTGGATTTTCACATGCCGATGATCCTTGATCTCTCCTACCCCCTCATTATGCTGACAGGCGATAACGGATGCGGGAAATCCACTTTGCTGCATTCAATTTATTACGCCATGAAAGGCGAGGCTGTCGAACACTATGAGTATGATCTGAAGCTCAGGACCCTGGAGGAAAAACCGGAGGTTTTCCTGTTTGACGCGGAGCAGCATAATCCCCGCAACCAGGTGGAGCTTTTTGAGGATGATCCGCAGATGCAGGAGTTCCTGTCCATGGCAAGTCACGGACAGGTCATGATTTCCCTGTTCAGGGATTCGTTTCCAAACCTTCCTGACGGCACTCTGCTTCTCCTTGATGAGCCTGAGATGGCGCTGTCCCAGTCGAACCAGAGGCGGATACTGAAGATGCTCATGGAACTGGTTGACAAAAAGAATATGCGGATAATTGCGGCAACCCACTCCCCGGTTTTGCTTGAGTCAGATGACACCTACGTAATCAATATGGATAATCACAGAAACAAGAACATTATCAGGGACGATATGCCGGTCCCCGGAGCCAGCCAGATTTCGTAGACTGGGCCGGGAATCAAATCCGATCCTGACCATGGGGCGGAATGCCCCGCATAGATAAGAATATTATGGCAAAATCAAATACCAGACCATTAAGCGGAATGAGGGATTTCCTTCCGGAAGATGTCCTTAGAAGAAAATATGTTGTAGGAATCGTTGAGGATGTTTACCGGTCTTATGGATTCGATCCTCTTGAAACCCCGGCAATGGAACGCCTTGACACCCTTCTTGGTAAATACGGTGAAGAGGGCGATCAACTGATCTTCAGGGTGATGAAACGGGGAGAGAAACTGGGCCGGATGCTCAAAAATTCCCCCCAGGAGGATAACCTGGCTGATTCCGGGCTGCGTTACGACCTGACCGTTCCCCTGGCCAGGGTGGCCGCGGAGTACCAGGCTGAGCTGCCAAGAGTGTTCAAGCGTTACCAGATTCAGCCGGTCTACAGGGCCGATCGTCCCGCCAGGGGGCGCTTCAGGGAATTTTACCAGTGTGACCTGGACATAGTCGGGTCAACCGGATTAACGGTGGAACTGGAAGTGCTGAGTGCCGCCGCTGAATTGCTTCAGAAACTGGGATTTTCCTCTGATGATTTTTCCCTTCGACTTAATCACAGGGGGATCCTGCAGGGACTTATGTCAGTGTGCGGGATTCCTTCCGGCAAAGAGGAGCAGGCCCTTGTGGCTATCGATAAGCTCGATAAAATCGGGGACCAGGGTGTGCGCGCTGAACTGCTCGAAAGAGGATTCGATGCTGAAAGCATTTCAGGATTACTGAGTGTGTTCAGCGGTGAGCTGGAGTCTAATGAACAGGTTGCCGCCAGGTTGAGGGCCCGGCTCAAGGAACATGAGGGCGGCCTGGATGCCCTTTCCGATCTGGAATGGATCCTGGATATGTCGGAAAGTTGTCCCGCGGGGGGATGCCTGCGGCTGGACCCGGCACTTGCCAGGGGGCTCAGTTATTACACCGGGGCGATTTTCGAAGTGGAAATGAATGATTTCGGTGTTTCGGCTGGAGGCGGCGGCCGTTATGATGATTTGATCGGAATGTTTTCAGGTAGAAAAATTCCAGCCTGCGGATTCAGCCTGGGCCTGGAGAGAATCATCCTTCTCATGCAGGAAAAAAACATGTTCCCTGAGGATATGGCGGGCAAATCTGAATTGATGGTCACCTTGTTCAGTGAAGAAACAATGCCTGCCAGCCTGGATCTGACCCACAGGCTGCGAGGGGAAGGTTTCAGGGTTGACCTTTACCCGGAACCTGGAAAATACGGGAAACAGTTTAAATACGCCGAGCAGAGGGGCATCAGGTATGTAGTCCTTCAAGGCCCCGGGGAAATAGATAAAGGGGTAATGGTCCTCAAGGACCTTAAGAGCGGTTCCCAGCAGGAGATTTCCCTGGATGAAGATTTCAAGGCCCTTGAACTGTAGCCTGTAAACTTGTGCCGCGGTCGAAAGACTCCTGGATACCCGCACTTTTTCGCGGGGTATCAGGGGCATGTTTATGAAATTCACAGGTGAACCCTTCCCGCATGGGGGAAGGCCATAAAATACGCCTCCGATTATTTGATCGATCTCCTGTTTCGCGTGGTACACTTTAACTAACGGATAAAGGTAGTTACCTCCCCGGTAAACCTTGTTCCGCCGGGAGATGTACAAACCGCCTTTACCTGGATAAGGGATTAAACCCGGCAATAGCTGTCGCCGGGAAGCCTGATGACTCAATTTCTGAAAGGAGCAGGTCATGAGTGTGCACCTTTATTTTTCCATGGTTCCCGAGGCTTTGGTAGCATCGATGCTCTCCCCTGCCGAGTTTGGTGCCTACCTGGCAACCGGCACTGAGAAGAGGAGCCACGGCCAGGCGATTTTCTTTGATCTTCCCCAGGATTTCCAGAGTGATTATTTCAACCTGTCAGATGCCAGAGAGCGCTGCGTGCCCCGACCAGACGGAAGCCCGAAGAACTCCGTCTATCTGAGCATCTACAGGGTTCTGGAACATATTCCGCTTGAAGCCCTGGGCAGTTTATGGCTGACAACCGCCCATGGGAAAACCCTGGAACTCGCCCGGGCGGAGGAGTTTCCGGAATTCGAAAATAATTACTATCTATACCAGGAACTCTGTCCGGTTCAGCCCACAATCGGCAGTGTGCTGGATCCGGGAAGGTTTTGTCGTTTCATAACTGATCCAAAGATGCCGATTAACATCCCCAAGGTGTGTTTTGCGGACCTTGAGCTTTCCAGCCTGGCTTCAGATCCGATAGGCGGTAAGGCAGTGGATCTGCCTTACCGGAATATAGATCACCTCCGGGACTGCATCATGGAAATGCACCTGGGTGCCAAGCAGACCAAGACAGTGGACAGGGGATACCACCAGTCGATCCTTTTCCGCTGCATCAGGAATGGCTTCTTTGTAGGGGACCAGGATCAAGTGGTTTTTTACCCGTATCCTTCCAAGGAAGAACTATCTGGAAAGCATTATGCCTGGTGGCACTGCGCTAATGACAGTGAAGTGGCTCTCGGAGAACCGGTCGTTTGAGCCGGGCAGATTAGAAAAGCGTCTTGATCAATGCCCTGGATTCGAAGCACAATTTTAGCTGGCTCGAACCTGGCGATATTGCTCAAGAAGCTCTTTGTATTCCGATGATACGTAATCGGGGGAAGGCTGGAGCCCTGACTTTGATCCGACAGTCAAATAGTGATAGAGAGGATTGGTGTCCACACATCCCGTTTCAAGAATATAATTCAGGTACCATATGGAACTGAAATAGGGATTTGGTGAACGACCCTCTCTACCTCCGTGCCTGACAAAATGCCGGAGCAGGTCTTTTTCACGGAACCCGGCCAGGTCCTCGTAGGTTTTCAGGTAAAACTCAGGGAAAAACTGTCCGGATTTCTGGATTGTTTCCATAATCCTGTATTCAAGAAGATGCTTGACCAGGGGAAAACTTTCGCAAAAAAGGAGCAAATACCGCAGTTTTTTCCACTTGTATGCGGGATGGCCCGCCGAAGAGATCGATCCCGGGGCTGGAGGTAAGCGATTTGCAATTTTGTCGAGCAGGAGAGTGGTTCGAAAGGATGTTCTCACCAATAATTCCCGCCTCCGCCGATTCAGTGGACCAGGTTCAGACGTAATCCCCGGGTGGTTTCGATCTGTTAGTGCTGACAAGACATCCTTGAGGGTAGACAGTTCTTCCCGGTATTGATCGATTGCATCATCCGGTTTCTGGAGCAGTTTCCGAACCTTGAAAAGGGACCCGGCGGTAAAATTGAGAAGGATTTCATTGCCTATGCCGTAACAGATGTTCTGCCAGAATTCATAATTCTCGCCTTCACCTGACATCGCCAGGGTTTTGTGAGCCTTTTCAAGCAGGTAGTTAAGGTTGCGGTCGTCTGGGACCTGCCCCTCTTCATCGGCCAGGCTCATGTCATTCCGGATCAGTTCAGTCGCTAACCTTAGAACTTCCTTTTCCTGCGGGCATCTTTCCAGTATCCATATGAGGTTGCCGATGAAAAAGATCTTGAATTCCCTGGTGTATTTATCCAGTTTAAATAAGCGAATTCTGGTGAGCACCACCTCCCATACCCGGACATATCCATCCATCCGCGCAATTGTCCGGGGAGAATTTATGACACTGCCAGGTCGTATGCGATAGGTAATTATAATATCCCTGATAAAGGAAACCTTCCCGGCGGATTTGTACATAAAGGGAATCCAGGTGAGGTCTTCATGATCACCGGGTGTGAAGTAAAGGCCTGAAAGTCGATAAAGTTCCATATCTATGAGGATTCCCCAGACCCGGACAGGGAGGTATCCCCTGCTGATATTCAGGCATCTCCGGACAGCCTCTTCCCCGTCAAATGTTCCGAAGGCCTCTGCCCGGCCAGAATCCAATGCTCTGTCTCCGTCGGAAATAATTCCCTGCTCATCAATTTCATCGCAACTGCCGATAACCAGGCCGACATTTTCGTCCCTGGCAGCTTCAAACAATACCTGCAGGGCGCTGGGATAGAGAATGTCATCTGAATCTAGGAAGAAAAGATACTCGCCCCGGGCATTTTCAATCCCGGTATTCCGCCCTGGGCCGCACCCTTGGTTGGATTGGTGGGTAATGACCCTGATCCGGGCATCGCTCCTTCCCAGTCGCTGCGCGATCTGGGGCGATCCGTCAGTTGACGCATCGTCCACCAGGATCAGCTCCAGGTTTTTGTATTCCTGTGACAGAACACTCCTGATGGCCTCCCCCAGGTTGTCCTCGGCGTTATAAAAAGGCAGTACGATAGAAATTAGAGGGTTGTCCTCATCCTTGGCCATTCAATTTTCTCCTTCTTCCTGGATTTGCAGCATCCTTTTGAGCTCCTTATGACAGATCAATTTTCGATATTATACCTACAACTCGTTTTCCTTTTTTGGTAAATAATTATGAGAGGGGCATGTCCGGCCAGGTGGACCTGTACCTGTCTGCTTTTTCGATCTGTCGGACTAGATATTGGCGATGGCCAAAACAGGACTCTTTACTCCAGGATATGCCTCAGATAGACTGTCCGGAAGGGAACAACCAATCACTTTTAACCGTATGGGTAGTACTATGAAAAAATTTATTAAACTCTTGTACCTGTTTGTTTTTTTTAATGTTCTTATCAGTGTGTGTGTTTTAGGCATTAACACTTCTGATACCCGCATGATGACGCAGCCGGCCATAAGTGAAAGCCATATTGCCTTCATTTATGCCGAGGACCTCTGGATTGCATCGGTTAATGGGGACAATCCCCGCCGGCTGACTGTGGATGAAGGCGTGGAATCGGCCCCGGTATTCTCCCCGGACGGGACAATGATTGCCTTTAACGCCGAATATGACGGGAACAGGGATATTTTCGTCGTGCCCGTGGAGGGTGGGATTCCAAAAAGGCTGACCTGGCATCCAGGCGGAGACGCTGTGCGTGGATTCTCCCCCGATGGCAAAAAGGTGCTTTTTGTCTCGCAGCGTTCTATCTTTACCAACCGCTATGCCCAGCTCTTCACTGTTCCTGTTGATGGAGGATATCCGGAAAAACTTGTAATTCCCAATGCCAACCGCGCTGTCTATTCTCCGGATGGAAAATATATGGCCTATACTCCCCTGCGGGAAGCCTTCAGGCAGTGGAAGAATTACCGGGGAGGAACGATCTCTACAATATTAATTTTTTCTTTTGAAGACCACTCGGTTGTGAGGGTTCCCCAGCCTGAGGGCGGCTGTAACGATACCTATCCGATGTGGACCGGAAACGATGTATATTTCCTGAGTGACCGGAACGGTGAGTTCAACCTTTTTAAATATGAGGTTAAATCTAAGAAAATAAATCAGCTGACGAAATACACCGATTTCCCGGTGCTGACCGCCTCAGCGGATAGTGAATCTGTAATTTTTGAACAGGCCGGGTACCTGCATACCTATGACCTGAAGAAAAACAAGGCGAAAAAATTGACCATAGGTATTGCGGCTGACCTGCAGGAACTGCGCTCCCGTTACGTTAAGGGGAATAAATACCTGAGAGGCGCGAGTATTTCACCTACCGGCGCCCGCGCGGTTATCGATTTCCGGGGAGAAATTGTCACCCTGCCGGCTGAAAAGGGAGACCCCCGCTACCTGACCAGTACTAACAATGTCCATGAGAAAGGCCCGGAATGGTCTCCGGACGGGAAGTCCATTGCCTATTTCTCCGACGCTTCCGGTGAGTATGAAATTCATGTTCAGCCTCAGGACGGAAAAGGGGAGGTTAAAACATACAAGCTGGAAGGTACCGGTTTTTACTCGGACATTAACTGGTCTCCGGACAGTGAAAAAATAACTTATACCGATAATGGCCGGAACCTTTACCTGCTTGATACGGATACTGCAGAGATTACAAAAATTGCTGCTGATGAAGTGTACCAGCCGGGACCGTTCCGCGAAATGTTCGGTGACTGGTCCCATGATTCAAGCTGGTTTGTGTACACCAAGGCCCTGGATACAAATTTCAGGCAGGTTTTTCTATATTCACTGGACCAGCTGAAGTCATTTCCTGTTTCTGACGGGTTGAGTGATGTTTCGGAACCGGTGTTTGACCGTAGCGGGAAATATCTTTATTTCCTGGCCTCAACTGATGCCGGGCCGGTCGTGAACTGGTTTGACCAGTCCTCGGCGGACATGGAGATGTCCAGCTCCATATATCTCACGACCCTCCAGAAAGAGACGATTTCTCCCTTTGCCAAAGAAAGTGACGAGGAAACCGTCAAGGAAAAGGAAAAGGAAAACGGGGAAAAGGCTGACAGGGAAAATGGTGACGAGAAGCCGGATGCCGAAGAAGAGGATAAGCTCAGCATCGACCTGGAAGGCATTCAGAACAGGATTATTGATTTCCCGGTTAAACCCGGTGTCTACTCCCAGCTGGGTTCGGGCGGGGAAGGCGAGATTTACTACATCGCCCGAACCCTTGATAATTCGATACCTCCAACCCTGCACAAGTATGACTTGAAAGAGCGGAAAGATGAAAGTGTGGCTCCGATGAACCAGTATGTCATTTCGGCAGACGGCAAGAAGATGCTTTTTGCCCGGAATGGCGGACTGTTTATAACCGATGCCGGGAAAAAACCTTCCAACTCCAATGGCAAGCTGAACATTGACGCGGTTCAGGTCAAGATCAATCCCGTAAAGGAATGGCCGCAGATATTTGATGAAGTCTGGCGGATCAATCGTGATTATTTTTACGATCCCGGAATGCATGGAGCTGACTGGGTAGCCATGAAAGAAAAATATTCGGTATTCCTGCCTGATCTCTCATGCAGGTCCGACCTGGATCGCCTGATCCAGTGGATGTGCAGTGAACTGGCTGTCGGCCATCATCGCGGCGGCGGCGGAGATCGCCTGTTTGATCCTGAAGACGTGGACGGAGGGCTGCTCGGCGCCGATTTTGAGGTGGCGAATAACCGCTACCGGATCGCCAAGATCTTTGAGGGGCTTAACTGGAATCCAAAACTGCGTTCACCCCTGACCGAACCCGGCGTGAATGTCAGCGTCGGTGATTATATCCTGGCTGTCAATGGCCGGGATCTAACGGCTGATGAGAATATATTCAGCCGTTTTGAAAATACCGCCGGCAAGATCACCGAACTGACAGTGGGTGCCGATCCTGAAGGGGCCGAATCACGTGTCGTGAAAGTAGTGCCGGTGAAAAGCGAAAGCGCCCTTCGCAACCGGGATTGGGTTGAGGGAAATCTCAAGAAGGTTACCGAAGCCACTGACGGACAGGTAGCCTATGTTTATGTCCCCAATACCGCGGGATTGGGACATGAGTACTTCAAGCGCTACTTTTTCCCCCAGGCCAACCGGAAAGCCATAATCGTTGATGAACGGTTTAACGGCGGCGGCCTGATTGCTGATTACTATATAGAACTGCTGACCCGTCCCTACCAGGCCAGCTGGAATACCCGCTACTGCAATGACCTCAAGACCCCAGGCGCTTTCATTGATGGCCCCAAGGTTATGCTTATAGATGAGACTGCCGGATCCGGCGGCGATATGCTGCCCTGGATGTTCCGTAAGTTCGGGGTGGGGAAATTGATCGGCAAGCGTACATGGGGAGGCCTTGTCGGTATCCTGGGATTCCCGGAGTTGATGGACGGCAGCGGCATTACCGCACCCAACCTGGCCATCTGGACCGAGGACGGCTTTGTGGTTGAGAACGCAGGCGTGGCCCCGGATATCGAAGTGGAACAGGAGCCGGCACTGGTCATCAAGGGCCAGGATCCCCAGCTGGAAAGAGCCATAAAAGAGGTTATGGACCAGCTGAAAGCGAATCCGCCGAAGGATCCGGTCCGTCCGCCCTACCCGGTAAGGGTACGCAATTGACGAAAGCGGGCCGGGAGGCCCGCTTTCTAATTAAAAATTTAAAATTCAAGATTCAAAATTGAGGCTTATCGTGGCATCCCGCCACTGGCGGGAGGATTTCCCGCGGCTGGAGCCGCCGGCTCCAGGATAGTCACGAGTGGCAGGTCGCGTGTGGCCGGAAACATCCTTTAACCTTGAACTTCAACCCCGAATCTTCAATTTTGAATTTTGAACCTTGAATTTTGAATTCGGCCCGAAGGGCCGCCAGATCGTTGAGAAACCTCTGTATTTTGGGCCAAGATACGGTGTTTTCGGATTAGCTGAAGGCCTGGACAGGCTGGAGGCATGAATTCCCAGATTGTGACAATAAGCCAATAAATCCTTTTACAGGCCTAAATAAATGGCGATATTGACGGAAAAAAAGCGAAAAATAGTTATCTGTACCGCCCCTGGTGTAGTGCATGGCAATCTTCTTGATATTTTGGCACACTGCGGCCATCAGACATTGCTCTGATACATTTTCAATCCCTCGAAGCTTGGCATATCTATGTCCATGGAGTTGTTTGGCGTCAGCAAAACTTCGCTCTACCGTCTCCTTTCTTCGGTCATAGATCTTTTTGCCATGATCCTCATACCGATGCTCTATTACCTGCTCTCTGTATTCTTCCCAAACATGGCGATGAATGGTTTTAATCTTGGTTTTCCTGGTAGTGCATTGTCCTAACAGCGGGCAATTGCAACAGATTTCCTTTTTAGATTTGTACTCACGAAACCCATCACGATTTGTAGTGGCGTAATTTAGGATTTCTCCTTGGGGGCAGATATAACAGTCATAGTATTCATCCCATACAAAATCTGTCTTCTTCAGCATTCCCTTCTTCACGCTAGTGCGAGTGTATGGCATCACTCCGTAGATGTCTCGATCGGCCAACCCTTTGCAGATATGATTCACGAAGTATCCAGCGTCAAGCCCAACGTTTTCCACTTCGAACCCAAAACGTTCTCTTTGACGATCAAGCCGGTCAAGATACGGGACCGAATCATGTACGTTCCCAGGTGTAACATGTACGTCAGTTATGATTGAGTGCTTCGAGTCCACTGTCCTATGATCCAGATAGCAAAAACCTTCTGGCTTGCGTTCCCGTCTCATATAGCCGCTATCAGGATCGGTGTTGCTCACTCTGTTTTCTTTCTCTTCCGGTTTTCTCTCTATTGGATCCAATGGATCCTTCCCGTGTGCTTTCCGGTCATCGTTTACCGCTTTATCCAGTTCCTTCATGTAACTGCGAGTAGATTTCTTGACCTTCCGCTTCCTGTACTTGTTTGGATTTGCGTTCGCCTTAAGATGTGTTGAGTCAGTGTAGATGGTCTTCCCCTCTAATAGTTTACGTCTGATTGCTTGCAGCACGATTTCATCAAAAATTTCCTGATATATCTCGGTACCAGCAAATCGTTCTCGACGATTACGGCTGATCGTGGAGTGGTCCGGCGCTTTGCCTCGCAATCCTAATCCGAGAAACCATCGATAGGCTACGTTGAGGTTAACTTCCTGCTCCAGTTGACGCTCAGACTTGATCCCGAACAGATAGCCGATAAACAGCATCTTGAACAGATCTACTGGATCTATTGGCGGCCGTCCGTTATCCGCACAATAAAGATGTTCCACTTTTTCGTAGATAAAGGTGAAATCGATCGTCCTATCGATTTTTCGCAGGAGGTGATCCTCAGGGACAAGCTCTTCGATGCTGATAAATTCCAGCTCTGTTTGTTGGGCTCGCTTGCGTTTCAGCATGCTCTATTTCATCAATCTGCCCTGTATTCCTTGCCTACCTTTATCAACAGTCTGAAAGCGGGCCGGGAGGCCCGCTTTCTAATTAAAAATTTAAAATTCAAGATTCAAAATTGAGGCTTATCGTGGCATCCCGCCACTGGCGGGAGGATTTCCCGCGGCTGGAGCCGCCGGCTCCAGGATAGTCACGAGTGGCAGGTCGCGTGTGGCCGGAAACATCCTTTAACCTTGAACTTCAACCCTGAATCTTCAATTTTGAATTTTGAACCTTGAATTTTGAATTCGGCCCGAAGGGCCGCCTCCCCCTACCTGTATTCCCCCAGCGTCTCAAACATGGCCATCACGTTTTCAAGCGGGGAGTTGGCCACGATATTGTGGATGGTTGAGAAGACAAATCCGCCGCCCTTTCCAAAAATTTCAATTCTCTCCCTTACCTGGTTCCGAACCTCTTCAGGAGAGCCAAAGGGCAGGGTATGCTGGGTATCCACCCCGCCGCCCCAGAACACCAGGTCTCTTCCGAATTCATCCTTAAGTTTTTGCGGATCCATGCCCTTGGCTGAACACTGGACCGGGTTGAGGATATCGAATTCAGCTTCCACTATATGGGGAAGGAGAGGTTCTATGCCTCCGCAGCAGTGCATCAGGGTTTTCCAGGGCGTGTTGCTGTGAATCCATCCGTTTACTTTTTTCTGGTAGGGGAGATAAAGCTCCCGGTAGGTAGCAGGAGAGCAGAAGGGGCCGTTCTGGGTTCCGAAATCAGTCCCGTTGGTTTGCAGTATCGTCACCCGGTCCCCCACTGCTTGATAGAGCCGGGCCAGGTTTTTAACAGCGACTTCGGCCTGGAATTCAAAAACTTCCTTTATGTAGTACGGGCGGGTGACAGTGCTGATATACCACTCCTCTATATCCCGGATTCCTTTTGGGCTTTTAAGGAATGGGGCCGGGACCAGGGCAATGTCCCCGAAAGTCAATCCGCTGAAGGTGCAGAAGAGAGCCTTGTCGGTGTTCCTGTAAAGGAATTCAGCCATGCCGGTGAAATGATGGAGTTCCCTGTCGTCAACCTCTGTGAATTCCTCCATATTGTCGCCTGGATCAAGAGTTTCTTCCTTGATAGGCTCCTGCCTTAGGATGGCATCGAAGAAATATCCTCCGGCAGGCATATGGCCGCTGGGAGCGGCGTTCCGATCTCCTTGGGGATACTGCAGCAGGTCCCCGTTCGGTTCATATTCAGTATTGAAATCCAGGGGTACAAGCAGGGGAGTTCCGTCATGCATGGTCCATTCCTTGAATTCGACAGCCGGGAATCCGAACATGGTTCCGGTACCGTGCAGGCATGTGGTGTCGATACCTAGGGCATCCTGGAGATCGGGTTTTATTTCACCCAGCATCTGGTAGACATCTACAACTTTGACAGGGGTGCCAGGATCATCAAGTCCCATTTTCTGGCGGAGTTGGTATACCACCGAAGCATGGATTCCGGTCTGGAATCCTCCTCCGAAATCGACGGGGATTTTATCTGTTTCTTTATGGGCGCATGCGGCCGCGATTCGTTCTCTTGAATTCATAGGTTTCTCCATCCCGGCTGCCGGCAGGAACGCGTTAATTCATTTTGTTTTCCAGGGAAGCCCGGCAGGCTACCAGAATACTACGTAGAATCCGATAATCGAAACGATGACAACTGCCCCGGCAAACTTCACGAAAGCATCTGTTTCCAGGTCCATCTCATCCCGGACCGGAAGCTTTCGCGGTGACTCCATCGGCCGTATCAAGGTTATCATCCCCATCATAATGCTGAGCAGGAGGAAGCTGATCAGTACCTGGATTAAAAAGTGTATATCAAATAACGGTTCGCCGGGAAACCCGGCGAAGAAACCCTGACGGGTGAAATACTGAAATATTCCGTAAAGGGCCGGACCTCCTGCAAGAGCTGTCACTCCTGCCGCTCCCGGGGCCCTGGGAACCAGGAATCCGAAGAGGAAAGCTGCCACAACTCCCGGCCAGATATAGCCCTGGAACTGCTGTATGAACTGGAATATCGATTCATTCCTGGCAAGCAGGGGTGCGGCCAGGCATCCAAGTACCATAAATACAACAGTTAGCGAACGGCCCAGCAGGAGAAGCCGTTTCTGGCCTGCCTCCCGGTCAAACATGCGCTTGTAGACATCCATTGTAAATATGGTCGAGGCCGAATTGACCATGGAAGCCAGGGAACTGATTACCGCCCCGGAAATGGCGGCGAACATCAGGCCCCTGATTCCTGGGTGAACCAGTTCCCGGATCAGGGTGGGATATGCTGAGTCCGGATAAGCTGCGACTTGTTCCGGGTAGAGCTGGAGCGCCATTATCCCGGGCATTACAATAGCGAATGGCACCAGGAGCCAGAGAGCTCCGGCAAAAATGACACCCAGCTGGCCGTCCCGCAGAGTCTTTGCCGCCAGGTTGCGCTGCACTATAAACTGGTTCAGTCCGCAGTAGTAGATCAGTACAATCCACATTCCGGAGAGCACCCCGGTCCAGGGCAGTGTTTCATGTTCAGCCGGGAGCACCATGTGCAGTCTGTCGGCGTTGACAGTGCTGAAAACCTCCCAGCCTCCGCAGGCCTGCAGGGCGGTCCAGAAGGTGAACAGTCCCCCCAGTATCAGGGCTGATCCCTGAAACAGGTCAGCCCAGGCGATGGCTTTCAATCCGCCGAAAGCGGTGTAGACCGCTGCAATAAATCCGATCATCCATACCGCCTGGACCAGGTTCATGCCGAAGATTGTCCGCAGGGTGAGTCCGCCGGTGTAGAGAACCCCGGTAAGCAGGACTCCGACGTATATGATCACGGTCAGCAGGGCCAT
Organism: Acidobacteriota bacterium; assembly: GCA_963666915.2. Taxonomy (GTDB): domain Bacteria; phylum Acidobacteriota; class UBA6911; order RPQK01; family JAPXNP01. The sequence continues at coordinate 43,797 of CAXXEX010000027.1, forward strand.
GATAGCCCGGGCCGTGGAGTTGTAGCGGTATTCCAGGAATTCCGGCATGGTGTAGATTCCGGATTTCAGGAATCGGGGCAAAAGAGTAAATGCTATGACGACGATTCCTATTGATCCGATCAACTGCCAGTTGCTGACAGCCAGTCCGGTAGCTCCCGCCCCCTGTCCGGACATGCCCACAAACTGCTCGGTGGAAATATTGGCGGCCACGATTGAAAGGCCGATAAAGGGCCAGGTCAGTCCGCGGCCGGCCAGGAAATAATCCTCACTCCCGGTTTCACGGCGGCTTTTGTAGATGCTTATCCCGACAACGAAAGCGAAAAAAGCAATAAAAATTATTATGTCCTGTACCTGTAAATCCATATTGAAGGATCCCTGTTTGTTCCTGCTATGAAACCACAGGTTCAGGTAAGGTCTCAAGGGGGGATTTATCGTGGCTGGAACAGTTGTCTCCAGAGACGCGGCCTTTGTGGATCGCCGATCTCCAGATCGGCATTTCAATCAACGGCACCGAGGGTACCCACAAGAATCGACAACGGATAGTAGCTGGAGTGGCCCGCTCCAGCAACGCCAGACAACAACCCGGAGGCTTCCGGAGCATAAGCTGGCAGCTTATGCCACGATGAATCTAAAACATCTCACCCCAGCCGGTGGTGGGCGGGACAGCAGCCAGGAACTGGAGGGCGGTTCCGCCGTAAAGCTGCTGGCAGACAACCGGTTTGGTGGCCAGGATACTGATGAATCCGTTCAACTGGGAAGCGGTTCCCGGAAGCATGTCCGGATCCTTGAGCGTCCTTGATATCCTCTCTCCCGGGCCCAGGGAAATCACCCTGGTCCCGGTGATGACTCCAGCCGCGTTGCGGGCTTCGATGGCGATTTCGGTCTCTTCTTCTCCGGGATTGAAAAAGGCCAAACCGGTGTAGATCTCATCAGAGTTGGCAATATGGTTGAAGACCGCTTCAGTCACCGGACGGGCTTGCAGGGGCATGGCCGCGGCGTATTCGACCCCGCTCCAGGGAGTGAAGACCACGTCGCCGATAACTCCCCCGGCATCCAGTTCGACCACCAGGGAACCAATGGACGCGTCGGTCGGGAAATCGAAAAGTTCACTGGCCCGGAAACCGGCAGCAGTCCGCGCTTCCATTGTCCTGGTAACAGGATCGGCCAGCAGGGCTCCGTCCTCGGCTACAGCGGTGAAGGTGGCTTCCCGGTCCTCATACATCGAGTTCACCAGGCGGATATGGGTTTCCATTCCGGTGGTACCGGCGGCAGGTCCGCTGGCCAGCTGGGCTGAATAGAGGTTTTCCGCGCTGGAAGGTTCGGCCGCGTTCAGTCCCAGGGTGGTTTTTGTTTCCGGAAAGACTACCCGGGAGAAGCCGATGACGCCGGTTCCTTCAGTGACCTTGACCTCAATGAAGCCATCTTCTGGAAGGGCCTGGGTGCCGAAGAGCTCTTCCGGAGTGAAGTAAAGCATGCCTTTGGCGGCGATGGTACTCTCGGCTTCGCGGATGGTTTCATTGTCTCGAACCAGGGAGATGGTCAGTTCGGCCTCCGCGTCCATCGGATTCACCAGGGAGAAGTAAATCTCAACCGGTTCTTCCGGGTCAGCCGGAATTCCTGCCGGCAGGGGACGGGAGAACCAGAGATGCCGGGAGGGCCGGCTCTGGGTCACGGCTCCGTCCAGCATCCGCAGGTCGGTGGAGCCGAAGGTGAAGAAGCTTCCGGCCAGCTGGTCCGAAGTCGCTTCTATCCAGGAAAGTTTTTTCGGAATATCAGTAGTTATCCCGAACATTTCAGTCCCGATCCGGGCGAACTGGCTGCCGCCGTCTACTGAAAACAGGGATGGATTCTGGGGCACGGACTGGATCAGTCCGTTTTCGTCATAGGCAGTCAGGACAAAATCGGCATGTTCATTTCCGTAATTTGAAAACGCCATCCCGATAAAATTTCCTGATTCCATTTTCCAAAGAGGAAAAGCGGTTACTGCCGTCCTGCCGGTGGTGATGCTATAGGTGTCGGAAGGGGTGCTGGTTACAGTATTAGGATTCTTGTTTTCCATCGGATAAGTCTTGCTTACGATTTCAAAAAAATACTCAGTGCCCGGCTTAAGGTTTGAGATAACCAGGGATGATTCACTCTTGTATCCGGTTATCCCAGCGCCCTGCAGGCATGATCCTTCTGCGGATTCCTTAAGGCAGACTTCATAGCCGCCATCGAAATCCTGGAAAATAATTGGATCCCAGGTCAATTTGACCAGGTTACTGCCGCCCGAGGAAGTCTCACCTGGGGCAGTCCCGGTCGGGAACAGATGATCCGGAATTTCCAATCCGATATTGAGGGGACAGACAGTTTGCCTCAGACTCCAACCGGGGAAACTGACTTGCATGAAATCCTGAATATCTGGATCATCAGTAAACAGGGCGTTGTAGTCTGCTTCCGCATAATGAACTGCTAAAGCCCCATATCCTCCAAGATCCGGTATCTTGGTTATCTCCTGGGGGATGGGTCCAATCAATTTATTTCCGTTGATATACAACAGTTCCAGATTGCGCAAATTCCCAATCTCGGGAGGTATTTGACCGGAAAAATGATTTCCGCTGAGATTAAGTGTTCTCAGATTTAACAGTTGTCCAAATTCAGCTGGGATCTCACCGCTGAATTCATTCCCATACAGGTATAGATAATATAAATTGTCCAAGTTAAAAAAATTTGAGGGAAGTTCTCTAAGCTGGTTGTATCCGAGTCCCAATTTACATAGATTTGACAGGTCACCTATACTCCCTGGAATTTCCTGCAGTTGATTGCCGTGAAGGCTCAATTCCCTTAGATTTGTCAGGCTCCCAATTTCTGGAGGTATCTCTGTTAATTGGTTGTTTTCCAGGGCCAACTCCAGGAGGTTTTCCAAATTTGCCAGCTCAGGGGGGACTGATCCGGTAAACTGGTTCCTTGATAAGTACAGTTTCTGGAGGCTGGTAAGGTTTCCTAATTCCGGAGGAATTGGGACATTAAAACTATTTCTATAAAATTTAAGTTCCCGCAGGGTTTTTAAATTACCCAGCTCTGGCGGAAGCTCTCCTGTTAGCCCGCAGTTAAGATACATAACCTGCAGATTGAGGAGATTTCCCAGTTCGGGAGGGATCACCGCGCCAGTTAAATCGCCTCTCAGTTCCAGTGCCTGGAGGTTGAAAAGATTCCCGATTTCCGGCGGAATACCGCCGGTTACCTCAGTCATACCCCACAATTCCAGGATTCGAAGGTGTTCCAGGTTGCCCAGTTCCGGAGGGATGAATCCTGTTAGTCTATTGTGATGAAGAATGATTTCGGTAACGTGACTATCTTCTACGGTCACGCCTAACCAATTATTGATCGGGGATGATGAATTCCAGCCTTGGTTTTCCGACCAGTCTACTCCTCCCATAGTTCCATAGAGAGTCAGTAAAATTTCACATTCTGACTGTATGACACCGGTGCGGGCTACATTTGCGCAGTCGCATTCTCCGTGCAGAGGGAGAAGGGAAAGGAATAATATAAAGACAAATGCCAAAAAGAAGCTGTTGTTTTTCATCTTGATAAATCTCATTCCTGGTCGGGTATTTATTAAGATGCCCGAGAAGGAGATTAGTTGCAAAAAAAACAAATAACAACAGATTCTTCGCCGGGAGCGCGGATCTCCTGATCCGCCGTGGCTGGAGCCGCCGGCTCCAGTAACTCCGGATTGGCCTTGCGGCTGAAGGCTGAGAATTACCCCCCTCGGTGTGAATTATCGGGTTTTTTTATTGAGCTGGTAACTATGGACTGCTATGCCTTACTGGAGCTGGCAGCTCCAGCCACGGTCGGCGGCTCCAGCTACGAGCTACAGGCTTGAAGCCCGTAGTACGGTTACGACAACGACAACAAGATGTCATTGCGCCTGCGTCATTGCGTCATGGCGCTAATGTCACCCGCGACTATTTGCTGGTCGGGAATCGAAGATTTCCCTTATTTTCTGGTTCAGTGTTCTTTTGTCAAAGGGTTTCTGTATATATCCGGTGGCACCGGCGAATTCGCCTTCTTTCTCCCTGATTTTAGTGCTGAATCCGGTACAGATTATCGATTTGAGTTCGGGTTTGTACTCTTTCATTTTGCCTATCAGCTGGTCTCCTGTCATTCCCGGCATAGTCATGTCGCTTATGACAAGGTCTATTTTCTGCTGGTGGGTCTTGAAATAATCGAGAGCTTCGAGAGGATCGGTTTTGGTGATCACCTTGTAACCCATGCTTTCCAACTGATGTTCGCAGACTTTTACCAGGGACTCTTCGTCATCAACGAAAAGAACTGTTTCTTGCCCGCCCACTGATTTGTCAATCTCTTCGTCATCTTCAACGGGAGGGAGTTCGGACACGGGAAAGTAGCAGTAGATCCTGGTTCCCTGCTCCCGGGAACTGTCCAGTTCAATAAAACCATCATGGTTTTTTATTATGCCGTGAACCACGGAAAGACCCATGCCGGAACCCTTGTTTACTTCCTTGGTGGTATAGAAGGGATCAAAGATGCGCTCCTGGATTGATTCTGGTATTCCCGGGCCGGTGTCTGAAACGCCGAGACGCACATATTCACCCGGATCAAGCTTCTGGTCCAGGAAGATTCGTTTTTGTTTAAGTTGTATATGCTCCAGGGTGATTTCAAGGATGCCGCCATCCTCTTCCATGGCCTGGTAGGCATTATTGCAGAGATTTATAAGAATCTGGTTTATCTGGGTCTGGTCCGCCTTAACCGGAGGGCAGGTGGCAGGGATCAATTCATTAAGCTGGATTGTTGCCGGAAAGGAAGCCCTGAGAAGAACCAGGGCTTCCTTGAGGATTTTCACCATATTAGTCGGCTTTTTGTTCTGTATGCTCTTTCGGCTGAAACTCAAAAGCTGCTTGACTACATCCTTTCCCCTCAAACTGGCCTTGCGGACCTCTGACAGGAATTCTCCGGCGGTACTCCATTCGGGGATTTCGTCTATGGCCAGTTCGGCGTTTCCCAGGATTATTCCCAGGATATTATTGAATTCATGGGCAATACCTCCGGCGAGAGTGCCGATGGCCTCCATCTTGTGGGCCTGGCGAAGATCCTCTTCCAGCTTTTTCAGCTCAGTAATATCCGTGGCGATCTGGATTTTCACAGGGCGTTGATCTGTCCATCTTATAATCCGGTCGTAGCATAGGTAGCATCTCCCTTCAACGTGGTGCCAATCCTGCCATGCTTTCACATTTTCAGAATCGATATATCCCTCTAAAAGCTGAGGGATATTGCAGAACGGACAGGGTTCCTTCCTGTTTTTGAACGCCTGCCAGCAGGGTTTTCCGGTTAAATCTTCACCATATAACTGGAGCATGTATTTATTCATGAACAGGATTTCATGGGTTTCAATATCAATTACATGGATCGTGGCGTCAATACTGTCAAGGACCGTCAGAAATCTCTCATGGGATTCCTGCAGGGCTTTCTCCGCGTTTTTCCGGGCTGAAATATCGCTTATAAATCCTTCCAGGATTTGTCTGCCTTCCGCATCAATCCCCGTGGCCACGCCTTTTTCCCACACCCATTTTTCAACATCATTCCTGTCAGTTATCCTGTATTCAATAGTGAAGGCTCTTTGGTTTTCGACGGCGTTTTCAATTTCTTCGGTTACATGGCGGCGGTCATCAGGGTGGATGAGGCTTTTATAATCCAGCACCTTGTTGCCGATGAGATCTGCAGGTTCATGCCCAGTCAAATCCTTACAGCCTTCGCTGATATCAAGCATGGTCCAGTACTTGTCTTTCAGGCAACTGTAAGAAATTCCCGGGAGGTTCTGCAGGAGGGTTGACATGCGTCTCTGGGATTCACTGAGCTGCTCTTCTAGAATTTCTTTTGCCGTTTGACCGGCTGGGTGGGCGGGTGAACCTTTCAACTGTTCGTTCTGTTTTTTTTTTAAAGTCATTACAAGATGCCTTTTCCAGGATCTGCCTGTGCAATTAAAATGGGACTACAGAAAAACGAATGTGGTGAAACTGATTCTTAATCTCCATCCTTAGAGCAGAATATCACGAAAGATCTATAGGCCTGGGCTGTTTTTTTTATGGTCGTTTTGTCCTTGAGATTCTATTCAATGATTTGGGACAACCTGGATAAGTTTCAGGATAAATATACTTACATTCAAGAATGTTTTCTTTCCGTGTATTATTATGTAAAGACAGATTGGGTAAGTACTCGATTTCGATTATATAGCCGGAAGATGCGAATGTTCAAGAGACCCTTCCTGGTTGATTTCTGAAGAGCTCTTTCGGTTTTGCTCGGAATCTTGGCCGGGTGGTGCTGGATTGTCATTTGATTGGCCGGACATGTACCGCGGATTTGATGCTGGATCGGGCATCTGTAAACTCGAGGGAGAAAATCATGAAATACAGGTTTTATTCTATTGCGGCACTGTTTTTATATATTGCAATTCTTCCGGTAACCCCGCTGGCTCAGTCTCATCTTGCCGAAGGGGACAGGGTGGTAAGGGGGAACCGCCTTATATCAGCCAGGTCGGAACCGGGCAGGATACTGTTTGAAAAGGGCAGGTTGTTTTCCCGCCTGGAGATAATCCCTGATGGCCATATGGATGAGCTGGAATGGAAGGAAGCCTCAAGAATTACTCCTTTCAAGGGCGGGGATGGAACGGATCAAACTGAGATCCGGGTTCTATATGATAAGCGAAATATCTACCTGTTCTGGGAAGTCTATGAAACTGGTGGGATAAACGCTTCCCAAACCGAAGATGACGCGGTAATCACCGGGGAGGACCATATAAGGGTAGACCTGAAACCCTGGCTTCCCGATGATATTAAACATGCCCGGGGCTATTACTACACCATAGCGATAAATCCGCTGGGTTCGGTATTTGATGCTTATTTTGATCCATTCCTGGATGGATTCTTTTTTACATCCTGGGATTCAGGTTCAAAAACCGCTGTGGCCAGGAAGGGCAGTGCGTGGACCGCTGAAATGATAATTCCCTTCTCAGGACTCGATGTCTTTTCGGATCCGGGATGGAAATGGGGACTGGAGTTTTTTCACGGCAGCAATGTTCAGCCCGATGATACAAGGATAAGCTCCGCCAATATTGGCATCACCGTGGAACAGGGTATCAGGGTCCGCCGTCCCGGCCTGGTTTCCTATTACTGGCCGAGGCCTGGTTTCATGGAGGAGGTGAAGCCTGATTTGAGTCTCCGGGACAGGAGTGTTCTGCAGGTGAAGCCATTGGCATCAAAACCCCTGGTGAATGAGCAGCCCGACACCCATCTTTGGGATTCAATTCCGCGGGCGGAAATTTTCCGCGGGGACCGCATGGGAGAGCCCCTGGCTATGAACCGGGCTGCTGCTCGTGTCGGCTGGGCCGGTGAGAATCTCTGTTTTTCGCTGGAGGCTGAAGGAGCAAAAATATCCCGGGAAACTTCAGTCGCGTCGGATTTGGGCGAAGGTATGGCCGCTCAGATGAGCGGGGTGAACGGGGTGTTTGTGGACCGGGCTGTCTTCGAGGACGAATGTTTCTGGATTATCCTCCAGCCCCGGGACCGGAACGCCGACCAGGTTCACCAGGATTTTTATCACATCATCGTCAATAACAGCGGCGACATAAGGGCAACTCATTACGACCGGTTCGGAGCCCCCTCCAGATCCTGGAGTCCCAGGGCGGAAGTGGACCTGTATGACACCGAAAGCGGCTGGGGTGTTGAGGTCAATATTGATATCTCTTCCCTGAACCTCCCCCTGGATTCCGCCGACGGCTGGGGCCTTAATGTTTTCCGCAACCGCCTGTTGGAAGACGGGGGATACGAACTGCTGGCCTGGAGATTTACCGGGAATGATTACCTTAATCCCGTAAGCTTTGGACTCCTCGAAGGAATACCTGAAATCAATCCGGAGACGATTGCCGCGGGCATGAAGAACAGGTTGGATGCCGTCAAGGAAAAAGTCGCAGCCCTGCATGAATCCTATCCGGGCAAGGCCGCTGAGCTCGACACCCTGATAAAAGGAATCCGATTCAGTGAAACAGGAGACTTGCGGACAGCTCAGGAAACCTTGTCCCGAATTGACAATATGGCGGGCATAATCGAGTCAGCTGAGTATTACAAATCTGTACCACACCCGGTCAGCGGGGGGTATCCGATAATGGATCTGCAGTTTATCGGGAACAATGGCTGGGCGGTAGGGGCCCTGGGTACCGTGCTGCGTTCCGAGGACGGAGGAAAATCCTGGAATCGCGTGGATCTGGACAGTGACTATGATTTTTACCGGGTTGATTTTGTGGATGATCTGCATGGCTGGATCGCCGGGGGAAGGATTCGAATCGCTGAAACCAATGAATCCATGCGCCATGACAAAAGAGGCGGATACGGCGCTATCTATTTCACTGAAGATGGCGGTAAAACCTGGACCTGCCAGTATGGAGAGCGGGGCAGGCTGCTGTTCGGCCTGGATTTTGTGGATATTGATACCGGATATGCCTGCGGAGAGCGGGGAATCCTGTTGAAGACCGAGGACCGCGGTAAAACCTGGAAAGAATTGAGTACCACCGGGACCATTAACTGGCTTTATGGATTGACATTCAGGGACCGGAATCGGGGTTTTGCCGTGGGGATGCGGGAAACTGTCATTAAAACCGAAGACGGAGGTCGAACCTGGACTCCGCTGGATGCGGGCGCCGACCGGAGGCCATACGGATTTCAGCCCATCTATCGCGACATTACATTCAATGGCGAAACCGGATGCGTTGCGGGGCAGAACGGAAGCCTCCTGATATCTCACAACGGAGGGGAATCCTGGAAGCCTTCTGCCACTTATTTCAAGTCGGAAATCAGGGACCTTATGGACCTGCGAAGGGTAATTTTCCCTACTCCGAAACTGGGCTACGCGGTGGGGGAACTGGGAACCCGCCTGATGGTAACTGAAGACGGAGGTAACAGCTGGTCGTATCGGCCGCTTCCTGATACCGAATGGATGAGGTCGGTTTGGGCCGATGCCGATGGGAAGGTTGTGATCGCCGGGGAGAGGGAGAAAGTCCGGCTTTCCGCCGACAGGGGATATTCCTGGGATGCTGCCCGCGGCGACAGGGCCAAGGCCGATATCCTTGTGCTCCTGGCCCATGGGGATGACGCCCCGATAAACCTGAATGCTTTCTTTTCGCACTACTGCATCAACGAGGGGCGGACCATCGTTGAAGCCGGGGTTATGAGCGATACCCACAGCAGCGAATACGAGGAAACCTATAACCTGGAGCATGACCGCAACATGTGGATGGTCGGGGTCAGGACTACTACGAATTTTAACGAGTTCGAAACCGGTAACAACGGCAGTGATTACTACCACTACAATGAACGTCTCTGGGAAGGTGAAGAAAGCGTTGTCCGGCACATGGTGGCGGCGATACGGGCGTATCGGCCTGAAATTATTATCACTCACGGGGGAGTTTTCGGCGACTATGACAAGCCTGGCCACAAGGTTTCCGGGAGAGCGGGACTGCCCGCTTTTGAAACCGCTGGAGGAGCTGAAGACCATTGGCCGGAGCTGACCCGCCTGGGCCTGGAGCCCTGGCAGCCGAAGAAACTATATGTCCTGGCCAGTGAGTCCTACCCGGAAACTCTCAGCCTGGCTACAGTGGCCGAGCAGCCGTTGAAAGGAACCGACGGAACCTGCCTGGATTTCGGCGAGTACGTGATCCGGAATTTCCAGAGCCAGGGCGTGTATCACGCCCGTAAAGGCAAGCTCAGCCTGGTTAAATCCCTTGTGCCTGTCCCGGCTAAGGAAACCTCGGTTTTTGACGGGCTGGAGTAGAATGGAGCTTTGATTTTTGGTTCCGTCCCAAAGGTTCCACTTACACCTTAGACAGGGTTCGTTTTCCGGGTATAATCCGGCAATACAAGATTACTGACCGCTGAATCCGATGCGGCCAGGCTGTTAAAGAATGTTTCAGGTGAAATGAGGTTCAACAGGCTGTCCCGGCTGGAGTCAAAAAAACGCCAGTCGAATTGTTCAATTTCACCTTGGAAGAGCTCCTGGTTGCCTCTTCGAATCACCCCAACACCCCAGTCGGAGTCGATTACAAACATTTCCAGGTCTCGCCTGGTACACCTCAGCCGAGCCCAGGCTTTCCAGACAGTACCGCACCATTCCTGGAGACAGGGTCCAGGGAGCTGCTGAGCTTCAACTAGCGGATTACAGTCATGCACCACTATAAAGCCTCCCCTGGCCAGGTGTTTGAGTGAATTGTGTATATCCCTCAGGACCTGTTTCTCTTCATGGAGCCCATCCACGAATATCAGGTCGAATTCAGTTTCAGGATCCAGGGATGCAAAGAAGCTGTCGGAGGAAATTTTGTTGGCTATCTCCATGGCGGAATTGGGATCAACTCCCACTTTGGCTGCCGCTTCAACCTTATTATAATTTTTGCCATCAGCCACACCAATCTCCAGGTAGGTTTTGAAATCGAATCTGTTGATAAGGCTGTTTATTATGTCAGTCCGGTTGGGCCTTTGGGGTGCGACTTTATCCGGCTTGTGGTCCCGCAAGCCATCATAATCCCAGCCCCACTGGACAAGAGGTTCATAGAACACAGGATCGCTGTTGACGAGTTTTTCATAATTGGAGCGCGCCTTGTTATGATAATCCTCCAGTGAGACGGGAGTGTTGATTTCTTTGCCTGCTTTCCATCCCGATATCTGTTTCAGGGTTGCCATTCCCTGGTGCTCTATGCAGATATGGTCAGCAACCCCGGTAGACCAGGAATTTTTTTCGCAAATTCTGGCACAAACCAGTTCCTGCCCCCATCCATAATCGAGGCTCGAGTTGAACTGGCTGACGCGCTCAATCAGCATGCGGTGAAACAGTGGAGCCTGCATATCTATCCACTTCACGGTGCGCGTGGCGCCAGTGTACCAACACTGCATTTGGGGCCAGGGCTGAGCCGGTCCCGCCAGGCAGGGGGAAATCAGCTGGAAGTTTCCATTAAACAATTCCCGGCGCAGCCTGGATACAAAGGAGGCAGGATTCAATGAGATGTCATTATTAAGGAATAGAAGGCTGTCATACTGTATTTTCGAGAGAACAAAGCGGAAGGCCCAGTTGAGGGCTCCTCCCCAGAAGATGTTCTTTTCGAGCCTGTGGGTGGTGGATTCGGCAATTCCCCAGGTTGATGATCCATTGTCCAGCACATACAGGTCATGATCCTTTCCCTGGTATGGGCTAAGTAAGTCATGAAGGCGGTCGGTTGCTTCTGGAAAGTTGTAATTGAGAATGAAAACAGCTGTCTTTGTCCGGGTAGGCAGAACAGCCTGTGTGCCGAAGGGCTTGAGGCGCCGTTGGAGTTTGCCGGCAACCGGATTTTTTTCAGCGGGTAAGGAAAACAGTGGCCCGCTTCGAAAGTGATGCAGTTCGGGAAGATTATGGTACTCATTGAAGGAGGGATCATAAAAAGGGCTCTCAGTAAGGTCGTGTTTCAGGGCGATTGATTCTTCGGCTAGGACATTCGATAGATGAGCCTTGTCAATCCTGTGGTCATCCCTGAGCAGGCGTATGACATTTGATACATGATCCTCCGGATGGGATAACAGGTCTTCATAGAACAGCAGGTAGGTGTTGGCGTTGGCATTTGACAGGAGCCATTTTTCAACAAATTCCCGGTAATACTCGAGGTGATCCGCCACGAACCTGGAGTAAGAATCCTGGTGGGATTCACTGTTGCCCGGCTCTTCCAGGAAAACGCGGAAATATTTATCGTAATATCCAATGAAGTAATCAAAGTATTTCTGCACTTCAAACTCACGGTCTCCCTCCGCGTAGAGCTGCCTGAAGAACCTGAAGTAAGCCAGGAACTGGGCCTGGGGATTTCGCCTCAACTGGATCACATAGGTTCCCGAGGCATCATTGGGGAGAGTTCCCTCCATATCATGGTTCTTTCGGAAGGGATAATCCCTGGCACAGGGAATGGACCGGCAGCATTCGTAATAATCGCAGTATATCCGTGTACTGAAGTAGGCAGACAGGGTGCGTTCAAGCAGATGATGCCCTGAGCGGGGAAAGGAAACGGACTGGACCGGGTTGAATTTGGAAGTTGTTTTTGAGTGCATGACCCGACTATTATATCGGGAGCAGGAACTTGGGCAAGAACTTCATGGAATTATATTCGGAGTACGGTTAGATGCATCCCAGCGCGATGAACAATGGAAAGAGATTTGTCGAAAAGTATCTCTCCAGGATGCCTGAGATTAGAATTCTGGATGTAGGCAGCTATGATGTCAATGGCACCCTGAAGCCTTGTTTTGAAAAATCAGGATGGGATTATGTGGGCCTTGATTACAAGGGTACCCCGCAAGAAAATGTTAATTACTTCATCATGCCTGACGGAAGTTTTCCCTTTGAGAACGAATCATTTGATGTGATCGTATCATCCTCCTGCCTCGAACATGACCTGGCCTTTTGGAACACCTTTGCGGAGATGATTCGGGTATCCCGTGACGGGGCCCTGATTTATCTGAATGTACCTTCAGAAGGACCATACCATCCCCATCCGGTTGATTGCTGGCGGTTTCAAAAGGATGCGTTTAAAGCCCTTTCATCAGCTTTTCCCCAGGTTGAACTGCTGGAGAGTTACATCACCCCGGAGGAGCAGTGGAGGGATAATGTCGGAATTTTCAGGGTCAGCTGTTCTGATTCTTATCTTGAAAATGAATACGGTGAAGAGTTTTATGACAAGATTCACGAAGGAAGCCTCAGGTCTGCTGAAATCGTGATGCCCCTGTTATTCAAATGGATTCAGCCTGAAAGGGTAATTGATGCCGGATGCGGAAGCGGAGCCTGGCTGAGCGTGATCCGTTCACTGGGGGCGGATAACGTGCTGGGACTTGATGGGTCCTGGGCTGAAAAAATTTATAAACTGGAACCCCATACCTTTATTCCGGCAGATCTCAACCTGCCGCTGCCTGTTGATGGACCTTTCGACCTGGCATTATCTTTGGAGGTGGCTGAACATCTCCCGGAAGGAAGGGCAGAGAGTTTTATTGCTGAACTTGTCCGGTTGAGTAACGTGATTCTTTTTTTCAGCCGCAGTTCCGTCCCAGGGCGGGGTCCGGCACCTCAACGAGCAATGGCCTGAATACTGGGCCGGGCTTTTTGAAAGTCACGGATATCGGGCCCTGGATATAATCAGGCCTGAAATCTGGGACAATGACCAGGTTGAGTGGTGGTACAGGCAGAATATTCTTGTGTTCTGCAGGGGGAATGAAATACCTGCCCTTTTCCCGGGCATAGAACCCTCGGATTCTTCAATGTTGAGTCGTGTACATGAAGATGGCCAGGCCGGGGACCGAAATCAGCATTGGTCAACAGGCAGGCGGGCTCCAGAGAATGATATGTGTTTTAAAAACCGGGCAGGATCAGTCCCGGCCATAAACAGGTATTCACCCTATAAGAATGAATCGGGTTTTTACGGCGGGACATTCGAGTCCGGAAATGACGGTTTCAAGCAGCAGCTGCTTAGTGAGAGGTTCCACCTGGAGAAGAGGCTGAAGGCTGAATTACTGGAAGCTGAAGCCTCTTTAGCCGGAATAAGGAGGCTGTTGAGGGCTGAGAGAAGACATAAACAAAACCTGATGAATTCCAGCAGCTGGAGGCTCACCTACCCTATACGCTGGTTTAAAGACACCATTTGGGGTTTATTCGGGCGGAAATGACCCGGGAGCATCTATCCTTCTCCGCATGTAAAACCAGCATCACCTTTCAGGCTGCACAAAACAGCCGGGGATCCTGTTTCCTTAATCAAGGCGGGAAACACTTTTTTCCAATCACCCTGATTTTTTTCGTACACTGGATAAAGTAGGATTTGTTTGAGTAATTGATATTCTTGAAGGGCGGAGGTTGTAATGAGAAGAAGAACTTTCCTGAAAATTACGGGTGCCGGCCTGGCCGGCTCGGCATCATATGCCACTTCAGCTTCAGGGAGCACCTCCCCTTTGGGCAAGATAATGACCGTCAGGGGTGAAATTGATCCATCCGAAGCAGGGATAATGCTGCCCCATGAGCATATTATGTCCAGGTTCGGCGCGGAGATCAGTGATGATCCGGTATATGACAATCGAATATTAAACGGAAGGGTTCGGCCGTATCTGGAATATCTGAAAGGGCTGGGATGTGGGACTGTAGCTGATTGCACCACCAGGTATTTTGGAAGGGATGCGGGAATCCTGAGAGACATGTCGGAAAAAAGCGGGCTGCACCTGATTGCCAATACCGGCTATTACGGAGCGGCGGATGACCGCTATGTTCCGGATCATGCTTATGAAGAACCTCCGGAGAAATTAGCCCGAAGATGGATAGATGAATTTAAAAACGGGATAAAAGGAACTGGAATCAGGCCCGGTTTTATCAAGATTGGAATTGATCAGGGGCCCCTGTCAGAGATTGATGCCAAGCTGGTACGGGGAGCGGCAATTACCCACCTGGAAACCGGGATGGTTATGGCGATTCATACCGGGGACAACCTGGAGGCTGTAAAGCAGCAGTTTGAAATCCTCAGGGAAGAAGGAGCGAGCCCCCGGGCATGGATTTGGGTGCACGCCCAGAATGTAAAAAATCTTGATGCGTTGGCCTGGGCTGCTGACCAGGGCGCATGGATCGAGTTTGACGGAGTAAGTGAAAAGAATGCTGAATCCCACCTTCAACTGGTGAACCAGATGAAGAAAAGAGGATTGTTGGATCGGGTTCTCCTTTCCCATGACGGAAATTCCTACAACGCGGTCGGAGAAAAAAGTGTGCCTAAAAATTATGACTTCCTCTTCACCATTTTTATTCCGGCTCTGGAGACAGAGGGTTACCCGCCAGAAGAGATCAGGACACTGGTGAGGGAAAATCCGCAAAAAGCATTTAAGATTAAGATCCGAAAAATTTGATCAATAATTGGCCCTGATCCAGTCGCTTCACGTGGGATATCGCAGAGCTTTTCAGGCAATAATCTGATCAGTGTTCAAAGGGTTTGCCACGGGTTGCCCCTGTTTTCTCATGCTAATACTTTCCCGGATTTCTTTATGCAGGGATTCAGTGATCGGATATTTGAGGGCAATCAGGATTGCCAGCAGGTTGCAGGCTGAAGGGACCAGGGCGTATAGGATGCGCAGGGCCAGCCGTACCTGTTCGGTTTGCTCAGCATTCGGAACGTAGCCTGACATTCCCAGGATCGAGAGGCCGGCCCCCACCCCCACAGCGGCTGCCAGTTTTTTGGAGATGGCCCAGAGGCCTACGTACTGTCCCTCCCTTCTTTCATTGGTCATCAGTTCATCATAATCAATAACGTCGGCTTGTATGGAGGAAGGTATGGCCAGGGTTGCACCAAATCCGGTTCCCGAGAGGAAAACCAGGATTCCATAAAGGGTGGTGTCTCCCGGGCCAAGAAAAAATACCCCGGCAAAGGCCCCGCTGTTGATGGCCATTGATGCCAGCCAGGCTGTCTTTTTGCCCCTGCTTTTTGAGATGGCAATCCATCCCGGCAGAAACATGATCCCGGTAACGAAATAGAGCAGTAGGAAAGCTTCGGCCATTTGGGACTGTAGTACGTATTCAACGTAGTACAGAATCAACGCTGCCGGCAGGTTGCTGCCGATGGCGCTTATCGTATAGGCCGACAGGAGGATTACAAAGGGCCGGTTGCGGAATGTATGGCGGAGACCCCCCCAGATACTGGTGGTTCCCGGATCGTGCCGCGGCCGGATTTCCCTGACGGCAATTACGCAGAGCCAGCAGGAGCCGATCAGTAGGGGAGCGTAAATTACTGATATCCAGAAAAATTTGAGCCTCTCACCGCCCGGATCATTCGAGAGGCTGAAAATCCACTCCACGGCCACTGGCGCACTCGCGGCGGCCAGGGTGCCGACTATGAGCAGGCCGTCCCTTATCCCGAAAATAGTGGTGCGTTCATTGTAATCAAAGGTTATTTCGGGACCGAGCGCCTCATAAGGGACAGTAACAACTGTCCAGCTTAGAAAAAGCACATATATAAAAACCATGAACCAGACGGTTTCCTGGGAGGGGGAAGCGTTGGGGGGATTAAAAAGAAAATACATGGAAAGAGCTACAAATATCGAACCCCATGCTATGTAAGGACGCCTTCGGCCCATCCTGGAACGAGTTCGGTCCGAAATGTATCCCAGGATCGGGTCTGTCAGGGCGTCAAATACCCGAACGCTGAGCAGTATGTAACCTAGAAGGATGATGTTGATTCCGACTACATCGGTATAAAACTTCGGTATGTAAACATAGACCGGGATGCCCACTACAGCCAGGGAAAATGCCGGGAATGAGTAGGCCAATTTTTTTGAAAGCGGGATTTTTGATTCTGACGGATCTGTCATAGGTCAACTCTGCTCCCTTTTATTTTGACGCGATTCAACTGATGATTCATGACTATGAAAACATAAAAAGATCCAGTGAGGTGATAATTTTGCTTTGGAAGGTTTTCATGGGTATTCTTACTTCCGCGTTATTTATCCGGTGAGGACAGGCTGTTCTGCACGATAGTTGATTGATAGGATTCAGCTCCTCGCCGGTGAGAGCAGTTTGTATTCCCTGGATTTTTGGGCAATGATCTTCCCCAGTTCAAGATGTATGGGTTAGACCTGGCTAAAACCAGGCAGACATTTTTGGTATAAAGATTCAGTTAATTGAGGATTTATTAAGTGAATACAAAGTTAATTAAAATGTTGACTTTCCTGGCTTTCCTGTATTTTTTTCCTGTTCTTTGCCTGGCAGCGGTACTGGTAAGGCATCTGGACCGGGGGGTCGCTGTTCATTATTTCATGCGCGAACCCCAGGTCCTGGGGGGACTCCATCCCCTGGCCGGAGTGATATCCAACCTGGGGGTGCTGTTTTTCGCGGCCTGCGCGGCCATCCTTTTTTTCTCCAGTTTTGTTTTATGGCGATTGAACAAGGAAAGGGATTTTTTACCTTTTCTCCTTTATTCCGCGGTGTTGACTTCGATTCTTCTGGCAGATGATTTTTTTATGTTTCATGAGTGCCTGTTTAAGGCCTATTTAGGCCTGCAGGAGATCCATTCATATGCAGCCTATGTTTTTTTGTTTTTTATTGGCGGGGTAGTTTTCAGAAAGCAGCTGCTGAAGACCGAATACTTCCTGCTGCTGGCTGTATTCGGTTGTTGGGGCCTGTCTGTTCTTATTGACATGGGGGCACATGAGATTGAGAGATATATTGACGGGAATTACAGGATACTGGCCGAGGACGGACTGAAGTATCTTGGAATTGTGACCTGGGCCGGTTATTTTGCCGGGATATGTTACCGAAAGATTATCGAAGCCGTGAAAGAAGAGGAACCAGTATGAATTACTGGCCCGGAGGATTTGTTTCAGGTGTTCCAGGAAGGGGATTGCGGCTGTGCTTGCTGCGGGTTTGAGTTTCCCGGAAGATGATGAGGACAACGAATCGTGGCAGTTAACAGGAATCTTGCAGAGAATGATAAAGAATATTTCCAAAATTTCAGTATTAATATTTCCGGTTTTTTTTATTTCGATTTTTTTCCCAATCAAATTTTCTTCGCCTGTCTTCTATTGTACCCTTGTCAAAGAAGACGGTTTCTTTGAGATTGCTCAGGTGTTTTTATATCTCTTTGCCGCTGCATTTTTCCTGGTTGCATCAAAGAGGTACTTCCAGGAAAACAAAAGGGGTTTATCCCTGATATTACTGGTACTCAGCCTGGGTCTCGCGCTGGTATGTGCCGAGGAGATCAGTTGGGGACAGAGGATATTGAGACTGGAAAGCCCGGGGATTTTTTTCTGCCATAATCTCCAGAAGGAACTGACCATTCATAACCTGTCGGCAGTCCAGCCTTTCCTGCACCTGGGGTATGTCCTGACCGGCCTGGCGGGTGCAGCCGGATGGTTATTTGTCCGGATATCAGGAAGACCCCAATGGAGGAATGCTGTTCCAGTTTGGTATATAAGCACTTATTTCATGCCAGCATTTTTTATTTACCTGTATTTTGAATTTTCATTCCACCTGGGAGGGGCGATGTCTTCCAAAGGCTTTCCTGTATCAGGGCAGTTGATATCCTGGCGCGACCAGGAGCTGGCCGAACTGCTCCTGGCAGCCGGTTTTTTTCTTTTTTCGTGCAGTGTACTGAAGCGGGCCCAGCTCTTTATTCCCTCCAGAAACAAGAGTAGAACCTAAGTTGCCAGATATACAAATAATTTCCTATGATTAAGGTTTTTAGGGAATATAATAATGGACGAAATTTTTTCTCTATAGAGGTGTAAGTGACAGAGGAAGCCTAAACAGCAGGATTAACGTGA
Source organism: Acidobacteriota bacterium (assembly GCA_963666915.2). Lineage (GTDB taxonomy): Bacteria > Acidobacteriota > UBA6911 > RPQK01 > JAPXNP01. The sequence goes on from CAXXEX010000027.1 coordinate 62,132, forward strand.
TCTCCCGGCGCCGGCAGGATAGATTTTTTTCATCCTGCCGGAACCTGAATTCAATGCTCGCCGAATCAGGAAAAGGTTTAACCATGCGTATGACTGAATTTTGGAGGGCATCAAAGGGTTCATGGCTGACTATGGGATGAGTGTAATTTTAAAACAATGTTTTCATTCTTTCGGCAGATTTTGAGGAATGCCTCGCCCCCGTTACATGCTTTATGAAAAAGATGCCTTCGAAGGATGCGGCGGGATTCAGTAACAGGTGTCCGCCCTGATCTGCCGTAAGTTTCCAGGATGAGTCCAACAGATTTTTGCCGTTTTCCGGCGATTCCAGGGCTGCGATATTGAGGAAATAGAATTCGAGGCCGGTTTCCGCCAATAGATGGTCCAGCACGTCCGGCTGCGGCTGAAAGTCGGATTTGGTATTTTTGTCTCCCGGTGAGGCCATGCCTATGGAGACAACCCGGTCTCCATATTTTTCGGCCAGCATATAACCAAGCAGTTTCATTTCTTCGGTGTCGCGGTTGCTGGTGCCAAGCAGGGCGACGGGACTCTTGGCCGCGTGGGCGTTATGAACCCATACGATAATTTTTTCTTCTGGTCGGCCTTCTTCTACTATCCTGACGATATTCTGAAACATTGTTTTTTCCCTGATTCCCACCTCACTGTCACCTATGGTCTGGAGTTCAATGAAGTACAGGTGGGCTTTCTTCAGGTTCTTGACGACCTCGACACAATCCCTGTACCGTTTCTTCCCGCTCTCAGCCAGGTAGGTATCATGATGGCTTTGCAGTTGTTTCCCGGTCTCTTCCAGGGTGGAGCCTATATCCGAGATTTCATCCTTAGATAGTTCAGCATACTTGTTCTTAATGATGAACCAGATAGGCTGATCGAAAACCGCGAGCAGCGATTGGCGGTTTTCAAGATACCGCGCGAATTCTTTGTCGACCCCGGAGAAATACCGCAGAAGATGTTCGATTCCCGGCCAGGGATCTTCGATATCGATTCCGGTGTAGGTGACTTTTTCCCCATTCGGCGACTGATCGTTGTGCGGCCTTAGCCAATTGATAAAGGAAAGCATTTCTTCGGTGTCCCATAAATACCAGGCCCCGGTTTTTTCAAGGGCCTTTGCCGGAGAGATATCAGCGCCTTTGAGGTAGTCATCAATGGCAATTGTCCCGGGATAGCTGTCCTCAATTGCAATATGGCGAAAACCCATATTCTCAACCAGGTACCTGGTGACCCTGTGTTTGAACAGGTACTGCTCACTCATCAGGTGCTGGCTTTCACCGAGTACAACTATCGGGGCATCCCCGATGAAATCATCCAGGAATTCCAGGTCCTGATCGCCGGAATCAGGATTTATCGAGAGTATCGGTATGGAAGCTGCCCTCAGAATGTCCCGCGTGATTCCGGAATCCTGGGCCGTAACGGCCAGGTTCGCTGAAATTAATATTGCCGTAAAAATTATTAAGCTCTTCCTGAGGTTACTGTTCATTATTCCCGCCTCCTCTTCTTTCATGATTTAATTGAGATTGGTTTTTCCTGATCAGTCTAGGCCTGCGAAGCCGGTCGGTAAATGGGAAATAAGTCTCATTTTTCAGAATGGGAAATTATTCCCATGAAGAATGGAGAGGAAACGGCGCAAGGGATAATTGTGCTTGACAGTTGGCCGCGGGGGTGTATGAAATATGGTTAGCGGTTTTTATGAGTCACCTGATAATTTTTGCCCTAGTAATAAACCTTTTAGCCGGGACAGCGGTGTTTCTCTACGTCTTCGGGGCCTGGAGAAGGTTGCGCCGGCCTTTTCTGGTTACACTCCTGGCCTATATCCTCAGTTTCAACGGACTGAATATCGTCGATTTTTGTTACCAGTATGCCCGTACAAATGTAGTCAAAAATGATCCTTCCCTGGTAATGGAATCTCCGGTTTTGGCTTCATTGCTGCTTTTGGGGGTTTTTTGCGCGGAGTTTGCAATAACCCTGAGTCTCTGCAGGCTGGTGGAACGTCTTAAGGGCAGGGTGCTGTCGAAAGCCGGGGGCCGGATGCTGGGGGTCTGGGTTATCCTTTTTGCGGCGGCATCCGTCTATGGACTGCTTCTGCTTTTCAGGGATACACAGTGGCGGGTTTTTTACCTGGTTCATGCGGCATGGATCTTTTCAATGATCCTTATTATCCTGGGTATTCTTGTTTCAGGATTGTTTTATCCCGTAGGAAAAGGCCGGGATCTGAATTCTGTCAGGTCCTTTTGCTGGATATTTCTTGTTGGTTACAGCCTGTTTGCGCTTGCCCACCTTGACTTTTACCTGTTTCGTTCAGACATTCATAATTATTACGATCCGGTAATGCTCCTGCTTATCAACCTGTGCCCGCTTCTGTGGCTGAGGTATTTTTACGAAAAGGGAAATCCTGAAATAGAAATAACCGAAGGCTATGAAGAGAAGCTGACGGAATTTTGTGGAAAATTCGGCATCTCTAAACGGGAACGGGAGATTATTCAGCAGGTAATGGCCGGGAAGAGCAATAAGGAGATTGAAGATATCCTCTGTATCTCCTTCAGTACTGTCAAAAATCATCTTTATAACGTATACCAGAAGGCCGGGGTTAACAGCCGCAGTGAACTGATTCACCGCATCCTGCAGGTTGCATCCTGATAGAGGCGGGTGTTTTTACCAAGGATTCAATAGATTCATACTTGAATTAAAATTCCACGGCAAAGAATGTCGCTGTTGGAAAGGGGATAGCTTCTGTATATAGAAAGGGATCACTCCCCTGTTTTATTCCCTGTTTCTTCAGAGTTCATTACTTTTTCTCCGTAGTATTTATCCATACATGAGGGGCAGATACCATGAGATAGCTGAGCGTCAGAATGTTTGAGGATATAGGCTTCCAGCTGGTTCCAATAGCCTGAATCATCCCGAATATTTTTACAGTGGGAGCAAATAGGTATGAACCCGCTAAGGGTTTTGATTTCACGCAGGGCATCCTGTAGCTCTGAAACCGCCATTTTGTGTTCGTTTTTTAAAGCAGAAACAATTATAACGGTGATAATTGTTACAGCGCAGAATAGGTTAAACCTGATTAAAACGATTTCCCGGTAAAAATCCCCCATTGCAAAAGGGCCTAATCCTTGCGAGCTTCCTATGGAGGATAAAGTCAGAAAAACCAGGAAAGCAATAGATGTGATTCTCATATCAAACCTGATTGCTGATATAAGCAATACCGGAAAAACAACATAAGGATAGACTAGTGGGGCATTATTCCCCGCGAAAAAAATTAGACAGGACGTCAACCCGCAGAATGAAATTATAAATATACTTTCAAAGAGCCTTTTGGGGGTTAGCTTTTCCTTTTCCTGGGTCGTCCAGGAGATCAGGAGAGGAAGCACCATCAAATATCCTATGGAGGCGGTGGCAAACCAGATGAACCAGTTTGTCATGACAGGCGCTTCCCATATGTTATACATGAGAATTGTTCCCGCTGTGGCCCCTGTGGCCGATGTCAGTAAACTCCCGAATATTATCAGTTCGACCGAGCTTTTTAGGCGGGTGAACTGTAGAGGTTTGGTTCCGAAAAAATGTATCAAGGCATATCCGGAAAGAACTTCAATCAAATTGGCGCAGGTCAAAAGAATGGAAGGCCGGAACCCGAAGTCATCATAATAAAAAAGATATAAAAAATAGCTGAGGCAGGCAGACGCGAGGTATATCAGTGCCCGGGACGGGGCAGAATAAATCATTATTACCAGGATAATGGCGTTGGCGGGCCAGAACAGTGGGGTGCTGGATGGTTCGAAAGTGAAGAATGAAGAAAAAAGAACCGTTGCTGAATAAATAAGAAAGACACCGGAAGCTTTTAGAGCGACTGCAAATGATGCGTCATTGATTTTGCGAGCCAATGTTTGCATTTTATCTCGTTACAGCAGAAGTGGTGAACTTAAAGGGCCTTGATGAAATTCCACAGGAGTATATATCAGTTCCTGGGAGTATGAAAAAACTATTTTGGATACTGATCAGCAAGATGCTGAATAATACTAGCCAGCTGGATATCTTTTCCCGTGACTTTGTTCCCGGCTTCATGGGTAGTGAGTGTGACTTTGACTTTTTTGTATGTATGGGTAATTTCAGGATGGTGATCCATTTTTTCCGCCTCAAAGCCTATTCCTACAAGAAATGTAACGGCGTCACGAAATGATTGAAAGTGATAAACAGCCCGCAGGGCGTCATCCTGTATAGTCCAGTCGGCAAGAGCCTTGATTGCGGCGTTGAGTTCTTTATCATTTAATGGTTTTACAGTGTTCATAAACTATTGCCGGCAGGGTCAGGGTCCCGGCCGCGGTCTTGAATGCGCGGCCGGGAGAGGGTTTTAAAGGTCCATATCAGCCGGTTCGAAATATTTGGTCGGGTGGCTGCAGCAGGGGCATTTCGGCGGAGGCTCAGTCCCGATATAGGTGCATCCGCAGAGGGAGCATTTCCATTTGATTGGCTCTTCGCGCTTATACACGGTACCGTTTTCCACCATTTCGAGAAGCCGCTTGTATCTTTCCCGGTGTTCGGCTTCGACTTTACCGATCTGGGTGAAAAGCAGGGCCGCTTCCATGTTCCCTTCCTCCTCCGCCTCTTTGGCAAAAGTGGGATACATGGTTACTGTTTCATAATTTTCACCATCCATGGCTTCTTTCAGGTTAGCGGCGGTATCACCGAGGCCATTCAGCATTTTGAAATGATCATTGGCATGACGCATTTCGTTTTCCGCGGTTTCCTCAAATATTCTGGCGATATAGTTATAGCCTTCTTTACGGGCGACCTTGGCGAAAAAGGTGTATTTATTGCGGGCTTCGGATTCCCCTGCAAAAGCCGCTTTCAGGTTTTCAGTAGTTTTGCTCATTCGTATCTCCTTTGTATTGGTTGAGATTGCGTCCAGTGCTTTTTGATCATTGAATAGTACCAAAACAGGAGCTATTTTTCTCTACACGCCTGTTTATTGCAGGTCAAGGGAATTCGCGGAAGAGGGTTTCAATTCGACGAGGTATGGACTTCAGAGGGGCTGTGGCCGTGGATCCCCAGGTGATCAGTTCCGGGAAATTTTGCGAGGCCATAAGCCTCACCCGACAGCCGGCTTCTTAACTCCCGGGCATCCGAGCGGTTAATCGGGAGTAGATCAGTCACCCCAGAATTTTTTGGAAAGGCTGCAGCCCCTGCATGTGGTGCTTTCATCCGGCCTTTTTTCAACAAGAAGTTTCCTGTGTCGGTTTATTTTTTCGCCATTCCAGATTTCCCCCAGGCTTTCCGAGCCTAAGTCTCCAAGTATTTCCTTATGCTCCCAGTCATGACAGCACAACACGACTTTTCCGTCCGCAAGAATTCCGAGAGAAGAAAAAGGTAAAGGACAGCAAGGGATCATCCGGTTCAGTACCGGATGTAAGAGCATCTGTTGAAAGGAAAGTTTTTTTCCTTTCAGCTTGTTGTATTCACCTATTGATCCGGCCCTGTTGGTGAGCTTGTCAATGCTTACCCTTGCTCCCCTGGAGCTCCAGAATCTGACAAAGTCTTTTTGCTCTTCCTGGTTGATCTCCTGCCTGAGGAACTTCACTGTAACAGTTACCCCGTATTCCGGAGCCTTGTTCAAGAGATACATTGTATTCTGGATAACTCTTTCAAAGGGCAGGCCCCGGCGAATTTTTTCAAAGGTTTGTGCAGTGAAGGCGTCGATACTTACATATATTTGATTAATGCTGCTGCCTAACAGGGCATCGGTGCGCTGCCTGTCCAGCAAAACTCCGTTTGTAACTGTACGGATTATTACATCTTCACCAAGGATGCTCCGTGCTTGTCGTATACGCTGTTCCAGGCCTAAATCAAGCAGGGGTTCATTCTGAAGCATCATTGCTAACGTTTTAACGGAGCCGGTTTTTTTTATTTGATTGATAACATGGATGAAAAGACTATCATCCATTTGAGTCTTTGTCTGGCTGGGAGCTGATGTGGAATAAGGGCACATGATACAGGTCCCGTTGCATCGATTGATAGTCTGAATCTGAACGCCGACAGGACCTGCAAGTCTGGTTCTGCAAGAGTCGGCATCGTAGGCGGAATAACCTTTCCACCAGCTGGAGAGCATTTGCAGCTTGTTTTTCGGCAATTTCAAATTAATCTCCTGCGCGTATAAGCGTCGATTATCAATAATTCGGCAATTTTATTGGAACCAACAGGTTTGAAAAATCAAAAAGTTATTAAACCCGCATGTGCCATTCCTCCTGGGAATACTCGTTTTCCGGCTTTCTTCCGTAAAACAGGTCATCCCCCCAGAGTGCCAGCCGGCGGGCCAGGGGATTCTTCCCGAAGGGAATGGTAACCCCAGCTAACAGCAACAGGAAAACTGAGAGGACGAGGGAGAAAAAAAGAACCTTTGCATCGAAGGGGAACAACAGGAGAACCGTGAGCAGGTAAATCAACGGGATGGCCAAGAGTGAAGAGACCAGAAGCGGGCGGAACCGGTTTTCTTTCAGGGAAGACTGGACGACAAGCAGGTATCCTGCAAGTATTATCAGGTTGAGAATCCATCCTGATAGAATGACTATTTGGTCAAACATAATCCGCTCGCTTTGAGGTTTTCAACGTTTCTCCATAGACAGGATCTCTGATTCAGGTAAATATATTATGAAACGCCAACGGTTAACAGTGGGGCACAGATAAATCTTTGGAATCCGCGTCCCCAAGAGTTTGCCGGCTCTGCTTTTTGAGATGGCCGGTGTCTACTCGATTGACTGCTCGGCGCTGTGATTTTTCGAGTTGACGATCAATGAAACTTTTCTATAATTGGATTCAGGCAAAGTTAAGCCAGTAAGCGGAAATCGATTGGCTTCAGCGAGAAGTCACGAATCATTCGGAAGTAACAATGCACTCCTACTTCTTTTATCAGTATGGCGAAAGGGAGCCGGAGGAATCCAATTTTGAAAAGGACGGCTTGTCCTGGTATGCCGGAGATTCCGGCATTTCAATTGAATTACTGCCGGATGGCCGGTTGGTTTTGCAGCGGACTGCACTGTTAAGGAATCCACTGTTTTACTATTCGTCAGAGATTTTTTTTGCCGCTTCGACTTCCTGGCTTGAGCTTGTTCAGGAGTTGGGGCGCCGGGGCATTGCTCTGCTCCCTGATACTTTCTACCTTCGAGAATACCTGGCGAGGCAGTGTCCCTTTACCAGGCATACTTTCTGTGCCGGGATCTTCAGTCTCAGAAACGGCGAAACAGTTGTCCTTGAGAAGGGCAGGTATTGCAGTTCCTCGCTGGAAACGCCGGCCCTTTTGGATGGTGAGTGCAGCCTGGTACCCCGGCTCAGGTCATCTCTCGCCTACCAGTTAGCTGACATTCCTTTGGATCGCAGCTGCTTTCATCTCAGCGCTGGCCTTGATTCCTCAGCACTGGTGCTGCTGGCGTCTCAGCTGCATCAGTCCACGGTGCGAACAGCCACCTGCAGCCTTAGAGGTGAAGGTCCCGGCTCAGAGATTGAAGTTGTGCGGAAGTTGGAGAATGAATTTGACCTGGACCTGGAGGTTTTCGATTTCCATGATGCCGATGTGTTCGCCGTTGGACGCTCCCTGATATCCGAGGGGATCGGTTTTCCCATAGCGCACCCTTCACACTTGGTCAGGTTCATGATGGATAGGGATATTTCTCGGAGGGGCAGCAGCCTGATAATAACCGGGCAGGGAGCTGATGAGGTTCTCGGGGGTTATGGTTGGTATGGAGAAGAATATTCTGATCCCGCCAGGCATGAGGAGCGAATCCGGGTGACGGCCCCTGAAATGATTGATCGGATTCTGGGCCCGGTTCCGCCACGGGGAGTCGATCATCATGCGCCTGCCGATTCTCTGCATGTCCTGTCGATGAAGGCGCGAATTCAGTATGATCTCTGGACTGTCTGGGAGGCATGGGCCTACATCGACAGTTCTTTTTCAGAATGTTTCGGTGTCAGCTATCTGAATCCATTTGCTGATTCGAATCTCATGGCTTCCCTCCTGGCACTTCCCGATGAATACCGGATCAGGGATGGAGAGACCAAATGGCTGTTGCGAGAAGCCCTGAAAGATATTTATCCGGAATATCTCCTGGAACAGCCAAAGAGGGGTCTCAGGCTTGATCTCAAACCCTATTTTCTGGATTTCACCTGCCGCGATCTTACAGGAGAGATATTTGACAGCTCTGCTTTTTCTCACCAGTATCTCAATTGCAGAGAGTGTGAGCGCATGGTAAGACAAACTCTCGATGGGAAGAAGAACTATGGATGGCAGCTTTGGAGCCTGTTTCTATGCGGGCAGGCCTTTGAGCTCTTGAAGAAAAATGGGTTGGGACAATGAAGGTCGGAATGATACAGTCCAACTACATTCCCTGGCGGGGTTATTTTGATCTGATTGACGACGTGGACCTTTTTATTATCTATGATGATGTCGAGTTCGGCCAGGGGAGGAAGTGGCGTAACAGGAACAGAATCAAAACCAGGCACGGAACCCGGTGGTTGACGGTTCCGCTGATCCATGGAAGAAAACACAAGCTGATCAGTGAGGTGAAAATCGACCGAAGTGTCGACTGGGCTGGGCGCCATTGCAGCCTGCTTACTGAGAATTATCGACAAAGCCCCTATTTTGATGACTACTTCCCCGAATTTCGGGAGATTATCAATACCTCAGGGGCAGAGTTATCATCATTGAATGTTTGCCTTATCATTTGGTTAATGGGCAAGCTGAAGATTGAAACCCGAATTGTTTATGCCTCTGAATTCTCTTCTCAAGGATGTAAGAGCAGTCGCCCCCTGAGAATTCTTGAAGAAGTTGGAGCGAGTTCTTATTTATCAGGTCCGACGGCCGAACCTTATACCGATGCGGAACTATTTAACAGCCAGGGAATAGAACTTGAATTCAAAAATTATGATTACAAGCAGTATCCTCAACTCTGGGGATCATACGACGGAAACCTGTCCGTACTCGATCTGCTTTTCAATTGTGGTCCAAAGGCAAGAGAATACCTGAAGAGTCTTAAACCCAATCGAAGAGTGAGGATCTGAATTCTAACGCAAACGCAAGAAGCCTGGTTTTTTATTCCCATATTCCTACTCACCAGCCTGGGAAAAAGAAGGTTCAGCATAGACCGGCCTGGTCATGCAGCGAGGGCCGCCCCGGCCCTTTACCAGTTCAGATCCGGGTACGTGAATGACCGCGATTCCTTTCTCCCGCAGGATTTCGCTTACCCTGGGGCAGAGATCATAGTAGATAATTTTTCTTTCTCCCAGGCACACGCAGTTGCAGGCCTGGGAATAGACTGATTCCTCCCGGGAAACCTCTATGACTGTAATTTTCAGGTCATTGAAGAGTCCGAAGATATCAAGTTTCCCGCGGCCGTTTTGATCCATGATAAAAGAGCTGGCTATGCTTTGAGTGTCTGATAAAACAACGTCCTCAGTAACCGGCACCAGGCCTCCGTCCAGATTCATTCTCCATCCGGCGAGTTCAATTCCGATGATTTGGTCCAGGTGTTCCGGTATCAGGTTGTCGGCCAGGAAACGGATGGATTCTATACTGGTTCTCGGTCCATATCCGATCAATAAAGCTCTTTCCCCTTCCGCTGAAAACGGAATAACATCTCCCCCTTCCAGGACCATCTCCTCTGGAAGCTCTATAAGTTTACGCAGTCCCAGCTTTTCTAAAGCTGATTGCATGGCAGCTACTTCAGGATGCCGCAGCTGTTTTTTCATTCTCGCCGGAATATAGAAATCGGGCATCCAGGGAAAGGTGATCACTGAATCACGGGTAAATACCTGGTTCGGATTATCGGCTGCCTGGCTGAAAGATGCCTCATCGCCAACAAGATGCTTGAGGTAGATCACCGCTTCCGCGTGGCTGCGCAGTGTCTCTGAAAAGACCCTGTGCTGTCTGGAGTATTCATTGATATTCGGTTTTTCTCTGAACAGGAAAATGTCCTCCAGGTCAGAGTGGGGTCTGTTGTCCGGCATAAGGCCCAAAGCCCCGGCTTCAACTGGATCATGGATTATAAGAACTGGCGGTTTAGCTGAATGTTCGCTTAGCCAGTCGTGTGATTTTTTTCTTATGCCGGGAGGTGCCATGATTAGCCTTCCGAATCCTTTCGAACCGCATTTTGGTTAACCAGGCTGATATACGGATTGAATTTTTGTCCAGCCTGATGCTTGAAATCGTTTACCAGCTCAACCCTGAATACGATGTTTCGGCCCAGCTTTTCCTGCCCCAGATGCTGTAAGCGGACCAGATCATCATTCCCAGGAATCAGGCAAGGTTTAATTTTCAGAACGATGTCGGTTTCGGTTTCCTGTACCATCTGGTGCTGGCTGATCCAGGAATTCTCCGCGCCTATCAGGTGAGCGGTTATCTCGTAAGGATGCATTACCTTGCCCCCGGCCAATTTGAAATAATCAATGGTCCTGCCCTGGATGTTTTCTATGGTAGAAAATGATGAGCCGCAGAGACAGTTTTCGTGCCCCCTGGTGGCGATATCACCGGTCTGGTAGCGAATGAATGGCATGGCAAGGGTATGGAGGCCTGTGGCAACTACTTCTCCTGATTCTCCCGGCCCTGCAGGCTGGCCATCCTTGAGGATTTCCAGGATCACATTGTTTTCACTGACATGATATCCGTGATGATCAGGGCATTCCCAAGCCAGGATGTTGAATTCATGGGAACCATATAAATCAAAAACCGGGACCTGGAAACCATCCTCGATTCTCCGACGCATGGCAGCAGTCATAACTCCCCCGCCCGTGGTAACAAAACGGGGACTGATACCAATCCTTCTTCGGTTTTCAAATATGGAGCCAATCCGGGCCAGGGTACTTGGATATCCTGTGATGATTTGAGGCTGTATCGATTCAAGCGAGGATATGATTTCGCTGTCGTCACTGTAGCAGTCAATTATTGTGGTTGTGTAAAGATTGAGGGCTTTTTTCACCGAGGTCAAAATACTGAACTTGTCTTGTACCAGTCTTAATTCCCTGATCGTCGCTATATTGTCTGAAATTCGCATTCCGTAGCCCTGGCGCACCCTGATACGAAAAAGGTTGAGCAGATGATCCTCAAGCGGGGTTCGGTAGATTGTGAAAGGTTTGCCGGAAGAGCCGCTGGTTTTACGCCTGATTAGGCAGTCAGGTCTGGCTGATAGGGTGAGTACGTTTTTAAGGGGAGTACCCCGCAAGTCATCCTTGGAAGTCAGGGGTATAAGCGGAAGGTGTTTGACAGTCCTGATGTCATCCGGTTTGAGTCCATGGCTTTTGAAAAGCTGCCGGTAGAAATCTGACTTGCTGTAAGCGCGGGTAACCAGCCTGCGCAGCTGCCTGTTTTGAAAATTATGAATTTCGGCTTTTGTCAGGCGGTTTTGCGCAGCTATCGTGGACAGGGCTCGTAATCTTCCGCCTCGGATAATCATTTCATATTCCCGTGGACAGACCCGGTTCACAATTCCTGGGGGGAGCCGGCCTGTCATTTGAACAGTAAAGCTGAATCTTTCGCAGAACCTTAGATAATTTGTGTCCCGGCGTCAACCGGGACATAGCCGCTGGAACTGTCCGGACTGGATTAGCCGGTTCCAGTTGCATCCTGATATTAACCAGGAGCGGTGCATTGCTAATTTCGTCGGATATCCAGGGCGATTTCTCCCTCAGAATCGGTTGATTCTATTTCAGCAAGTTCGGTCGTATGCTCCAGATGTTGTTCCTTTAAAACCCTGCCGCTTTTTGTTTCTATCCATTGGACTGTGTATTCACCCGAGGGAATATTTAAGACAAGTTTGGCGGGTCCTTCTCCTTCCAGGTAGGCGGCATAATGTTCACCGGGCCGGGATAAGAGGTATACAAATAATCCAGGGCTATGAATAACTGTTGTTTTGTCGGGCCGCATTTTTGACAGGTCAAATCTCCCGGTAAATTGGTTTAAGACGGCGAGTTCCCGTCGGAGTTCGGGGCCTCCCCCTCCAGGGCCGGTCAGTTTTCCAGTCCCATTTTCGAATCCGGGATAAAATGAATAATCCAGTCCGTTGAACACCGCGCCGCCGGACATGATAAACCTCCATGCCTGGCGACGGTAGACATCGGGCCCGGGACCGGCGAATCCGGTTTCGTCCAGGGCAATCGGGCGATTCCAGCCCAGGTTGAGATCAACGCTTTGGGGGATCGCGTAATGAAAATTGAGTATTGAAATGTTTTCATCCACATCCCGCAGGGGGTGAAGGAAATTGCAGTAGTTCTGGGCAATGAGATGCTTGCTTCCCAGGTTTTTTTCCTCGTCAACAATAAATTCCGCGATTTTCGCCTGCCACTCCAAAGATGCGTTGCTGGCCAGCACTACATCATTCTGCCAGGGAGTGGGAAGCTCATCATCGAGCAGGTGCTCCAGGATCACACCGGCCGGATCGGGGTTGTCGGGCCAGGGTTCATTCTGGATTTCAAAATAAATATTGTCGAAGTTATTTAATTCCCTGACTATCTTCCGAACCATTTTTTCCTGGTATAACAGGATTTTTCCGTTATTGAGCGTGTTACATTTTTTTCGGTTATCCAGTTCGATTCCATTGATGTTGTTGGACGGGTGGAAAGGATTGCAGCTCCAGTTTTCGTCTCCGTAGATAGATGAAAACAAAACCACTTCTACGAATATTCCGTGATCGGAAGCCTTCCCGATAAAATTTTTCAGTCTCTCGAAGTAGTCAGGATTCCATCGGTCCAGGTCGAACTTGTTTCCACCATTGGCGTATCCGGGAACATCGCTTCGCGCCCAGGGAGGCTGAAAGCGGTTTTCAGCCGGAGCCAGGGTGTTCTTCTCAATTCCGAAGGCCCCGGGTTTTTCCACATAGGATCCAACAAACAGCCGGGTGAGGTTCTGCCCCTCTCTCTCCATGGTTTCCAGGTAGACCGAGTAATCGAAATCAAGGTTCAGTACAGCTCCATAGTGTTCGCCGGAGCCGATGAGGACCAGCGGTTCCCCCTGATAGCTGAAGTAGTGGGGATTCTCCGGGTGCAGCTGGAGAGGTGTGGCGGTAACATTAATGGTGATGAATAAGGTCAATATCAAGAATAGTTTAATCTTCATGGGTCTCCCCTCCTTGGATCCAGGCAATTCATTCCTGTGAATACGGCCGGTTCTCGTTATGCCTGGAATCATTAATTCCGGTCACCTGAATTCATACATTCTATTTGAGAGCAGGCAAAAACTCCATGGGTTTGACGGAGAAAGGGCACTTGGGGAAGTGCGAAGTTGGGTGATACAGCAGGAGGTTCAGGTGGGATGGTTGATTTTCAGGAAAGAACTGAGTCCAGCCGTCGCCATGGGCGGATCATGCAGGGAAGAAACTTGGGGAGTGAAAAGTCCGGACCAAGGATATTTACGCGGCCAGGGACCGATTTTGACTATCTTCATCATTTGGATTTCGGACCCGGCATATAACGCCGGAGGCGTGTCCGCTAATAGACATAATGATTTGACCTGTCCTTTCAAATGTCGGCTCTGTGCCGGTTGAGGTTTCTTTAACCAGCATAATCCACGTGTTTTGAATTGGACAGGTCAAATCATTATGTCTATTTTTTGTGGAGGAATCGGCTAATCCTCCCGTGTTACAACACGGAAGGATTAGATTTTGTTTCTGCTGTTTGTTTAGAAGGGATACGGTTAATTCTCCAGCGCCTTGTCGATATCCTCAACCTGTATCCAGAGATTGAGTCTCTCCGGCATTTCGGGGCGGTCCATACCTCCGCCTCTACCGCCACGGCCACCGCCCATACCACCGCCACGGCCGCCACCCATGCCGCCACCCATGCCGCCGGACATACCGCCGCCCATGCCGCCGCGGTCGCTCATGCCGCCGCTCATTTGCGGACGACGGCTCTCCATCTTGGGAGTTGTGAAACCGATACCCAGTTTTTTGCCTTCACGGACACCAATTCCGAATGGCTGGGCCTCGGTTCGCGCCAAGGGGATCTTGAGTTCGTAAAACAGAACTCCTTCTTCCAGGGTGGCCCGGACATTAACATCAGCAGCATCCATAAATTCAACCGGGGTTTGTTGTTCTTTTTTCGGTCCAAGGATCATGAAGTAGTCGGCTTCGACCAGTTGTTCTTCAGCAGCCCGAACCATCTCTTCGGGGTCAGGTCTGCCTTCTCCGGCGTTTTCCTGCATATAGCCGGAATCCATAAGCCCCTTGGGGAACCTGATTCCGAAATCTTCATCCTTGCCTCCATCGGTGTCGAACCAGACGGTCAATCCCTGGATCATGGCCTGCCTCTGCTGGTCGGAGCCGCTGAAAAGAACACCGAGGTACAGGAATTGTTCATCCCTCATTACATTCAGGGCCAGGTTTTCATCCTCGATTACTTCTAATGAACCCTCCCATTCCTGATTGATTCCATCGATCGTAATCACCGCGGTTTTTGCGGTGCATTTAACCTTTGGTCCGGCCTGTACGGGCTGGAAAAATACAGATGAAAGTAAAGCAAATGAAACCGTTACTAAAATAGATTTTTTTAATCTTCTCATCTTGTCTCCTTACAAAATGTGGGAATGATCGTTATCCAGGCTTGTTTTTAATTTTTGAAGCTTCTTAAATAAGGTATGCTCCTCTTATTTTCTATAGACGGGAATTGACGTGGAAGTATTACATTAATGGCGAGAAACTCTGTGAAGATTTGTAAAGATATCGGCACAAGACAGGAGCTTCTGAATCGACTTCCGGGATTTTTTAGTGAAATTATTTGAAACCTTGTTAATCTTTATTTGAAGGGAACTGATTGATGATTATTCAACAGGCTTCAATGAAATATGTGGAATCTTTTTGCAGTGCGGTAGATGCTGTGGCCAGGGAAAGGAAATTTCTGGCTGCCACAACCGGTTTTCCGCTTGAATCCACCAGGGAATTTGTGAAGACAATTGTTGAGGGAAACCTGGCCCAGTATTACGCGTTGGAAGGGGACCTGGTGATCGGGTGGTGTGATATCCTCCCCCGCGGCCATGAAGGGATGAGGCACACGGGAATACTGGCTATGGGGGTCCTGAAGGCATGGAGAGGAAGGGGCATTGGCGCGCGGCTTCTTGAGGTCACTATACAACATGCCCGGCAAATTAACAGGATCGAAAGAGTGGACCTTGAGGTTTTTGAGTCCAATCTGCCTGCTGTGAATTTATACAAAAAAGCAGGTTTCAAAATCGAGGGAAAGAGGATCAAGGGGCGAAAGCTCAATGGAGTGTACGACAATATAATCCTGATGGGGAAGTTTATCTGATCATAGTAATAGCCTTTGCTTGCAGAATTGGAGCATCTGTTCCAGATTGCTGATCAAATCCGGGGAGGTCGTTTTTTTCATGGCATCATCACGTAATGTCTCTTCGATCAAAGTGACCGCCTTCTCAAACTCTTCCAGTTTCAGATATATATAGGAGAGTTGGTTCACGGCCTCCAGCGAATCCGGGTAGGCCTGGTGCCATCTTTCCGCGACTTCCATGGCTTCTTGATATTGTTCAGCATTGGCCAGCAAAACGCTTAAATTCTGCATTGCCGGGGTCATATACGGATCCTGCCACAGGGCTTTCTGGAATTCTGCTATAGCAGCTGCCGAATCTGAAGAAAGAAGGTCAACCCCTTTGTTGTAAGCTTTTACGGCAGAGGTATTCTGTCCGGACTTCAGTGAGTACAGGGGGATATCAAAGATGTAATTTTCCAGGTATTCGTTGATTTTGCTGCCATTCTTTTTCTTCCACAGCTCAAATTCAGGCCTGTATGTTTCGGTGTAGAGCTCAAGGAAGACAAACGTGTCCAGGTGACCATCAATTGAAACCTGGCGGATGAAATCCAGATCGGCATCGTGCAGGTCCCAGTTTTCCAGTTTAAGGGCACTCCATGTGGCTACCAGTTCCCTGAGGCATTCCAGCTCCCCTCCGGCTGATGGCCAGTGGATTATTCCGGGTTTTCGTTCCCGGTTCTCATAGCTGAGTTTCTTGTTGATGTAAGCCCGCCAGGCCGGGAGAGTCCGGGAGGGCAAGTCACTCAGCAGGGATTCGTAGTCATCTTCGCTTCGGCAGAGGAGAAGCTTTGTAGGAATTAAGTGATAGTGTCTTTCGATCCCGTTTTTTCCATACTTGGAATCGTTCATGTACTGCCAGGTTGTGGGATAAGAAGGATCGGCTTTTACAGATTCGATCAGGTATTCCCTGCATTTCTCAGGTTGGCCGAGTTTGGCACATGTATCAGCCGCATACCGGTAGCCTGCTGGATTAAGCGGAGACAGGGCAATGGCCTGTTCATATAGTTTCAGGGCCTGCTCCAGTTGCTTGTTCGCGAAGAAGCAGTCTCCTAGATGAAGATAGGTGTAGCTGAACATGGGTTCCAGCTCCATTACTTTCAGGTAATGTCGTACTGCATTTTCATATCTGGCCTTGGCAAAATCCTGTTCGGCTTTATTGAACTCCTTTACCGCCTCGGGATTTTTGGGCAAAATATATCCGGCAGGGGAATAAATATGCAGGCTTTTAGCTTTGTTGTAGACCGAAAAATCACCAGGGGCCAGCCGTATGGCCATACGGGCCTGTCTTAAAGCTGTTTCTACCCGTTCTGGCGATTCAGGATCTTCTTGATTCCGGCTGGCGATTACGATTTGGACCCCGGCACTGATGAGCAGCGAATCGATGTTTTCAGGATCCAGTTCCAGTGAGTTGTTTACAAGGATTTCAGCTTCCTGAAGCTTGTTTTTCTCGGCCAGTTCTGCTGCTTTTTTGTTCTGCTTTTCGACGGTTTCCTGATCTTTTCGATATTCCTCCGGCAGTTTTTTCA
This sequence comes from Acidobacteriota bacterium, assembly GCA_963666915.2. GTDB lineage: Bacteria > Acidobacteriota > UBA6911 > RPQK01 > JAPXNP01. The sequence continues at coordinate 78,961 of CAXXEX010000027.1, forward strand.
GGACTTCACGGACATCTGCAAGGTTCTTCATCTCGGGGGATTTGATGAATTCCCCTAATATGGCAAAAGCTTCATCATACCTTTCCAGATTTGCCAACGCCTTGGCCTTGAGAAGAGCAACATAGTTGACCTCAGCGGATAGAGGCAATAGTTTCTCCATCTTCTCCAGGCTGTCTACACACCCTTCAAAATGCTCTTCTTTGAACTGGCATTGGCTTAGAAACATGTAAATTGAGAAAAGGGTTCCCGGATCATCCTCAACAGCAAGCTTGGCAGCTCTACTCAAATACCTCTCAGCCTGTTTGAAATCATGGCGGTCAAAAGCGCGAAATCCTGCGACCTTCTGCAATTCAAAATCGCTGAAGTTTTTATCAGCTTTCCGGTTTAATTCTTTTCTGGGGATACTATAGGTGAAGATATTTTGAAGATCTTCAATCAGCGTCTCTGTATCTCTGCCGCCGGATAACCTGTCTATCTCCTCCCCCCTGGAATCCAGTACAAGAATTGTGGGAAAGGAATGAACATTGAACTTCCGGGCCAGGACAATTCCTTCATTGTCTTCTTCCTCATCCACAAGCATAAACACATTTTTTTCAGTGAAAGATATGAACTCCGGATCCGGATAAACCTCACGAGCCATCTTCCGGCAGGGACCGCACCAGGAAGCAGAGACATCAATGACAATGAACTTGTTATCCCTGGCCGCGATCTCTTTGGCCTCTTCGAACGATGTGACCCATTTGACCTGGGCCTGCAGGGGAGTGATGAAGAAAAAGAATATTAAGCCTAGTACCATCCAGAGCCTTTTTTGCATGATGTTTCTCATATTTTTCCTTTGCAGGATTATTGATAATGCACTTTAGCTTAATTTAAATAGTACCATCCAAAAGCTTATCAATTACAGAAATAAGTGAATCATATGTTTTTGTAATCAATAGACATTTTTTCTGAATTTGGTAAGATAAACAGTAGTCTGGATAATACTGTTAATTGATAATCCAGCCTGCATTTCCAGACTTGTTTTTTTGCTCCTGTTGAGTTTCATTGAATGAAGCTCGAATCTTCCAAAACAGGAATCAGTCGTTAAGGATTATGATTATGACTGAGGATAATCCAGACAGGATCGAAAATTCGACAAACGGGAGGAATCCCGGCATTTCGATATCTGATATTTACAGGATGTTGGCACCGTTCCGAAATCCCGATGTGCGAAAGGCTTCCTGGCAGATGCTTTCGACATTGTTCTTATACCTGTTCACCTGGTACCTGATGATCAGATCGGTCGAGCTGGGATATTCCTATTTTTGGACATTACTGCTGGCAGTGCCTGCTGCCGCTTTCCTGGTCAGGATTTTTATTTTTTTTCACGACTGCGCGCACGGTTCCTTTTTCAGCTCGAAGAAAGCCAACAGCTTTTTTGGCTACATTTGCGGTGTACTCGTGTTTACTGACTTCGCGGAGTGGCGGTACAACCATCTCAGGCATCATGTTTCCTTTGCCAACCTGGATGAGCGGGGATACGGTGATGTATGGACACTGACGGTAGCCGAATACAGGAAATTATCGAAATGGAGGCGTGGCCTTTACAGGCTTTACCGAAATCCAGTGGTATTGTTTTTCCTGGGTGGCTTATTCCTGTTCCTGATCATCAACAGGTATCCAGACCGCAGGGCGGGTAAAAAAATAATATTAAGCGTCATGTTCACAAATCTGCTGATACTGGCGCTGGTCTTTTCGGCAGCCCAGTTGATGGGATTGTGGACCTATTTCCTGATACAGATACCGGTGATCTGGATGGCCGGTGCGGCGGGAATCTGGCTGTTTTACGTACAGCACCAGTTTTCCAATGGATACTGGGCCAGGGGAGTGGACTGGGACAGGTGGAAAGCCTCAATGGAAGGATGTTCCTTCTACCGGATGCCTGCCATACTGCGCTGGTGTTCAGGTAATATCGGTTACCACCATATACACCACCTTAATCCGTTGATTCCCAATTACAATCTCAAAAGGTGTTACGATTCGGTTCCCGTGGTGCAGATAGAAAGACCGGTCACGCTCCTGGAAAGCCTATCCTGCCCCCATCTGAAATTATGGGATGAGGAAAAGCGGAAAATGGTCTTTTTTCCCTGATGCTTCAAGGTGTTCACCAAGCCGGGCTCTTCAAAAGGGAGATCGTGGCACCCATTTAAAAATCCTGGATAATCACAGGCCGTATTTTGCCCAAAATTACGGGGATTTAATCTGGATTGCTCCCGGACCGCTTTCTTGAGATGTCCATAAATCGCTGATAGAAGACCATATAGATGATGTATTCTTGTGCATTCCTTTTTTTTGTATCGATTGGTTATTTATAATATGACAAAAGAAAAAAGACTGATTGCCGTTATCAGCCTGCTGCTGATCGTTGGTTTCCTGATCACCAGCCTTGCCAGCTACTATGTATCCGTTGAATCCCTGCGCTCTGAAATTTCATCCACAGCCCTGCCGCTGACAAGCGACAATATCTATTCCGAAATTCAAAGGGATCTGTTCCGCCCTGTCTTCATTTCGTCGTTGATGGCCAATGACACTTTTTTAAAGGACTGGATTATTGCAGGGGAGATCGATGAAGGCAGAATCGTTAAATACCTGAGCGAAATTAAAACAAAGTACAAAACCCTCACCAGTTTTTTTGTTTCCGAGAAATCCCGTAAATACTATTATGCCGAAGGGATTCTAAAGGAAGTCTCCCCCGATGAAGAGCGGGATGTCTGGTATTTCAGGGTCAGGAAGATGACGGATGATTATGAAATCAATGTCGATCCTGATATGGCCAACGAGGATACTACAACCATTTTTGTGAACTATCAGGTGCGGGACTATCAGGGGAATTATATAGGAGCCGCGGGCGTAGGCCTGGCAGTCAATGCCGTAAGGGAGCTGATTGAGGAGTATCAGGAGAAATATGACAGAAGTATTTATTTTATAGATGAGATTGGTGACGTTAAGCTTGCGGGATCCGATTTCCCTAAAGCTATAGATAATGTCTTCAGCGGGAGATTAAGTCCAGAATACAGGGATTCAGTGCTTACCCTCGACGAAGAATATTTTAAGTATAAAAACGGAAATGATGTTCTTCATATAAATACCCGTTATATATCTGAATTAGGCTGGCATCTTATTGTGGAGCAGTCCGAAGACCAGGTAACCAAGCGAATTTTCACTACCCTGCTGATCAATCTTGGCATCTGTTTTTTGATCACGCTAGTTGTTCTAGCTCTTGTATACGTGAGCATATCGTCTTATCAAAAAAGAATTGAAACGCTCAAAGGCATCGTTCCCATCTGTTCATATTGTAAGAAAATAAGGGATGACCAGGGATACTGGAACCAGGTCGACGCGTATGTTTCAAAATATACGGACGCGGAATTCAGCCATGGGATCTGTCCCAGCTGCATGGAGAAAAACCATCCTGGCGATGAGGATTTGACCGAAGAAGAGTAGATAGGGGAATTCCCGGGTCTTTACAGGAAGCGTTTCGAAAATTCCCGCCCACAGATTCGTTTGAATATGACTTGGGAGTGATCAGCGGCCCGGTCCCGGACCGCTGATTGACGGTTCATTTATTGGTTCACATCCCATCCTGGCTGGGCTGGCTCCCCAGGTTTCCCGGAGCATCCCAGTTGAGTATGGCATTGAATACCATTGGGAAACTGGCCTGGCTCATCCAGCGATAGAGAGGATTAAAGGCAAAGAGAACAACCCGGCCTTTGCCAAGCGGGGCATCGACAATCGCGGCTGTTCCGTCCAGTGTTTTTTCGCCTTTCAGAAGCCCGCTGATTCTTAATGAGTGTTGCTTCTGCATATTTTTGTGTGCTTCTTTGTCTTCATCACTCATCTCGTTCATGACATCCTTGGGAAGTTCGGTGCCGAACTGCATTACAACAGACGAACGAAGGTGTTTAGCCACTTCAAATACCGGCATGCCGCCCTGGTAAATAGCCGGATGTTCGCTGATCCCGTAAACGACAGGATTGTTCTCCTGCCTTACCCAGCCGGAAACCAGGGTTCCGGGACAGACCAGGTCGGACGCTGACCTGGCAGTCACGCCGGAAAGCATTCCGAAGTCGGTGACCAAACGGCTTCCCGATCCCAGGGTGATCAGGATTCCCCCTTCATTGACGAATCCTTCGATCTCCGCCATCCCCTCCAATCCCAGTCCCCCGGTTATATCGTCTGATTCCACCGGGGAGCCGAGGAACTGAAATTCCTCGGTCCGTTTATAGTCGAGAGGGCTGTGACGGTTGTCGATACCGCGCAGGAATGAGAGTCCGCTGGTTCGTCCTCCATGGTGGGGAACAATTATTACATCGAATTCACTGTTCAGCCCGCCTTGGCGAACCCGTTCTTTGGTAATCCAGGTCCAGGGAATCCCGGCGGCGTCCAGGGCATAGCGGGCCCATCCGGGGTCCTGGGTTGTGAACCAGGCGGAATAAAGCCCCAGCCTGGGCAGGGCCAGCTTGCGGGTGGCAGGGATCTCCCGGTTAACCGCGATAGCTTTGATCCCTGATTCACTGCAGAGCTTCTCGATTTTGCTTCTGGATTCAGCACCGAGAACCAGGCTGCCGGCAGGGATGATGCGCTCTTCCGTTTCAATATCCTCGTCTGCAATCCTGATATCTTCTCCCTGAAGGGCCAGGACGGCAACCAGGGTCGCATTTCCCTGGGGCGGGATCACCAGGTGCGATGGGGATGAGACTTCCTTCAGTTCCCCCTTGAACGGATCGTTGTCGAGCATCCGCATGGGCGCCTGCAGTATGGATTCATCTTCAATACAGGAAGTCTCGACTCCCAGCATCAAGCTGATGGTCCAGGTTGTCGCGTCATAGGGACGGGTTGTGCTTTTTCCCGGCCATTCCTGCTTTTCAAGCAGGGTTTTGGCAAAATTGCGGTAAGGCTGGTCCATCCGCACAACCAGGCTTCCGGCAGGATAGCCGGTCTCATCCACTGAAAAATCTTCAGTCAGTTGTTGAATCTCGATGCCGTGCATCCTGAAAATATCCAGCATGCGGCGGGCGGCCAGCGGATCATCCTGTTCCGATGGAATGATCCAGGCATATGGCTTTTCCGACTCACCCTTCAATATGGAGTTGTGTCCTTTCTTCCAGAAATTCTCAAGAATTGTATCCCGGTGGCGGGCTGTGAATTCCAGGGCCACCAGGCAGGCGCTCTGCATTATATTGGTGTTGTTTCTCAGGCTCCAGAGTGTCTTGGCCGGCGGCGGAAGGGGCCGGTACCATTCCTCGGAAGTCCGTCCCTCACCGGGAGTCTGGCTGATGATCCTCTCATAGGTGTTGGCCCCGGCATTGCCGAAAGTCTCATAGAAGCGGCTGATGGCGTTGTGGTTATTTCCCGGCCAGGCTCCGTAACCCGGAAACCAGCCGGTAAAGAAACCCCAGGTCCAGACGCCGGGCACACCCAGGCTGGTCATGCGGGTGACTTCATTGAAGGCCAGCCATTGCCATTCATTCCGTACAATCGGGCTCAGCTCCGGGTAGTAAGGACCGGTGCCGGTACTGATATAGAGAATGGGAATGCTTTCGTGCAGGTCATGCACAACCTGCGGATGAAACATGAAAAAGGTCTTGTTCATGTTTTTGGATAAAGGCTGGCTCAGCATTATGCCGTCACGGTTATTGTCATGAACGGTGTATTTTCCCCAGAATGGAGGAGATGTGCGCGGTATGTCGTCCCACTCATCTTCCCCGAATTTTTTGGTGTGGCGGTAGTACCAGTCCACCTGCCGGTTCCAGCCGTCAGTTTCCAGGACCGGGATGATAACTGTTATCACGTTATCCCTGATTTCCTGGATCATGGGGCTCTCTTCAACCACCAGGCGGAAGGCCATCTCCATGAGCATTTCCGGGCTTCCGGTTTCCGGTGAATGCAGCCCTCCGGTAAGCATGTAGATAGGTTTGGTTTCTTTGAGCAGTTGTTTCATTTCCGCCTCATCACAGGTTCGGGGATCGGAAAGCTTTCTGGTATTGGATCGGTATCTGTCTAGATTGGTGATGCTGTCTTCACTCCCGACAACAACGGCAATCATTGTATTGCCTCCGTGGCTTTTACCGACCTCGAAGATTTTAACCCTGCCGCTGGCCTCCTCCAGTTTCCGGTAATAGCCCACTATATCCCTGTAGTAAGTCATGTGCCCGGGAGCTCCGGTAACGTAACCCAGAATCTCATGGGGAGCGGGAACGTTTTCTGACGCGGGCAGGTGGTCCACCAGAGGAGTGAGGTACTGGGGATCAGTGGTGTACTCTTTTATTTTTTGGGTTGCTTCAGTATCGATAGACTGGTCGGCAAGGACCGGTGCTACGGTAATAATTAATCCGAAAACAAATAACAGCAGGATTCTTTTTCTCATATTTACTCTCTCCTTCGAAAATAATATAGGGGCAGCCACAAGGAGATATCCCTTAATATTGTCTTTGGTAGAGGTTAAACGCCGCTTGGAGCAGTGTCAATCATAGATCAGCAGTGATTTATTGGACTCACGGCTTGATTCCCCTGACGGCATAGGGCAGTATTCCAGACAGAAAAGGAAGCGCGGACTTCAGTTTGGAATGCTGGTGCCGTAATATGTAGAATCACTGATTTGATATGAACCTGAAAGAACAGCAGAATTTTATTAATACGCGCGCCGGGAAGTTGCTTGGTTTAGTGAGGCTGTTTGGCGGATACAGTCCGGTTCCACCCCTGGCCGTTTTTATGATCCTAACCTACCGGTGTAACCTCAGCTGCCCGTTTTGTTTCCAGTCTCGAGACCGGCGAAGCACCCATCCTGATATGACCCTAGAGGATATAAAGCTGATTGAGAAAAATATCAGGCGTTCTTTCTGGCGAAAACCCCGGATACATCTTTTTGGCGGTGAGCCTACAATCAACAGTGATTTTCTTGAGATTGTGAGATATCTCTCCGGTGAAGGATACCGGCTTTCCATGACCACCAATGGTGTCGGCCTGAAGGATCTTGTTGAACCTCTTGTCAACAGCGGCGCCCGGATTGAAATCAATATGTCCCTGAACACCATGAATTTTGAAGAACAGGTTTCCGCCCTGGATCTCTTTAGAGATCTCGACCGGGATAACAGGATGTATATAAACCTGGCTTGCCCCATTAACACTGAAAACCAGGGGAGCCTGATAGAAATAGTTGAAAGATTTCAGGGAAGTCATGCCCGCTGTATCACCCTTCAGCATGCTATCTTCACAAAGGACAGGGACCCTGGAATTGATCCGGTACTCCTGAAGAAACAGGTGACAGAACTAAAACAGGGCAAGTTGCGTAAGCCTGTGCTTTTTTTTCCCGATATCAAAATAAGGGATATCGAGGACTACTACCTCAATCCTGAATTCCCCCTGAACCGGAATAAATGTGTCTTGCCGTGGCTGGTGCTTTTTATTCAGCCCAATGGGGATGTCATAGCCTGTGAAGAGATTGAAGCGGTTATCGGCAACGCCAAAAATGAAAAGCTCAACAGGATATGGAACAGCAAGGGGCAAAGGAAATTCAGGCAGAACATCCAGAGAAACGGTATTTCCCATCCGGTTTGCTACCGATGCTGCCACCGGCAGTATTATTGATTGGTTTCGTCGGAAATTACTGATTCCTTTATGGTTTTATGGTTCAATAATTAATGGGTTGTCAATCCTGAAGTAATTCCGGAGCCGGTGAGTCCAATGTTGAACAAGCTCGCACAGCAGTATTTTGCGTTCGTAGCCAAGAGATTTCCGGTGATGTGCGCCAGCGATGAATTTCACTTCCTTCCCAGGGCCTGGGACGCCGCGAAATACTACGACAGGCTGGATATCCTTGACGCCGGTTCAATCAAGGATGCCATTGATGAACTGAAGCATTTCCGGGCCGGTTTTTCAGCTATTGGATCCCGGGAGGGCCTGGGTCTTGAAGAGCGGATAGACCTGGAAATGCTTATCGCCAATATTGATGGTTTCCTTGTGGAGTTTGAAGCCAGGGAATCCTATCGAAACAACCCCCTTTTGTACCTGAAAATAGCTTTTATAGGCCTGGACCATGCTCTTAATAAACCGGCGGAATCATCGAAAGAACTTGTTGAACGCGTCTTGAGCAGGCTCGATGCGATTCCGACCCTTCTAAACCAGGGCATTGAGAACCTGGTCAGGGTCCCGGAGTCATATTATGGGTACGCAGTTTCGATGATTGCTGACTGTAAGCGATATCTTGAAAGCAGTGCGGCACTGGCGGGTCTTGAAATGAGTCAGGGATCCAGGCCAGGGGCCTGGTCAAAAAGGGCGCCCGGGGCTGTCGAGGAATTCAGAAAGTTTTTATTGTCTGTGAAACCATGTCCAGACGATCATTTTTTCACAGATACAATTGAGTCCTCCCTGAGGGATCACTTCAAGTGTGGGAGGTCCCTTGATGAGATTTTCCAGATCGGCCTGGATGACTGGAATGAAAACCTGGAAAACCTTGAAGCCGTGGGAAAAGAAATAGAACCGGATCTTCCCTGGCAGGAAGTCTACGAAAAAATAGTCCCGGATAACCCGGGAAATGAAGGGATTATTTCCCGGTACAGCAGTGAGGCTGAAAAGCTAGAGGTTTTTTTCAGGAAACAGGGCCTGGCTGACAGCAGCCAATACTCTGCTTTGCGCGTAACCGAAACACCTGCCTATCTCAGATCAGTCCGCGGTTCAGCCTCCTTTGCCGCCTCCCTGGCTGATAAAAATGGTGAAACTGATTACTTTCATATAACAACCGGGAGATCCGGCGGGGATGGGTCTGAGGGGGAGCGGTATGCCCGGAGACTGCACAGAGAATTCCGGTTTCTTACAGCCCATGAGACCATTCCGGGGCATTATCTCCTGGATAGAAAACGCCGGAGACTGGAGAATCCAGTGAGGAGGCAGATTGAATCTCCCTTGTTTTATGAAGGGTGGGCCTCATATGCTGAAACTCTTTTATCAGATTATGAATATGTTATAGAGCCGGAGGACAGGTTAATCGATTTCAGGAGAAGGCTCTGGAGAGCGGCCCGCTGCCAGATTGATGCGGGGACAGCGACCGGGAAGCTGGACAGGGAGGGATCCGCTGAACTTCTTCAGAAAGTGGGCTTTACTGAACGGGAAGCATTGGTTCAGATTGACAGGTTCCGCCTGAATCCCGGCTATCAGCTCTGCTACTGCCTGGGCAGCTATGAAATCAGGGAATTGAGGAAGGTATATGGGCCCAAACTGGGAAAGCGGAAGTTTCATGAACATCTGCTGGATGGAGGAGAGATTCCGTTCAGCCGGATTGAACAGCGTCTAAGGGTTATTGAGAAAACTGACAAATAAGGTACTTGCTAAATTGAAAGAATTCAACGGATATCATTCTGAATGGAATTTGGGAAGCCCGGGAGGCTGGGATTACCAGAGGATAACCCAGATAATCGGGAAGGCTGTGTGGGAGAGAATTGAGAAGGCCCGCCCATCAGGGATCAATCTTGATTTCGATCACCCCAGGCTTTTCCCGGTCAACGGCTTTGTTGAAATGCTTGCAGACGCCCACCGCGGCCGGGAGGGATCCAATCCTGGCCTGGTTGCTGTTATCGCGGAAGAAGAAACCCTGGAAGATGTGACGGAGAATAAAAACCTGGCCAGCCATCTTGACTCGATAGAGGGGATTTCGGGCAGGCTAATGGCTCCGCAGGAACTGGAAATTTCCAGGGGAAAAGTATGCTGGCAAGGGAATCCCGTATCAACAATATTTATGGATTTCAACACTGATGTGCTGATTTCCCTGCACCGGAAACATGGTCTCAAACCGGTCATGCAGGCAGTTAAGGAGGGGCGGATCATTAATCCCCGGGGGACAGAGCCGATTAATGTCAAAAGTATGTATGAAATTATCACCGGCAGCCACAAGCATAATTTTCATAAAGAGATTGTCGAGCGGACTCCCTGGACCAGACAGTTTTATCCCCGCCGCACTGATGGTCCTTCCGGCGAGCCCCTGGATGACCTGGTTGAATGGACCAGGTCCAATTGGGACAGGCTGGTATTGAAGCCGGAGAGAGGATATTCCGGTCGTGGTGTCCGGGTAGGGGGCGTGAATACCAGCGCGGACGAGGCGGTGGGACTGGCCCTGGGGAGTGAAGATTACATTGTCCAGGAAAAGGTTCCTCTTGATTTGTGGGCCGAGGAGATCCCCGTACTTAATGAGAATGGGCTGCTGATCGAAAAGGTGCAGACAGATTTCCGGTGCCTTACCGGGCCGGACGGACTGTTCGGTTTTATGGGACGTTTCGGGGGCGTCCCAACCAATGTAGGCAGCGGAGGAGGAGTTCAGCCCCTGGCCGTACTGGAATCTGACATGCCCGTAGGTGAAGCGGCAAAAAGGATTAATGATGTGATCATGTCCGCTGGAATTGATGAAATTACCGATGCGGTCAGGCTCCAGGAGGCAATGGCCCTGGAGAATGAATTTACCTATCTGCTGGGGCCTATCCGGCTGGCCCTGAGGCCCAGGCTTATAACCTTGAAACAGATTAAAGCCCTTGAGAAATACTGCGGGAAAATGTGGTCTGACTGCCTGACCCTGGAACGAATGTGGCTGTCAGGTGAACTGGATGCTGTTGTCCGGATAGAAGAAGAGGAACTGGAAATCGCCAGAATGAATCCCTGGGGAGGCTCTCACGCCATTATTGCCTCTGATGGTTTGTTCGGGTTTGGATCGGAGCTGGTTTGATATGAGTATAGAGGTCAAAAAAGACTGGTGGAAAACCCTGTTTGACGATATATATCTAATAACCGATTCTCGTTCAGTCGGTGATGAAAATATTACCCGCCGGGAAGTGGATTTGATCTGCGAACTGCTGTCGTTGAATCCCCAGCACCGAATTCTTGACCTGTGCGGGGGGCAGGGCCGGCATACATTTGAATTTTGTTCCCGGGGATATGAGAACTGTACCCTTTTTGACTATTCCCATACCCTGGTTGAAAAGGCCCGCGGCAGGGCGAAGAAAAACGACATCAGGATCAGGGTGATCCAGGGCGACGCCCGGGATACCGGCTTGCCGGAAGAGAGTTTTGATGTTGTCTGTATTCTGGGGAACTCGCTGGGATATATCAGCGATGCTGAAGCAGACAGCTTGATCGTCAATGAGGCCAGGCGGGTACTTGTTCCGGGCGGAAGGCTGCTTATAGACGTCGCTGACGGGGACTTCGTAAGGGATACTTTCAGTTCCACATCCTGGCATGAAACCGGTGATGATATCGTAGTCTGCCGGCAGCGGGAAATGAAGGAGGATTCTCTCAACACCAGGGAAATGGTAATGAGCAAAGGAAAAGGCCTGGTGCGGGACGAAAGCTATTCAATAAGGCTCTACGATGATAACAGCCTTCGAGATCTGGTTTCTCGGTCGGAATTTGCGGATATCAGCATCCTCAAGAATTTTTCTGCTCACCATTTGAAGGGTGATTATGGATTCATGAATAACCGCATGATAGCCGTGGCAGTGAAGGCCTGACTCCGGTTTAATCGTTATGAACTCAGAAGTGAGGAGTGATGAGTGAGGAGTGAGATACAAAATGTGAGATGTTCGAAGTGGTGATAGATTGCCACGGTTCCTTTTATGATCTCGCATTTCATAACAACACAACCCAAGCCCTGGAATTTAGGCAGAAGAGCCAGCAATATCAGCCCTTCAAGTATCTCTCATCATATGGAATTCTGTGTTTATCGAGAAATAGTTTTAATTCTTCCTCAAAACTTATCTTTTTGTGATGATAGTGCTGATTCGTGATGTAGTTTTGCACCTGATCGACCTTTGAATTGCTAACCGAAAATGCCGCATAACCATTCTGCCGGGCTAAGCCTCTTTTATTCCGGATATTTTTCCTCACCCAGTTTGTTGACGATGATTTAATTTTCCTGACAACTTCAGGGATAGTCAGGTTTTTGCTAATTGATGTCAATAAATGGATATGATCAGGTATACCTCCGGCAGTAAGTAATTTACAGTCGATCCTTTTCAAGATGCCTCCAATATAGGAATAAAGGTCTTTCTCCCATGATGTATCGATCGTACTGAAAATTACGTGTTGTAGATTCTGCGTAAAAGAATGAGTCATTGATCCCCTCTTACTCAACAACGTATGAGGTGAGGAAATAACGATATTTCGGAGAATCATCTCGCTCTTCCAGAGCTGGAAAAGGTTGGGAGGGATCTCCATACCCCAGGCTCCTCTGAACCTTCGGTTCGTCGTCAACCGGGGCTATTAGCGGACACGCCTCCGGCGTTATATACCGGGTCCGCAATCCAAAGGATGAAGATAGTCAAAATCGGTCCCTGGGCGCGTAAATATAACTGGTTCGGACTTTTTCACTTCCCAAAGTTTCTTTCCTGCATGATTCGCACAATGCGACGGCTGGACTCGTATTTCACTCATTCCTTCACCCATCACCGATCGCGCATAATCTACAGTATTACGTCAATCCGGCCTGATCCGGATTCATACAACCCTTGCCGGGACAGGTAACTGCTATTACTATTAGGGTATGAAAAGAAATCATATCCTCAGCAGCATTATTCTTTTGTTGTTTGCCCTGTTATTGGCTGGATGTTCGGGACCTGCGGCTCCGTCAGTCCCGGTCAATCCCAACCTGGTGATTATTTACATGGATGACCTGGGATACGGTGATGTGAGCGCCTATGGCACAGGTACTTTGCAGACTCCCAACATAGACCATCTGGCCGCAGAAGGCCTGCGGTTTACAAGTGGATACTGTACTTCCGCGACCTGCACACCCAGTCGTTACGCGATGCTGACAGGACAATATCCCTGGCGCAACCAGAGAGCCGCGATCCTGGCGGGAGACGCGCCGCTGCTGATCGATCCCCAGCAGCCGACACTGCCGAAGATGCTGGCGGAAAATGGATACAAAACCGCGGTTATAGGGAAATGGCACCTGGGGATTGGAGATGGCCAGGTGGACTGGAACAAGCCGATTGAGCTGACCCCCAATGCTGTGGGATTTGAATATTCCTATGTAATGGCGGCCACCAATGACCGGGTGCCCACCGTTTATGTTGAGAACCATAGTGTGGCCGGGTTGACCCCCGAGGATCCCCTGCTGGTGAGTTACAAGGAAAATTTTGAGGGGGAGCCCACGGGGAAAGATAATCCGGAAATGTTGAAGTTGCGATGGCATCACGGCCATAACCACAGCGTGTGGAACGGCATTCCCCGGATCGGATACCAGAAGGGCGGCAAATCAGCCATGTGGATTGATGAGGATATGGCTGATAATTTCCTGAACCGGGCCCTGAAATATATTGAAGAAAACAAGGATGAAACCTTCTTCCTTTATTATGCCTTGCAGCAGCCCCATGTGCCCCGAACTCCCCATCCCAGGTTTGCGGGCACTACCGGTATGGGACCGCGTGGTGACGCCATAGCCGAAGCGGACTGGTGTGTCGGACAGGTTATGGCCAAGCTGAAAGAACTGAACCTGGATGAAAACACGCTTGTTGTTTTCTCAAGCGATAACGGGCCTGTCCTGAATGACGGATACTATGATGACGCTGTCGAGAAAGTAGGCGACCATACTCCATCAGGTCCCTACAGGGGAGGAAAGTACAGCCTCTTTAACGCCGGCACTAACGTACCTTTTGTAACCTGGTGGCCCGGACAGATTGAACCCGGGATTTCAGACGCCCTGGTTTGCCAGATCGATTTGATGGCTTCCCTGGCGGCTTATCTGGGGATTGAAAATACAGGCCCTGACAGCCAGGATATCCTCGACGCTCTCCTGGGACGATCGGGAACCGGGCGCGGGAACCTGGTGCTCGAAGCCAGCCGGAGAATTGCTTTCCGCTCCGGAGATTACATGATGATTCCCCCCTATGAAGGCAATCCGGTTAATACTAATGTGAATATCGAGACAGGGCTGTATCCGGAATACCAGCTCTACGATATCAATGCTGATCCGGGACAGCAGAATAATCTGGCCGAAGAAATGCCGGAGAAGCTGGATGAAATAAAAGTTGAATTTGAAGCCCTTACCGGGATTGAATAGTGATCCTGAGTCGGGGAGGATGAACAGGAAAAGTACACTTATGCTTAGTAAAAATTTCTGTTTCCCCTGGTTTTTGGTTTGCTGGCTTCATCTCTGCATGCGGTGGAAGTGATCAGGATCAAGCAGCCGGGATACCTTCCGGATTCGATCAAGGTGGTGGTGTATCTCTCGTCGAAAGGGGAAGAACTGTCAACTTTTTCGGTTCATAATTCACACAGTGGAGAGATTGTATTCAGGACTTATGCAATTTGAGGAAGAAAGCATAAACTGAACTCTGCCATTTGGCTGATTCATTTTGGTACAGTACCTGATGAAAGGACGGACAAGTTTTGCTTGCGACTGAATGAGCTGATAGATCAACTGTCCTCCAGGGGATGCCTTCTTAAATCGCTGTGAGCCTGGAGTAAGCCGGGCAAAGGAGATTTTACTGCCGGGATTATTAATATGGAATATGATGCTGGTGCAAAATTAGCCGATGCAATTGTTCGACAGCTGGGAAAAGTTGAATACTATTGCACCGCTGAAAGTATTTCTCCAGACCTGGCAGTGCATGAACTTCGCAAGTCATTCAAACGTTTAAGGGCGCTGCTTCGTTTTTATCCGCAAATTGCCGGGAAAATAAAGGGCAAGGCCAGGAAGAATATCAGGCGGTTCGGCCGAATACTTTCTCCCCTGCGCGAGTCATATGTCAATGTAGGTCTTTTTGAAGATTACCTGGCTGGAAGCGGGCTTGTTTCTGAAAAACAAATGAAGAGCACCGGGAAAAAACTGAGGCATAAGAACCTGGGTTTGATTAGCGGCAGTTTTGATGCGGAAAAGCTTTACGGATCTGTCAGTAAATGCTTTTCAGGAATGAAGTCTGGATTAATTGATGCCAGTGCCTGTGAAGTTACATTGGATATGATTATCCACGAAATAGGCTGTAATTACCTGGAGAGCCATACGCGCTTCCTGGAATTACCGGCAGATAAGCAGGCGGAGAAGTTACACTCGCTTCGAAAACTTATGAAACGCCTGTACTACCAGCTTGATTTCCTGTGGCTTTTGCATCCCGGATGTTTTAAAACAAACAGCGAACAGCTTGATTTGATCAATGACCAGTTGGGGAACGATCATGATTTATCTGTATTCATGGAGGAACTGCGCCTGCCGGAATATAATTTCAGCAAAAGAGATTTATCGGCACTGGGCGATCATGTGAATCGGCTGCGGGGACAGAACCTGATGACCTTACATCCCCGGTTGAATGGCTTTTTTTGTGAAGTCCCTGAAGAGTTTGAAAAGAAGCTGGAAAGTTTTTTTATCTGAATCGTAATCCAGCTCTTCGGTTTGTTTACGGGATAGGCCCGCGAAGCAGTCGGCATTGATTCCGGCCTTGGAGAAAAATATTGGATTTTTAAATTAACAATGTTATTATATTGTTTTATGAATAAACAATAATTTAGGTTTGTATTTGCTGAGGTCATAGGGGGCTGGGTCATGATTACGGCTAATGATTCCTGGACAGTAATAATTGGTGATGTTATAGATTCCAGGAGAATTACATCTCCGGCCGAATTCCACGATCGAATGATGAATCTGTGCGATGAGATTAACACCCGGTACCGGGATTCAATTTTCGCGGGGATGAAGATATTAAAGGGAAAGGATGAAATTGGGATTGTACTTAGTCTCCATTCCAATTTTTACCAGGTTTTGTCAGGGATAGTAGAGGGGCTTCTACCTGTACGAATTCGTTTCGCTGTTGCCTCGGGGATTATTGATACGGCTCTGGATAAAGGGGATGTATCACTGATGGACGGTCCCGCGTTTCACAACGCGGCAGTCCAGATGGCTGCCTTGAAAAAAAGCAGGAACCTGGCGGTTAATGTTTCAGTTTTCAAAGATGGGCGAGACCTGTTGCTGGAAGGATACTTGAATTTACTCATTGCCAGGAAAAACGAATGGTCCCTTCATCAATTGAGAATCATTAAAAAGTACAGGCAGGGATATAAACAGAGGGAGATTTCTGAATGCCTGGGCATCTCCCAGCAGGCTGTTTCGCTTGCCCTGAAGAGTGGGCAGTGGCATAGTGTGAACGAAGCTGAAAAAAGGCTTAACGCTTTTTTTAATATTGTTTCTGGTGGGTTCACGGTTTAGAAGGGATCTTAAATGTCATTCTGGGAAGAAACTGCCGTAGTTTTCCTTGGTTATCTACTGCTTCTCATTACCAGTGGGACAGTTGTGAAAAGGTTCGTGCCTTTTGATAAAGAAGGTGAAGAGGCAGACTCCAGTCAGGGATCGGACAAAGAAAAGATCATCAGAACCGGCCGGATAATAGGAAAGAGTGAAAACATTCTGATCTTGACATTTATTCTCCTGGAGGCCTACACGGCCCTGGCCATTGTTTTTGCGGCCAAGGCCATTGTGCGGAAAGAGGATATGGAGCGGAATTCCTTCTATTATCTTGCCGGAACAATGGTTAACGTCACCTGGTCCGTGGTCTTCTCAGTGGCCTTCAAAGTGATGCTGTCCCATCTATAACAGGCTGTCGAGGTTCTGTTCGGTGAAATCCGGAATTCAGATTTACAGATATTTTTCACACAGGTTATGAATGTTCTCCACCCCGTTCGATTCCAGGAGTTCCAGGAACTCCGCCGGCAGCGTCCCATCTTCCGGAAAGACCATTTTTGAAAAGAGTCCGATGAAATCATCCAGGTCCTTTTCCCCGGAAGTGCTTTTACTGATCAGGTTATCCAGTTGAAACCAGAATGTGGAGCCCTGGTCATAAAAGAGGTGGTAGACTGAAAAGTCATTGTCAGATTCGAAGCGTCGGTTGGCTTCCGCCAGCCCTGTTTTGATTTTTCTTTCCGGATTTAGGAAACGCTCCCGCACGGGCCTGGTGATACTGGTAGGAAAGCCTGCCTTCCCGAGTGATTTAAGCGCGTAATACTGGGCCAGGCTCTCATTGGCCCAGGTCGGCTGGGATGCGCCTGTCCCATAATACAGCACATGGAACTGCTCATGAAAAGCTGTCATCATGGCCCAGATGAATTTGTCTTTGAGCAGCCTGCCGTTTTCGCGAGGATAGTTGATAAGGAAGGAGCGGTTACCCGCGGCTCCGCCCAGGCCTCCTTCCCGGTTGAGACCCAGCCATATGACATTGAAATTGAACTCCCGGTCTTCAGGGTAACTGAAAAGAGAATGGATATATTCGATTGATTGTAAATGGCTGGGATAAAAGCTGTTAATTTCCCGGCCAGACTCCTTGTCATCTGCCAGGTAGCTGAGTGTGATGCCTGAGGGTGAGTCGTGGGTTACAGTTTCCAGTCCGAAAACAAGAAAAATCGGTCCGTTGCCTCCAGATATAATTCTCCTGTTTTTCCGGTCTCTATCCAGGAAGGAAACCAACTTTTCTTCAAGATCCCGGCTGAACTCGATTACCGCGGAATAATCGCCTGATTCAAGCCTGGGAAGGAATGAGAATTCGCTTAGTAGAATCCAGGAAGGATCCGATTTAACCAGGACACTCTGCTGCCTGGCTATTTCAATGCTGAAAGGTTCAACCGCCGCTAATTCAATCTGCCAGGTGATTTCCCTGCAGCCTTCTGGGAGGATCCATTGGCCTTTCTCATTCAGGGAGAGGGCGTTGTCTCTGCATCTGACATTGATTACCTGCGGTTTGATATTCAGCTGCGTTCCCCTGAGAGAGAGAACAGTATTCTCGTCTTTGGTCGGCGCCGGGAGCGTAAGACTGGCTTTTAACAATTCCGGATTATCCGGATATTCCGCAACACGATAAATAACTGTTTTTTGGGGAGAGTTAATGTCCCGGTCTTGCCCGATGGAAAAACCGGAAATCATCATCAGGCCGATAACTGAAATGAGAAGGAAGCTGTAAGGGGAATTGTTATTCATAATCTGTTTTCGCTGATTTCCTTTGAGAATTTTTCAACCGCGCGTTTTGACGCGAATTTTTTAAAGGGATTAATGCTTCCGGTATAGGGGTGTTCAGTCTTGTCCTTATAATACTGATAGTCTGCTCTGTATTTGTCTCTATACACATCAGATACATTAAAGCCAAATGATGTAAATATATCTCTCATATATTGATTAGCAGGTTTTGTCCCGAATCCGCTGCACACTGCCATTACCATCGCGTATTTGTAGTAAAAACATGGCCGGTGCCCCTTATAAACCAGCCTCTCACTGAAATTTTTCATCTCCGGTTTTATACATTGAAAATGATTGAAAGTTCCAAATTTCCAAAAATGATAATTCCCAAAGGATAAAGAAGCGCTGTAATGTTTTTAATCAGAGGGAACTTAAACCAGGTGAATTTCGCCGCGGCCAGCCCTGTTAAATACTGTTTTTCCAAGCTTGATTGTACCCTGGCCGGGGATTTCTGAAGTTGGTCAAGCTGCCTGTGCCGTTCATTTTTGATAAGGATGAAAGTATCCTGAATTAAACGCGCAAATCACAAACGAAGCATTTAATCATAAATCAATAAGGACATTCACAAAACGAAGCATTTAATCATAAATCAATAAGGACATTGACATTTCCGGGACTGTAGATTGTAATTTAAGACAGGAGGGGAAACCTTGGAGGGCTTTAAGGGAGTAAGACCATGTAAGCGATGAAACTGGATTACAGTTCAGTTTCGGGATTATCCGGGCGGAAATCGCCTGGAAAGGAGCAGGAATATGGATCAAACCAAGAAAACAAACCGCAATCAGATAAACCGCCGTGAATTTGTCGGAGGTGCCCTGGCTGCCGGTGTTGTGGCCACCGGAGCGCCGGCGATTCTGCGTGGCCAGAATCTTAACAGTAAACTGGACATTGCGTTTATCGGTGCCGGAGGCCGGGCCAACGCCAACATGAGAGGATTGCTCATCCTCCCGGGAGATGAACGATCAACTCGTCCGCCAGAGCCTGGAGCAGGACCGCATCCTGATGAGAATGTCACCGTTCTCTGCGACGTGGATCAGAATTACCTGAACTCCGCGTCAGCCCGATTTCCCAAGGCCAAGACCTACAAAGACATGCGGCGGGTCTTTGACAGCCCTGATGATTTTGATGCCGTAGTGGTTTCAGTAGCGGAGCAGACCCATGCTATTGCCACTTACCTGGCTCTTACCCATGGTAAACACGTTTACTGCGAGAAGCCGCTTGCTTACAACATACAGGAAACCCGCTTGATAAGGGAGACTGCGGCCAAGTATCCCCATCTGTCAACACAGATGGGAAACCAGGGCCATGCATCCGAAAGGCGGCGTACAGTCAAGGAAATTCTGGACACCGGAGTTATTGGCAAGGTTCGTGAAGTCCATGTCTGGGCAGGCAGAGCCTGGGGACTCCAGGACGCCGAATCCGCAAAAAAATATGATGAACGCTTCGGATTCTACGAAGGCGAACAGATCGTAGACAGGTTTAAGGAAGAAATGCCGGTTCCCGATCATTTCAGTTGGGACCTGTGGCTGGGACCAGCCCCCTGGCGTCCCTACCATGCCACCTATTTCCCCGGCCCCCGCTGGTACCGGTGGTGGGATTTTGCCAACGGAACCATGAGCGATCTGGGCAGTCACGACAATGACGTGCCCTACACCGTGCTGGATATCTGGCAGACAGATGAAATGGGCAGGAAAATACTGGTGCCGTTGACTGTCGAAGCCGTTTCCCCCAATGGTCCGGCCCATAAGGAACTGGCGCCCGCCACCCTTAAAGCAACATATGAGTATGCCGCCGTTGGCTCCCAGCCGGCTCTCAAACTCGTCTGGCACCAGGGAGACAGCCGTCCTCCGGGATGGACAGAGGATTGGGGCGACCGCGCCAACGTTTTCATCGGCGAAAGAGGCAAACTTGTGGGTGGCAGAGACTGGAAGCTGCTTCCGGAGGAGAAATTCAAGGACTTCGAGATGCCTCCGCCGGTCTATCGCCGCTCACCCGGCCATTACAATGAATGGGTTGACTACGCTAAAGGAAATGGCCCGGTACCCGGCTCGAATTTCCAGTATTCCGGCTGGACAACCGAGGCCAACCATCTCGGCAATGTGGCCTACCGTACCGGTAAGAAGATCGAGTGGGACTACAAAAACATGCGGGCCACCAATGCTCCTGAAGCAGATCCATTCATCAGGAGACCCAAGTACCGCAAAGGCTGGGATAACATCCTGAAATTCTAGTCCGTTCCAGGAATATGGATAAGGTTGGATGGCAGCCGGGGGCATTATTTCCCCGGCTGCCATCCACCATAATCCCTGGAGTGCCGGAGGCCTGAAAACCAGGGATTGAAAGGTGATGTCAACCAAGGATTATTTCCTGCTGAACAGGAGCGTGAAATGTCTGAGGAAAAAGAAAAGTGGACCGTGTACCGCTGTATAATCTGTGAAGAGCATAATGTCGCCCACGCCTGCAGTAAATGCGGAAACTGGGCCTGTGCTGATCATTCCAGAAAATGCACAAGATGTAACAAATGGTTTTGCACTAACCATATAACCACCCTGAGTACAGGGAATCTCTGCGCCGCGTGTTCCGGTTCCTGACAGTGGGGCCGGATTAATTGCGCCCGGCAGATATGAAAAACTGATCAGCCTCGGTATGTCTCTTCCTTTACCATGCAGGGGGAACGCTGAGCAGCTGCTTCGAAATACGCCTTTTACTGTCGCCGCACGCCTAGATGATTCTCTGCAATGGTTAAAAATATTTATTCAGATAAAACCCCGGGCATCCAACAGCCCTTCAGAAATAAGGAGGATGCTTTTAAATTTTCAGCTGGTATGAAACCGGCAGTCAGGGCATGGCGGAGAATTTTGAATAATCCGCTTACGGCGATCTGGGTTCGCTTTTTTTTGACGCCGAGAGAACCCCATATGCCGTAACGGTGGTAAAAACTATAATCCCTCCGGTAATAGACCAGAATCCCGGTTTTTCACTTAAAAGAATGAAGACCCAGAGAGGATTCAGGATTGCCTCAATACTCGCTATAAGGGTAGCTTCAACCGCGTGCACTGATTTAATGGCTATGCCGTAAAGGATGTAGGGCAGCCCCAGCTGGAATACTCCCAGGACCAGGAGCAGGGGCAGGTGCTCACCAATCCGCGTGACGGAAACCGAAAAGGGCAGGCAGAATAATGCCGCGAAAAGGTTGCCCAGGGTGATCATCAGCAGGGGGGATGAATCCTTAAGCCTGCGCATGAAAATAACAGTGCCCGCGAAACCGACTCCGCTCAATAGTGCAAGGATATTTCCCCATCTCCCATTGAATGTGAGTTCATCCATGAAAAACAAAAAGATCCCGCTCATCATGGTGAAAATGAAAACCCAGTCCAGCAGTTTCACTTTCTCCTTAAGGAACCATGCCCCGATAAGGGCTGCCCAGATCGGGGCGGAGTACTGCAGCAGGATTACGTTGGCCGCTGTAGTAAGCTTGTTTGATACAACAAAGAGTATGACCGTGGCCGCATAGAAAAGCGCTCCGGCAATAACGTGTCTCAGGTTTTTCCTGGTGATGTCACGCAGGAACAGGGACAGGAAAACAGCTGATATCAAACTGCGGTAGCCGGCAATAGAGATGGGATTCAAATCAACAGATTTTATGAGGAATCCGCCGCTGCTCCAGAGCAGGGCTGTCAGGAAAATAAGGATTATCGCTTTCTGCTTTTGGGACAAATGAATTATTCTTTCAGTTCACCAGGGCCGTAACTATTCCCTGGAATGCAAATCCGGGTTAAGTGCCGCGTTGCTTCAATATGAATAACCTTGGCATTATCTATCAAATGATTTTGTTAATCACCTATTTCCTGTCATTTCCTGAATTCCTGACCTATTCCGGATTATTATAAAAGCATAACTGGTCCGTTGCTTATTATCCCGGTAAGGCATAATGAAATTGGGACACCAGGTAAAGGAAAATTTAGATGAAAAAAATAGCTAATCTTGATCCCGAGCTTGAACCGGCTTTGAAAGCTTTTCCAGAAATCAGTTTTCGGCTGGATAATATAGTCAGGCTTCGCAAGATGTTTAACCAGGAAACCCGGGAGATGGCCAAAGCCCTCCCGATACCGAAAGGGCTGAGATTCAGGGATCTTGAAATTTCCGGACCCATGGGAGAGCCTGATGTCAGGATCCGGATCTGCGAACCTGAAAGCCGGGAGGATCCGCTTCCGGGATTGTTATGGATCCATGGCGGGGGTTACGTTTCAGGCATTCCTGAACAGGCCGATATTCGGATCGGGGAGATTGTAAAGGAGATCGGATGCGTCGCTGTCTCAGTGGATTACCGGCTGGCCCCGGAACATCCGTATCCTGCGCCCCTGGAGGATTGCTATGCCGCGCTTAAATGGATTTTTGAGAGGGCCGATGAAATTGGTGTAGACAAAACACGAATTGCAATTGGCGGAGGCAGTGCCGGGGGCGGTTTGGCCGCCGGACTGGCCCTCCTGGCCCGGGACCGGGAAGAGATGAAGGTTTGCTGTCAGCTTCTGCTTTACCCGATGCTGGACGACCGGAACACCGCCCAGGCCAGTGAAACCCTGCCGGATACCCTGTTCTGGACCCGGCACAACAACCATTTCGGCTGGAAATCCTACCTGGGGGAGGAACCGGGAAAGGACGGTGTTTCAGTTTACGCCGCTCCCGCCCGGGCTGTCGCCCTGGCTGGTCTTCCTCCCACGTTTATTGCTGTTGGGGACATAGACCTGCTGGCAGAGGAGGATATCCTTTTCGCCGGCCGCCTGATTGCGGCGGGGGTACCGGTGGAACTGCATGTATATCCCGGCGCCTTCCACGCCTTTGATGTCAAGGTCCCGGAAGCGGAGGTGTCAAAGAGCTGCAACACTTCTGTTCTCCAGGCCCTGAAGAAAGCATTATCCTGAGGGAGGACGGGGCAGGGGAGCCATTAAGCCTGGCTTAGCCGGTCACGCTTCCCTGATCTCGCGCTTCTCCTTGTCGAACATCATCTTGCGGCCCCGGCTGTTGGCCAGGTCAGCCAGCAGTCCGGCCACCCCATGGGCGTATCCGGCTTCAATCGGGGCGTTGGGCTCTTCCCGCGTCCGCAGGCACTCCAGCCAGTTCTTCATATGAGGAGTGCTGGGGTAGTCAAGCAGCCGCGAACCGTTCGGAATTCGGTCTGAACTGTCGGAGTCTCTCCCCTCAAGCGGCCATATGCCGTCCCAGCTCCAGTCGGAGGCGTCCAGGGTGCCTCGTGTTCCGTAGATGTTGAGGTAGCGTCCGCCGCTGTTCCCGAAAAACTGTCCGTAGCGGAGGCTCCACCCTTCCGGGTATTCCAGAACCATCTCGATACTGTCGGGAACCGTGAATCCGTCCCTGTATTCCACCTGGGAAAAATGAGCCGTGGCGTATCTCGGACAGCCGACCCTGGTCACGTAATGCACCAGGTCGACGAAGTGGAGTCCCTGGGTAGTATGGGGCCCCAGGCAGAATTCCCGGTAGCCGTACCATCCGGCGTACTGTTTCGGGTCAAACGGCCTTTTCTCCCTCATCATCAGGAATCCCTCCCAGTCGACATCCGAGGCACTGATCTGGCGGGAAGCATAGTCATACCAGTAGGGCTTCTTTCCGTTTCGCGACTGCTCCGCCTTCAGGATGCGTCCCAGGCCTCCGCCGGTCACAAATGTCCGTGCGGACAGGGCTTGAGGCAGGCTGCGGATCTGGGTTCCGTTCTGGACGATGGCCTTATGTTTCGTGACAACATCATAGGCCCGGTTGATCTCTTCCATGGTCATGCCCAGGGGCTTTTCCACGTAGGCATCCTTGCCGGCTTCAACCGCGGCGATCAACTGGGTGCAGTGCTGGTGTTCCGGGGTGGCGATGACTACCGCGTCCACATTATCCAGGGCCAGGAGGTCCTGGTAACGGGTGAATTGCTGAGGCTTCCCCCCTGTTGAGTCCCCGATCTGGGCGGCCGCGGCTTCGCGCATCTGTTTCCAGGTGTCGCAAACGGCAACAACCTCTACATTGGTATCCTCCCTGAAAAGCAGTATGTCTTTCAGCAGGCTGTCCTGTGCCCTCCTGCCGCACCCGATTATCCCTATGCTGATCCGGTCATTGGATCCCTCTACCCTTCTGTTGTTCAGCATCGTGGCTGAAACCGCCAGAGCTCCGCCTAGAAAAACGCGCCGATTCAATCCTTGCTTTTTCATGGATTTAACCTCCCTTTTCCAGTCACCAGTGTAAAAAAACGTTGATGAGCTGATAACTCCCGGTGAGTTCGCCCGTGAATTTATTTTATATGGGAGCCCTGCCAGTTGAGGCCGGAAAATATTGGGCGCCGGGAAGCTACTTGAGGTCTCTAGTTTGAGGAGAGTCTTCCAGTTCTTCGGAGTAGTATTTCTGGTAGCAATCCGGGCAGATTCCATGGCTGAACTGGGCATCGGTGTGGGTGGAAATATAGGTTTCCAGCTGTTCGTAAAAACCACTGTCGGTTCTTACGCTTTTGCAGTGGGAGCAGATAGGGATAAGGCCTTGCAGGGTTTTGATCTGCAGTTGCTTCCGGTGAAGGTAGAAGAGGAAAAGGGCTCCTGAAACCGTGAAAATGATGATTACGATAAGCAGTATGGACTGAGTTCGGGATCGTCCCAATTGCAGGTCCTTGATCCTGTTTTCCCCCTGCAGGCGTTCATTTTCCGTGGTCTGAATTTCGATTTCATGCTGAAGCTGCAGGGACGCGACACTTTTTGAGATCTTCGCGTTCAGCACCTGGTCCTGGGCAGTCCGGTGTTCCTGGAAAGAATTCCAGGCTTCCTTGTAACGGCCCTGCTGGGCGTACAGGTCAGCCGTCATCTCCAGGATTTCGCTTTCAGTATCCCGGTCGCTCAACTCACGGGCCGCGGCCAGCCCACGATTGAAATGTTCCAGTGCCAGGTCATAATTCCCCGTATCCCGATATATTTCAGCTATGAATTTCATGTTGGTCGCGGTGCCGTCTTTGATACCGATTGCGTCACGCATTTCCTGGGACTGGACGAAATATTCCAGAGCCTGCTTGAAATCTCCCAGGTAAAAGAAGGATTCCGCAACCCCGCTGATACCATCCGCGATGGCAACTTTGTTCCCGGACTGTTCACGAAGCCGAAGAGCTCGGCGGTGATATTCGAGACCCAGCTCTGGTTTCCCGGTAAGGTTGTAAATGTCTCCCAGCTGCCCGTAGCAGATCATGACACCGTTATAGCTGCCATCTTTTTGGGCCATAACCGTGTATATTTCCAAAGCTGATTCAATTGCCTCCAGCGCGCTGTCGTAATCTTCCAGTTTTTTGTGGAGGATGCCGAGTGAATAGCTGAGCCAGGCGGTTCCTTCCTGGTAGTCCACTTTCTGATATCCTTCCCGGGCTTCGAGAAAAAGTTCAATAGCCCGTGGATAGTCATCCCAGTAGCGGTAGGCATTGGCCAGGTTGTTCTTGGTCCTGCTTATTTCCCTCCAGTCACCCAGGTCCGAGTGGATTACAAGGGCACGGTCAAAACAAGTCTTGGCCTCCAGCCTTTTTTCAAGAAACCAGAGGACATTGCCCAGTCGATTCAGGGCGATGCCGGCCCCTCTCATGTAACCGTTTTCCTGGCCGATTTCGATCGCGTTACGCAGCACTGCTTCCGCGGTTTCCATCTTGCTCTGGCGATAATATAAAAGGGCCAGGTTATTCAAGGCTTCAACCTCCAATGCTTTATTGCCGATATCCTTCGCCTTTTCTATCGCCTCTTCCGCGAGCTGTACAGAGGTTTCCTGCTGCACCGAAAACAATTGAGTGGAGCGGTCGATGAGTTGCTGGATCTCGCCTTCAGCTGATGAGGATTCAGCTCGGATTTCCGGTATGTTTGAAGTGAGGATCAAGGAGTAAAAGCCTCCAAAAAGACAGAGGAGGATAATGGCTGCCCTGTTAATTGAAGAATCCTGGTATCCCATTTACTATCGCCTTTGTAGCCTTTACTTGAGGAACGTCCCGCGATTCCAAATTTTCAATGGAATTCGGACTGGTTCCTAACAATACAATTTGATTTAATCCTTGATTTTCGCAGGCTGCGGCTAACGAAAAGCAAGATTGCCCGCGAGCACATGGCTCACTAATCACCGGCAACTAGTCAGGTTAATCTATCACAGGTGGACTTATAGGAGTATGAATTTTCAGTAATAATTGGTTTTGTCTCATATTTTTAACCTGTTCCGCAATTTGTGGTTCCTCGGCTCTTACGGGGGGAAGATCGACCTTTTGATTGCCGATGTTGTCATGCCGGAGATGAACGGAAGTGAACTGGCTGATCAGCTTCGATAATTTCCCTCGAACTTAAGGGTGTTTTCCATGTCAGGGTACACCACCGAGTTCATAGCCGGCCGGGGGGGGGCTGGGAGAGGGGATTCGTTTCATGCAGAACCCTTTTGCCTTAAGGGATCTGGGGATCAATGTCCGGAATGCTTTGGATGAATGATCTGCTGAGCAAATATATTCCGGAAGACGATACAGGTAAGAGGGAAAAAGCGGCTGATGAGGAAATAGATTTATAGTTGTTATTTATAGGGGGCTTTTGTAATATGGATTTGACTGGGATCGAGACAATATCGCCAGATTGTAGACATCATGCCAGAGGGATTCAGCTGTGATTTTAAGGTGTCAAACCGAAGCGATGTCATTTTGAATGGAACGGGGGTGGAAAATGAAAGACAAGCCTGCTGACGAGGTGCGCATCAACCTGCCTAAAGTAGCTACCGGTATAAAGGGTCTGGATGAGATAACCAACGGAGGACTCCCCCAGGGAAGGCCAACCCTGATAACCGGATCCGCGGGAACTGGAAAAACTCTTCTGTCATTGGAATTTCTTGTTAACGGTGTAATTGAATACGATGAACCAGGTGTTTTTATGGCTTTCGAGGAAACAGAGGAAGAGCTTATTCAAAATGTGGCCTCCCTTGGTTTCGATCTCCAAAAAATGATAGAAGATAAAAGAATATTCGTGGACTATGTCCATATTGAACGCAGTGAGATCGAAGAAGCCGGTGAATATAACCTGGACGGATTATTTGTGCGCTTGAACAACGCCATTGAGACTGTCGGCGCAAAGCGGGTTGTGCTTGATACCCTGGAAGCTCTTTTCACTGGGTTCACTGACCAGACAATTCTTCGCGCTGAGTTGAGACGCTTGTTCAGGTGGCTTAAAGCAAAGGGTGTCTCTGCCATCATAACCGGCGAAAAGGGAGAAATAGGCCTGACCCGTCACGGGTTGGAAGAATACGTCTCTGATTGTGTGATCTCTCTTAGTCATGAAGAGCAGGACCGCGTCTATACCAGGCGATTGCGCATCGTGAAATATCGGGGTACAAAACACGAAACCAGCGAGTTCCCTTTTCTTATTGATGATGACGGATTCGCCGTAATGCCCATTACTTCCCTGGCCCTGGACCATGATGTGTCCGAGGAACGAATCTCTTCGGGTGTGCCTGAAATGGATGCAATGCTTGGTGGTAAGGGCTTTTTTAGAGGAAGCAGTATATTGATTTCCGGTACATCTGGTACCGGGAAAACCAGCCTATGCGGACACATGGCTGATGGCGCCTGTAAACGCGGTGAAAAGGTTTTGTATTTGAGTTTCGAGGAATCCAGCAGGCAAATAATCAGAAATATGAAATCAATCGGTATGAATCTTGGCAAGTGGGTGGAAAAGAAACAATTAATTTTTCATTCTGCCCGGGTTTCCCTTTTTGGTCTGGAGGCCCACCTGACAGCGTTACACAAATTGATGGGAAAACATGAACCGGATTTAATCATCATAGATCCCATCAATGCCTATCTTTCCAATGATGATGAAATTGAAGCTAAGACCATGTTGATACGGCTGATAGATTTCATTAAAGCAAATAAAATAACCGGGTATTTCACATCCCTGACAGGCTCTTCCGAAGCGGAAGCGTCGACCAGTGTCAATATATCTTCATTAATGGATACTTGGTTGTTACTGCGGGATATTGAGACCAGGGGAGAAAGAAATCGAGGACTCTATGTCTTGAAGTCCCGAGGGATGGCAAACTCGAACCAGATCCGGGAATTCATGATTACATCAAAAGGGGTGAAGTTGAAGGATGTCTATCTTGGGAGAGAGGGTGTCCTGACTGGATCTTCTCGTTTGATGCAGGAAATGATCGATCAGGAGGATAGCCGTAAGCTTCAGGAAAAAATCAATAGCCTGGAAGAGGAACTTGAACGCAAGGAAAAGGCTATGGAGGCCCAGGTCGAGTTGATCCGGCTGCAGGCGAAAAGTGAGAAGATCGACATCATGAATGAATTGGATCAGTTAAAGCGGGAAATTCTTCAAAAGGAAGTGTTTACAAAAAGGAATCTGGAGAGCAGATCCAAATAAGGGAGAATGGCATGCAAGATGAAGGGAGTAATGATAACTGGATTTTGAGATTATATGTAGCGGGACAGTCCCCGAAGTCTATTGCCGCATTTAAGAACCTGAAAAATATAT
Source organism: Acidobacteriota bacterium (assembly GCA_963666915.2). Taxonomy (GTDB): domain Bacteria; phylum Acidobacteriota; class UBA6911; order RPQK01; family JAPXNP01. The sequence continues at coordinate 107,494 of CAXXEX010000027.1, forward strand.
GTGAGACTCACCTTAAAGGAGATTACAGGATTGAGATAGTGGACCTTCTGAAGAATCCCCAGTTGGGTAAAGGCGATCAGATCCTGGCAATTCCAACGCTTATCCGCCAATTACCTTCTCCCATGAAAAAGATTATCGGTGATCTTTCCAATGAGGACAGGGTGTTGGTCGGACTTGATATCCAATCGGAAAAGAGAGAATCAAATGAAGGCATCAAGTGATGATTTGGACAGCCAGTATGAGGCTATGGTAAAAGAAGAAGATTCGCTGAAATATGTGCTGGAACTCTACGTGACCGGAATGAGTCCTAAATCAAGGCTGTCCATTAAAAAGGTGAAGGAATTATGTGAAACCTTTCTAGCGGGCAGGTATGAACTCAAGGTCATTGATCTTTTCCAGAATCCGGAAGAGGCGAGAAAAGCGCAGATTATTGCCGCTCCTACCCTGTTGAAACTATTACCCTTACCCTTGCGAAAAATCATTGGGGATATGGCCGATGAAGACCGGGTGTTGATAGGGTTGGATATCAGGAAATAAGGGGAGATGATGACCAGGCGGGAAGAATCGCTGAAAGAACAAAACAATTCTCAGCAGGACAGGATTAAAGAGCTGGAAGAAACATTGAGAGCGATCCAGATGGGAGAGGTGGATGCTATCATTGTGGAATCCCAGAAGGGAGAACAGGTATTTTCACTTTCATCTGCCGAAACGACATACCGGTTGCTGATTGAACAGATGAGCGAAGGGGTGGCCATTGTTACCGCGGGGGGGGTGACTCTTTACTGCAATGAGGCATTTGCCAGGATTGTTAACAAACCCCTGGAGTCGCTGGCGGGAGAGTATTTAGGAGATTTTCTCGACAGCTCTTACAGAAAGAAGTTTCAAACACTTGTTACGGAGGGATCTTCGAGGATTGTTCGGCAGGAATTCGTATTCGCAGCAGCAGACAAAAAGGGCAGTGACACCCCTGGAAGGAGCTTCCTTTTTGTGGCTGCTCCATTTGCCGCCGGTTTTGCCGATGGGGGGAACCTCGATGCGGAAACTGGAAATGTCAGCCTGATTGCTTACGAAGTGACCGAGTTGAGAAGGCTTGAAAAGGAATTGCTGGATCACAAGAAAAACCTGGAAAAAAAAGTGCGGGATCGCACCCGTGAAGTTAAAATGTCTAATCAGCAATTGAGGGCGGCGAACCAGCAGCTTTCAGCGAATGAGCAGCAATTGAGGGCGGCGAACCAGCAGCTTTCAGCGAACGAGCAGCAATTGAGGGCGGCGAACCAGCAGCTTTCAGCAAATGAGCAGCAGTTGAGGGCGGCGAACCAGGAGTTAATTGATAATGCCGAAGAATTGAAGAAGTTGGAAGCTGAAAGCAGGCAATATGCGGCAGAACTGGAGAAGTCCGAAAGAGCCGCTTTGAATGTGATGGAAGATGTTCTGGAAAAATCTAATCAACTGCGGAAAAGTGAGGAATTCAGTCGGTCGATCATCGAAAGCAGCCTGGACTGTATCAAGATTCTGGACCTCGAGGGCAACTTGAAGTTCATGAGCAATGGAGGGCAGGAGCTGTTGGAAATTGAAGATATAGAATCGTTTCTCAACAAATCCTGGATTGATTTCTGGGAGGGTGAAGATAACCAGAAAGCGAGGAAAGCCGTCGAGTTGGCCAGGGAAGGAGAATTCGGTTTTTTTGAGGGCTTCTGCCCGACCAATAAGGGTACCCCCAAGTGGTGGAGTGTGAAGGTTTCTCCTGTCCGCGATCCAGAAGGCAAGGTGTTGGAACTGTTGTCTGTTTCCAGGGATATCACTGAACAGAAAGAACTGGAAGAGAGATATGTTAAATCTCAGAAGATGGAGGCAGTAGGCCGCCTGGCTGGAGGCGTGGCCCATGATCTGAACAATACCCTCAGCGTAGTTATGGGCTACTCGGAAATGGCTTTGGAGAGAATCGCAGAGGGGGACCCACTCAGAGATGATCTGCTCGAAGTATTCAATGCCTCCCGGCGTTCCACCTCCACCATTGCTCAGCTGCTTGCTTTTGCCAGCCGCCAGACGATTGCCCCAGAAATCCTCGATTTAAATGAGACTATAGAGAACATGCTGAGGATGCTCAGGAGCCTGATCGGAGAGGATATAGACCTTGTCTGGACACCGGCTAAGAGCTTATGGCAGGTAAAGATGGATCCATCGCAGATCGATCAGATTCTTGCCAACATGATGGTTAACTCCCGGGATGCCATCAGTGATGTAGGGAGAGTTGTAATCTCGACAGAAAGTGTTTCCCTGGATGAAGAGTTTTGCCGGGAACACCCGGATCTGGTGCCCGGTGATTTCGCACTCCTTTCGATTTCTGACGATGGTTGCGGAATGGGCAGTGATACCCTGGCCCAGGTTTTTGAACCATATTTTACAACCAAAGCAGTAGGTGAGGGGAGCGGCCTGGGTCTGGCTACTGTTTTTGGCATTGTGAAACAGAACAGTGGCCACATTGAGGCCTGCAGCGAACCAGGTCAGGGGACGACCTTCAGGATATACCTGCCAAAACATGAGGGTGAAATCACGGAATCACTGGATAAATCGGAAAGGGAAATCCCAAAGGGAAGGGGGGAGAGCGTCCTGATAGTGGAAGACGAAGAGCAGATCCTGAAACTTAGTCAGAGAATACTGGGGAATTTGGGTTACAAGGTTCTGGCCGCTTCCAATCCGAAGGAAGCCGTTGAATTGGCCAGGAATTACGGTGATAAGCTGGATCTCCTCATCACTGATGTTGTCATGCCCCAGATGAACGGCCGGGAACTGGCGGATCAGATTATGCCGGACTTTCCGGAACTCAGGCTGCTTTTCATGTCGGGATACACCGCCGATGTCATAGCCGACCGGGGAGTGCTGGGAGAAGGTATCCGATTTCTGCAGAAACCTTTCACATCCCGTGACCTGGCGATCCAGGTCCGCGCTGCTTTGGATGAATGATTTCCCCGGGAGGTGGCGGATTTGTTGTCGGCAATATTGGTGGGTATTATGTTTGGATTGTCGGCTGGTCTCGCGCCTGGTCCTCTTTTGACATTAGTCATAACCCAGACGCTCCAGCATAATACTTTTGAAGGAGCGAAAGTGGCGGCTGCTCCCCTTTTGACAGACGTACCGATTGTCCTGGCAGCCTTTTTTGTTTTGAATAAGCTTTCCAACCTTGATACTGTCCTGGGGATTATTGCTGTTGTGGGAGGTCTCTACGTTTCCTGCCTTGCCTACGAAACTCTTACAGTCGGGCCGGTTCAGGTCAATGTGTCTCAACTGCAGCCCAAATCCATACGGAAAGGGGCGGTTGTAAATGCCCTGAATCCTCATCCTTACTTGTTCTGGGCCACGGTAGGGGTTCCCATGATTTTGGAGACACTGCAGAGTGATCCGGTTGCTCCATGGTTGTTTATTCTCTCGTTTTATGTCTTTCTTTTAGGTTCAAAGATTCTCATTGCATTAGTTGTCGGCCGGTTCCGAGCTTTCCTGGAGGGCAGACTCTACCTGTATATGATGCGAGTTTTGGGAGTTGTGCTGGCTGGCTTCGCGGTTTATCTGCTGTGGGAAGCGCTGGTTCGTTTCGGGGTGGCATAGGAGTTTTGGCCTGTGAACCGTGATTGCTTGTACTGGCATAATATCCAAAGGATACTGATGGAGATAGGAATGATGTCTTCCGCTTCCCGCCGGGAGAAGTATGGTCATTATCAGACCTGAATGAAAAAATGAGGTGATCCCATGAAAAAATCATTAGGCGCGAAAACACTGGCATGTCCTTCACCGGTATGGTGCATAGGCTCTTATGACAAGGATAATAAACCGAACGTAATGACTGCTTCCTGGGCTGGGATATGCTGCAGCATTCCTCCCGCTGTTTCGGTAGCACTAAGGAAAGCAACCTATACCTATCAAAACTTGATCGATTCCCAGGCCTTTACCGTGAACATACCTTCGCTGGAGTACCTGAAGGAAGCTGATTTCATAGGTTCTTCATCCGGAAAAGACACGGACAAATTCCAGGTGACCGGACTGACGCCGGTCGGTTCCAAAAAAGTACACGCTCCATACGTGAAAGAATTCCCGCTGATAATCGAATGCAGGCTGATCCACTATCATGAGATCGGGCTCCATACCCAGTTCATAGGGGAAATTGTCGATGTGATGGTGGATCCCAAAAAGCTTTCTGAAAATGGAGAAGCGGACATGGGGAGGATCCAGCCGTTTTTGTTTGCCGCGACTGATCGCGCCTATTACAGTTTAGGACGGTTTATCGGAAATGCCTTTGAAACAGGGGATTATCGATAGGATAGAGGCCCGGCGATTTGTAATTGAGTGAAAAGTATTTGAAGATGAAACTACGACAGTCAAAATAGTAGATATGGTTTTGGTGAAGTCAGGGTATTTTGTAATAAAAACGGAGTAAGGTGGAAACATGGACCTGGATATCAGGACACTGATAATTATGCTCGCCCTTTCCAGCCTGGGCTCGGCAGTAATTATCTTTATCATATACAAGCTGCATTCGGAGGTGCAGGGAACGTTGTTCTGGGCCTACGGAGGTTTTATAATCTCAGGTTCGCTCATTCTGCTTTCCTTTCAAGGAATCCTGCCGGATTTTGTCACAGTTATTTTTGCCAATACCACTTTGATTTATGGCCTTGGCATAACCTTGAGCGGCATGCGTCTTTTTGTCGGGCGCGGCAGCATGCTGAAAGTAATCTTGACAGCCCCCCTGGCCATGGTCCCTTTTTTGTTTTGGTATTTAGAGATACAACCTTCACTGGCGGCTCGCACAATAATCTGTTCCATAGCGATAATTGTGTGTTCAGGAGCCATCTCTTATGAGCTCTTAAGGGAGACCAAAGGCACAGGTAAACACGCCCAACGCATAAGCGGCTTCATTTACGCGGTTAACACCGCGTTTTACCTGGTCCGCATTGTGCTCACACTTATCCAGTCGCCTTCTGGCTCCTTTTTAATGTCCGGGACTTTTACGGTAGGATTATTTTTTTGGTTACCGATTTATATTATTGGAGTTACCACCGGAATGACGCTGATGATCAGTGAGAGGCTGCAGGCGGAAATCAAGACTCTGGGCGGTTTGCTTCCAATCTGTGCTCACTGCAAAAAAATCCGGGATGACAATGGTTACTGGAACCAGGTTGAATCCTATATCCGGGAGTATTCGAAGGCCGAATTCAGCCACGGCATCTGTCCGGAATGTGCTGATGAGTATTATCCCGATATGGATCTGAATGATGATTGATCGAGAGCGCAGAGAACAATTTTATTGCTGATAATGTCTTTTTCATTTTTAACGCAATGGCGCCAGGGCGCGGAGGCGCAATGAATATTAATCGGTTTCTCTGCGTCCAGGCTTCTTCCTCCAGACGGTCGCCTTTAGAGTGCCAGTTAGAGACTTTCTCTATCCAAATGCAGTCTGGATAGAGGGGACACCTGTAATTAGATGAAAACGATGGGTAGGGAGCGTTGTCCTTGACCATCAAGACGTGACTATTCCAAGTTTTGAAGACCTGCTGACGGCATTTCACCCGGCGATTATTCCCTGAAAAAATGTTTTTCAAACGGCCGTACTTCTCCATTCGCCGGAATCGCCTTGAAATTTTCGACTACCAGGCCTTCGGTATAGTAAGTTACCAATCCATAAGCCGGCAAATGTGTTTTATACATTCCCCTGCCCGGATAGTCTGTTGGATCCCAGTTGGGGCTTTCATTAATGTCCATCTCATTGCCCGGGCGCCCAGATACAACAGTAATATCCCGTAAGGTGACTCGTTTTACGGGATTATCCTTAAATCCGGCTACTATAACCGGGTAGGGACCAACATTCTTACATAAGACATTTGAAATAGTGACATCTTCCAGGGCGTAGTCCGCCAATAACCTTTCCGCGCTCAGTTCATCTCTTTTAAATGGGTAGGTTCTGCGAAGACGGTTTCCCAGACGAATGTGGATTGGGTTTTCAACCTCTTCCATCACAACATTTGAAACCATAATATTCCGGGCTTTGCCGCCATCTGTCGTTAATACTTCAATGCCGGTCAGCCCGCCCCAGGCTTTTAATGGGTGACGCATTTTTTTTGAAGTTGATTTTTTGATGACAATATTTGAAATGTTGATATTCTCGAAACCGCCAACTGATTCCGTGCCAATTTTAATCGCGGAGGCATGTGAAGCAACTATACAATCTGAGATAACAATATTTTTCGCGGGATTTTTGCCGTAAGACTTTATAACAATGGCATCATCGCTGGAATCAATCAGGCAGCCGCTGATTATTACATCGTCTGAAGAGTCAATATCAAGACCATCGTTAGTGGGAGTGGCATGGTTGTATACATCCAGATCGCGAATTCTCACCCCTCTGCAGTTCGAATAACGCTGCATAAATGAAATAGAGTTCAGCATCCTGAGGTCTTCAACAATAACCTTGTCGCAGTTGATGAACATGAGCCCAACATATTGAGTTGGGCTTTCCAGGTTTTTAAAGCTCTCTGAAGTGCCTGATCCATCGATCAGCCCGCCTCCGTATATTCGAACATTCTTTACTGAATTCGCGTAGACAATGGCTTTGCGGTGCCAACCCCGGTTCGCCGGCTGGGGCATTTCTTTAAACGCCCTTATGTCTTCAATTGATTTTAATGCGGAGTTTGGGGTGATTTTCAGGCCAACGTTGCTTTTCATTACAATGGTGCCGCTCCAGTACGTCCCTTTAGACAGGACAACATCTCCGCCACCTTCCTCGGAACAGATATCAATAGCCCTCTGGATTGCCTGGGCATTATTAGTGTCTGTCCCGGCCAGCGCGCCGTATTCTTCCACATAATAATTTTGCCCAAAGGCTACGGACACATTAAGGATTAAAAAAACCAAGATGTGTTTTTTCATTTTTTTATCAAGACTTTATTGGTTAAATATTTTTTTGATGTTACTTGATTATTTTTGGTTTAGGAGCGACAACTGTTATTTTTATCTCATCAAAAATATCTGTCGCGGATGTTATACCCTGCAACGGTTGAATGATTTGCCCGTTCCCTGAATTCAGTATGCTCATGCCAGCAATTCGGGGTACAGCGGAATTACCCTTTACAGCTTCAATTTCTGTTTTATAAACAAGGGCAGGCTGGCCGGTTGCGAAGGTATCAGTAGTTTTTGAAACTTCATCATATTCTTTGTAATGGTCATTGTAGTCGCCGGCCAGATTCATTTCGATCCAGCAATTCCATTTGCTTCCGGGTTCCACTCGCACCCTTGTCGTAAAATAACCCGGTTTCGGGGTTGCCCCTGTTATGGAATCTACTCCGGATTCACTCCCAATCGACATGTTTTGTTTTTCAATCTTGTCTATTTCAAACCATTTGGGTAAAGCAACGGGGACCTCAGCCTTTCCCTCCCAATCATCCAAACCTGCCCGGCTTGTAACGAAGGCAGTCTGGGTTTTACCTGTATCCGGATCCTCAAGCCAAATGGCAAAAGTAGGTGATTCACCAAATACTGATTCAAGAACCAGCTGTTCATTTATGTGAATTTTGAACTCTATCTCGGTCTTGCCCCAGGTATTGCTGTAAGCCAGTAGTACCAGGACTCCACCTATAAATAACCCGGAGGCTAACCCAATCATTATCAGCTTTTTTATTGATTTCATACTTTAGTAAATCTTTTATACATTTTCAGGGATTTCAAATCCCTTCCTGTATTTACGTGACACCAGCTTTTGCGCGGCGCTGTTGTTTAATATTGTTTCTGATTCAGGAGAAAACATCAGCTGTTTGCATCCAATACGATACGAAATGTTGGACAGGTGAACCAGGACTGAACTCTTATGTCCTTCGACAATATCACCGTTGGGTTTTGTTCGTGTGCGAATGCATTCAAAAAAATTCTGGAGATGAGGTTCGAGCGGGAACAAACCTGATTGCTGCTTAACGATTTCACCCCCTTTATCAAAAACCTGCCATCCGCCCCCCATAACACCAAGGTGCATCATTCTTTTCGTGCCCATAATCTGAATATCGGTGGCATTCTGGCTCCAGTCAGGAAATCCTGATCCGAACCGGATTTCATCACTGGTTTTTTCCATGTAAGGTGTACATTCACCGGCTTCCAGGGTCATCACGTATTTGCCGAAGTCCAGCGTTGCCATCTGGTAATCAGGAACCTCCCTCTTGTCGTCAAAGAAATTCCTGCCGCCGGTGCAATATACTGATTCCGGAAATCCGGGATTATCCAGGACCAGTCTTGCCATATCCACCTGGTGTATTATCCCGTTCCCAAAGGAATATCCGCCGGCGTAATCCCAGTAATAACCCCAGGATTTATTTCGGGAAACGCTATATGGCACTTTTGGTGCCGGGCCTAGCCACATATCCCAGTCGATAGTATCCGGAGCATCGGTCGCTTCTTTTTCATTGAAAGGAATAGGTCCATTTACTATTTCCCTTATGTGTACGGCGACCAACTCTCCTAATTCGCCGCTTTTGATGTAGTCTCTTGCCGAAAATGCTTCGGCAGCACTTCTGTTTTGGGTGCCGCACTGAACGATACGTTCATACTTCATGGCCGCCTCAATCATTTTCTGTCCTTCGAAAATATTATGGGAGACACATTTTTCCACATAAACATCTTTCCCGGCCTGGCAAGCCCAGATGGTGGCCAGTCCGTGCCAATGCTGAGGGGCCTCGATAAATACAGCATCTACTTCCTTGTCATCAAATACCCTTCGCATATCCCTGACCCTGGCCGGCTTATAACCTTGTCTTTTTTCAATCTCTGTCATGCCCCATCCGCCGCGGGTGTCATCCACATCGCAAAGATATTTAACCCGTACATTTTTGTCGGTATCCAGCGCCTCCATTACCACTCGAGTACCCCAGCCGCCCGCACCGATTAGGGCCACAACTATGGTCTCATTCGCGTTTTCCGTTTTTCGTCCGGCAAATGAGGTTTTGATATTTTTACGATACGCGGGGGGCTGATTTATCAGCTGGTCTTCTGATGATAGTGAATCCGAAAGACTATTATCTTCTTTTGACTGGGTACATGATGAGGCGACAGATAAACCAACGGCTCCTGATGCTGCTACGCGAAAAAATTTTCTTCTTTTCATTGATTTTCCTTTTCTTTTCGACTCAATCGTCTAAAACTTCAATGGCAAAACCTTCGATCGGCACTTTCTTGGCTTTGGCAAAATTGCGAATGATAACTGCCAATTGGCCCTGCCATTCATCGAGGTTCATGCGTTCAAACGGCGCCAGCATGTATTCCAGTCCCAACCGACGGTCCGCAAAATGGTCTTTAACATCGTCAAGCACATGAACGAAATCCTTGCCGTCAACACTCCGGCATTTGGGGAAATGGCTTTTTTCCCACACCACCTTAAAATTTGACCACATTTCTCTTTCTTCTTTTTTTATTTCGTCAGCCAGTTTGTAGGCCTCCACCAGGTGGGTAACGACATTCGCGAAATCTCTACGGGCTTGCGATCCTTGAACCAAGAGATTCTCTATTCTGGACAGGTTTAAAAGGGTGTTAATGGTGTGGCGCTCCAAATAGGCGATGGAAAGCAGTGCTTCCAGATTATAGCGGTTACGAGTTGCCCTTGAGAAACTTCGCTGCAGCAGCCCGATAAGTCTGTCATTTTTTTGTTTTTGCTTTAATGCCGCTTCGAGTTTTAAAGCATATTTATAGTTGAACGCCGGGGCCATATTGATGTCACCGGGAGTCGGCAGCGGCGGAAGCTCCAGGGTCAGGTCGAACCGGTCTACACCCATTCCTTTTCCGCGAGAGGAACCATATCCCGGTCCACGCTCTGTGGAAGGGACACGATCCCATAGATTTTCGTAAAACCGGGCTCCTTCCTGCAACAGTTTATAGACTTCAACCATATCAGGGCTGTTATATCCATAAAACGCATCCATGAAATCTGCGGTGCTTTGTTCAATTCCGGGTGTCCCAATGGTCCAGCCATACTGGGTGACGGTTGCCCATCCTAACCAGAACGTTTCGTTGTGCAGTCCGGCATCGTCCCAGGCTCCGGCAAAAGTCCCCATTAGTTCAGCTTTGTTTTCAAGAGTTTTAGGGATCGTATCAGCCGCGTCAACCAAACATCCATTCAGCTCTTTACCACGGAACTGGGTGTGGAAGTAATTAGGAAAAAGCATTTCATTACCCTGGATAGGAGTATAGGCAATTTGCTTGATCCCGGTTTTCTTTAGCTTATCTATCCATTCCGCTTCCTCCACGTCCCTGACGGGAGCTGTTAATCCTGCTGGCAACTGGGTGATGTCGTTGAGCAGCAAGGGATACATGACATAGGCGAATGCCTGCCGGCCATGGGCGGACAGGAACTGAACCGCATCATTTACGAAATCCACCCATACCTGGCTCCGGTTAATTGGGTTATATTCGTTTTCACATTTGTCGCAGATACCCGCGTAATACAATTCATCTGTGGAAACATACAAGTATTTCATCCCAGGTGTAGCTTCAATGATATCCCTGTACATATCAAAAATTAATTGTTTGCTCTCTTCGTCGCACATACATGCCTGGTAGTTCATTCCATCGGCGCGTAAATGGGCAAACTCTTCATGTTTCAGCACATAACTCATGTGGGCTGGGGCCTGGATGACCGGAACAATTTGAATGTAACGTTCAAGAGCATAAGCACACAATTCGTGCATCTCGGCTTTTGTGAACGCGCCGGGCGCGCCAATTACAGGGTGAGACGGGTATTCATACTTGTCTTCTATCTCAAATAAAATGGCGTTTACTTTAAAATAGGCTGCTTCATCAAGAAATCGTTTCAGGATCTCCATCCTGTCCTGGTGATGCTTGGTGTCCCAGTGAATAGAGCGAAACGTTAAATCGGGCCAGTCGATTATCTTACCTTCGGGCAATATATAGCCGCCACCAGATGAAGGGCGAAGCAATTGAAGTAAACTTTGAACCCCATAAAACAGGCCTTCTTCACCATTACCGGAAATTTTAACCTGTCCAGGAACAATTTCAATCTGGTAGCCCTGTCTGGCCAAATCTTTATCTATACTGTCCTTAATGATTTGTGGAGTAACCTCCAATACGATTTCGCCTGCTCCTTTACCTGTGAATTCAAGATCCAGAAAGTTTTTTGCCCCATCCTCCAGCCGTCTTAATGCAATACTTCCTTCGCCAGCTTTTGAAGTAATTTTCCAGCTCTCATCAACCCGGATATTCTTCCCGGTAAGCAATGTTTCCTGCGGTGCCGGGATCAGGCTGTAACCATTGCCGCGCAAACTGTTCACGAACCCGGAAGAACATAGTCCGGTCAATGGTAAAGTAAATGCTAAGAGGATAAAGAGATAGAAATGCGGGAAAAAGGACCTTGATAAAAACATATTTCTGAATAAAGACCATTGCCGGTCTCCATTAATTATTTGTGTTTTATTGTTCATTTCTTTTTTCCCCCAGGATCACCCTCACTTATAGTTTTTCGTAATTGACGACTATTCCTTAGTTGCCATTATTCACAAATTTGTTTTGCTAGGATATAGGATTCAACTTATTAAGTGGGGGGAAACTGGCAATTGTCCTGGTTGAACCCACCTGATTAGTTCCTGTGGTTTCATTTTTAACGCAATGGCGCCAAGGCGCGGAGGCGCAGCAGGGGTTTTTTCTTACTGCGCCTTGGTTTCCCTGCGCCCTTGCGTCCCTGCGTTATCTTCTTTCACAACCCACTCCAATAGTCTCTATCCAGCGACCGGTAGTTGGCGGCTTCGGAGATGTGTCCGGAGGGATTCGCACTTATGCCGTGGGACCATTTGTGAATTGGAGACTTTGTGAACAGCTGTTTTTATAATAAAATTGCAGATCATCCAGATTTCTTAACTGTTCTCAGCAGGAAAATGGTGGAATAATTTTTTATTGAATTCTTGGCCAGATTTTGATAATCAGGATTTTAGAACTGCTTACCAAGAGATAATTTTGAAAAACAAAAAATTATTAGAGAAATCACTGCAATGAGAGATCCTTCTGAGCGGACTTCCCCGGAGTCCAAACCGGGAGCAGTCGTTATTGGAGGTTATGTCAACGCCTTAACCACGGTTCGGGCTTTGGCCTTACGGGGAGTTCCTTCCACAGTTATTTCTACCAGGGACGCTGACATGGCTCAGTACTCTCGTTATGTTCAGGAAAGCGTGCGTGTGCCTCGTTTCCATGCGGAACCGGAGCGGTTGCTGGCCCTTCTTGAGGATCGGGCCGATATTTGGAAGGGGAGAGTTTTGATGCCCACCAACGATGAGGCGCTGGAAGTGTTATCCCGCCATCGTGTGGATTTGGAGCGAACATACCGCGTAGCCGCACCGGAATGGTCCATTGCAGGAGCTGTGGTGGACAAGGACCGTTTGTACAGCCTGGCAAGAGAAATTGGTGTTCCCGTGGCTGGAGATTACGGATCCGCTGACCGCAGGGTATTGATGCGGCCTGACCTGACCTTCCCCCTTCTCGTCAAACCGTGTCATGGATATCGATTTCATGCTGTGTTCGGAAAGAAAGTGGTTCTGGTCCAGAACCGCAAGGAACTCGAAACCCAAATTGGATTGCTGGATCAATACGGCTTCAATGCACGGGTTATGGACCTGATTCCCGGCCCGGATTCCGAGTGCTACAATTTCACCTGTTACCGGGATGGCCGGGGTGATATCCGTGGCGCATTCCGAGTCCGGAAGGTGCGAAAGAGTCCCCCGCAATTCGGGGTGGGCCGGGTGGCCCGGCCCACTGAAGAAACAGGATTCGAAGAGCCGGCACGCAAGCTGCTTGACAGCTTGGGATGGCACGGGATCGCAAGCCTGGAATTCAAGCGTGATCCCCGCGACGGAAGGTTTTCACTGCTTGATTTTAACGGGCGCTGTTTCCTGATGGCAGGCGTTGCTTTATGTGCTGGAATTAACTATGCTCATATGGCTTGGTCTGAGGCGGTAGGGCATTCCTTGGAAGACCCGTGCCCCAACGACTGGGATGGGTGCTGGATTCACTTTCTGGATGATTTGTACTACAGCTTACTTCGTCGAGACCTTGAGCGGTTGACTTTGTCGGAATTTTTCGCTCCCTACCTGCATTCCAGGGCTTTTGCCGTAGCTTCATGGCAGGATCCAAAACCCTTTCTGGCAGAAATTAAGCGTGGGATCGCAATATTACTTAGAGGAAACGGTCCGGATGGCCAATAACACGCTGAATTTTATTTAATAAGGAGAAAGTTATGGAAAACCCAATCCCTTTCGGAGGCTTACTGACCCGTGAAGCGGTATCAACCCAGGAAATGCGGGAACTGTGGACCGAAGGTGCCATGCTTGATACCTGGTTGCGAGTGGAACGTGTTGTGTTACAGGAACAAATCGCTTTGGATATGATTCCTTCCGGTCCAGGTGTTAAGTTACTTGAGGCTCTGGATGCTATTCAGATTCAGCCTGACCAGGTCCTGGTCCGAAAAGGGGAGGTGGGGCATTTGATGGTGGCCTTTCTTAAAACCCTGCGCCACCTTTGTGGAGAGTCTGCTGAACACCTTCATGTGGGCCCGACTACCCAGGACATCATGGATACCGGGATGGTTCTGCAGATGAACCCCGCCCATGATTTGATCCAGAAGCAATCCGCAGATCTCTGCCTGATCCTGTGTGACCGAGCCGAGGAATACCGGGAAACCGTCGTCATGGGACGCACCCACCAACAGCCTGCTCTCCCTACAAGCTTCGGCTTGGTTCTCGCCGGATGGGCCTTGTGTGTTCAGGACCACCGGGTCCGCTTGAATGAGGCCCGCCGACGCTGGCTAATCGGAAGCCTGAGTGGTGGAGTGGGCACGCAGAGTGCTTTTGTTGAATTGGCGGATCCGCTCAATGCGCGCGAACTTGAGCGCCGCATGTGCATTCAGTTGGGCCTGGCAGTCCCCCCAATGGACCTCCAGGAAAGATTCGACCGTTTCTCGGAACCCGTTACGTTACTGGCCGGGATCTCATCCTCGCTGTCTAAGATGGCAATGGATCTGGTGCACGGGATGCAGGTGGAAGTGGATGAAATAGCAGTGAATCTGAACCGGGAAGAACACTCGAGCAGCACCATGCCTCACAAGCAGAACCCGGAAAGCCTTGAGCACCTCGCTGGATTGGCCAGCCTGGTCCAGGGTTATGCCCATGCCATGTTGTCCGTTCGGCAGACAGGGCATCGTGACGCCACCAGAATTCCAGTGCTCTGGACGGCCCTGCCAGGGGCGTACCTGATGACCTCCAGGGCTCTGGCTAATCTCAACAAGGCGATGGATCGACTGGTAATTCATCCGGAAGCAATGCGGGGTAACGTGTTCAATCCCCGACTGCTGGACCAGGTTGCTACCGAAAGAATCATGATAGCCCTTTACCGCAAGACCGGAAAGAAGATGCTTATCCATCAGAAATTGCATGATCTCTGTACGATGGCCCGGGATCAGAATCGCTCCCTGAAGACACTGGCCAATCAGGAACCTGATTTACGGAGTCCCTTCACTGAACGCGAATGGGATGATCTTTTTGATATCTCCACCTACCTGGGAACTGCTCCCATGCAGGTTGATGACGTAGTAAAGAGGTTGAGGCGGGAGATCTTCGACGAAGAGGGACAGGCAAATTCATCCCTCCAGGACTAAACGACCAAATAGATATAACATAAGAATTTGCTTTCGACGAGGATGACATATGGGGAAGGCGGCGGAACGCGGAGGAGGATCAAGCAAGGGACTTCCAGGAGGATTCACAAGCCAAGGGCTGCCGGACACTGTCGCCGCGGCGTCGCGGCCCGATGAACTGTCTCTGTTGATCGGAGGGGACATGGTCCTCACGCAGCCTTGGTCGCGGGATCCTGATCCAGCCTTTCGGGACCTCGTGGATGTACTTCGTTCGGCCGACGTGACCCTTGTCAACCTCGAGGAGGTGATCAATGATTTTCATGGTTACGCCCAGGCGCACGGCGATGGAGGGTGGCTGGCCGCCCGGCGCGAGATTGCGCGAGAGGTCGCGTGGGCCGGAATTGACATGGTGTCGCACGCCAACAATCACAGCTTCGACTACGGATCGTTGGGCGTTCTCGAGAACCTGAAGAACGTGCGGGAGGCGGGCATCGTTCTGGCCGGATCCGGCGAAGATCTCCCAGCCGCCCGCGCTCCCCGATACTTCCGGCACCAGGAGAGCACCTTTGCTCTAGTCTCAGCAGCCAGCACCTTCACCCCCTACGGCCTGGCCTCGAACTCACGGCCTGGTGTCGCGGGCCGACCCGGCATCAACCCGTTGCGGATCATTTCTGACACGCGTTTCACGCTGGCGCATGAAACAGCCTCCGGGCTGCAGCGGGCAGCCCTGGCCCTGGGATTCTCCGGATGCAGGTTCGGCCGCCCGCGCTTCCAGATCGCGGGTTTCGATTTCCGGATCGACGATAGGTTTTCAATAGCGTCAGGGACGCGCCCGGATCCCTCAGACCTGGAGGGGAATCTCGCGGCGGTGCGGGAGGCTGCGAATAAGTCCGATGTAGTGATCTTCTCGCTGCATTCCCACCGGCAGGGTTCGTGGCTGCGGGGGCTGGCCCACCGAATCCTGGACGCGGGGGCCGATGTCTTCGTTGCCCACGGGCCCCACGAGATCCAGGGTATCGAGATCTACGCCGGGAAACCAATCTTCTACTGTCTCGGAAACTTCAGCTTTCAGGTCCACCAGATCGATCGATATCCGGACGACACCTACGAAAGATACGGGCTGGGAGACAACGCTACACCGGAGGATCTCCGGCAGGCAAGGTTGGGAGGGCTGCCCGGTACGCTTTGGCCCCGGCAGGCATGGGAATCAGTCGCGGCATCGCTCCGTATCGCGGCAGGACGCGTCCTTGAGCTTCGACTCCTGCCTCTCGATCTTCGCCGTGACGACCCGGATTCAACCCGCGGAACGCCTCGCCTTGCCGACCCGGAGCTGGGCAGGTCAATCATCGCACGGATTGCTTCCAGGTCGCGGCGCTATGGAGCCGAAATCTGCTGGGATGAGGAAGGATACCAAGGCTTCGTCACGCTTGATTGATTAATGGCAGGTTATGGACATCATAATAACGTTTAACGATTGTTCCCAAACCGCACTCTCATTGATCTCACTCCCAGTGGGCCCGGGCGGAAAGCTTCATGGTGCGCATGGCGTTGTCTATGCAGTCGCGGGATTCCTGGTTGAGGCCGCAGTAAGTCTCGATCAAATTAGGTGTCATAACTCCGCGAGAAACGCCCTCAGCGCTATGAGCAGCCGTTCCTTCTGATCCCGGTGAACACTGTGACCGGCACCTTCGATGTGGACAATCTTTCCATTTTGGAGTATTCCGGCCACTTCTTCATTCTGCGTTCGCACATCACCCTCGGCGTCGGCTTTGAGGATAAGTGTCGGCGCGGTAATCTTGGCAAACAACTCAGTCATAGCCGGGTAACCACCACGGGTCCTGTAGGCATTGTCTGGATGATGGAGCTTCTGTGAAACGGCCCAGAATTCAATTTCGGGTCGGTCCCAGTGAGAATTTCCCTCCATAACGAAGGCAACGAGCTCTTGGTACGTCATGTTGTTCCGTTCCAGTATCTGGGCGTGTCTTTTCTCCTGTGCTTCCGTGATCTCAGCGGGACTGGCATTACTGGAAGATCGGGGGGTAAGGCCGGGGTCCACAAGAATGACGGCTTGAGGGATATCGGGGTACTTTGCGGCAAACCATGACATGGAAGAGCTCCCCATCGAGTGGCCCATCATGATAGGCTTTTCCAGCTTCAGCTCACGAATCAGGCCGGCCAGATCTTCGACCTGGGCATCGACGGGATCAGATTTGGAAGGTGGATCCGAAAAACCGTGTCCTCGAGCATCCACCATGATAATGTCGTAGTCCGCTTCCAGCTCAAACGCCAGATTTGTCCAGCACAGCCCATAGTCCGATGAACCGTGGGCCATCAACAGCACGGGTTTGTCACCGCCGGTGCGCCAGTAATGGATGCGAATTCCGTTCGCCATAACGTAACGGTCGAGCCATCCGGCCGGCGGAGAAGGAGGTTGGCCGATTTCGGCGACTACCTGCGTCTCTGTGACAACGGGAGTTGCATCATTTTGGACACATGAGACGCCGGCTGCAATCACCATGCACAGCAGAGCGCCAGAAATTAATTGTGATGGTTTCATGATTTTGTTCCTTTTGTGTTGTCTAAGTGAATGATTTCATCTCAAATCTCATCGGTCCACCGGCAGGAATTATCTTTTCGAATTTCAGTGTAGGCGGGCTTGAAAACAAAGTCAAGAAAGCCCGAATATACGGTGCTTGAACGCCGGAGGCGTGGCCGCAAATAGCCCAGGGTGAAGTTCCCCGCTCTCCGAGCGGGAGACGGAACCCTGGGTCAGGAGATGTTACAACACGATCCAAGCCCCAGAGGGGCGGCAGGAATTCTCCAAATCACAAGCATCAAATCTCAAATCTCAATCCAGGGTCTTGTCCTGATATAGGTTGTCACTTTAGAAGGAGACAACCAGATGGTACAAGAGGTACGACGCTACAGCGAAGCATTCAAACGTCAAGTAGTTGAAGAGTTGGAAAGCGGAAAATTCAAAACCGTCTTTGAAGCTGAGAGATCCTACGGAATTGGGAATGGGAGTGTCCGCAATTGGATGAGAAAATACGGTCGTGATAATCTTCTTCCAAAACTAGTGAGGATAGAAACTATGAAGGAAAAAGACAGGAAGAAAGAAGACCGTAAAAGAATCCGCGATCTTGAAGCCGCATTAAGTGATGCCCACATAGACAATTGCCTGGAGCATGCTTTTCTTGAAATAGCGTGTGAACGCATGGGAATCACTGTGGAGGAGTTTAAAAAAAAACACGAATTGACGCTGTCGGACGTGCGCAAGATGAGGGATCGAAAATAAACCTGACAAGAATAGTAACGAAACTTTGTGCAAAAACCGGGATGAGGCCTCAGAACTATTACAAGGGGAATCAGGAGCGAACAAAAAAACAGGCAGATGCCCAATGGATAAAGCAGATGGTACAGGAAAAACGTAAGCTGCATCCAAGGATGGGAGGGAAAAAATCATACGAGGTTTTGAAGCCCGCGATGAGAAAACTCGGGATAGATGTTGGGCGGGATATATTCCTGCAAGCCTATAAAAATGAAGGTCTTACTTTGAGTCCTTTACGCAGGAAACCCAGAACAACTAATAGCCGGCACAATCTGCCCGTGTTTCCAAACCAGTTTAAAGATATGGAGCTCACAGCTCCCAACCAGGCCTGGGTATCAGATATAACTTACATCAGCACAGATCAGGGGTACCTGTATTTGAGTTTGATAACCGATGCCTTCTCGAGGAAGATTGTGGGTTTTCACGGAGGAGACACTTTGGAAACAGAGGGCTGTTTGAGGGCTCTCAATAAGGCTCTTTCCGGGTTGAAAGGAACTCAGAAGCCTGTGCATCACTCGGATCGTGGATGCCAATACTGCTCAAGGATGTATGTGAAAAAGCTTCGTAAGAATGGATTGGGAATTTCCATGACCGAAAAGAATCATTGTGCCGAGAATGCCATGGCCGAAAGAGTCAATGGGATTCTGAAGCAGGAATATAGCCTGGGTTATCAGTTCAGGACCAAGGCTCAGGCTCTCAGATCCATTAATCAAGCAGTTTTTCTATACAACACAGGGAGACCGCATCTTTCTTTGAAATATAAAACTCCCGAGGAAGTTCACCGGACGGCCGCGTGATTTTTCCCCTCCTCCGGAGGAGGGGAAAAGATTCCTTTAAACTTAAATGGACAACAAAAACACAAAAAAAAGTGTCAACTTTATTTCAGGACTTGACCCCAGACGTGTGCCATTTGTGTTGACGTTAAACATATCGAGGCGTTTATTTAACGCCATGTCGCAAAAGCGCAGAGGCGCAATGAATATTATTGGGTTTCTCTGCGTCATTGCGTCCCCGCGTCATTGCGTTATTTTCTTCTAATTTCGCAGTCCATTTACAACCCTGTGGATTCCATCTTTAACCTTGCGTTCGCCGAAGTTAACAACAATCCCCAGTTTCATGCCTGTCAACCTTAGATAAGTGAGTAACTGAGCCTCGAACAGATCGTTGTATTTCGAGGTGGCCTTGCACTCGATTATTACCTTTCGTCCGACGATCAGATCAATACGCAAGGGGGACGCCAAATTTCGACCTTTGTAGGGAATCGGCAGGTTGACCTGGCGTTGAATATCCAATCCGGTTTGACTTAATTCCCATGCCAGGGCTTCTTCATACACGCTCTCCAGCAGTCCAGGACCTCCAAGGGTCCGATGAACCTCGAGAGCACAGCGAACAATGTGGCGGCTAATGATATTTTCTTTATTTTTAACGCCATGGCGCAAAGGCGCGGGGGCGCAATGATTATTAATGATTTCCTCTGCGTCATTGCGTCTCTGCGTCATTGCGTTTATTTCCTCTTTCAAATTCCACTCCAGTAGTCCCGGTCCAGCGACCGGTAGTTGGCGGCCTCGGAGATGTGCCCGGCGGAGATTTCCGGTTCGCCTTCCAGGTCGGCGATGGTCCGGGCCACCTTCAGTATCCGGTGATAGGCCCGGGCCGAGAGCTTCATGGTGCGCATGGCGTTGTCGATGCAGTCACGAGCCTCCCGGTTGAGGCCGCAGTACGTCTCGATTTCCCTTGGTGTCATCTGGTCATTGCAGTATTTATGGGGAACTTTCTTAAATCGTTTCTGCTGGATCTTCCGGGCGGCGGCGATCCTTTTGGCGATTACCGCCGAGGCCTCGCCCCGGGGGGCGGAAACCATTTCATCATGGCTTACCTCAGGAACCGTGACCTGCAGGTCTATGCGGTCCAGCAGGGGGCCGGAGATCCGGCTGAGGTAGCGCTGGATTACCGGGGGGGTGCATTTGCAGTCCTTGAGGCGGCTGTTGTAGTAGCCGCAGGGGCAGGGATTCATGGCGGCGGCCAGGATGAAGTCGGCCGGAAAGGTAAGGGATCGGGCGGCCCGGCTGATGGTTATCAGCCGGTCTTCCAGGGGCTGGCGCAGCACCTCCAGCACGTGGTGGTTGAACTCCGGCAGTTCATCCAGGAACAGTACCCCGTTATGGGCCAGGGAGACTTCACCTGGACGGGGATTGGAGCATCCTCCCACCAGTCCGGCAGCGCTGATGGTGTGATGCGGAGAGCGGAAGGGCCGGCGGGTCAGGAATGGCTGCTCACCCGGCAGTTGTCCGCAGACGCTGTGCACGGCTGAAGCTTCGAGGGCCTCGTGGAAAGTCATCCGGGGGATGATGGAAGGAATCCGCTTGGCCAGCATGGTCTTTCCGGAACCTGGCGGACCTATTAACAGGATGTTATGCCCCCCGGCGCAGGCTACTTCAACCGCCCGCTTGGCGGCATGCTGCCCCTTGATCTCGGAAAAGTCGGGGGCGCCTTCTGTCTCTTCTTTCAGGAGCCGACGATGTTCCACCGGCTTGACGGCGTCCTCGGTCGAGCCCTCGGTGAGAAGGTTTACTACCTGGGGCAGGGAAGAAGCCGGGTATATTTCTATGCCCTGGACGACCGAGGCTTCCCGGGCATTCTCACCGGGAAGCAGCACCCGGTTGAATCCATGTTTTTTGGCGCTGAGCGCCACCGGTAAGGCTCCCTTGATGGGCCTGACGTTCCCGTCCAGGGAAAGCTCCCCCAGGATCAGCCAGTCCTTTAAAATGTGTTCTTCCATACCCCCGGTGATGCCCATTACCGCCAGTGCTATGGGAAGGTCGTAGCAGGATCCTTCTTTCTTGAAATCCGCGGGAGCCAGGTTGACCGTTATGGCGCCGCTGTACGGATAGCTGAAGCAGCAGTTGCGTATGGCGGCCTGGACCCGCTTTCCGCTTTCCTTGATCGCTGTGTCCGGAAGGCCTACAACGTGGTATTGCGGTTTCTCCGAAACTGACAGGTCGACTTCAACATCAATCATCTGGGCATCTATACCCAGCACAAAAGCACTGTGAACTTTCAGCAGCATGGCAGGATTCTCCTAAATAAAACGATTCTGGATTCAATAACGTACGGAATCCCGGAATTACGAAAATAAGGAGAATTTTCCTCCGCATCGCTCGATGCAGCCGGTGCTTTCAATATCAGATTCGAAATCATTTCTGGAGTCACTTGCTCAAGACAGAAATCAACGCAGATAGTCGCAAAGATAAAATGAGAAGGCTGGTCAATCCTGAGCGTGATAGGATCAAGCTCTAACCTTAACCGCAGTCACCCAGAGGGGCTGCAAAAGAAAGGAGACCAGCCATGAAAAACGGTATCACAATTGGAATGGATTTGGGTGATAAATTTCACATTGCGGTAGCGTTCGATTCGGAAGGTAATGAATTAGGATCGACCGAGGTACGCAACACCAAGAGTGGAATCAAGAAGTATTTTCGGGAGTACGAAGGTGCGACGGTGGCGATGGAGGCTGGTACGCATTCTCCCTGGATCAGCCGATTCCTCACCGAGGAACTGAACTGTCGTGTTCATGTAGGCAACCCGCGCAAACTGCGTTTCATTTGGGACAGTAACGACAAGTCTGATGAACGAGACGCACGAATGCTGGGGCTGGTATGTCGAGTTGAGCCCAGATTACTTTCTGTGTTGCATCATCGCAGCCGCCAGGCGCAGGCGGATCTATGCGTAATCAAATCGCGGAATAAGTTGGTGCAGGTGCGCACTCAATTGGTCAACCATGCGCGAGGATTGGTGAAATCTATAGGAGAACGTCTTCCTAAGTGCAGCGGTGCGAGTTTCTCTCGACGTTGTGCCGATTGCATACCGGAGGAGCTTGAGCTGGCATTGAGGCCGATACTGGAATCCATCACCGCATTAAATGGGAAGATCAAGGAACTGGATGAGAGTATTCTCTTGATGAGCCGGGATCAATACCCAGAGACTGCCCTGTTGTTGCAGGTTCCCGGGGTTGGACCTGTAACAGCACTTACGTTCATACTGACTTTTGAAGATCCGTCACGATTTGAAAAGAGCCGGCAAGTAGGTCCGTTTTTGGGACTTGTTCCAAAACGTGACCAGTCCGGTACGAACGACAAGCAACTACACATCACCAAGGCGGGCAACACCTACCTTCGGCAACTATTGGTCAATTGTTCTCACCATATTCTTGGGCAGTATGGACAGGATAGTTTATTGCGTCGTCATGGGCAGGCCATAGCGGCCAGGGGTGGTAAAAACGCGAAAAAGCGAGCCGCAGTCGCAGTGGCCCGGAAACTAGCAGTGTTACTTCATCATTTATGGGTGAGCGGCGAGGAGTATGAGCCTTTTTACAATGCGCTGTCCCAAAAGGCAGCATGAATTAGAAAAGAATTTGCACGACGGATTTTTATGATATCAGGTAAAGGTTCTTAATCATGAACACCAGATCAAAAACCAATGTCTCGTCCAGGGGAGTGCGGTCTGCGTCTTGCACCGGTTGCCTGCCGGCAACGCAGAACGAGTGCGCCGCAAAGATAGCACCCCCTAACTGCGGATATTACTATGCACCGGGGCAAATGGCAGCCTCTTAAAGAGTGCGGATGGAAGTGTGACGATAAAAGACTTTTGGGTTCTGGGTAACAATGTTGAGGTCCGTTGGGGATAAAGAAAGGCAATCCTTGTATGAAACTAGCGGATACCTGATTTTTGGGGCCTATTCGACGATCCTGGAGTGGAATCTGAACATCCTCGAAGAAAAAGGTAATCCGTGAACGGATTTTTATTGACAAGCCTTCTCATGGAAGACGCGAAAGAAATAAAAGAGATCCCTGCATCTTTGCACCCTGGAGTCGTTGCGTTGATGCTTTTCGACTACTAATTGAAAATTACGACAACGACAACGATAGCCGCTTCGCTGACAACGACTTTCCGCCGGGAGCGCGGATAGGGATAGTAGCAGGTCTCAAGTTACAAGTAGCAATCGTGACGGGCACCGGGAGCGCGGATCATCTGATCCGCGTTTCAAACACCGGAACCGCAGGTGCCAGCCGCATGCAGGGCCACAGGCCTTTCTTCTTTTACAACAGCATTCCACTTGCAAAAAACCTGGATTGTAACGCTTTAATAATTTCAAAAGTTATTGACATATAAGTATGCCTGGGTGAGACTTGTTTAGCATGTAAGGTTCGTTTATATAGTTAGTTAACTGGCTTGATGAGTTGTCTTCAACAGGAGGAGATCAAGTGGAAGCTTACATTTATGACGGAGCCCGCACCGCGTTTGGGCGCTATGGAGGTTGTCTTTCTTCTGTCCGGCCCGATGATCTATTAGCCCATTTAATAAGCGCTCTTGTTGGAAGGAATCCCTTTGAACCGTCTGAATACGAAGATGTCATCGCGGGCTGTTCCAACCAGGCCGGCGAAGACTGCCGGAATGTTGCCCGGATGGCCGGGCTGATGGCGGGTTTGCCGGTCGAAGTCGGAGGGATTACCGTGAACAGGCTGTGTGCTTCCAGTTTGTCAGCCGCCCTGGACGCTTCCCGTACTATCAGGTGCGGAGAAGGGGATCTGTTTATTACCGGCGGGGTTGAGTCGATGAGCCGCGCCCCGTTTGTCCTGGGCAAGCCTGTAAGGGCTTTTGATCGTGGCCAAACTCTCTATGACACCACCTTGGGAGCCCGCTTTGCCAATCCTAAGGTTGTGGAGATGTATGGACAGTTCACCATGCCGGAAACCGCTGAGCAGGTTGCGTCAGATCTTGGAATTACCCGGGAGGAAAGTGACGAATACGCCTGCGCTTCCCAGGCCAGGTATGAAGCGGCCAGGGCCAGGGGATTTTTCAAGGAGGAGATTATCCCGGTGGATGTTCCCCAGGGAAGGAAGCAGGAACCTCTTACCGTGGATGCCGATGAACATCCCAGACCGGATACCACCCTGGAGGCCCTGCGGAAACTGCGTCCGCTGCTGGAAGGGGGCAGTGTGACCGCGGGTAACGCGTCGGGAATCAATGACGGGGCTTCTGTTGTCATCATTGGCAGTGAGGGAGTTGGTGAAAAGTATGGTGCCAGGCCCATTTGTCGAATTGTCACCGGGGCGATTGCCGGGGTTGAGCCCCGGGTTATGGGTTTGGGCCCGGTATCCGCGGCCAGGAAAGTAATGGCCCGTTCGGGATTGACGATTGATGATATGGATGTGATTGAGATCAATGAGGCTTTTGCCGTCCAGGTCCTGGGCTGCCTGAAATCCCTCAAAATTGATTTCAAGGATACGCGGGTCAATCCCAATGGAGGAGCTATTGCCGTTGGTCATCCCCTGGGGGCAAGCGGTGCCCGGATCCTCATAACCGCTTTCCGCCAGCTGGAAAACATAAAGGGAAAATACGCCCTGGTAACCATGTGCGTGGGAATAGGGCAGGGTGCCGCTGTAATAATTGAACGGACTTGATGTTACAGGCGCGGATACAGGACCGGAAATCAGCATTAAAACGATTCGCAGGGGTTGATGATGTCTCTTGTCAGTTTTGAATCAATTGGGAACGTTGGAGTTATCAGGCTGAACAATCCTCCGGTCAATGCACTTCCTCATGCGGCTCGAAAAAGCATCCATGACAAAATCAGCGAAGCCCGGGAACATCCGGTCCAGGTCCTGTTGATTGTTGGTGCAGGGAAGGCTTTCTGTGCCGGAACTGATATT
Organism: Acidobacteriota bacterium; assembly: GCA_963666915.2. GTDB lineage: Bacteria > Acidobacteriota > UBA6911 > RPQK01 > JAPXNP01. Next base: position 132,188 of record CAXXEX010000027.1, read on the forward strand.
GCCGAGTTTAGCGAGCCTCCCAAGTCTCCCATCCTGCCTGAAGTGTGTTCAGCGATTGAGAATTCTGTTAAACCTGTAATCGCGGCAATCCATGGTGCCGCGGTAGGAGGAGGTGTTGAGCTTGCCCTGGCCTGCCACTACCGTTGTGCTTCAAACAGTGCCCGGATGAGTACGCCTGAAGTCAAACTTGGACTCATTCCCGGAAGCGGAGGAACCCAGAGGGTTCCCCGCCTGATCGGTGTAAAGGGAGCCCTGGATCTGATGACCAGCGGGAGGTTTATTTCAGCGGCAAGAGCAAAGGAGATCGGCTTGATCGACAGGGTATTAGGTGAGGCCGATTTTTTCGAAGAAGCTTTGGCCTTTGCGCGTGAGGTTGCAGAAACGGGACGTCCCGTGAAGAAGATAAGGGACATGTCGATTGATCCAGCGGTTGTGGAGCCTCATATTTTTGATGATTACCGGAACATGATGCATAAACGGGCCCGGGGACAGGATGCCCCTTTGCGTGTGATTTCCTGTGTGGAAGCTGCCGTTAATCTTCCTTTCGAGGAAGGATTGAAAAAGGAAAGGGAGTTGTTCCGGGAATGCCGAAGGTCTTCTCAGTCCGCCGCCATGCGCCATCTCTTTTTTGCCGAACGGGAGGCAGGCCGGATTAAGGGTGTGGAGGGCCTGGAACCAAGGTCAGTCAGCAGTGCGGCAATTGTCGGATGCGGAACCATGGGCAGCGGACTGGCCGTAGTGTTTGCCAACGCCGGAATACCCGTGAAAATCCTGGTGAGAAGTGAGGAAGCCCTGGAACGCGGGATGGGAAAGATCAGGGGTAATTATGCCCTGTCCGTAAAAAAAGGAAAACTGACAGAAGTCCAGGTAGGGCGGAACCTGGCCTTGATTGAATTTACCCGGGATTATGGAGTCCTGTCAGAGGCTGACCTGGTGATCGAGGCGGTATATGAAGACCTGGAATTGAAAAAGCAGGTGTTTTCCAGGCTTGACCAGGTGTGCCGGGATGGGGCCATCCTGGCTACCAATACCTCGTACCAGAGCGTCAGCAGTATTGCCTCTGCCACAGGGCGTCCGGGTGATGTGCTTGGCCTGCATTTTTTTGCTCCGGCCAATGTTATGAAACTGCTTGAGATTGTCCGCACCGGAAAAACATCCGATGAAGTTATTTTCTCTGCCTTGTGTTTCGCAAAAAGTATCGGGAAGATTCCGGTTCTGGCCGGGGACTCCTATGGATTTATAGGGAATCGTATGTATCGACGCTATGTAAGGGAAACCCAGTTTTGCCTGATTGAGGGTGCGGTTCCGGAGCAGGTGGACCGGGCCATGGAAGAATGGGGCATGGCCATGGGGCCCCTGGCGGTAGGCGACCTGACAGGGCTGGATATTGGATACAAGGCCCGCCAGGCTCTGTCCGCAGAAGAGAAGGGTGATCCGAGGGGATACTGCGTTAACGATACCCTGGCAGAAATGGGACGATTGGGCCGCAAATCCGGACGGGGCTATTACCTCTATGACCCGGATGTTCGAGGGAGAACACCCAATCCGGAAGTGATGGATGTGATAAGGAAACAGGCCGCCCAGTACGGGATTAAACAGCGTGAGTTTACTGATGATGAAATTGTCGAAAGGTTTATTCTCTCGCTTGTTAATGAAGGATCCGGCATCCTTGAAGACGGCATAGCCATGCGTCCCGGAGATATTGATGTTGTCTACTGCAACGGATACGGCTTCCCCCGTTTCCGCGGAGGGCCCATGTTCTACGCGGACTCGCTTGGGCTGGAAACGGTAAATGACACCATGAAAAGACTGCGAGATAAGACCGGGGACCTGAATTGGAATCTCCCCCCTCTACTGGAGAAGCTGGCCGCGGAAGGGAGGGGGTTTTCCGGCTGGACCCGGGGTTAAAGTCCAGGGAGAATACAGGCAGATTCAAACAGTTTTTAAACCTGGAGCAATTCATGATTTCAGGGCTGATGAGACTTTCCTGTTTGAAAAATGAAATATTTATAAGACTGTTCGTATCTAACTTAATAAGCGGGAAATTGTTGTTTTGAAGCAATGTTTTAAATACGAAGACAAATCGCTGACATTACATGGGAGAACTTTAGCAATATGTGTGGAAAAACAATTCTTTTTTCAGGAAAACACTACTTTTTTCCAAAAATGATATCCAGGATTATTTCCATGTCTCTTCTTGTGGGCGGACTTGGGATTCTTTTGATTCAGGATACGGCGGCCGCAGACCTTTATCGCCTGGAAGGAAAGGTTGGGCTACCTCACGCTGGAAGGGTCAAGCAAAAGGTGCAGGTGGAAAGTTACGATGTGGTCACTGCCCCGATGAGGGCGGGGGCGGCAAACACGGGTTCCGTTTCCAGCTCTCCCGGCCGGTGGAATCCCCGGGATACTTATAAGTATGTGGAAATGAGACCCCTGGCTTTTCTCCAGAACCAGGATGACTCCCGGCATTGCCTTATGGAGGACGCTTCCAAGGGAAGGTTCAGGTTCAAGGACCTGACTCCCGGATCTTACAAGCTTACTTTCGCCGTTCCCGACCTGGGTTTCATGGAAATGGATGTGAAGATATCGGCTGATTCAGCTGACAGTGGCGGCAGGGTGAGTCTCGAATTCGAATTCGAGCCAGAGGGAGATGTGATTGAGCCCATTGAAAGGGAGGGTGTGTCCGATAAGGCCGTTAAGGCTTTTGAAAAAGGGGCCAGTGAATTCAGCAAGGGTAACGCGAAAAAGGCACTGAAAGAGTTTGAGAAAGCAGTCAAGGAGGATGATCAGTACGCTGAAGCCTGGGAATATATGGGTATGATTAAGCATTCCATGGAGGAGATGGAGGATGCTGAGAAATATTTTAAAAAATCCCTGGAGATTGATCCCAATTCTTACCGTTCCCTGGCTGACCTGGGAACCATTCTCCTTGTTAAAGGAGACCCGGCCGGCGCCAGAGACATGTATGAGAAAGCCTTGTTAATCAGGCCCGATGATCCCCAGCCCCGGGCCCAGCTGGGCATGGCATTGTTCCAGCTGCAGGAGTTGACCCTGGCTTTGGACCAACTTGTGAAAGCAAGGACCATTGATTCCGGACATTTTTCACAGCCCCAGCTCTTAAGTGCTGAAATATTCAGACTGTGGGGAGATGGCGCCAATATGAAAGCGGAGCTGGAAGATTTTTTGAAAAATTTCCCGGATGATCCCAAGAGTGAAGCCGTAAAGCAGGCCCTGGCCGGGATGTGACCTGCTTCCACGGCTCAACGATTCCCTGTAGTCCGCATCTTGAGGAAGGAAGCTGGAGGTTTGGCCCGAATTTCCTGATAATATAATTCCAGGAGATCAAAACATGCCGCGGTTAGACCGGAAACAGTTTCTACTATCCGCCTGGAACAGGCTGAAAGGAATGGTTTTGCTGCCCGGGATGCTCTCAATGCCGATCATGTGTAAAGCATCAGGGGCCGATGGAGACACCGGCTTGAATTCTCCCGGGAACCGGAGGGCAGGACGGGCCGGATTCGAACCCTCCTACCTGAAGCTTCACTGGAACGGCGAACTCAAACGGCGGGGTGAGGAACTTTGGAGCCGCATGGAAGAGTGCGGCCTGTGTCCCAGGGAATGCGGAACCAATCGACTCCAGGGCGAGGAGGGCGACTGTGGTTCCAATGCCCGGATAAAGGTGGCTTCCTTTAATCCCCACCATGGGGAGGAGGACCCGCTTTCGGGCCACAAGGGTTCAGGGACAATATTCATGTCCAACTGCAGCCTGCGCTGCGTCTTCTGCATCAACTGGCAGATCAGCCACGGAGGGAGCGGGAGGTACGAGACGCCTGAAAGCGTGGCTGCCATGATGCTGGATCTCCAGGAAAGGGGCTGCCACAATATCAATATTGTTACTCCGACCCACTATTCGCCCCACATACTCCTGGCCCTGGATATAGCTGCTTCCCGCGGACTGCGGCTTCCGCTTGTCTATAACACCTGCGGATGGGAAAAGGTTGAGATCCTGAAGCTGCTGGATGGAGTAGTGGATATCTACCTTCCTGATTTCAAGTACGCGGACCCGGAAATGGCCTTCAAGTATTCCGCTGAAGCAGAGAGCTACCCGGAACTGACCAAACTGGCATTGCTGGAAATGCACAGGCAGGTCGGTACGGCGAAACCCGCTTCTGACGGGCTTATGTACCGGGGGCTGATGATCCGGCACCTGGTCATGCCCAATAATGTCAGCGGATCAGGAGAGGTGATTCGCTGGATTTCCGAAAATCTGCCCAAGGATACTTATCTCAATATAATGGCCCAGTACCGACCCATGTATAAGGCATCGAAGTATCCGGAGATAAACCGGCGAACCGGGATCAGGGAATATAAAGCAGTTGTAAGGCAGGCCAGGGAGTCGGGGCTGACCAACCTCGACATTCAGAGGGAGTTCTGGTTCTAGCCCCGTTTCTCAACGTAAGCCGTTGAAAAACGGGACAGGCCCGTGAGGTAATCGGGCCCATCTGTATGCCGAGGCCAGCCATTGCTTTAACAGGGAAAACAGCCGGAACCGGATCCGGCCGGGAGTTAAATTGAAAGGATGGTTCTATCTGCCGTTTCCGTTTTTCCTTTTTTCGAGAATCGCGTGATGGGCCATCAGGCGAATGGCATTTATCTTGATAAATCCCTCGGAATCCTGCTGGTTGAAGCCTCCTTCAATATCCATGCTGGAGAGATCCTGGTCATAGAGTGAACTGTGGCTTTCACGGCTCAATACAAATACATTGCCCTTGTATAGTTTCAGATTTACTGTTCCGTCGATGACCTCCTGGCTCTTATCAATGGCGGAGCGGAGAAAATCCATTTCCGGGCTGAACCAGAAACCGTTGTAAATCAGTTCGGCAAATTTAGCTGACAGCATATCACGCAGCCTCATTACTTCACGGTCCATGGCTATTCCCTCAATGTCAGTGTGAGCCATGTGCAGAATAGTTCCCCCGGGAGTTTCATATACGCCCCGGGATTTTATCCCCACGTAGCGGTTTTCTACGATGTCTATGCGCCCTATTCCATTGGCGGATCCCAGCTCATTAAGGTAATTAAAAAGCTCCAGGGAATCGGTTTTAACTGTGCCGTCTTCCTTGTTGGTGACTTTTACTGGAATACCGTCTTTGAATTCAATGGAAACGCGTGTCGCTTTATCAGGCGCGTCTTCAGGGTCTACCGTTTTAGAATAGACGCTTTTTTCAGGCTCACTGGAAGGGTCTTCAAGGATACCGGCTTCGTGACTGATGTGCAGAAGATTGTCATCTTCACTGTATGGTTTTCCCGCGGTTACCTTGACATCGATGCCATGGGTTTCGGCGTAGGCGATCATGTCAGGACGGCCCTTGAATTCGCTGAGGAAAGAGGGCATCTTCCAGGGGGCCAGGACCTTGATCTTAGGTTCCAGCGCGTAATAGGCCAGCTCAAACCTTACCTGGTCATTTCCTTTTCCGGTGGCGCCGTGGGCCACGTATCCGGCATTTTCCTTTTTTGCAATTTCAATATGTCTTTTGGCGATAGGAGGCCGGGCCAGGGCGGTGCCCAGCAGGTATCTGCTTTCGTAAACAACATTGGCCTTGAACGCCGGATAAATATAATTCTCAACGAAATCCCGCCTCAGGTCTTCAACATACACCCTGGAAGCCCCTATTTTCAGGGCTTTGGCCCTGGCCGCTTCGAAATCATCCTCCTGCCCGACATCGGCAATGTAGGCAATGACTTGGTAGTCCCGCTCCAGGAGCCATTTGAGAATAACGGAGGTGTCAAGCCCCCCGCTGTATGCTAAAACAACCTTTTTGGAATCCATTTTGAAAGCTCTCCTGTGTTAATTGTGAATATTTATACAATAATTATACGGAAATTGATTCGGAAAGTTCAAGGATCCGGATAGATGCGGCAAAAGTTTTCAGGTTACGGATAAAGCCTGTGCGCGTTCCGGTTTTTGTGTAGTCAGGGCTTTTTATAATGAAGCGGATTCCTGTTCCCGCAGCCATTCCATTCTACAATCAGCGGGAAGCTTCTGCCCCTGTATGAAAATGCTGAATTTTGAATCTGGAATCATAAATAGCCATGGTATGATGCTATAAAATCCAATTTGAAATTCGAATTGACCAGATATGCGTAAAGTAAAACCGCTATTCATGATAAACATTCTGGCCCTGCTGCTGGTATCTTTCGGCTTTATGCCCGGGTGCCATGAATTCTCCCTTCCCGCTGAACTTGTTAACTATGAGCATCTTGTCACTGAGAAACCATGTTCAGTACACATTGCCACCTTCACTCCCGGGCGGGGTAAAATTGTCCTGGCAAAAGCCAGGAAGTTCAGCCTGGGCAGGGAAACAGTATCCTCCATAAGCACCAGGGAAAATGCCCTGATGGCTATCAATGCCGGTTTTTTTGTCATGGAGGATAAATATGCCGGGATTCCAGCCGGAATGCTCAAAATCAACGAAAGCTGGTACGGTGTGCCCCGTATGCCCAGGGCGGTCCTTGGGTGGAAGGAAGACGGTTCCAGGTTTCTGATGGACCAGCTTGAGATGGACTGGACAGCCGTAATTGGTGAACGTGAGGAACATATACACATGCTCAACACGGTCAGGAACCGTAATTTTCTACTTCTCTATACATCTGCTTTCAATACAAGTACGCTTACTGCCCCGGGGGGGCTGGAAATTATTGTTGAGAATGATCGTGTCACCGATTTTCATTCCAACGGGAACGCGTTGATTCCTGAAAACGGTTATGTCCTTTCCTACGGGGTGGAAGCAGCCAAGGAAGCTGGGCCTGTGGAAATTGGTCTTCCGGTGAGTATCAGTCATGAATTCAGGCCCTTGCACCCTGATAACGCGATGGACGAGAACTGGAAAAAGATGGACTACCTGGTCGGGGGGCGCGGGCTTGTTGATAATGGACGGCGAGCCGGTAAAGGACTACCAGGTTGAAAAGCTGAGCGAGGGGTTTGATACAACCAGGCACCCCCGTACTGCCGTCGGCATTGACGGAAGGGGGCAGTGGATATTTGTTGTTGTTGACGGGAGACAGCCCGGGCTGAGCGTCGGCATGTCCCTGGATGAACTGACTGACCTGATGCTGTCCCTGGGCTGCAGATACGCCATCAACCTGGATGGGGGCGGCTCAACTACCATGTACCTTAATGGAGCTGTTGTAAATGCTCCCTCCGACGTAAGCGGCGAAAGGCCGGTTGCTGACGCTTTGATGGTCCTGCGGTAGTGGCGGATCTTGGGCGCACCATATCAATTACGTGTAGGGGCAATTCACGAATTACCCCTGGAGGTCCTTCCCGAATAGACACCGCAGGAGATTTCTGCCTGGAATGCGGGAATATATATAGGTTGATCGTTATTTCGACGCCGGGACTGGCATCTTAACTGGAATTCATACCGGGTTGCGGTTGTATGAGGATTCGGATATGGTTTCACACCTTCAGTGCCTGCATTATATGCTGTGATGACACTGATCCCCGGGGCTCAGCCTCCGGCTTCACCCCAGGCCAATGAATTTCAGGGTTTTCAGGCCGTCCCGCCCCGGTTTCTATTCCCCGATTTTCCTCAGCATCACCTTCAGGACGTTATAAAAATCATCAACTGAAGGAATCCTCACCCGTTCATCAGGAGAGTGCGGAAACTCGATCTGGGGTCCGATTGAAACCATGTCCAGATCCGGGTATTTTTCCTTGATGATTCCGCATTCCAGACCGGCATGGATGGCATAGACTTCAGGCTCTTTACCTGACACCTCAACGTAGGCTGCCCTGGCTGTCTTCAGCAGGGCGGAATCCAGATCAGGGCGCCAGCCTGGATAGCCGTCCCGGGTGTGGTTCCCCGCACCGGCCAGATCGGTTATGGCCTCAATTCTCTGCTGCAGGTATGAGAGGGCCGAAGCGGTTGAACTGCGGCTGCTGATATGAAGGAGGAGCTGATCATCTTCTATCCTGGCCGAGGCCAGGTTGCAGCTGGTTTCAACTAGTTCGGGGATGTCGTAGCTCATGGCATCAACCCCATGGGGTATAGCCAGAAGAAGCTTGACAGCTTTGGCGGAAGCTTCCGGCGAAAACGCGGATCCCGGTGACCGCACTTCGTTGACCTCCATTTTTATATCGGGTTCAACACTGCGCAGTTCTGATTTAATATCCTTGAAAATTTTTTCCAGCCTGGCCTTTGCCGCGCCTGTTTCTTTTTCATTTCCGGAAATAACGGCGGAGGATTCGCGGGGAATGGCGTTATGCATATTTCCGCCTTTTAAATCCACCAGCTGGAGGACGTAATCTTCAGGAAGTTCGTTAAGAAGGCGGGCCAGGAGGCTGACAGCGTTGCCTCTCTGAAGATGTATATCAACGCCTGAGTGACCGCCTTTTAATCCTGAAAGCTTAACTTCCAGCCCGTTTTTCCCTGGGTCCGAAGCCGATCCCATTTTAAGGGTTACATCCTGGCCTGCACCTCCCGCGCACCCGACAGTTACAGCGTTTTCTTCCTCGGAGTCCAGGTTGATCAAGAGTTTTCCCTTAAGCATTCCGGGTTCCAGGGCTGCAGCACCGGTCAAGCCGGTTTCTTCGTCAACGGTAAAAAGACATTCCAGGCCGCTGTGCTCGGCTTCTTCATCCTCCAGCAGGGCCAGGGCGGCTGCCATGCCTATACCGTTGTCTGAACCGAGCGTTGTTCCGGTAGCATAGAGATAATCTTCTTCCTGCCTGGGCTGGAGGGGATCCTTGTCAAAATCAAAATCAACGTCGGAATTTTTTTCGTTGACCATGTCCATATGCCCTTGCAGGATTACGGGATTTTCTTTTTTCCCTTCTGAAGGGGCTTTTTTTACAATTACGTTACCGGCTCGGTCAGTAACGCATTCCAGACCTTTTTCCTCGGCAAAATCAAGGATATACTGCCGCATGGCGCCCTCATTTTTAGAGCCGCGGGGAATGGTGAGGATTTTGTCAAAATGCTTCCATAAAATAGCTGGCTTGAAATCGGATACGAAACTCATCACACAACCTCCTGGTTATATTTACACCGTCAATCATTAAATTTACAGCATGCAGAAATTTAGTTTATGTTGAGATCATTATTATCCAACCTATATGCGGAATCAACTTCAGCTGGTACAGACCGGCCGCGCTCTTCATCCTGATAGCAAACAGGCAGGCAATATCGCCCTGGTTTTGCCCCGGGCTTGAATGCCATTTCAGGTCCTGATTCGACCGCTTTTTCGGCCAACATCGGGCAGGAAATGAAAGCCGCGGCAAAAGCGTCCCCCAGGTAGGCGAGCCCATAAATATTGGGAACAATCTCTTTACTTATCCAGTCCAACGAGGTGATAATCCAGGGGGATGACCGGTTTCGCAAGGTTTATTGAGGGGAAACAGGAGTTCTGGCGGGAGATAGGCATGTTTATGAAGGAAGGAAAGGGCTTCGGTTTCTGGTTTTTACAGTTAACTGGATGGATTCTCCTGGTTTACCTGATATTTGCCCAGGGAATCGCGGCCTTCAGTTATGACCTGGGGGTGGCCATGGGAACCCAGGAATCAGTGGCACAGGTCACTGAAGTCGGAACCGCCTATTGGTATGGATTCCCGTTTGGAGACATCATGCCATACATTCCGCTGCTCCTGCTTGGATTGATTGGACACCTTCGGGCCAGGTACTGGGGGAGTATGTTACTGGTTTTAAGAGAATCCCCTGGTTCTTCAGAACAGGTTCAGTGAGCGGGCTGTAATCAGCCCGGATTTCTCGTCGAGGCAGTCAGCTGTTGAGAAATGCGGGCAAGTACAAGAAAGCAGAATTCATGACTGGAAAATCACGAAGAGAATTCCTTGGCCATACTGCCTTATTAGCCGGGGGAATGCTGTTTCCTCAAAACGTGTTCGCCGCCGCATCAGACGGGGAGAAACCAAACGTAATATACCTGATGCTGGATGAATGGGGTTATTACGAATGGTCGGCCATGGGACATCCCATCATCCAAACCCCCAACATCGACCGTATTGCTTCTGAAGGTATCAGATTTACAGGCTTCCTGGCCGGGAGCAGTGTCTGCGCCCCGACCCGAAGCTCTCTTCTAACCGGCCAGCATACCGGGCATACAACCATACGTTCCAATGGAGGGGGTGCCGCTCTTTGCCCTGATGACATAACCATTGCCGATGTTATGAAGGAAGCCGGCTATGCCACCGGTGGTTTCGGTAAGTGGGGACTGGGTGATGCCGGCACCACGGGGGTGCCCGAGAAACATGGATTTGATACTTTTTTTGGATACTACCACCAGGTGCACGCCCATTCCTACTATCCCCGCTATCTCCTTCGCAACAGTGAAAAAGTAAAATTGGAAGGGAATTCAGGAGATCTTCGTGAAGGCAAGGTGTTCTCACACTACCTGATCCATGAAGAGGGTATGAAGTTCATACGGGAAAACCGGGCCCGTCCCTTTTTTGCCTATCTGCCCTGGACCCCGCCCCATGGGCTGTGGGGTATGCCGGAGGAGGATCCGGCCTGGCAGAAATACAAGGATAAAAAATGGGATGCCGGAAACCAGGGTGACGAAAGGGATGCCCAGTTCTATGCTGCCATGCTTGAAATGGTGGACCGGCAGGTGGGAGAGCTACTGGATCTTCTGAAAGAATTGGACCTCGACAGGAAGACGATTATTTTTGTATGTGGAGATAACGGGGGCCAGGATTATTTCAAGAATGAAGAACATCCGCATGGATTCCTGGCTCCCAACCTGGATCCCAGGACCGGGAAACGTTTCCGGGGAGGCAAAAGAAGTTTTTATGAAGGGGGGTTGAGGATACCGTTCATGGCCAGGTGGCCGGGTCATATCAGGCCCGGGCAGGTCTCAGACCATCTCGGCTATTTTCCGGATATAATGCCGACGCTGGCGGAACTGGCCGGCGTTGAACCTCCTTCCTGCTCGGACGGGATCTCTATTGTTCCCGCTTTGCTGGGTGAGGAGAGAGCCGGGCGCAAACAGGCCCGGCATGAGTACCTCTACTGGGAGGATGATAAGAGTTGCGCTGTTCGCGTGCGGGACTGGAAAGCGGTAAAGCCTTCCGGAGCCGGTGATTTTGAGCTGTATGACCTCGGTAATGACATGGAGGAACTGCATAACCTGTCGGCACAGCATCCCGAAATTCTAGGTAGGATGAAGAAATTCGCCGGGGAAGCACACCGTGATCCCTGCCTGGGACAGGTACTGGATCCCTCCCTGGGTTTTAAGGGGCACAAAGCACCTTGAATGCCTTTTGAAAAGGGCAGGTAATCTCGGAAAAGTAAACTAGAATCAACACTTCCGTCGATTTTAAGGGTCCCTGGTTTGAGTTGTGGGGCCTGTTTCTGTATAATACGCTGTAACGACTCTCCCGGGAACTAGTGAAAGTTGTTAAAGTTCCTGTTGACTCCCGGGGGCAGTCCAATCAATTCAAAATAAGCATCCCGCGTTAAAACGCGGGAATTACCATCAGCCGCCTATTGAGCGGTCCTTTCTTTTCCACGTGTCCGGCGGGTAGAGATTTGTATAAACCCGGACCAGGAAAAATATGATAGATCAGAATACCGTGCCCGGCACGGCAGAAAACCCGTCCGCCCTGCCAATGCAGGGCCAGCTCCCCAGGGGCATCTTTAAAGAATTAATCCAGGAATTGCAGCAGGCGGTCGCCTCCCAGGGGTATGTGGACCCCACTCCTATACAGGAGCAGAGCATTCCACATCTGCTTAAAGGAAGAGATCTTCTTGGCTGTGCCCAGACAGGCACGGGCAAGACTGCCGCGTTTGTCCTGCCGCTTTTGCAGAGGCTTTCCGGCGGAAGGGGTAAACCCCATGCCGGAACACCCCCGGGCGCTGATTCTCGCTCCTACCAGGGAACTGGCCGCGCAGATCGGAGCCAGCATCCAGGACTACGGCAGATACCTGTCTTTGAAACACGCCGTGATTTTCGGAGGGGTCAACCAGGCCCGCCAGGTTAAGGTACTGAAACGCGGTGTGGATATTCTTGTGGCCACTCCCGGGCGGCTTCTCGACCTGATGCAGCAGGGTTACATACACCTGAACGAGGTTGAAGTTTTTATCCTCGACGAGGTGGACCGGATGCTGGATATGGGATTTATACATGACATCAGGAAGGTGCTGGTCAGGGTTCCGGAAGACCGCCAGACCCTGTTTTTTTCAGCTACCATGGCTCCCAAGATGGTGTCACTTGCCAATACAATGGTCCAGGACCCGGTCAGCGTGACAATTACTCCTGAAAAGCCTACATTGGAAAGCATTAATCAGAAAGTAATGTTCGTAGGCAAAAAGGATAAGGATGCCCTGCTTGTCTCCCTTATGGAAGACCCCCGGTTCAGCAAAGCCATCATTTTCACCCAGATGAAACATGTCGCCAATAAGGTGGCCCAAAAGCTTTCAAAGGCCGGAATTGAGGGGACTGCTATTCACGGAAATAAAAGCCAGGCCATGAGGACCAGGGCGCTGAAAGGTTTCAAGAAGGGCGCCTACCGGGTACTGGTAGCTACTGACGTGGCGGCCAGGGGACTGGACGTGGACGACATCTCCCATGTAATCAATTACGATCTTCCCGTGGAGGCTGAAACCTATATACACCGCATCGGCCGGACGGCCCGTGCCGGGGCCAGCGGTGACGCGATTTTCCTTCTGCTGTTCTGAAGACCGGGCCTATCTGAGAGATATAGAACGCCTGCTTGGCGAGCCGGTTCCAGCTGAAATGGATCATGAATTTCATTGCCAGGAAGCTGTGAATTCCATCAAGGCCGCGCCGAGAAGTTTTGGCGGCGGCGGAAGGGCAAATGGAAACGACAGAGGCAAGAGTTTTTCGCCCCGCAACAGAAGGCGCAGCGGCAGACGCTGAGGCTTCTATTGCGAATTTGATTTTAAGGCGGACCGGACTCCCCCTATGGACTGAGTTCGGCCCGTCTGCTCCCTTCAACCCCGCAATCAAGCGGGCCTACCTTAAAATCTTCCTTATACTGTGATCTGAATCCGATACCTGCATTCATACAGTTGTTTATCAGTAACCAGTTGGTAACCGCATTGGCCTGGATACAATAATCTGAAAAACCTTCCGTTTATGTTTTACAATTACCTGGAAATCAGTAGATTAATTCCAGGGTAATGAAGCGGGGATGAATTTATGAAATATGATTACGACTTGGTTTGCATAGGGCTTGGACCTGCTGGAATGGCTGTCTCCATAATGGGTTCCGAGATGGGCCTTAATGTCTGCACTATCGAGAAAGACAGGATAGGCGGAGAATGCATGAATATCGGATGCATTCCCAGCAAATCCCTGTTGAGGATATCCAAGTATCGTCACGCCCCGCTCAAGCTGGAGGAAATGGGATTGCTTGATAACGCGGAGATCCCGGATGTTAAAAATCCCTTCCCCAGGATTTCAGAATATCTTCAGTACATCTCAAGCAGGAAGACAATGAAGATGTTTGAGAAAGTGCACCTGATCCTGGGTAAAGGCGCGGCAAGTTTTGTTGACCCCCACACGGTAGAGGTGAATGGGAAAAAAATTACCGCGCAGAGGATTTTTATAGCCTCCGGAACCGAACCGCAGATTCCACCGATTGCCGGGATTGAAGAGATAGATTACCTGACCAACAAGAATGTGTTCAGCCAGGATGAGATCCCCCGCAGCATGACCATCATCGGGGGCGGGGCTTATAGGCTGTGAGATGGCCCAGGCATTTTCCCGGCTTGGCTGTAAATGCACCATTGTCCACATGGATGATTTTTCTCCTCCCGTTCGGGAGCCGTGAACCGGGAGACCTTCTGGAAAAGGTGTTCAGGGAAGAAGGGATTGAAGTCTACAACTCCAGGAAACTGGTCAGCGTTTCCAAAGAGGGCGATGACATCTGTTTATTTACCGAGGACGGTATCTGTTTGAAAGCTGAAAAGCTGTTGCTCGCGGCTGGAAGAAAAGTGGACCTCACCGAATTGAATCTCGACAATGCCGGGGTTAAGTACAATGACTGGGGAATCAAGGTTGACAAGAAATACCGTACATCAGTAAAGCATATTTACGCGGTAGGCGACTGTAACAACCAGGTTCTGCTGTCCCATGCCGCCATGCACCAGGGAATGTTCGCCCTGATGAACGCGGTAAGCCCCTTTATCCATGTTTCGGTTCAAGAATCATGTGATCCCCTGGACCGTTTTTCACGGAACCCCAGGTTTCCTATGTGGGCATGAGAGAGGCGGAACTGCAGAGCAAGGGCATTAAGTACCAGACAGTCACCGTAAAATATGAGGATTACGGGGCGGCGATTGCTGAAAATGTGAGTACCGGATACGTCAAGGTTCACACTAATTATTTCGGAAGGGTATACGGCGTCGGAATAGTAGGTGAAGGCTCCGGGGGAGATGATCAATGAATGGGCCCTGGTAGTCCAGAAGAAGATCAGCCTTATGAGCATCCTTTTCCTGGCCCACTCATTCCCCACCATGGGTTTCCTGAGTAAAAGAGTTGCCGAGACCTGGATGATGGAAAAAGATGAAAAGTCCTTTCCTGAGGAAGATGTGCCGGTTCTTCTACCGGAGAATGTGACTTTCTTTCCCCCCGGGAACGCCGATCTTCAGATCGGCACTTGTTAATGCTGTCTCCGGAATATCAATCCTTTGTGGATCGCCGATCTTCAGATCGGCATGTGCTGAGGTTGCCTCAGGATTATTAATCCTGTGTTGAAATCCAATCTCCAGACCGGCAAATGTACAAATTGCCTCCGAGTGTTCATCCCTGTGTGGATCGCCGATCTTCAGATCGGCAGGTGTTGTTATCTCATATTGGTATTTAAATAATTGAAAAAAATTAATATATCGGATGAATTAATAGGTGCTGCTATACTTTATATTTTTGTATGTTTATGATTTTCCACACACTCCATAGAAGTGGTGGTGGATCATGGAAGGCTATATTCATCAGGACCGACAATAAAAAAAGCCTTCTGAATTAATCGGCCTAGATGCTTGTGTCACCTCTCCCCTGGAACGACAGTCTTCAAAGCGGCAGACCTCGAAATCACCTCTGGATGATCATCCCTTTTGTGGAACGCCGATCTTCAGATCGGCATGTGCAGAGGTCTATTATTGTCCATGAAATATCAGGATGTTGATTTTATATTTAACTACTTGTTAAACAGTTGATTTTTTGGATATTTAAGTTTTTTCTGTACTTATCATGTCCGCATGCCTATGATTTTCCATATACACCATGAAAGTGGTGATGATTTATGGAAATCGAATTAGCTCAGAACCGCAAATGCCAATACCCCGCTAGCTTATCCTGCCGAAATGTCGGAACTGCCATCTCCCGGGAACGACCGATCTTCAGATCGGCACTTGTTAATGCTGCCTCCGGAATATCAATCCTTTGTGGATCGCCGATCTTCAGATCGGCACTTTATACAGTTATTCTCAATGGAAAGTCTCAGCAGATACCAGCACGATCGTTGGAAACTTCGCAAGGGATCCAAACAATCAGACGGCGAATGGTATTCCCGTGGATACCTCCCGCACCGTAGCAGGGACTCGCTGATCCAGCACGTAACGGTACATCTGGCCGACAGCATGCCGAAAGCAGCAGTGGAGAAAATGGAGCTGTCAATCAGGCTGTTGCCGGATGGACAGCAAAGAAATGAAAGGCGAAAAAGGCTGCATGAACTGATGGACGCGGGACATGGTTCATGTGTGTTGAGGATTCCGGCCGCAGCGGAAATTGTCCAGGAGTCCCTGCTTCACTTTCATGAAATCCGTTATTCCCTTCATGCCTGGGTGGTTATGCCCAATCATTTCCATGTTTTTGTTTGACTCCATAGATAACTGGCCGATGGCAAAAATTGTGAGTTCATGGAAGAAGTTTACTGCTCGGAAAATCAGGGGATATCTAAGAAAGACTGATGTAGGAATTAAGAATGCCGATCTGAAGATCGGCGATCCACACAGAGAACTTAATTCGGAGGAGGCTGTGAGAAGTGCCGATCTGAAGATCGGCGATCCACACAGAGAACTTAATCCGGAGGAGGATGTTGCATCTGCCAGTCTGAAGACCGGAGATCCCGGGGGCGAAGCGGCCGAAAAAGCTGGTGAGCAGCATAAGGGCCCTTTTTGGCATCGGGAGTTCTGGGACCGTTATATACGGGATGAGGAGCATTATTACGACACCATTGAATATATCCACAACAATCCAGTGAAAGCCAGGCTGGTAAAGAAGGCTGAGGATTGGCCCTGGAGCAGCGCGGGGTGGGGCGGCAGGAATTCAATGGTCAAATAGATGGTCTATCGAGAACCCTTGAAAAGCTGAAAATGGTAGACGCCGATCTTCAGATCGGCGAGCCACTTAGGGAATGTACTATGGAGGCAGATTCGAGATCTGTCGGTCTGGAGGAAGGTGATCTGCCTGTGGGGTTCACCCACAATAGCGGCAGAATAAATCTAAGGGATGGCATCAGCCGCATTCAGATTTTTGCAGGATTTTGCTTTTTGCTGACTCCATCGGCTCCAGCCACAACCTGTCCCTTCGGGACCGGAAAACAAGGATGTTTCCGACCACATTAGCTAACTAGCACTCATAATCTGGTCGGTGACCAGCTGGACCACGCGTTCGATTTCGTCTTCCTGGGCGCGGCGCTGGGCAGTGACCGAACTGCTGCCGGGCTTGCCGCTGTCAGGCAGGACCCGTCCTGCAACCATGGCCGGGACCTCCAGGAAGCTTTCAGGTATGGGCTGGGGTTCGTCTTTCTGGCTGGGTTCCCCTTCAATTCCCAGGCCGCGGCCGTGCCCGTCCGGACCGGCAGTATGCTGGGGGATGGGGGTGGATGAAAAACCCTTCATGAAATCGTCGCTTCCGGCCAGGATGCACTGTTCAGTTTCGCATTCGTGGCGGGGGTCTTCGATGCCCAGGCTGCTCTTAATGTCCAGCAATTCCTTGACCTTCTGGCCGGGCAGGCGGTTGATGTTCCCAACCTGCTTGGAAAGCAGCAGGATCTTGCAGTACATGTCCAGGGTTTCCAGGTGGAAATAGGCATGCAGTAAATCCTTGTCACAGGCTACCGCCCCATGGTTGGCCAGCAGGATGGTGTTGGCCTTGTTCTTGAGATGGGGCAGAACGGTTTCAGCAAAATTTTTGCTTCCCGGTGTTTCGTACTCCGCCAGGGGGATCTGGCCGATGAAAATTTCAACCTCCGGAAGGATTCCCGTGGGAATCGGGATGCCGGAAACAGCAAATGCCGTGGCATGCGGCGGATGGGGCATGGCAGACCGCGTTGACCTCGGGAAGTTCATGGAATATTTCCAGGTGAAGAAGTACTTCCGAAGTGCGGGGCAGGGGGCCGTCCAGCTGCTTGCCGTTGTCATCAACAACGGCAATGTCTCCCGGCTTTAGAAATCCCTTGGACACGCCGGTAGGGGTGCAGAGGTACCTGCCATTACCCATGCGGAAGCTTATGTTTCCGTCATTAGCCGCGACGTATCCATTGATATACATACGGCGGCCTAATTCACAGATTTCCTTTTTTAATTCCCATTCGCTGACCATAATATTTTTACTCCAGCTATAGTTGCTTGATAATAATTAAATCCATTTAACTGTCCCCTGTTTCAGGGGAGAAATTTTTAACCGGTTTTTGTTAATCCTTGTCTTTTGTCACCGGAAGAATCGGGTCGAAATCGACCGTGTCCAGTATTGAAGCGCAGTAGCATTCAAACGGAACTTTTTCCGGATAAAAAGGGGCAGTCGCCTCGCGTCCTTCCACCATGCCCACCAGGTCGCCTTCCCGGGCGGCAAGCGAATCATATAGAACCGGGGTTTCTTCATTACCCTCATTTTTTCCCGGCCAGGGTACCCCCGGTTACAGGTCCTCACCACCAGGTAGTTACCCGGTATCACTTCATCCAGCTTCCTGCTGAAGACCACTTTCCCGATTACTTTCGCTATGCGCATTCTTATTCCTGAAGCCTGGTAGGCAGGCCTGTTTTATTGTTTTTCAAGTTTTTCTATCCTGAGGATCACATCGTCAGCCAGTCCGGCGACCATTCGGTTTTGTGTGAAGATCCTGGTCATGGACCTCAGCTCGTGAAAGGTGGAAATCCGGTGCTCCAGGACCAGCAGGTTGGAGTCCAGCCTTCGCACGGAAGCGACAACTGATTCAATCCTGGTTCCCTGCACGGCTTTGATACCCGGAATCTTATTGGCCATGATCACCGCGTCCGCCCCGAAGGGGAAAAGGGCCACCCCAAGTTTCAGTGAGCCTCCGGTAATGCCGCGGCACAGGTTTTCCAGGTTTACCATCCAGCATTCATCCCTGGTGTAATCAGTGAAGAAGATTCCGTCATGAGCCAGGGCCTTCAGAACTGAACCTGTTTTCTCATCCGGGAAATAAGTGATCAGGCCCACCGGGCCGGAGTTCCCGGAATTACGTGAAGCTGAAAGCGGCACATCCTTGAATGATGGAATCGACAATTGCTCGGCAACCGGACGCTCAACCGGCCTGGATAACGGTTCGGTTGTCCTGGTGATGTTGATCCCCCGCCGGGCGGCCAGGTCCCCGGGTCTGCCGGTGTCAGGAACTCATTGGAGGCCAGTTCCACTGAAGAAGATTTGGCCTTTTCAATTTTTATCTTCAGGTCATCGGCAGTAACGAAGACTTTTTTTAGCAGCAATTCATCGGGAGCGGGCGGCCGCGGGCTGGCGGAGGCAGTGATCTGTCCGTCCCGCTGCAGGGAGTTCCTGACTTCTTTTACTATCTGGTTTATGATTTCCGGATCCATATTTTCCTTAACCTCCCGGGGAATGTCCCTGGAAGGGATTTTTTTATTCATCCGCGAGACCGATGACGGTCCAGCGCACCGGGCTGGTTGTGTCTCCGACCAGTTCCCGTGCCGCCCTTCCATCGTTGCTTATAACCACCTTGACGCCGTGACCGGCTCCTATGGTATCCACCACGAGAAGGGGGTCATCCTCTTCGCCAACTGCCCCGTTAGCATCCAGGGGCTGCACCAGCAGCAGTTTATATCCCACCATTGAGGGATGTTTTACGGTTGAAACGGCGGTTCCTTCCACCAGGCCTAAACGCATTTTTAAAGTATCCTCAGGTTGTCGATCATGGAGCAGCGGCGCACCCTGGTATAGGTCATGGGAGTGGCAATGCCCTCCCCGGTGCCGCAGGCTATGGACCATCCGCCGTAGCCCTCACCCCCGGAACCGTTTCCGGCCAGGGAAGGGCCGTTCTTGATGTAAAGGGTGGTATCCAGTTCCTTGCCCATGTGGGTCATATG
>CAXXEX010000028.1:0-66850 GCA_963666915.2 Acidobacteriota bacterium
TGGATGATACCGACCTGATTATTACGGCTCACAACAATGGCAGTGATGAGTATTCAGCCGCCAGCTACCAGCCGGGGCTGTCTATGAAACTGATGCCGCCGCCGTTTGCCTGGCAGAAGGATCTGATCCGGATGATTTCTTTTTTGTCACTACTGAATCATCCTATGAAGACTTGAAGAAGGCCGGATTCAATGTGGTACTGCAGAATAATGATACGGTCACGGATGACGGCTCACTTTCAGTCCTGGCCGGCAGGAAAGGTATTCCCTACATCAACTGCGAAGCCGAAAAAGGCCATCTGCGGGAGCAGGTGAGGATGCTCTACGCTGTATTTAAAATGCGGGAGTGATTACACATCGTTGTCGCACATCTAACCTAAAGCTATTTTTAAATCAGCCAAGGTTATTAGCTGGTAAATCATTTGTAATGCTGTATTTTCAGACAGGAGAAATGTTTCTGTCGGAATCGATATTCAAACGCCGGAGGCGTGTCCGCTGATAGCCCCAGGCGATTAAATGGCAGGCCTTTGGCCTTCATTGATGTCGCTGCCTCGCGGCAGCGTTAATTCGATGCTGATCAGGATTTTTGCACACTCCAAGAAATCGTCAATCGTAAATTGATCAATCAAACATTGGTTCCAGCCTGGTTGAAGGCGGAATTGCCGCCATATATCTCAGGGTCGCGTCTCCGAACAGCTGCTGTCCGACAATTGGCTGGGAGGACTGGATCTTGATATATCCGCCCGACTGGGACGGAAGATCCGGCCACATGTCAGGATCAGTCAGGACTCGAGAAATTCTTTCACCGGCCGCCAGCTGGAAATCGCCTTCCGCGACCGGATTTCCATCCAGGCCGAAAATCGTTATCTCGATATCTGCTGTTTCATCCCCGGGATTGAATAGGGCGATTCCTGTGAAGAGGATCCCGGGGAGATTTGCCACATGGTTGAATACCGCTTCTTTGAACAGCCTGGTCTGCAGGGGCAGGGCCATCGCGTAATTGAGATTGTCTCCATCGGCAAAAATCACATCCCCGATTATTCCGCCGCCGTCAGCTTCAACCACCAAAGAGCCAACGGTCATCACCCCGGAAGGGAGATCAAACAATTCATTGAAATTCTTTTCAATTGCACCCTGGCTGCCCAGCTTAAGTTCGGTGTCCGGAGCAATAGTAGAGCCGTCCGGAGCAATAGCGGAAAGCCTCAGGTTTCTGGTACTGCCGGAGGTGTTCACCAGCCTGATACTGGTAACGATGTCTTCCCCGCTGGCCATCTGGGCGGAATAAAGAAGACGCTCCTGTACTGCTTCGGCGGCATTCAATCCCAGGGCCGTGCGGATCCCTGGAAGTTCAGTTCGGGCGAAACCGACTATGCCTGGCCCGTCGGTAGTTTCAATAGACATGTAGGCGTCCGACAGGCCGTGACTGGTACCAAAAAGTTCTTCCGCGGTCCTGGTGATGAAACCCCTGGCCGGGATGGCAATTGAGCTTGACGCGAGACTCCCTGCCTCGCATGTAAGCGTGAATTTTACGTGGAGCTGTTCGCTGAATGGATTGACAACACTTAACTGGATATCAGGCTGGTATCCATCCAGCAGGCCTTCGGCAAGCGGCCGGGTGAAGTATAGTTTTTTTGCATACCTGGTCTGGGTCTCAGCACCGTCCAGCATGCTGGTGTCGGTTACTCCGTAAAGGAAAAGGCTCCCCATCCTGTTGGTGTTTTCAGCTGACAGTTCAACCCAGGAAAGTTCTGATCCGGATATCTTTCCGAAGAATTCATTCCCCAGCAGAGAGCGCTGTTGGTCCGGAGGGATATTGTGAACGACGGGATTAATTACGGCATTCTCCAGGTTTCCTGAACTGTCATATGCAGAAAGGGTAACGTCAAAAGCGGTATCTCCAAAATTGGAAACCACAATGCCTGTAAATCTGTCCAGGGCCCTTTTCCATACCGGAATGAAGGCCCGGCTGGTGGTCCCGGAGGTAACCGGATCGGTCTCGAGATCGGGGCTCTGCAGGATATTGCTGTTTCCCGCGTGGGCCAGGGTCACCGCTCTCATTTTGAATTGGTAGTCAGCTCCTGGTTCAAGATCAGGAAAGGTATAGGCGTCCACACCCTTGTCTGAGGTCAAACCGATACTGGTGTAATCCTGTTCGCCTTCCTTTTTATAGAGGATTTCATAACCTCCGTCAGCGGTGTAATCAATCGGATCCCAGCTGAGATCTATACGGTTTTCATTTCCGGTGTCGCCTGCAGCCCTGGCCGTGAAATTTTCCGGTGTCAGGGTTTGGGTGTCTTTGAAATGATTTCCATGTTTTGCCTCAACCTTGTTGAGTATGTTCAGATCCCCTGACTGCAGCTGGTTCCAGCGTAAGTCCAGTGATTCTGGAGGATTGGAAAGGAAAGAAGGCAGTTCTCCTGACATTCGGTTTCCGGATGACCACAGGCCTCGCAGATACAGCAAATTGGAGAAGGAATTAGGAATGGTTCCTTCCAGCTGGTTATCAGAAAACCCGGCCATCAGCAGGTAATCTGAATATCCCAGGTTGGGTGGTATTTCTCCAGTCAGATTGTTGTTGGTGAGGTAGAGGACATAAAGTGATGGAATATTTCCCAGTTCGGCAGGTATGGTACCTTCCAGTTCATTACTGTGCAGGGAGAGATATATGAGGTTCTGCAGGCTTCCTAGTTCCGGTGGTATTTCTCCAGTCAGGTTGTTATTGTGCAGGGAGAGTTCTTCAAGGAACGGCAGGCTCCCGAGGCCCGGCGGAATCGCTCCGGACAGGCTGTTGCCGTTCAGTTTGAGCGTTTCCAGCCCGGTCATGGCGCCCAGCGCAGCCGGAATGGAACCGGTCAATTGGTTTTCCGCCAGATCCAGTGAAGTTATGTTTTCGGGCAGGGACATGCCGAGGTTGATCCCACCTGTCAGCAGGTTATTCCTGAGGGATAGATCCTGGAGGGTATTCACGCCCCAGATTGAGGCGGGTATTTCACCTGTCAGCTTGTTGTCGCCCAGGTATAATCTCCTCAGGTAAGGCAGGCTGCCAATACCGGCAGGAATTGTCCCGGACAGGAAGTTCCCGTCCAGGTAAAGAGCCAACAGATTTTCCAGGTTGCCTACATCATCCGGGATCTCTCCTTCCAACTGGTTGGTGTACATAGAAAGGATTGACAGGTTTTCCAGGTCGGTGATCGAAGCAGGGATCTGACCTGTGAAAAGATTGCTTTCCAGCCACAGTTCCTGCAGGTTTACAAGGTTTCCTATGTCTTCGGGGATGGTTCCGGAAAGAAAGTTTGTTGACAGGTCCAGGTACTCAAGCTGGGTCAAATCTGTGATTTCCTCGGGTACTTCTCCCCTCAGGTTGTTATCCCAGAAGCTCAATACCCTGAGCTCGGTCAGGTCCGCGATTTCCGGGGGGATCGTTCCCCGCAGGTTGTTGTCGGTCAGGTTGAGCTCAACGACGTGTCCATATTCAACAGTAACAATACCACTGCCCCAGTCAGAGACAGGATACTGGGTCAGCCAGTTGTCGTTATCAAACCAGTTGTCCCCTCCGGTTGAATTGTAGACAGCATAAAGCGCAGCGCATTCAGAATTTGAGATGCCGTTGCAGGACTGGGCTGAAGCTTCTCCAGGGTAGAGTAAAGAACAGGAGAGCGTCAGGATTGAAATCAAAAAGATTTTTGCGGCAGGTTTCCAGATAATTTCCGTATATATTTTTTTTATCATTTCAGGCTCTGTTATTCAGTGGTTGAATTGGAAGTCATTAAATCCTGGATCCAGTCCTGGACCGAGGTTACCCTGGCATAAACTCCATAGTATCCCCCGATTCCCCAGCTGGTCAGGCCGACGGTTCTCCAGGTGTCGCCGTCAGGTACAAGCAAGGGGCCCCCGCTGTCCCCGTAGGAGGCGTCCTTGTACCCGTTTTCGAAGCCGGCGCAAATTTCGTATTCAGTTATCCATCCGGGGTAGGATCCTTTATATGAGCCGCAGGTTTCATTGGAGATTATGGGAAGGTCCACTTTCTGGAGAGCTACCGCGTATATTGCTTCATTTTGGTTCAGCCTGCCCCATCCCGATGCCGTAGCCGTGACGCCGGGGGCTGCAAGTTCGGCATCTTCCTCGGTCAGGATAGGCATGGGTGTATATTCCGATGGTGTTTCAATGTGGAGCAAAGCCACATCCGGAACTGTATCAAGTATGTAATCGGGATGAACGAAAATCTCAGCCACCCTGTGACGTTCTCCCTGTCCCGGCTCAACATGGCTGTTGCCCAGCTGGACTTCCATTGAATGGGGGGTCCTTTTTATCGCGCAGTGAGCTGCTGTCAGTACCCATTCGGAATCGATTAGAACCCCGCTGCAGAAAAAGTTTTCGTATTGGGTGTCTCCGGTGGTTACCAGCGCGGCAACGGCCTCCATCTGATCCGGGGATACATTTTCGCCTCCAACAATTGTCGAAACACCCTGGTCATCATTGCCTGAATTGTCATCTCCGTGGAGAGGGAATCCGCATATGGAAACCATCATCAAAACAGCAATTAAGTAACTACTTTTCATTATTTAAATATCCTTAAAACGGGAAGGTAATCAACAGGGCCTGGATTGAATGAATAACTAACATAACTTTTATTGACAGAAAAAAATGTGATTTATTTCATATATTATCTTATTTAGGCTGCCGGGATTATTTGTTTCAGCCAGCTATTTCCCCCTGTCGCGCCAGTCTTTCAGTCCCCCCATGTTTGTGACCCGGCTGTATCCTTCCTGGATGAGGACTTTCTTGACTATCCCGGCCCGCCTTCCTGTCCTGCAATATAGAACCATTGGGCAGTCCTTCCGCCCCCCGGTGAGCTGGGCGATTCTTCCCAGGTAGCTGGGGAAATCCAGGAAAGGGATAAAAACAGCTCCCTTTATGTGATCGGCCTGGTATTCAGCCTCTGTCCTGATGTCAAGCAGAATGCAATTCTCTTCATGAAGCAGTGATTCGGCCAAGGCGCAGTCGAAGTCTGGAAGGGTGATCGTATCACCTTCATCTAACCCGAAAGCAAATGAAGGAAAGAGGAAAGGAAAGGTTATCAAAAATAGAATCCGGATATGGGACATCTGCAAAAACTCCGTTATAAAAAAATCCTGTTGCGGCAGTCCTGGCGGAAATGAGATTTTCCTTTTCAGCCGACAGGATATCCAGGTTAATCTGCAACAATATACCAGAAGGTGTGACATATTGCAGAGCCCGGATTCAAGGTGGGGAGCAGGTTGAAAGCGAGGGGGATTGCCTTCGGTGAAAACTGATATTTGTAGCCCGTATTTCGAAAAATTTTCCGTGCATTTGGATTCCTGGATCAGTATATTGAATTAATGGATTTAAACAGCCTTAACCGCAGACGATTTATTGAAATAACCGGCGGAGGCGCCCTGGCCGCCTCGATATCTCAGCTGAATGCCTCAGGGAGACAAGGTTCGCCTCCCAATATCCTGATGATCCTCGTGGATGACCTGGGATTTGGAGACCTTTCTTCCTTCGGGGCTGAGGATATGCGGACTCCCCATCTGGACAAGCTTATGGAATCCGGGACGCGGCTGGATAATTTCTATTCCAATTGCCCGGTCTGCTCTCCGACCAGGGCGGCCCTTCTTACCGGACGTTATCCTGACCTGGTGGGTGTCCCCGGTGTTATCAGAACCCATGAAGATGATAATTTCGGATATCTTGCCGAAGACGCGGTATTGCTTCCGTCGCTCCTGAAAAAGGCGGGCTACCATACCGCCCTGGTAGGGAAATGGCACCTGGGACTGGAATCCCCCAACACGCCCCTGGACAGGGGATTCGACATGTTTCGCGGTTTCCTGGGGGACATGATGGATGATTACTACACCCATCTAAGGCATGGGATCAATTACATGCGGAATAACCGGGAATCAATAGATCCCCGGGGCCATGCCACGGACATTTTTTCTGACTGGGGAATTGACTACATCAACGCTCGCTCCGCTGAAAAGGAGCCATTTTTTCTCTACCTGGCCTATAACGCCCCTCATACACCGGTGCAGCCTCCTGAAGAATGGCTGCTGAAAGTTCAAAGAAGAGAACCTGGGATCAATGAAAACCGGGCGAAACTGGTTGCCTTGATTGAACACCTGGACCAGGGAATAGGCCGTGTCCTTGAGGCGCTGGAGAAAAATGGCATTGCTGAAGATACCCTCGTTGTTTTTGCTTCTGACAATGGCGGACTGCTGAGAGTTGGAGCCAGCAACGGATCTCTCAAGGGGGGAAAGCAGAATATGTCTGAAGGAGGAATTCGTGTTCCGGCCTGTGCCGTGTGGCCTGGGAAGATTACCCCCGGGCAGAGAAACAGCACCGTTAGCCTTACCATGGATATTCTGCCTACCTTGTGCGAGATTGCCGGACTTGAGCCTCCCGGGAGTATTGATGGGATTTCGCTGGCGCCAGCCCTGTTCGAAGGGCGGCTTTTGTCAGATCCGAGATTCCTGTTCTGGATGCGAAGGGAAGGGAACAGGTACGGGGGAAGGATTTATTATGCCGCCAGGTATGGGGACTTCAAGCTGATGCATAACTCGCCGTTTGAACCTATGCGGCTGTACAACCTGGCTGATGATCCGGGCGAACTCAGTCCCCTGGAAGAGGACCATGAAATGTACCGGAAACTGTTCCAGGCTCTGCAGCTCCATGTGCAGAGGTCTGGAGCCGTACCATGGCAGCGTCGTTGACGTTTTTTGAAGTTCCTGTAGCATCCTGCTCCAGTAACTCCAGGGTGAATTTACGCCTCGCGGAGAACATCAACCTCACCTGGAGTAAATATGGCCTTTCGAGGCAGGTTTTCGGTTCCGCTTTGCTGTAGCTGGAAGCTCCGGCTACAACGGGAAGTATTTCTTGGCCCTGCCCTAAAAAATTACTTGAGAATTATTCCCGGCGGAAATATGCTGGATATGTCATGCCTGTTCCGCTTTTCGGGTTTACCCGCAGTTGTGGGACAATTCATAAATATCCGGGTTTATATTTGAACCTGAACGATAAAAGGAGATTAAGATGACCTCAGAAAAGAACGGCAACCTGTTCAATAGCGCATTGGCGAAGTTTATTCCTTTTCAGGACAAGGAAGCATGTGAAAGGGTAAGGGCTATTAAAAAAGCTGATATCTGCAAGCATCCCAATCCTGAGTTCAACATCAGGGTTATAGAGGAACCCGGAGATTTCTATTTTGAATTCGCCCTGGATATCGTGAACAGGATTATTGCCGCCCGTGATGGGGGCAGGAAATTTGTCGGGATCTTCCCGGTTGGGCCGATGCCCCAGTACAAGTACGCGGCCCGGCTTATCAATGATCTGGGTATATCCTGCGACCATGTCCATACATTCAACATGGATGAGTATGCCGATGAGAATGGGAATCCGGCTCCTCCCGAATGGGAAGGGTCTTTCCAGACAGCTATGATGAATAATTTTTTCCTTCGTATAGACGAGAATCTTAGGCCTCCCCTGGGCCAGATAAATTTTCCGGATAAATCAAATATCGACAGCTACGGGAAAATGATCGAGGACCTGGGCGGAGCGGATGTAGTCTATGGAGGCATCGGCTGGTGCGGGCATATCGCGTTCTGGGAAACCCACCTGGGGTATGAGTTTGAAGGGGATATTGAAGCCTATAAAAAAGCCAAGGCACGCGTGGTTGAACTTCATCCCATGACCATTATGCAGAATGCCCTGCATTCTTTCAGGGGCGACTGGTCCTGGGTGCCTCCCAAGGCTTTTACAATCGGCCCTGACGAGATTTTGTCCGCCCGCCATAGAAGCTTCTGGCTCGACGGAGATCTGGGCGGAGGCATAGCCTGGCAGGCTTTTATAGCCAGGCTGGCTGCCCATGGCCCGGTCAATCCGTTTGTGCCTGGATCCATTTTGCAGACGGCGCCGGGAGATTACACCATCCTGGGCGGGGTTGCTGATGATGTGATCATAGATATGCGCTGATCAACCAGGGAATACAGCCTGTGATTTCAGTCAGTATGGAATTGTTTTCCTCCAGCACGCGGCGGGGCCTGAACTGCGCCGCCGCCCTGCTGGATTCTTCCGGTCTGCATATTGAATAACAGGTTCCGGGTGGTGAAGAATTAGAGGACCATGAGTCCAGGGAAGAGGATGAACAGTATATGGAGCAGAAGAGTTTAAGAGTGCTGGCAGTGGGAGCCCATCCCGATGATGTTGAATTTATGTGTTCAGGGACAATGCAGCTCCTCAAGGAAGCGGGCGCTGAGCTGCACCTGGCTACCTTGACCGGAGGGGACCTGGGTACAGAAGATCGAACCCGGAACGAAATCAGGGAGATCAGGCTGGCCGAAGCGCGGGCTTCCTGTGCTGAAATGGGTGCGGCCTGCTACTACCTGGGATTTGATGATTTTGAGATTTTTTATACTTCCGCGGCCCACCGGAAGGTAACCGCCCTGCTCAGGGATGTTGATCCTGATATTGTTTTAACCCATCCTCCCCATGACTATATGGCGGATCATGAAATCACCAGCCGGCTGGTGCGGAGTGCCTGTTTTTCAGCACCTGTCCCGGCCTTTGATATCAAGGGCTTCACCGATGCCGGCCGGACCGGAAAGATTCCCTATCTTTATTATTCACAGCCCATGGAAGGAAAGGATATTTACGGTTTGCCGGTTCCAGCCGGCATGTTTGTGGATATAAGCAGTGTCCTGGACCGGAAGGAGGCCTACCTGGCCTGTCATGCCAGCCAGAGGGAATGGCTGAGAAAACATCATGGAATTGATGAATACCTGGACAGCATGCGCCGGTGGGGCAGGGAACTGGGACGGCAGGCATCCGAAGCTTTTACATGCCAGGTAGAGTATGCTGAATCCTTCAGGCAGCATCGGGGCCACGCCTATCCTTCCAGGAATATACTTGCTTCAATCCTGGGCGATAAGGTCATGGAATAAAGAGATTGTCAACCGTCAATTAAATTGGCTCTTCTTCCGGTTCCGCCCCGGGCTTCCCATTTCATGAGGTCCATTGCCAGGCCGTCATCTGAATCGGTGATCCTGGTGAAGATGAATTCCTTTTCCTCCCGGGTGGCGCTGGATTCCCGGCTGAAGATCTTGGTCCAGGTACCGGTGTTAATGTACTGGCATCCTGAGGGGAATTTCAGCAGGTCGGTTTCATGGCAGTGACCCATGATTATGTATTCCGGTCGTAGCAGGTTGTCAATTTCTGATGCCTTCTGCCTGCATACCCTGGAGCAGCTGTATTTCCGGCGGTTTTTAAGGGCAATCATCCAGGCAATACAGCATGCCGCTGCCTGGCCGGAAAGGATCAGGAGCGGGATCTGGCTGTTCCTGTTCCAGCTTATAATTGACAGAAGAAACGGGTCGGTTGAAATTTTCGCGGGAAGCATCAGTGTCCATACCGGCGAAAGGAAAAGAATAATTGCCGCCAGGTTTATGAGGAGGATGGCTCCCATCAGGAAAATGACACGGCCCGGCCCCAGGAGTATGTGCATGAACCCGGTCACTGTGGGACCGGCCCTTGAAAGCAGGGGTCGGGCCTGGATTTCTTCCAGCCCGGCAATCAGGTCCTGCATCGCGGGTATGGATCGGCCGGCTTCTCCGGGAGGATTCCGGCTTCCAGTAGAGTCAATGGATTCGGGATGGAGTCCCTTGCGTTTTATGCAGAGTCTTGAGAGTTTCCAGCTTTCTTTGATTTTTTTCAGCATCCTGATGCCGTCGGTGAAGAGATAAGCCAATGCCCTGATGGGATGGTTCCTGATAAACCATCCGATGAAACGGGTTTCCGGCTTGATATTGTCAGCAAATGGGGAGGATGTCTCTACTCTGTTGAATAAATAGCGAACAAAAATAGAGCCGAGGGTAAGGAAGATTTGGCCTCCGGAATTCCCGGCCCCGCTTTCTGAATTTGGAATGACTGGATCAAGCATCGTCGGGAACGCGTTTGCTGAATCATATTGATTACCATGTTCAACATAGATCCTGCCGTCATAATAAAACCAGGGGAGAAAGGAGGGGGGAACGCAGGAGGACTGAAAGGAGGTTTCAGCCAGTTCTTTCAGGTGCTGTGTGACCGTATCCCGTACCTGGGGAAAAATGAATTCAGCATCATGATTTCCGGATATGACTACTATCCTGTGATTCAGGGAGAACTCGGCCAGCGCCTTGAAAAGCTGGGGATGACCGTCCATAATCCTGCGGATTTTCCAGGCTGATTCCAGTGGTCCGGCTTTCAGCCCGTAATTCTCCTCCCCGTCAAGTTCCGGCAAGTCAGGCGGGATTTCGATTACTTGCAAGAAATCAACAAAATCGCCGGCAATAATCAGGGTCCAATCCGTGCCGGACCATTCTTCGGATGAGGTATGGAATTCAAGAAAATCTGCAAAATCATCATCAAACAGAAAGTCTTCTCTTGGGTTAATCCAGCCGGTGTCAGGGTCCCGCCCTTCGCCCAGGTGCAGGTCAGATACGACAAGGAAGCCCTTTTTATGATCTGCCATTGGATTCGATTATAAAATGGTATTTGAGGGCTATCAAGCAATAAAAATTAATTTAGACAGCAGGTTAAATAAGTTAATCAGAATCATGATGATTCAGTGCATGTTTTAATAAAGCAGCAGCGGAGAGAAACGCGGAATCCTCAATATTTTTCCAGTCAGCCTCAGGGGCCGGGGCCAGTAAATTTTTTACCAGGATTTTTTTCGGCTTATTTTCTCCGAGGGCTTGCTAAATCGGCGCTTTCTCCTGTTTAATGTAGCGCTATGGACAATGGTGACCTGAATATTGAGTGCCGGGCTGAAGGCCCGTTTATGAAGAACGGATATGTTCTGAATTGCAGGAATGAAAAAAGCGCGGTTTACATTGATCCCGGGGATGAAGTCCTCCAGGTGATTGATTATATAAAGCAGAAGGAACTGGTGCTGGAGGCTGTGATAGCCACCCACGCGCATATGGACCATATCTGCGGCATCGGCACCCTCAAGCGGGAGTTTGATGTTCCGGTGTATTTGCACAGGGATGATGAGTTTATTTACAACGGGCTGACGGAACAGAGCAGGTTTTTCGGGATGAATTACGCGCCTGCCCCTCCTGTTGATGTTTATATGGAAGATGGGAATGTTCTTTGTTTTGGAAGCCTGGAGCTTGAGGTTTTTCATACTCCGGGGCATTCTCCGGGGGAAGTCTGTTTGAAGAGCGGGGAGCACATGTTTACCGGAGACCTGATCTTTGCCGGTTCAGTGGGACGAACCGACTTGCCCGGCGGGGATATGGATGTGCTTATGAATTCAATTCGGCGAGTAATAGTTCCCCTGCCCGGGGAAACCAGCCTATGGCCCGGGCACGGACCGGGTACCACGGTCAGCCGGGAACTTACGGGCAATCCCTTCAGGAACAGTTTTCTCCCCTGAAGTTTTTTAATGTGGCTTCCGGTTCAGTCCGGGAGAGAGGGGCCTTATGACAAAGGAACGCTTATATTCAACAAGAGAGCTGGCACAGCTCTGGAATGTAAGCGAGACCACAATCAAGAGGTGGACTTTCAACAAGGAATTAGGCTGTTTTAAAACTCCCGGAGGACACCGCAGGTTCAGGGTGTCTGACATTGTAGAATTCCAGGGAAGAAGAGGTTTTGAGGCCAGCGGCATTCTGATTGGCGCCGCTTCCGATTTTTCCGACCTGGAGATCTGGATCAATACCAAGAACTTCAGCAAGATTCGAAAACTGATATACACCCTGGCCCTGCACAACAGGATTACTGAAATTACCGAATCCCTGAACCGTCTTTATTTGCGCGGGGTTTTACTGGCGGATTTTTACAATGAAATCCTTATTGACCTTGAGAAAAACGGAAAGAATGATGAGAGGGAGATTGATCTTTCCGGGTATCGTTTAAACCTGGTGCGTTCCAACCTGGATTCAGCCTTCCATTTTTTTAACCGCAGCCTTGACCCTGGGAAACATAACGGCAGGACTGCCCTGTGTGTTTCTCCTGTATCCAATTCCGGTCTTCCCCTGCAGCTTATGGCCTGTGTTTTCAGGGAGCAGGGATGGGAGAGCCTGGTTTTAAGGGAGCCCTGTGACCTGAGGACGACAAGGGAGTGTGTGAAAAGGGAGCCTGTCAGCCTGCTGGCCTTTTGGATACCGGTTGACTACGAACCAGAGCCTGAAAATGAAGAGAGAGAAAAACTGGTCAGGTTTTTGAACCAGTACAGGGTTCCTGTCGTGGTAGTCCAGGAAAAGCCTCATTCCAAGGCACTTAAGAAATATTACACTGATGGAGGGCTGAAAACTTTCCAGCAGTTCCAGAGATACGTTAAAGTCATGGCCTGATCCTGGCCGCCTGAACTCTGTGGGGGGCAGCAGGGTTCAAAGTCGATTGGCGACACGATTCGAAGATAATACGCAGACCAGGAACTCTCCGGCTGGATACCCGGCAAATCATCAGGATGCGGTGGACAGCCGCTGATTGATCAGGCCTGTTTCCTTCGCTGCAGTACAAGGAAAGCAATCATTGCGGTCGGGACAACAAGAATGCTGATGAGTTGTGAAGTAGAGACTAAGCCGCCAAAATACAAGCCTCTTTCAATATCCCCCCTGAAGAACTCAAGGATAAACCGGATAATGCCGAAGGCCATAAGGTAGACACAGAGAAGCTGCCCGGGAACCTTGAAGAATTTTTTTCTCAATGCTGTCCAGAGCAGGAGAAAAAGTATCAGCCAGGATATTGATTCGTAAAGCTGTACCGGATGGAGGGCTTCGTGAAGAGGCACCCCAATCAGGGAATGGGAATAGGCATTGGTGAAGGTAACGGCCCAGGGCAGGTCGGAGTGGTTTCCCCAGCAGCATCCGGCTGAAAAACAACCGATTCGGCCGATGGCCTGTCCCAGCGGAATCGCGGGGGCAGCGATATCTGAAATTTTCAGGAAGGAAACGCCCTTATTGAACCTGGAGAACAGGAAGGTTCCCGCTATCGCGCCCAGGAGACCCCCGTAGAAAACTCCCCCGGCCCTCAGGAATTCGATACTGAACAGTCTTGACAGGTCTGATAGGTAATAATCCAGGGAAGTTAGCACCAACAATAATTTGGAACCGATAATTGCTGAAATAATTACAACAAAACCAAAATCCCATATGAATTTTTTAGGGATACCCTCTTTTTCTCCGAGCCAGGCTGCCATATATATTGAGGCCAGGAGTGCGAGGGCGAGCATTACCCCATAGGTGTGAAGAGTGAAGGGGCCAATCTCCAAGAGTCTGGGACACATAATATTCCCCGGGAAACGGATGGGGGAGACACCGGATTCTAATACCCGGTGTCTCCGGTATTTAATAGTTTTTTATCAGGGAAGCCTCTGCCAGTTTACCGGTATGGAAGCTTCTAATCAAAAAAACTGCGTTTATTTGGAGTCTTCTTCGGCTTCCTGCTTGGACTGCTCAATGATTTTTTCGACCAGGTGCGCGGGCACGATGTCGTAATGTGACAGCTCCATCTGGAAGCTGCCCCTGCCGCCGGTCATCGAAGTCAAGGTGGAGTCGTAGTTCAGCATTTCCGCCATTGGTACCTGGGCCCGGACCACCTGGGTATTTCCCTTTACATCCATGCCCTGTATTCTGCCGCGGCGGCTGTTGAGATCACCCATGATATCCCCGGCATTCTCTTCCGGAGCGTATATTTCCACATTCATAGTGGGCTCAAGGAGGACAGGTTTTGCCTGCTCCATGGCTTTTTTGAATGCCATACCTCCGGCAATTTTGAAAGCCATTTCAGAGGAATCCACATCGTGGTAGCTTCCGTCATACAGGGTGACCTTGAAATCTACAACCGGGAATCCGGCCAGGTAGCCTCTTTCAGCAGTTTCCACAATACCTTTTTCAACTGCTGGAATATACTGTCGGGGAATGGCTCCTCCAAAAATTTCATCTACGAACTCGAAACCCCCGCTTCTTTCGTTGGGTTCCATGCGAATGCGGCAGTCGCCAAACTGGCCATGTCCGCCGGACTGTTTCTTGTGGCGCCCCTGAACGTCGGCTGTGCCGGTAATTGTTTCCCGGTAGGGAACCTTGGGCGGCTTTAACAATACTTCAACTCCATATTTTCTTTTCAGTTTTCCAACAGACACTTCGATGTGTAGCTGTCCGCTTCCGGCCAGGATAAATTCCTTGGTCTGGGGGTCACGCCTGAACTGCAGGGAAGGATCTTCTTCCATGATCTTGGTTACTGACTGTCCGATTTTGTCTTCGTCTCCCCTGGTGGCAGGTTCTATAGCAAAACTGATTGATGGTTCGGGGAATTCAACAGGTTTGAAGACCGGTCCATCTTTCACTTCAGAGAGCGTGTCACCGGTTACGGTGTCCTTGAGTTTGAGTATCCCGCATATATCTCCGGTTTTGATTTCGGTCAGAGGCTCGTGAGATTTTCCCTGGAAGGCCTGTAATGTGCCGAGTCTTTCGTCATTGCGTTTGCCGATGTTTCTGAGAGTTGAGTCAGATTTGATAGTTCCCGCAATAGATTTAACCAGGTTAATGCGGCCCGCAAATGGGTCTGCCAGAGTTTTGAAAACAAAGGCCAGGGCTTTACCGTTCTGGTCAATTTTCAGTTCAGTTTCTTCACCTGAAGGATCAACAGCTTTCAAAGCGGGCTTTTCCAGGGGATTCGGGCAGAGTGAAGTTATAGAGTCCAGAAGAGCGCTGATTCCCACATTCCTGGATGCCGCGGTGCAAAAAGCCGGGTAGAATGTGCAGGCCTTGATTGACTTGGCCATTCCAGTGAGGAGCTCCTCGTCTGACAGGGTTCCTTCTTCAAAGAATTTTTCCATCAGTTCATCATCACTCTCGGCGATCATTTCAATCAGTTCTTCGCGCCTGGAAGCGGCTTCGTCGACCATATCGTCCGGGATATCCTTGATAACAGGTTTCCCTTTGCCGTCCATTTCGTAATAGAGGGCTTTATTTGATATGAGGTCAATAACACCCTGGAATTCCTTTTCTTCGCCGATCGGGAGCTGTACCGGGATAACTTCCCGGGCCAGGGATTCCTGCAGGGAATCGACCGTGCGCTTGAAACTGGCGTTGTCCCTGTCCATCTTATTAATGACAACTACCCTGGGGACGTTCAATTCATCGGCAAAAGACCAGACAAGTTCAGTCTGGACTTCAACACCGGAAACCGCATCCACCAGAACCAGGGCTGTTTCGACGGCAGGCATTGATGCCTTGGCATCAAATATGAACGCCCGGTAACCTGGTGTATCCAAGAGGTTTATCTTATGGTCCTTCCACTCGCAGTGGGCCAGTGATGTATTGATAGTTATTTTACGTTCAATTTCGTCATCATCATAGTCGGTGATGGTAGTACCATCTTCTACATTTCCTAACCGGTTGACCGCTCCTGTTGAATACAGGAAAGCGCTGACAAGTGTCGTCTTACCGGTGTCTCCATGTCCTACAACCGCAAGATTGCGGATTTTTTCGCTGTCGAATACCTTCAATTCGAACTCCTTTCTAGGGTATAGTGAAGATGGAAAAATTTAGCACAGCTGAGCTTGTAATTCAATCGCAATAAGTAGTTTATTGACGTTTAGGCTGGAAATCCCGGCAAATTTTTTTTAAATCCTCTGGCTTGATGATTTCCTGGAACGCCGGAGGTATGTTTCAAGGGAGGATGCCACGGATGTCCATGGACATCCTCCGGCCTATGCCGGCACAGGCAGAACCACTGCCGTATGCGATAGAATTAGTAGAATTAGTGCAATTGGAGTACAGCAGGACAAGTATGGAACAAAAAACCTTGAGAATAATCCGTTTTATTTCAGCCGCGGTCCATATCGCGGGATTGGCTGCCATGGTTTCAGGTATCGGAACCTTGGTTTTATTGCCTGTTCTGGCCTGGAGTGGACTGTTTTTTATCGCTGCTGATAACCAGGTCAGGGAATCGAATTCAATTTTCCTTGGGAAATTGAACCGTACCGCTTCAATCCTGGCCGCGTCCATCCAGTTCGGTGTCCTGCTGGAAGCCGCGAATTTTATCCTTGGGCATCGCTATTATGTTGGATTCCCATTTGAAATATGGCTGAGATGGCCGTTGTTTATTTTTTCCTTTGCCGTAATGATTCCTTTAATCCTGGAAATCGAGAGAAAACTTGAAAACCTGGGTCTTGCTGAAATCCTTACCTGGAAAAAGCTTTCTGTCTCCAGGGGACTGATTTTTGCTCTCCTGGCTTCCGGAATTCTTTTACTGGTTCCGCTGGCAATGATCCCGGCCAGTTTTTATCCTCTCCTGTGGATAGCTTTGCTGCTGCTTACTGATCCACTGGTCCACCTGCTGGGCCCGGAAGGGAAGAGCATCATAGGACAGTTTGAAGAGGCTTATTACGGGCAGGTGTTCCGCCTGATTACCTCCGGCATATTATTCGGATTTTTCTGGGAATTCTGGAATTTCGGGTCCGGGGCCAAATGGTTTTATATCAAGCCGGAAATTGAGCAGGCTTTTTTGTTTGAACTTCCGGCTCTGGAATTTTGGGGATATGCCTTTACGGCATTGGCAGGGTATGCCTTCTATCAGCTCTACCTGGTTTTTGAACAGAGGATTGTCGGGGAATCCAGTTCAGGCCCGGTCCGGGTACTGGGCCTTCTTTTTCTTTTAGCCATTCTGGCCGCGGTACTTGTCGGGATGGATGAACTGACAACAGTTGCCTTCAGGCAGGTGTTTTGAATAGTTGCGAGTTGCGAGTGGCGCCCATCAATCTTGATTTTTGAGTTTTTCCCCACAGCAGGCCGCGCCGAGGAGAGCTGCCTTGGGTTCCAGGGCGACACGGACCGGCATTGATTCAAGAAGGGCCCTCATCCTGCCCTTGGCAAGGAAGGCCTTCATGAATATATCCTTCTCCAGGAAAGGCAGTATCTTGGGCGCGATTCCTCCCCCGACATAAACCCCGCCGGTTGATTTGGCCTTAAGGGCCAGGTTTGCCGCTTCCGAGCCATACACGGAAACAAATATTTCCATGGCCCTTACTGCTATGGGGAGCTTTCCTTCCAGGGCTTTCCCTGAGATAAAAGCACTGGGATCCGTAGCTGAAGCCAGGCTGTCGGCTATTTCTGAAGGCTCTTTTTCCGTTCCGGTATCCCTGAGGAAGGAATAGATGTTATGCAGTCCCGGTCCGGAAAGAATCCTTTCAAAGCTGACATGGTCAAACCTGTCAAGCATGTATTCAAGCAGTTCTATTTCAATCCCTGAGCAGGGGGAAAAGGAGGAATGCCCACCCTCGGAGGGAAGGGGAATAAGCTCCTGGTCAAAACGGGCGAATATGGCTTCCCCCAGCCCGGTTCCCGCCGCAATCAAGGCGGCCTGTCCGGCGGGGTCGGGGCTCCCTGGATTCAGGGTAACGAATTGTGCTTCCCTGAGATTCAATACTCCATAGCCGGTAGCAACCAGGTCATTTATCAGCAGGACCTTCCTGATTCCAAGGACCTCACATAAACCCTCGGCCGTGATAACCCAGGGAAGGTTGGTTGTGTCAACTTTTTGATTGACAATCGGGCCGGCGATCCCAAAGCACGCGGCATTGATATCTCCGCAGTTGTCCCGGGAGATTTTTGAGAATGCCTCCAGGGAGGCAACAATTATTTCTTCAAGCCCTGAAAAACCCGCGCAGGCATAACTTTTTTCGAAACAAATCTCAGGTGATTCCCCTGAAAACGAGAAAAGCGCCAGATTGCACTTGGTCCCGCCGATGTCTCCTGCCAGTATCATAGATCTAATCTCCCCGCCGGATATTCCCTCCGGCGACTGCTGTTACTGGGCCTTCCTGTTGCGGAGAAAGGTCGGGGCGTCAAGCCAGTCCAGTTCTTCGGTTGTCTCAGGTTCTTCTTCTGAATTCCTCTGGTAAAAGAGATCCTCCTTGAGATGAATTGAATCAGGGAAATCCAGCGGACGGCGTGATGAATCTCCCGGGCGGATCGAGGTGGCAAGTTCATCTTCGAATCCGGTGGCAATTACAGTGATCTTGACGTTTTCTCCCATGGTATCATCCAGGACCCTGCCGATAATGATCAGGGCCTCCTCGTCAGCCGCATCCTGGATTATCTCGCATGCATCGTTCATTTCAACCAGGGTAAGGCTGCTGGGCCCGGTAATATTTATCAGAACGCCCTTGGCTCCGTTGATACTGCAGTTTTCCAGGAGAGGGCTCGATACCGCAGCGCGGGCTGCCGTTACCGCCCGGTCCTCGCCACCCGCAATTCCGGTTCCCATCAGGGCCATACCCGTGTAGGACATTACTGTTTTTACATCAGAGAAATCCACGTTCATCTGCCCGTACATGGTGATGGAATCACTGATACCCTGCACAGCCTGTCTGAGCACGTCATCAGCAGTTTCAAAGGCTTCTTCTACGGTAGTATCCCTGCCCACGGTCTCCAGGAGTTTCTGGTTGGGAATGGCAATAACCGTATCACAGTTCTCTTTCAGTTCCATCAGGCCATCTTCAGCTGATCTGAGTTTCCTTCTCCCTTCGAACTTGAAGGGCAGGGTGACCACACCAACCGTCAGGGCGTTGAGATTCATTGAGAGGTTGGCTATGATCGGGGCAGCTCCCGTACCGGTTCCTCCGCCCAGCCCGGCAGTGATGAATACCATGTCGGCACCCTCCAGGAGTTGAATAATCCTTTCGGTGTCCTCCAGGGCGGCTTCCTTTCCTTTTTCAGGCTTGGCTCCAACACCCAGTCCGCGGGCTGCCTTTTCCCCAATTTGAAGCTTGACCGGAGCCCTGGATTT
Source organism: Acidobacteriota bacterium (assembly GCA_963666915.2). Lineage (GTDB taxonomy): Bacteria > Acidobacteriota > UBA6911 > RPQK01 > JAPXNP01. The sequence goes on from CAXXEX010000028.1 coordinate 18,792, forward strand.
GTCCAGATCCTGCACGTCGGTATTAACCGCAATGAATTCAACGCCTTCAATTCCGGCCTCAATCATGCGGTTGACGGCGTTGCACCCGCCTCCTCCGACTCCCACTACTTTTATGTTGGCTCCGGGGGTGGATGTATCCTCCATAGCGAAAAGAGCATTAGATTCCTTTATGTCGCTCATAGCTGTCTCCTTCTATCAGTAAGTCATTCCAAACAGGAGACCTGAATCCCCTTTTATGGAAAACAAAACATTCATTTATTTCCCGCTGTCTCCAAGCAGCCGGTCACGGAATTTCTCGAATCGAGATTTCTTAACTCCGCCCGTGTCTTTATCGGGAGGGAAAAAGGGCTGCTCCTGTCTTTCCCTGGCATAGACAAGAAGGCCGGCGGCAGTTGAATGAACCGCGCCGAGTCTTTCGCCTTTCACTGAAGTCAGCTTATCCGGAATACCAAGGCGTACCGGCATTTTCAGTTTCTGCTGTGTTAATTCAGTCATGCCGTTAAGAAGGGCTCCTCCTCCTGTTAGAACTATTCCTGTGAACAGTTCCCTTCTCAGTTCTATTCTCTCCAGTTCCCTGAAAACCGCTTCCAGGATTTCTGAACACCTTTCATAAATAACATCACACACTGTAATTCTTGACACTTTATGGCTCTCATTGGTGCCAATTAGGTTAATTTCAACAACTTCTTCCTGGGAAAGGCTTTCCCGGTCGACTGAACCGAGGCGCAATTTAAGCTCCTCCGCTTCATTCAAGGGAGTGCGCAGGGTAATAGCCAGGTCTTTGGTGATCTGGCCGGCTCCTACCGGAAGGACGGATGTATGGAGCAGCCGGTTGCGGTGAATCACAGACAGGCTGGTAGTTCCGCCGCCCAGGTTTAAGTGGACTACGCCCAATTCCATTTCATCGGAGCTGAGCACGCCGCATCCTGAAGCAATCTGCTGCAGGACCATGCCTTCAATCGACTGTATATCGGCATTCGCCAAGGCATTCTTGACATTTGAAATTACGGCTGAAGGGGTCAGGGTCAGGTACAGGCTGGCAGACATTGTTTCGGCCGTCATTCCGCATGGGTCAATTACTTCATTTTCATTGTCAAGAAGGAAATACTGGAGCTGTTCGTGCAGGATTTCGAAATCTCCGGGAATAGTGATCTTGGTCTTGGCGTCCCGGCATAATTGTTCCACATCGTGCCGGGTCACCTCCCTGTTCCTGGCATTAATTGATTTCTCAGCGGAAATCTTCATTCCCGAGGAACGGAATCCCCCTATTGATACGAACACAGAGTTGAAATCTACATCAGCTTTCCTGACCGCCTCATCAACCGATTTCTTTACTGCCCTCGAAGTTTCCATGAGATGATTTATCAGGCCCTGGCTGACTCCTCTTTCCAGTTTCACAATACTGCTTCCGAGTAACCTGATTCCGTCACTGCGCACCTCGCCTATACAGGTGCAAACCTTCGTGCTTCCAATGTCTATTCCCGCAATTACTTTTCTTTTTATTGCCATTTCAGAAAAATACTCTTCTCTAAATCTCCGTCACCGGTCAGCCTGAAATATCCTCTTTTTCAGTCCGGAAAATAATTTGTTTATCAAAACTTATGTCGATGTACTGCAGCACTCCGTACTGCTTCTTGATCTGGTAGTAAAGCTGTTTCCTGCTGAGAAATGATTCGAACCGTTCACGGAAGGATTTGTCACCCAGGTAAATGATAACCGGATCCTCTTTCGGTATTACGGATACGTGACCGGGATCAGTAACGTCAATTTCAGATACAGCCTCTGAATAGTCCCGATTCCCCTGGCTGAAATCAGCCAAAACCTCCAGGTATTTTTTCATCCTTATCCTGTTGAACTCGTCGGCGTTTTCCCTGAGCTGGTTTTTCAGGCCTCTGACAATCGGTTTCTTCAGTAGGTCATGATGACCGTTGAATGGATCCAGTATGATTCCCTGGCTGTCCACTATGTGTAGATTGCTGTCGACTCCCGCCACCGCGATCGGCTGCCTTTCCCTGACTTCAATGACCATGGTGTCGGGCAGTCTTTTCTTAACTATGACCTCAGCAATCCAGGGCAGTGTTTCAACGGATTCCTTTATCTTGTCCAGGTCGGCAAGCAGCAGGCATTCCGGAGAACATGCCCGGACGATGCCTTCAATATCCATTGGATTCGCCTGGTTGGTGCCTGATATCGATACCCGGGATAATTGGACCTGGGGAAGCCTGATAATGTAGTCGTAAAGGGAAGATGCCATTAATGACAACGCTCCCAGGATGACCAGACTCACCAGCACCTTTATTCCGGTCAGGACGTGCCTTGCTGGATTCCTTCTTGCTTTTTTAGTTTTTCTTTTCAAGGAACACCTCCCCTGTCTTCCAGACATCGCCGGCTCCCATTGTTACAACCAGGTCGCCGGGAATCGCCGTTTCTATCAAGAAGTCCAGAGCTTTGCAAGCTGAAGACAGGTAAGTTACAGGCCTGTATTTTTTAATCTCCCGGGCCAGTCGTCCGGAGAGGTTCTCTTCTACGGGTTTTTCTCCTGCCGAATATATGGGGAGCAGCAACAGCTCATCCACTTCCCTGAAGGATCTGGCCAATTCATGCAGCAGATGCCTGGTTCTTGTATATCGATGAGGCTGGAACAAAAGCAGGATTCTTCGCCCCAGGGGCCGCAGAGCCTTCAGTGCCTCCTGGATTTCAGTGGGATGGTGGGCATAATCATCCAGTACCCAAATATCATCGGCTTCTCCCTTGAACTCCATTCTCCTGGAAAGTCCGGTGAAAGAATTCAGGGCTGAACTGATGGTTTTAAAGGTGATCCCAATGTCAAGGCAGAGGGTTGATGCTGCCAGGGCGTTGAGAACATTAATCTTGCCGGGCATGGGCAGGTTTATCTTTCCAATCGGAACGGACTCCTGGACAATTGTGAAGGAAGTATTCATCCGCTGCTGGATGATATCAACCGCCCTGCAGTCGGCTCCTTCATTTAAACCATAGGTAATAAGTCTTTTCCGTATGGAAGGGAGCAGTTCCTTCAGGTTAGGGTCATCCAGGCAGCAAACAGCCAATCCATCAGCATTTATGGCATTTAAATGGGACAGGAAAGCCTTTTTTATATCCTTAAGATCCTGGTAGTTGTTCAAGTGGTCTGAATCTATGTTTGTGACAATGCCGGCCCAGGGTGAATATTTAAGAAAGCTGCGGTCGCTTTCATCTGCCTCGGCTACGAAAAAGCGGCCTTTGCCAGCCAGAAAACTGCTTCCCAGCCCTGATATTTCAGCCCCTGATACCAGGGAAGGTGATTCCCCGGCCGCTTCAAGAATGGTGCCCAGCATGGCAGTCACCGTGGATTTCCCATGAGTTCCTGCCACTGTTATACCGGTCCCGGCATCCATAAGCATTTTGAGCAGGTCAGATCTGTGCATCAGGGGAATGCCTCTTTTTTCAGCTGCAGTAAGCTCCGGATTGTCCAGGCTTACAGCTGAAGAATAGACCACGGCACCCGCCGTTCCGAGGTTTTCTCCTGAATGTTCTTTGTGCACAATAATCCCTTTATCGGACAGCCGTTTCGTGATGGAACTTTCTGAAATGTCAGAGCCTGATACTTTCATTCCCCGGCTGGATACCAGTTCCGCCAGGGCACTCATGCCTGAACCGCCGATTCCAACAAAATGAATTGACTCAATATTTTCCATCATTATTTTACTTGTCCGCACTGTCAGTCCTGGTCTATGGGGTTTTTCTGTCCCCGGGAATTGGTGTCTGTTTCTCGATCCGGCCGGGATTGGCCGAGCAGGCTTGCCATTAATTCGACAATTTTTTCAGCACTGTGGGGTCGAGCCAGTTCCCTGGCTTTGCCGGCCATAACACTTACCCGGTCTTTGTTCCTGGAGAAACCATTAAGCTCGCCCGCCAGTTTTTCGCCTGTCAGCCCTGATTGAAGCAGGCACATTGAAGCGTTTCTGCGACTCATTGCCAGGGCGTTTTTTTCCTGGTGGTTATCTGCTGCCTGGGGGAACGGAATCAGTATGGAGGCTCGTCCGGCTGCCGCAACCTCGGCAACAGTGCAGGCTCCGGCGCGGGAAAGGATAAGATCACACCACTTAAATTTTTCCGCCATGTCGTCTATATATTCAACTATTTCAGCATTGTTCCGATTAGCCCTTTCGTAACCTTTTTTAACTTCACTTGAATCACGGGGTCCGGTCTGGTGCACTATTGAAAAATCATCGCTGGACAGGAAGGGAAGGGCTTCGACTACCAGCTTGTTTATAGGCCTGCTCCCCTGGCTTCCGCCAAATATGAGCAGGCGAAGCGGACCGGCGGAATCGGCAGAGTATGCCGGGATCCGGTGAAACTCAGGCCTGACCGGGATCCCGGTGACCTCAATTTTCCCCTTGAAAAAATCTTTGCAGTCATCCCATGCCAGGGCGGCTCCCTGGGATATGCGGGAAAGCATTCGGTTGGTGAACCCCGGATAGGCATTGGGCTCGATCAGCACCAGTGGAATGCGGAAAAGCCTTCCGGCCAGGGCCAGGGGCCCAGCGGAATACCCGCCGACACTTACTATGATTGAGGGAGAGAATTTCCGGATTATCCCGATCGATTTTAACAGGGCCGGGGGAAGCTGGAGCAGCGTAGCCGCCGTCCTGGCCATCCCCACATTTTTGAGTCCGCCCAGCCGGATTGTTTCAAGGGGATAGCCCAGTTCCGGGATTATCCGGTTTTCAATACCTTTTTCACTTCCGGCAAAACAGATTTTCACCCCGGGGTCCATCTGCCGTAAGGCTGATGCCACCGCGATTCCCATATAAACATGGCCGCCGGTTCCTCCCCCGGCAAAGAGTACACGCATCAGAACTTTTCCTCCCAGGGGAGATCGGGCTGCCGGTATACCGGACTCCTGCAGCCGGATGGTTTGATGACTACAGCGGGGGAAGTTGAACATACCTGGAATTCCCTGCTTTTTTTCCGGCTCGCCCTGTCGGTCCGGATTTCCCTGGGGGAGCCGGAGATATTCAAGAGTATTCCGGTCGCGACAAGCATCATCATGATGGACGAACCGCCATAGGAAATGAAGGGAAGGGGAAGACCGGTGGTCGGACAGAGGCTCAGGGCTACACTCATGTTCAGGAATGCCTGCAAACCGATTATGGAAGCAATCCCCAGTCCCAGGAATGACCCGAATACAGAATCAGACTGGTATCCCGCTCTAAGACCCCTGTATATAAAAATTATGAAAAATGTGAGTACGATCAGGCATCCGACCAACCCGGTTTCATGTCCAATGGCCGAGAATATGAAATCAGTGTGCGCCTCGGGAAGGAATGCCAGTTTCTGGGCTCCAGATCCAAAACCCTCTCCGTGCAGCCCTCCCGATCCCATTGAAGTCAGGCTCTGAAAAATATGATATCCGGCTCCCTGGGGATCAGCATCAGGGTCCAGGAAGGTTTTAATCCTTCTGGCCCTGTAGCCTTCACTCAAGGCCAGGAAAAGAAAGGCTCCGGATCCCAGGGCGGCCACCGCCCCGATTACCTGCAGCCTGAGCCCGCCCATGAAAAGCATGATCATTACGATCAGGGTCATCAGGGCAGCTGTGCTCATGTCATTGCCAAGCAGTACCAGGGATGTCAGGGCCAGGGTGAAAAAGATGTAAACAAACACCAGGTATTTCCCGGTCTTAATTTTATTGCCGGGTTTATGATAATTTGACAGAAAATGAGCCGTCAAAATAATGATCGCAATCTTGGCAAACTCCGAGGGTTGAAAAGTGTAGCCCCTGATATTTATCCACCGGCGGGCTCCGTTTACCGGATCGGAGATGAACAGGGGGATTACAAGCAGCACCACTGCCGTAACTGCCAGGAGAATTACGACAGCATCCTTGCTTAAAATCCGGTAATTGATCTTCATCATTATGAAGAGCAGGGTGATCCCCAGCAGGGCCGCCACAAGCTGTTTCACCAGGAAATTGATTGATGAAGCATTGTATACAACGACTATTCCCATACCCAGAAGAACGGTAAGGCTCATTATAATCCAGTGATCGTAAGGTATTCGTCGATTCATGCTGAGTTTACCTCCGAAATAGATCGCTCCCCGCGGGATGCTATGGATGACACCAGGGATTTGAATGCCTTGCCCCGGTGTTCAAAGTCATTGAACATGTCAAAGCTGGCACAGGCGGGAGAAAGCAGCACGGTATCCCCAGGTTTTGCCTGTTCGTATGCCGTTTGCAGGGCCTGTTCCAGGCTCGCCGCCCGGGCAATTATGGTCGATCCCTCAAGCTGTGACCTGATTTTTTCCGCAGTATTCCCGATAAGTACCAGACGACTGGTTTTTTCAGCGACGGCCTGTTTCAGCAGGCTGAAATCCTCACCTTTGTCATAGCCGCCCATAATCAGGATGATATTTCCTTGAAATGACAGGAGCGCTTTCAGGGTGGATTGGGCGGTAGTTGACTTGGAGTCATTGAAATAATCCACGCCGTCTATCTTGGCTACGAATTCCAGGCGGTGTTCAGGGCCCCGGAAATCCCGGACTGCCGAAGAATTGGTGCCAGTGTCAGCACCGGCCAGGAAAGAAGCTGCCAGTGCCGCCGCCGCGTTTTCGAGATTATGCGTTCCCCGCAGCCTCAGGTCTTCGACTCGAATCAGCCTTTCACTGGATCCGTTTCTTCGGGCCCAGAAATGTCGGCCGTCCAGGAAAACCCCTTCTTCGAGTTTTCGTGACAGGCTGAAAGGGAAAATTCGGGCCCGCATTTTTTCTGCCGTTTCCATTAGAAAAGAATCATCTCCATTAACGACGGCGAAATCTGTTTCAGCCTGGTTAAGGAAAATACGCAGTTTTGTATTCCTGTAGGATTCAAAATCCTCATAGCGGTCCAGATGGTCAGGCGTGCAGTTGAGAAAAACGGCGATTCGGCATCTTAAACTGCTTGTCTTTTCAAGCTGGAAGGATGATAACTCAGTGATAAAAATGGGTCTGCGGTTAGATTGTCTCGCCTTCAGCACGGCCTCTGACAGGGCGAATCCGACATTTCCCGCGACTTCGTTATCAATACCGGCCGCGGTCAGGAGATCCCCGGTCAACAGTGATGTGGTTGTTTTCCCATTGCTCCCGGTGATGCCCAGGATCTCTCCATCCATGAGGGTGCAGGCCAGTTCCACTTCGCTGATGACATCGATCCCGGAAGCGGCTGCCTCCCTGAGCCATTCCTGGTCGGGAGGAACCCCGGGGCTGATTACAATAAGGTCAGTGTCCAGTAATTCATTTAAGGGCGGTTTTCCCAGGCTGACCCTGACCGAGCGTCCCAATCTGTCAAGGTTCTTCTTCAGCTCATGCTCCGGCCTGGTATCAGTGACGGTAACGCCGGCGCCGAAAGCGTCTGCAAGCCGGGCCGCCGCTGTACCGCTTCGGGCCAGCCCTACGACCAGGATTTTTTTACCGTCAAGTTTCTGATTTAGCTGATTCAATTGGAAAACCTTTACTTATTAATAACCTTACCTGTTAATAACCTTACCTGAGTTTAAGTGTGCTCAGGCTGAGCAGAGCCGCGATAATTCCGGCTATCCACAGCCTGATAACTACCTTGGATTCATCCCAACCCGAAAGTTCGAAGTGGTGATGCATGGGAGCCATTTTAAAAATTCTTTTACCCCTGAGCTTAAAGGAGCCAACCTGGAGTATTACGGATAAGGCTTCCAGGACAAAAATGCCCCCGATGAAGAAAAGCATGAATTCCTGCTTGATCAGGATGGCCACTGTTCCTATGGCTCCTCCCAGGGACATTGAACCCACATCACCCATGAAGACCTCAGCCGGATGGCAGTTGTACCAGAGAAAACCCAGGGACGCCCCGGCCATGGATCCGCAGAAAATTGCCAGTTCACTGGCATAGACGTTTTTAATCAAACCGAGGTACTCGGCAAAAGTCGCGTGCCCGGTTACATAGGTCAGGGCGGTCAGGGCGGAGGCCGCTATGATTACCAGTCCGGCCGCCAGTCCGTCAAGTCCGTCTGAGAGATTCACGGCATTGCTTGTGCTGAGGCTTATGATAACAACAAAAATTATCAAGGGAATAAAGGTTGAGAACCCCATCATTACCAGGTCCAGATCCGGAGTGAAATCCTTAAAGAAGGGAACACTGAGCTTGGTGCTGAAAAGGCCGATTTTGTTAAGCAGGATCAGAACAAAGGCGATTATGAGAGAAAACAGTACCTGCAAGGCAATTTTCTTTCGGGCCGTAAGGCCGAGGGATTGCTTCCGGGCCACTTTAAGGTAGTCGTCAAGAAATCCAATGACCCCGAAAAAGAGCAGGAGATAAAAGGGCCAGCCATATATACCAGTTAGAAAGATCAGCCCACAGAAGTGTGGGGATGACAATGCTGACGACAATCAGGATGCCTCCCATGGTAGGCGTCCCTGATTTTTTGAGGTGCCCTGAAGGGCCGTCTTCCCGAATTTGCTGGCCTATCTGGAATTTTTTGAGCCAGGCGATCAGGGGAGGCCCGAGGAACAGGCATATCACAAGCGCGGTCATCGAGGCGTAGGCAGTTCGGAAGGTTATATAGCGAACTACATTTAAAACCGAGATCTGATCATGAAGTGAATAGAGCAGATGATAAAGCATTATTCTTCTTCCCTCAGTCTGTTGATTATGTGTTCCATCTTCATTCCCCGAGATCCCTTTACAACTACCAGATCCCCGGCGGCGGCGAATTTTTTAAGGGGTTCAGCCGCCTCAGATGAGTTGGAGAATGAAAAAATATTTTCAGCGGAGAGGCCGCTCTTAAAAGCCCCTTTCCCTATCAGCCGCGCTTCATTTCCAACGGTAAAGAGGACCCGCGCTCCGGATTCAGCTGCCTTCCGGCCGCATTTCTCATGGAGTTCAGGAGACTTAACTCCCAGTTCCAGCATATCTCCAAGAACCAGGATGATTCTCTTGAAACCCTGCAGGTCCTTTAAGGATTCAAGCAGGGTGCCGAGGGCCGCCGGATTGGAATTGTAAGAATCGTCCCATACGGTGATGCCCCTTGTTTCTGATACGCGTCCCCTTTTTTCCGGCGAAGAGAGCCTTGGGACCGCGGAGGCCAGGATATCAGGTGTTAGCCCGTGTTGAATAACTGAAGCAACTGCCGCGGCCAGGTTAAGCGCAGCCGGCTTCCCGGCAGCATTCAATTCAAGTTTTACAGGCTCCGGCCATGATTTTACTGTGAGGGTGAAGCTGCTGGATTCAATATCCGTTATGACAAGATCACTTATCCTCACATCAGCCCCGGCAGAAAAACCAAAGGATAACTTGGGCCCATGGAAATCTTCAGCCAGGGCACAAAGGAGGCGGTCGTCCAGGTTGTAAACAAAGGTTCCGCCCGGGGCGAGGTGCTCCAGGATTTCAGCTTTGGCTGAGGCAATATCCTCAAGGCTGTTGAAAAACTCCAGGTGGACCGGGGCTATATTGGTTATCACCGCGGTATCCGGGCGGCATATCCCGGAAAGCCTGCTGATTTCACCGGCGTGGTTCATGCCCATTTCCAGTATTGAAAGCTTATGGCGTTTTTCCAGGTCCAGAAGGGTTAGCGGCAATCCTATATGGTTGTTGAGGTTGCCTTTTGTGCAGTGGACCGGGTAGACATCCTCTAGGAGGCAGGCCGCGTAGTGCCTGGTTGTGGTCTTGCCCATGCTGCCTGTTATTCCGACAAGGTGGCCCCCCCACAGGCTTCTGATTCCCCCGGCAAGATCCTGGAGGGCCCGGGTCGTATCCTCAACCTGCAGGAAGGGGATGGATAGATTTCCGTCAAACAGGTTTTTCCCCCAGGTCCGGTCGGTATCCAGCAGGGTAGTGTCGCCGGGATAGAGGTTGGAAGAATCTGATATTACCAGTGTTCCGGGTCGTTTCCCCATCACTTCACCCAGGTAATTGTGCCCGTCCATATGCTCTCCGACAATGGCAAAAAAAGCCTGGCCTTCATTTATGCTCCGGGAATCAATGGAAACGGATGGCATCAATCCCTCGGTGGGCGCTCCTGGATTCAGCAGCCTCGCCTTCATGAAAATCATTGCCTGCCGTATTGTTAACGGGTACATAAAATCTCCCTTACAATCAGTTCTTCATCAAAGGGGACTTTTTCGGTTCCAAGAACCTGGTAATCTTCATGGCCCTTGCCGGCCAGCAGCACCAGGTCTCCGGCCTCGGCGATTTCAAGAGCCCCGGCTATAGCGGATCTCCTGTCGGTAATGATTTCCCAGGCCCTGCCGGCCAGTTCCCCGGTGATCCCGGCCTTCATATCATCAATGATTTTATCCGGGTCTTCAGTCCGGGGATTGTCGGAAGTCAAAATCGCTATGTCTGAGCCGGAGATTCCTATATTCGCCATTACCGGACGTTTTCGCACATCCCTGTCTCCCCCGCATCCGAAAACGGATATGATTCTTCCGCCACAGACGCTTCGGGCCAGCTCCAGAACGTTTTTGAGGGCGTCCGGGGTATGCGCGTAGTCAAGGATTACCGCCCAGGGGAGATCCAGGTCCAGTTTCTGGAACCTGCCCGGAACGGCCGGCAGTGACCTGATCCCGTCAGCTGCCTGTTCGGCGGATATGCCCCGGGCCGCGGCTGCCCCGAAAGCCGCCATGATATTGTATATATTATGTTTACCGCAGAGGGAACTGGTGACGGGAGTACGTCCCCAGGGAGAAATCAGTTCCATGCTGATTCCATTAATCCCGGATTCCACTGAATCCGGATAAATGTCCGCCCTTGAATCCAGTCCGTAGGAGAGGGTTTCAGCCGATGCTGACTCGGCAAGGACGACGCCGTAAGGATCGTCAAGATTCACTACCGCGTGGTGCAATGTTTCATTCAGAGAGGAATCAAAGAGCCTGGATTTTATGGCGAAGTAGTCGTCCAGGTCCTTATGGAAATCAAGGTGGTCTGCAGTAAGGTTCGTGAAAACAGCAGTTGGAAATCCCATCCCGTAAACCCTGTCAAAAGCCAGGGCGTGAGAGGACACTTCCATCACTCCCTGCCTGATTTCATTTTCAGCTGCTTTGGCCAGGATCCGGTGCAGGTCAATTGATTCCGGAGTTGTCAGGCCGGCTTCTTCCCGCAGGTTTCCGATCGAAGTTGTTACAGTTCCCAGGAGCAGGGAAGGGCTCTCAACTGAAAGTATGCTGTGCAGGATATAGGCTGTTGTCGTTTTCCCATTGGTTCCGGTAATGCCGGTAAGTTCGATTTTTTCTGCCGGATAACCGTAAAAGCACGCGGAGCATGCCGCCATTACCTTGCGGATGGAACGGACCTGGATCCAGGTTTTGTCGAATTGAGCCGGTGCGGGTTCTTCTGATATAACTCCCGCGGCCCCTTTCCCTATTGCTTCAGGGATAAATTTCAAGCCGTCGGTAACCATTCCTTTGATAGCAAAAAAGAGAGAATCCTTTGAAACCTTGCGCGAATCGCAGGCGATATCCGCAATCTCAGGGTTTCCTGCATTGCTCCGGACAATCCACTTCTCCGGTATTGATTTTAAAAGCTCTCTCAGTTTCATAATCTATCCAGGACTCGATATTCAAAAATGCCATGTTGATATGGGTTCTAAGACTCAGCAAAGAAAATCTCGCAGACCATATCCCTGTGCAGCCGGGTGCCGGGTTCAGGTCTCTGGGCAACGACTTTTCCCGTTCCCTTATAACTCAGTTTCAGATCCAGCGTGGAACAGGCCGCAGCCGCGTCCCGAAGCGAGAGACCTATCAGGTTGGGAATGGTCTGGCCCGAGAACGCACTATGGACCCGGGGCTCTTCATTTGCCGGCAGCGAAACCTTTTCCTCCAGGTACTGATCAGGAATCCTGGTTTCTGCCGGGGCAGCATCCGCTGCGGCTAACTCCAGGTTCCGATTGATCCCGAAGGGCTCATCCTTGGGCTGATTGAGGAACAGCAGGGAACTTTCCATGATTTCCCTGAAAGCCGGAGCCGCGACCAGTCCCCCGTAGATATGGCCTTTAGGTTCATTAATTACTACCAGGGTAATCAGTCGGGGATTATCAACCGGAGCAAATCCTATGAAGGACGCGTAATATTTGCGGGTGGAATAGGAACCGTCGATAAATTTCTGAGCAGTCCCTGTTTTTCCTCCGGCTGACCAGCCGTTCAGCTTCGCCTTGGTGCCGGTTCCATTCACCACGACTGTTTCCAGGACCTTTCTCATAATACGGCTGGTTTCCGGCTTCAGAATCCTGGTTTTTTCCAGCTCTGTTTCTTTGGCCAGATTACCCTGCGGAGTGAAGATCCTTTTGATGATATGGGGTTTTACAAGGTAGCCGCCGTTAACCACCGCGGCAACAGCCCTGACCAGCTGCAGCGGTGTCACGGAGAGTTCCTGCCCTATGGAAATACCGCAGGGGGAAAGCTTGGACCACTGTGAGGCCGGCCTGACCAGTCCGAGGGCCTCTCCAGGCAGTTCAATTCCGCTCTTCTCACCGAAGCCGAATGCCTTTACGTAGTTGTGGAGAGTTGTGTTGCTAAGTCTTTTTGCCAGCTGGACTGTCCCCACATTGCTGGATTTGATAAGAATTCCGGCGAAGGTCTGTTTCCCGTAGTCATGACCGGCAGCCTCTCGATAGACTTTCCTGCCGCAGACAGCCTGTCCGATTGAACAGTCTATTTCTTCTTCGGGAAAAGATGCCCCTTCATTAAGAACAGACGATAAAGTTAAGATTTTAAAGGTGCTTCCCGGCTCATATGCGTCAAGGATCGCCCGGTTTCTCTGGGCCAGCAAATCGGCTTTTCCAGGATGGTTGGGGTCGTAGTCAGGGTAGGAAGCCATGGCCAGGATCTCTCCGGTCTCCGGATCCATCACAATGGCTGAACCGTCCAGAGCCTGGTGCTCTTCTATAGCTTTTTTCAGGGCCTTCTCAGCGTAGTACTGGATGGTTCGGTCTATGGTCAGAACCAGGCTGTGGCCGGCAATATTATCGGGTTCCGGTTCCCTCCAGACGCTTTTTCTCTGGCGGTCAACCTTGAGGGCCAGACGGGCGCTTTTACCCTGGAGGAGTGAATCGAATTTGTACTCAACGCCTCCCTGGCCTTTTTCATCCACATCCACCAGGCCCAGCAGCTGGCAGGCCAGGTTCCCATATGGGTATACCCTGGATTTTTCGGGTACCGTAATTACACCGGGAAGGTTTGATTCCCTGACCAATCCTGATTCAGAAGGGGAAAGCTCCCGCTTTATATAGACAAAAGGTTTATCAATTGAAAGCCTTTCCCTGACAACTGTCTCCGGCAGAGTTGTGATTTCAGCAAGCCTGCTGGATACTTCCAGGAAATTTTTAATACCATCCCGCTGCACGGCAAGCGATTCGACATCAACAGTCGCGGCCAGGGGCTCCAGGTTCCGGTCCAGGATTTCTCCCCTCCTGGCCTGCATTAACGCGTATCCGGTCTGCTGGAAAGTAGCCCTTGCACTGTATTCCTCTCCCTTGAATCCCTGGATATAGATAAGCCGGAGGCAGATGCAGATGCTCCACAGGAAAAAGAAGCCTATCAGGATCAGAAGCCTGTTCTGGAAGCTGCCCCTTTTATCAAAAATGCGATCCAGGTCAATCATTCCATCCACTCTCCATTGCTTTCAATAAGGTCGGCGTAAAGATTGGCTGAGCTGTAGGTCCCGGAGTCATCCAGCATGAGGATATGTTTGGAGTTGGCACTGGTCAGGCCCATGGCCAGGGCGGAGGCTTCGATTTTCTGGGGGGAAAGGAGCTGGCTGTATTCCAGCTGAAGATTAGTCGCTTCTTCCCTGAGTTCGGATATATCCTTCTGAATGTTGCTTGTTTCCCTTTGCAGGTCAAATATCAGGTTGTTGATATATGAGTAGAACAGAAAAGGAAGAATGAGCAGGGCAATCAGCACAATATGCCGGAAAAGCTGGTGCACTGTAGGTTTGGGTTCGGGCTTGTTCAGAAAACTCTGGTTATGAAGATCCATTATCATTGGAGATCTCCTCCTCTCCGGACCGGGCCGACACGTTTGACCGCCCGGAGCTTGGCGCTTCGGGCTGCCGGGTTAACGGCTGTCTCAGCATCATCCGGTTTAACCGGCTTTTTTGTCAGGATTTCGACTTTCTTGATCTTGTGGCAGGTGCACATGTCAGCCGGCTTGAAACAAATACATCTTCCGGCTTCCAGCTGGAAACAGCGTTTGATAATCCGGTCTTCCAGGCTGTGGAAAGTAATGACCAGCAAACGACCGCCTTCCGCCAGTCTGTCTATGGCCTCGGAGCAGAATGTTTCCAGGCCGTCCAGTTCGTGGTTTACCGCTATCCGCAGCGCCTGGAATGCCTGTGTCGCCGGATGAATTCTCTGCTTGTAAGACGGGATTTTCGGTTTCGCTTCGCCTATCAGGCGGGCCAGGTCGGAGGTTGTGCTGAATTTTTTGCTCCTGCGCCGTTCAACTATTGCCCGCGCGATCCTTTTGGCAAAACGTTCTTCACCGTAATTCCTGAAAATATCCTCCAGTTCCTGCGCGGAAAGGCTGTTTACGAGGTCAGCTGCTGACAGGGTCTCCCTCCGGTCCATGCGCATGTCCAGCGGCCCGTCATTCATAATGCTGAAACCCCTGTCAGAAGTGGTCAGCTGATACCTTGAAATACCAAGATCCACAAGGATTCCGTCCAGCAGCCCGATGTCCATCCGGTCCAGGACGGCAGAGAAGTTTTTGAAATTGTCATGAACGAAGGTGATCTTCCCCTCACAGGCAGAAAGGCGTGATTTTGCCCTTTCCAGGGCATCGGCATCACGGTCAAGGGAAAGGAGGGTTCCAGTGGTAAGCTTTTCGGCTATCGCCGCTGAATGTCCCCCGTCCCCGGCAGTCAGGTCCGCGTAGGAGCATTCAGGACGTATGTCAAGAAGCTCCATCACAGGGTTCATTAATACAGGGATGTGAATGTTTTCCACCGTGAAGAAACCTCTCAGTCTTAAATTCCGTATGCCGCCAGTATTGAAGAATCATCCTCGGAGATCGGGATGGCTTCCAGTTTCTGCGTGATATCAGCCTCCTTCCATACTTCCAGGTAAGCGGGTCGCCCGATTACAGTCACTTCGCAATCGGATTCTCCTTCAGGAAACATGCTGCTTTTCAGCCTTGCGGAAATTGATACTCTTCCCTGTTTGTCCAGGTTCGTTTCAAGCCCGAAAACAGAGGTGAATGTTTGAAATTTTCTAACGGCATCTGAAGTCCTGGTCTGGACCTCCTGCTTTTCGGGTGACAGGATAGAAGTTGAGTTGGTCATTTCCTGCAGCTTTTCCTCTACCCTGATCCAGTTTTCAAGAGGATAAATCCTGATCGCTTTCCCGTCTGTGCTGGTAATGAATACCTTGGATCCATATTCCCCGGTAAAGAGTTTACGGTAGGCACTGGGGATCTTAAGCCTCCCCTGGCTGTCCAGCCTTGCTTGTGCGCTTCCTCTGAAAACCACTTTTCCTTCTCCTAAAACAGCGGCAAAATGGTGTTATTTAGACCATTTTATTCCTAATTTATCCTATTTAGGTAAAATCCTAACCTAAATGGTCCTGAATAGCAATGAAAATATCATCATTTATGCAATTTATTTTGTTATGAATTTTGATAGCCTATTAGCGGTACAGGCGGATATGCCTTGGGCCCGGGTCCGGGATTTGTTGAAAACCCCTGCAGACTGCATGGGGTAATCTTTCGCTGCAGCATTGAAACCCGCAGTTTAACCGGTCCGATTTCAGCCCTTTGCTTTGATTAATGAAAGGAATAACAGGGTGAAGAAGATTAATTGTTTGCGAGATATTTTTATGCTGCTCCTCAGCCTCCTGGTTCTCCAGGCCCCGGGCGCGGCTCAATCTGCGGTTGAATTAAACGAGGTCCCGGAAAAGGATTTAATTGAAATACGTATAGGCGGAGAATTGTTCACCACATACCGGTATGGGGACGAATTTACCAGGAAACCGGTTTTCTATCCCCTGATTTCACCTAACGGAGTAATGATCAACCGGGAACTGCCCCAGGTAAGGCCGGAAGTGGCTGAGGAGCAGGATCATCCGCATCATGAATCCCTGTTTCTGGGTTACGGGGATGTGGACAGCTATGATTTCTGGAGTAACAGGAATGGAGAAAAGATAGAACACCGGGCGGTTCTGAACCAGAAGAGCGGGGAGCAGGGTTTGCTGGAGATTCTCCTGGACTGGAATGAGCCGGGCGGGAGAACCATGCTTCGGGAAATCCGTAGCATAGCAGTCGGCGGAACCGCTGATTGCCGCTGGATGGACCATGACATAAAGCTGGATGCCGGAGACCGGTCGAGGATCCTGATGGATACCAAGGAGGGCATGTTCGCTGTCCGGCTTGCTGATGAACTCAGGGAAGATAATGGCAACGGCCGTTATATCAACGCTTACGGATGGGAGTCAGCTGAAAATATATGGGGGAAAAGATGCCCCTGGGTGGCAATTCGGGGATCAGTAAAAGGTAAAGATGTGACTGTTGCCATCTTTGACCACCCGTCAACCGAGAATTTCCCTTCATACTGGCATGCCCGAAATTACGGCCTGTTCTCGGTTAATCCTTTTGGCCGCAAGGATTTTGTGAAAGACTCCACTCCGCTTGGAAAGAAGCTGGAAGCCGGCGAAAGTTATCATTTTCGTTACCGGCTGCTCATATACAGCGGACAGGTTTCCAAGGAAAGGCTTGATCAGGATTACTGGGATTATGTTAAGTAGTCGCAAGTGACAGGTTGCGAGTGGCGGGTGGCGGAGGACATAGGTAACCAGATTCGGGTTGGTTTCTCTCTTTGTCTTTGTCAGTGAAGCGGTTTTGTCGGGTGGCACGCCCCTCTTATGATGTTGCCGCCTGCCGGCGGCGTTGATTGCTTCCCGTTACTTGCCGGTCGCGCCTTTGCTATATTTCCACAAAACGGCACTTTTGTTTCCTGGTGTCAAATAGAGCCAGGGAACAAGTGCCGTTAAGCCCCATTACTTCTCCGGGATTGAGGAGGATGGAATCCCCTACTTTTCTTTCAGCCCTGGTATGATCGTGGCCATAACATACCAGGTCATAGTCTCCCGAGTCGGCAACCGGCTCAGCAATTCCCGGGTAGTGGGTAACAAAGATCTTGGTTTCATCCAGGTCCAACCTGGCATACTCACCGCAGAGTTCCATGTTTTTATAGTCAGCCGCGGTGGATGCAATCGTCTGTTTGTCCCCGTCGTTGTTGCCCCAGACAATATAGACAGGCCTGTCGTTGGCCCATTCTCCAATGCGTTTAATCACAAAGGGTGAGCAGAGGTCTCCGCAGTGTATAAGTACATCTGCCGAGCCGGCCGCTGACAGGGCTTTCTCCAGATTCCAAATATTGTCATGGGTATCGGACATTACCGCGATTATCATAATTGTTCCTGGTACCTGGTATGAGAAATTTGCCCTGACGGTTGCTGGAAATTTACCGGGAAAGAAGAAATGGTCTTTCTTTGCCCGGTAAAGAACAATTCAATTATATCAGCCGGCTAATCCTGCGGGCCTGAATCCAGCATGGTTTTTTCGTAATTTTCCAGCCTGCTGACTGCTTCATCCACGCAATTTTCAGCAGGGATCACGTCCATTTTCTTATTGGCCCTGGTGAAGATTTCAACGCTTCCTTCATCAAGTTTTCTTCCCACGGTTATCCTTACCGGAATTCCGGTCAATTCAGCGTCCTTGAATTTAACGCCCGGCCTGTCGTCCCGGTCATCCAGGATTGTATCAATGCCCCTGCTGTTGAGCTCCCTGTACAGGTTTTCCGCGAAGGCCAGGTGTTCCTCATTGTCAGGACGGAGCAGGGTTATCACTACCTCAAACGGGGCAATGGCGCGAGGAAGGATCATTCCGGCATCATCATTGAACAGTTCCACGGCGGATGCCAGAATCCTGTCCACTCCGATTCCGTAGCTCCCCATCACAACCGGAACCTCTTTGCCGTTCTGGTCCAGGACGGTGGCTCCCATGGCTTCGCTGTATTTGGTTCCCAGTTTGAAAATGTGTCCGATTTCAATAGTTTTGAATATGGCGAGAGGTTTGCCGCATTCTATACAGCTTTCGCCTTCCTGGACTTCCCTTAGATCGGTGAATTCCGCGGTGAAATCTTTTCCGGGTGTTACATTTTCCAGGTGGTAATCATCCTTGTTTGCCCCGCAGACCATGTTTTTTCTGCCTTGCAGGGGAAGGTCCGCCAGTATTGGCATATTGTTAACTCCTACTGGTCCCAGGCTTCCCGGGTCAGCTCCAAACAGGTCCTGGATTTCCAGGTCGGTAGCCGGCCTGAAATTTTCAGACCCAACGGCTCCGGCCAGTTTCATTTCGCAGAGCTGCTGATCTCCCCTGAGAAGGACCAGGAGAGCTTTACTGTCCACGATATAAACCAGCGACTTGATTAGCTTCTCCGCCCCGATTTTCAGGAAACCGGCCACTTCTTCAATCGTTTTCTGTCCCGGGGTATGGATTTCAGAAGGGGCTGAATCCCCTTCCGGGTCTGTAACGGGATCAAGTTGAGAATTGGCTCTTTCCAGGTTAGCCGCGTATCCGCAGGCCTTGCAATGCACAACCCAGTCTTCACCCGCGTCGCTTCGGACCATGAACTCCTGGGATTCGCTGCCCCCCATTGATCCGGAAAACGCCTGAACCGCGGTATATTCCAGTCCGCACCGGTCAAAGATTCTTCTGTAAATTCCGTCATGAAGATCAAAGCTGCGGTCAAGTCCTTCCTTGGACACATCGAAACTGTAGGAATCCTTCATGGTGAACTGCCTGACCCTCAGCAATCCTGATTTAGGCCGGGGTTCATCCCTGAATTTGAGCTGGATCTGGTACCAGATCTGGGGCAGGTCCCGATAGGAGCGAAGACCGTCCTTGGCAATCGAAGTAAAAACCTCTTCGTGGGTCATTCCCAAACAGAGGTCTCTTCCGGCCCGGTCCTTGATCCTGAACATATTGGGTCCCATTACGTCCCAGCGTCCCGAAGCCTTCCATACATCGTCCGGATTAAGGGCCGGCAGGTAGAATTCCTGGGCCCCGGCAGAGTCCATTTCATCCCTGATGATCGCTTCGATTTTCAGAAGGGACCTTCGGGCCAGCGGCAGAAGGGAATAAATTCCGGAGCCCAGCTGCCTTATATAGCCGGCTCTCAGCAACAGTTTATGGGATATGACTTCCGCGTCAGCAGGAACATCACGTAATGTGGGAATAAATAATTGTGACCAGCGCATCTGATTTTCTTCTTCCTGGCCCGGGGAGGAATTCAACCTGGCCCGGGCAGGGATGTTTACCTGCGGGCCCGTTCATTCTGTGACCGGGTTAATTCTGATTGACCACTTTAATCAAAGTCAGTTAACATTCAAGACGTAAATAAAAATCTCAGCTATGAGATTACGATTCAGATTCCAATTAGGATTATAAGGGTATCCGGATAAAAGCTCCGGAATCCAAATAAATCCGGCCGGTCCGGTCTTATCGACCTGCGTGATTACCCGGACTGGACAGTAACAGAGTAAAAGGATAGCAATATGTACAGATCCCTGCAAGAAGTTGACCCAGAGGTAGCCGCGGCTATAAAAAGTGAGGTTAGGAGACAGGATGGAACTCTGGAGCTTATTGCTTCTGAGAATTTCGTGAGCAGAGCCGTTCTGGAAGCAGTGGGTTCAGTGTTCACGAATAAGTACGCCGAAGGGTATCCGGGGCGCCGTTATTATGGGGGATGCGAGTATGCCGATGAAGTTGAGTCACTGGCAATCAGCCGGGCCAAGGAACTCTTTGGCGCTGAGCACGTGAATGTACAGCCCCATTCAGGTACCCAGGCCAACATTGCCGCCTACCTGGCTTTGCTTGAGCCGGGAGACAAGATCCTGGGAATGAACCTTTCCCACGGAGGACACCTGACCCATGGCCATCCCCTGAATTTTTCAGGACGGTTTTTTGAAGTTGTCCCCTACGGGGTCAACAAGGAAACAGAAAGAATTGATTATGATGAACTGGCCGAACTGGCGGAACGTGAGAAGCCGCGCCTTATCGTTGGCGGAGCAAGTGCCTACAGCCGGATTATTGATTTTGAAAGAATGGGAGAGATAGCCAGGTCTTGCGGAGCGTACCTGATGGTGGATATCGCCCACATCGCCGGAATGGTGGCTGCCGGACTTCATCCCAGCCCGGTACCACATGCCGATGTAGTGACAACTACTACCCATAAAACCCTGCGCGGACCCAGGGGAGGAATGATCATGTGCCGGGAAGAGCACAAGAAAATGATCAACCGCAATGTTTTCCCCGGAAACCAGGGCGGCCCCCTGGTTCATGTGATTGCCGGAAAGGCGGTATGCTTCAAAGAAGCAGCTTCTGAAGGCTTCAGCCAGTACCAGGGACAGGTCATCAAAAATGCGTCAGTGCTTGCCGATACCCTGCAGAATAAAGGATTCCGGATTGTGTCAGGCGGAACTGACAATCATGTTTTCCTGATGGATGTTTTTTCCAAGGGACTTACCGGAAAAGTTGCTGAAGGAAAACTGGAGGAAGCCGGGTTCACGGTCAATAAAAATACAATTCCCTTTGATCAGCATCCTCCCATGGTGACAAGCGGTATAAGGATAGGAACTCCCGCTGTAACCACCAGGGGAATGGGAGAACCGGAAATGGAATTGATCGGCACCCTTATTGCTGAAACCCTTTCCAACCTGGATTCGCCGGTAGTTTTAACCGCTGTCAGGGAGAAGGTGAAAGAGCTCACTGCTCGTTTTCCTCTCTATGCCGGACTGGTTGAATAGAGATTGAGTAATTTCGGAAATCATTCCGGACTGGATCAGGTATCAGGCATACTGTATCCAGCTGTGTCCGGCTGATACGTCCCTGTCAGTGAGCCAATCGCATGCACATCGAACTGGAAGATATTTTTGGCCCGGGGGGTATCCTGGATCAGCACCTGGAACAGTACGAGTACCGTCCGTCCCAGCTGGATATGGCTGAAGCCGTCCTCCAGGCCATACGGGACCGGGAGCATCTTTGCGCGGAGGCCGGGACGGGAACCGGGAAGACCCTGGCCTATCTGGTTCCGGCCCTGGCCGCTGATGGCCGGGTGGTGGTGTCAACCGCGACAAGGAATCTCCAGGAACAGCTGATCAGTAAGGATATCCCGCTGATCAGGGATACCATCCTCCCTTCGCTCAAGGCGGTCTGCATGAAAGGCCGTCCCAATTATCTCTGCCTTTTCAGGCTGGAAAGGATTTCAAAACAGGGCAGGATATTCTCTGATGATCCTGTCACCCAGGACCTGGAAAGGTTGAGGAAGTGGTCGGAAATCACTGAAACCGGCGACAGGGCCGAGCTTGAGTGGCTGTCAGATTCCAGTGAGCTGTGGGATTCTGTTGATGCCCGCAGTGAAATCTGCATGGGATCAAGATGCGGCTACTTTGAAGACTGTTTCATCACCCGGCTTCGCCTGGAGGCTGTCTCAGCCGATATCGTAATAGTAAACCACGCCCTTTTCTTTACTGATCTGCGCATGGCCAACGATGAGTCAGGCGGCATCCTGCCTGAATATTCCGTCGCGATTCTTGATGAGGCTCATGAAGTTGAGGAGATTGCTTCCGGCCTGTTTGGGCAGAGAATTTCAAGCCACCAGCTGGAATGCCTGGCTCGAGACGCTTCTTCAGTCTCATCACCGGGTTCAGACCTGGCAGGAGTTGCTGACAGGCTGGGTATTGCCAGTCGGAAACTATGCTCCGCCCTCCCGCCTTCCGGCGGCAGGGTATCGTTGAACCTCTACCAGGATAAAGACCGTTCCCTGTCTGATTTAAGGCGCCTCCATTCAGACGAATTTAGTGATGTGGAAACTTCACTGCAGGAGTTGTATCACGCCCTTGAAGCCCGGATAGGGGAAAGCCAGGATCATGAAATGCTGGCACGAAGGGCAGATGGCCTCCTGGCGGTCCTCGATGACATCGTCAATACTGATGTGGAGGATTATGTTTATTGGATTGACCAGGGTAAAAGGGGCCTGAGCCTTAACCAGACACCGGTAAATGTCGCGCCGGAATTAAGGGCCAGGCTTTTCTCCCGGATTGACAGCGTTATTCTGACTTCAGCGACAATGAAGACAGGAGGCAGCTTTGAGTTTTTCAAGAGCAGGCTGGGACTGGATGAATCGCTGGAAATGGATCTCCCGGGGGAGTTTGACTATGCCTCGCAAACCCGGCTTTTTATTCCCAGAGACCTGCCTGAATCAAGTAGTGATGAGTTTTTCAGCCTCCAGGTGGATTACATAAACCGGATTTTAAGGATAACCGGGGGTCACGCGTTCCTGCTTTTTACAAGTTTCAGGCAGATGAAAAAGGTTTATAAACACCTTCGGGAGAAATCTGAATATCCCCTGCTGCTGCAGGGAGAGATGCCTAAATCTTCAATACTCGGCAGATTCAGGAACACTCCGCACTGTGTTCTCTGCGCGACGAGCAGTTTCTGGCAGGGAGTCGATGTGAGGGGTGATGCCCTGAGAGCCGTGGTTATTGATAAACTGCCCTTTCAGGTCCCAACCGATCCGGTGGTTTCCGCCAGGTTTCACCAGATGAAGATGAAGGGTGAAGATCCTTTCCGCGGCTATTCCATCCCGACCGCGGTCATAACCCTGCGCCAGGGCCTGGGCCGGCTGGTCCGGTCTCGCGAGGATCACGGGATCATGGCCATCCTTGATTCCCGAATTTGGAATAAGTGGTACGGAAAATATTTTCTTGAGAACCTGGAGGGTATTCCGGTAACGGATGACCTCTCCCAGCTGGAGAGCTTTTTATAGTTTTGGGTGATGCCGGACGGGAAGACTCGGGAATTGATACTAAAGTTGCCGGATGCCTCACCAGCTGTTTTCATCCTGATCCCTTCTTGAGATGAGTATTTCCCTGAATGCAGTTGGAAGTTGCGTTGTTAACAGCGGAGCTGACGATATATCTCAAAAAAACTTTACCGAAATGATCACTTTCGTTACAATTGTGGATCTATAGTTATAGAGACACTATAATTTTAGTAATTTTAGGAAATATTGTCCCAAAAGATATAATTTGAATATTCGGAAAGGTGTTTCAGGGGGCGTAAAAATGAAATCAAAATTAATTTTTTCTGTTTTAGTTGTTGTATTTGTGTTGACATTACTGCCTGCTCAGGAGCTTTTCGCCCAGACTGGCTACATATGGGGAAGAGTTATTGACGTAGACGGAAATCCGATCAAGGACGCTACGATTCGCTTTCAGTCTCTCAAATCAAACCGTAAATACACACTTAGTACGGATGATCAGGGCGAGTACCAGCATGCCGGTGTCTATTCTATTGACACTTACAGGGTTATCGTAGAAAAAGATGGCTATGTTAATGATGTAAAGGAAGGAATTAAACCCGGTGGCAGCGGTGATGCCGGATGCCGTGCTGATTTCATCCTGAAAAAAGGTAAAAAACGTAAACTGGCTTTCGAGATGACTGATGAGGAACTGGAAGCCGCCAGGAAGAGCCAGGCAGAGCAGAAAAAGAAGGCTGCCGAACTGGAAGCTGTCCGCGGAAGCTTCGAAGAATCTATCGCCCTGTACAATTCCGGACAGTATGAGCTGGCCATAGAGGGGTTTGAAAAGGTTCTCAAGGTGGACCGGGAACAGCCAAGTGTCTGGGGTAACCTGGCCGCCGCCTATGCCAAGCTGGAGCAGAATGACAAGGCACTGGAAACCTATACTACCGCCCTTGAGCTGGATCCTGAAAATTCCGCCTTCTACCAGAACATGGGTTCCATTTACGCTGCCAAGGGTGATGATGTCAAAGCCCGCGAGTATTATGAAAAAGCCGCTTCACTGGCCAAGGACCTCAGCCCCAGGGATGCCGCCAATAATTACTACAACATGGGTGTAACCTACATCAATGCCGGGAAAAACGATGAGGCTATGGAAGCCCTTAATAAGGCGATAGAGATTGATCCTACCCACGGAGAGTCCCACTATCAGCTGGGCGTGGTCCTGCTTGGCCAGGGTGATATGGAAGGCGCAATCGATATTTGGAAAAAATACCTCGAAGTATCTCCGGATGGACCTAATGCCCCGACCGCTCAGGAACTGATCAAGAGCCTTAGCGGAAATTAGAAGCTGAGAAATTCCGGCAGCTTAGTGCTGTTCTTTGATTCACGAACACCGTTTTGTACGGTTCGAATTACAGGGCACAGGGAGTGGAATAATCATTGTTTATTCACTCCCTGTGCCCTTATCATTTGAGGTGACAGCCGGAAGCCCACAAGAGACCGGAAACGTGTAGAATGAGGTGAGGCAATTATTATTATGAATCGTCAGATAATATCAATTGGAACAGCTGGGATTTTGGTTGGATTTATCCTGGGCTTTTTTACTGCCCGTTCCCTGGTTCAGCCTCCGCCGGAGGAGATTGCCGCGGCTGAGGAATCTCTCCCCGAAAATCATCCCGGACTTGAAACCATGGAGAACGTCAGGGAAATGACAGCTGCAGCTGAAGCAGAAGCCGGGAATGTCCAGGTAAGGGTGGAGCTGGGAAACACATTTTACGACATGGGACGCTATGACGTGGCTTCCCGCTGGTACAGGGAGGCCCTCGACCTTGATCCTGACCAGCCCAGGGTTTCCACTGACCTCGGCACCTCGCTCCTCTTCATGGGCAGGACCAGTGAGGCAATAGACCAGTACAGGCATTCCCTGTCAGTTCAGCCCGGACACCCCCAGTCCATGCAGAATCTTGGAGTGGCTTTGTTTTCACTGGAGCAATACCGGGAAGCCATCAAAATCTGGGAAAAACTGCTTGAGATTAATCCCGGTTATGATGACGCGGCCAAAATCAGGGAACAGATAGAGAGTGCCCGGGAAAGACTGGACAGTCTGGAGGGAGAGAACCGTTGATATCCTACATTTTAAGATTCCTCTTCCTTATTATTGTTTTCTATTTCGTTCAAAGGCTCA
Source organism: Acidobacteriota bacterium (assembly GCA_963666915.2). Taxonomy (GTDB): domain Bacteria; phylum Acidobacteriota; class UBA6911; order RPQK01; family JAPXNP01. The sequence continues at coordinate 43,778 of CAXXEX010000028.1, forward strand.
TATCATCAGTGTTCGGTATTGGGCGGAGGCGCAGGCCGGAAGTCAGGGAGAATAACCCAAACAGTAATGTGACAGTTAAAAGGGAGCAGGTGGAGAAGGACCCTGTATGCGGGATGTTTGTCGCGAGGGAAGCCGCGGTGATACAGGAAAAAGGCGGGAAAACCTACTATTTCTGTTCGGAGGAGTGTAGGGATAAATTTTTAAAAGATTAAAAATAATGATTTTTTCCCCGGCGGATATTGCCTTGTTCAGGCCCGGGTGGGATGATGTCCCTATCCTGACAAGTGATGTCCGGATTATTCAGGGCTGAGCTGCAAAGATTCAAGAAGGACAGAAATTGAGAATAGGAATATTTGCAAAATTTACCCGTTCCGATTGCGTGGATATGCTTTCAGGTGTTCTCGAACGTTTGAAGGGGCAAGGAATTGAATGCCTGGTTGATGAAAAGGTGGTTGAGGCCTATTCCCTCCCAGGCGTTAAGGGCTTACCTGCCGAAGATATCCCTGAAAAGGCTGATATGGCTTTTGTCTTTGGTGGAGACGGAAGCATGCTGTCAGCGGCCAGGACCATCGGCGCGGCTGATTGTCCGATCCTGGGCATAAACCTGGGCAGCCTGGGTTTCCTTACCGAGGTTCCCGCCGAGCAGGGCTACAAGGCCATCGAATCAGTTCTGGCGGGCAGGTATGAACTGGAAAAAAGATGTCTCCTGAAGGTAGGTGTTAGGAAAAAGGAAGAACCTGAGCAGGTTTTTTTACGCCCTGAATGAAATCGTTGTAAGCCGGGCCGCGCTTTCCAGGGTCATAACCGTCGACACAGCCCTGGACAATGACTTTATTGCCGAGTTTGTGGCTGACGGAGTCATGATCGCAACCCCGACTGGATCCACTGCCTACTCGCTTTCGGCTGGAGGGCCGATTGTTCATCCTTCAATGGATGCCTTTCTGGTCACCCCAATCTGCCCCCATACCCTTACCAATCGGCCCCTGATTGTCCCGGCTGATAGAACTCTCCGGATAACCCTCCGTTCAGGCGAGGATGTGAAGCTCAGTATTGACGGCCAGATAGGAGTGGATATCTTCCCCGAAGAAGTAGTGGTATGTGAACAGGCTCCATACAAGATTCAGCTTGTGCGAACCGGGCAGTATGGGTTTTTCGAAGTGCTGCGGCGCAAGCTTAAATGGTCGGAGAGGTTCAACAACTGCGGAGAGTGACCTCCTGGTTTGATGCGGTTGAGCCCTTTCCCCGGATGCCTTCCCGAAAGCTTCTACCTGACCCTTGAATATTTCAGGAAGCTGAAATCGTAAGGGTTCTTCTCATCTTTTTCCCGGTCCCTCCCTGCTGGCAAGTTTCCAGTCCGTTTCCGGGAATTCCGGGAACCAGGTGTCTCCATCAAAATTATCGTGGACCAGGGTCAGGTACATTGTATCCACCAGGTCCCGAGAGATTGCCAGGGCATATATTTCAGCCCCCCCGGCAATGAAAAGTTCCTCTTCATCACCGGCCATTATTATTGCTTTTTCCAGGGAGGCGGCGGTTTCAGCCTCTCCCGCCTGGAAACTGCTGTCACGGGTCAGGACAATAATTCTTCTTCCTTCCAGGAATTTCTGGAGGGATTCATAGGTCTTTCGGCCCATTACAAGGGTTGTGTCCCATTGTTGTTTCTTTGAAAAACCGAAGGTCTGCCGGAATCCGCCAGGGCAGCCGATTGTCCTTGCCTATAACTCTGTTACGGGCCATGGCCGCAATAATTGAGATCTTCATACTGCTATAGGGGCCTTTATGTGGGGATAAGGATCATATCCGGTTAATTCGAAATCTTCATATTTAAAGCTGAAGATGTCCCTGACACCGGGATTTATTTTCATTTCAGGAAGCTCCCGCGGAGTCCGTTCCAGCTGGGTCCTGGCCTGGTCAAGATGATTCAGGTAAAGGTGGGCATCTCCGAAAGTGTGTACGAACTCTCCAGGTTCAAGCCCGCATACCTGGGCAATCATCATGGTCAGGAGAGCGTATGAGGCAATATTGAATGGCACCCCCAGGAAAACATCAGCACTCCTCTGGTAAAGCTGGCAGGAGAGCCGGTTATCAGCAACGTAAAACTGGAAGAGGGTGTGGCAGGGAGGAAGCTTCATACGGTCTACATCCGCCACGTTCCAGGCGCAGACAATCATTCTCCTGGAATCAGGATTGTTTTTGATCAGATCCATGAGTTTGGAGATCTGGTCTATTTTCCCCCCGTCCGGTGTGGGCCAGGAGCGCCACTGATGTCCATAGATGGGACCCAGATCACCTTTTTCATCAGCCCATTCGTCCCAGATAGTGACCCGGTTGTCATTCAGGTACTTTATGTTGGTGTCTCCGGCCAGAAACCAGAGAAGCTCATATATGATGGAGCGGAGATGGAGTTTTTTTGTTGTCAGCAAGGGGAATCCATCAGAAAGATTGTAGCGGGCCTGGTAACCGAAAATACTGAGCGTCCCTGTTCCGGTCCTGTCTTCCTTACGGGTGCCTCTGGTCAATATTGTGTCTAATAAATTGAGGTAGTTCTGCATGATATTTCTGATACATCAACCGGATGAGGACCAGGATGATCCGGGCTTCATCCTCCCGGCTGTACCTGGAGATTTGGGTGTTGCTGTGATTCTTAAGGCTTTTACCTTTTTGCCTCTTCCGTTATTATTTATGGCTATAATACATCTAAGGTCTGAACCGGGTTAACCGCCGGGGAGGATTTCATGAAAATATGTAGATAATTTTCTCAAGGGAAGATATTCATGAGCAGCAAAAAATCAAGATTAGCAGTAATTGGTGCCGGACCCGGCGGATACACAGCAGCATTTCATGCAGCCCAGCTCGGGATGGAAGTGACAATGATTGACTCCCGGGATAATCCCGGAGGTGTTTGCCTGAACGTTGGATGCATTCCTTCCAAGGCTTTGCTTCACGCGGCAGGAGTGATCGCGGAATCCCGGCATGCCGCTGATTTTGGATTGAAATTCGCGGATCCCGAACTGGATCTTGATAAACTCAGGTCCTGGAAGGATAAGATTGTTAAGCAGCTGACCGGCGGATTGGGGCAGCTTTCAAAAAAACATAAAGTCCGATATATCCAGGGACACGCTGAGTTCAAGGATTCCTCCTTCCTGAAGGTTAAGACCGATAGCGGCATCGAAGACATTAATTTTGATTATGCTGTTGTGGCTACCGGATCGGTTCCCGCGAAGATTCCCGGGATTAACCTGGAGAGCGAACGGGTTATGGACTCGACCGGGGCTCTTTCCCTTCCGGATATTCCCGGGAAACTGCTGGTTGTCGGAGGCGGATATATAGGGCTGGAACTTGGTTCGGTTTATTCAGGCCTTGGTTCCTCCGTGTCAGTTGTGGAATTCATGGACACCCTGCTTCCTGGTGCTGACCAGGACCTGGTAAGGCCCCTGGAACGTAGGATAAAAAAATCCTTTGACCAGATTTATCTCTCCACCAAGGTGACCGGAATGAAGGAAACATCTTCCGGTGTTGCTGTGACTTTTGAAGGAAAGATTAACGAGGAAAAGGAATATGACCGGGTCCTGGTGGCGATTGGCCGCAAACCATTCTCCGGGGGACTGGGCCTTGAAAACACCAAAGTGGAACTGGATAAAGCCGGATTTATCAAGGTTGATAACCAGATGAAAACCGCTGATCCCCATATTTTCGCGATCGGTGATATTGCCGGACAACCTATGCTGGCCCATAAGGGAATGAGAGAAGCCAAGGTTGCGGTCGAGGTAATTGCCGGCCAGAATTCAGTGTTTGATAATCGGGTAATCCCGGCCGTGGTTTTTACTGATCCCGAGATTGCCTGGGCCGGAATTACCGAGCCGGAAGCGAAAGAGCAGGGCCTTGATATCAAGGTTACTAAATTCCCCTGGGGCGCCAGCGGAAGGTCTTTGACCATGGGCCGGAATGAGGGCCTGACCAAGATGGTGATCGACGCGGCCTCAGGAAGTATCCTCGGTGTTGGGATTACCGGCTCCCATGCCGGAGAACTGATAGCTGAAGGAGCTCTGGCTATTGAAATGGGTGCGGTGGCTGAAGACCTGGCCATGACTATACACACTCATCCTACCCTGTCAGAGACCGTGGGAGAAGCGGCTGAGATTTTCACTGGATTCTCCACCCACGTCTTCACCAGGTAAAACGATCGTTCAATTAAGCTGCCGTTAGTCTGCCCGGATTCCAGGCGGATCGATTTATGTCCGAAAAATCCATGCCTCTCGAAGGCCTGCGGTTTTCAGGCGGTGACTTTAGGTTTTAGATACAAGTTAGGATAGACCCATGCAGAATATATCACTGGATAGTTACAGTACTTTAAATACCCTGGTCTCCGGGGGTAGAAAGGTCAGTTTTTACGACCTGAACAAACTTCCCGGAAATCCGGGACGCCTGCCTTACTGCCTGCGGATTCTGCTTGAGAACCTGCTTCGCAATGAAGACGGGCGCGCTGTTAACGCCCGGGATATAGAGATGCTTCTGAACTGGGATCCCCAGGCTGTTCCCGACCACGAGATATCTTTCGCGCCGGCCCGGGTCATCCTGCAGGATTTTACAGGAGTTCCTTCCGTGGTGGACCTGGCTGTAATGCGCGACGCCATGGCTGACCTGGGGAAGAATCCTTCTCTTATCAATCCGCTGGTCCCCGTGGACCTGGTTATTGATCATTCGGTTCAGGTGGATTCCTACGGCCGTGCAGATTCAGTAGATGAGAATGTCAGGAAGGAATTCGAACGCAACCGGGAGCGCTACAATTTTTTGAAATGGGGGCAGGAGGCTTTCTCGAATTTCCGGGTAGTTCCCCCCGCGACCGGAATCATTCACCAGGTTAACCTGGAGTTCCTGGCCCGGGTTGTGTTTGAACGCGAAATAGACGGACAGCTTTTTGCCTATCCGGATACCCTGGTCGGGACAGACAGCCATACCACGATGATTAACGGGCTGGGAGTCCTGGGCTGGGGTGTCGGCGGCATCGAAGCCGAGGCGGCCATGCTGGGCCAGCCTATAAGCATGCTGATCCCCCAGGTTGTAGGCGTTCGACTGGATGGACAGCTGAGGGATGGGGTGACCGCCACTGACCTCGTCCTTACCGTAGTTGAAGCTTTACGAAGGGAAGGTGTTGTCGGGAAACTTGTTGAATTTTTCGGCCCCGGTGTTCCGGAACTGTCACTGGCTGACAGGGCTACCCTGAGCAACATGAGCCCTGAATACGGTGCGACCTGCGCCATCTTCCCGGTGGATGCCAAGTCCCTGCAATACCTGGAACAGACCGGGAGGGAAAAACAGCAGGTCAGCCTGGTTGATGATTACTGCAAGGCCCAGGGTTTATTCCTGGATGACGCCTCGGTTGAAGCCGATTATTCATCTGTTGTTGAAATCAACCTGTCTGATATTGAACTGTCCATCTCAGGGCCCAGGCGTCCCCAGGACCGTATAAGCCTCTCCCGGTCCGCCGAGAGCTTTAATAAATTACTGGATTCAGAAAAACCCGGCATCGGTGCAGGGGGCGACAGAAACGAACTGCGGGACGGCTCGGTGGTGATTGCCGCCATTACCAGCTGTACGAATACGTCCAATCCCTCAGTGATGATCGGCGCGGGACTGGTGGCTAAAAAGGCGGTTGAGGCCGGCCTGCGGAGCAAGCCATGGGTGAAAACAAGCCTCGGCCCGGGCTCCAGGGTTGTTACTGAATATCTGCGGAAGGCCGGTCTGGATAAATACCTGGACCAGCTGGGATTCAATAATGTCGGATACGGCTGCACCACATGCATAGGCAACAGCGGGCCTCTGCCGGAGAAAGTGGCGGGGAAGGTCAGGGAAGAAAACCTGTTTGTCTGCTCGGTGCTGTCCGGGAACCGTAATTTTGAAGGGCGGATCAGCCCGGATGTGAAAGCCAATTACCTGGCATCACCTCCCCTGGTTATCGCCTATGCCCTGGCTGGCAACATGGATTTTGATTTTGAATCAGATCCTGTAGGGTGCGACAGCGAAGGCCGCGAGATTTTTATGCGCGACATCTGGCCAGGGTCAGAGGAAATTGAACGAGTGATGGCTGAAGCCGTGACAAGTGAACAGTTCAAAGAAGTGTACTCTGATGTGTTCACCGGAACCCCGGCCTGGCGGGAAATTGATTCCCCGAAGGGGCAGAGGTTTGAATGGGCCGGAGACTCCACCTATATCCGCAGACCTTCGTTTTTTGAGGGCCTGAAAAGTGAACCTGATCCGTTGACGGATATCGAGGGAGGCAGGGTTCTTGTAATGCTGGGTGATTCTGTGACCACTGATCATATTTCACCTGCCGGCAGCATTCCGGCGGAAAGTCCTGCCGGAAGATATCTCCTTGAAAATGGAGTCAGTATTTCTGAATTCAATTCATACGGTTCCAGGCGGGGCAACCACGAGGTGATGGTTCGCGGAACCTTCGCCAATATCAGGTTGCGGAACAAGCTGGTTCCCGGTATTGAAGGCGGCTACACCAGGCTTCCGGGAGACGATTCCGTGTTATCAGTGTTTGACGCGGCGGAAAGGTATCGTCAACGGGGCGAAGCCCTTCTCGTCATTGCCGGCAAGGACTACGGATGCGGATCATCCCGGGACTGGGCGGCCAAGGGGACCAGCCTGCTCGGCGTGAGGGCAGTGATAGCGGAGAGTTATGAGAGGATTCATCGTTCCAACCTGATCGGGATGGGTGTGCTGCCGCTGCAGTTTGCGGAGGGAGAGAGTGCCGAAAGCCTGGAGCTTAGCGGACTGGAAACCTATTCGATCAAGGGGATCGGGGAAGAGCTTGCTCCCGGAGCATTCCTTACCGTTGGTGTTGAAGGGGATTCCGGGAATTTTGAGTTTCAGGTCCTTGTGAGAATTGATACGCCGAATGAACTGGATTACTACCGGCATGGCGGAATTCTCCACTATGTGCTGAGGAATAGCTGAAGTGATGGAGTCCCGGAGGCCTTTGGATAGCAGCAAGTTTTTTTGTAGGTCTGGATCAAATGAGAAGGTCCCCAATCCCCAATAGTCAACCGTCAATCTGAAATCGTGAATCGACAGAATCGTCCCTACACGGAATTGTAGCGACTGGCAAAGAACCTTGAGCGTTAAACTATAAACTCTGAACCTTGAACCAATACCGTGCCGCTGGCGCGGCACAGGAAAGCAGGGATGCTTCCTGCCACGGCTGCAACATGCAACTATTTCTGTTTGCAATTTTCCACCTGTCAGGTTAATCTCGAATTTCCGCAGAAATGACAGCTGCATTCAATTTTTTCGCGGGAATGGAAGTAACCGCTAACGTACAGACTGGATAGACTTATAATGCTTGGACCTGTCGGATGTTTGGTTGTTGGGATGGGGCTGATTCTTTTTCTGCTCCTCTACCTTAAGCTTCACCCGTTTCTTTCCCTGATAATATCGGCGATACTTGTCGCTTTCGTGTCTGACCGGATTCCGCTGACAGATGTTGCTGAAACAGTTGGAGGCGGATTCGCCGGAATGATGGGCCAGATCGGAATCCTTCTGGTAATGGCATCCATAATTGGTAAATGCCTGGTTGAAAGCGGATCGGCAGACCGGATTATCCGTTCACTTTCCCGCCTTTTTGGTCAAAGCCGGGAAGAATACGCCTTTCTGTCCAGCAGTTTTTTCCTGTCGATGCCTGTATTTTTCGACACAGTGTTCTATCTCCTGGCTCCCCTGGTCAGGATCGCCTACGCCCGGCGGAAAAGGGATTATGTACTGCTTCTTTGCGCGGCCACGGCCGGCGGAGCCGTCACCCACGCCCTGGTTCCCCCGACTCCCGGGCCGATTATCGTGTCACAGACCCTGGGAGTGTCACTTGCCTCCACCTTTCTGGTTGGTCTCCTGGTATCGATAGTTCCGGCGTTTGTATGCGGGGTTATTTATGCCCGGTTCATGAACAGCAGAATTACCGTTGAGCCGCTTCCTTTTTACGGGATGACAAGCAAGGAACTGGAAAAGCTGGCTGCGAAAGATGAAAAAGAGCTGCCCTCACTGTTCCTGTCACTTCTGCCCATAATTTTCCCGATTTTCCTTATAGCTTTGTCAACGATTGCCTCCATGCTGGAACTGTCCGGCAGTGCCGCCAGCCTGGCAAAAGTGATAGGAAACACGGACACGGCCTTCCTGATCGGGGCGGCTTCAGCTGTTTTTGTTGTCGCGTGGCAGAAAAAAGCGCGCCTGCAGGACATCTTTCGTGACCTGGAACCAGCCATCACCGAAGGAACGGTGATAGCGTTTGTGGTCGGCGGAGGCGGAGCTTTTGGGAAAGCACTGGCCATGTCCGGGGTAGGGGAACTGATATCCACAGCTGCCAGCGATTGGGGATTCTCCCTGTTGTTCTTATCATTTATAACCGCCGCCCTGATCCGGATTGCCCAGGGATCATCCACGGTGGCCATGATTACTACGGCGGGTATTATTGCCCCGGCCCTGGCCATGGTTGACCTTCCTTTCCATCCCGCCTACCTGGTGGGCGCTATCGGATTCGGAGCCAGCACTACCTCCTGGATGAATGACAGCGGATTCTGGATTGTCAGCAGGCTGGGAGGCCTTACGGAATCAGAAACACTCAAAATCTGGACGGTTCAGCTTACCCTGATAGCCGTTACCGGGTTTGTCTGGGTCTGGATCCTGACGATGATCCTGCCTTTTAATTAACTCAAAATTCAAGATTCAAGATAGGGATAAAACGGCACCGAAGGTGCCAACATCAAGTCCGGGCCGGAGGTCCGGAAAATCCCGGGCCAAAGGTCCCGGGATAATAGCCTGGGATGGAGCCCAGACGAGCAAAGGCTAAGCCATTGCGAAGTCGGCGGAATCCCAGGGAAGAGAATTCAATAGAGAAGCTGGCGAGCGCTGTAAGTGCGAGCGAAAAGGCTTCTCAGGTAGGAAATCAGAATGGTAGAGCCTATGGCTCCTGTTTCGGTATTGGCTCGCGTTTATAACGCTCGCCGGTTCGTGTTGGGGCGATGTCACCTAGGGCTCAGCACGCGGCTTCACCCTAGTCTAATGAATTTCAGGGCTTTCAGCCCGTCTTGTTGCTGCCGCCTGCGGCGGCCCTGATCCGGAGAGCATAACGTCGAACATCTCAAATCTAACTCAGTTCGAACTTCCTAGTTGATTCCTGAGTGGATCAGCTTGTCCAGTTCTTCGCCCGTGCGCCTGCCTTCAGTGATCAGTTCGAACAGGTCATCAAAATCCCAGTCCGGATCCAGGTCCAGTTTTTTACCCAGGTATTCACGGTCAATGGGATGCTCATTATCCCTGACCATTGCCTCCAGGTGGTGAATATCCCGGGCGCCCAGCGGGCAGGAGGTGATTTCAATGGGGAGATGCCCTCCTTCAAGTACATAGGCGCATTCTTCTGAAACAAAACCCATATAGTCTTCTTCTTCCGCCGGGGGGCCATATCCGCTATAGGGGATTTTTTCAACATTCACCATGCTCCCCTTTTTTATCCCGAAGAGTCGGTAGAATACATTTTCCGGAAGCCGGTCTTCAGGAATAACCGATAGCAGGCCCTGGGGATCCTCTCCGCCGTCATCAAAAATATCCCTGTCAGAAGGATTATCCAGGACCTCCGCCAGTACTTCCCTTGCTTCCTTCAGGTTTCGGTATTTCACGGCTTGCAGCAGTTCTGTTTCAATCATCTGACAATGATATCCGTTTTTTTGCTGACGGGCCAATCATGGGGCAAACAATCCGGGCTGAATATTTTTCAACCCGGTATGAATATTGTAATAGCATAGAAACAGGTATTGAAATTATTCAGAGGAGCATTAAGAATAGAGTCATGAGATCTGGGAAGGCAATACTTTTGACATTCCTGTTTCTTGCTTTCGCCGGCCGAAGCTGGGGACAGAGTTTTTTCCCCACTGAAATAGAGCTGGATTCCTTCCATCAGAGCTTCCGCCATGTGGACATAGGCAACCTTGATGTTTCCTGCCTGTTGAAAGACGCGGGCCGAAGGCATCCGGGTCTTTCAGCCGAGGACGCCTCCCAGTTGATCAGCCGCAATGTTTCATACATAATTTTCCACAGGCTTAACCGTGACCGCCTCTATATTGCCCCGGACGGCCAGTATATTGTGGACCAGGCTGCTGAGATTTACGATGCTCTCAGCAAGATTGAAGGCCTCATTGCTGAAGGCCGAGTAATTTCCCGAAGCGATAAAGATCAATCCCGAAAACTGGTGATTCTGAATGAAATGAAGAAAACCGCGAAATCATTGAGGAGAAAGTTCAGGCAGTATTTTATTGAATTGAGTGTCGCTGAATATGAGTTCCAGGTAAGGCTCAAGGGTGATCCGAGTCAGGCGATGATGGATTACCTGGACGAATGTGAAAAAGTTAATGCCCACCTGGAATTCACCCTGGACAGGTTTTTCTTTAATCCAACCCCGGGGGTGGTTACCGTTGACGATTACAGTTCCTACTCCGTAGCCCTGCTTTCCCGTTCCCTGGAAGTGCTTGCCGATTCTTTCGAAAAACGCCTGGATAGAAGTATCAATTAATTTACAATTAGGCGAATTGATCAGATGAAAAATTCTTCGTCATTCGGAATCTCGGGAACCGAGCGTTCCTTGTGGGTCATTTCCTGAACTCCGCTGGATACTCCGCTGCAGATGGCCTTGAAATTGATGACCGGAATTCGCACCCAGGAATCGATCTGGGCGGAGAACCTGGAATACTGGCTGAGAATGATATCCATTCTGCGGTTGGCCGCGTCAACTCCATCGGAAAAGCGCTCAATCTGCATTTTCAGAAAATCATTGGCCTGGACTGCCCGCTGATTAATGCCGTCAATCTGGACCAGGAGAACCTCTTCAATTTCAGGGATTTTTTTCTGGACGGCATAAGTCTTGGCCAGAATCATGCGGAGATCTTCCAGCCGGTCCATGGTCTGCTTCCTGATCCCGGTAAAGGCTTTTCTGGCACTCGCCACCTGGCGGGTGGCCGCGTACATGGCTCCCAGCACGAAAAGGGCGTTAATGACTACCAGCCCAATCATGATAAAAATCAGTGTGTTGACAAGCTCAATATTTTCTATGGTCATACTGCTTGTAACATATCACAGAAACCCGGCGTAGTTAAGGAATATTTGCCACATCGGCCGCTCCTATTTATCATAGGCAATATATCGTAAGATTAACTACTGAACCGGAGGATTGTTGAAGCAGGAATGAAAAGGGAAAAAAGTGAGGCATATGAAGATCTTGCAGCCGCGGTTGAGGCTGTCCTGGGAGAGGAGACAGACCCTGTTCTCTGGATGGCTACGCTGTCCTGCCTGATCAGGGATTTTATGAATTTTTACTGGGTAGGCTTCTACAGGGTAATGCCTGACGGAAACCTGGCTGTCGGTCCCTACCAGGGAACCCTGGCCTGCCTGAGGATTCCGGCCGGCAAGGGGGCCTGCGGCCTGTGTGCCGGGAGGGGCGAGACCGTTATCATCCCCGATGTGGAAGAATTTTCGGCACACATATCCTGCGATTCCAAATCCAGGTCGGAGATTGTCGTGCCGGTAAAGGACGGTTGCGGAAAAGTAAGGGCGGTTCTGGATATTGATTCTGTTGAGAAAGAAACCTTCGATGTCCTCGACGGGGAATATCTTGAAAAAATTGCTGATCTTATGAAAAGGCTTGAATGGGACTAAAGGAATTTATAAAAGATAAAGCCGGTGGAGAAGGTTTTGCCTCTGTCGGTTTTGCCCGGGCCGGAAGGGTTCCGGGAGAGCATTATAGAAAATGGATCGGCAACGGTTTCCATGGTGAAATGAATTATTTGGAAAGAGCCCTGGAAAAAAGGCTTGATCCCCAGCTTGTCCTGGAAGGGGCGGCTACTGTTGTCAGCCTGATATATCCCTATCCCCACCGGCAGTATGGAGATCCCGGGGATCCGGAGACCGGCATTGTCGCCCGTTACGCCCTGGGGAAAGACTATCACCTGGTCCTTGATAAAAAACTGCGCAGGCTGCTTCGGGCCATTAAGGCTGAATATCCCGGCACAGAAGGCCGGTGCTATGCGGATGCGGGACCTGTTGCTGAGACCTACTGGGCGTGGAAGTCGGGCCTCGGCTGGATCGGCAAGAATTCTCTGCTTATTTCGCGGGAATTCGGTTCCTGGTTTTTCCTGGCGGAAATACTGCTGAATGCTAGTGTGGAGCCGGATGTGGAGCCGGATCAGGCCATGCCCGATTTTTGCCGGTCCTGCACGGCCTGTATCGATGCCTGTCCTACAGGGGCAATAATCGAACCCGGAACGGTCGACGCTACCAGGTGCATTTCATACCTGACTATCGAACATCGTTCCGCCATCCCGGATGAACTGAAGAAGAAAATGGGGAACAGAATTTTTGGGTGTGACATCTGCCAGGAAGTATGTCCCTGGAACCGCGAGGTGCCCGAAAAAAAGGATTCCCTGCTGGAGCCGGTGAAAAGAGATTATTCCCTTAAATACCTGTCAGGTATTACATTGGAAGAATTCAGGGAGGTTTTTAAGCAGAGCCCGGTCAAAAGAACCGGCCTGGAGGGACTACGGAGAAATGTGCAGGCGGCTAGAGAAAATCTTTGAATGCTGAACTTTTTTCATCGTCCGACGGAATAATCACTTTGCGAGATATTTAGCAATGTCTGTATTTATGGAAAATATTTGTTAAACCAGACGGAGTAGATTGTTAGAATGTATTTGTGAAAGACGTATTAAGTTTAGTCCTCGGCGGTGGGAAAGGGAGCAGGCTCTTTCCCTTGACCCTTATTCGATCTAAACCGGCGGTGCCTGTAGCCGGCAAATACCGATTAGTTGATATTCCAATAAGCAACTGTATCAATTCTGAAATCAACCGGATTTTTGTCCTGACCCAGTACAATTCGGAGTCTTTGAACCGGCATATAAACCAGACCTACAGGTTTGGCCTGTTTTCGCGAGGTTTCGTTGATATCCTGGCTGCTGAACAGACCCCCGACAGTGCCGGATGGTATCAGGGCACAGCTGACGCGGTCCGGCAGTCGATGCACCATATCAGGAATTACAATCCGTCACATGTCCTGATACTTTCGGGTGATCATCTCTACCGAATGAACTATAAGGCTCTTTATAGTTATCATTGCGCCAGGGATGCTGATGTGACTTTGAGCGTGATCCCGGTTTCCCGCACCCAGGCCTCAGGTCTCGGGATTTTGAAGATGGACAGAAACCTGCAGATCAATGAGTTCCACGAGAAACCCGATAAGCCGGCTGACCTTGATTCATTGATGATTGACGGGAAGACCATGACCAGCGAAGGGGTTACAGAAAAGAAGCCTTTCATGGCTTCAATGGGAATATACCTTTTCAAGTATTCGGTTCTCCGGGATATCCTTGCGGAACAGGATGAGATGGATTTCGGAAGGGACATAATCCCGGCCTGTCTAGTTAAGCACAAGGTGTTTGGATCCATTTTCAACGATTACTGGGAAGACATTGGAACCATCCGCTCTTTTTACAGGGCTAACCTGAAGCTGACCGCGCGGCATCCCCGCTTCAATTTTTACGACCAGGACGCGCCGATTTATTCCCATCCCCGCTTCCTTCCGGCCAGCCGTGTTGAAAAGTGCGATGTGGAACAGGCCATAATTGCTGAAGGGTCAGTCTTGAATGAATCGGTCATCCGGAAATCAGTAATCGGGATCAGGAGTTTTATCAGGAAGAAAGCCAAGGTTGTGGATACGCTTATGATGGGAGCTGACTATTATGATCCCGGTTCATATCGTGGTATACCTCTTGGTATCGGAGAGGGGAGTATCGTACAGAAGGCTATCCTGGATAAAAACGCCCGAATTGGTTCAGGTGTGAAGATTTTGAACAAGGACAACCGGGATTATTATGATGGTGAGAACTACTACATACGGGATAAAATTGTAATTGTCCCCAAGAATGCCGTTATCAAGGATGGAACGGTAATCTAACCCGGAAGCAGGAAATATAACGAGGTTAAGCTGTGCAGGGAGAGGCGGAATGTTTTTTCCGCCTCTCCCTTTTTCTATTGGAATTTTGATCAGGTCACTGGCAACCCAGTCCGGGTTTACCCTAGGTTCGCGGGTTTTGACCCGGTTTTCTCTTCCATCTTTTTTTCCAGTTCAGTAATGCGGGCTTTGTCTTTTTCAACTGATTCCGGAAGGATCGTCTCTCCTATGAAGTTTGTATGCAGGGTCCATGCTTTCTGGATTTCTCCTGTATCGGGATCGCGGAACCAGCAGTCCTCCCAGAGTTTTTCATGGTCGAAGCCAATGTTTACATAATGGCCTTCCTCATACTTGTTGGTGCTGGGAACGACGTCCAGTTCCATTATGGGATCATCCGGGTCCAGTCCCTGGAGAATGTAGATACAGGCATCGTCAACCATTTGGGTGCAGGCTTCATCTGTGTAAAAAGGAATACCTCCTTCCAGTACCTTGAAAGGCACCAGGGGGACTGTATTTGTTGTATCAGGATTTATCAGCTCACCGTTGAATTTGATCTTTTCAGGCATTGTTTATTCCTCCGTACATCAAAGATAATTACTATATTCTGAAGCATACCGCAGGGGGGTTGTCCATATCAAATTGCGGACCTGATCCCGGTTCCGGTATTTCTGATCCGGGGATCCCGTGGCCATTGACCGCTCCATGGGGAAATCCTTGCGGCGTGCTGAAAACCTGCTGGTTTTCATGCGGTAATCCCTGCCGGGTTTTTCTTCTGATAAATGCGCCAGTACACCCCGCGGCTTGTGAACAGTGCTTGATTATGGGCCGGGTGATCAGGCCCGCCTTATCAGGAATAATGAATCATGAGTTTATTTTTCGTGAACCGGGCGCCTGTGTCCCCTGCGGGAAAATTAATTTTACGGTACAATAAAAACTCCCGAATTTCTCAACCCGTGAGAAAGATGGTCTGGATGAATTTCCGGTTTTCTGAGTTGCGGCTCAATCTTGATCTTTACCGGAAAATTTGCTAGAAATGAGCTTCTGTTTGAACAAGCTCAATCACATAGTGGATAGAGGCCTGATGATAAGTATTGACTGGACAATTATTGCAACTGGTATTGTTTTCCTGCTAACCATGCTGGCCATGAACAGCATTCTGTTTAAGCCCCTGTTAAGGGTTATGGATGAACGGAACAGGCTGACCAGGGGAGCAATGGAAGAAGCCGAGATAAAACGCAGGGATCTTTCAGAACTTGTGGACTCCTATAGCAGCAGTATCAAGGAAGCCAGGCAGAAGGGTTATGAAACTGTTGATTCTGTACGCAAGGAGGCTTCAGCCCGCCGTATGGACATGATAGTGAAAGCCCGCGAAAATGCCTCAATCGAAATGCAGAAAGTAAGGGAACAGGTTCAGCAGGAAGTTGAGGTGGCCCGTAAAGACCTGCAGTCTGAGGTCGAGTCAATAGCTGATTCAATTACAGCAAAAATCCTTAAGAAATCCTGACGGCTTATCGGGGCCTGACCGGATCTGGGTGAATCAGCCTGTTTAACCGACGGTGATAGCGCGGGGTTAAACAGTTTCTGGTTTAAATAGGAAAGCGAAAAATATAACCAAGAGTGGATACAGTGAAAAAGACATTTCTGATATTGCTGTTTTTTGTTTTGACCTGCATTCTCCCGGCTGTCGCGTTTGCCAGCTCTGAAGGCGGAGAATCAGGATGGGGATGGTGGGAGACCGCCGGCAGATGGGTGAACCTGGCAATCCTTTTCGGAGTGATTATTTATTTTTCCCGCGGCTTTATCAGTAAATTCTTTTCAGACCGCAGGGGAAGCATTAAAACCGAAATTGAAGAAGCCGACGCGGCCCGGAAAAGCGCTGAGGCTGAACTGGCCGAGATGAAGGGCAAGATGGCCCGCCTGGACCAGGAGCTGGAAGAGCTGCAAAAGCAGGCTGATGAGAACGCCAGGAAAGAAAAGGCAAAAATCGAAGCTGAAGCTGCCGCGGAATCAGAAAAGATCATCTCGTCTGTCAAAGGTGAGGTTGACGGATTGATGAGAGCGGCCCGCGATGAACTGAAAAGCTACGCCGGCCAGCTGGCAGTCGACCTGGCCGCAAAGAAAATCCGGACAGAGATGGATGAGACCAGCCAGGACCAGGTTGTGAAACGTTTCCTGGATGATCTGTCAGAATCAGAGGGAGAAAAACGATGAGTCTCGTTTCATCAACCGCAAATAAATACGCCGAAGCCCTGGCAGACGTCGCAGCTGAAACCGGCCTTTCCCTTGAAAAAACCGGAGAACAGCTGGAGTCTTTTACCCAGGCATTCAGGGATAATGAAGAGCTTGAGAAAGTCCTGCTTGGCCCCTCATACCCGCTGGCTGTGAAACAGGGCATAGTAAAGGAAATCGCAAACGTTCTTAAAGTTGAAAAAATCGTCCGTAATTTTCTCCTCGTGCTGGTTGAAAAAGGGCGTATTGAAAATATAGAAGAAATTTTTGAAGCTTATCAATGTGTTTTAGACAAAAAGGCCGGAGTGGTCAGGGTCGATGTGGCCTCAGCCCATAAACTGGATGCTGAAGACCAGAAACGCATTGCGGAAGCTATGAGAAAAGTTACCGGAAAAGATGTGAAATTAAGCTACTCTGTGGATGATGAGCTTATCGGGGGTCTCAGGCTTCAGGTGGGATCAACCGTTTATGACGGTTCAATCCTTTCATCACTTGAACAGCTGAGAAACCGGATGACCTTCGGATCCAACTAAACCGTAGATTTATAGGGGCGCGTTAATGGCAATTAAAGCAGAAGAAATCAGTGAAATTATCAGGTCACAAATCAAGGATTATGACAGCGGCCTGGTCGTTAATGAGGTGGGAACCGTAATCTCAACGGGTGATGGTATCGCTCGAATTCATGGGCTGGACAAGGCCATGTACCTGGAGCTGCTTGAGTTCCCGAATAATGTTTCTGGCCTGGCATTGAACCTCGAAGAGGATAATGTCGGCGCTGTTCTTTTTGGTGATGTCCATTCCATCAAGGAAGGCGATGTCGTAAAGAGAACCAAAAAGATTATGGAAGTTCCGGTGGGACCAGGACTCCTGGGCAGGGTAGTTAACACCCTTGGACAGCCCCAGGATGATAAAGGCCCGATTGAAAGCGCCGAATTTTTCCCTGTTGAAAGGCTGGCTCCCGGCGTGATCGACCGCCAGCCGGTATCGGAACCTCTGCAGACCGGTCTCAAGGCCATCGACTCCATGATTCCAATCGGACGAGGCCAGCGGGAGTTGATCATCGGCGACCGCCAGACTGGAAAGAGCGCTATCGCCATCGATACCATCATTAATCAGAAAGATGATGATGTTGTATGTATATACGTAGCTATCGGCCAGAAGCGTTCAACCGTGGCCAGGGTTGTGAAAAGCCTCGAAGAACATGGGGTTATGGATAAATCCATCGTTGTCGTTGCCGCTTCTTCTGATCCCGCTACCATGCAGTACCTGGCTCCTTACGCCGGCTGTGCCATGGGCGAGTACTTCAGGGATAACGGCAAACACGCCCTGATTATTTATGATGATCTTTCCAAGCACGCCGCAGCCTATCGCGAAATTTCCCTGCTTCTGAGAAGGCCCCCGGGACGTGAAGCATATCCGGGAGACGTTTTCTACCTGCATAGCCGGCTCCTCGAAAGAGCCGCCAAGCTCAGTGATGAAAAGGGCGCCGGAAGCCTTACCGCCCTGCCGATCATCGAAACCCAGGCCGGAGACATCTCCGCTTATATCCCGACCAACGTAATCTCGATTACCGATGGTCAGATTTTCCTGGAAACCGACCTTTTCCATTCCGGCATCAGGCCGGCGGTAAACGTAGGTTTTTCGGTTAGCCGTGTAGGTGGAGCCGCCCAGATCAAGGCTATGAAACAGGTAGCAGGCACACTCAGGATCAGCCTGGCCCAGTATCGCGAAGTTAAAGCCTTCGCCCAGTTCGGATCCGATCTGGATAGGGCAACCATGCAGCAGCTTAACCGTGGAGTCCGCCTTACTGAGCTTCTGAAACAGGGACAGTACCAGCCTCTGTCAGTAGAAAAACAGATAGCTGTGATTTATGCCGGAACCAATGGTTACCTGGATGATCTGGAAACAGAGCAGATTGCCTCTTATGAACAGGAACTCCAGGATTTCCTGTCCGCCGGCCACAGTGAAATGCTGAATGAGATTCGCGAACAGGGCAAACTGGACGAAGAACTGGAAGGGAAACTCAAGGCTGCTATCACCGAGTTTACTGAACAGTTCAAAGAAAAAGCCAATACTGTCGAAAGCTAGAACTTAATAACCGAATAAAGAAGGATCCAGAGGTAAATACAATATGCCTGGAGGAAATATAAGAGATCTTCGCAGAAGGGTAAAATCTGTTTCCAATATCCAACAGATTACCCGGGCGATGAAGTTCGTTTCCGCCGCCCGCCTGAGAAAGGCGCAGGAACGGATGTTTGCGGCCCGCCCTTATGCGACCCGCATGATGAAGGTGCTGAATTCAATGGCCACCAGGGTCGACCCAGAGACCCATCCCCTGCTGCAGGAGCGCAAGATAGAGAAAACAATGCTCCTTGTGTTTACAACTGACAAGGGATTGTGCGGAGGCTTTAACAGCAACCTGATTAAAAGCGCGGTTCAGTTCATAAAGGATGAAAAGCTTAGCGATTCGCTCAGCCTTACCATGATTGGTAAAAAAGGAGCCGAATGGTTCAAGAGACGTCCCTGGCCCATTAAGCATCAGTACCTGAACGTTATGAACAAGGTAGATTTCAACCATGCCAGGGAAATTGCCGAGACTATTACCAAGTATTACGTTGAAGGTGAAGTAGACGCTGTTTATTTGCTGTATAACCAGTTTAAGTCGGTTGTTGCACAGAACATAACCCTGGAACCGCTGCTTCCGATCCAGAAGCTTGATATTGAAAATGCTGATGAGACCTTGCTGGACTACATCTATGAACAGCCTGCCGGAGAGATATTTGACAACCTGCTACCCCGCCATATTGAAACCCAGATTTTCCGGGCCATGCTTGAATCAGAGGCCTCGGAACAGGGCGCCCGTATGACTGCAATGGAAGCCGCGACTAACAACGCTGAGGAAATGATCGAAAAGATCACCTTGCATGTTAACAGGGTCAGACAGGGATCAATTACCACCGAGATAATAGAAATTGTCAGTGGTGCGAATGCACTGCAGGAAGCCAGGAGTTAGTGAAATGCAACAAGTAGAAGGTAAAGTAATCCAGGTTATGGGACCTGTTGTGGATGTTAAGTTCGAAGGTGACCATATACCTGAGATTTATAATGCTATCCAGATTACTTCAGAAGGCTTCGGCTCTGAAGTGGAAGTTAATATTACGGCAGAGATAGCCCAGCATCTCGGTGAAGGAGTTGTGAAATGCATAGCCATGGAACCGACTGATGGTCTGGCCCGCGGCATGAAAGCTGTTGACCTCGGTGGACCGATTTCCGTTCCGGTTGGAAAGGAAACCCTGGGAAGGGTAATCAACGTACTGGGCGACCCCGTGGATAAAAAGGGCCCCGTCAATACTAAAGAACGTTACCCCATTCACCGCCAGGCACCTTCCCTGGAAGAGCAGAATACCGAAACTGAAATGCTTGAAACCGGCATCAAGGTTATTGACCTGGTTGAACCTTTCTCCAAGGGCGGTAAGATCGGGTTGTTCGGCGGAGCCGGTGTTGGTAAGACCGTTGTTATCATGGAGCTCATCAACAGGATCGCTACCCAGCATGGAGGCTATTCGGTATTCGCCGGGGTTGGAGAAAGAACTCGCGAGGGAAATGACCTCTGGCTGGAAATGAATGAGTCCGGTGTTATAGACAAAACAGCCCTGGTGTACGGACAGATGACTGAACCTCCGGGAGCGCGGCTGAGAGTTGGATTGACCGGCCTGACCGTCGCTGAGTATTTCCGTGACAAGGAAGGCCAGGACGTACTTCTTTTCGTTGACAATATTTTCCGTTTCACCCAGGCCGGTTCAGAAGTATCAGCCCTGCTGGGACGCATGCCTTCAGCAGTAGGATACCAGCCGAACCTGGCTACTGAAATGGGCGAGCTCCAGGAACGTATTAC
This sequence comes from Acidobacteriota bacterium, assembly GCA_963666915.2. Taxonomy (GTDB): domain Bacteria; phylum Acidobacteriota; class UBA6911; order RPQK01; family JAPXNP01. The sequence goes on from CAXXEX010000028.1 coordinate 63,889, forward strand.
AAGTACCAAGGATGGTTCAATTACTTCAATCCAGGCTATTTACGTTCCTGCGGATGACTATACCGATCCTGCTCCAGCGACGGCTTTCGCCCATTTGGACGCGACCTGCAACCTGGAAAGATCGATTGTTGAAATGGGAATTTACCCGGCAGTTGATCCCCTGGCTTCAACCAGCCGGATCCTCGATCCCAGGATAATCGGTGAGGAACACTATTCCGTGGCCCGTGAGGTTCAGAATGTCCTGCAGAGATACAAGGATATGCAGGACATCATTGCCATCCTGGGTATGGATGAGCTCTCTGAAGACGACAAACTGATGGTCAGCAGGGCCAGGAAGATCCAGAAATTCTTCTCCCAGCCTTTCTTTGTTGCCGAACAGTTTATCGGTGTTCCCGGAAAATACGTTCCAATCCAGGACACCATCCGTGGCTTCAAGGAGATCTGCGACGGAAAACACGATGATGTCCCGGAACAGGCTTTCTATATGGCTGGGGATATTGATGATGTGTTGGAAAAAGCTGAAGAAATGAAAAAGGCCTAAATTATGGCGGAAAAGATTGAACTGGAAATAGTAACCCCGGAAGGTCAGATATTTTCGGGACAAGTGGACAGGGTCACCATTCCGGGAAAAGCCGGATACCTGGGTATCCTGCCCGGACATGCTCCCCTGGTAACTGAACTGAAGATAGGAGTTATCACCTACCAGGCCGGCAGCTCTGAGGTCAGGCTTTTCTGCGCCTGGGGGCTGGCTGAAATCCTGGGTGGCCGGGTTTCGATCCTGGCAAACCAGATTGAGAAGCCCGAAAATATTGATATTGAAGCCGCCAAAGCCGACAAGGTCCGTGCCGAGGAAATCCTGAATTCCAAAGATGAGGATACCGATTTCCAGGAGGGTGTGAACCTTCTTGATTCCGCGAACGCAAGGCTTGAAGTGGCAGGCTAAGGATTGATTTTTTGGAGAATGCCGGGATTCCGGTCCCGGCATTTCCTGGACCTGGAATATGTGCCGCACCAGGCAGCCCGGTCCTGAATTCGGGCTCGCGGAAAAATTGTTTTTCTTGTGTCCCGGATGGTTTCCTCACCGGCATTCATTTTGATATAATAGCCGCCATCTTAGGTATTGGGGGATAGTGTAATGGCAACACACATGGCTCTGGACCATGCAATCGGGGTTCGAATCCCTGTCCCCCAGCCATCTCAATTGACGAAGTACGATTGATGATTGTCGATTTACCTTCTTCACCAATTACGGGACTAAATCTGAAATTCGGGCGCTATGTCGATCCTGGTAATGGTTAGCAGCCGGAGTTGCCAACTCCAGCAAGGGAACTGTAAGTTAATGGCGGTCTCGAGGTATCACCAAACCCGAATTTTAATACCTCCCGCCGGGAGCTTAGATCGCCTGATCTGCAACGTGCCAAGCCTATCCTGAGCTAGAATACCGCAGCCGGAATGTAGTGTCTTGCTTTCCCACGAGCTAAAGCCAGCCGCATTCAGGAGCAACCCTTGCCTTCAATCTCCAGATTCGAATATCCCTGCCTCCCGCCTTGAAATTTGTACCATCGAATACGACAACGATAGAGAAGGGGAGGGAGATTGGCATTTGCAACCTTTCCCGGTTTTAGTGCATATTTGTATACATGAAAATAGCCATAACCGGAGCTTCCGGATTAATCGGTTCCGCCCTGGCTGAAAAACTGGGCGGGGAAGGTCACTCCCTGCTTCTTTTTTCCCGGAGTACAGCTGTCCTGAAGCCCGATAAACCGGAAGTGAGGCATTTTCAGGTTGACCTGCGGGAGGAATTCTCTCCCGGTTACCTGGAAGGCATTGACGTACTGGTAAACCTGGCCGGGACCAGGATAAAGGCTTCCAGGTGGTCCCAGGCGCACAAGGATGAAATTCGCGGCAGCAGGATCAACATCACCAGGAACCTGGTGCGCGCTGTCCTTAACTGTAAAAAACCGCCCTCTGTGTTTATTTCGGCCTCTGCCACCGGATTCTACGGGAGCAGGGGAGATACTGTGCTGACAGAGGATTCCGGGAACGGGGAAGGCTTTTTGGCCGGGGTAACCCGGGACTGGGAAGCAGAGGCTATGAAGGCAGACGGCTCACAAACCAGGGTGGTCCTGCTGCGAAGTGCCCCGGTGCTGGATCCCGGAGACGGTGCTTTGCCTGAAATAACCCGGTCCTTTAAGCTGGGATTCAGCAGCGTGCTCGGCAGCGGATCCCAGTGGATGCCCTGGATACACAGAGATGATGAAGTGAACCTGATCATTTGGTCCATTGAGAATTCCCTGATAAGGGGAAGTTTGAATGCGGTCTCCCCGGGAAATGTGACGAATTCCGAATTCATGAAAACTGTTGCTGATCAGCTTAATAAACACCTGTTCATGAATGTTCCGGCGCCTGTACTCAGGCTGACTTTAGGTGAGATGGCCGATGAAATGCTGCTTGTCAGCCAGCGGGTAAGGCCGGAAAAAGCCCTGGATGCGGGATTCGAATTTGAATTTTCCTCCCTTGAGGCGGCACTGCGCGATTTGCTGGGGGGGCCAGCTGAGTGAGTCCAGCGTTTTCATAAACAGCATGTAGCGCCATTACCGTTGTCGTTGTCAGTGAAGCGGCTATCGTTGTCGTAATCGTATCCTCATTTCGTGAATGTCTCCGAGTTCACTTTCCCCAAGTTTCTCCCCTGTATAATCCGCCCAAGGCGGCGGCTGGACTCAGCTATAACTTCCGGCGGATACGAATTGAACGATCGAACTTCACAAATCTCAGCTCGAACTTCTACTTGACTGCCCAGTGGCCGATGGAGAAGCCTATCAGGCTTCCGGTGACTGCGTCTGAGGTGAAATGGTTTCCGGAGGTTATACGGGAAAAGGAAATCAATCCGGCTACGGGATAAGCCACCCAGGGCACCCATTTCCTGTCATTGAAGTGTTTGACGGTAACCTCGGCCAGGGTC
>CAXXEX010000029.1:0-26580 GCA_963666915.2 Acidobacteriota bacterium
ATCTTCAGGCACTCCAAGATCTACAGCAATCTTTCCATAGCGCTCGGTAAACCATTCAATTTTCTCAAGGCCTTCCTCAAAATCCCCACTGTCAGCCGCTTTACCGATCCTGACAAGGGCGTCTGTAGCTTTTGAGACAGCTGAGACTATTACCAGCGGACTCTTGTCCAGTTTTCCGGAAATAATCCCGGATACCCTTTTCATTGCTTCCGCGTTACCTACAGAAGTCCCTCCAAATTTCATTACTATCATGATTTCTCTTTTTCTCTTTATGTCTTTATTAGCCGGATCTTGTCATCCGGAATTTTATCCCGCAGGGGTATAAGCGAAGGAAAGCAGGTCGATTAACAGCCGAGGGCAGCTCACTTATTCTGTTCCAGCACTGCTTACAAAAGGAAATTCAGTTTTCAGCAACTGTCAATAATACAGGTCAGCCGGGTCTCTTGTAAAATCCAGGGGCTGAATCTCCTTAATATTATAAAGGGAGCTGCTCAGAGAACTGAGGCAATCCGGCAATACGCCTCTATGCCCTCAAAAAGCTCCGGAATGGTCACCTGTTCATCATCCGAATGGGCAAACTTGATAGATCCCGGGCCGCACATCACAACCTTGCCCAGCGCTGTCAGGTACGGCGCGTCGGAGCCAAAAGAGACCACAGTGTTTTCCAGCCCGGGAACCTCTTCGAGGTTCAAGGGTTCGGATGAACTGAGAATATCTATGCTGACATCGTTATCTCCGGCAATACCCTTCTTCATTTTATACTTCACTTCCTGTACTGAAGTAGAGATCCGGAAAATACCCTGGGCCTTACAGGCCGGCGCGATCACGTTGGGGGCAGTTCCTCCGGAAACCGTTCCGATATTGAGAGTTGTTTTCCCTCGTAGAGGATCGGATCCCCAATCGGTCCCCAGCCATTGATTCAGGACTTCAGCCATCTTATGTACAGCAGATCTTCCCGATGAAGGAAGTGCCGAATGGCCGGCAATTCCCCGCACATCCACCCTGAATACAAGGGTTCCCTTCTGGGCTGAAACAACCCTGTTGCCCGTAGGTTCACCCAGGATAATGTACTCTGTCTCCAGTCCCAGTTCAGCGGCTGTTTTCGCGCCATCCGAATTAGTCTCCTCACCGGCCACAAACAGATATCCGATATCCTCGCGGCCGGCGACGGCAAGTTTCTCTCCGGCCATAATCATCGCGGCCATGCTCCCCTTGGCATCACAGGTTCCCCTGCCCCGCAGAAGCTCACCTTCAGAGGAAAACTGAATATGGGGGGCAACAGTGTCCATATGGGTACAGAAAAGTACGCGGGGCTTACCCTTGACCGCCAAGATATTAAACCTGTTTTGAGTGACAGTCTGCCTGGAAACACGATAACCATAATCCTCCAGGAGCCCGAAAAGAAAATTACCGATTTCCTTTTCATTTCCAGTGACTGACTCAATATCAACCATTTGTGACAAAAGATTAACAACTTTATTATTCATATTTACACCTGTCCCTAAGGGGCGGCTTCAAAATACATCTGCAGATTTTGTTTTGCCCGTCTGCAGAAAATTATAGAATAAAGAACAATTTAACGTATGTTGTCGGTAAAAAACTTGACTGCCTATACCTCTTTTTTTTAGGCTCAGGGTAACAGGTTATCCGGATTGGGCCGCTCTCGCAGGAACCACCAGGCCAACCCGGTTTCACTAACCTGGAAAAATACATAAACTGAATTGTCCGGAGCACAGAACAATGATTGAAATTCGTTTTCACGGGCGCGGGGGCCAGGGTGCAGTAATCGCCTCTGAAATTCTGGCATCCGCCTTATACAATGAGGGAAAACATGTACAGGCATTTCCTACCTTCGGAGTGGAGCGGCGGGGCGCTCCGGTAGCTGCCTTTCTAAGAATTGATTCCAGGCCAATCAGGCTGCGGTGCCAGGTGGACGAGCCTGATCATATTGTCATTCTTGATCCCACCCTGATCCCGTCTGTTGATGTTACTTCCGGCTTGAAGCCCGGGGGATGGGTAATCGTCAACTGTGAACACCTGCCAGCTCTTCCGGGATTAAACAAGGACTGCCGGATTGCTACAGTTGACGCGGCGAGTATTGCAGCCGGACAGGGCCTGGGGGCCCGAACCAACCCGATTGTTAATACCGCTATCCTGGGGGCTGTGGCAAAATTTCCCGGGGTGGTTGATCTGGAATCCGTAATTGCCGCAATCGAAGGCAAGGTTCCTGCGAAAGCAGAACAAAACATGCTGGCAGCCAGGGAAGCATATCACGCCATCAAAGAGATTGATCTGCAGGGGAGGCCATAGTGGAGAAGAAAAAAATAAGCTACAGCAATATTTCTGAGATGCCGGAAGTCGCTGTTGCTGAAGGCAGCATGATGGTTAACAAAACCGGCAGCTGGAGGTACCTGCGTCCTGTGTACCGGGAAAAGCTGGCCCCCTGCCGTAAAGGATGTCCTCTCGGCACTGACATTCCAAGGGTCATAGCCCTCATAACCCAGGAAAAATTCCAGGAAGCCTGGGAGTTGATAGTTGAAACCAATCCAATACCCGCGGTAACAGGTCACGCCTGCTACCATTCCTGTGAGAACAGCTGTACCCGGATCGCCCTTGATGACCGGGTAGGTGTTCAGGCCCTGGAACGCTTTCTCGCTGACAGGCAGTTGGAAACCCCGTTTCCCTACGCGCCAGCTCCCGCAACCGGCCGAAAAGCAGCAGTTATTGGTTCCGGCCCGGCAGGGCTTGCCGCCGCCTGGGCCCTGGTTCGCCATGGATATAAGGCAGACGTTTTTGAAAAAGGCCCTGAGGCCGGAGGCATGCTGCGCAGCACAATCCCCTCCTATAAACTGTCTCGGGATATCCTGGACAAGGAGTTGGAGCGGCTGAAAAAATTCGGCGTCGATTTTATTCTCAACACTGAGATCGGAACAGATAAACAACTGGCGGATCTCGGTGATGAATATGACGCTGTCATTGTCTCCACCGGGATAACGTCCAGCGGAGAAAGCCTTTTTCCGGATGAAACCGCTCCCCTGGTCTACAAAGGACTGGAGTTCCTTCACCTTGTAAATTCGTCTTCTTCCCCTGAAATCGGTCCCGAGGTAATTGTCATCGGCAAAGGAAACACTGCTGTTGATTCAGCCCGCTGCGCCAGGCGCCTCGGTTCATCAGCCAAAATCTTAACCCTGTGCGGCAGGCCGGCCGTTTCAGCTTCCAACCAGGAAATAAAATCCGCCGAAGCTGAAGAAATAGAACTGCTCTGCCAGGCCGAAATCGTTTCAAGCCGGATTGAAAACGGCAAGGTAGTACTTGAACTTATCGGATTGAAATCGATCGAAGAAGGGGAAGAGAGCCCCCCTGATGATCCCTACATTCCCGGATCTGAATTCACTGTGACCGCCGACACGCTCATCGAAGCCCATGAAGAGTCAACCTCTATTTCAGGGGACTTCGAATCATTCTTAAAACAGGACAATGTATTTTCAGCCGGAGATGCCGCAACTGGGACATCCTCGATTTCCCACGCAATGAAATCAGGAATTGCCGCCGCGGCGACAGTAATCACCTCTTCACTCGAGCCTTCTGACAAAAGAGACGAGATGCCTCTCTTCAACCTGATGGGGATGAACAGGGACTGCTTCGGCAAAGCATCCCAGGTTGAACTTCCGGTAAGAAGCCTGCCGGATGGAATGCTGGATTTTTCTGAACTTATTGAAACCATATCAGCCCAGGATGCTGTATATGAATCAGGCAGATGTATTTCGTGCGGCGTATGCAATTTTTGTGACACCTGCATGACCTTCTGCCCTGATTTCTGTATAAGACGCATTCCGGACGGATATGAAGTGGATCTGGATTACTGCAAAGGCTGTGGAATCTGTGTCCAGGAATGCCCCAGGGACGTAATTGACCTGATACAGGAGGGTTCATGAGTAAAAACAAAGACGGATCAGAGACAATTGTAATTACGGGTAACCACGCGGTTTCTTATGCCGTGAAAATGGCCCGTACCCAGGTTGTCGCTGCTTATCCCATAACCCCCCAGACCCAGGTTGTCGAGCTTCTCAGTAAATTCTGCGAAGATGGCATCATGGATGCCCGCTTCATCAAGGTTGAATCAGAACACACTTCAATGGCCTCACTTATCGGCGCCTCCTCTGCCGGGGCCAGGACATTTACCGCGACTTCCTCACAGGGACTGGCCCTGATGCATGAAATGCTGCACTGGGCGGCCGGAGCCAGAAACCCGATCGTTATGGCAAATATTAACCGGGCCCTCGGAGCGCCCTGGTCCATCTGGACTGACCAGAATGACAGCCTTTCCCAGAGGGACACCGGCTGGATCCAGTATTACTGTGAGAGCAACCAGGAAGTGTTTGATACTGTTCTCCAGGCCTATCGCGTAGCTGAAAAAGTGCTGGTTCCCGTGATGCTTGTCATGGATGCCTTTGTGCTTTCCCATACCGCGGAACCGGTAGCCATTCCTGCCCAGGAAAAAATTGACGGTTACCTGCCCCCGTTTAAGCCGTCAATTAAACTGGACACCAATGCCCCTGCCGCTTACCACGGGCTGGCTACTCCTGATTTCTACATGGAATTCCGCAAAAAACTTCAGGATGCCCAGGATAAGGCCAAGACCGTCATCACCCAGGCTGATGATGAATTTGCTTCAGTTTTTGGAAGAAAGTACGGCCAGGTGGAACTCTATGGAAGCGAGAATCCCGATATCCTGCTGGTTACATCGGGAACCGTGACCGGGACAGCCCGGGAGGTTATTGATGAGCAGAATGCCGCCGGGAAAAATATTGCCCTCCTCAAAATCAGGGTTTTCCGTCCTTTCCCCTCTTCCCAGGTAAGGGAAGCCTGCGCCCGGGCTGGGAAAATTGCCGTCCTGGACCGCAATATAGGTTTCGGGGTGGGAGGAATCTTTGCCCAGGAGATCAGGGCGGCACTTTACGGACATGTTGACGTACAGGTGCAGAGTTACATCGCCGGATTGGGAGGAAGGGATATTACACCTTCAACCATCCGGGAAATCCTCTCCCAGGCTGAAACCCGGGACGAGAACAATGGTGAGAGCATTTGGGTAGGAGTGAAAGAATGAATTCCGTATTAACAGATTTAGATGGAGCAGAGCTTGTACACCCCGGACACCTGGGGTGTCAGGGCTGTGGAGCTTCTCTGGTTATGAAAAGTGTCCTGAAGGGGCTGGGGAAAGACTCAATAATCGTCCTTCCCGCCTGTTGCTGGACGGTTCTGGCCGGTCCTTTCCCTAACAGCGCCGTAGATGTACCTATTCTGCACACGGCCTTTGAGACCGCGGCTTCCACAGCTTCGGGGGTCAAGGCCGGGCTGGAAGCCCTGGGTGACACCAAAACCACTGTTGTCCCCTGGGCCGGAGACGGCGGAACGTTTGATATCGGATTCCAGGCTCTTTCGGGTGTAGCGGAAAGAAATGACGACCTCCTCTACATATGCTATGACAATGAAGCCTATATGAATACCGGAATACAACAGAGTTCGGCCACACCTCACGGCGCCTGGACTACCACTACCCCGAAATCAAAAAAGGGGAATAAAAAGGATATCCTGAGGGTGCTGGCCGCCCACCAGATTCCTTATGTCGCTACTGCCAGTGTCTCCTATCCCGATGACCTGGTTGCCAAAGTGAAAAAAGCCAAAGCCATTAAAGGATTTCGTTTCATACATGTACTCGCCCCCTGCCCTCCAGGGTGGAAATTCTCCTCTGAAATGACAATTAAACTCGGGAGAATGGCGGTCCAGAGCCGGGTCTTTCCTCTTGTGGAAGTTGAAAACGGAAGGACATATAAGCTGAGTCCTATGCCTGACAAGACCCCGGTGGCCAAATATCTCCGTGCCCAGGGAAGATTCAAATCCCTGGACCGGCAGGCCATGAAGGAAATTCAAGCCGAGATTGATTACCGCTGGGAAACCCTTCTGCAGGATTGCGAACGGTCACCCGCCCCGGCACCATCCGACACATAAGATTGCAAGGAATTGCCCGGGAGCCGCTTAATCAGTCCCCGGGCAAACCTTCCCCTTCAAAGGCGGGTCCAGGCTAGCCCGTATTTCTCACCAGCTGACTGCTGCCCCCGATATGTTTTTCAAGGAAACCCTCCACCCTTGTCATCAGTTCAGCCTTGGCATTTTCAATATCAGTCAAACAGCTGGTTTCGCCTGTCTCCAGTTTAATTCGGTAGATCCAGTAATTTTCATCCCCTGAATGATCCCGCATATACAGAATCGATTGACTGTTCCAATAAGACCTTGCCTATTCCGGTCAATCCTTTATAGTTTTACTATCATGAAAAAAGCTTTTCTGGCCCTGGTATTGTTGTGTCCCGCGCTACTCTTAACCTCCTGTACCTCAAGGAATGAATTTTTCGTTGCTTCCCAAGGGAGTGACAGTAATCCCGGAACACGGGCAAAGCCCTTCGCCACCATCACAAAAGCAAAGGATGCAGTTCGCGAGGCCCTTGAAAAAAACGGAATTGCTGACATAACAGTCTGGATATCAGGCGGCACCTACCACATAGATTCGCCATTACTGTTCAATCCTGAGGATTCAGGGAACGATACCACCCGGATAACCTACCGCGCTTTACCCGGGCATACACCCGTTATATCCGGCGGAGTGGAACTGAAGAACTGGGAGGAAGGCCCTGACGGCATATGGTCGGCGCCCCTTCCGGAATCTTTCAGTTCTTTTGCCCCCAGGGAGCTGTTCATAAATCGAAAGCGCGCTGTCAGGGCCAGGACACCCAATGAAGGCTTCCTGAGAATAAAGAAAGCGGGAAAAGACAAGCGCACCAGCTTCTATTATGAAAACGGAGATTTTTCTGTTCCCGAAAATCCGGAAGATGTAGAAATAGTCCTGCTGCACGACTGGTCGATCTCCAGGATAAAGGTCAAAGAGATTGATCCTGGCGAGAAGGAAATTACCGCACTTGATTCTATCGGAGCCAAAGGCCTGGACTTCTTCACAATTGATAACTGGGAACCCCATCCCCGCTATTACCTCGAAAACTCCGCCACCTTCCTGGATGCGGAAAATGAATGGTTCTGTGATGAATCCGAGAAGACGGTTTACCTGAAACCGCCCGCGGGCACGAGGCCGGGAGAAACTGCTGTCACTATTCCCTTCTCCGGCGGATTGATGCTGATCCAGGGTACCGTGGAACAGCCGGTACGCAATATCCATTTCGAAGGTATTACCTTTTCTCATTGTTCCTGGCAGTTACCGAAAAACGGTTATTCCGGAATCCAGGCTACTCAATATGATCCGCGACCTGACCGGGAGCAGTGGGCGGTTGTGGAAGCTGCCGTACAAACAGCCTGGGCCGACAACTGCAGTTTCAGGGACTGCGAATTCAGCCAGCTGGGGGGATCAGGTCTCTGGCTGGGGGTTGGAAACAAAAACTGCCTGGTAACCGGCTCTCTGTTCAGTGATATTTCGGGAAATGGAATCATGATTGGCGAAGGCCGGGACCGTGGGATTGAGGGAGAGCCCTGGTGGAAGGCCTCACCGGAACAGGCAGCCGTCGGAAACAGGATTGAAAACTGTACTGTAACTGACTGCGGAAAACAGTTTTTCGGCGCGATCGGGATCTGGTGCGGACTGACCGCGGAAACCATCATCAGCGGCAATGAGATCTCCAACTTGCCCTACACCGGCATTTCAGTTGGATGGATGTGGGACCCCCAACCCACTCCATGCCGGGATAACAGGATTGAAGGGAACCACATACACCATATCCTGCAGGTCCTGAGTGACGGAGGAGGGATCTACATGCTGGGGCTGCAGCCCAACAGCCGCCTGGTCAACAATCACATCCACGATGTCAAAATCAATGCCGGCAGGGCTGAAAGCAACGGAATGTTCCTTGACGAAGGCTCCACCGATCTTTTAATTGCCGACAACTTGATATATAACATCGCCAGGTCGCCACTGAGATTCCACAAGGCCACAACCAACCTGGTCCGGGGAAACTATCTTTTCTGTTCCGGTGACAATCCACCGATTAGGTATAACAGCACCAAAGAAAAGGACATCAGGAAGCAGGACAACCATATTTTCAGGGAGGCTGATGAAGACTATTCAAGCCGGCTCAAACAAATCAGGGATGAATGGGATAAGGCCGGGGAGAACAATTGATCATTCCCGTGATTGACTGAAGGTGACATTATAAATACAAGAAGTGCCGGGTAAACGAACCCGCAGACAAAAAAAGACCCGGGGACATCAGGTCCACCGGGTCTTGTTGCTTCTAAATAATCAGGCTATTAGTCTTTTTCCATAGTTACGCCTGAAGGTCCAATTGTGATTCTTACACTTACGTCATCAGGATCTTCAGGAACAATAATAAGCCTGGTGTTGAAATTAAACTGGGGAAGCGACAAGGAATAAGTCCCAGGTTTAACTGTCACCTTGGTGATTCCGGTGGAGCCGCTGAACTGTATGGGAGAGGAATTGGTTGTTTCACCTGACTCGGTATTCCTGGCGACAAATCTCAGGTTAGCCATGCGGTAAATATCAACGCCTCTGAAGCCTTTGACCCTGGATACCCTGATTGTTACATTGCGGGGCTTTTTGGCCTGCGCCTGCCGGAAAAGGCGATCTTCCCTCTGCTGCATTACCTGGCTGACTCTTTCGCCGCCATGCTCACTCAGCTGGGCTTCCAGATCCTGGGTGGATTCAGCAATAACGCCGTTAATCAGATCAATAAGCTGTTTATCGCCTTTTTTAACCGCGACAGCAAGCTCTACCGATCCCAATGATTCAGGATAAAAGTCCATATGCCCGGCACCGGGAATGGTTGTAAGGGCATAAGCTACCATTTCCTTGCCGTCAATAATTGTGTCAATTTCGCTGGCCCTGAGCGCCAGGACCGCGTCATCCAGGGTTCCGTAAGGGATGACACTGGCTGAGGGATATTTCGCTTCAACAAATTCCTGGACAACAGAGCCTTCCCTTACTCCAATTTTTGCGCTGGCGATTTCGGTCGGGGTTAAGTCCTTGTGAACAGGATTGACAACCATTACCAGGTCCATTGTGTAATAAGGAGTTGAATAAAGCACCTCTTCACTACGGGAGTCACTTTTTCCAAAGGCACCAAGGGCAATTTGTACTTCACCTTTTTTCACTGCGTCATACAGAGTGGAGTAAGTCCTGTTTATCCATGTAAGCCTGACCGGGGTTCCCCCTTTGGTTTCCCTGGTCTCATCAACCCTGGCAACAATTCTCTGGGCCAACTCAGCTTCAGGCCCTACAAGGTTGCCTTCCTTCTGGTAAATATAGGGAGCACTGAAAGGAACGGTTCCCACAAGAGCAGTCCTGTCTACCTGCATTGATTGAATGGCGCTGTGGCTTCCACCGCAGGCGGCAAGCAATACTACAGCCAATAACACTAAAGCTAAAGCTAATAATTTCTTATTCATAATTTCCACCCTGATATCTTCAAAAATTAAATCCTCAAAAAGAGCGTTACAAAATCTATTACAATCCCTGAATCTGCTTTTATGGGAACAGTAAATGTGCTGAGGGTAAAGATTCTCCCCTGGATCTGCAATGCTTTTAAAAACCACCCATATATTAAGGATGGAAGCACATATAAGTCAACCAAAAGCAGGGAAAACCCTCCAAATTATTCCAAATTATTCCAAATGCAGTGTCAGTAGCGCGGATTGGATCCCGCTCCATGATCGGTTACATCCACTACTTCTTCAAGATCAGGGATAAGCTCCTTCAACCTCGCTTCTATCCCGTTTTTGATTGTAACCTGAGCCATGCCGCATCCCTGACAACCTCCGGCCAGGGTCACATACACCTTATTGTCTTCCACCTTGACCAGATTTATCCATCCTCCATGAGAAGCAAGTGCCGGATTCAGTTCAGCTTCTATAATCTGCTTCACGTTTTCTTCCATGGTTCCGGTCAGCTCGTCGGAGGAAGAAAAATTCCGGGGCTTATTGGGATTATCAAACTTGAATCCGCTCTCGCCCTCTTTATCAACAAAATCGATACTGGCCCCGTCCAGGCTTTCAGCACTCACCGGATCCAGGCAGACTACAAATCCTCCTCTTTCAAGAAGGATATCTTCCTCAACCCGCTCATCATCCGTGATCAGCCTCATATTATATGAGAAACGGTCTGGCCCGGCAGGTCTGGCAGAAATTCTGACTGCGGTTTTTTCATCATTTCCGTCTAATGCTTCTTTGATTCTTTCAACCGCGCTTTCGGAGAATCCAAGGAAAACTTTCTCATTGCTTTTACTTTTTCCTGTCATGGCCTGAAAGTGTACCAATTGTAAGGAGTTAATGTAAAATATAATTTAAAACAATTCATAAATGAACGGATTATTTCCAGAGGATTCCGCTCAATTTAAACCGCTTTTTTGCCATTGCCCGCACCATTGCCATCCCATAAAATACCAATCATGAAATTAATAAAATCCGGAGAAATTAAAGAAGCGTCTGAATTTATAAAATCTTTTGTCCGGCAAACTCCACTTGAAGAATCCGCGGCTCTCTCCAGGTTAACAGGAAGCCGCTGTTTTCTGAAACTGGAAAACCTGCAGGAAACTGGCTCCTTCAAACTTCGCGGGGCGCTCTTTAAACTCGACCGGATCTGTTCTGAAGGAATTCAATCAGTCATAACCTGTTCGGCTGGAAATCACGGTTGGGCACTGGCATGGGCCGGAAGGCAGTTTAACTGCCGGGTTAAGGTATTTGTTCCTTCGTCAGCTGATGAATCAAAGTGTAGGGGCATGTCTGAATTAGGCGCGGAAGTCGTTAAATGCCCGGATCCTGGCTATGACCAGGCCGAATCCATTGCTATCGACTTTTCCGCGGCACACAATATCCCCTTCATCTCTCCCTATGATGATTACCAGATAATGGCTGGAAACGGCGGATCCCTGGCAGCTGAGATTTTGGGACAGCTTCCTGAAACCGGGAGCATAGTCTTCCCGGTTGGGGGCGGGGGCCTGGGTGCCGGAATTGCCAGCTTCATTCGACAGGAAAAACCAGGTATCCGGCTCATAGCCTGCCAGCACCGGGATTCGCCCGCCCTGGCACTTTCCCTGGAAAAAGGCGAAGCGGTTACAGAGCTGCCTCCGGCTGATACGATTGCCGGAGGTATTGAAGGCGGCATAGGCGTAAAAACTTTTGAAATCCTGCGGGACACGATCGATCAGGTTGTCCTGGTTAGTGAAGATGAACTGAAGGAATCCATTATCTGGATGATAAAGCATCACCAATATCTAATTGAGGCCTCCGCCGCGGCCCCGCTCGCCGCCTGCCTGTCCGGCAGGATCGGCCCGCTCACTTCCCCGGCGGTACTGGTCATTACCGGCAGAAATATTGGCCTTTCAACCCTGTCGTCAATACTTTCACGAAACGACACCGGCTCGCGATAATAATGATCCCTGCTCCAGATCCTGCCCTGCGAAAGGAAATCCGCTCGGATATCAACTCAGCCCCTGCTTTCAAATGAAACTATCTGAATTCATATCGGGGAAAAAAAGAGGGAAAAAGACTTGTCAAAACCTGGGAGTTAGTTTAAGAATGCTAAGTACCAGTCAAAGAATGATCAGTCTATTGTGCCAGTTCATAGCTCCAAACCCGGCTGACAATCTGTTTGATACCAGTAGATTCCCAAATTGGAGATTCTGAGAATGCGAGTAGCGGAAGTAGAAAAAATCAACAAGAGACTCCTGTCCCTGGATGCCTACAGGGGCCTGACCATGTTTTTGCTCGTTGCCGGAGGAGCCGGGGTGTTCCGGGCTCTCCGGGACCCCTTCTACGCGGACAGCTTTTTAGGTCCTTTATTAATCCAGTTCACCCATCACGAATGGAACGGCCTTTATTTCTGGGACCTGATACAGCCTTTCTTTATGTTTATAGTGGGGGTGGCAATGCCCTTTGCCTTTGCCAAACGCCTGGCAGGCGGCAGCACCGGCATTCAGCGTTTTAAGCATGTACTTTATCGTTCAACGATGCTCTTTTTTCTAGGCGTTTTCCTGCATTCATTCGGAGCCAATATGCCTGCCTGGGAATTATGGAATGTTCTCACCCAGCTGTCCTTTACCTACCTGGTCGCCTACCTGATGATGAACAAGGGAACCAAAACCCAGATCGGTTTCACTATAGGGCTCTTAATACTCACGGAATTGTTCTATCGACTCTGGGGAGTACCCGGATTTGACCAGCCTTTCGTCAAAGACCACAATTTCGGTTCCTGGATGGATATGGTCCTGATGGGGAAACTGAATAATGGAGGCGGATGGGTAGCCATCAACTGCGTTCCCACTACCGCCCACACAATGTGGGGCGTCTTGTGCGGAAAACTGCTTATGAGCGAAAAATCAGAAAACGGGAAGCTTTTTAGATTGATTGGATTCGGATTGGGAATGATAATACTCGGATATGCCCTGAATCCGGTCACCCCGATTATAAAACGTATATGTACCAGCTCTTTCGTTATTGTAAGTGGAGGCTGGGCTATTTTAACCCTGGCCATTTTCTACTGGATTGTGGACATTAAAAAGAAGGTGAAATGGGCTTCCTTCGCCATGATCGTGGGCATGAATTCGATATTTATCTATATGGTGGCCAATACAATAGGAAGTGATTCGGTTAAAAAAAGCGTGGCCATATTTACCAATGGCTTCCTCAGCTGGATGGGGGATCCTATCGTCAATCTGCTTACCGCCCTGTTAACATTGGCTGGTTACTGGTACCTTTGTTACTGGCTTTATAAAAGACGTGTTTTTATTAAGATATAATTCTGAGGTATTATTCAGGATACTGAAGAACTACAAAAAAGGAATCTTACCCCGGCCAGGGAAAACCTGAGCCGGGTTATGGAGAACATAAAATGAAAATTGATGTCCGCCAGAAAGATGAAATTATTATTCTGGATGTTCACGGCAGATTCGTATCAACAGCGGCAAAGGATATATTCGGGAAATCCATGGATCAGGTTATCGCGGACGGATGGAAGAAAGTATTACTCGACCTGACCGGAGTGGAATGGATTGACAGCCGTGGAATCGGTGAGCTTGTCACTACCCTTAAAATGGCTAAAAACTTTGGTGTAGCCGTTAAGCTGCTTCGGGTGGGAGACAGGGTGAAACATGTACTCTCAATAAGCCAGCTGCTGCCTCTCCTGGACATTTACGAAACCGAAGAAGACGCGATTGCGGCACTGAACGCAGCAACTATCAGGACTGATGACCAGAGACTAACCTGATAAGGAGGGGCATCCTCACGATGATGACCTGCTCCTTTCGGGCCCCGGACATCTCAGAAGACCCTGATTAATCTTCAAGGGTTTGGTTAAGTAATGAATATCGGTATCATACACATGGCGGCGGCGGTTATTGGTTCCATAATTATCCTGGGAATCATTATCTACTGCCTGTTCTACAGGTCCCGTCCCGCCTATCCGGTGAAATGCATACACTGTATGCAATATCGAAATACTGAAACAATTGTCACTTATTCAGACCAGCCGGGCCAATGGGCCATCTGCTCTGAGTGCGTGAAAGAATACTGGGACATGAAGTAGCCTTGCCCCCGAACAGGGATAAATTTTGCCCCTCTCCCGGTCGTTCCCCAGCGTTTCCAGTTGGCTGAAATCATTGCATGCCGCGGGACAAACACCCTCCATGGAAAACCTTCTGAACCCGGATGAATCCGGAGTGGCGGCCACCGCGTCTTTCCCCCCGGCCTTTATGCTTATACAGGCTCAACGCAAGCAGTGATCCACCCTCATGGATCAATTCACAAGAAAACAATCAATTTTTCCATCATTACCCTTTATAAAACTTGAACTAATACCACTTAATTGAGTAAGTTACATTTCATGGCGGTAAATGACTCATCCCTCTAGTGGAATCAACCCTGCCGCCAATGGATATTGCGAATAGAAAATGGAGGTTGTCAATGCCCAGAAGTTCATCTACAGCGAAGATTTCAAAATGTGGTGACGCAGTAATCTGCGGGACCGCAAATGCCACATACAAGGTTGTGCGTTTTTTTGATAAGCTCAAAAAACCCAACAAAGCTTTCACCCCCAAATGGAGTGACCGACCCCTACTTAAATCCTGGGAAAAATCTCAGGTTAAACTGGGATGGCCCCGGGAAACTGAATCCCTCTGTCCTCTGTGCGTCCGGGAGACCAGGGAAAAAATTTTTTCCGGTGAAGAAGATTACAGGATCCTGATAGAAGAAGAAGTGGGGGTCATCAAGGCCAGGATTGTCGAACGGGATGGGCAGATCTGGATGGAAAAAGAATGCCCCAAGCATGGGAAATTCACTGATCTCCTCTCCATAGACAAAAACTTTTTCAAATGGGTCGAATCCCATTTCCCCGGGAAAGACATATGTGCCCACAATGATGAAAGCCTTCACAATCATGGGCCCAGCTCTATTTCTCACGGGCGCGGTTCAGTGCTGACCGTGGACCTGACTAACCGTTGCAACATGATGTGTGATCCATGTTTTGCCAATGCCAACCAGGTTGGTTTTGTGCATGAACTGGAATGGGATCAAATAAAACGAATTCTGGATAATGCCCTCAAAATCAAACCCCGCCGCCAGATGTCGGTACAGTTTTCAGGTGGCGAGCCTACACTTTCCCCTCTGTTTTTCAGAGCTATCAGGTATTCCAGGCGAGTTGGATATAACAGTGTCCAGTGCGCGACTAATGGACTTGAGTTCGCCAAGGATTTCAATTTCGCGAAAAAAGCGGCCGAAGCCGGTCTCCGTTTCGTGTATTTCCAGTTTGACGGCATTGGAAATGATGCCAATTCGCACCGACACATTGGGAATCTCTTTGATATCAAACTGAAAGCTATAGACAACATTCACAAAGCCGGAACCGAAATCGTCCTGGTTATCACTATGATCAATGATGTCAATAATGACCAGGTTGGATCGATTATCCGCTTCGCCATGGACAATCCCAAAAAGATCGCCTTTGTAGCGTTCCAGCCGGTTTCCTTTACCGGCAGGGATGAGGATATTTCCGAAGAAAGGCGCCTGCGCCAGCGCTATACCCTCTCCCATCTGGCGTATGATGTTAAAGAACAAACCGGTATGACAGAACCTCTCCGCGACTGGTACCCCCTTACAACAATGTCAGTGTTTTCCGACCTGGCAGACCTGGCTCATGGGCCTGCCGCTGAATGGGGACAGGTAAGTTGCGGATGCCATCCGGACTGCGGAGTCGGAACCGCGGTTATGATTGATAAGGAGACCAAGGATTTCAGGCCTATTCCTGAATTCATTAATTTCCCGCGTTTTATCCAGGATGTCCGCGATATCACTGATGCCGGAAGGGGCCAGAAGCTCACCGGCGTAATGCTCCTGCTTTCCCTGCTGAGAAACTATCGTCCTTTCAAATCTCCTGACAGGCTAACCCTGGGTGAGCTCTTCAAAAAATTCGACAAGAGCTTCGGGATTACAGGCAAGGATTATGGCAAAAACTATGGAGAAGAAGCCCTGAAACGACGGGAAGATCCCTGGAATTTCCTGTTTATCGCCGGAATGCACTTCCAGGATCTTTTCACCTACGATTTTCAGCGTACCCGGATGTGTGTCATCCCCTATGGCACCCAGGAAGGGGAGATTTCCTTCTGCGCCTATAATACCGGCCACGGCTGGAGAAATATCATTGAGAATATGCACAGCACCTGTTCAGTCCAGGAATGGCAGGAACAGGTGGGACGCCATGAAATCCATGCCGGGAACCGGGATCTGGTTCTTCCTGATTACAGCCATACCCTGAACCTGCGGGAAGAAGATGTGAATCGTGTCAGGGTTAAAAGCACCAAGCCTCAAACAAGCCTTGAAGAAAAAATTATGGCCCAGCAGTCTTCTGAAATTAAAAAAGAAGATAAACTGGTAAATCTTTCCTGATTAACAACAGTCCGAATGCCGGGGAGCGCAGCTTAAAGCCTGTGCTCCCCTTTTTTTCTAGGACTTTTTCTCCTCCTGTTCAAATCAGAAAACCGCCTCTGTCACCTGAACCAAAGGGGAGACTTGAATCATCCGGTTATCAGTTCATCAAAACCCCCGGACATCAGAATCTCGCCGTTCGATTCCACAATCAAAGCCTCGGTCTCCTCGTACTGGCTTATTAATTTCATCCCCTCCTCCGGACCGAGCACGAATACCGCGGTAGCCAGTACATCGGCAGTTTCAGCCTTTGGAGAAAAAACTGTTACTGAACGGCATTTATCGGCAGGATGCCCTGTACGCGGGTCGATTATGTGATGATAGCGTCGTCCATCAACCATCTTGAACCGTTCATAATCACCGGATGTAACCACAGCGCCTCCCGAAATCGACAGTTTCTTTATCAGTTCATCCCGGTTGCCCCTGGGATCCCTTACACCTACGAGCCATTGTCGGCCCCCTATTCTCCCCCAGGCCAGGATATCCCCCCCGCCGTCAACCAAAAAATCGGTTATCCCGGATTCCCGAAGCACCTCGCCGGCTCGATCAATGGCATACCCCTTGGCAATACCCCCCAAACCAATGGCCATATCCCGCTCCGGAAGAAAAACCGAATCTTGGCCCATGACTATTTTAGAAAAATCCACCCTTTTTACCGCCTCGAGGATTTCATCTTCTCCAGGCACCCTGAAATTCTGCCCAAAAGTCCACAGCGGCCCCATTCCCTTCCAGGTAATGTCAAAGGCCCCCTGGCTCAGATGTCCGAATTCAACACTGCGCTCAATTAACTTGAATAATTCCAGGGGAACCTTTACAGGCTTGAGCCCCGCATTGCTGTTTATCGCGCTGACGGCGGTTTCAGGCCGCCACTCACTCATCAAATCTTCGATACGATCCAATTCAATAAATACGGAATCCGTTGCCCGGAGCGCGTTTTCACGATTCACTTCCCCTCCCAAAGGAATCTTCACGGTCCAACTGGTTCCCATTAAAAACCTGGTAACCTCAACAGTCTCTATATTGGCACTCTTCCGGGAATTTTCCCTCAGAAGAAGCATACCTCCAGTAAAAACAATAAAGAGAAGGAACAATAAAGTCAGTATTCTACGTTTCATGGTCCTTCATTCTAACCCCGTGAGACTCTGGTTTCCATCATCCGCCCTTACCGAAGACCTTCCTATAAAAACTTTCTGACATCGAATAAAAATTTTCAAGACCCCGTTCAATTCCCCTGGAAAACCTTCTGTCTATCGGCCCCAGCAGATGAATCGGCTCTCCCCGCATCATGGAAATAAATACGAAAGGTGGATAAAATCCAATATTTTAGGGTAAAATCAAAAATCCGCTTGTCCGGAAAACATTTAAAAAAAAGATGCTCGCCGTATTAAGGCCGGGCAGATCAATCAGATCACGGAGCTGAACATTTAGTGCTAAAAAAAAACGCGGTAATTAGGTTCTCTATTGCTTTTTTGATTTCCATTTTGCTTTCAGGCTGTTCCTCAAGTCTGGAGCCTGTACACATAAATATCCCCGCAGCCTCTGAAGTAAAATCCCCGGTAACCCGGCTTCCCTCACCCGAAGAAATAAGGGCTGAATCTCTGCGAAGGCAAGTCGACCTGCTCCTGAATGAAGCCTGGCTGCTCCATGACCACTCCATAGATTATTTTGAGGAGGGAGAATGGGAACTGGCCCTCTTTTTTGTCGAACAGGGCCTGGGAATGCTGGAAAACACTTCCAATGAAATCAAAGCCCAGCCTGAAATCAGTTCTGCATCCCGAAAGATCGCCCATACCCTGGAACGCTTCAGGATTCTCGCTCTTGATTCATCGGGTGAAAAGAATGTTCCCCAAATCGAGCTGGCATACGATCCTGATTCCTTTTTGGATGAATTATCCCAGCTTGACCTTTATTCTGTAGAGATACCTGCTGACCTTGAAGGCAAAGTAAGCCAGGACCTGAAAAACGCCCGGTTCTCTATCCCGGTTACTGTGAACAAAGAGGTGCTTCAGTTTCTGGATTATTACCAGAACCGGGCCCGCACCACTACCCAGCAGGCACTTAACCGCTCAGAACTGTACATGGAGGACCTTAAGGAAATATTCGAAGAAGAAGGTATCCCTGAAGAGCTGATATACATGGCCCATGTTGAAAGCCTTTTTAAGCATAATGCCTATTCCCGGGCGAGGGCTCGCGGAATGTGGCAGTTCGTGTCTGGAACCGCCCAGTTTTTAGGCCTCAAGGTTAACTGGTGGATAGACGAAAGGCTTGATCCTGTAAAATCCGCCCGGGTTGCCGCCAGGTATATGAAATACCTGCATGATGAGTTCGGCGATTGGAACCTGGTGATGGCCGCTTATAATTTCGGACCCGGACGCATCCAGAGAATCCTTCGGAAATATGGCGACATGGATTACTGGACCATGGTGAAAAGACGCCTGGTTCCCAGGGAAACCCGCAACCATGTTCCAGCAACCCTGGCAGCCATCATAATCTACAACAACCCTGAACTCTACGGTTTTACGGTTAATCCTGAAAAAACACCTGAATCAGAAAAATTCTCCGTTGACTACCAGGTCGATCTGGGTGTAATAGCTGAGGCCATCGGATTTTCCCTGAATCAGCTTCGTGAGCTGAATCCGTCTCTGCAAAGGGGAGTCACTCCCTTCGAGCCCAAAGAATACACCCTCAACATTCCGGTTGGATATGGTGAAAAGCTCGAAAAAGCTCTGGCGGATATCCCGCCTTCAAAACGTCTCCGGTTAAGACATCACAAGGTCGGGTCAGGAGAAACCCTGTCCCTGATAGCTTCCCGGTACGGCGTTTCAATCCGGGCCATTGCTGACACTAACAGTATCCGCAACATCCATCGGCTAAAAATCGGACAGGACCTGATCATTCCCCTTACTGAACCCAAATCAATTACTTCAGCTGAAGCCCGCCAGGTTATTTCCTCATCCGGAACCCATACAGTCCGGAGAGGAGATTCCCTGTATAGGATTTCCAGAATCTACGGGATCAAACTGAAGAATCTTTTCGAATGGAATTCCCTGGGACCCAAATCAAGGATATATCCCGGACAGAAAATTCTTGTCACGCCAAGATAATTTTGGGGATGACGCCCTGCTAAACCATTAAAGCGCGCGGCACTTTTTACGCGGATGAACCGGCGGCCGCTGGCCGAAAATTAAATTATTTTATCGAATTCAAACCCTGGTTCAGCAATTCCTTCAAAGATTCCGGAATCGATTCGTTGTTCTCTAACCATTTCTGGATTCCCGATTTTACTGAAAGGCTGATCACTTCAGAAAATACTCCTGAAAGGATCTCCTCACCCACCTGCTCCGCTGGAATTCCCGCAGTTCCGCCAATATCCCTCAGCATGATGGCCGGAAGGTTTACTGTCCTCGCGTTTGCTCCGAATCCTGAAAGATTAACCTTGCTTTCATCCAAAACAAACTCGGTTATCTTAACCCGAGGATCCCAGGACGCCCCTGGATTCCCGCCTTCGCCTGATGCCTGGTCCATTTTAGCGGATAACAGCTGGTAATTGAGCTGGCCGCCGCTGTTCCTTTCAAGCAGGATCTCCGCTCCATCCGCGTGTATCAGCTTGACAGGTAACAGATCCATCGAAATAGAATCCAGATTAAGCTCAAACCGAATCTTATCCAAAACAAGGGCCTCCCCATTGGAAAAGCCTTCCGGATTATTGATCTTTAGCCCTGTTAGAGATCCCTTGCCCGAGATTATAGAAATGTTCACGTCTTCAACCGATACAGACGTTCCTGTCAGCCTGGACAAGTTGTCTTCCACAGATCCCTTAACCCAGGAATCAAATGATGTCACCAGGAAAAAACCAGCTGCCGCAATTAGAAAAACAACTGCTGAAATGACCAATGCCAGTTTCTTTATCACCTCTGAATCCTCCTCATGACTATTTGCGGTTCCCGCCTCAATTGATTTCCCTGTCAGCCCGGAGCCGGAACAGGTATGGCTGATACATTATTAGAGGCCGCCGAAACTCTTTTATGTCAAAAAAATGAGTGTTTAATGGAACAATATCTTAGCGATGGCATCAAATTATTACAGAAGAAGAAAAATTGCTTACACAATAAGGCCGGATGATTTATGAAAACCGGCTTTTTTCGATCCCCAAGCAGTGTCGGGTCCTCCACACCACAGTACTCCCACCCGACACTGCACCTTACTGCTCACCGTTCCTGCTGATCCGTGCTGATTCGCTTGTCAACGTAAAAAGCCTGTCCATCTTTGGCAACAAAAATCGGTGTATCTGCTGGATCGGCTTTAGCTTCTGCCCTTACGACAGCTGTTACACCCCTGTTTTCGAATCCTTCGCCGATTCTTATTCGATTCATATCTACACCTTTGAATCCCAGATAGTAAAGAGCATGCTGCTCCTTGAACCAGGAATTACTCTCAAAACCAACAAGCCCGACGGCATTCTCCTCAAGAGTATTTTCCATGATCTCGGTAAAGGCCTCAGGGCCATCAGCATTGTTAAACAAACCGGAACGCCCGACTACTGCCGCAAAGCCCATAAAAACCAGTAGAGCTGTAAAATAGAAAAGTCTTTTAGGCAGCATAACAAGCAGGCTGGTCAGCAGGGCAGCCGCCAGCATTCCGGCATGAATCTTATAGTAATAAACATCCAGCCCGGTATGACCCATAACAAACCATGGGGTCAGCTTGAAAAACCATCCTCCAATGATTGTTCCGTAAGACAAAATCCCTAGAAATGAACAGCTCAACCATATTCCAAGGTACAGTTTCCGGTTTTTCCGATTGAAAGAGATTCCGAAGTAGCCTGTTGCCAGTAATCCCAATATGACCAACACCGGAAAAAAGACAAGATATCGTCCCATGATATGAGAGGGATCCGGATGATTGTATTCAACCAGTGCCGAATGACGAGTAGCCACGATCAATGAAATTCCCGTTGAAAAAAATCCGAACATCAGCAGAGCCAGGCTGGATGGAACTGTCTTTTTTGATGAGATAATTTCCCATACCGCATGTATCAGCGGCGGAAGAAGGGGCAGGACCCCCAATACACAATAGCTCAGGTAAAAAGCCAGCCACATCCCAAAGAGTCCGGGTGTCAATTGGATTCCATGCCTGTAGATATAAGATGCTGTTTGACCTATCTCCCAGGAAGAGGGTATTCCCAATAGTTTCCAGAGCAGTATACCAGCGCATGGGATACCTCCCACCAGCAGGGCCGCGGAAAACCATTTTTGAACCGGCATCCGATTCTCTGGCTCAGGGTTACCGTGCCATCGCTGCCAGAGGCCCGTGAAAACTATTGCCAGAACAGCCCCGATGACAAAAAAGACGCCCTGGTAACGGGTCATGCAGGCCAGCCAAAGAAAAAATCCGGTTGTGACCGAGGCCCATATTGCCGGCCCCGTATATATCCAGTACATGGCCAGCATAGTGAGCGCCAGTAGAGGAATCAGCAGGTTTTCACTCATCATTACCCGCGGATACACAAGCAGTACCGGCAACACGCTGAGCAATGCAACGACAACTACGCGGCTGGCGCCGGATAAATTCCTTGAAAAACGCCATGCGGCTACAGGGAAACAGAGCCCGAGCAGAACATTAATCTGAAGGATTCCCCGATAGGTGTCTGGCCAGAGCCCGCCTAAACCCATCACCCAGGAATAAAGGGGAGGGTAACCAGAATTTACTGAACCCTGCGAGGTGAGCAATACCAGCATGTTTCGCCAGTATAAAAACTCATCTCCATAGATTACGGGTCCGGCGACATTCTTCAGCGATGCTATACGTACAAGAAATAAAATAAATCCAACCAGCAGAGCAGTCATCCAGGGCCAATTCAGCTTGAACGTCTTCTTCATTTTGATGACCATCCTTCATTTCCAGGTAATGGCAATATTATTGATTAAAACTGAAAATAAACAAAGGGTATTGCGGTCTCCGTATAACTGAACAATATCAGAATATATAGTGCTGCAGCTATCACCAAGCCGCGTATCCAGTCAGGAGCTTCAAGAATTCTTTCGAATACTTTCCATTGCTCCTGCATCACCATCCCTGAAAAAGCTGTTATCAAAAGAAGCCAGTGGCCCCTCAATAAAAGGCCCGTTCCCAAACCCTGAAGCCCCGACATCGCCTGTAAAATCTGCTCAGCATCACCAAAGGACTGGGCTCTGAAGAAAACCCATCCAACACACACCAATATAAAAGTAACAAACCTGGCAACCCATCTTGACGGGATATTCCTCATCCAGAACAGCGGCTTTTCCCCTGCCAGGGAGCGTATCATGCGGTCTCCTGCCAGCAAAAGGCCATGAAACCCACCCCATACCACAAAGGTCCAGCTGGCTCCATGCCACAATCCTCCAAGAAGCATGGTAATCATCAGGTTCAGGTAGGTTCTCCACCTCCCTTTACGGTTTCCCCCTAAAGGAATGTACAGGTAATCACGCAGCCAGGTCGACAGAGATATGTGCCATCTATGCCAGAACTCCTGGATATCAGTAGCCAGGTATGGTCTTTCAAAGTTAACCGGGAAATGAAATCCCATCATCCGCCCGCACCCCCTGGCAATATCTGTATACCCGGCAAAATCAAAATATATCTGCATTCCGAAAGCCACTACTCCGGACCAGGCGGTAAAAAATCCGGGATTGGTTCCCAGAGAACCAAAATAGTGATCAGCCACAATTGCAAACTGATCAGCAAATACCATCTTTTTAACAAGTCCGAGCAGAATCAGTCCTATCCCTTCTGAAAGCTTATGCTGTGAGGGCCTTTGCCAATCCTCAAGCTGGGGAAGGAAATATGAGGCCCGTACAATCGGTCCGGCAACCAGCTGGGGGAAAAACGCGACGTAAAGGGCAAAATCAACCAATGAGCGTACAGGTCGGAGAGTTCCTCGTGAAATATCAATCGTATAGGAAAGTCCCTGAAAGGTAAAAAAACTGATTCCGACCGGAAGGATGATCCGCAGTTGCCAGGCATCCTCAGGAAGGCCAAAAAGCAGGGCCGCACTGGAAGCAAAAAATCCGTAATACTTGAAGAATCCAAGTACCCCGAGAGTGCTCCCAATGGAAATCCACAATATTGCCTTTTTCCGCCTGGCACTTGATCCCGGCAGGAAAGCCCCGGCCAGAAAGTTCACTATTGACACAAACGCGAGCAAACTGCCAAACCGCCAATCCCAAGCCATGTAAAACCAATAGCTTCCGATCAGCAAAACGTATCGTCCAATGCGAAAAGGAACCGCATAAAAGCAACAAAGAATTACGGCAAAAAACAACCAGAATGAGAAGGTATTAAATAACATTACCGGCTGCCTCTCCCGTTCCAGGCTGGTTGCCCCATTTCATGCCTTTTCGATTCAGTTCTTACTCCGGCGGCCTTAATCTTGGGTCTGAAATCTCCGGCCCGGGATAATAAATGACCGGCACCAGATTTCTCTTTAGTCTGCCCTGCCGGGGCCTCATTTGCAGAAGGCGAAGATTCCTTTAGAGATTCGCCACTGCGAGCATTGATTTCCGTATTCATGTTCCCGGCCAGAAGGGGGGCTACCCGGCTGTAGAGTATTGTTGAAAACTCTTTTCGTCCCCGGGCATTCATGTGCAGGTGGTCAAAAAAACAGGAGGGCTTCTCTAAAACAGAAAAGGTTTCCGCCGGCAGGACTATTGTATCCGGTGACAGATTGAGCTGAGAGTAGGCATCCACAGACACCTCGGAATCATAAACCTCTCCAAGGGGGCCCCGGGGGGCAAGCAGAATTACCAGCTTCGAGCCGGCGGCATTACATAGGTCCTCAATCTTCCCGATCCACCTGCGCTGATACGCTGCCTCCTTAAGCCTGACGTCCTCTTTCAGCGCCTCGGGTAATAACTCAAACTTGCCTTTCTCATCAGGGGAAACTTCAGGCGAAAATTCCACTTCACCGTTAGATATCCAATACCTTATTGGTGATATCTTCCTCGCGCCCGGAGTATGCATAGTGGGATTTGTAAGCCTCTCTGGCCCTGGCAACACCCTTAAAACGTTTTCGCGGATTGGATAGAAAAGCCCGCAATATCCTCCTTAAGGGCATAAGATCTGATGAACCCACGAATCAGCATTTTACGACGCAGCTGCTCTTTATCAAAAGACCGTGAGAATTCATATGCTTTCCCTACCGAAAGCAGCGGAGGCATAAATTGTCCATCCAGTTCCCTGTCAGCCATATAGCGTTCAGAAGTGCGCGCGCTGAGATTCTGCAAAGGAAGGATTACGACATCAAACCGATTCCCCTGTTTTAACAATTTCTCCAGTAAATAACTCCAGACCCTGGGTGTTGAACCGGGAACCGATGAATTAAACCAAAGAGGATTACCCTGCCCCAGTTCGTCGCACATTTTTGCGGAAAAAACCCTCCCCCATTCGAGAGTCTCCCAGTACAAGAACATGTTTTGTTTCGCCCGCTTCCTTTTCAAAATTCCTGGCATTTGTTAAAACCGATACCACTTGACCACAGTAGGAAGCAGGTTCTGTAATCCGGAGAAAAATGCCGCTTCTGAAAAGACCGCCTTCGATTAAAAACACAAAAACAACGGCGTATAAAACAGCCCGGAGCAGCTTTGGAATACCGTGCCGGAGACCAGCCTTCAAATGATCAGACATTTAACCGTGTCGCCTCCTGATTGCAGCTATTCCTTCTGAGCAGCTTGAACCCTGTTTAACACCTTGCCGATAGTGCAATTTCACTTCCATTCCTTTGTCTGTATTCATTGCAGAGCCGGTTATATCAGTTGCCTCTAAACCTCAAAAAATACAATGATAACAGGAATTGATGATCCTGGTATACCGGCAGTAAATGAAACATTCACAGAAACTTCTGATTAATTGGAGCGCTCCTTTCCATTAGTAAATACCAGATCCCTGTAAACAAAAAATTTAACGAAATAGAAGCCGAACAGTGAGATAAGAATTGCCGCCAGATAATGAATTCCAAGCAGGTAATGCAGCAGGGTAAAAACCAGGTACTCGGCCAGGCGAAAAAGCAGGGAAACCACAAGAAATCTTGCAACCTGGGGCAGCGGAGCATCGTCAGAAGAAAAAACCCATTTCCGGTTGTTGATAAAATTTGCGGCATAGGAACAGGCCAGCGCGACAGCAAATGAAATCCCGGGTGAAATCTCCAGAATTTCATGGAGAAACACGGTCACCCCGGTGTTTATTGAAAATCCTATCCCTGAAGCAAGGACAAATAAAATTCCCTGCCTAACTGTTTTCCTGAGATGTTCTTTTGTCTTCATTAAATCACTTGTATAGAGAGTTCTATCTCCGCGGAAATTCGGAATCTCTGCAAATAAGGCAGTCGGTATTTCGAAGTTTCCGGGGGATTATTGGTATAAATCAGCTTTTCTGGGCCTGCTTGCGGAGCATGTATAAATTTTCTTCGTTTACTCTGCGGGAAGCTTTGGTAATCTCGCCAATAATCCCCAGAGCCGCAAAAAGCACTGCCCAGAATGCAAAAATCGAAAGCAGAATCAGGGAGGCAAGATGGCGGCCCACCCCTTCTCCAAGGTAAAACGCCAGGTAGGAATACCGTAAGCCAAGCCCCAGGGCGGCAAGAAAAAATCCAGAAGACAGCAGGGCAAAGAAAACCCCGGGCCTGTAAAGGAAAAACATCATTAGAATTGTCCCGCCTGATTTAATCACATACTGCGGTATATTCCGAAAAAGTCGGGATGGCCGGGTACGGGGATTGATCCGTACATCCACGGCAGCGACCCTGAGATTCGCGTTACCTGCCTGTATAAGGGTTTCCATACAGTAGGAAAACCTGGAATGAATGAAAAGCTTCATGCAGGCATCCCTGGTAAAAGCCCTGAATCCTGAAGCCGCGTCCCTGACATCAGTACGCGAAATGGTGCGCAAAGCCCAGCTTCCTGTAACCTGGAGTATCTTTTTAACCAGGGAAAACTCCGGATGGTTCTTTATCGGGCGGCTCCCAACCACCAGGTCCGCCTCATTATTGATAATCGGTGTCAGGAGCAACGGAATATCCGCCCCGCAGTATTGATTATCCGCATCCGTGTTCACTACGATATCCGCGTCCAGCGACAAGGCCTTTTCAATTCCAGCGGAAAAGGCAATTCCCAGCCCCCGGTTGGTTCCCAGGCTTAACACATGGTGAACTCCGCATTCATGGGCTACTTCAACTGTACGGTCAGTACTCCCGTCATCAACGACCAGATATTCAAGGGAATCAATACCCGGAATCTCAGAAGGCAAATCCGCGATAGTCTGCGGAAGGGTTCTCTCCTCATTAAAACAGGGAATCTGGATTATCAGTTTCATGGTTCATCTAATTATGCCTGAATAAATGCCTAAAATAAAAGAATTCCCCCGCATAAAAACCCCTGCCCGGCCCTTCCCGGTAAACCCCGCAATTTGAGCCGGCCAAAGAGCGTTCCCCTTTCCGCCCCTTTCTCCTTCCCCCTAGACCAGCCTCAAGCAGCACTCCCTCCTCTTGCTTTATCTGTGAATTATTTCACCGATATTGAATTTTCGAGAAAAAATAGGCCTCATTTTTTCCAAAACGCT
>CAXXEX010000030.1:0-42843 GCA_963666915.2 Acidobacteriota bacterium
GGGAAGTGAACCATCTCAGTACCTGAAGGAAGAGAAAGAAACATCGATTTCCAAAGTAGCGGCGAGCGAAATGGAAAGAGCCTAAACCGTTGGCACTTCGGTGCTGGCGGGGTTGTGGGACCCGACAAATGATTCTGGAAGTTTAGTCGAATCGTTCTGGAAAGGCGATCCAAAGGGGGTGAAAGACCCGTAGACGAAAAGCTGAAAGACTGGTTGGGAATCCCGAGTACCACGGGACACGAGAAATCTTGTGGGAATCAGCGAGGACCATCTCGCAAGGCTAAATACTCATCCGCAACCGATAGTGAACTAGTACCGTGAGGGAAAGGTGAAAAGAACTCCTGCGAGGAGAGTGAAATAGTACCTGAAACCATTAACCTACAAGCGGTCGGAGCCTCAATTTATTGGGGTGACGGCGTGCCTTTTGCATAATGAGCCGGCTAGTTGTTCTAAGCAGCAAGGTTAATCTGAAAATAAAGAGGAGCCGAAGGGAAACCGAGTCTGAACAGGGCGTATAGTTGTTTGGAGCAGACGCGAAGCTGAGTGATCTATCCTTGGCCAGGGTGAAGGCAGGGTAACACCTGTTGGAGGCCCGAACCATTGTCGGTTGAAAACGGCTTGGATGAGCTGAGGATAGGGGTGAAAGGCTAATCAAACTCAGTGATAGCTCGTTCTCCCCGAAATAGCTTTAGGGCTAGCCTCGAGTGATTCGTCTCGGAGGTAGAGCACTGGATGGACTAGGGGGCTTCACCGCCTACCGCCTCCAACCAAACTCCGAATGCTGAGAACGTAAACTCGGGAGTCAGTCTATGGGGGCTAAGCTTCATAGACGAAAGGGAAACAGCCCAGACCGCCAGCTAAGGT
The DNA here is from genome assembly GCA_963666915.2 of Acidobacteriota bacterium. Taxonomy (GTDB): domain Bacteria; phylum Acidobacteriota; class UBA6911; order RPQK01; family JAPXNP01. The sequence goes on from CAXXEX010000030.1 coordinate 865, forward strand.
CCCGAAGCGTGTACTAAGTGGGAAAGGAAGTGGGAACACACAGACAGCCAGGAGGTTGGCTTAGAAGCAGCCATCCTTTAAAGAAAGCGTAATAGCTCACTGGTTAAGCGGTCCTGCGCCGATAATTCAACGGGGCTAAAGTACACCACCGAAGCTGCGGATTCATTCTTTGGAATGAATGGTAGGGGAGCATTGTCTGCGCATTGAAGCTGACCTGGAAGGGTTGGTGGAGAGTAGACAAGAGACTCTGTCGGCATAAGTAGCGATAAAATTTGTGGGAATCAAATTCGCCGAAAGTCTAAGGTTTTCTGGGGAAGGTTCGTCCACCCAGAGTTAGTCGGTCCCTAAGGCGAGGCCGAAAGGCGTAGTCGATGGGAAACAGGTTAATATTCCTGTACCGCCGTAATCCGTTTGAGCGATGGGGTGACGCAGAAGGATAGGAAGTCCTGGTGATGGAATACCAGGTCGAAGCATGTAGGCAGGATGAGCAGGCAAATCCACTCATCTAATGCTGAGGTGTGATAGCGATGACCGTAAGGTCAATAAAGCTTCTGATTCCGCACTGCCGGGAAAAGCCTCTAGTGAGGATGAAGGTGACCGTACCGCAAACCGACACAGGTAGACAGGGAGAGAATCCCAAGGCGCGTGAGAGAACTCTTGTTAAGGAACTCGGCAAAATGCCACCGTAACTTCGGGAGAAGGTGGGCCTTTTGTATGTGAGATTCCTTGCGAATTAAGCAGAAGAAGGTTGCAGATACCAGGCCCAGGCGACTGTTTACTAAAAACACAGGACTCTGCAAAGTCAACAAAACGACGTATAGGGTCTGACGCCTGCCCGGTGCTGGAAGGTTAAAAGGAGGGGTTAGCTTCGGCGAAGCTCTGAATTGAAGCCCCAGTGAACGGCGGCCGTAACTATAACGGTCCTAAGGTAGCGAAATTCCTTGTCGGGTAAGTTCCGACCTGCACGAATGGCGTAACGATCTGGGCACTGTCTTGACAAGAGACTCAGCGAATTTGTAGTAGCGGTGAAGATGCCGCTTGCCCGCAGCAAGACGGAAAGACCCCGTGCACCTTTACTATAACCTAGCGTTGGTGTTTGGTGCAGGACGTGCAGGATAGGTGGGAGGCTTTGAAATCGGATCGTCAGGTTCGATGGAGCCAATGGTGAGATACCACCCTTTTTGTATCGTGCATCTAATCTGTGGCCTTGAATCAGGTACAGAGACAGCGTTAGGCGGGTAGTTTGACTGGGGCGGTCGCCTCCCAAAGAGTAACGGAGGCGCGCAAAGGTGGGCTCAGGCTGTTTGGAAATCAGCCGTAGAGTGCAAAGGCATAAGCCCGCTTGACTGTGAGACCAACAAGTCGAACAGGGACGAAAGTCGGCCTTAGTGATCCGGTGGTTCCGCATGGAAGGGCCATCGCTCAACGGATAAAAGGTACGCCGGGGATAACAGGCTTATCTTGGCCAAGAGTTCATATCGACGCCAAGGTTTGGCACCTCGATGTCGGCTCATCGCATCCTGGAGCTGAAGAAGGTTCCAAGGGTTCGGCTGTTCGCCGATTAAAGCGGTACGTGAGCTGGGTTTAGAACGTCGTGAGACAGTTCGGTCCCTATCTGCTGTGGGCGTAGGAGATTTGAGAAGGGCTGACCTTAGTACGAGAGGACCGGGTCGGACGCACAGATGGTGCACCAGTTGTTTCGCCAGAGGCATAGCTGGGTAGCCAAGTGCGGAAGGGATAAGCGCTGAATGCATCTAAGCGCGAAGCCCTCTTCAAGATTAGATCTCCCCAGGGAAAACCCTGCTGAAGACCCCTCGGAGACTACGAGGTTGATAGGCTGGATGTGGAAGTACGGCAACGTATGCAGCTAACCAGTACTAATCGGTCGTGAGGCTTGACCTGAAATTTACCCATTTTCAAAATCAAGTGGTAATGTAGATTATCTCTTCTATCCCAATGGACATTAAGTTTGCCGGCGATTGTAGCGAAGGAGTAACACCTGTTCCCATCCCGAACACAGAAGTGAAGGCCTTCAGCGCCGATGATACTGCACCGGAGGCGGTGTGGGAAAGTAGGTCATCGCCGGCTTTATATATATAAAAAAAAAGGGCTCTCCTCCCACGGAGAGCCCTTTTTTATTGACGATCTTGTGGCTGGAGCCGCCGGCTCCAGTACCGTACCATGCCCATCCCGGGCTTGGGGAGGGCGGGACGCCCGTGGCACGATACGAAGACCACGGGCGGGACGCCCGTGGCACCGTCAATCGTCAATTGTCAATTGATCAGGTTTCCATATCGTGGCCACAATTGAACGTTCCGGTCCAGTTACCGGATGGGTAAAATAATAGAGTGTCACTACCCTGCCGTCATTGCGCTGCACGGACCTGCAATACCCCATATCCTGCCCGGCTCCATCTGTTCGCAGGGTCCGGATAGGTCCCCAGGTTCGGCCCTCGTCACCACTCAGTCGGGCGCAGATACTGAAAGGTTCAGACCGGTAGCCATAGGTAAGGCAAAGCCTTCCGTCCTTAAGCCGTATCAGGCTGGGAGGATTACCGTCTCCGCATTCATCCACCGGGTCAGGCATTTCCTGCCAGCTTTCTCCGTTATCATCAGAACGAAAAGCGGCAATCCATCTATGTTCTCCCTCCCGGCGGCGTACGGCGACGTAATAAGTGTCTTGATCTAACTTCACCGAGGCCGGCATAATGCTGAATCCCCGAGGATCAGGGCCGATCTTGGAAACCAGTTCCCAGGTTTTTCCCCCATCCCTGGTACGCATGCAGAAAGGCCTGCCCTCATTACTGTCATCTTCTGCCGCGGAACTAAAGAGTGTCAGCATGGAAGGGCCTTCTACCTGGTAATCAGTACGGGCTGCCGTGGAGTAGAAATCGAAATTAGGAAGGCGGTAGGGCCCTGACCAGTCATTTCCGCGGTCCAGGCTGTACCAGAAACGGGACGAGCCATTCCCTATATTATCCATGCGGGCGGCCAGGGCAAAATCCGGATGAGTGAAGGGAATGCCTCCCGGGCAGTCCATGAGAGGCGGAATCGCAGTATCTTCCCGGGGAACTCCATGCATGTATCCACCTTCAGTTATAAGATCTCCCTGCAGTCCCGGATCGATTATTGCCCAGGTTTCACCGCCGTCCTTGCTGCGGGCCAGGTAATGAAGCTCCGGGGTTTCCCGGTCTATATGGTGGCGGTCAGGTCCCAGGTCTTTATAGTGGCCTTCAGTGAATCCAACCAGGATTTCGTCTCCCCAGATCCAGATTCCGTGATTAGCGGGCCAACCGCCATAGCGGCCTTCTTTTTCATACACAACTACATGTTTCAAATCCTTGACTGGAATAGAAGCGGACATGTTTGAGAACGCGATTAAAATCGCCAGCAGCAGATTCATCTTTTAATCTCCCGAGAATTGAAATTCCGTCCTCTCTTTGCTAAAGGTTCCAGGCAATAATCGTGCACGATAGGCAAAGAAACAGGGATACAGGAATCATGATTATCTTCTCCAGCTTGCTTTGGGATAGCAGGTTGCCGATAAAGCTGAGTCCAAAGATACCGGACAGTAACCATATGCAGGTTTCGGCCACCAGGGAATTGTTGAAAAGGTTAGACATACCGGCTTTTTCAAGAATAATTAATCCGCCAAACACATAAATCACTACTGCTGCCAGGCTGCCGATTCGAAGGGCTTTCGGAAGTTTCCGAAATCTGCCGCCCCACGCCAACTTTCCCAAGGGAACTCCCAATACCAGCAGGGATTGAAAGACTATCATCCCGGTAAATCCGATTAGGGCAATCCAGACAGATAACTGTGTTAAGGGATTATTCATATCACTGCATCCAACTTCCTTATTAAGACGAAGGTTTGCCAGTGGCCTGAGCTGTAGATACCCGGGGTTACCTTTTCTTGCTGTGCTTCACCACCGATTTAACCATTTTGCCGAAACTCTTGTCCCTCCTTTTTCTCTCCAGGAAGGACATCTCATGATACCGGGATTCGCCCAGGAGTTTCTGGTAGCTCTGCCAACGGGATTCATCCAGTTCTCCGCTGGCGACCGCCTCCTGCACCGCGCATCCTTTTTCACTGGTATGGCTGCAATCCGCGAATCTGCATTCCTCGGCCAGGGCTTGAATGTCAGAAAAGCTTGCTTCTAATCCGTCGGACACACCAATATTTCCCAGTTCCCTCATTCCCGGAGTGTCTATAATCATTGCGCCGCTATCAAGCAGTGTGAGCTGTCTCCTTGTAGTGGTATGCCGGCCTTTACCGTCATCAGCCCGTACTGATTTGGTAGAAAAAACATCTTGTCCGATCAGGTTGTTAAGCAGGGTTGTCTTGCCCACCCCTGAAGAACCCAGGAGGCAATAAGTCTTACCTGGCTCCAGTAAGTGATGTAACTGTTGGCGGCCTTCGCCGGTTATGTTGCTGATTATGATGATTCGGCATTCAATTCCTGACTCCTTGATTGCCGCGGTTTTTCTTTCCATTTCAGCAGGATTTGCTAAATCACTTTTTGTCAGGAGGATCACAGGATTGATGCCTCCTTCCCGGACCATTACCAGGTATCGTTCCAGGCGGCGGATATTGAAATCAAAATCGGATGCCTGGACTATAAATCCCGTATCAATATTAGCCGCTATCATCTGGTAATCGATTTTTCGGCCGGGAGTTTTTCGCCGCAAAAATGTCCTGCGGGGAAGAAGAGCGTGGATAATTGCCAGGGTATCATTGTCATGGAAACGGGCCATTACCCAGTCTCCGACGCAGGGTAGTTCAGCGCTGGATTCGGCCGAAAACATTAGATTTCCGGTCAGTTCTGCCGAGATTTCTTGTTTTCCTTTTCTCACTGTGCAGCTGTCCCGGTGTACTTCGGTTACCCGGGCCGGACTGCATCCGGAAATGTCCGACTCCTGCGAAAGTCCCTGGAACCACTGGTCGAAACCCAGGGGAATTAATTCTTCATGGTTATAAATATCAGTATTGTTCATTGATTTAGTAAAGGTTGAGGCTCCAGTTGACCGGGCTGTTGCTATATCAGCAGTTTCGTTAGAGGGATTGTGCTTCGATCCAGGGATTAAGTCAAGAGTTGAGTTGTTGAATCCGCTCAGAATTCATTGAATACCCTCTCGAATATCCTTGCCAATTATAAAAACATCAGCGACATCGAATCAGTTGGAATGATTAATCTGAAAAAAAATTATGCATGAGTGTTATATTTGTTCTTAACTATGGAATAAAGCGCATCAGTTTTAATCTGAACATTATTATCTGGATGATGGGAATGATGAAATTGAAAAGCAATGCTGCCGGAAAAGGTTTGCTCATTTTCCTGCTTATGATTGCATTTACCGGCTGTGAGACAAACAGCCGCATGGCAGTCAATAGTGAACTTGAAATCGAATCTCAAGTTCCACAGGAACCTGCTTCCGGTCCGGAGGTGAATTGTGAAGCAGCTCTCGGGCAATGGCGCAGTTTCCGCCTGGAACGGGGAGAAATTGTAGATTCAGACATGTATAATCAGGGTTTTTTGAAAGGTTGTACAGGCCCGGCCGGACTCGTTGACAGCTCTAACGATTTCAATCTCGGTCACTCGGATGGAATGTTGGCCTCAGCTGGGAAGCATCCTGATGAAACGGAAGAATCTTAACAGTAACAGGATGAGCGGATTACTGTAGCCTGTGTGGTTTCCGGAGGGAAATATGGAACTGGAAGTATGTGTTCTGAACCGCGCGGATTGGCGTTCCTGGCTGGAGTCTAACCATGGTTCAGTCCAGGCGATCTGGGTGGTGTTCTACAAGAAGCATACCGGTAAATCTGATTTGACCTATAGGGATTCCCTGGAGGAAGCGCTTTGCTTCGGTTGGATTGACGGCGTGAGGAGACGCATTGATGAAGAGAAATATGCCTGCCGGTTCACACCCCGAAGGAAACGCAGCAAGTGGTCCGCCTTTAATTTGAAACTGGTAGATAGGTTGATAAGCGAAGGGATGATGTCTCCCGCGGGAATGGAGGCTTACAAAAGGAGAGAGACTCACGATGCCGCAATCCTGGAGGCAAGGAATTCGTCAGAGATCCATTTAACTCCGGAAGTTGAGAAAACCCTGAAGGAAAACAAGGTTGCCTGGAAAAACTACCAGGAACTCGCTCCCAGTTATCGCAAGCAGTATTCCGGATGGCTCCAAAGTGCCAAGAGGCCCGAAACCAGGGAGAAGAGGCTGCAAGAAGCTTTGAAGCTGCTTGAAGAAAACAAGAAACTGGGAATGAAGTAAGCAATTTTTTCCCGCCCGGTAAAAGAGCGATAAAGAGGGAAGAATGAGAAGCAAATGGATAATACTGTGGTTGATGGCGGGGACATTAACTGCATTCCTCTATTCCTCTGAGATCAAAAGGATAAGCCTTTCGGAATTGGAAGCCAGGGCTGAAATAGTTGTCCTGGGTCAGGTGGTCAGGGTTGAGAAAGACGGGAACCGGGACCTGGTCACAATAAAGGCGGCGTCCTATCTTAAAGGGCAGGGTGACAGCGATTCCTATACATTTTCCCTGGTCTCACGGGGAGGGCTCAAGGATTTTGATCCTGCTCTTAATGAAGGTGATACCGGTGTGTTTTTCCTGAAATCGGTTGATGGCAAAGGCCGGACTGAAAAGGCTTACTGGGGAAGCATCGCAGTTTTCCAGAAGAATAATTATTGCATTTCTGAATAGCTAATTTCGATACGCTTGCTAAGACAGCCCCAATCCCGGAACCAGGCGGGAGGGGGTTTTTTTGTTTACTTTCCTCCTGTAGAATCACAGAAATAATTCCAGGAGCAGCAAAATATGAGAAAACAGACTTTATCCTTATGCTTTTTTCTGTTGATACTGATTGGCGCTGCCGGATGCACCGGACCGGCCGCTGTGACTCAACCTGACGAAAACTGGACGGAAATAAGCTCGGTTCGGGACCGGACCACACGCATGCTTCCATTTACCTGGACTCTGGACAAGTATCCGGATGCCGAAACCTTTAAAGCCAACGCGAAGATAACCCTCCTGGACCTGGAGGGGCCGGGAGTGGTTACCCAGTTCCATTCCTCTGATTACGGCCAGGGTGATTCAAGCCGGATGATCCTGCGGGTGTGGTACGACAAGGAAGAAACCCCGTCGATAGAAATGCCGCTGATGGATTTCCTTGGTGATATAGAGGCATCCACTCCTCCCTATTCGGTACTCTATTTCTCAAGGGTGCGAAAATCACACAATTTCCGGCTGCCCATGCCTTTTCGCCAACACATAAAGATTGAAGTCGAGAATACCGGAGAAGATCATCTCTTTGGCTATATGGATGTTCAGTGGGACATGGTTGATTCCATCCCGGATGATACGGGTTATCTTAAAACAGCTTTCCGAAGCGGAACTTTCAGGTTTCCCCACGAAGAGCTGACACTCTGTGAGATTGAGACTCCCGGTTCCATTGTAGCTCACTGGCTGCAGCTGGAAGGGGATCACCCGGCCTGCGCCAATGGGCAGGGAACCTGCGAAGGAAACCATGAAATATATCTGGATGGAGACACATCGCCAACTTATGAGAGTTTGGGGATAGAAGATTTTTACGGACATTCCTGGGGGTTTTCCGGCCTGTCTTCGGATTTTTATTCCGCTATTGTCCGCCTGGAAGAGACTCCGAATGGAGGAACTAAAGTGGGTATGGTAAGGGCCAGGGAGATAGACAAGATCACCTTCCGAAAATCCTGCCGGATACATCTTACCTACAGGCATGATCTGGGGGAGCGTTTTAACTATGAAACCCGGAAGGGCAAAGCCCCGGCACTGCAGCCTTTTGTGGACGGCACCAGCCTTGATGTGCCCTACCGCAGCTGCATTTACTATTACGGGAAATAGAGTGGATTTATCGTGGCATAAGCTTCCAGCTTATGGAGACCGCGCCCGAATACTCGTTGTCGTTGTCACTATCGTTGTCGTCGTATTCGTTACGAACCGTGACAGGTCCGATCCTCAGATCTGTCCCAGACAAAGGAGGGGATCGCAACCTGCGTGGTATGGACTTCAGGCTCGCCGTTTTGCTGGATTCCCCTACTGGAGCTGGCAGCTCCAGCCTCGATTCCGCTCGCACCTTCAGCGCTCGCGGAGATGTTTTTAGGACTCTGGTGACCCAGGGTTCCGCCCCCGTCTTCGACGGGATCTCCACCCTGGGCTAAAATCCCGGGGCCTTTGGCCCGGGATTGTCGGGCCTCCAGCCCTCGCTGGTTGTCGGCACCTTTGGTGCCGTTGATTGGAATGTTGTTATGGAGATTAGTGATTTACAACCTTCAATCTACGAGATCTTCTCCGTTATTTCACCGGTCTTTTTGTCTTTCAGGATCAGCTTTTCGCGCCCGTCAGCCATGGTTTCCCTTTTTATCAAATCGTAGTTCTCATCGATTCTCCGGTCTCCGACGGGTCCTTCTGAGGAAATCTCCTTTCCTCTCCAGATATCCAGTTTCACCGGTTCCCACTGCCTGGTGGAGGCGGATTTATAGCAGGCGTCCAGGATGGCATTCACTACATATCCGTCGTAGAGGGTTTCCATCGGTTCCCGTCCTTCATCCATGGCCTCGAACGCATCCAGGAACATGTGGGTGTAGCCCAGTTCATTCACTTCGTCACCCACTGGAAAGAGCCAGCCCTTGTCGGTTTCAGCTTTTTCGGCAACATATCCCCCCTGGCCGACATTGGTGAACATCTGGAACCCGGTACGCAGGAAATGGTCCAGCCAGATGGTTCCCTCAGTCCCGGCGACTTCGTCCCGCAGGTCCATTCCGCCCCGGAAAGCCCAGCTGACTTCGATCTGGCCCATGCTTCCGTTCTGGAACTTCACCAGGGCCACGGCATGGTCTTCGGCCTCGATATTGTGGACCATGGTATCGGCCCAGCACATGACTTCAACCGGCTTGATGTCTTTGCCGATGAAGCAGCGCACGATTTCGGCGCAGTGGCATCCCATGTCGATCAGGGCTCCGCCCCCGGCTTGTTCGTTGTCCCAGAACCAGGCGCTGTGGGGGCCGGGGTGGGTTTCCCTGGATCGGACCCACAAGACCTTGCCCAGTGCTCCATTCCTTACCGATTCCAGGGATTTTAAGGTTTTCGGGGTGTAAACCAGGTCCTCCAGGTAGGCGGCATAAACACCTTTCTTTTCAACATATTCCAGGATTTCCCTGGCCTCTTCAGCATTCCTGGCCAGCGGCTTGGTGCAGAGGATCGATTTTCCGGCATCGGCACACATCTTTATCGCTTCGAGATGCATGTTGTTGGGGATCCCTATGATTGCAGTGTCGGTATCCGGGTCCTCGATCACCGTTTTCATGTCAGTCGAATACCTGGGGATTCTCCATTCCTCAGCGAATTTTTTAGCTCGATCTTCGGTGCGGGAAAATACGTTTTGTATGCTGTGCCTGCTCTGGAATTCATGCAGTGTTTTTGTGTAGAACATTCCGATCAGGCCGGAACCGAGTAATGATATTTTGTGTCCGTTATTCATTTATATCTCCAAGTAAGGTAGGTAATTTTCAGGTAGTTACCCAGCGGTATCCGCATCCCTGCCGCATATGTTCAACTTCGTATCCGGGGAACGCTTCTTTCAGCTTTCCGTTCAGGACCCTCATGCCGAATTCCTCGCTGGTCCCATGGTTGATTACGATCAGTGGCAAGCCAGTGTCCTCGGCAAAGGTGGTCTGGGTCCAGGTACGTATGGTGTCGTCAATCCCGATATAAAGATCCGCGCCGGAGTCCATGAAGCCCAGGGGATCGCAGGCGCAGCCGGTTCCCAGGGCTATTGAACGGATCCGGTAATCCGGATCGCCGTAAAAGGCCACTCCAGGCTGGTCAGCGGCTTCGAGCTTTGCCGCGATTTGTTTCGCGACTGCTATTGCCGGGGCAGGGGATTTCAGCTTGTATGAGTTGTAATATTTTTTTGATTTCAGGATGTCGCTGTTTGAAAATCCCAGGGCTTGCCCGAAGGCGTAGGGAATACCGAATTCAGGAACGATATCCAGGACATCATGGCAGCGGATTATGGTCAGGCCGTTCTCAAGGATCCATTTTTTCTTGGCTTTGATCACCTTGAGGTAGGCATGTTTACCGGCCTCAGTTTGCCTGGTGTACTCCGGGTCCTTTGCCTCCAGATCCCAATGGCTGTAGAAGGTGGGCTCGTGGACAACCAGGGTATTGACACCTAGGTCCACGGCCTCTTTCAGGGTTTTCCAGTAGGGAGTCCAGGCAGTGCCCAGCTTTGACACTTCTTCCTGGGGATTACCGATGATTACCCGGTCAACTGATGGCTCCTTCACCCGGCAGAGGGATCGCAGGTAACTATTGACATCCGCGGCGGTTAGCTTTTTGCCGTCTGAACTGCCGGGGTGGGTTTCGGCAATGTTAGGCCCGGTAAGGGCAGTCCCGGCTGTTGCCAGACTAGTCGTTTTGATAAATGTTCTGCGTTTCATGGTAGTTCGATAGTATATTCTGGCTGTTCAACATTCAACAGGTTTTGTATTCTTCAGGGTAAGGAAGGGAGAGAAGCGAAAATGTCAGGTGTGAGATGGAAGGACGGAAAGATCCTGGCCTGTATATTACTGACTGTGCTGATAATTTCCTGTGATTTTATAAGTGAGGAATCTGGGATTAACGATTTAGACGGAGTGGAGGCCGCCGATAGCCAGCCTTTCTATTACCAGCTCAATCCTGAACCTCCCGGAGATATGCCTGTTATTTTTGCCCCCGGGATCATTTCAACCGGTCACCACGAGCACAGCGCTCCGGCGATTTCTCCTGATGGGACGGAAATCTACTGGTCAGTCTGGGAAAAGCCTGCTCCTACTGACCCAATACAGCAGATCTGGTTTATCAGGTTTCAGGAGTCTGGCTGGAGTAAACCTGAAACGGCAGCTTTCTCCGGCGTCTATTCCGATGGAGGCCCGTTCTTTTCGACTGACGGGAAAGAGCTTTTTTTCTATTCGCTGCGGCCACTGGAAGTGGAGGGGCCTGTATCAGATGATAATAATATCTGGGTTGTTGGGAAAAATGAAATCGGCTGGACAGAGCCGGAGAGCCTTGGCCTGGAGATCAATGATGAAAACCTCCAGGCCATGCCGGCCCTGGCGCGTAATGGGAACCTGTATTTCATTGATCATCTCGAGGATGTTGAAAATGAATACGGGATTTCCCGATCAGTCCTCAAGGATGGGGAGTACCTTGAACCAGAGGCATTACCTGTCGAGGTGAATTCACCTTACAGGGATTGGTGTCCCTGCATATCTCCGGAGGAGGATTACATAGTCTTTTCATCACATCGACCTGGAGGATATGGTTCGGGGGATTTGTATATAAGTTTTCGTCATGATGATGGAAGCTGGAGTAAAGCGATTAACCTGGGCGAGACAGTCAATACTCCATCTCAGGAACGATTTCCGATGTTGTCTCCCGACGGCATGGTGTTTTTTTTCGGCCGGGCCACGGAAGAGGCGTACGGGGATATCTTCTGGGTGAAGGCTGATTTTATTGAGGGGCTTCGTGAGGATTATTTGAGTAAAGCTGCTAGGGTCCAGTGAGGTCGGAAGGTGGCTGGAGCCGCTGGCTCCAGTTAGAAATTCCAGCCAAAAGGCGAGTCTGGAGGTATTTGATGCCGAATCTCCTATTTTCGTGGTTCCTTTGTTGGGACGATTCACGAATCGTCCGGGGAGGGTGTTAGCGGCTTGTCACCTTCATGATTCTCTGGCAAACAGGATTCGATATTTCGATTACGGGTACGACAACGATAGCCGCCGCGCTGACAACGAAAACCAGTTCCTCGTGGTCGGAAACATCCTTGTTTTCCGGTCCCGCAGGGACAGAAAGCAGCTGGAGCGGCTCGCTAGGGAATAGTTTCAAGTCGCGGGTCGCAAATGGCCTGAGGTAGGAATTGTGTAACTTGTTACTCGTGACACGCTACAATCCATGGGCTGGAAGCCCATGTCTTTGCGGTCCCCTCCTTTGTCGGGGACAGGAAAGCAGGGATGCTTCCGGCCACGCCGATGTGGCCGGAAACTTCCAGTTTTCCGGTCCCGAAGGGACCAGAAAGCAGCTCCAGCCACCAGCTACAGGCAGCCTTCGCAGTACGTTAGTCTCACTCCAACCCCGGCTTCCTGATTGCATCTTCCGGAAGATTGAGTTTTTGTATTAATGCCTGGAAGCGGGGTTTGGTGCGCAGGGGGTCCCAGATAGGATCCTGGGAGACTATCTTGGAATACTCCCCCCCTACGATCCAGAAACCACTTTTCTCCAGACAATCCAGGGCCTTTTCCTGTTCACCCAGGGCCATATGTACAGATGCCATATACCAGTAGATCCCAGGGATAGGATTATCTCTGGCTATTTCACCTAAGCGCTTGAGGCAATCTTGCGCTTCAGCATCTGCTCCGGTCAGGGCGTATAGATTCCCGAGAACACTTATGTGCCAGGCTCTTGTGCTCCAGGGGCTAGTTTTACCAATATCCAACTTTTCCCTGGCTTCATCCAGCACTTCAAAAGCCTGGTCGAAAGATTCCATTCGTCTATAAACTCCAGCCAACGTGACATATCCTTCCACCCGGGCGGGATGAAGTTCCATCAGCTCCTGGGCGAGCTCCAGCGCCTTATCAAACCGCTCCGTATTCAGGTACATCCAGACAAGTATTCTGTTAGTCGATAGTATAAAGGGCTCAAGTTGATGGGCTAGTTCTGCAAACTTTAGCGCCTCCTCATATCTTCCCAAGCGTGTGAGTAGGACTGCGTATCCAGTGAAGGACAGGCGATGATTAGGATTCAAATCAATCGCTTTTTTGAATGACTGCTCGGCACCGGCCCAGTCAAATCGGTGTTCCCTCAGCATTGCCAGGGCATAATGGGCTTCAGCACTAGAGTCATCCAGTTTGAAAGCCTTCTTGATGGCTTCCTCCGCCTGGGACCACCTCTGCGTTTGCTGTTCACCTGGAGAATCCCAGGCGGCATCAATAACGTAATTAGCCGCTACTTCCGCATAGGGAACTGCATAACTCGGATCTGTCGTGATCGCCCGCTCGTAGCATGTGGTTGCCTGGTCACGGTTCCATCTGGACATGAAATAACGGGCCCGCAGGACCAGGTCGTGGGCTTCAACTCTTTCCGGGGAAATATTATCCAGGGGATAACCTTCCAATTTGTCGAGTCTTCCTTTCAGGGCTGTGGCGATGGAACGGGCCACGTTGTCCTGGATCTCAAAGATTTTTACCCTCTCCTGGTCGTAGCTTTCGGCCCTCAATTGTTCGCCGGTTTTCGCGTCGGTCAGGCGGGCGGAAATCCGCACCCGGCCCTCTGCGTACCTGGCATTCCCTTCAACTACGGCTGTCACTCCAAGTTCCTCGACGATTTTTTTCAGTTCCTTATCCGGATCCTCGTTGTTAATCAGGGAGGTAAGGGAGACAACCCTGAGGTCTTCCAGCTTTGACAAGCTGGTAGAAATTTCCTCGGTTGTGCCCCGGCTGAAATATTCATCTTCGGGGTTGGGGCTGAGATTCTCGAAGGGCAGGACAGCGATTACCGGGTTTCCGGCCTCCGGCTGAGGTGATTCAGGCCAAAGCCAGATGAAGATTGGCAGGAGAATTCCGGCTGCCATAAGAATACCTGCGGTGATGAGTAACATCGGTCTGAGATTCCCGGCTCTGCTGGGAGAGTTTTCCGGCTGTGACTCGTGAACCTCGCCGACAAACTGGTACCCGATCTTGGGGATGGTCTTAATCAGTCGCTGCTGGTCTTTATGTTCACCCAGGGCTTCCCGGATTTCCCATACGATCTGCCTAAGGGTTCCTTCGGAAACGTATGCATCCGGCCAGATGGCATCCAGTAATTCTTCCTTGGATACCAGGTGGCCATGGTGTTCCACCAGGTAGAGGAGAACTTCAAAACTTTTGGGACGCAGGGGGATTTCTTCACCGGCGCGGGTAAGGCGGTGCTCATCAGATTCCAGTACGAATTCGCCCAGTCTGTAGCAGGGACTCCTCCGCTCTGCCAAGGCAACAACCTCCTCTTGTTAGACGAGATCCAACAAAAATAGGAGCCAAATATGATGAATTACTAACGATTTTACTCTGGAGAGAAGTTAAAGTCCAGAAATAAAAGGGTTTAAAGGAGTGCTGCTGGGCCCTTGAAACTGGTTCAGGCAAAGATATTTAACAGGGTATTGATCCCCCGATTCAAATAGGAATATCCGTGTCTTCCATGGATTGTTCTGACCTGTCCCGGCTTTCAAAAGAGGTTACGGATTTGTGCGACAACGATGAAAACGAAAAATTTGTTTCAAGTTGATGATTTTATCGCAAGGAAAGGAGGGCCTATGACAATACGGGATCCAGTGAAACTTTAACTAACCTCAAAGGAGGGAATAATCATGAGAAAAGTATTAGTTTTTATAGTCTTAACAACATTATTTTACGGAGGTGTTCTGCTGGCCAACCCTGACCCGGCCAATATTGTCGGAGAAACCGGAGACCAGGTGATCACCGTTTATCCCACCGGGATCTACAATTCCGGGACCAAGGCTATCTGCCTGGTACCAACCCCCAATCCCCAAGTCGGGGATACCATCACAATTTTTGATGGTTACCAGACGGTAACCTTCCATTTTGTATCCGAAGCGGAAGCTGGCGAGTACCCGACTGACAACAAGATCCCGGCATCGGATGTGGCCCCTTACAGTATTAAATCCATGGCCTGGGTGAGCATGGGGAGATACTGTTTTCGGAACAGTGTGAAGGTTATCCCGACCAGGACGGCAAGTTCATCTTCAACATGGGATTTCGTGCACCGCGAGCATGGCGCCCATCCCAATGGCTACGCCTACGTGGAAACGAATTTCGGCGGAGTTGTCAGGTATTACTTTGACAACGGCGTGGATCCTGTCGGTGGAGTGAAATCCGGGGACGGACCTAATATCCAATGGGCGATTGACAATGTCGCTGAAGGCGGAAAGGTTGTCCTGAAAGCCGGCACCTTCAACCTCGGAATGGAAAACACTTCCGGAAGGTCCAAGGAGACTCTCTTCATCGGGACAACCTATCCCGGTTATGGGTCTCCGATGGTGATGCGGGACGGAATCACCCTCCAGGGAGAGGGAATGGATGAAACTATACTCAAGGGAGGCGGCGGATTGATACTGAATCCGGATTCGGACTGTAATAAGGTCATCGCCATGAATAATTTCCTCAACGATCCGAGCACCCTGGCAGAGCGGGATAGGACTTTTCCCAATGTGTTCAGGGACCTGTGCATCGACGGAGCCATGGAATTCGGCATGGAAGTGCTGGGAGCGGAAACACTGGAAGTCAGCAGGGTCAAGATAGTGAATGTCGGCCTCGGTGACTATATACCCCGGGCCGATGCCCTTTGGGTAGAGACGGGAGGTGTAATAGGCGGCTATTCTTATCCGGAACCCAATCTGCCCAAGCAGGTATCAAATGTGTTTATCAATGACTGTGTGCTAGTCGGTACAACCTCATATATTCCGGGAATCAGCTTCGACATTTCCCTGGCGGTAAATGGGGAACTTCCTGGTATTTTGGATGTATCTCATAACGAAGTTTCGAGTTTCCTCTTTGCGGCCTATTTCAATAAGTTGAAAGAAGGCGATATCCGGCATAATAGATTTTCAGCAACATACAGGACTCTGATGGTAAGCCAATCGAGTGATGTAATGGTGAGAAGCAATAACATACACAGTAATAACGGTGATGTTTGCATTGCAAACGGTATGAGCAACTACATGACCTACCAGGGAAACAAGCTCACCGGGAACCCGGGGGTTGGAATCCGGTTCATGAACGCCAATGACAATGTCTTCCGGGGTAACAACCTGGACGGCCTGGAAGCCACCAGCGCCGACGCGGAACTGCAGGGCACCAGCAGCAACAACCGTCTGATGGGCGGAGGACAGGCAACTGTAATCGACAATGGGCTCGACAACTGGTTCAGTGGCAACTGGACCGTGTTGATTCCATGAGGACGCTGATCTACAGATTGGCCGTACTGTAAGCTTCTAGCTTATAGATAACTGACGCCGAAGGCGTCAACAACAATTCCGGGCCGTCAGGTCCGGAAATTTAGTAGCCCGGGGTGAAGCCGAGACGAGCAAGGGCGAAGCCATTGCGAAGTCGGCGGAACCCTGGGTAACGAAGATCCCAAAAAGAACCGGCGAGCGCTGTAAGTGCGAGCCGCAATCATAGCTGGAGCGGCTCGCTCCAGAAAGGAAATCCAGCCGACTGACGAGTCATAAGCCCATATCCTTGGGACCATAGTCTGGAAGTCCATGGCACCGCGGGCCCCCCCGTTGTCGGGGACAGGAAAGCAGGGATGCTTCCGGCCACGCTGATGAAGTCGGAAACATCCTTGTTTTCCGTTCCCCCAGTGAAGGAATGTAGCTGGAGCCGGCGGCTCCAGTCACGAGCTACAGGCTGGCAGCCCGTAGTACGGATACGACAGCGATTTTCTCATTTACACCATGCCTCTTCCGGTTCACAATGGATTCCATCAAATGAATCAATCACCTGGAGGGCAATCATAATGCGCAATAGATTCCTGCTTGTTTTCATCATACTGTTCCTGTTTACTTCAACACTGCCGGCCGAGAAGGAATACGATGCCCAGGAGCCCTGGCTGGCCCGGCGCATTTCCGACTGGCAGGACCTGAAATTCGGGTTTTTCGTCCACTGGGGGATGTACAGCCAGTGGGGCTGCATCGAATCCTGGCCTCTGGTGGAAGTGGACGAATGGGCCCGGCCCGATGACCTTCCCGCCTGGGTGGAACGCGGAAAGGACATGGAGTTGTTCACCCGGGATTACTGGAAGCTGAAGGATACCTTCAATCCGACCCGATTCAATCCTGAAAAGTGGGTGGAGGCAGCGCAAAGCGCCGGCATGAAGTATTTTGTCTTCACCACCAAGCATCATGACGGGTTCAGCATGTTTGATACCCAGTACACCGATTTTAAATCCACCTCACCGGGATGCCCGTTTCACAAGGATCCCAATGCCGACGCGGCTAAAGTCCTGTTTGATGCCTTTCGAGCAGAAGATTTCTGGATTGGCGCTTACTTTTCCAAGGCGGACTGGCACAGCCCTTACTACTGGAGCCCGGATGCCCCGGCCAGGACCCGAAATCCCAATTACGACACCTTGGCCGAGCCGGAAAAATGGGGCAAGTTCGTGGAGTTCGTGCATAACCAGGTCGAGGAACTGATGACCGGTTATGGCCCGATAGACATTCTCTGGCTGGATGCCGGGCAGGTCAAGCCGCCGAAGCAGGATATCGACATGGACCGCCTGGTTAGGATGGCCCGTTCCCACCAGCCGGAATTGATTGTCGTTGACCGGGCCGTGGGGGGGAAGCACGAAAACTACCTGACACCTGAACAGAAGGTCCCCGATGTTCCTCCCGCCTATCCCTGGGAAACCTGCATGACCATGGGCGACCAGTGGTCCTACAAACCGGATGATGATTACAAATCAACCCGTGAGCTGGTGCACCTGCTGGTAAACATTGTTTCCAAGGGCGGAAACCTGCTGTTGAACGTGGGGCCCGGTCCGGATGGCCGATTGCCTGAAGAGGCGCTTGTCCGCATGGAGGAAATCGGGAAATGGCTGGATGTGAACGGGGAAGGCATCTACGGGACCCGTCCTGTCGCCCCCTACCGGGAGGGGCAGGTCTGCCTGACACAGAAAGAGGGGGTGGTATATGCCATTTGCCTGGCTGAAGAAGGAAAGATCGGCCCTCCCAGCGAGATACGGTTGTCGTCAGTGGTGCCGAAGCCTGGTTCGAAGATTCGAATTCTGGGAAGTGATGAGAACTTGGCATGGAGGATGCAAGGAGGCGGAGTTGTGATTGAGATACCAGCGGAGGCTGGATCAATCTGTCAGGATGCCTGGGTGGTGAAGGTGGAAATGTAAGTGGCTCTGTAGTGGTTTAAGTGGATCACCGGTCTTCATACCGGCAGAAGATCTGGCGGTATTAGGATAGATCGGATTCACTGTAGCCATCGTATCCTGCCACATCACTCTTAATTGTTAGTATGAAAAG
Organism: Acidobacteriota bacterium; assembly: GCA_963666915.2. Lineage (GTDB taxonomy): Bacteria > Acidobacteriota > UBA6911 > RPQK01 > JAPXNP01. Next base: position 18,965 of record CAXXEX010000030.1, read on the forward strand.
AAGGCACCAGGTATTTATATGGGAGATCCATCATTACTCTTCTGGGGAATACTATTCGGGGCGTTTGGCCTGGCATACTTCGTATATGGCAGAAAGCAAAAGGCCATGGTTCCCCTGTTTGTCGGAATCGCGCTGTGCGCGCTTCCATATTTTGTGACGAATGTTTTCGTTCTTGTAATTGTTGGATTCATATTGGCTGTCCTGCCTTATTTTGTGAGGATCTGAGATTTGTTTTCCCTAGGGGGACAGAAAGGAGATGAAAATATGCCGGTTTTTATCCGTCCAGCCGTTTTGAAAAGGATATTTGCGTTGTTTTTTTATGTTGGCTTTTGCTTAGTTCAGAGTGTTTTCAGCCAGCCCGCAGAGCCATTACACGACAGCAGGAATGGCAAAACCTACCAGACTGTGGTTATAGGCCCACAGACATGGATGGCGGAGAACCTCGACTACGAGATGCCTGATTCCTGGTGTTACGAAAACAATCCGGAATACTGCAGCCAGTATGGAAGGCTTTACACTTTCGAGGCGGTAAAAAATGCCTGCCCGGCCGGCTGGCATACCCCCAGCGAGGAGGAGTGGGCTTCACTGGAGCTGTATCTGGGAATGCCCGAGAAGGAGGTATATGAATTCCTGTACCGGGGTGAAGATATTGGGGCGAAGCTTAAAAGTGTCGAGGGCTGGGAATCTGAAGACGGCAGAAATTATGGGAATAATGAGAGCGGATTTAATGCCTTGCCCGGGGGGATAAGGGTTTTCTACGATGGTTCGTTCATCAGGGTAGGCACCCAGGGTTATTGGTGGAGCGGTTCCATGGACATTAAAACCGCCTGGCGGAGAAGCCTGTTTGCTGACAAGACCGGAATTGACCGGGACCTGGCAACCCCTACAAACGCCTACAGTGTCCGCTGTGTGAAGGACCAGGAGGAGTAGCTGGAGCATCCTGCTCCAGTAAATTTACGATTTTCGGTTTAAGATTAAAGATTTCGCGGCAGGATTCGAGTAAGGAACGCCAATCTCCTGGTTGGCTGCAGGGCAAAGCCCTGCAAATTCGTACACTACTTCGGCAATCTCACATCTCCGATCTCAGTTCCGATGTCTTCTTCTTCGAAATCCATTTTCAGTTCCACCTTCAGCCACCAGCGGGGTTTATCGGCGATCTTGACCGGGATGCCCCGGTATTTTCCACTGGTGGGAATCCAGAGAGAAAAAGTGTGTTTCCGGTCCAGGTCATGCCGGAGTGTCTGGAAATCAAGCTGAAGGACATCCTGGATACTGTAGTTGTCTACCTCGAATTTTTCATGAACCTTGGCTTTTGTGATTTTCAATGTGTAAAGGTGGGCACTGTTAACATATCGCCGGCTGGCGTTTTTGAAATGAGAAAGCTGCGAGCCGGAATCTATCTCCTCCAAAACTGGATCCATTAGCATTTTTATGGCCGTGAAGAATCCGGCCGGGTGATCATATTGCGGAGGTTTATTCTCAAGAGCCCTTTCAACATCCGGGCCAGTATTTCTACAGGCTTCCAGGTAGGCGGAACTGATTATCTCGGGAGTTCTGTAAGTAGCCTGGCTGGACGCGTTGAAACGCCAGAGATGATGGCCTGCCTGTTCGGGATTCACTATGCCTATTGAGCCCTCGAAGAGGCTCAGTTCGTCTTCGTTTTGTCTATTTTCATCCCAGCTGATCTCATCCACCGATTCCTCGGAGGATTTGCTCATGAATCCTTCAAATACAGTCTTTGAGAGAGGTTCTTCACGGCTTCCCGGATTCCACCAGGCCAATTCCCGGGCATATCCCCAGCGATTGTGGTTTCCGGGGACGGAGCCGGGATCAGAGCCGAACAGGACGGAATAGCCGTTGATTTTTTCCCTGGAAGAGTTGTCAGTATTGCTTATGCGGCAAATGGTGCCTCCTCCGACGTTGTCTTTGCCGACCCAGATGAAAAGGAGTTTTACCGATCCTCTCATGCGGTAGTGGAAGGCCTCGATTGATAACGAGCTGCTGCTGGTTGGTAACGGCAGGCCTTTCCATTGTGAGGGTTCGGCCGCAACAGGAACTACAGCCAGGATAATCAATAACAGGGACGGAGCCCCGAATTTACAGGATTTCAAATCCTTTCTCCTTGATCGGGTTAAGTTAAACAGCTGAAGCTTTTCACTCTCCGTTGCCGGTTGTTCACTTGAACGACAAGCGGGAGATGGAGGATCTATATCCATCTCTATTTTACAGGAGACTTTTTATTATTGGATTAAAAATAGGGATTCGGGTTCAAATGCGGGCGGTTATTACAACCTGATTCAATTTCGAGAATCTTGTCTGAAACGATTGTTAATCAACCTCACCGGGGAACGTTAAATTAGAAAGGGAGTAATTTGAATCTCAAGTGTTCTGAGACGTTTTTACTAATCAAACTGAAAGGAATATTCGGATGGCTTTTCCAAAGATGACCTTTTTTGTGCCGGCCCTCCTGATCAGCAGTTTACTATTCTCCGGTATCTCAGCCGAGCCGAAGGAAGTTGATAATGCAGCAGCGATTCAAGATGAAATGGGTGGGTTTTTCGAGACACAATTGCAAAAGAGCAATCTTGCCGCAATTGCCGCTTTAATTACAAAAGATGACCAGGTTCAATGGGTAGGATTTTTTCGGCCATAAGGATATTGAAAACGGAAGCACAGTAGATCAGGATACGGTTTTTCACACGGGTTCTCTTTCGAAAACCATAACAGCAACAGCATTCCTCATACTCTGGGAAGAAAAGGGCTATTCGCTGGATGCGGATATCAATAGGTTTTTGCCTTTTTCGATCAGAAATCCTCGTTTTCCGTTGGTGGCGATAACTCCAAAAATGCTTCTGACCCATACATCCAGCCTAAATGATGTGAATATCAATCAGCAAAACAACAAGGTGTCATCCCTCTACGGCCCGGAAGACAGGGATGGAGAGTTGGAGTCTACGTTGAAAGAAATTCTACTCCCCAAGGGGAAATACTATCACCAGGATTTCTTTCTGGCGGGTGAACCGGGAACTCAATACCAATACAGCAATCTGGCATTTTTCCATATTGGGACTCCTGGTTGAGAAGGTTGCCGGGAAACCTTTCAACGAGTACTGTAAAGAATTTATCTTCAGTCCCCTTGGAATGGACTCGTCGACCTTTTTATTATCGGAAACCGACAGGCAGGATTTTGCGAATCTGTATTCCAGGGATAGATCTGAACCTTCCCAATTGATGAAGGTTGAACCTTTTACCTGGCCGGGATATATGGATGGGAGTTTTCGAACTACAGCCCTGGACTACTCCAGGTTCCTGATAATGATGATGAATTTTGGGAAGTTAGAAAACAAGCAGGTTCTATCTGGAAAAGCAGTCAGGACGGTATTGGAGCTCCAGGACCTGCCGGGCCGGCAGTCCGCCCGGATGTTCATTCCGGCGGGCAGAGCAATAGTGTGGAATCGCGTCAAAATTGGTGACCTCACGGTTTTTCACTTCAATGGAATGGGTCCAACATTCTTCACTGAAGCATTCTTTGATCCGGATACCGGAATTGCCGGGCTGTTTTTTACTACGGGGGAATTTGTATCTTTTCCCCAAATGGGGTGAATTTATCCACGAGGTTATGAACCGGATGACAACGGCGGCATGCAAGGATTTTTGATAGCGACTGGGAAGGTGTGGATTATCTGGAAACTGGATCGGGGATTTAATAAATAGGGGTTTTCTCCCCGAAAAGTAAACTTTTTGCTCCCCCTCTTCGTCTCTATTGTTATACGCATTCCTATAGCAAAACCAGGAGGGTTTTGATTATGCCGGTCAAACAACACAAGACTCGCGTCGTTTTTCTATGCCTCATTCTTATGTCCATGGCTCCGGGATTACTCGCGGCCCAGAATGAGATTACCAACCTGCAATTTGATCCTCCCCGGGTTACCGGATCAGATGAGGAGAAAACCCTGCAAAGCCTTCAGAAGATCCAGGGTACCGGACAGTTCCGCGAGGACGGGCTTTACCTTATGACCCATTTGGGGAGCCGCGAAGAGCTCTTCCAAAAAGAGAACCAGTCCATGAAAGAGAATCCGCTTATGGATCGAACCTGGCGTTTCTGCAGTTTATTTTCGGTTACATCTGAAGATTCTGTGGTAATGGGCAGGAACTGGGACAACCAGAATGTGGGTTCAATTATTGTCAGCCTTTATCATCCTCCCAAAGGGTACTCTTCGGTATCATTTACCCGGTCAATCAGCATGGATTTCGGGCACAAGGACCTGGAACCTTTGAAGGACACCCCATTCGGAAGGAAGCTGCTGCTGGCCCCGTTTTATGCCTTTGACGGGATCAATGAACATGGCCTGTCCGTCGGTGTAGCCGGGGTGAATCCGGTTGAGATTACACCGAATCCGGAAAAGGAGCTGGTTTACGCGCCCTTCCTCGTCCGCAAGATGCTGGATCAGGCGAAAACCGTGGATGAAGCCGCGGCCCTGATCGAGGATTACATTCCCTTTGACCTGGACAAGGATTCGCTGAACACCCACTATTTTGTAGTTGATGCTTCTGGCCGGTCCGTTGTCCTGGAATATACCGGAGACCGGTGGGAGAAAATATATGGCCATGATTCCTGGCAGGTCATGACAACCAGGCCGGTGTTCAATACCGGAGATGAAGCGCTGCGGGAAAAATGCTGGCGGTACCGCTGCCTCTCTGAAAACCTGGAAGATAACAGGGGTACGGTTTGACTGGCAGTCGTGCATGAGGTTCCTGCAGGATGCCTCTCAGAAAGGAACCACCTGGTCTATTGTCTATTCGCCGACTGAAAGAGACCTGTTTTTTTCGGTATACCAGGACTGGGATACGGTGTATTACTACCGCATGCCCAGGTAGAGGACCGCGGAAACTGGTAATGCGGCCATTTCCATAAACCTTCGGGCTTCCTGTGCCCCGGGAAGGATCCTGTTCCACATCCGCCACCTCGCTGCGAATCCCGGTGAGAAATCCGGGTTAATTGTTTTCCAGCCCCCGACAGCAATCCGTATACAATTGAATCACACGACGTTAACCAATGGCGGCCCGGTAGAATTCTCGTCTCTTACAACAACCGGGAAAGGGAAATTCAGGACATGGCAGATTGCTGCTGCAACACCTTATCTGAACTTGAAAAGCTTAGGTCCAGGCAGTCCAGGACGCTGATCGTGGTGCTGGTTATTAATGCCGTTATGTTTCTTGTCGAATTCAGCGCCGGGATTATTGCTTCATCCACATCTCTGCTGGCTGATTCCCTGGACATGCTGGGAGATGTCTTCGCTTATGGATTCAGCTTGTACGTGGTTTCCCGCAGCGATAGCTGGAAAGCGGCCGCGGCCCTGTTCAAGGGCGGCATAATGGCTTTCTTCGGGATCTTTGTCATGGGCCAGGCCGTGTACAAGGTACTCTTCCCGGTGACTCCACGATTTGAGTGGATTGGAACCATTGGACTACTGGCCCTTGTTATGAACGCTTTTTGCCTGTATCTGCTCTGGAGCCATCGCGGAGACGACGTGAACATGCGTTCGGTCTGGCTGTGCTCCCGCAACGATATTATCGCCAATACCTCGGTACTGCTTGCCGCCGCCGGAGTATTGATTTTCAATAACCAGTGGCCGGATCTGGTTGTCGGAATTGGAATCGCTTTTCTATTTCTCCGCTCGGCATTTTCGGTTTTCAAGGATGCAATCGCGGTTTACTCAGCGGATAACAAGGAGTAGATATTTTGAGGATGACGGTATTCCTGGATTGCGGGATGATTTTAACTGTTTTCAATCAGTTGGGAAGGGATAGATATGATTGCCGATACACTGTCCCCGTGTATTTCCACTTTTAGGGTTGCAGGGGAGGTCCTCTGATTGTAGCCTGTCACTGGCAGAGGTCGAAGAGGATCTGAACAGTTGCGGTTTGCTGAATACCAGAGGGGACAAGGATGAGATTTACCAATGCCATCGTGAGGAAGCCGGGAAAAAGCTTTGTCAACGGAATAACCGAAGCAGGCCTGGGTATGCCTGATTACAGGAAAGCTCTCCAACAGCATTCCTCCTATACCGAAGCCCTGCGGCAATGCGGATTGGATGTCAGGGTGCTGAAGGCTGATGAAGAATATCCTGATTCAACCTTTGTGGAAGATGTCGCCTTACTTACTCCGGCATGCGCAATAATAACCCGGCCCGGTGCCCCGTCGCGCCGTGGTGAAACTGCTTCAATCCGGGAAGTCCTGCGGAATTTTTTTCGATGAAACCGCGGAGGTTGCCCCTCCCGGAACCGTGGACGCCGGGGACATAATGCAGGTCGGCTCCCATTATTACATAGGCCTTTCCGGGAGAACCAACCGGGCCGGGGCGGATCAGGTTATAAGAATCCTTGAAAAACAAGGCCTTGCCGGATCGACTGTGGATTTCAGGAGGATCCTGCACCTGAAAACCGGGATCTCCTGCCTTGAGTCTAACAATCTCCTGGTATCCGGCGAATTTACCTTTCACCCTGCTTTCCGCGCTTTTAACCGTATAGAGGTCCCGGCTTCAGAAGCTTACGCCGCCAATTCCCTCTGGATAAATGGCCGGGTCCTTGTCCCGGCCGGCAATCCAGTGACAAAGGGGCGAATTGAGGCTGCCGGATATGAAGTGATTGAGCTGGAGATGTCGGAATTCCGCAAGCTGGACGGGGGATTGAGCTGCCTTTCGCTGCGGTGGTAGACGGCCCAAGGGGCCAGGTTCAGTGTTCAAGGTTCAAGGTTCGAGGTCTGGCCCGAGCGGATCGTACTATAAGCTTCCAGCTTGTAGCTCGTGGCATGCCCATCCTGGGTATGCTCTTCCCACGGGCAGGATGTCCATGGGACAAGCTACAGGCAGGATGCCCGCAGTACCAAACGCCGGCAGCTCATGCCGCGATCAATCGTCAGCCGTCAATGTGACAGTTTTTTCCCTCGGCGGCGCTTCGTTTCGCCGCGTCCAGGATCTCCATGACAACCATGTTGTTTTCAAGCGAGGAGAGGTCGAATGATTCCATCTGGATCTTTCCATTGATGACCGCCGCGAACCAGGCGAAGGGATCATTCATCGGCGCCGGCCTTTCATCCAGTGACACCGAGCTTGCGCTTTCTTCCCCCTCCAGGCGGATTCTCATATCGGAACGGTTGTCGGCAAAGACGTATCCGGTCTGTCCGTACACTTCCATATCCTTGCGGTTAAAGGGCCAGTTCCAGGAGCCGTGTATGATTCCCTGGGCACCGGAGTACTGCAGGAGAATCGTCGCTTCATCATCAACCCTGGGGTAGATTTCCGGCTTGTTGGTCTGCAGGATGGCGGTGATTGCCAGGGGTTTTTCACCCTTCATCAGCCAGGTGATCAGGTTGGCCCCGTAGCAGCCGAAATCAATGACGGCCCCGCCGCCGTTTTTCACCGGGTCAGTCAGCCATTCGAAGAATTCAGGATTGACACCGATTTCCTTCGGCCCCTGGTGGCCGTCCCGAACGACTATTTTCCGGATTTGCCCGATAGCGGATTCTTCGTGAATCATTTCATAACCGCGGTGATTTGACGAATACCAGGTGGTTTCGTAATTGGTTACCAGGTATATGCCGTGTTCCTTTGCCAGCGCCTCCATTTCCCTGGCTTGCCGGAGGCTGGCAGCCAGGGGCTTTTCTACCATTACGTGGATTCCCCGGGGGGCGCAGGCCCGGACTGCCAGGATGTGCTCGTCAATCGGATTGAAGCAGGTGACGGCATCAGGTTCGGCGGCGGCGAGCATTTCATCAATAGTGTCGTGGACAATATCCATGGAAAGGCCGTAGCGTTCGGTGTATCTCCGGGCCAGGTCGGTGTTGGATTCGGCAATCCCTACGATTGCGATATCCCCCTTAATTGGGCCCTTCTCAGGATCTGGTGCACGTGGGAATGGGAGAGGCCGATAATGCCGATTTTTACCGGCTGCTTCTCCGGATTGGCGGCAAAAGCCATGCTGGACAGGAAAATAACTGAAGCCAGGGAAGTCAATATTTTTTTCATTTGCTTTTTCCTTTGGAGATTTTCAATCGAATGCCTGGAAGCTTATCAGAGTATCTCCTCCGGGTAAGCCTTGTATGACTTGAGGGCTTCGGCGTATTTGACCCCGCAGGTCATCCCCCGGTAGAGGGCCAGTTTTTCCTTGGTTTGCTGTGATCCGTCTGGAGAATTGGGATCATAAGCCTTTTTGCGTACGAAAGCCATATTCTGGCCCAGCCATTCCATGGCTTCCTCCCAGTTCTCAGATACATCCACGTATGTATCCGGTTCAAAATCAACGGTATGGCCGGGTCCGTTGTCATAGTAATAGATACGGCGGGGCGGCCGGGGGCCGGAGCGGCCAAGGATCGCGCTGGGCTGGCGCAGGGCGGCTTCGCTTAAAAGGGAGGCCACTTCGTGGTCGGGGTGCCGGTCCCGGCGCCAGAGCATGAAAGCCAGATCCGGTTTGACCTCGGCCACTACTTCGGCCATCTCTTTTTTTGTTTTATCATTCACCTCGTATCCCATCGAGGCATATTCCAGGAATCGCATTTCCATGCCCCGCTCCTCGGCCAGCCGTATGCTGTTATCGCGAAGCTCCTTCACCCGGTCTTTCACCGGATTCCAGTTGGAGTAATCGCCGATTATATTGAGGATGACCACCCGGTAGTTTTTCTTTACCGCCTCCAGCAGGATCCCGGGAATCCCGAAAGGCAGGTCATCGTAGTGAGCCCCGAGGGCCAGGATAGTTCCGGGGGATTCGTTTCCCTGTGCCGGATTAGCGCTGGCGTCAGGCAGGAGTCCTCCGGCACTGCCGGCGGCGGCGAACCCGGCGCCTGTCAATGCTGATTTTCCCAGGAAATTGCGGCGATTGAGTTTTCTCTGTCATTCAAAATTCTCCCTTATTGGGCTGGTGCCTTCAATAAAACTAAACCAGGGGACTAATGGAATCACTATTGATGCTTTCCCGCCTGGTACTTTATCTCTTATCTCAATTTAACCTATTTGCCTCCGGGAGAGAAGGGGAAGAGTATTAATGTGGCAGTAAACATCCTTGTTTTCCTGCGAGCGGAAGCGAGCCGCGATGGTGGCTGGAGCCGCCGGCTCCAGTAACTCCAGCTGTTCTTGAGGGCTCTCAATTTAATCGATACCGATACATTTTCAAGGAGAGTGCCATATTCAAGTGGTGGTGATCGGTATCAGCCATGGGGTATCAAGGGCGGACCGCGGATACGATTACGACAACGATAACCGCCGCGCTGACAACGACAACGAAGGCGATAGCGAGGCAGATAAAGAATGCCCAAGTATCCAAAGGGGGACTCTAAAGGTGCGACACAATAAACAAACTGGTCCCCTGCGCCCTTGAGTCATTGCTCCATGGCGTTATGATCCCCCTCTCCCCCTCGGCTCGTTTTCACCGGCAGCAAGCAGTTACAGGAGGTTTGTTTTATGCATGGTTTCAATCGCCGAACTCTGGTCGCCTATCCTCCAACTAGACAGGGAGAGACGGGAACCTGGGCGATCTACATTCTCGACGGAATTCAATATGGATTGTGGCAGCGGTAAGCCAATAAGCAACCAGGACAACAACGGGTTGCACCTGACCGTCGCTGACGCTTCGGCAAATGTCTCAGAATGTTAGCATGAGCATAATATGCAGATGAAACCGAAAGATACACCCCTCCGGGGTTCTTCGTTTTGATGGGAGGACTCTTCCCCAGGGTTCGCCCCCGTCTTCGACGGGGACCTCACCCTGGGCTATTTGCGGCCACGCCTCCGGCGTGGAAATAGTCGCGAGTTTCATGGTGACGAGTTGCATGGAAACCAGGCGAGATCAGGACATGGTTTACCACTTTCTGAGTTGATTGTCCACCAGAAACCGGTACTTCTATAACACCCTGGATCCTCCTCAGGGCGGTCGGCCCTCCCTGAGGAGGATCGACTCCGCTTTGAAATGTTTCTCAGCCGTGAAAATCAGAGGATTTCCTGGCAAGGAGAATTATCGCCGGGCAAATAAGAGTTGAATCAAAATAAATTCGAATTCATATGTTATTACGTAACCAAAGGTGAATTGTAACGGTCCTGATTAACAGGAATTCCCTTGTCAAGCGGCCTGGAAAGATAAAAAAGAATGCAAAAAAAGAATCGTATCGTTCAAATTCTTAGAATAATCATGCCGATTGTGGCGATAGTCAGCCTCGTTGTATTCCCTCCCTGGGATTTGATCCGGGCATGGCTGGAACCATTGCCTGACACGGTGCAGGAGCAGGTAAATGACGCAGTTGATCATGGGCTGGACGGCATCATTGTCTATGTGGATCAATCCGGAAAGGATCCTGAGTTCTACGCTGCCGGCTGGGAGAATAGAGAAAACAAAGTGCCGGCCGATCCGCAGGCGTTGTTCAAGATTGCCAGCATAAGCAAGTTGTATATCGCCGCCGCGGTTGCCAAACTGGCCGGTGCCCAGAGATTGAGCCTGGATAAAACGCTGGCTGAATACCTGCCCGAACTTGAGGGGAGGATCGAAAACGCCGAGCGGATTACCCTGAGAATGCTGGTGCGGCATCGCAGCGGTATTCCCAATTACAGCGACCACCCTGACTACCCATGGGACCATCCATACAAGGAAAATCGTAGCCCCCTGGAATTGGTGCTGGATGAGCCGGCTGGCTTTGAACCTGATACAGACTACAGCTATTCAAATACCAATTACCTGTTGATTGGTGAAATCCTGGATAAGACCCTGGGGTACAGCCATCACCGATTCATCAAGGAGGAAATCCTGGCACCGCTTGAGTTGAACAATACCTACAGTTTGCTTGCTGAAGTTGATCTGGACGATGTGATGAGTGGGGTATTTCGTGGGTTATGATCCCGACATAAAGGGCAACGACTATATACACCCTGGCGGATCAATGGTAGCGACCATACGGGATGTGGGAATATTCCTGAGGGCGTTAAACGACGGCTCATTATTCAATGATGATGAACAGGCGATCTATTCCTCCATTTACGAGTACGGTCATACCGGTCTTTTGCCGGGTTACTCCAGTATCGCCCGTTACCATAAAGAAATTGACGCGGTGGTGGTCCAATTTGTAAACACCAGCGGCGGCAACTCCTGGACGATGACGGAAATAGTGTATAACCGAATTGTTAAAATTCTGCGGACGGCAATAGAAGTACCCGAGAGATCCCGAAATCAATAGTCGCAAGTTGCGGTAGCCGAGTTGCGTCTTGTTACCTGTAATCCTCAAAAATATCGGAGGGCTGACGTCCCTCCGGGACTGGAAAACAAGGATGTTTCCGGCCACCTTACTGCCGCCCCTCCAGGGCTCTTTCATGTGGGGGGATTCCGTTACCCCAGGTTCTATCGAACCTACGGTTCTCCGTCACCTGTGGCTAAATCATGCCACGCCTCCCATGTTTGAAGAGTCGCGGGTTGCAGGGTGGCAAGCCGCAATTCAAAAATTCGATTAAATCCGGCGGCAGGGTTATACTTCACTGGTTATGGTGAACAAAGCAACAGTATTGATAGCGGTAGTAGCAGTGCTGGTTCTGGCGGCAGGGGTTTGTCCTTTATTGGGGAGTGACGACTCTCCTGCAGCGAAAAGCTCGGCTCAAACCGGCGCGGAAAGCTTCAACCGCACGGCAAAGGAAGTTCTTCATCCCGTTTACCCATACCTGGCGGAGGCTATCGCCGATGAACTGGGCCTCCGGGATAGATCGGGAGTCGGCGTAGATATCGGCGGAGGGCCGGGAGACCTGGTCCTGGAGCTGAGCCGTCTCACTCCCGGCTTCTACTGGATTGACGCCGACCTGAATCCTTTTTTTGCTAAGTATCTGTTCCGGGGAGCTTTCGAGCGTGAGTGCTCAGACCGGCTCAGCTTCATTCAAGCTGACGTTCACAACCTTCCTTTCAGGGACAGCTATGCCGATGTAATTGTTTCTCGTGGTTCGCTGCAGCAATGGAAGGACCGGAGCAAGGCTTTCCGGGAAATATACCGGGTGTTGAAACCCGGCGGCAATGCCTTTATCGGGAGGGGATTCCCCGGAAACATGCCGGTGGAGGCTGCAAAGGGAGTACGGGAAAAGCAGGGCGGAGGTCCCAGATACAGCCCTGGTGATACCGCTGCCGAACTCGAGGGGATAATGAAGGACCTGGAAATAAGCGATTATAAGGTTTTGCGGCCCCGGCTTGATCAGGACCAGGTGAACTACGGAGTGTGGATTGTTTTTTCGAAACCAGCAGATTGAACTTGTTTCAGGAGGGCTTCAGGTAATGCCGGAACAATTAACGAATATGTTTTCCGGATAAGCAACAAGAGATGAGAATGGATAGAAAAGCCAAGATAAGAGAATATAAAGATACCCCTCGTCCCATGGGCATTTACCAGGTCAGGAACAAGGTAAATGGAAAGGTGCTCATAGGCTCAAGTGTTAACCTTCCGGCAATACTGAATCGGCATCAAGCGGAACTGAAGTTGGGAAGCCATCGCAATCCGGTTCTTCAGCAGGAATGGCGGGAGTATGGTCCCGATAACTTTGAATTCACGGAGCTTGAAATCCTTGAGCCCGCGAACAGTCCAGCCCATGATCCCGCGGAAGATTTACGTGTCCTGGAGGAGTTGTGGCTGGAAAAATTGTCTCCGTACGATGACAGGGGATATAACAGATATCCTAAAAGGAAATAATTGAATAGTCCTTTTTACCATCCGTAAAAATCAGGATTTACCACCCGGTTCCTGAAATCAAACTGGATCCCCTCCATTTCCAGCAGTTTTTTCTTCATCGGCAGGCCTCCCTGGAATCCGCCCAGGGAACCGTCGGACCTTACGGCCCGATGGCAGGGTATTACCAGGGGGAATGGATTGGTTGCCAGGGCGGTTCCAACAGCCCTGGCTCCGTTTGTTATTCCAAGGCTCGCCGAAATTTGTCCGTAGGTGCTGACGCGGCCCCTGGGAATGGAAGCATCCGCCAGGAGGACATTGAACTGGAACAGGGGACAGGCGGTCAATTGCAGAATATTGAGGTTAAACTTGACAGGTTCGCCGGCGGCAAAGGCTTCGATCTGGTCCATGATCATTTCAATCTCTCCGCAGGACGCGCGAGGGATGTTTGGCATCAAAGCATCTGATGTGGGGCCTCCCTCCTTCGAGGGGCCGGAAAGCATTATCCTGGTAATAACCGGCCGTTGATCAGACTGGAACCATTTCAGGGCCACGGGACCTACCGCCGTATTTCGTATACAGCTGAATGCTTCATTGGACAGCGAAAGGTTCATGGTGACAACTTTACCTTTATTATTTGATATTCTGCAAGCGCAGGTGTAAATAAGCGGATAGAATGATCCGGAGAAGCAGCAAATGACCAATTGCCGCCTGTAAAGGTAAACCGGAGTAGGCTTGATGAACAAGAGACTTGGAGTTATCACACTGATTTGTTTTCTTGGGGGCTGCCTGTTGGCGCAGGCGCAGGATGCGGACTGGAGAGAGCAGGATCCCCCGCCAGTTGATTTCCAAACCGGCTGGGAGATTCCGTCCGAAGAGTACTGCGACCAGCCCTACATCGTTCAGCTGGTTGATGGCACCTGGCTTTGCACCATGACCACCGCCCCGGGGCACGAGGGCCAGAGCGGGCAGCATATTGTTTCTTCACGCAGTATTGACCGGGGCAGGAACTGGAGCCCGCTGGTGGACATTGAACCGTCCAGTGGCCCGGAAGCCTCCTGGGCCATGCCTTTCCTGACTTCCTATGGGAGGGTTTATGTTTTCTATACCTATAATGCTGGAAACCTTCGCGAGGTAATCGGCGGGGGTGACCGGGTGGATACCCTGGGAGAGTATGCCTTCAAGTATTCCGACGACGGTGGATTGAGCTGGTCGGAGGGGCGCTGGTTTATTCCGGTGAGGGCGGCGGATATCGACCGGAAAAATCCTTACCAGGGCAAAGTACGTTTTTTCTGGGGTGTAGGTAAACCGATGCGGCACCAGGGCAGCATGTACCTGGGTTTTGCCAAGGTCGGGAAGTTTGGAAAGGGATTTCTGGAGCAAAGTGAATCCTGGTTTCTGAGATGCGGAAATATTGATTCGGAAACGAATCCGGAAAAACTGCAGTGGACAACCCTTCCTGAAGGCGATATCGGTTTGAAATCCCCTGAAGGACCTGTTGCCGAGGAGGTAAACCTGGTGAGTTTATCTGACGGAAGCCTTTTCTGCACTTACCGTACCGTAGCCGGACATCCCTGCCATGCCTACTCCAGGGATAATGGGGAAACCTGGACTCCTCCGGAGTTCATGAGCTACAAGCCCGGCGGTAAACTGTTGGATCATCCCCGGGCTGCCAATTTTGTCAGGAAACTTGAAGAGGGTCCCTATGCCGGACGATACGTTTACTGGTTCCACAATCACCCTGGCCGTAGCTACCAGGGCCGGAATCCGGCTTATCTGCTGGGCGGAGAGGAACACGACTCCCCGGATGGGAAAGTGATTCACTGGGGGGAGCCGGTGGCAGTCATCTATGCTGAAGATCCCGAAGTGAGGATTAGTTATCCTGATTTTATCTGGGAGGATGGGCTGTACATCTCCGCGACCCAGAAGACAATAGCCCGGGTAGTCAGGATTCCGGATGAACTGCTGGGTCGTCTATGGAACCAGGAGGAGATCAATCCTAATGAATTGAAGAAGGCTCAGTAAACAAAAACCTGCTTACTGAGCCTTGGCTTTTTCAAAGATCCGCACGATTACATAGGCTATTAGTGAAAATACGAAGAATATCAACAGCATCCATGCGATACCCTGAAGTGTGCCGATCACGGTACGGTAAACCTCCAGTATCCAGCGGTCCATGTTCAGTACAATGATCTCCGCGTCTTTTTTTACCGGGGTGATGTATTTTTCCAGGTCCCATACCCGGACACCGGTTGAAATCCCCACTACATAAATTGCGAATGTCAGATAGCGCGACCAAGCTGAGCCGATCTCCTCGTCGACGATTCTGGCCAGAATAGTGTTTAACGGTTTTTTAAAGACAACCGTTACCAGGAAGGAGACTGCGAAAGCGATTAAAAAGGTTACAACAAGCAAGGTTAAGAACATGAGGACCTCCTTTTTAACAATATCTACATTTCCCTGTATGGAAAGTCAATGACTGTATAGGTTTAAATATCAGGATCTTTACTGATAATTCTCTTTAGCGTCTCCTTGTTTTGTGTTAAGAATATGAGAATCCTTATATTCGATCTACTGTAGATACGGATTCAGGGAGAGCGGAGTTCAATTACGGATTGAAATGAATAACAGGAATTAGCAGGCAGCCGAGTCAAAGGGAGAAAGGATGCAAGAAAAATCGGGGAAACAAGTACTGGGGATTGTCGGGAGCTACCGGAAAGATGGAATTATTGATTCAGCCGTCACCTCAGTTCTGCGGGGCGCCGCAGAAAAGGGGGCTGAAGTTGAAAAAATCTATCTCCTGGATTACCGGATAGAATTCTGCCGCAATTGCCGCTCCTGTATGCAGGAACCAGGCCTTGAGAGGGGGAAATGCGTTATTGAGGATGACCTGGAGATCTTATTGAAGAAGGTTGATTCCTCTGAATACCTGGTCATTGGGGCTCCGGTGAATTGCGGCAACCTGAATGCCTTGACCAGGCGGTTCATGGAGCGCTGCGTGGGATATGGCTATTGGCCCTGGGGTAAACCGGCTCCCAAGGGAAGGATAAAATCAAAGCCCAGGAAGTCGATTCTTGTCTCATCCTCGGCCGCACCTTTTTTGATAGGTCGGTATTTTACCGGCGCGGTTGGGGCGCTGAAACAGTTGTCAGAACTGCTCGGAGCGAAGCCGTCCGGTGTGTTCTGGGAAGGACTGGTAAACAAAAAGGGACAGGAGCTTTCAGAGAGAAGCCTTAAAAAGGCCCGGAAGATGGGAGGCAAGCTGGTGTCATGAATGAGCCAGGAATTTTCCGGGGAGAGGAGTGCAAGGAAAATGGCCGGTAAGATTTGCCCGGTATGGATAGGGTATATGTTATTGAATCCTCTCCGGAGGCTGGTACAGAATCCGGATAAGATATTGAAGCCTTATATCAGGCGGGGGATGAGTGCCCTGGATTTCGGATGTGCCATGGGTTTCTTCAGCCTCCCGATGGCCCGGGCGGTAGGCACTCAAGGCAGGGTAGTCTGCGTGGACATCCAGGACGGTATGCTTACTCGACTGGTAAAACGGGCGAAAAGGGCAAATGTGCGCAATCTAATTGAACCTTTCCTGCTATCAAGCCCGGACATGAACCTGGGGAAATTCCATAACCGGATTGATTTTGTGCTGCTGTTTGCCGCCGCCCACGAAGTTCCTGACCAGGGAAAACTCTTCGGGGAGCTTCACAAGGTCCTGAAACCGGGAGGCAGGATGCTTTTTTCTGAGCCATCCGGTCATCTCGCAAAGGATGAGTTTGAATCCTCTGTATCCCTGGCTGAGGATTGCGGATTCAGGCAGGTTGAGAGTCTCAGAATCCGGGGCGGTTTCAGCGTGCTGCTGGAGAGATTATGACCAGGTAGTTCTATGGAAACTGGAATTGAAGGGGCTGCAGAGCAGGGAAGAGAGGGTATGATGAATTCGGGCCGGGAAGCCATAAACAGGCAGCATATGAAATCGATTGTTACGGTATGCATAGCCCTGCCGGTGGGATTACTGCACTTTGTGACCGGACCATCCTACTCCGGTCCATTTCCCGATTTTGTCAATGGATATCTGATAGATATCATGCTGCCGTTTGCCCTCTATTTCCTGCTTTGTCCCCAGGACTCACGAATAGACTGGCTGCGTCCCTGGTACGTCAAGGCCCTGCCGGTGTTGATGATCGGCTTCACAGTGGAAACCTTCCAGTATTTTGGGATTGACATATTCGGCAGCACCTTTGATCCCCTCGACTATGCTGCCTATGCGTTAGGTTTGTTCCTGGCGGTCATTGTCGATCTGTTTCTCTTCCCTTCACTATTCAGTTTCTGGCGCGTGGATAAAACAACCGAAAGCTGAGTTTTCCGGCGCATCTGTTTTGGGTATCGGAAAGAAAAATGCTGGTTAATCTTGCCTTTTCCTATTATAGTGTTTGAAAGAGGACCAATTTTGTCAGGTTTTATGGGAAGCGTCCAAGGAGTTGGAAAGTGCATTGCAACTGCCGGGAAAGAGGTTATATCAAGTGGACGTTATTATTCCTGGCAGCATGTCTTGGTTTGATTGCCGGTCTTTCCGGATTCACGTTTTATTACGCTCAGGGGACATCCTATTTACAGGATGATCCTGTAGCCTGCAAAAACTGCCACATCATGAGAGAGCATTATGATGTATGGGTCCGCACCAGCCACCATTCCGCGGCTACCTGCAATGACTGCCACACTCCCCGGGATTTTTTGGGTAAATACATGGTGAAGGCCGTTAACGGATGGAATCACAGTGTAGCCTTTACTACGGGTAATTTTCCTGAACCTCTGAAAATAAAGAGTTTCAACCGGGATATCGTTCAGAACGCCTGTCTTAACTGCCACCAGGACGTGACCGGATTAATGGGAGCGGGCCTCAACGGTGAAAATATCGACTGCCTCCATTGCCACAGCCATGTTGGCCATCACAGGAGAAAATAGGAAGGACCGGATGATGAAAAACAAACCAGTTTGGATACTACTTGTTTACGTTGGGGCGTTTTTTGCCGCCGGTGCCGCGACCGCAGCCATTCTGGCCCTGCTTTTCAATATCCAGGATCGCAAGGAGGAAGCCTTTCAGTATCCCCTTAATGTAGTTGAGGTCGGTGAGGGGGAGATTGATCCTGAGGTTTGGGGCCGTAATTTTCCCATGGAATATGACCTGTTTGTAAAAACCGAACTGGATTACGGAGAAACTGAATATGGAGGATCCACTCCCTACAGCAAACTGGAAAAGGTGCCGGCCATGAAAAGGATCTGGAACGGGTATTCCTTTGCCGTTGACCATAACGAGGAAAGGGGCCATTACTACGCCGCCATAGACCAGGCCAATACCCAGAGGACCAAAATCGTGGACCAGCCTGGAGCATGTGCCAACTGTCACGCGGCCGAAGTCCCGGCATTGATCGAGAAGATGGGCTGGGCTGATTTCAACAGGACTCCCTATAACGAGTTGAAGCCAAGCCTTATGACGGGATCCTCCTGTGCTGACTGCCATGATCCTGAAACCATGGACCTGCGGATAACCAGGCCGGCCTTCAAAAACGCCATGGCCGCCCGGGGAATAGACCTTGAGCAGGCCACGCGGCAGGAGATGCGTACTTATGTATGTGCTCAATGCCATGTTGAATACTATTTTAAAGGTGAAGATAAGCTGCTTACTTTTCCCTGGACCAAGGGATTGAGTATTGACAATATAGACGAATATTACGAGGAAATTGATTTTGCTGACTGGACCCACAAGGAAACCGGGGCCCCGATGCTTAAAATGCAGCACCCGGAGTTTGAAATGTGGAGCAGTTCCATCCACGCCCGTTCCGGTGTTGCCTGCGCTGACTGTCATATGCCCTTTATTCGCCAGGGAAGCGTGAAGGTTTCGGATCACTGGATCCGCAGCCCCCTGACCCACGTGAACGAATCCTGCCAGACCTGTCACCAGTGGGATGAAAAAGAACTGGAAGAAAGGGTTCTTGAGATCCAGCATAAAACCGCCGCACTCCTCAGGAGCTCCGAGGAAGCAATTGTGGACGCCATAGACACGATTGCGGAAGCAAGGTCTGCCGGCATTTCGGATGACGATCTGGCAGGGGCGATGAAACTTCAGCGCAGGGCGTCCCTGCGCTGGGATTTTGTGTCCTCAGAAAACAGCACCGGTTTCCACAGTCCGCAGGAAGCCGCCCGTATCCTGGGAGATTCCATGAATCTCGCCCGGCAGGCCCAGATCGCGGCCCTGCTTGCTGAAAGGTAGGGCTGGTGCCGAGGGCATTTTAATCTGCTCCAGTCTCCACGGGAATGAGCTGCTGATTCCAGGCTGTTAAGGCTCGCGCGGGATTAGTTGGATAGCATCCCCGTCCATGCTATTACTTCCAGGCAAAACCGAATTTAAGGCAGTAATAGAAATTGTCATTCTCCCTCTCTGCGGTTAGAATGATTGGATATTATCCTGACTGGAAGCAGCGTCAATGCCATCGGTCAATATTGATAATAAAAGTGAGATTTAGTAACTAATTAATAATTCCGTCATCAAATCACAATGGCGAATTTTATACCGGGAAATCCGGTTTGCAAGGACAATTCGTAATGAGCAGAGGAACAAGGATTTTGGGATTGGCAATTTGTTTTATGGTCGCATTTACAGGATGTAAAACTACACTGGATATGTCTAAGGAAAATCCGTCTGAAAGCCAGGGAGAGCCTTCCATCCGCCTGGTAACCCTGGACCCGGGGCATTTTCACTCCGCCCTGGTGCAGAAGAAGATGTATCGGCAGATAAGCCCGGAAGTGTATGTGTATGCTCCTGAGGGTTTTGAAGTGGAGGCCCACCTTGGCCTG
Source organism: Acidobacteriota bacterium (assembly GCA_963666915.2). Taxonomy (GTDB): domain Bacteria; phylum Acidobacteriota; class UBA6911; order RPQK01; family JAPXNP01. The sequence goes on from CAXXEX010000030.1 coordinate 38,493, forward strand.
GTCAATAGCTATAATTCCAGTCCGGACGACCCGACCAGTTGGAAGGAGACAGTCTACACCGGTGAGGATTTCCTTGAAAAAATGCTGGAAGAAAAGAAAGGCAACCTGGTGGTCCTGGCCGGAAACAACAAGAGGAAGCCGGAGTATATCAAGGCCTGCGTTGAAGCCGGCTTGAATGTTTTTGCCGACAAGCCCATGTGCATTGATGCCGAGGGTTACGCGACGCTTCTTGAAGCATTCGAAATAGCTGAGGCCAATAATGTCCTTATTTACGATATTATGACCGAGCGCTCCGAGATCACTACCATCCTGCAGAAAGAGCTGGCCCATATTACGGAGGTGACCGGGGACCTGGTACAGGGCACTCCCGAAGACCCCGCGATTATAAAGGAGAGCGTGCATCATTTTTTCAAGTACGTCAGCGGGAAGCCCCTGCAGCGCCCGGCCTGGGCCTTTGACGTAAGCCAGCAGGGTGAAGGCATTGCTGATGTCACCAATCACCTGCTCGACCTGATCATGTGGGAAACCTTTCCTGAGCAGGCGATCGGCGAAGAGGATATAGAGATTACAGGGGCGAAACGATGGCCGACTGTGATCAGCCGGGAGCAGTTCGAAAAAGTAACCGGTGTTGCTGAATTTCCTGATTACCTGCGGGGGAGCCTCAATGAAAAAGGGGAGCTGCTCTGTTTTGCCAACGGGCAGATCGACTACATCCTGAAAGGAATTAACAGCCGGGTGGTTGTGAAATGGAACTACCAGGCTCCGGAAGGGGCCAAGGATACCCACTATTCCGTTATGAGAGGCAGCAGGGCCAACATAATCATTCGGCAGGGTGCCGAGCAGGGATACCAGCCGGAGCTTTATGTGGAACCGGCCGCCGGGGTGGAGAAAGATCAATTGGCTTCCGCGTTGAGCAGCAGCATGGAAAAGCTTCAGAAGAGTTATCCGGGACTTGAGCTGGTTGAAACAGAGGTCGGGTGGCAGGTGACAATTCCGGCTGAGTTCAGGGTCGGGCACGAAGCCCATTTTTCTCAGGTTATGGAAAGATACCTGGGTTACCTGGAACAGGGCGCTCTTCCGGAATGGGAGTCTGCCAACATGAAGGTCAAGTATTTAACAACCACCCAGGCTCTTGAAAAAGCCATGGCTTCCAATTGATGGTTGTGGCTGGAGCCGCCGGCTCCAGTAAGGAAACCTGACAGGTGACGATTGTGGCGGAAGTGGCTGGAGCGGCTCGCTCCAGTGAGGAGATGTGAAGTTCAAGGTCTTCTTCAATCCACCCTCTGCAGGGCAGTCGGCGGACATTTTTTTCCGGTCAGCCTTGAGACCAGGATGATTACGGCCAGTCCTGCCAGCATTGAAAGTGTCCGAAACGGAAAGAGAACGGAGCCGTCTTCCCCGATCATGGGATAGGGAATAATCCTGGGGATTCCGAGAGCCGGCTCCCCCCCGCCGAACCGGAGTACGAAAGATACAGCCATACCTGCCAGGGAGCCGATCCGATTGGCCTTGGGATCATGTATCGCGCAAAGAAGCTGGGCGAAAAGAATGCAGTAAACAAAATCGCTGCACAGGATCCACAGTTCGTAGACGCTCTGAATCTTCAATGCCAGCAAAGTTACTGCTATCCCCACAATTATGATGCAGGAATGCAGGACTTTTTTCATCTCTGAAGGAGTGGGGGGCTCACGCCGCATAAGCCGGTAGATATTCCAGCTGCTCATTGAGGCAGCCGAGAGTATGGAGGAATCCATTGAGGACATGACCGCGGCGGCAACTGCCCCCAGTCCGATGGCAGCAATTAACGGATTGGTGCAGTATTGGATGACATAGGGCAGAATGCTGGAGGCATTCTCCGGTGCCGGGGGATAGGCTCCTGTCCCCCAGGGTATAAGCCGGCCGATCATTCCGATCAGTATGGCAGGGACAGCGGCTGCAAGGCAGATAAAGGCAGCCAGGATAGAGAGGTTCCTTGCTGCCGCGGCGGACTTTGCCGCCAGGACTCTCTGGAAATAAACCTGCCAGGGAATGCCTCCCAGGGCCAAAAGGAGCAGGTAGTCCCACCAGTTCCAGAACTGGTTTCCCCAGTTGGGATCAGTTTTCCAGTCCCAGGGCGGAATGATGCCCCCCAGGGAACCTGTGGAAGCGGAGTAGTCAGCCAGGAGCTTGTCTAATCCTCCGACCTGTGGAAGGGCGGCCGGGACAATTATCCAGAGCCCTATGAAGATGATTCCCAGTTGTAATACGTCTGTAAAGGCAACCGCCCATAGGCCGCCAATCACCGTGTAGGCAACAACAATAATTGCCGAGATAATTATGGATGTCCGGTTATCAAGGTTTAGTACCGTAGCGAAGGTTGTACTCAAAGCGACAAGAATAGCGGCTGACCAGAAGAGCTCTCCGGTCACAGCGGGCAGGAAGAGGAGGGAAGATGCTTTTTTCCCGAATCTCTGCTGCAGGGGATCCAGCATGGTCCTGTAGCCCCTGCTCCGCATGGGAGCGGCAAAAAGCAGCCCCCCGATGATAAGGCTCAAGGAGTATCCCCAGGGAGCCAGGACCCAGACAAGGCCGTTGGAATAGGTGTATTCAGCACTGCCGTTGATATAGCCGCCGCCGACCCAGGTGGCGCTCATGGTCAAAACCGCCAGTCCCAGGGGGAGTCTCCTTCCGGCTAACATCAGGTCATCTATCGAATTGTCGGAGAACCTGCTGGAAGCAAAACTGCCTAAAGAAAAAATAAGAAGGTAGAAAACCATTATGGCGGCAAAACCCGGCCAGTGGACATCGTGATCTGTTATATAGAGCCATGCCCCGACCGACAGCATCAGGAACAGAAGCCCGAATACGGGTAGGGGGATTTTGCCAATGAAGGCTTTTTTAAGTTGAGTTTTATTGCCGGGCCTGTCCATGAGCCAAGTCCTATCCTGTGTGGTTTCCGCTGATGTGCCCGGAACTGATTCTGCGGAAAGTCAGATAGAGGCTCAAAGCCAGGTAGTAGATTATGTAATAAAGGGAATAAAAAGCAACCATGTCCGCAGAAACCGGATAAGAGAGAGAGCTGGGAATCATAACTGCCGCAAACATCATGATAATCCAGGGCAATGAGAGCCAGAGAGTAAGGTTCCTCAGGAAGGGAGTACGGGAAGGATATACATAATATATTGGAACAAAGGTGAGAATCGTACAGATTATGACGGCGGCCAGGCTGGTCCGGGGAGAGGTTTCAAGCAGGGCCAGGTAAATGACAAGAATGTTCCAGTAAGAGGGGAATCCCCGGAAAAAATGATCCGGTGTTTTGGCATTGGTGTGGGAAAACTGGAAACAGGAGGAAATTAGCACCATTGCAGCGCCAATCAAGCGAAACTGTTCCGGCAGGATTGGAGAGATCAGCAGCACAAAAGCGGGAAGCAGGGAGTAATTTACGAAATCCACCAGGTTGTCCATGAGGGATCCGTCTATTTGAGGGAGCAATTCCTTAACCCTGAATGTTCTGGCCAGGGTTCCGTCAGCCGAATCAATCAAAACAGTAATGAGCATAAGCAGGTAAACCGTGCTCCAATCCCCTTGGCCTGCGGCAGCAAAGGCAATTAAACCGATGACTGAGCCTAATGCGGTGAGGGTATGAACCGAGAGTGCCAGTAGTTTCTGTCCGAGGCTGTTTTTTGGTTTGCTGTCTGAGGGCATTACCGAATACTGTATCAAAACCCGGGATTTTTCAACCATCAAATTGACTTAATATTGAAAAGGCAAGGAGATATGTAGTTGTCATAGATTCGGTTCGGAGGCATATTACTCTGTGATTTTTTTGTGACGAAAGATTAGAGTTTGACGCGCTGGAATGGATTCCTGATTATGAAACTTGATATCACTGAAAGCCATACAATGGATACAGTTATTGCCCGGTAATAATCTACCGCGAATTTATTGACATGGGGGCAGGGACAGCGGCAGGAAATATCTTGTTAAAAAGTTGTCGGCAAAACTTGAATATGTGAAAGAAAGTCTGTATTATTCCGCAAATCGGTACGAAGGTACTGGCAGTGAGCCGCGGCTGAGAGGGCGGCGCAGATGTTTAACAAATTGGGATAGAAGGGCAAAAAATACAAAACCACAGATAGTTGGGCATGAAATTTTGGAAATGCGTAAATTTCAGGTCAAGCTACTAAGGGTTAATGGTGGATGCCTTGGTGCGGAAAGGCGACGAAGGACGTGGCAAGCTGCGAAAAGCCTCGGGTAGCTGCAAGCGAGCGAAGAACCGGGGATGTCCGAATGGGGGAACCCGTTACGGTGAAAGCCGTATCATCCTTATATGAATATATAGTATAAGGAAGCAAACTCAGGGAAGTGAACC
>CAXXEX010000031.1:0-8064 GCA_963666915.2 Acidobacteriota bacterium
CACCCGACCCTGCCGGTACTGGTACCCGGGCTGATTCTTGGTTTTTCCGGGCTGTCAATCAGGATCTGGGCCGCCGGTCACCTCCGCAAACATAAGGAACTTACGGTATCCGGCCCTTATCGCTGGACCCGGAATCCGCTTTACCTGGGTTCGCTGATCATGGGTTCCGGCCTGTGTCTCGCCTCAGGGATCTATTGGCTGATCCTGCTGTTTGTTCCGCTGTTCTTGCTCATATATATTCCAGTTATGAAAAAAGAGGAGAACGAACTGAGTGTCTCAGCCGGGGAGGATTACCGGGAGTATAAAAGCCTGGTACCACTGATGCTTCCCAGGTTTCCCTCAAGAATCCCTTCCAAAGGCATAGGGTTTTCCAGGTACTGGTTCATGTACAACCGGGAATATAATGCCCTTATCGGATTTATTGTAATTTCAGTTTACCTTGCGATCAGGGTTTATTGGCCGTAGATAGTTACAGGTCACAAGTCGCAAGTTGCACGTTCTGTTTTTTCGGATCGTTGTCGTTGTCAGCTTAGCGGCTATCGTTATCGTAATCGTATGCGCGAATCGAAGTCGAAGGTTAAAATTCATTAATGCTCGCACTTACAGCGCTCGCCTGTTTATTTTGGATACCCTTTCCCAGGGTTCCGCCCTGGGCTATTTAAGATCCGGACCTGATGGCCCGGACTTGTTGTTGGCACCTTCGGTGCCGTTTCATCTGATATTAATTTGGAGATCAGCTATACTTTGAGCTACAAGTGGCAGTAGGTGCCTGGAACTTAGATTTCTATTTCTGCATAAAATAACGCCGCCGAAGGCGGCATCCACAAGTTAGGGCTGGAAGCCCGATAATCCCGGGCCAAAGGTCCCGGGATTTTAGCCCAGGGTGGAGCAAAGGAGGCGCAGACGCAGGCAAGCCTCCAGCGGAACCCTGGGTTAGTAATAAACAAGCCCCTACGCGAGCGCTGTAAGTGCGAGCCCTTCGTAGCTGGAGCTGCCAGCTCCAGTCGGGAATGGAAACATCCCTGTTTCTCTGCGCCTGCGCCTTGGCGTCTCTGAGTTGATGGATTTTCCATGCCCAGGATGGACATGGTACAAGCTACAGGCAAGGACGCCTGCAGTACGGAAGTTGCCAGCTCCCGCCGCAAATATCTTTCCCATAAATTTCACACATTACCCCCTGTACATCTATAATTGACAATTAGTCAGGCAGAAGGGGTGATCGCCGCCCGGTTTAACCCGGGGGGAGGAAAGTCCGAACACCGCAGGGCAGCGTGCTTCCTAACGGGAAGGAGGGGTAACCCTACGGAAAGTGCCACAGAAAATATACCGCCCGAAAGGGTAAGGGTGAAATGGCGGGGTAAGAGCCCACCGCTTTCCTGGTGACAGGAAAGGCATGGTAAACCCCACGTGGTGCAAGACCAAATAGGCCCCTGAAGAACCGGCCCGGTTCGCGCACTCTTTGAGTGCATATGGGGCGGGTAGGTCGCTCGAGGAGCGGAGCAATCCGTTCCCTAGATGAATGATCACCATCCCTCGTAAAGAGGGATACAGGATTCGGCTTACACTTCTGCCTGGTTTTTAATCCGGGATCGGAGATCAACCCGTTATGAATCTCCCATCCCGGATCAAACCTGGCCGGACACAAAAGGTGATTAACGTATGAAAAAAGAATCCGGACTGAATAACGCAAATCCTGTACCTTCTTCATTTCCAACCGGCGGCCTCACCCGCAGGCAGTTCGGTGCAGCTGTAACCGCGGCAGCTGTTTCTTCCGGATCGGCTGCGGCAATCGGCTCAGGCATTGCCGGAAATACCGGATGCATCACCGATGTTCCCGGCATCATGGCCGGGCACTACACCGACACCCGCAGGCCTACCGGCTGCACGGTTATCCTGACCCCGGAAGGAGCAGTATGCGGAGTGGATGTCAGGGGTTCAGCTCCCGGAACCAGGGAGATCGCCCTGCTGGATCCGGTAAACACCGTGCAGAAGGTCCATGCAGTTGTCCTTTCGGGTGGAAGCGCTTTCGGGCTGGATACCGCTTCGGGTGTAATGCAGTACCTGGAAGAGAAGAATATCGGATTCCCTACCGGAAACGGAGTTGTGCCGATTGTCCCGGCTGCCATCCTCTATGATCTGGGTCTAGGTGATCCTAGAATCAGGCCGGACAGTGAATCAGGCTACAAGGCCTGCCAGGCTGCCTCGAGTGAAACCCTGGCCGAAGGTAATGTCGGAGCCGGGGCCGGAGCCACGGTCGGCAAGATGTTCGGTTCGAAATTCGCCATGAAATCTGGAATCGGTACGGCATCCTTCAAGATAGAAGATATGGTCGTGGCAGCTGTTGTTGCCGTTAACGCCGTCGGAGATGTTATCGATCCGACAACCGGGAAAATAATTGCCGGGGCCAGGAATGAAAAAGGCTTCATTAATGCCGCCGAACAAATCAAAACGCGGAAACTGACCCGCTTCAAAGCAGCGGCAGGTGAAAACACTACCATCGGAATTGTCGCCACCAATGTGAAACTCAACAAAACCGAAGCCACCAAGGTCGCCCAGATGGCCCATGACGGCCTGGCCCGCTCCATAAATCCGGTTCACCTGACCATGGACGGAGACACCATCTTCGCCCTCTCCACCGGGAAGGTCGAATACCCCAACCTCAGCCAGGTCGGCGCCCTGGCCGCCGAAGCCATGGCCGCTGCGGTGAATAGGGCCGTGCTGTGTGCTAAAGGTGTGGAAGGGTATCAGGGCTGTAAAAGACAGATAGGATAAATCGCTTAATATCATAGATAGAAAACCATGCGATATAACATGAAATGCTGGATTCTCCATTGATACTTTTAAGAGCTCACCACTTTTCAAATTTCAAATCGGGAAAATCATTAAGACAAAAATTACATTTAAGCTGTCTCACGGTTTCTACTGCTTTATTTAAATCTACATACTTAGCGTACGAACCTTCCTTCTCAGGAACCGGAATTTCCATCCTAATTCTGTCGTTTGAATCCTCTAAATAAAACTGGAGCGTCACGTCATCTAAGTTAATTACTCCAAAAAAAGATTCGGGCTCGTCTCCAATAGTTTTAACCATCATTATAATTGCGGAGTCTATATCCAATGATTTAGGTTTATCACAGGAGATGTCATACCCCTTCACAGGATTGTAGTAGAAATACTTTTGCATATAAATTCCTCTGCAGAATGTTGCAGATTCTCTGTTTAAAAATCAGATCCTTAAAATTTCTTTTTTGATTTCCGTATTCCCTCTAAGACATCTTCAAATAAGGTTTAGCTTTTTCCTTTAATTCGTTTTCCATTTCGCCAAACCAGTCAATAAGCTCATCGATATTGTTTTCACAGGTTTCTAATTCTTCTCCGATAGGTTTAGCAACGGGTCCTTTCAAACGATCTAATAACCTCTGAAGCTGCCAAGCTTTCTTTTGAGCATTTTCAATTACCACTTCGACCATATCCATATCCAAAGGCCCATGTTGTTCAACTCCCCACTTAAATGATTCAATCTGCTCCACTAAACTTCTTGTTCCGTTTACCATCTCTAACGATTGCATCGTTTTATAAGTAGAGCAGAAGTGAAGAAATTCTTTTAAATCTCTGTACACAGAAAGGCGCCGAGATTGCAGGGCCACCCGTACGGCTATCTCATTCCCTTTTCGCATTTCTGTTACTGCCCACCGAGCATAAATTGCCGCCAGAATAGCTACAAAAACTGAGGTTAATGCAATCAGATCGCTATTTTCCATAAGTTCAATTGTCCTTCAATGTTTCTATTCCCATTTAATAAAAACTAACTATTGGCTGACACTATCGACAATTGCCAGACTCTGTTCCTCCAAGCATTCCCAACTTCGAAAAGACAAAATCCTTTTTTTGCCTTCTTCTTATCAGGTTCTACCCAATTGTTAAGCCTATTTTCAGATGGATCACTCAGACTTCTCTGAACCTCCCCCGGATTCACTAGATGGTTTCTCTGGACGAATCACAGCTTGAGGTGCTTCGGTTGCGCCATGAGTTGTGAAGTCGCTGTTTGGACTCACAGTATTTTGGGAAGTCTGCGAAACGGCTTGAGGTGCTTCAGTCTTCCCCCCTTCCAAATTTTTTGAATAATCAGACATTATTATCTCCGTTGTCGTTGAGGATTGAATAAGTTGGTAATTTCGGTATTGAATACTTGCAATGTAAATCACGAAAAATAAGACGCCTAAAGAAAACAGAATCAATGCTCCGGTGTTACACCAAGAGGTCGCTCGCTTTTGCCAAAAAAAAGGGCTCGGAATTCTTGTCAGGTTCGTTATTCTCAAGTTCCTTGCGATATCGCTGATCAAGATCGGATATCTTCTTGTCCATATTCACACGTGCAAAATAATAACTTAGAAGGTTTAAAAAAATGACCAATAAAAACGCAATCCATACACCAAGAATTAATCCAAATGTAACAACACTAAACGGCTTACCTATTTCCTCAAGAAAAGTTACAGAAAGAGCCAGGCTTCCTGTAGCTAAGGTTAGAATAGCCTTGTCAAACGAATTGAAGGAATCCATGCGGATTCCAAGTAATTCATCACGGCGTTTTAAGTACTCACATTCCTTCATTATTACTCCTGACAAGTAATCATTTCTCCTGACCCGTTTTATTCGTGTACATATTATGAATTAAAACGCTAAATACTATTAGAGCACTACAATCTGACAACAGACTTCCGGTGGAAACTCTTCCTTCCATGAACGAGACATCCAACTAAATTCAGTTGAAAATAATAGAGTTTTATGGAAATATCTGCTTGTTTATTTAACTCTTAAAAGCATTCAAATCTCGAACTCGTAGCGCTCCCTGAGAGCAAAGATATGGGATGCCACGCCTGGCCAGCTCAGTTTTGTCTCCCATTCCTGCCATAGATCAGGATAGGAACGTGACTCGAACCGGATATCTCCGCCGCTGACCCATTCGGAAAATTCCGAAATCTCCTGGCGATGATCAACGAATTCGCTGAACCTGTCGGCGTTTGAGGGTTCCCAGTAGACATAGAAAAGAATTATCTGCCTCGTATCAGGAAAGGTATGCCTTAATCCCAGGGAGTGTTTCACCAGTTGAGCAGCATCGAGAAAGGTGAATCTGCCCGGTTCAGACTTTAATTCCTGGTAGGCCCTGTTCCATTTTGAGTCAGCCTCTTCGGCCACCAACGCCTTATAGCTGTCCTTAAAATTGGCGGTCTTGGTAAAAAGCGGTTCGAGAAACTTCGATTCAATACCAACCACAAGATCTTCGTTCCTGACAAGGAAATCGAGATTGGGAGGATTTCCATGCAGACCGGTTGGACACTTGCATTCGAACTGAGCTTCATTGAACCCTGAAAAACCGAGAAGCGATAACCGTTCAGGAAACCGCCGAAAAGGCCCGAAAGCATTGACTGCCAGGGCGGATGAAGAATAGGCCGCGCAAAATTTGGCGGGCCTTCCGTTCTTATCACTGAGTTCGTCGCCGTCCCCACCCTTGAGGTCATCCCAGAAATCGTCTCGAACTATTCCGGGAATCAGGTTGCTGTCGGGGTCAATTGCGTATCCAGGTGGCGCAGGCCGAAAAATACCTTTTCCCTTTATTTCCTCAAGCCGAATGGCCGCGGCTATTTCGGCCTGCTTTCTCAGGGACATACTTCAACAACCTTTCCTCCAAACAATTAGAAATTGGATACTCCGCATTAAATCAGGCTGATCTGAAAACAATCTATATCCTGGGCGTGTGGAATGCGATAGGGAGAAAGGTTTTGAAATGAACAAAATCTTTATCAGCAGTAAAAATTGGCATGTCCCGTCTTTTGGATATGGCGCAGATCAGAAAGTCTGTATTTGATCCCTGGACTCCATTTTTTCTGGCAAGGTTATAATAATCAGCAGCCAGCTCAAAATCTTTGGTTTCCAGTTCCAAATCTGGAAATGCCGCCAAGTGGTCACTTAAAAGTTTAAATTGTTTTTCCGACTTGATTCCGCTCAATAATTCATGCCGGATTGGACCAATCATCTGCACCCGGACCTCCTGAATAAGTTCTTTCAATTCCTGAACATATTTATTATCCCGGGGAGTGTTTCTCCTGAGAGCCATCGACCATATGCAGGTGTCAACAAGTATCTTCATTTTTTGGCTCTCTGCTGCTTATGATCATAGTCCGGATCATATTCAATTGTATTAAAGATATCTAGAATCTCCGACTGCTTTCGCCGCTGGATATATTCCACCAGAGCTTCGGTCACAGCATCTTTTTTGGTGCTGTGTTTCCCGATGCTCTTGGCTTCTTCTATAAGCGAGTCATCTACTGCCAGGTTTGTAGCCATGTGTCAACCTCCTCAATAAATCTACACATAATAATATTGGTATTAATGTGTAAAGTAAAGAAAATTCTGCCTAGCCATGAATATTTCGTTGTCGTTGTCAGCGAAGCGGCTATCGGTGTCGTAATCGTGTTCGGGAATCGGGAAAGGGAACATTAACGCAGGGACGCGAAGACGCAAGGACGCGGGAAGAGTTTATTTGTGGATATTTTATCTGCGCCTCTGCGACCTTGCGCCTCTGCGTTTAATTCTTTCGACTCAATTCGGGAATCTGGATTACTGGAACTGGCAGCTCCAGCTACAATCTGTCCCTTCGGGACCGGAAAGCAGGGATGCTCCCGGCCACAAACTTTACTCAAAGCCACGACGGATCATTTCGCCGGCTTCACGGAGCGTCCTGACATCGATGTCGCGGATGCGGCCGGTGTAATCAGGGCCGACATTGATCGAGAAAATATTTTCGTACTCCACGGCACCGACATAGTCCTCATAAATTTTCGACGCTGGATGGCAAAGATTGTCATGTTCCGGCAGGGAATAGAACCAGTCGGCTCCGCCCTCATGCTCCGGTAGGATTGGATAGGTAAACTCGGCAGCAAGATATCCCTGGTACTCCGCTTCAGCTTCTTTATTATATTTGGTAGCGGAAGCATCACCCAGCTTGCCCGGCCGGCCTCTTTCCCGCAGGCAGAGGCGTCCGGCCGGCTCTCCGTGATTGAATCCCACGAAGGTGTCGGGCTGGAACCGGTGCATCCATTCAACAGTTTCGGTATGGTTCAACCCGCCGTCCCCGACAGCATGGTCCATCCACCAGAATTCAATGGGGCCGTAATTGGCAAGGAGCTCCTTCAGCTGGGCTTTCTTGATTTCCGGGTTGCGGCTGGTCCCTTCTCTCCAGCCCTTCCCGTCTACGGCTCCCGGCCAGTTCCAGTCGCCTTCGGAGAAATAAAGCGCCAGTTTGATGCCGTACTTGTCGCATGATTTCCTCAGTTGGGCCAGGACATCTATTCCCAAAGGGCTGTTGGTGACCTTCTTCTCAGTTGTGGCTGTGTCCCAGAGACAGAATCCGTCGTGGTGCTTGGTGAGGAATAGAATGTAGTTCATTCCGGCATCCCTGGCGGTTTCGCACCACTGGTCGGTATCACAGCCAGTAGCCCGGAAGTAGGAAGGGTTTTTATCCAGGGTCGGGGTCCATTCCTGCCCGGAGAAGGTGCTGAATGACCAGCAGATAAACATTCCAAACTTCATGTCCCGGATCTGCTGGGCCCGGACCTGGTCAGGAATTCCGGTCATGTTGGTTTCAGAGGTTCCGGCAAAAGCTGCAGACACTATCACCAGGATTAAACAAAGCTGGAGTAATAATTTTTTCATATTTTTGTTTTTCCCTATGTCGAAGATTACCTGCAATTATCTCTCGAATATCGTTTTCAATCCCCGATTATTTCATTTAATCCCTCAATGACTCTCAGCAGTTCTTCAGGGGAAACAGTCCCCAGTTTACCCCCGATTCTCCCTGTCGATAAAGTACGCATCTGACCGATTTTCACCCAGGACTTCCTGGTGAGTTTTGTATCTGAAAGCTCCAGAGTCAGCGGGAATCCTGCCTTCTGGTCCTGGCTGGTTACGGTAGCGGCAATTACGGTACCAGACCGGTCGTTAAAAACATTATGGCTCAAAATCAGGACCGGTCGAAAACCACCCTGAGCTCCGCCTTTTACGGGA